>NZ_JAEC01000024.1 GCF_000518705.1 Shewanella colwelliana ATCC 39565
CTGCTTACTTTGACTGTTGCCCTGATAACCTGAGCACCGACGATTTGAAGCGCTACTTTGCTCAACTGATTGCATCACACTCATGGAGCACGGTTAAGCTCGACCGTAACGGCCTGCAGTTTTTCTATCGCCATGTGCTCTACCAACACTGGGAGTGGCTCAACATCGTCAAGCCGCCACAGGTAAAACGCTTGCCTGATATTCTTACGCCTAATAAAAATCAAAGCCAGCCATTATTAATCATTCATGGGCCGAACTCAGCATATTTGTTCCACATCATTACTACATAGCGTTCAATACAGCTACAATACAATGTCGATATTTCACTTATCAGGGAAGTTTAATGGACAAAGCACTGACCGAAATGGATTTGAACTTACTCAGAATGTTGAAAGTGCTGGTTGAAACTCGGAATACCTACAAAACTGCTGAAATATTGGGTATTTCACAAACCAGTGTGAGTCGTGGTGTGGCAAAGCTTAAAGAAACGTTTGGAGACCACCTATTTCTAAGAAAAGCGCACGGCATCGAACCCTCTGAATTAGCAATCCAGCTTTCCGAAGCTACCGTAGAAATGCTCAACCCTGTCGCAAAAGTTATTGATTCATTTAGTAACTTCGAACCATTTCAGTTTCGTGGCACCGTGTCGATCTCCGTTAATACTTACATATTAGAAGTGTTCGGAGAACGGTTAATAAAACTGCTTTTTTCTAAGCTTCCAAATGCGAAAGTCGAATTAGACTTTTGGCAGAATCAGTCTTTAAGAGATATGTTAAATGGAAAAATTGATTATGCTTTACAAATTTCAAACTTTCCATTCCCTCAAGATATTTACAGCCACCATGTAAAAACCGTGACTTCAGGAATTCTTGCTAGAAAGAATCATCCAGTTTTAAAAGAAGGGAATGAGTGGGAAAGAATTCATGAATTACCTATTGTTCAACTCTATTTAGCAGGTGTCAACTACGACAAAAGCGCGCTACACGACATCTACCAATTAAAAGGGTATCAAGCTAATGTAGTACTGAAAACACACAGTCTCAAAGCGGCGTTGCATACCGTAAAAACAACCGACGCGATTTGTTTTTCCAGCAGTTATGTAGCCGAATTGGGAGAAGATTTAGACGTTCATCCGCTACCACTAGTTGCGGATGAACATAAACGGTTTGATATTATTGGTGGGTATCTGCAAACACGTAGGAGCTATCCTTTAAATCAATACTTACATCAAACCCTGCAAGATTTTTTTAACTCTGTTGAACAGCCCTAACGCTAAACAACATTTTCTTTTATCGCTAAAAAACGCCCTGTCAGGGCGTTTTAAGTTTTACATGATCAAGCCAATATATTGTTCATTGTTACAAACGAGTGTCGGATACCCATTTAGGCGTTAGCCCTTCCGTGGGTTTTTCATCAAATGTCACTTCACCAGGCTCAGATGGTGCAGACCAACTCAACAAATCTGTTCGTGCCATTCTAGTGACAATTTGCTCTTTAGTTACATTAATAACCATAAGATCTTGAGCAATAGCAACTGGGCCACCATATGACTCGACAAGTCCTTTAAAGGCCCTATCAATCGTATCTTCATTAGTGAAGAAATGCGTTCCTACCCCTAAACCAGGCTTAGAAATTGTAAATATTTCTCCAAGCTCACTTGCTGAAGTATGTTTATGCACAATATTCTCAGCGACTTCTATAGGCATATTGTTTTTGTCTGAAAATGTTGGAGCATCAATAAACAGCTCGTGGATGAACACATCTACACCTTTCGCCATTTCAGCTTCATGTGTTGTAGGCTCACTATCGCCAGTAAATGCCATTGATAACCCATTCCACTCTAGTCGATAACCCACTGAACCAACCAGAATATGATCAACCGGGAACGCATATATTTTCACATCGTTTTCTGAATATACTAACTGTTTCGGCGTTTCGGGGCTAAATTTCGAGTAATCAAATTCATGGGCTTGGATTTGCATGCCTTCATTTGCGGCGATCCCGGTTTTACTAAGTACATGCCAAGCCGCCGCCTTTTCAACATGCTCGACAAAGCTTGCAACTCCCAGCTCAGGATTATGACCAGAAGATCCATACACATTTAAAGGTGCATTGCGCCCCCAGCCCATTGAATCCCATAAATTAAATATTCCGCCAACGTGGTCTAAGTGTAAGTGAGTGACGAAGACTTTATCCAATGAATCGTGAGGTAAACCAAGACTCCAGAGATTTGGTACTGTTCCACCCCCTACATCAAAGATGAAATTATCACCATTTCCAAGTTCTACTAACCAACTTGTGGATGCTTGTCCCATACGTACAGGTGGGTTACCAGAGCCGATTGTCGTTATTCGCATTTCATCAAGCTCGATTGATTCTTGCCCTGCTATAAAGTGCTCTGAATATTGACGATGCTCGCCGTCAGTTTTTGAAATAACATTGTGTTTAGTTATTGGTTGTCCACATAAGGGGACTGGATACCCTGCCTCTGTTAATCGGCATTCTCGCGGGAATTGGAAATCTAGTGGTGATTCTGCCAACGCAGGAAGCGTGAAAGAAGTGCACAGCGCGTAAGTTAATAATTTGGGGATCGATTTCATAGGTACTCCGATAAAAAACTAGGTACTGAATAAGTTAGTGCAAGCAGATTATCTATGATTGAATACGATAAGAATATGAATTACAGAGACCCGAATTTGGTTAAGACGGGGAAATTTTCAACAATCAAAGAATTCTTATGGCCGACGGTATAGTAGTCTTGTTGAGCACATGCATTATTTTTTTTGGGGGGGGGAGGTGTAGTGGATTAGCTAATTTGGCCATAGAGTTAGAGCCCTGGGCATGAGGGAAAGTAAGTCAAACAGCAGATGTTTGAAACTAGGGTCAATCCCGTCCTGACACACTTTGGGGCAAAAGCATGTTAGCTTTTGAACTAGCGACTCACACCAAATGAAGCTAAATCGAAGAGATAAAATAACCTAGTGTAGATGCAGCTGCGGACGTTGATGGCAGGGATGCCATCGTCGAGCCTCCAAGGATGGATTCACGGCGTGGAGCAGAAGTATCTGCACATACCCTCGCAGGGAAGCGATAGATAACAATAAAGGAATAACCTTCATACAAACTAACCAATACCAACTCAGCCAGAAGCTAAACCAAAAAATGTAATCGGCCTTCATTCGAAGGCTAGCTAACTTTGGGGCAAAAGCACGTTAGCTTTTTACTCGCCCTCACACCAAATGAAGCTAAATCGAAGAGATAAAATAACCTAGTGTAGATGCAGCTGCGGACGTTGATGGCAGGGATGCCATCGTCGAGCCTCCAAGGATGGATTCACGGCGTGGAGCAGAAGTATCTGCACATACCCTCGCAGGGAAGCGATAGATAACAATAAAGGAATAACCTTCATACAAACTAACCAATACCAACTCAGCCAGAAGCTAAACCAAAAAATGTAATCGGCCTTCATTCCAAGGCCAGCACACTTTGGGGCAAAAAAACCTTAGCTTTTTACTCGCCACTCACAGCAAATGAAGCTAAAACGAAGAGAGAAAATAACCTAGTGTAGATGCAGCTGCGGACGTTGATGGCATGGCCGCTCTCTGACATCCATTTCATCGCGGCATTTGTGAATCCATTCACGTCAGATGCCGCCGTGGAGCGTATAGGGACATATTCACAGCGAGCCAAAAGAGCGCTTGCACATAAGGTCTGCGGCAGGCAATTAACGACCATTGAAGGTATAACTTCAAACAAACATAACCAATAACCATCCCATCAGCGGCAACACGCAAAAGGAATAAAGGAATAAAGGAATAACCCTAAAACCCGAGATTTAATTGCGCTGTATTCACTTCATCTTCGCTGTCAGAAATGACAGCAGCACTCTCTAACCCCACCGATACACCAAGCAAACGAATGCCGCGCCCTTCTCTGCGATTAAGGGCTTGAGATAATAGCTCGTAAAACAACTTCACAGACAGTGCATCGCTGCGATGTTCTATGGTGGTTTGCTTAAAGTCATCAAATTTAAGTTTAACCACCTGCTTATGAATACCACGGGTTTTAGCACTGCGGCTTAAACGCGCGCCAAGCTCCTGGATCAACTGCGGCATCACTGACTTACACTGCTCAAAGGTATAGATATCTTTTGCTAGAGTCGTCTCAACGCCGACTGACTTGCGCTCTCGGTTAAGTGATAAGCCTCTAGGGTCAATACCATAAGCCCTATCTACTAACACGCTGCCAAATTTACCAAACCGCTCAAGTAACGCCTGTTTAGGGTACTGCTGCACATCTAAACAAGTCACTAAGCCTATCTGTTCAAGTTTGGCAGCAGTGACTTTGCCCACCCCAGGTATTTTAATCAACGGCAGGGTTTTAACGAAGCCTTCAATCCTATCGGGTGTTATCACATACTGCCCATTGGGTTTGTTCATGTCGGAGGCGATTTTGGCTAAAAACTTCACGAGGGCGATGCCTGCCGATGCAGTGAGGCCTGTCAGCTCAAAGATATCTTGCCTAATTGCGGCGGCAATCAATGTCGCAGAGCCTTTATGTTGCTCGCAGTCAGTAACATCAAGGTAGGCTTCATCGAGCGATAAAGGCTCTATCAGATCGGTATAATGGGCAAACACCGAGCGTATTTGGCTTGAGACCTCTTTATATACACTCATTCTGCCGGGGACGAGTATCAAGTTTGGACACAGTTTCAGTGCATAGGCCGACGCCATTGCTGAGCGCACGCCAAACTGCCTCGCTTCATAGTTGCATGTACTGATCACCCCACGGCGATCGCTACGCCCACCTACCGCAATGGGCTTGCCCCTCAATTCAGGAAAATCACGCATCTCTACCGCAGCATAGAAACAATCCATATCTACATGAATAAACTTTTTCAATCTCGATACCTCCACGGCAAGAATACTGTATATTTAAACAGTATTCAATTAGGCCATAAGAGATTTTTCTGCTCAATAAAAAGGGCAGCGAAAGTTTCCCATCGCCGCCCAACAACAGCAGATATAAAGTTATGTTGCATTTACATTTTTGATTGTAGGTAGTTTTGCAGGCCTACCTTATCGATAAGCCCTAGTTGCTTCTCAAGCCAATACATATGATCTGATTCAGTCTCTTCCAGCAAGACTTCTAGTAGCTCACGTGAAACAAAATCTTCTTTTTGTTCGCACAGCGCAATCGCGCTACGTAAGTTAGCCGCGACCTGATATTCATAATTAAGATCGTTTTGCAGCATCTCTTGCGGGTTCTTACCAATATTGAGGGCTTCACGACTGGCAACATCGGGAGTTCCCTCTAGAAACAAAATACGCTCAACCAGCTTTCTCGCATGCTCTCGCTCATCATCAGACTCATGTGAAATGCGCTCATGAAGTTCAGTGAGCCCCCAGTCGTCATACATCAAGCCATGAACGAAATATTGGTCCATTGCCGATAGCTCGCCAGTCAGGAGTTGATTAAGTGTGTCTATCACTGCTTGATTACCTTTCATCGCTTAGCTCCTACTCTGACTCTATCTGTGCTTGTAAATAGTTTTGAATACCTGTCATCGCAATTAAGCCTTGCTGTGCTTCAATCCAATCTAGGTATTCCTCTTCATCTTCGAGCAGATCTTCAAGGATCTCCCGGCTGACATAATCTTGCTCTGTTTCACATAAGGAGATTGCCCCGCGAAGCTCAACCAGTTGCTCTTCGAGCATGGTTTTATCGCAATGCAACATCTCTTCAGGCTTTTCGCCGATGCGTAACTTTTCTAATTGCTGCAGATTGGGAAGTCCTTCGAGAAACAGCACACGTTCAATAAGCTTGTCTGCATGCTTCATATCTTGAATCGACTTTTTGTAGCATTTTTCATTGAGCTCTTCTAAGCCCCAATTTTTATACATGCGTGCATGGAGAAAATATTGATTAATCGCCGTCAACTCAAACGTTAACATCTTATTAAGCTGCCTGATCACATTGGGATGGCCTTTCATTTGAAATCCTTTTATTGATCTAAATCAATAAACAGCCTAGCTCAAAAAACAAGCGATAACAAATTAAACATTGACTTTCAGCCACTTACCAAAGTCAATCATTCTTATTTTCATTATGATTTACAAAAGCACTAGCTCATTTTTGCTGAACAATTAGGGGCGGTGTTATCCATTATCATCGAAAATTCACAGGATTCAGCAACCTAGATAAATGCCATAGTTAACACCACTGGCGTTCCCATAGCTCAGCCACAAAAAAGGCTCCACATAGGAGCCTTTAATCATTATCGCATTGAGCGAGATAACTTAGATGATGCGATCTTTGGTCAGTTTTTCACGACGCTCTTCTTCCGCCATTTTGGCTTTGCGCTTATCACAGGGATCATCGCAATCACAGGCTTTGTCGATTCCTAGGGCACCAAGGCCGCCACAACTTCCCGCAATTGACTTTTGCTTGACGATATAGCCAATCGACATCAATACGAAAAATAGTAGTAATACAACAAAAGCCGCTATAAAAGTGCTCATCACTTACTCCAACTGCATGTAAACCCTTGATCGATTTAGATGCTTTGCTACACGAATGTTTGGCGCCGTCTGCCTATCATCAAAAAGGGCTGCACAGCGCGGTCATTCTATCACAAACCTACGAATGGCTTAAAGGCATCACTATAATAGACCTTGTAGCCGTCAGCTTTCTTCTCAATCAGCATAATCGCTAACTGCTGCTCGTTCGCTAATGCCAGCGAGGCTTCAGTGCCTAACACCATCATTGCGGTTGCATAGCCGTCAGCAATCATACTTTGAGGATGCAAAACGGTCACTGAGGCTAACCGATGATCGATAGGATAGCCATTACGAGGATCGATGATATGCGTAAAACGCTGACCATCTTCTTCATAATAGTTACGATAGTCGCCAGACGTCGCCATTGCCATATTGCCCGGCTTAATCACTAACTGAACTTGGCGCTCATCAACATCGGGTTGCTCAATAGCGACGACCCATGCACTGCCATCGGCTTTTACGCCATAAAGGCTTAACTCACCGCCTATTTCGACCAAATAGCCTTTAGGCTGGTACTTGGCAAGCAAGCTAGCCACTTTATCGACACCAAAACCTTTTGCTATGGATGACAGATCGACATACAAATCTGCATTACGTTTACTCAAACGTTGACCATCGACTGAGAGGTATTTTATTCCCGTCTTGGCTTTTGTCTCTGCGATAAGGGCTGCACTGGGCACCTTTGTCGGTCGCTTGTCTGGACCAAAGCCCCACAAGTTAACCAGCGGACCTAAGGTAATATCTAATGCACCATCCGTCTTGTTATACAGGTCTATCCCCGCCTGAATAACTAGCGCAGTATCACTAGAGACCTCTGTTGTGGACGATAAAGACATCTGATTAAACTGTGAGAGTTCTGAGTTGTTGCGGTAAGTCGACATCTGATCATTGACTTTCTCTAGCGCAAGATCGATCTCAGCCTGTAACAGCTGTTCGTCAGGCATACGATCGCCGCCCACGAATTTAATATGATATGTCGTCCCCATCGTTTGGCCCGACAGAGAGATCATTTCAGCAGGTTTAGTACATGCTGAAATAAAAAAGGCTAGTCCGATAAGGACTAACCCATTTAAAAAGGTCTTAAACATGTTGACCATATTCCTCAATAACAACCCTGATTCGGTTACCGAAAACCAACCTAGCGGTTGATTCTCGGCACTATACAGGGCGATATTATCATAAGAATTAACGATTAACCGCCGAAGTCATCCAGAAGGATGTTTTCATCTTCAACGCCCAAATCTTTAAGCATACCGATAACAGCAGCGTTCATCATTGGAGGTCCACACATGTAGAACTCACAATCTTCTGGCGCATCGTGATCACGTAGGTAATTTTCATAAAGTACATTATGAATAAACCCAGTGTAACCATCCCAGTTATCTTCAGGTTGCGGATCAGACAGTGCAACATGCCAAACGAAGTTATCGTTTTCTGCCGCTAAGCCATCGAAATCTTCAACATAGAACATTTCACGCTTAGAACGAGCACCATACCAGAAGCTTATCTTACGCTTAGAGTTAAGACGTTTAAGCTGGTCGAAGATATGTGAACGCATTGGCGCCATACCTGCACCACCACCCACAAATACCATTTCCGCATCAGTCTCTTTAGCGAAGAATTCACCAAATGGACCAGAAATCGTCACCTTATCACCCGCTTTTAGGCTAAAGATGTACGATGACATCTTACCGCAAGGTAAGCTCAGGTTACGTGGTGGAGGCGTTGCAATACGCACGTTCAGCATGATGATACCTTCCTCTTCAGGATAGTTCGCCATGGAGTATGCACGGATGGTTTCATCTTCAACGCTAGACTCTAGATTAAAGAATCCAAAGTGCTCCCAGTCGCCACGGTACTCAGCAGGAATATCATAATCTGCATATTTAACATGGTGAGCAGGGGCTTGAATCTGAATATAACCACCGGCACGGAACGGCACTGAATCGCCATCTGGAATTTGCAGCTTAAGCTCTTTAATGAAGGTCGCTTTGCTATCGTTAGAGATAACTTCACAATCCCACTTCTTCACGCCGAAGATCTCTTCTTCTAACTCGATCTCCATGTCGTTCTTGACGTTAACCTGGCAAGATAAACGACAGCCTTCGCGCGCTTCGCCTTTACTGATATGGTCCATCTCAGTCGGCAGAATATCACCGCCACCGGATTTAACGTGTACTTTACACTGACCACAAGTACCACCACCGCCACAAGCAGATGATACGAAGATACCGCTCTCGGCGAGTGCACCAAGTAGCTTACCGCCTGCAGCTGTTTTAATTGCTTTACCCGCATCATCGTTGATGCCGATTGTGACATCACCGCTTGCAACTAATTTTGACTTAGCGAACAAAATCACTAATACCAAAACCGTTACAATCACGGTAAACATACTCACACCGAGATATACATCGATTGGAGTAGATTCAAGAATACCCATTAACTTATCCTTAAAGGTTCAAATTAAGACGTCGTTAGGTGTCTCTTTACAGAGACACACCAGAAAACGACATGAAACCTAGAGCCATCAAACCAGCGGTAACAAAGGTAATACCTAGCCCGCGCAGCCCGTTAGGAACATCAGCATATTTTAGCTTCTCACGGATACCAGCAAGCAAGACAAGCGCCAATGCCCAACCGATACCAGAACCTATACCAAACACTAAACTTTCAGTCAGGTTGTAGTCACGCTCAACCATGAAAGACACTGCACCGAAAATCGCACAGTTAACAGTGATTAGTGGTAGGAAGATCCCCAACGCGTTATAAAGCGGTGGAAAATACTTATCCAATGTCATCTCAAGGATTTGAACCAGTGCTGCAATCACACCAATAAAGGTGATGAACTTCAAGAAGCTCAAATCAGCATCTGGTACACCCGCCCACGCTAATGCGCCTGGCGCTAAAATACCTTGATAGATTATTTGGTTAACAGGCACTGAAATTGCCAGTACCACGATAACTGCAACACCTAGCCCTATAGCTGTCTTAACTTTCTTAGATACCGCCAAGAAAGTACACATACCGAGGAAAAAGGATAACGCCATGTTTTCAATGAAAACAGAACGAATCAATAGACTAATATAATGTTCCATTATGCTTATCCTTTTGCTTCAACTTGTTCTGGCTTCATCGTACGGATAATCCAGATCAATGCACCGATCAGGAAGAACGCACTAGGAGGCAGAAGCAGTAGGCCATTTGGCTGATACCAGCCACCGTCTGAAATCTTGCTTAAGATTTCAATACCGAACAATGAACCATTACCAAATAGTTCACGTACGAAGCCGACAGACAATAGGATTGCACCGTAGCCTAGACCATTTCCGACACCATCCATGAAACTCATCAAAGGTGGGGTCTTCATCGCATACGCCTCAGCACGGCCCATAACGATACAGTTAGTAATAATCAAACCAACGAAGACTGATAATTGCTTAGCCACATCGTAAGCATAAGCTTGCAACACTTGGTCTACCACGATTACAAGCGATGCGATAATGGTCATCTGCACAATAATACGCACACTACTAGGAATGTGGTTACGGATCATTGAGATGAACAAGTTAGACAACGCCGTTACCGCAGTCAGTGCAATGGTCATTACGATAGCTGTTTCCATTTTAGCGGTAACAGCTAGTGCACTACATACACCCAGAATTTGCAAAGCAATCGGGTTATTACTGATGATAGGTCCAGTGAGAACCTGTTTAAGTTCTTTAGCATCAGCCATTAGCTAAGCCCTCCGTTGCGAGCTTTTTCGATAAAGCGAGCAAAACCTTCTTCACCTAACCAGAAGTCCAGTGAGTTTTGAACACCATTACCGGTCAGCGTCGCACCTGATAATGCATCAACACCGTAAGGAGAAGCTGCAACTGTTGGGTTTTTAGTTACGCTAATCGCTAACTCCCCCTTATCGTTATATAGCTTCTTACCATTCCATTTAGCGATCCACTGTGGGTTTTGCACTTCACCACCAAGACCTGGTGTTTCACCAGAACCAGTAAAGCTGTAATACACCAAGCTTCGAATTGTATTCAGATCTGGCTCAACAGCAAGGAAAGCAAACATCGTTGACCACAAACCATAACCTTTCACAGGAATAATCACGGTTTGCAGTTGCTGGTTATCATCACGAACAAGGTAAACCACCGCTTCATTTGCTACACGTTTAACTGACGCTATGTCGTTTTTCGGTACAAAAGAGGTCGCTGGCGTACGCGCCGCTTTCTCTGTATCAAAAGTATCGGCATCACCCTCTACCCAGTCACCTGTTTTCAGGTCAACCAGCTTAGCTTCAACATACTTATTGTATGTTTCAAGGATCTGCTCTTTCTCTACTTTGCCTTCTTTGGTATTAATCAGGCCAGCAGCTTCAAGAATGTACTTCTGCTTATCGAGTAATTTGTTTTCTTGTTGAACTGGTTTCAATAGCACTGCAGCCGTCGAAACGAACATAGAGCAAATGAAACACAAGCCAATAACAACAAACAGTGTTCTTCCGAACGAATCTTTATTACTAGCCACGAGCAATCCTCCGCTTGATATTCGACTGAACCACAAAATGGTCAAATAATGGAGCAAATAGGTTAGCGAATAAGATGGCCAACATCATGCCTTCAGGGAAAGCAGGGTTGATAACACGAATGAATACAGCCATAGCACCGATGAGGATACCGTAGGCCCATTTAGCATTATTGGTAAATGACGCTGACACAGGGTCTGTCGCCATGAACATCATACCAAACGCAAAACCACCTAACACAAGGTGCCAATACCAAGGCATTGCAAACATTGGGTTAGTGTCACTACCAATCGCGTTAAGCAATAGTGATACAGCAATCATACCGGCCATTACACCACCCACGATGCGCCACGAAGCGATACGGGTATAGACGATAACTGCGCCACCAATCAAGATAGCTAAGGTAGATACTTCACCCACCGAACCAGGAATGAATCCAAAAAACGCATTCCACCAGTCTTGCGTTAGGCCATATTCTAATGTGCCTTGCGCTGCTTGGCTCAGTGCCGTTGCGCCAGAGAAACCATCAGCAGCAACAACCCAAGTTGTGTCGCCAGACATGCTTAGCGGGTAAGCGAAGAATAGGAACGCACGACCCGCCAACGCAGGGTTTAAGAAGTTACGCCCAGTTCCACCGAAGATCTCTTTGGCAACGACCACACCGAAGGTGATACCCAGTGCAACCATCCATAATGGAATCGTTGCGGGTAGGGTCAGTGCAAATAGAATCGAGGTAACAAAGAAACCTTCGTTAACTTCATGTCCACGTACTGATGCAAAGAGTACTTCCCAAATACCGCCGACAGCAAATGTCACGGCATAGATGGGTAAGAACCAACAAGCGCCATACCACATCAATGCGGCGACACCTGAATTTGCAGTCAATTCAGTACCAAACAGTCCGAACAAAGCAACTTGCCACGTATCAGGAGCGGCAAAGCCAGCAGCCAATGCGTCTTGTGCTTGTAAACCTACGTTATACATACCCACAAACATCGCAGGGAATGCACAAGCCCAAACCGTAATCATCATACGTTTTAGGTCTAGGTTGTCACGAACATGGGTACGGCCCTTGTTCACATGACCTGGCGTATAAAAGACAGTATATGCGGCTTCAAAAATCGCATAAAACTTTTCGTATTTACCACCCTTTTCAAACTGGGGTTCAATACTTTTGAATAACTCTTTCAAGCCCATTAGCCTTCCCTCACAATCGTATCTAAGCAGTCGCGTAGGTATGATGCATAGTCATACTTACCAGGACATACGAAAGTACATAGTGCCAAATCTTCTTCGTCTAACTCCAACGCACCAAGTGTTGCCGCGCCGTCTGTATCACCAGAAACGAGGTCACGTAGTAACATTGTCGGAAGAATATCGAGAGGCATAACACGCTCATAGTTACCAATTGGCACCATCGCACGGTCCGAACCACCAGTACTCGTTGTCATATTAAATAAACGAGATGGTGATAAGTGCCCTAAGAATGCACGAGTAATAGAGAACTTATTCGCACCAGGCATAGCCCAACCAATAAACTCTTGCTCTCTGCCTTCTTCAAGCAATGAAACTTGGTTATGGAAGCGACCAACGTAAGCGTGAGCGCCAACAGCGGTTTTACCGTTTAAGACTGAGCCCGCAATAATACGTACTTCACCTTCGGCAGCTTCACCTGCAGTTAATTCAACAGTTGATGCACCACCCACTGTACGAACTAATCTTGGCTTTAATGCTTTAGGACCCGCAACCGCAACAACACGCTGAGTGTTTAATTCACCAGTCGTAAATAGTTGACCGATTGCTATCACATCTTGATAACCCACTTGCCAAACAGTACGTTTAGCCGACGCTGGTAATACAAAATGAATATGCGTACCAGCAAGACCTGCTGGATGCGGACCGGCAAACTCTTCAACCTGCGCATTAGCCGCTGGGATATCAGTACCAGGCGCTTTACACAGATAAACTTTACCTTCCGTCAATCTCGCTAAGACTTTTAAGCCATTAGCAAAATCGTCCTTGTGCTCGTTAATGATAACGGCAGGATCGGCGGCAAGCGGTTGAGTATCGATGGCGGTCACAAAGATACCAGCGGCAGATGAATCTACGCTAGGTGCTTTGCTGAAAGGACGCGTACGTAGTGCGGTCCACAAACCTGATTCAATCAAGTTGTCACGCACCAGTTGCTGGTCAAGAGTGTCTAAAGCCGCTGCATCATATTTAGCAAAGGAAACGCTATCGTCCCCTTCCACTTCAATGACAACTGACTGAAGAACACGCTGTGCGCCCCGGTTAATTTCTGAAATTGTGCCACTGGCTAAAGCAGTATATTTAACGCCAGGATTCTTTTTGTCTTCAAAAATCACCTGACCTTTTTGCACTTTATCGCCCACTTTAATCTTCATTGTGGGACGTAAGCCAATATACTCTTCACCCAAAGTAGCTACATGTTTAATGGCTGGGCCATTATGGATAACTTGCTCTGGTCCACCTGTTATAGGTAGGTCCAATCCTTTCTTTATTGTAATCATATCCACAAGCACTACGTTATGAAGGAAAGATAATGCGTCGCGTTCCTGCTAAACGAGATAGATTTCAAACAAAACCTATCGCGTTGAGCTAGCGCAGATTTATTACAGAAATGCGATCGCAATCACGCTGGTCGGGCGCATTTTACCGTAAATATTTAGTTATCGCTATGAAAAATACGGGTGTTTTAAAAGGGAACAGAGCTTTTTTACAGTGAGGAGTAGATCACAGTTAATGTAATTTATATGATTTAGGTGATGCCAAACTAATTTAGCCCCCTGTCCTAGCAGGGTTATATGCATTTAGGTAGTCGGAAATACCATAAAAGCGGGCAATACTGGACGTCACAAGACGCCAACACTGATTGAACAAAAAAAATACAGTTCACGAGTTAAAATCGTGAGATTGCTGATGATGAACTGGCCATCAAGTTGATCAGCAATTCAGTTAACGCCGCAAAAAAAAGCGACCTTAGTCGCTCTTTTATTATGGGCGAATATTACAAACCATTGAGGATCTCATCGCTCAATTTTAAGTCATCGTTCTTATTCACGTTCACGCCCGCGGCAATAATGTTTTTAGCAATTTCTTTGGCTTGCTCTAAGGAGTGCATCTCATAAGTGCCGCACTGAAACTCGTTTAACTCTGGAATTTCATTTTGCTGTTTCACTTTGAGTACATCTTCCATCGCCGCTAACCAGCTTTCAGCCACGACTGACTCAGCAGGCGTGCCAATTAGGCTCATATAAAACCCAGTACGACACCCCATAGGTGAAATGTCGATAATTTCCACGCTATCACCATTTAAATGATCACGCATAAATCCGGCAAAAAGGTGCTCTAAAGTATGGATCCCACGCTCGCTTAATATCTCTTGATTGGGTACACAAAAACGTAGGTCGAATACCGTAATCGTATCCCCTTTTGGGGTTTTCATCGTTTTTGCCACACGCACTGCTGGGGCATTCATTCGTGTATGGTCAACGGTAAAACTATCGAGTAACGGCATTTTTCTCTCCAATATTGGCGACTTAAGGCGACTAAAGTAGCGGTAATTATGTAGGGATAACTGAGTGGATAATATGCGTGACGGATGATTGGTTGTAAAGCATTACGTAAGTAACATGAGGTGAATTAGACTGACGACTGTATGACAATATGCCAACGACAGTAGTCAGTCACTAAAGCTTGCTTAGCCCTTGCACTTTGGCGAGTCAGGAACATTACCTTCTGCTTGCCACTCACTAGGGGTAAAGGTATGCATAGAGAGTGCATGCAGCCCTTGAGCAAATTCATCAGCAAGCGCTTCATTAACGCTACGATGGCGACCAATTAAGCGTTTACCCTCAAAGGCCTCGCTGGCAATAATCACTTTAAAATGGGTTTCTGAATTGGGTGGCACATGGTGATTATCGCTTTCATTTATCACTTCTAAATGAACCGGTGATAATGCCGCGGTAAGCTTTTCGGTAATATTCTGTTCAACTGACATAGACGTTGTCTCAATTTGAGTACAAAAACGATGGCGGCAGATTACTTTGACAGCGACTAAAGGTCAACCGTCTCAATGCAAGGCTCAAATCCGCCGCACAATTAGCGACTCCCTTAGGCAGCAAGAATGCTCACACGCGCGTCTTTAGCTATCCCTTCAAGAAGTTCAACCACACTGTCATTACTCACTTCTGCAGGCACTGCCAACGCGAGCTTGGACGAGAACACCGTTTGACCAATGGTCGACACATGCATGCGGTTAAACTCCATATGCTCTATGATCAAATTTAGGTTCGATAGCATATCGACAATCTCTCGAGTCAACCCTGGACGATCGCCACAATCGACATTTAAGTGCAAGGTTCTGGTAGACGCACTCAGCTCTTGCGTTGGCTCCGCATAACTAAATGTCAATGTTGGAAACTCAGCGTTAAAACGTGATTTAAGCGACGTTTCATCATTCTCTTCAATGTTCACCTTCATCATTGCTGCAAACAAAGTATCTAACTTAATCACTTTGCTTGTTACCCACTCGCCCCCCACTTCTCGGGTGACATTCGCCATGGCTTTTACGACTCCAGGGGTCACCTCACCAGTGACGGTTGTGATAAATACTTTTTTCATGCTCAACTCCTTTTAACTATAGCGATATAGATAATGAACAACGCAATGGTGCGAACTTATTCCAGCGACTCTCTTGAGCATAGAACATTCGTCGCATCAAAATTGAGAACTGAGTTACAAATAGTACTCTTCACACCACAGTTCATCCGGTGGCGTGAAAATTAGGCACTAATTGGCGAAAGGTATAATTTAAACGACAATCACTCACAGCCTTACGTTTAGGCAGTGAATGCTGCCAAGCTTGCTGCATTGGCCAATGCATGATCAACAGATCACCACTCGTTAGCGCTATGGTATAGCGCGCCTTTGTCTGTTTGTGGCGAATAAGGAAATCACGACTCGCCCCAAGCGTGAGCGACGCTATGTCACTGCCTGGCTCTATCTCCACCTCATCATCACTGTGCCACCCCATGGTGTCGTTACCATCCCGATAGCGATTAACCAGCACCCCATTACTTTGTAACCCAAACTCCCTGGCTAACATGTCACGGCAACGCTGCGCATATTTAGGCCAATCGACGGCCTCGATAAACAGATTGGAATAACGATAATCACACCCTTTATCGGCAAACCATACTTGGCTACGCGGTATTGGGTGGTATTGACCATAAACACGGATTTGAGGGCGTTCAAAGGGATAGTGTTGCGCCTCCTGCATGAGTGCTTGCTGCTGCTCAACGTTCAGAAAGCCGCGAACTAAAGTAATAGGGGCTGGGCATTGGGTTGCTGCCGCTGCTTGCGCACTTTGTGACAAATCGAAACTAAAACCTTGCTGCTTCACCTAAAGACTCACTGTGGTCATTGAACATAGCTTATATGCCGATAGCCGCACATAACAAACAACGGCAGCTTACTATACCTATAATAGTAAATCTGCGATAATCGGCGCCCAAATTTCAAGGTAGCAGCACTGTCATGACAACTCAATTCTCCGCCGTCGATATCGATCTCACGCTTAATCGTTATCCTGCTAAGCAAGCTTCTAATCTACAAGCTTGGGACGCGGCTGATGAACACCTGCTCAAACACCTTGTGGAACGTAAGTTGGCTGATGTGCCTACCGCAATCATTAACGATAGCTTTGGTGCCCTAAGTACCGCATTGCTTAAATATCAACCCAGTCGGGCAATCACTATTGAAACCGATGCAAAAACCAGCCAACTGGGCACACTACATAATTTTGAATGCAATGGTATAAATGCCACTGGGGTGCAATGGTGCAATAGTCGTGAACTCTTGCCAGCATCAACTCAACTAGTATTAATGAAGCTGCCAAAGAATCTCAACTACTTTGCCCACCAACTCGACAGACTGTCACAGACCTTGCCTCAAGGAACCCAAGTGCTGATTGGCGCCAAAGCGAAATCGATCAATAAATCATTATTGGCGGTGATAGCTAAGCACCTAGGGCAAGCCAGTGCCAGTTTGGCGTGGAAGAAAACCAGAGTCATTAGTTGCATTAGTGACGGAGTAAAAAGACCCCTGCCGAGCGAAAGCCGATGGACGGTGCCAGAGTATCAGCTTACCCTGAGTAACCTTAGCAATGTATTTACCGCCAATAAACTCGACATTGGGGCGCGCATTATGCTGGAAAACATGCCAGCGGGCGATTTTAAGTCCGTGATCGATTTAGGTTGTGGTAATGGCGTATTAGGGCTCAGAGCGAAGCAGCGATATCCTGATGCACAGATTCACTTTGTCGATGATTCAGAGATGGCTATCGCCTCTGCCCAGCAAAACTGGCAACTAAACGGTCATAAAATTGATGACGCCTGCGATGACAGTGTTAGCTTCAATTGGGACGACTGCTTAACCCATCTCGATGCTAAGATCATACCCGATCTGGTATTATGCAACCCCCCTTTTCATCAAGGTGAAGCGATCACCGATCATATCGCTTGGCAGATGTTCTTAGATGCATACCATCGCTTAGACAATGGCGGCATTCTACATGTTGTTGGCAACAGACACTTGGCTTACCACGTTAAGCTAAAACGTATATTTCACAACTGTACTACTGTTGCAGCTAACGGAAAATTTGTGATTTTACAAGCACAGAAACGCGCCAATACCGCCCCTATGACTGACAATACAGTACCCAGCCATTAGCTCAGTGGTTACATTAATTAAGGACAAAAAAGAGGCTTGCGCCTCTTTTTTTAGATTTTATGGGCAGCGCTATGGTCAGCTGGCACCTCATCAACTATCGACGGCTCATCATTTGCCGTCGCAGGCGGTGCAAACAATGTCTGCAAGCGCTTTCTAACCGAGATTCCGGGGCGACAAGCCTCATGCAACATCGCTTGCCACTCGCTAAACGTGACCACCAGCGGGTTGAAACTATTCACAGGCTTGGTGATCCCGTATTTAACCGTTTCTTCCTCTTTTACATAGGTGCCAAAAAGTCGGTCCCAAATGATCAGTACCCCAGCGTAATTTTTATCAATATATTGCGGGTTGCTACCGTGATGCACGCGATGATGAGAAGGCGTATTAAAAATCCATTCTAATGGTCCGAGTGTTTTGACCGCTTGAGTGTGAACAAAAAACTGTAAGCCCAAGTTCAATAACACCACAAAGACTACCCAGTTAGGGTCAAACCCGATAACGACGAGCGGCAGCCAAAATAACCACATGCCAGCTAAGGGATACATTAAACTTTGACGAAAAGCCGTACTGAAGTTCATATTCTCAGAGCTATGATGGGCCACATGGGCGGCCCACATCCAGCGCACTCGATGACTTGCTCGATGAAACCAGTAATAACAGAAGTCCTGTGCCACGATCAGTGCCAAAAAGCTCGCCACCCCCATATCAATATCAAACAATCGCCAACCAAAAAACAGCAGGTACAATTTAGCGATCAGCAACCCGGTTAAAATATCGGTTGCCTGATGCAGGCCCGCAAGAGAAAAGTTACACAGCACTTCTGGCAAGTAGTAGCGAGCACTCTTAGGTAAACGTCCGCCGCGATCGCCAATTAGCCATTCAAGTAAAATACAGATAAAAAACAGCGGTGCTAACACCAACAATAGCATCTCTGGGTGCTCAATCAGCCCATTAAAATCCATCTAATTATTCCTTTATATTTGATTGCTGAAAGGGTTACCAACGAGCAAAGTGATCTTCCGTCAAGCCTAATACACGCGTTAACTCATGCTTGCGGCCTTTGTTATCAATAATAAAACCATCGAAATAACCGATATACTGCCTAAAGTTACTCTTTATCAGCCACAGGTTAAGCTTCTCTTGCCGGCAATTCTTAGCATTAAACTGTAATTGGATTTGACCATCGTTGCCGCTGATACGCCAACTCGATTGAGATGGACTGCTTTTTTGTCGCGAAAACTCAAACTGCACCGGCCCTAGCAGATGGCGCTCTCCATCAACCCAAAATACATTTTCATTGCACCCCGTCTCATTAACGCCCGCAGCAAGATTGAGCCCTATAGTGCTTTCTCCAATTTGTGCATTTATGCTCGCCCAGCGCCAGCTAGTCTCGCGGCGCATATATCCCGCCGAGAAGTCATAACCTGCCAACGCGCAATTGAGCGGCTGAGGTTCATGATTAATCGATAAACTTCCTTTCACCTTCAAGCCGTTGTGCTTTTGCGTATAGGTCCAGCCGTTATAACCTGTGGGATTACACATCGCCATCGGCAAAGAGAGGGCGGGAGCCTCAAGAGAAAGCTGCGCTGACAACTGTGCAGTCTCAAGAGAGATCTGCCATTGACCATCGAGTAAATTAAAACAAATATGACCTTTACCACTGGCTATTTTTGCTTCGCCAGATACCGGCGAATCGGACATCTTATAGCCCATCCCCAAGGATTTTAGCCAGGTAACTTCCACCAGCCGGTTGGCTTTAATGTCATACAGATAGCAGAATGCACTGCCAACATAGCGGATATCTGCAATGGCAACACCGATCAGATAGCGTGCAGTCTTAACCGAAACAAATTGAAACTGCTTAAAATGAAAGTAATTGGCTAACCAGCCAGCAGGCTTGTCCATACAGTCAAAATAGCGAAAATTTGCTAAGCCTAACGTCTGCGCTGGCCCATCAAAATGGCCGTATTGGACCTGACCAGAGGGTAGAATCAAGCTATCCGGTGCTGGCTGAGTAACTATGGCTGTAGATTTATTCATAGTATCTGGCGTTACCTTGCTCTTTTGCTAATATACGACTTAGTTTTCATCTTAACCATTTATCGTCATGGTTAACTATGTCTAAGCTCTCATTTGAATTTTTACTCTAACGGTTTATGGTTCAAGATAAAAGCCTCATTGTAACGAGTGCTTAACAAACGCCTTATTCCTGCTTAGCACCACAAACTTTATCATCATCGGCTAGGACTTAATGAATAACTAACAGTGATGATATACACTTTGTGAATGACTGTACTAACAACGTTGCCGATATGAAACAACAGATGGATTTGAATTTACTCAAAGTACTCAGGGTACTTATTGAGGTAAGGAACACCCGTAAAGCAGCGGAGCAGCTTCATATTAGTCAGCCTGCCGTAAGTCGTGCATTGAGTCGCTTACGTGAACATTTTAATGACCCTCTTTTCATCCGTAACGCACATGGGCTAACCCCTACCTCAAAAGCCGAAGAGATAGGTGCCAGACTGCCCACCGCATTAGATATGCTCTATGACGTGCTAGAGGGAAATAATGATTTCGATCCCGCACATATCTATGGCAAGGTCACCGTCGCCATCAATGGGTTTATCTCACAGTGGTTGGCACCACCACTCATTAGGCGAATAAACAAGTTAGCCCCTAATGCCGAGTTGCACCTGGTTAATTGGGAAAGCAGTACCCCAAATATGTTAGTCGATGGACGCATCCAAATCGGAGTTAACTATTTTCCAAGCGAAGTGACTAAGCAACTGGTACAACAGAAAATTGACCACGATAGCTTTGTGATCTTATGCCGTAAAGACCATCCATTTAACCAATCGGTAATTGTGCCAGAAGACTTTAACCACTATCCGCTAGCTTCACAGCTTATCCCTAATTGGAATGAACAACAGAATCACACGACAGAGCTGCTCAAAGATTATGATGTTTTCCCTCGAAATCAGTTACGCAGCAGTCAACTCAGCATCATCTTACAGGCGCTAAGGGACACAAATATGCTATTTCCCTGTTCAGCGCGCACCGCTAAAGTGGTTGGCCCCGACTTTAAAGCGATTCAAATCTGCCCCGACTTACCCGTTTTTAATGGCGACTTTGCCTTAATCATGGCAAACAAGAGTCGTCGCCATCCGCTTTCCTTATGGCTAAAAGAGCAAATAAACGCGGCGATTGCCGACGCCGATAGCCAGTAGAAAAACAGAAATTGCCCAAGCAATAGCCAGCATGAGTTCGCCATCGATATGGGATTAAAACTCGAGGGTGTCATCATAGGCGTTATTCTGGTCTTGTCGCTACGATACCACTTAAAATGCCAAGTCCCCCGAGCATAGGGATACGCAAGCTAAACTCTGGAAACCTGATTCAGTTCTGGTATGCTGATGCCACCCTTTATATCAGCACACATTCCTTATATGAGACGTTTTATTCCGCTTATCGCTTCAGCGACACTTTTATTGGGTTGCGCAACCCAAATGCCAACTCATATTGCATTAGATCCACAACTGCCCGCGGTAACGATGCAAGCCGATAGTCTTGCCCCAATTGCCATTGAGATGATCGATACCCGCTCAGCCAACTTTATCGCCAGGTTCAATAAAGAGGGGGAAGCCGCTAAATTAGTGAGCCCATCAGAAGCACCACGTCAGCAATTGGAGCAAGTATTTAGGACGGGTTTCACCAAAGCCGGTTACCAAATAGACCCCAGTTCGCCACAACATATGCAGTTCCAGCTAGAGCAGCTTTTGACGGACGTCAACAACAGCACTTTAGGCTATGAGGCGAGCAACAATATCATTATCAATGTCATTGCCAGCAATAGCACTAAAACATTCACTAAGCGCTATACCGCGCGCAACCAAGTATCAGGTCCTTTTAGCGCTGACTTTGCTACTTTAGAATTGGCAATGAATAACCTGCTCGGGGATCTCACAGGTAAAATTATAAACGATCCGGAATTGAACCAGTTCATTCAACAATAATAAGGAGATAAAATGAAACGTTGGATACTCTCTCTCATCATATTGTCAGTCAGCAGTCTCGCCCATGCAATCGACATACAAAGTGATACCATCTACCCCAAAGTAGAACTCGATACCACTATGGGTAAAATCATTGTTGAGTTAGATCGCAAGCGTGCCCCCATTACCGTAGATAACTTTCTGACTTACGTTGTTAAAGGCCATTATGACAACACCCTGTTTCATCGAGTGATCCCTGAGTTTGTGGTACAAGGCGGTGGACTCAACCCTAAATTGGAAGAGAAGCCATTTGGTGAACCTATTATCAATGAATCCGGAAATGGCCTCAGTAATGGCTTGGGTACTATTGCCATGGCACGGGAAGACGACCCCCACTCCGCCACCGCGCAGTTCTATTTTAATGTTGGCGATAATAAACGCCTAGACCCCTCTAAGCGCCGTTGGGGCTATGCGGTGTTCGGAGAAGTGGTTGAAGGAATGGAAATACTCGAAGCGATGTCACTCGTGGAAACACAAATAAATACTAAGCTCGGCTGGCCAGACTTTCCAGTGAACGACATCATTCTAAAAAAAGCGACATTACTGCCACGATAAGAAGATAGTGACACAAAAATCAGTATAAAATGCCGCCAATTAGTCTAACAAGACATGTATCGCAAGGGCACAGATTGGAATTGTAAATTTTGAACATTGGTCAAATGCTCTGACTATACTTATCTGCGCAGTAGCAAGGAGGCGAACGATGACACCCAATGAGTTCATCGATAATAAAGCGCCCCAGCTGGCTCAATATGGGAAAGCGTTTTTGAATAATCAACTCGATTTCAATGAGATCCAGCTTTATTTATGGGACACCTTAGAAGAGTGGCAACAGTTCAATCATCAAGGTGATGCGCAAAGTGATATGGAGCGTGTGTTTTGGCACCTCTTACATGCTTTAGATAAATGGCCCGACTGGATGATCCGCGGTAATCAATTTTTACGTAAACAAATTGATGATTGCTGCGAATACCTCAGTATTGGCGGTCAATGCCCTTCAGGATGTATCGGCCATAGACCAAGCTCTATGTAGAATAAGCAAAAGCCAAGCTCAGTCGTTTAGACTGAGCTTTTTTGTGTCTGATATCCCCTTTTTATTTCGGCGCTTAGCGTTTAAGCTAACGCCATCTTTATTGCAAATATAAGAGTTTCTGTGACCGCTTCTTTTTCACGCCTCAAAGAGGCACTCTCCATCTACTGTCACAAACGTGTCTTAGTCTTATTGCTCCTTGGGTTCTCCGCAGGGTTACCCTTGATGCTGGTTTTCTCCACGCTCTCTTTTTGGCTCAGAGAAGCCGGTATCGATCGAACCGCAATTGGTTACTTTAGCTGGATAGCACTGGCTTATGGTTTTAAGTGGGCCTGGTCGCCATTGGTCGATCGGCTATCACTGCCGTTTCTCACTCGTTTCCTCGGTCGCCGCAGAGGTTGGATGCTATTGGCTCAATCGCTGCTAGTGATTGCCATTTTAGGCATGAGTCAAAGTGATCCGGTGCAAGATTTAGAGCGTCTCGCACTATTTGCGCTAATGGTCGCCTTTGCCTCGGCCACTCAAGATATCGTGATCGATGCTTTTCGTATCGAATCAGCCCCAGAGAAGATGCAAGCGGCTCTGGCTGCGGCCTATCAAGTCGGCTACCGAAGTGCCATGATTGTTGCCACAGCGGGGGCATTAACCATTGCCGCCTGGGTCGATCCCAATAGCGAAGTGTATGATCTCGCCTCATGGCAGACCGCTTATTTAGTGATGGCAGGCTTAATGGCTGTGGGCATCATTACCACGCTTATGAGCAGTGAACCCACGGTAGAAACCAAAGAAGCGGATGACAAAGAGGCAGAGGTAAAAGCGCAGCTATCGGCCAAGTATCCCCCTATTGTTGCAGGCGGTCTATCTTGGCTCTACACCGCCAGCGTTCTACCCTTTATTGATTTCTTCAAACGGTACGGCAAAAGTGCGTTATTGATCCTGTTACTTATCTCCTGCTATCGCATCTCCGATATTGTCATGGGCATTATGGCCAATGTTTTTTATGTCGACATGGGCTTTGCCAAGGCTGAAATCGCTGCCATTAGTAAGGTATATGGTTTGATAATGACCTTAGTCGGCGCTGGAGCGGGCGGAATTTTACTCGCACGCTATGGTACGATGAAAATCCTTTTCCTAGGCGCTTTCATGGTTGCCATCACCAATTTACTGTTTGCCTACCAAGCAATCATTGGCTACAACGTGCCCCTACTTACTGCGGTAATATCTATTGACAACTTCAGTGCAGGTATTGCAACCGCCGCCTTTATTGCTTATCTATCCAGCCTCACCAGTAGCGGCTACAGCGCAACGCAATATGCCCTGCTCTCCTCCATTATGTTACTTTTTCCTAAATTCATCGCCGGATTCTCCGGTGCCTATATCGACGCCTTTGGCTATGTCAATTTTTTCGTTGCCGCCAGCTTGATCGGCTTCCCAGTATTGGGGCTCATTATACTGGTGGAGAAATATGCGCCGCACCCAAGCCATGACAATCGTCTCGATGCGCAAACTGAATCGAGCGAAAAACAGCACCAAGCAAAACCAGAGTAATACTTATCAGTATTGAATTTAGATAACAAAAAGCCCCGCATTGCGGGGCTTTTTTCATTCAGATTAAGCTTAATCTCTGAAGTTATTAAACTGGAATGGTTGACCTAAATCAGACTCTCTGGCCAACGCCATCACAGCTTGTAGGTCATCACGTTTTTTTCCTGTCACACGAACGGAGTCGCCTTGAATAGCCGCCTGAACCTTTAGCTTGCTGTCTTTAATCTGTTTCACCAACTTTTTCGCCACAAGGCTTTCTATACCCTCTTTGAAAGTCACTTTAAGCGAAAAGGTTTTACCGCTATGAATAGCTTTTTCAGCCACATCCATCGATGCAGGATCGACATTACGTTTACTCAGTTGATTTCGTAGCATATCCACCAGCTGCTGACACTGGAAGTCTGACTCTGAGGCCAAAGTCACCTGATGATCTTTATAGGTAATTTCGCACTCTACGCCCCTAAAATCGAAACGACTATCCAGTTCACGACGCGTATTATCGACCGCATTACGCAGTTCAACTTCATTCACTTCTGAGACAATATCCATTGAAGGCATATCTTTACTCCTACCAATAACAATTTTATTGACGTTAGTTTACCTGCTCGCTCACCCTTGGAGCAAAAAAAGTTAACCAGCACAACAAAGCAATTATTAATGACTTTAAGATGACATTTTTTTATGATTGATAAAACAACTCGACTCAACAGATTCCGTGATAACAAGAAAAAGCCTTTTTAAATTAGCTCTGCTCTTCGCGTTAATTGTGATTAGTTACCTCGTTTTCTCTCGACCCAATTACCCTCAAGTGATCCCCAATATGGATAAGCTTGGCCATTTAGGTAGCTTCTTCTCATTAGCCCTGCTAACACACCTAGCGTTTGAGCCCAGATGGCACACTTTAGCCGTGGTACTTGCCGGCTATGCAATGTTTATTGAATTGGTGCAATCAAGATTGCCTTATCGCAGCGCGTCTTTTGCCGACTTTGTCGCTGACATGTTGGGTGTACTGCTGTTTTATTTTGGTCTTTGGCTCTATCGTCGCTACGTCAAAGCCAGCGCGATTAAAAGTGAATGACAAATCAAGGCGAACTGAAGATGCACTCAAGTCCTGAGCAAACAACAGCCAATAACATCGCAATTCTTGGCGCTGGAGCCATAGGTCAGTTGATTTTCCATCAATTAGCTGACCAAGGTGTTGCCGCTAAGCTACTCGTCAGACGCTCAGAAAACACTGAAAAAAAACTGACAATTACGACGTTAGACGGACAGACCTCGATTCGAACGGCGCAAATGATATGTGTCGATAAATTAGTGCAACCACTGAGCGATATCAATCTACTTATCGTCTGCACTAAGGCCTACCAAGTGGTCGATGCGGTATCGGCGCTTTTACCCAAACTCGCTGACGATTGTCATATTTTATTGCTCCACAATGGGCTTGGACCACATATCGCATTATCCAGTCAGTTAAAACATCATGGGTTGACCCTAGGCACCACCTCACAGGGTGCACTTAAAAACACGCCATGGCATGTGACTCAAACGGGGGCTGGGATTAGCCAATTGGGGCCTTTTCAAGGACCAGTTCTCGCCCCCGATTTACAAGCACTGCTACGAGGGACGCTACCCAATAGCCAGTGGTGCGATCCTATTTTGCCTATGTTATGGGAGAAACTGGCCGTAAACATCGCCATTAACCCCCTTAGTGCAATTCATCACTGTCGCAATGGGCAGCTTGCCGAACCACAATACAAATCCACCATCGATGCACTCTTAAAAGAGGTGGTCACAGTAGCTCAAGCTGATGGCATAGCACTTGATAAGTCGGCCTTGTCCGATCGGGTATTTAACGTCATAGCACTGACCCAAACTAACTACTCCTCAATGCATCAAGACGTTCATCACCAGCGAAAAACTGAGATAGATGCGATTACTGGGTATCTACTTACCCGAGCCGAAAGTCATGGTATTACCGCTGCCACTAACCAAGCCCTTTATGAGCAACTGAAACAGTTAGAGCAAAAATATCTCGACGCTTAAGTAAGGTTTTTTCCAAATATTTCCGACCTCTACCGCTATTAGCGACTAAAATACCTCTATGCCCAAAGCATTCGTCAGCGCAGAGGATGAGGATGAAAAGAGAGCAATGGAATTCACGAGTCGGTTTTATCCTTGCAGCTGTAGGTTCAGCCATCGGCTTGGGTAACATTTGGCGCTTCCCCTATATGGCCTACGATAACGGCGGCGGTGCATTTTTTATTCCCTACCTATTTGCCATGCTGACTGCGGGCATCCCCTTTATGATCATGGAGTTCAGCTTAGGGCATAAATTCCGCCAAACGTCTCCACAAATATTCGCCAAACTGGGCAACAGTATCGGTATCAAACTTGAGTGGCTTGGCTGGTTCCAAGTTTTTATCGCGGCGGTAATAGCCGTTTACTACGTGGCAATTATCGGTTGGACCATCTCCTATTTAGGATTTTCGTTTAGCCAAAGCTGGGGCGACAATCCCAACCAATTTTTCTTTCAAGATTACTTAAAGCTCGGCAACAACTCGCCTTCGAGCCTAGGCGATTTTCAAGCGGGTATCGCTATATCCATGACATTAGCATGGACAATGACCAGCATCGCCATTCTGTCAGGTGTCAAAAGCGGTATAGAACGCGCCAGCAAGATAATGATGCCATTACTGTTTATTATGGTTTTGGTACTAATTGTTCGTGTACTCATGCTACCTGGCGCCCTCTCTGGGCTTAATTACTTGTTTGAACCAGACTTCAGTCGCTTACTCGATACCAGCGTCTGGTCTGCCGCATATGGCCAAATATTTTTTACCCTCAGTGTGGGATTTGCCATCATGTTGGCCTATTCAAGTTATCTGCCCAGCAAAGCAGACATCAATAACAATGCCTTTATGACAGTGTTGATTAACTGTGGTTTCTCCATATTAGCTGGCATCTTGGTATTTGGTGTACTGGGTTATATGGCCGAGCAACAGATGAAACCGCTAACTGAGGTAGTTTCATCTGGCATTGGCTTAGCGTTTGTCACCATTCCAACGGCCATCAACTTGATGCCCGCTCCCTATATTCTTGGCCCGTTGTTTTTTACCGCACTAGTGATAGCAGGGCTTAGTTCGCATATTTCCATTATTGAAGCGGTAACCAGCGCCGTTATCGACAAATTAAACATATCTAGGAAGATGGCAGGCGCAATAGTTTGCGGGACGGGTTACTTAGTATCGATGGCATTTGCGACCAATGGTGGTCTATTGCTGTTAGATCTAGTCGATTACTTTATCAATAACATCGCGCTGCTTCTGAGCTGCTTGATTGAATTATTAGTGATTGCTTGGCTACTAAAGATTGCCATATTGCGCCAGCACGCTAATCAGCGTTCAGAGTTTAAGATTGGGGCTTGGTGGGAAATCTGCTTACGCTTTATCAGCCCTACTATCTTGTGTGCTATTTTGTTGAAAAATCTCTATACCACCCTAGTTGAAGGCTATGGCGACTATCCAATTGCCGATCAACTTTTCTTAGGCTGGGGGCTAATCGGCACCATGCTGTTCTTCGCCATTCTCATTAACGCTGTCGGTAAAAAAGATAGTTTTCCCACAGATGAATATAAATAAGGACGACCCATGAGTTACAGCGCCATGATTATGATGTTACTCACTCTACTAATCACTTGGGGCGGTGCAGGCATTTGTATTGCTATCGCCATGAAGCGAAAAACAAACACCGCCGCCCCTGAACATTAGTTTTGCTGGCCAGCCTGCTGCAGGGTATAGGCAGTCGACGGATCAATTTTTGCCACCAACGCCTCTATTTTTGTGATGGCATCCAATGCTGTGCTGTCTTTTCGGTAGTTAAGATAGATGGGGCGACTCCACGCCTCAACATTGTCTACTAGAAATAACTGCTTCGCGGCAATAAATGGCGCCACGATTGAGTAAGGTAAATAAGCAGCACCCGATTTATCGAGTATGAAATCCAATGCTATTCGACCAGTAGAGGTTCTCAAGTAGGGTGCACTGTGACTATGGTGTCGTTCTGCATGTTCTGAGGCAAACTTTGTTCCCCAGTCCACATAAACATATTGCTTTGACAGAGCATCTCCCTCATTGCAGGCTTCTGTGGCAACCAATACCAGCACCAAATCTGCGACCTGCTTAGATACCAGTTCATCAGACTTTAGAGGATCAAAACTGAAGGCCATATCCAAGGTTCGCTCAATCAAATTTCGATGGAGCTGCTCGCGGCTTAATGCTTCTGCTTGAAACCCATACCCTTGAAACTCCTCAGTGACTTTGCTCAAACAATGTTGAAGGTAGGCATCCCAGATATTTGGTGTGCCAGCCATCATCAATTGCAACGCTTTATGGTTAGCCAATGCCAGCTCGTTTTTAGCCTGCTCCAAGGTATTAACCATCACTTCAGCGTAAGCCACCAGACGCTCACCAGAGGAGGTCAGCTTGATGCTATTGCGGTCTCGAATAAACAGTGGCGAGTCAAAAAAGGCTTCAAGCTGTTTAATCCGCGCACTAACCGCCGCCTGAGTAATGTAAAGGTTCTCCGCTGCACGCCCAAAATGACGAGTTTGTGCCACCTCTAAAAAGGTTTTAAAAACTTTTACATCCATAAATCAGCCTCTGTAAAATTCACGCAGAGAATAACAATTTATCGTTATAGTGACGATAAAAAAATTTTGCTTCTCTTTTTCATCCAAACGTCATAATTTCGCGATTAAATAAACCCGTAGTAAAAGCGTTTCCTTTACATTGTCGAGGCTGTTATGTCTGAAGAGTCATTCCGTTTTGGTCAAAAGCGTTTTTTTGATGATAAAAACTTCCCTAGAGGCTTTAGCAAATCAGGAGAGTTTACGCTGTCTGAAGCTGAAATTTTAAGCCTTTATGGTGATACCATGCTAGCGTTTGAAGCTGGCCAGTTAGAGCCAGAAACGGCAGAAGAGAAGCATTTCATTAAGGTTTTAAAACACCCTAACAAGGCTAACACCAAATTAGAACACGTGTGGGTGAAGTACACTAAACTCACTCGTGAGCCTAAAAAATTCCACACCCTCAATAGCACCAGCAATAAGCGCGTTGAGAGCGTCACCTACAGCGAAAGCTACAACGAAGAAGTTGCTTAAATAACGTAACTTTTTGTCTGCGCTTACCTCATTAGGCGCAGGCAAAAACCTAATTAATTTATTTAGGTTCACCTTGCACGCCCTACTGTGCTCGATACAGAGGATTAATCCCAATTAGTCCTATGATTTATTGCATTCCGTGCAATGGCCACATCTGGCTTGCGTAATCCCCATCAACGTAATAACGTTTATCGTTAATAATAAGAAACCAGCACAGTGCATATGAATATTCAATCTTATACGCTCGAACAGATGTTAGCGTTAATCAAACGCGGAGAAGTGTTTGCAGGTCAATTAGAGTCCTCAGGATGCATCATTAAGATAGAGGAATACCTTCCCGTAGTCAGTACCGCAATTCATGCCGGCCATCAAGTTAGAAATGATCTGGTAAAACTGTGTCAATTAAACGCTGAAGAGCGCTATTTAGAAGAGAACCCCTATACGGACGAGCTACTTGCCTCGCAACCGATCACATTAGCCTGCACAGATTCTCGATTTGAGTACGACCTCAATAAACCTAAAAGCCTGAGTACTTATTACAAGTCAGCATGGCAAAAACAAGTATGGCGTAAACCACTGAGCGATAAGCAACGCGCTATTAGCCAAGCCAAACACAATGACTTTTATATACTCTACCAAGCACTCATTGCCAAATTGGAATCAATGTTTGGCATGGTCATGGTGTTTGACCTACATGCGTACAACTACAAACGCGAAGAGGTACGTACACCAACATTCAATATTAGAACCGCTGGCATTGACATTGAGCGCTGGGGCGATGTAGTAAAGAAATTCCAAGCCGAGCTCACTCACATCACCTTGCCACATATGGATGTCGATGCCGACACCTTAATTTCAGAAGACAAGCAAGGCTATCTGATCACCCATACCAATGCTCACTTTGACCGCACCTTAGTGCTGCCACTGGCGATAAAGAAAGTGTTTATGGATGAGCTAACAGGTGAGGTTTATCCCATCGTGCTTGATGACCTTAAACTGGGTCTTAAGCACGCATTCAGTATCACGAGTGCTTATTTTCAACGTAAATTTAACCGCCGTAGCAAAATTCGCCGTGCAGATATGCTAAGCAGTGCCATTGAACCCGCGGTACTGGAAATTGATGCAAGTCTCTACAGGCTGGCGCAAAAAGTCGATACCCTAAAGTATGTTAACCCAACCAATTTAGCCTCGGAAAAAAAACGTTTCTTTAGAGAACTGAACCGCTTTAAGCCTGCGTTTAAATATCGGCAACTGCCTATCGACGCCAACGAGTTTAAATATAAAATCTACCGCCTACCGATAGACAATATCTCCGATCCAGCGCTTAAACAGATGTACAGCGACGTGGTAAATAAGTTAAGTGAACAAGTTGACCTACTTACCAGTGTTGGCCAGGAAAGCTTTGTTTATAACGCATTGCGTTACCATGGCCGCCCTGATCGCAGTGCGATCAGTAACGCCAAATTCCTACTTTATGCCAAAGAGATCCCTGAAGCCGACGGCGAGCGTTATGATGCCAAAGCAGCTTGCGAAATGATGAAGCAGCAAGCAGAACAATGGGGCATGCAATGCAAAGTGGCGACCAGCAGCGCTATAGTGGCCAGAGCTATGGTCAGCTCCTTGCCTGCACAGCTAACCGTCAATAGCCAAGCAGAGTTTAGTCACGCCGAAGTACAACGCCTTATTCAACATGAGCTCGGCATCCACATGGCCACGACCCTAAATGCTAAGCAACAGCCGCTTAAAGTGCTCAGGCTTGGTCTGCCAGGTGCTACCCATACGCAAGAAGGCTTAGCCATTTTAGCCGAACTTCACGCCGGGTTTATGGCGCACGCGCGACTTAATACTCTCGCCTGTCGAGTTTTGGCCGTCGATTCCATGTTAAGAGAACAAGACTTCTATCTCACCTTTAATTATCTGGTTGATGAAGTAGGTATGGATAAGGACAGTGCATTTGTGACCACTGCGCGTGTCTATCGCGGCGGTGGTTTTACTAAAGATCATCTCTACTTAAGTGGCTTCCTGGAGATGCTTCATTTGTCGAAAACGCGCGATCTCAGCAACCTTTTGGTTGGCAAGACCAGCGTGCAGTATTTGAGCCTTCTAGATGAACTTGTCCATCGAAATTGGCTAATCGCCCCAAAATTCAATGTCACCCCAGTCCAGAATTTTGAACAAAACCCTAGCCTAAACTATTTAATTGATAGCCTGCGCCACTAAGTTCCTAACGACTTAAAAATGCCGTCCGAAGACGGCATTTTGATAATCGAGGTAACTGGCGTAAAGTATGAAGCCAACAGATAACTCAGAGCCAATTACCTCTCTATGCCACAGTTCTTGTTTCCCAAGACACTTAAAGGCTTTAGCCTACTTTATATCCTGCTCGCGTCTTTATGTCTGGTGAGTATCACCTACTTCGACCGAGATCTATCATCACTCATGCACACCCACTCGCTAAATCGCGAATGGTTTAAGCTGTTTAGCTATACCCCCGTATTACTCGAATTGATGGCCGCGTTAGTGATAATCGCCTGCATCGTTAAACAATTTAGGGCTAACTATTTACACTTAGCCATTGCTCTATTAGTAACTCTGATGCTGGCGTTCATCGTGCGACTTACTGCCAAATTTATTTTTGGCCGCACTTGGCCTGAGAGCTGGATAACCTTACCGACTGGCCACAATCCTTCGTGGATCGCCGACGGTATAGAAGCATTCCATCCTTTCGCCCATGGTCTTTCTTATAATTCGTTTCCATCAGGCCATGCGTTATTTACCAGCGCACTGGCACTCACCTTTTGGCGACAATTCCCCAAGCTCTGGCCGTTATGGACAGGACTTATGCTCATCGCGATTGCCGGACAACTGGGGATGAACTATCACTTTCTTGGTGACTTGATCGCTGGAGTAAGCTTTGGATTACTGGTGAGTCACTGCGCTATGCTGCTAACAGCAAAAATCGCATGGCAGCCACAACAAAATAGGTAAATAAATACAACAGATGTGAATCAATTGACACTAATGCTTCTACATGCAGCTATTATAGATACGTACTGTATTTATTAATAAAAACAGCGTAGGTTAACTTAAAGCTGTTATCGGCATAAATCTTTAAATATTACGCACCATTTGGAAGAGACTATGAAAGAAGTCAATTTTCGCTCCATAGACAAGTTATTCATCAAAATGTCCATCAATGATAAGTTCTGGGTCATTTGGGGCTTGTTTTTTATCGCACTCACCAGTGTCGCAGTGTTGCGGTATCAAGATAACATTGCACAAATAGAACAAGAGTCTCTTAGCACTCTTGAGGCTAAACTCTCTGGGGCTGTGCGAGCCTTGGATGTAAGTGGTCAAAGCGACAAATTAGCCATGCTTAACATTCAGCAAGCCAGTGCACCCAAATCATCTCGCAGCGGTGATGCCATTACAGCCGTTGTGCGTAATCAAGCTGGACAAAACCTCAGCATGACAGAAAATGTCGGTAATGCCGAAAAGTCTGCTAAAAGCAGCGCTTTCTCTAGCCTATTGCTAACCTACCTCTGGTTACTGCCATTTAGCGTTTTACTTTATTGGAATGCGACCTTCATCGGCGGCGCACTCTGGGTGCTCTGGACAACCACTGAAAACATAGGAAAGGGCGACCTTACTTCACGCCTGGGCTTTCATCCTGGGCGTGATGAGTTTGGCACAATCGGCTGTGCCTTGGATAAGGCAATGGATACATTGACCGAACTAGTGGTAACCGTTAAAGACAACGCTAATACGTTACATGGTACCGCCTCTTCCTTCGCTAATGAGAATAGAGAGAGTGAAGAGCAGATTCAGCAGCAATATCTGTCACTCGACTCAGTAGCAACGGCAATGGAGGAGATGACGGCCTCTGCGGCAGAAGTATCAAGTATCTCCACCAACTCAGTACAGCAAGTGGAGCAAAACTCCGCCTCTATCCGTCAGAGCTATCAACGAGTTCAGCGTGCCATTGAGGATATAGAGCAGCTGTCAGGGTTTATTGAACAAACCTCAGATTCTGTTAGCACCCTAAAAACCAACGCGACCAAAATTAATGAGGTGATCACCACCATTAATGGTATCTCTGAGCAGACCAACCTCTTAGCACTCAATGCGGCAATTGAAGCGGCGCGTGCCGGAGAGATGGGGCGTGGCTTTGCCGTCGTGGCAGATGAAGTACGAACCCTTGCCAGCCGCACCCAGGCTGCAACCGTCGAAATTCAGAGCATGATTGAGAACTTGCAATTTGAGACCAACAACATTGACAGCATCACTCAAAATACGGTGAAGCAGGCGCAATCAAGCCAAGCCCTGATCACCGAGATTGGTACCGATGTCAGTTCAATCACCGAGTCATCGCAAAGCGTTATCGACATGAGCTTTCAAATTGCGGCCTCCTCACAAGAGCAGAGTGAAGTGGCCAATGGTATTGCCTCTGAATTGAGTGAGATAAGACAGAAAGCCAATACGATTAAAGATCTCGCCAACCAATCTTCACACGGGGTGAGTCAACTATCTCAAGCCTCAGAAAGCTTAGGTAAAATCTTAGCTAGGTATCAAACCGCTTAAACGCTATGCGACAATGTCACCTTGCCGTTAACCGCAAGGTGGCATTGTCAAATGAGAATTAGCTCCACATCACTAATACCGCCGCAATACCAATTAACACCAAGGCTGCGACATCCTTAATTTTTACCTTCTTTTGTAAAAATAACGTAGAAATTAAAATGGTAAAAAACACTTCAACCTGACCCAATGTTTTCACATAAGGCACGGCCTGCAATGACATTGCGCTGAACCAGCCAATTGACCCCATACAGCTAGAAAGACTGATAAGTAGTGTCAACCTAGGCCGTTGCCAAAGCGCCAATAGCGTCGCTCTATCTTTAATAGCAAGAAACAGCAATAAACTGAGGGTTTGTATACCAATTACCCACAACAGCACCCAAGCAGCCCGATGTGGAAATGGTATATCTAGGCATAAACTTGCCTCCCTCACCCACAGAGAGGTCAATGCAAATGCACTGCCACAGGCTAAACCAATTAGCAGCGTCGCGAGAGAAAGGTGTTTAATGCCTTCGCGAGTACTCATCATAAATATGGCGGTTGCACCGACAATCACCCCAATCCAGCCCAAGACACTGAGATCGGTACCAAAAAACAACACGCCAAAAATGGCGGCTACAATCGCCTCACTCTTAGCAAGCCCCGCTCCAATGGCAAAGTCACGCATCTTAAACAGTTGCACCATTAATGCGGTGGCGAGGATCTGCATCGCAGACGCACCGATAACATAAGCCCAGAACGGTGCAGTAAACAACTCAAAAGTGATCGGTGTGGTTATCGGTTGCCAAAGAGACAAGCCATAGAGATAGAGTGCTGCAAACGGTCCAGCCCAAATAAAGCGCGCCAAAGTCACACCCGCCACCTTAACATCAGCACTTAACTGGCTTTGAAACGCATTACGCCATGCCTGCATAAAGGCCGCAAGCAGTGTGAAAAACACCCACATATCAACTTATCCCAATCTTGTTAGCCATCGATGATACGTGCAATGATAGAGGACTTCGAGCAGAAACTGATAAGCTGAGCATTCTTCAATTGCCCAAGCTTATAGCCAAAAAAATAGAGCCTCCAAAGGAGACTCTATTTTAATTACTAGTATGTGTAGCTCGCACCTAGCCCTAGCGGGATCCCCAGCGACCAGTAGAGCAATAACCACGCACTCCAAATCGAAATCAAGGCTAAGCTAAATGGCAACATCATCGAAATAAGTGTGCCGATGCCAATCCCTTTCACATACCGCTGACAGTAAACCACAACTAATGGGAAATAGGGCATCAACGGGGTAATGATGTTAGAGCTTGAATCCCCCACTCGATAAGCTGCCTGAGATAGATCTGGACTAATATTGAGCTGCATTAACATCGGCACTAATACCGGACCTATCAAGGCCCATTTTGCCGATGATGAACCGACAAATAGGTTCACAAACCCCACCAGCAGAATCATGCCGACAATGGTAATTTCGGCAGAGAGGTTCATCGCCTTCAGCGCACCGGCACCTTCAACCGCAATCAAGGCACCTAGATTAGAGGCTGAAAACGCAGCAACAAACTGGGCACAGAAAAACGCCATCACAATATAGTGTGCCATGCCGCTCATCGATTTTGACATGGCTTGCACGACATCAGATGAGTTAGTAAATGTCTTTGTTAAGTAGCCGTAGACCAAACCTGGCAACATAAAGAAGATGAAAATCAATGGCACTATCGATTTCATCAATGGGGCACTAAAACTGGTCAGCGAGCCATTGGCATCGCGCAAGGTAGAACTCTCTGAGATAGTCAGTGAAAAGAAACCAAGAATAGCAACCAGCATCACTAAACTGGCAATGCGAAACGCCTTCATCTCAGCGACGGTAGTTTGCTCCATCACAGGAATATCGACCGCTTCACGGTTAACCTTATGGGTACGATTTAAGCGCGGCTCAAGCACTTTATCTGTGAGGTACCAAATAAGCAGCGTAATAGGAATACATGACGAGGCAGCAAAAAACCAATTATTGAGAGGATTAACTTGAATAGTTGGATCAACTATTTGCGCTGCGGACTGGGTAAAACTTTGCAGTAAGGGATCAATGCCTGATGGAATAAAGTTAGCGCAAAAGCCACCCGATACGCCAGCAAATGCCGCAGCGATACCCGCAAGTGGATGACGACCGACCGTAAAGAAAATGACTCCAGCAAGAGGAATAACTACCACATAACCAGCATCGGTTGCGGTATGAGAGATAATCCCAACCAATACAACCGCAGGCGTCAGCAGTTTTGCGGGGGTAACCTTGAGCATCTGTTTTAATGCTGTATTGATGTACCCCGAGTGTTCTGCAACCCCGACACCCAACATTGCCACTAAAACCACGCCCAGGGGCGCAAATGCGGTAAAGGTCGACACCATGGTGGTTAGGAAGTGAGTCAGCGCTTCGGCACTCAGTAAGTTAGTCACCTCAATAGGCGCGTCAGTTCTTGGGTCTATTGCATCAAAGCTCATTCCAGAGAGTAATGCTGATAGCCCCCACACGGAAAACAGCAAGATTAGAAACAGCATAGCCGGATCAGGCAGTTTATTGCCCACCCGTTCAATCCCATCCAGTGCACGGCCCAGCAGCCCCCGGCGCCTGAGTTTCATTCGACATCATCTCATCCCTCTTATTTTTTATTGCCGAGCATCTTCTACCTCAGCGTTTTTTAATATAGCAGCAGGATACATAGGCAGACTGTAACCAACCTTAAAAATGCTCATATACCAGATAAAACAAAGCCCCGCGAATGCGAGGCTCTATGGATTGATGTTAAGTCATTACTTACTGGTATCGATAGGATCAAATGACTTAACTAAATCATCGATTGCCTTCATTTGTACCAAGTAGTTCTCAAGCTGATGCAGTGGTAATGCACATGGGCCATCGCATTTAGCATTATCAGGGTCTGGATGTGCTTCAATGAATAAGCCAGCCAAGCCTAACGCCATACCACTGCGGGCCAATTCGGTTGCTTGAGCACGGCGTCCACCAGCACTGTCGGCGCGTCCACCTGGACGTTGCAATGCATGGGTCGCATCAAAGATAACTGGGTAGCCAGACTGTTTCATCTCATCCATGCCCAGCATGTCGACAACAAGATTATTGTAACCAAAGCTTGAACCACGCTCACATAAGATGATCTCATCATTACCGGCTTCGTTAAACTTGGTAATAATATGGCGCATCTCATGCGGTGCTAGAAACTGCGGCTTCTTCACATTGATGATAGCGCCAGTTTTTGCCATCGCGACCACTAGGTCGGTTTGACGCGCAAGGAAAGCGGGGAGCTGAATAATATCAACAACCTCTGCAACCGGAGCACACTGATAGGTTTCATGCACGTCGGTAATGAGTGGCAGATTGAAGGTTGACTTTATCTCTTCAAAAATCTTTAACCCCTCTTCCATGCCAGGGCCACGGTAAGAGTTGACCGATGAGCGATTAGCCTTATCAAATGACGCCTTAAATACATAAGGAATACCTAACTTCTGCGTCACTTCAGCATAAGTTTCAGCAATCTTCATGGCAAGATCACGCGACTCGAGCACGTTCATACCGCCAAAAAGAACAAACGGCTTATCATTGGCTATCTCAATGGCGCCTAGTGTAATAGTTTTATTACTCATCAGTAATTTCTCTCTCAAAGAGCCGAGGCAAAACCTCGGCATTAATCCAACTCTTTACTCAGATTTTAAGAAGCGACAACTTGTAAAACCTGACCACATAACCATGCCATATAAGTGCCTACAGCATAGCCCAGTACCGCTAAGAGTACACCTACGGGCGCTAATGCGGGGTGAAAAGCCGCTGCAACCACTGGTGCAGATGCCGCGCCACCAACGTTTGCTTGGCTGCCAACCGCCATATAAAACAGCGGTGCACGAATCAGCTTAGCCACCAGTAGCATAAAGCCAGCATGAACCAGCATCCAAATAATACCAATAGCGAAATACCACAAGTTAGCAGGGTCAAAGAGTTTAAATACATCCATATGCAGACCAATGGTCGCAACTAAGATATAGAGAAACGCCGACGCCACTTTGGACGCACCAGCGGCTTCTAAATGACGCACAGGGCTAAAGGACATCGCCAAGCCTATCGTGGTCACGGTAACAATCAACCAGAAAAACTTAGAAGTCAGACTGTAATCACGGGTCCAAGGATAATTGGCCTCAAAGAACGGACCTAAGAAATCGGCAATCATGTGTGCAAGACCCGTGATGCCAAAACCAACCGCGACGATCATCATTAAATCACGCAAACTCGGAATACGTGCGTTTTCTGCGTGATACTTTTCAACCTTCTCTTTTAAGCGTTCAATCGCGGAAGTATCAGCCCCGGTTTTCGCATCAATCTGTTTCGCTTTTGAGGCCATAAACAGCAATACTGCCATCCAGATATTAGCCACAATCACATCCACGGTGACCATTATTGAGAAGATGTCACCACCTACTTCATAAATCTCTTTCATCGCCGCTTGGTTAGCGCCGCCGCCAATCCAACTACCGGCTAGGGTTGTCATACCACGCCAAATCGCTTCAGGGCCAGTAACACCTAAAACATCGGGATTAATAGCCGAGATAATGAGTAACGCAATAGGGCCACCAATGACGATCCCCACGGTACCGGTTAAAAACATGACAATCGCTTTCGGCCCAAGGCTCATGATCGCCTTAAGGTCGACACTTAAAATTAGCAGCACTAAGCAGGCAGGTAATAAGTAGCGTGACGCCACAAAATAGAGTTTTGAGGTATCACCATCAAGAATGTTAAAGGAGTTAAGTAAGGATGGTAGGAAGTAACAGAGCAATAGCGCCGGAATAAAACGATAAAACTTAACCCAAAATGGATGGCTGCTGCTATTGGTGTAAAAAACAAACCCTAAGATCACCGCTAGCAGGCCTAAGCCAGTGGCATCATTGGTGACTAATGCGGTACCGCTCATATTAACTCCCTTTGATATCATTCAATTTATTATTTTTAGTTATGATGTGTTGTGTCAACGTCTAGCAAACAAAGAAATAGAGGCTGTAACCATCCGTCATTCAGCCTCTAAAACACTAGTGATAGATCTCAACCTCATCGTTGAGCTCTTTTAATTGCAGCTTAACCAGTTCGGTGACAGGATCATGGGGACTATTATCAACAAAATGCTGTAAGTCAGCTGCTGCGACATTGATACAGCCTAACTGCTGAGCTATAAACGCCCGTTCACGATTCAAATTAAGATCATCACTATGCCACTGCAACAACAGATTACAGCACTCCATAGCGCTCTCAAACTGATGGGACAAAATAGCCCCAGCTTTTAATTCATGAATCATCCGTGACAATACGCGTTTGAGACTAGCAGGCTTTAAGTAACGAGGCTTAAATGGTGCGCCATTACCTAACTCACCACGCACTAACACATGCAGTTGATGCTTAGTGATATCTTTCCCCGTCAACGGATCAATATAGCGCACCTGCTTGTCGATTCGGCTACACAACACTGTGTTCCCCGGCAACAACAAAGGTTCTAAGACTAAATCGAGTTGTTTAGCCAGCAACATTAATACCGCTGATAACGTGGTGCTGTTTCCCTGGCGTGTCGTGATACAACTGGCCAAATCTGCGGCTTCTACACTGAAATATGAGTCTCTGGCGCAAAAGCCCAAATCCTGATAAAACCAATGTAGCAGCGCATTCAATCTATCGTTGCGATCGACAACATAATGGCTAAGTACTGCGCCTGCTAATTCAAGCCAAGCCCATTTAGCGCTGTCTTTCTTCGAAAAACCTAAATGTTCGGTAATGTCAAACGCACTCTCGGGCAGTGAGAGCTCATCATTAAGGATCATTGCTCTGATTAACCCATTAATACTGCTTGCTTAAACATTGCAATCTTGGCCGCATAAACGATCCAAGCAATAGCACCAAGCGCTGCAAACACTTTGAAAAGGGTATTTCGATTGGCTTTAAGTGCGATAGTCGCTAAGAATATGTACGCCACAACAGCACCGATTTTTTCGGTAAGCCATGCATCTTGAAACGGATACTGTTTGATGATGAAACATAAAGTCAAACCTGATAGCAGCAGCAAAGTATCGATGACATGAGGCGCTATTTTTACGAACTTCTTATCCATAATCGGCGACTGTCTGATGTGCAGTACAAAACGTACAATAAAAAACAACACACTGAGGGCAATAAACGTAAGGTGAATATGCTTAATAGCTGGGTATAAACTGTCCATTATAAGTTCTTTCGTTGCTCGCAAAGGCGCTAGTGTACCTGATCCAATGCACCATAACCAATATCATCAAACGAATATCCGCGATAAACTGTACCCAAACATCTAAAGCCACAGTCCGATGAAGAGCCAAACTATGCCGCTAACTTTTGCACACGACAATTCAGACACATTCGCCGACGCCATAAAACAAAAAATTGCCGAGTTTAATTGGCAACATTGGGAGGTCAGTGAGCGCTTACCTCTAGGCCTGAAATTAGAGAATGAACAAGGTGTATTGCTTGCAGGCCTGTCCGCACGTACCTTCGGCAATTGGTTAATGATTGAAAATCTTTGGGTAAGTGATGCACTACGCGGTCAGCGGGTCGGTAGTCAGTTGCTCGACGAGGCTGAGAAAACAGCCAAAGAGCGCGGTTGTATTTACGCCGTTTTAGATACCCTCAACTTTCAGGCTAAGCCCTTCTATGAAGCCCGCGGCTATCAACTACAATGGACCCAAGAGCAGTACCCTAAAACGGGCTGCAAGTATTTTATGACAAAGACATTATCAAGTGTTCAAACTAACATTTAACCATTACAGTCTAGAGTAGATAAGCTAACTCCCCAATGTACGTTTAAACTAAAATATGCTGATTAAGGCGGAAATTGGATGACCGCCCATAAGCATAAATAACAGGGAGACTCAACAATCAATTTCACCATTGGTAAGCTATCGGGTAAACGCCTAGCTGTGACATAGGTTTTTGCAAATGGGGTTAAAGTAACATAGATTAAATAACATTAAGCTATTAACACTATTATCAATTTACCTCGAATTTTGATTATCCAGCTATTTCGCTAATTTGATGCCATCAGGCTTGTTTTGGATAGCAACAAACTTCTTTACACCCTTTAGCATAACCAATTGTGCCTTATGAGGAGATGGACCGTGGATCAAACAACTAAAAAAGTAAAAAGTATGTATGAAAGATATCCCTATCCACCTGGGAATGCGTCCATAAAAGCGGGTTTTGATGCTAGATTACTTTTAAGTTATGTGACAAAGAAAAAAGATACCGATACACAACTGAATGTTTTAGACGCTGGGTGTGGACGTGGCTTAGGGGTCCTCGGAGCAGCTTCAGTGCAACCCAATGTAATGTTTACTGCTGTTGATATTAATAGTGTAGGTCTAGCGGAAGCGAAAGCTGATGCTGAGGTTCGAGGGCTCACCAATGTTAATTTTGTACAAGCAGACCTGATGACATTGGAGGGAGTTGAGATTCCTCCAGGAGGGTTTGATATTATCTATTCGTCTGGCGTATTACACCATTTGGCAGACCCTCAGGTCGGCCTTAATAATCTGTCCAATATTCTTGCGCCACACGGGGTTATCTCTTTAATGCTCTATGGTAGTTTCGGTCGACAAGCTCTATACCGACTAATTGAAGGAATCGATATAGTCTCCTCTAATAAAGACGAAATTGAAGATAGATTACCACTTGCAAGAGCATTGACAGAGGCGGCCGATAACACAATTTTTAAAGGCAATTATTGGCAAGGTTCCTATAGAACCCCCGATGTCGAGTTTGTCGATAGGTGCTTAAATGTCAACGAAGTGAGCTACGATGTCGCTTCCCTATGGAAGTTCATTGATAAGGCGAATATGAAGTTTGTTCGTTGGATCGATCCTGATGTCTGGTCAGTAGATAGACGTTTTAACAACCCTCAGCTTTTAGCAAGACTAAGAGAGTTGAGCGAATTTGAACAATATCAAGTAATTGAAAGATTATTCGAAATCCCAAAGTTAGAGCTTATTATATGTAAAGCTGATAATACTGCTGCTGAGAAGGTGGATATAGCTGAGTTAGAGTCCAGTCAATTTGCGGTAAACCCTGAAGCTTCATTTTCAGTGGAAAAGCGGAACTTAAACCAGTCTCAAAGAATTGAGAGCTTGAGCTATAAGATTAGGCATAGCAAAAGTCAGTCGGTAACCGATCCTCTACTAGCACAAATAATATTGCTTCTTGCTGAACAGACAACATGTTTCACGGGTAGCGAGATAATCAGTGTGTTGAGTCAGAATGGCGCAGATAAAAACTCAGCCATCGAGTTAATATACGAGTTGCTTGAGAAAGAGATTATTTTCATCCCCTAACGATATTCTGAAGGTAGAAGACACACTTCTACCTTCAGGTATAAACGACTGGCATACTTTCAGTTGTTGAAAGCTTATCAATTTATCTAATACAACCAAGCTAAATGGTGCATTAATGTGCCACTATCTCGGCCAGCGGCCTAAAGTGCAACGGTCATTGCTGCCAAAGTCTCTCACTGTTGCCACAGCCTCATACCCAAGCTCAATCATCTTGGCGCGCACTGTAAGCGCCTGGCCAAAGCCATGCTCCAGCACCAAATAACCGCCTGGCGCCAAATAGTCTCGCGCGCAATCGGCAATATGAAACAGGTCGGCATATCCATGCTCACCCGCGGTTAATGCACTCTGCGGCTCAAACCTCACATCACCTTGAGAGAGATGTTCATCCTCTTCATCGATATAAGGTGGGTTTGAGACGATTAGGTTGAAATCATACTGAGTGATTGCATCAAACCAATCGCTTTGCAAAATATTTACCTGAGGCTGTTTTAAGTTGTCTCGATTAGCTTTTGCCAATGCGACCGCTTCAACGACCTTGTCCACGGCAGTCATTTGCCAGCTGTTACGCTCAAATGCCAATGACAGGGCAATCGCCCCTGTACCTGTGCCTAAATCGAGCACCTTAGCGTTATCAGCCAAGGGCAGATTGAGGGCGGTTTCAACCAAAATCTCGGTATCAGGACGTGGAATAAGCGTGGTAGCGTTTACCATAAATGGCAATGACCAAAACTCGCGCTCACCAACGATATGCGCAATGGGCGTACCGATAAGCCGTCTGCTGACCATCTTTTTAAAGGCCGTCACCTGCTCGGAGGTCAAACGTTCATCTGGCCAGGTATAGAGATAGCTACGTTGCTTATGAATGATATGCAGCAGCATGACTTCAGCGTCAAGCTTTGCACTGTCTGAGATCTCAACGAGTTGAGATGAAGCCCAATCTAGGGCTTCAGATAGTGTCTGAAACAAAGAATATCCTTAAAAGCCTTGTTAGTTGACGAAGATTAATCTTCGCCTAACGCTGCTAACATGTCGGCTTGGTTTTCCTGCATAAGCGGCTCAATAATCGCGTTCAAATCGCCTTCCATCACCTCATTCAGACGGTAAAGGGTCAAATTTATGCGATGCTCACTCACGCGACCTTGTGGGTAATTATAGGTGCGAACACGCTCAGAACGATCACCACTGGCCACCAAACTACGGCGAGTCGTCTCCTCTTCGCTACGGCGCTTCTCATCTTCAACAGCTTGAATACGCGCGGCAAGCACACTCATTGCTTGGGCACGGTTCTTGTGTTGTGAACGTTGATCTTGGCACTCAACAATGATGCCCGACGGAATATGGGTAATACGAATCGCAGAATCGGTTTTGTTAACGTGCTGTCCACCCGCACCTGAAGCGCGGAAGGTATCAACCTTTAAATCAGCAGGGTTAATTGAAATGGCTTCAGCTTCTGGAACTTCAGGCATAACGACGACAGTACAAGCTGAGGTATGCACACGCCCCTGAGATTCAGTTTCTGGTACACGCTGAACACGGTGTCCACCCGACTCAAACTTGAGCTTACCGAAGACACCTTCACCAGAGACTTTAACGATAATCTCTTTAAAGCCACCATGCTCACCTTCATTGAGAGTCATGACTTCGATTTGCCAACGATTGGCTTCACAATAGCGGCTGTACATACGGTATAGATCACCAGCAAAAATAGCAGCTTCGTCGCCACCAGCTCCTGCTCGGATCTCAACGAAAGCGTTATTATCATCTTTAGGATCTTTAGGAAGCAGCAGAATTTGCAGCTCAGCTTCGAGGGTTTCTAAAGTGGCTTTAGCCTCTTTTATCTCCTCTTGCGCCATCTCTTTGAGATCAGCATCATCTTCGCTTAACATCTCTTTAGCTGATTCAATATCTTCTTCAGCTTGCTGATAGGCTTTGAACGTTCTTACCACATCTTCAAGTTGAGAGTACTCTTTGGACAGAGCGCGAAAACGCTCCTGATCGGCAATGATGCTCGGATCGCTCAGCAGCGCCAACACTTCTTCATTACGCTCAAGCAAGCCTTCGAGCTTGCGAATAACACTGTCCTTCATTCCAACGCTAACCTTAGTCTTTATCTAATCCAAGTGCTGTGCGCAATTGTCCTATGCTGTTTAAGTCGCCTCGGCGGCTTGCAGCAGTCAGAGCCTGAGTTGGGGCATGGATCAATTTATTGGTTAGCTTATTGGCCAATTCCAGTATTAGCTGTTCGCTATCACCGCCTTGGGCTAACTTATTGATTGCTCGCTCAACCAGTTCATCTTTTACCGCCATACTTTGGGTGCGGTACTCACGGATGCTGTCGACCGACTCTAACGATCGGATCCACTCCATGAAAAGATGAGATTCCTCTTCAACAATTATCTCAGCTTGCTCGGCAGCCTCTCTTCGAGAGGCCATATTCTGTTCAATGATACTTTGCAGGTCGTCAACCGTGTACAGGAAGGCATCATCAAGATCCCCCACTTCAGCTTCAATATCTCTAGGAACTGCTATATCAACCAATAACATAGGCTGATGACGACGCTGCTTCAGCGCTTTTTCTACCATGCCTTTACCAAGGATCGGTAACGGGCTGGCGGTAGAGGATATCACGATATCGGCTTTAGGGAGATACTCTGGTATCTGTTCGAGTGTAATTGCTGTCGCACCGAACTCTTCACACATGGCTTCGGCACGTGAAACCGTACGGTTGGCAACAGTCATTGTCTCAACGCCATTGTCTTTTAAATGGCGCGCAACAAGTTCTATGGTTTCACCAGCACCAATCAGCAGTACTTTTGTGGCGCTCAGTGCAGAGAAGATATGTTTAGCCATACTGACGGCCGCAAACGCAACGGATACTGCTGCAGCGCCAATCTCAGTTTCAGTGCGGACTTTTTTGGCAACAGAAAAGGTATTTTGAAATAAACGGTCCATAGTGACCGCTACCGTTCCAGCTTCTTTAGCCTTCACAAAGGACTGCTTCACTTGGCCAAGAATCTGAGGTTCACCCAAAATGAGTGAATCAAGGCCTGCTGACACTCGCATCAGGTGCTGCACAACTTCTTGCCCCTGATATTTATACAAGCAGGGCAATACATCTTCATGAGCGAGTTGGTGATACTCTTCTAGCCATGCGATCACCGCCTCTTCTTCACCCGTATTGCAGTAAAGTTCGGTACGATTACAGGTAGAGACGATCACCGCTTCACCAGTCTTAGTGTGGCTGGCTAAGCTTTTCATCGCATCATGAATTCTATCAGGCGCAAACGCTACTTTTTCGCGTAGGTCTACCGTGGCTGTTTTATGATTAATACCGATTGCTACAAGGCTCATCTGACTCTTTCTGGTCTCTAGGCATCTCACTTATTGGGTGCCATTCTACTGAATTGAACCAACTAAAAACAGAATACGCTTAACAAAACCGAATAATAATCTCGGTTGTTACACGCTTTCGTGATTAATGATGGCCTTAAAACTGACTAAAACCGCAATGAATGAAAATTAGTCATTGCTAACGCTAGCCTAGGCTAGCAGGAAATTTGGCAATTAGCATTGGTATTTGGAGACAGCCCTCGTATGATATGGGCTAGTTAATCAGGCTATAGATGAATAATTTGAACTACTTCACAAAAATGGCTGTCACCCTAGTAGGATTCACCCTCCTAACACTCACAGGTTGCGCTAATCGTGTGCCAATCAATCTGAGCGCCACCGACGTGACCCATGTTAACCAAGCCTCAGCTTGGGAGATGCAAGGTAAACTCGCCGTTCGCACCAGCGATGACAAATTTAGTACCAATCTATATTGGCTGCATACCCAGGCAAGTAATGAGCTGCGGTTAACCACTATGCTTGGCACCACAGTAATGTCCTTGACCAGTGATAGCACAGGGTCAACATTAGAATTGGACGGAAAAACCTACCACGACACAGATGCTGAACGCCTATTAAAGCGATTAACCGGTTGGTCAATTCCAGTCGCAACCCTCCCTTTATGGATCACGGGACAGATATCGCCTAGCGATGAACTGCTTAGCCAAGATGAACAATTACGGCCAATCAGTGCTCGTAGCACCAACTCCCCCTCACCTTGGCAAGTCACCTTTAATAGCTGGCAAGTACAAAGTGGTGCACAGCTTCCTAGATTATTACAACTCTCACGTGACGATGTTCGACTAAAAATACAAATTAACCAATGGCAAGCATTGGCTCCCACACCAAACAATGCTGGATAAATTATGAAAGACAATCGCTCCAACCATTGGCCGGCACCGGCAAAACTTAACCTATTTCTGCATATCAATGGTCGCCGAGCCGATGGCTATCATGAGTTGCAGACACTATTTCAATTCATTGACCATTGCGATTATCTCGACTTTGCCGTTAACGATACAGGAACGCTCACTTTGCACTCATCAATGAATGATGTTGTCGCACATAGCGATAACTTAATTCTGAAAGCTGCAAAATCGCTACAAGAGGTCACTCAAACGACGCTTGGCGCTGAGATTTGGCTAGATAAACGCTTACCGATGGGAGGTGGAATAGGTGGCGGCTCATCGGATGCAGCCACGACACTGGTAGCGTTAAATCACTTATGGCAAACCGGATTATCAAGCCAAAAACTAGCTGATATCGGTCTCTCTCTAGGCGCTGATGTCCCTGTATTTATTAATGGTTTAGCCGCTTTTGCAGAAGGTGTTGGCGAGCACCTTCAAGCAGTAGATGTCGCTGAGCCTTGGTACTTGGTTATCACGCCAAACGTACATGTTTCTACAGCATTAATCTTCCAAGATCCAGCATTACCCCGCGATACACCCAAGCTTAACCTAGCCGATTTAATGAGCAACCCCTGGCGAAATGATTGCCAACAACTGGTCAGCAATCTTTACCCCCAAGTTGCCAAAGCATTAGCGTGGCTGATAGAATATGCGCCGTCCAGAATGACCGGAACGGGAGCATGTGTTTTCGGGGTTTTCGATACTCGCCAGCAGGCAGAAGATGCTTTTGCTAAAATGCCAGTGGATTTGAGCGGTTTTATCGCCAAAGGGACAAATAAATCACCATTAGTGCTGCGATTAGCGCAATACTAAAAATCATGCGGGATAAGGCTATTTATCCCGATCATTATCATAAAGCATACGCCTGAGGTTCATACAGTGCCTGACATTAAACTATTTGCCGGTAACGCAACACCCAGTCTCGCAAAGAAGATAGCGGATCGTCTATTTTGTAAACTTGGAGACGCTGAGGTTGGCGTTTTCAGCGACGGTGAAATCAGTGTTCAGATTAACGAAAATGTACGTGGGGCGGATGTATTCATCATTCAATCTACTTGTGCGCCGACTAACGATAACTTGATGGAACTTATCGTTATGGTTGATGCGCTACGTCGTGCATCTGCCGGCCGTATTACCGCGGTAATTCCTTACTTTGGTTATGCTCGTCAAGATCGCCGTGTACGCAGTGCGCGTGTACCGATCACCGCTAAAGTTGTTGCTGATTTTCTATCAAGCGTAGGTGTAGACCGCGTCTTGACTTGTGATCTTCACGCAGAGCAAATTCAAGGCTTCTTCGATGTCCCTGTAGATAACGTATTTGGTAGCCCAGTACTGTTAGAAGATATGTTAGCGAAGAACCTAGATAACCCAGTTGTCGTATCACCAGACATTGGTGGCGTTGTGCGTGCTCGCGCGGTCGCTAAACTGCTCGACGACTCAGATCTCGCGATTATCGATAAACGTCGCCCGCAAGCGAACGTTGCACAAGTAATGCATATTATTGGTGATGTTCAAGGTCGTGACTGCATCATCGTTGATGATATGATCGATACTGGTGGCACGCTTTGTAAAGCTGCTGAAGCTTTGAAAGAACACGGTGCAAACCGCGTCTTCGCTTATGCCACTCACCCAGTATTCTCTGACAATGCAGCTAAAAACATTGCAGAGTCAGTGATCGATGAAGTTATTGTTACCGATACCATTCCACTAAGTGCTGAAATTGCAGCACTCGATAAAGTCACCCAGTTGACAATGTCTACGGTTATGGCTGAAGCCATTCGTCGCGTCAGCAACGAAGAGTCAATTTCAGCAATGTTTAAGCACTAATCTTTATTCGATTAGCTTTAATGCTGAAATAAAAAACGCACTCCATTGAGTGCGTTTTTTTATGCGCTGATTTAGAAATCAAATATTAACAGCGTTCAAGCTAAGTTAGAGTGAAACTTGCTCTCTGTGGGCCCACACCATAGTCTCCCCCCATAACGGCAGCATCCACACACCGCTATCATCATCTTGATAAATTTGCCGTAAAACCATCCGCTCGTTCTGCAGTACATTTTTGCGGATCTCTCGATATATGGTGGCTGACTCTTTTGAGATCTGCTGCGGACTAGTGAAGGAGCGATCATCTACATCTACAAGAAAAGTGCTAACGGCTTTACCATCGACTTCGCTTTGTGACACCTTAAACTCACCGCTAAACTGATAGCGAATGGAAATCTCTTTGAGCATATCATCGGTGATACAGGCTGCCGCAACTAGCTTACCTCTATTTACAGAGTCAAAGATCAATGACAACCGAACATCTGCACGGACCACATTCTTACTCTCTGAGTAGTAATAAACATCAGCTCTATATACGTCTTCAACCAGCCCTTTATCTGCGGGGGCAAATTCATCTAAAAGGATATTATTGTAGGTCACTTGTTCCATTCTGAGCTTAGTATCCGCTAACCATTGAATATCAAGTGGAGGCATGGAAGTGCTTACATCAGTGACTAAATTGAGTGGCTGATTGTCAATACAACTGCCGTTAAACTGGTTACATAATGCGACCGATTCGTAACGGCCATTTTCAAATGCAAACAACTGTTTTTCAGTAGAGTTTTTAAAAACACCGTCGTAGTTAAACCAATTTTCAATCACATCCTTTGTTGCCATATTTTTTGTCTGGCCATCTAATTGCACTGTATGTAGCAAGGATTCGTTTTGCGCCAGTGACAAAGACTTTGCAGTGATCGATGCAACTTCAGGTTCAGCAAGTAACGATAAGTCGTTTACAATGACTTTCAATCCACCAAAAAAGTGCAACCCAGCAATTAACGTGGCAACGAGGGCAATTGCTGTAATGCGGTAGCGCCTGGTTTTTTTCCTACTTTCGCTCTCGTTCGAATAATCGGTTGTACAGGCCCCTTGAGGGGTAACCGTTAATGCCTGATGACTTAGAAGGCTCACACTAGCAGCCGATGCTGAAGATACTGCTTCTAGCGGCTCGATAACGCATAAGCTGTAACCGTAGCGAGGGATGTTTTTAATCTCAATATCCGTTTGGCCTTGTAATTTCTTTCTCAAGCTACTCATACATTGCGTTAATGATGAAGGAGCAACGATTCTTCCAGGCCAACCAGCCAAATTTAGCGTCTCTTTACTAACCACTTCACCCACATGTTTAACTAGACTTTTAAGTATTTCTAACTCAGCCAGCGATAATGCACAGCGAGTCGAATGTTTAGTATCGACTAACTCTCTGGCATCTAAATCAATAATTAAAAATTCTGAAATCTTCACAACCTAACCTCTACTACTTTTTAGTAGATCCCCAATCAATATTCTACTGCATATTGTTAACCCTAAACCTGACATGATGCTGAGTTCCGATTAAACAGTTAATGCTTTGGTAATATTTGTGATCCCCGTAAAAAAAGACCCTAACAAAATGCTAGGGCCCAAAAATATTACACGGAGGAGAATCTTATTTCAGGTTATGAGACTCCTTTAGATTGGTTAGATCATGACATACTGCACATGACTCTTCACCTGTATACTGACCAAGCTCGACACCAAACTGAGCGCCGTTTTGTTTCATATGACTAACCACGTCTTTACGAACCTGGCGGCGATCTTCGCCCTCTTCAGCGGCTCGTTTACCGTGACAACTCAAACATACAGCTGCAGTTGGCGATACAAAAGCATCAGCAACAGCATCTACGGCATAACGTTTGTTACCGCTAGTGTCTTTGCCATTTGCTGGGTCAAGACCGTCATAGGTATCCATGTAATCAAGATCAAGCGCTAATGGTTTACGACCCACTAGGTACTTAGCATCGAAGCTATCTTCAATATGACACTTAGCACAGTTAGCTAAATCTGCAGAGTATTCCACATTCCGTTTCCACCCTTCACCACTTTGGTTAGCACGGTTGTTAGCATGCATCGCATGGATCCAGACCTTCTGATCAGGATGACTCATGGTCAACTGTTCGACATAGTCCTCATCACCTTGCTTGGTTTGCGAATTACGGATGACCTGAGTTGGCATATTGTTGGCGTTATGACAAGCCACACATTCTTCAGCAGCATTCGATGCAGTAGTCCAATCTCGTTCACCGCGCGGCATCAGCTCCTTCATCATAATCATTGGGTCTAAAGAGCCATTACCATCTAAATCTACTGAGCCAGAGGCACAAGTAGTGCCAAAATAGGTACTATCATTCTTAACCACAGAATGGCAACTACGACAGTTCAGCGTCATTTGTACAAAGCCTTCATCAGACGTAGTCGTACCATGACAGTCACCACAGAGCTCATTAGTCACGATCTGACGACGTGGGCGCTCTTCCAGTAACCCTTGCTTATTGAAAAAGTGTTGCCAGTTGTATCCCGCAGCACCATTACTCCAATCAGTCTTACCATCACAATCTTGAATGGTTTCACCATCTTTATCGATACAGAACCAGATACGTGGTGTCACCATGCCGTAGCTGTCGTTCAAATCACCATCAAAATCGTCTTCAAGATCGAATGGACCGATTTCAAAGGTCGTCTTACCATTTTCATAGTTGAGTACGATTGGTTCATCTACGTAGCCAGGGAAGTTCTCTTTGTTGGTGTGAACGCGCAAAACTTTACCGCGATCCATGCCCATATCTTGGCCACCCCAGTTGATATAGAACTCAGCGTAGTACATGTACTTAACCAGATCTAACTGCTCATTGCGAGTGTTACCATTTTTGTCCAAAATATCCACGGTCAACTGTACATAACCAGTCTTATCAGTATCTAAATTGGCATCGATATTGGCTTTTGCTTCTGGCGCATCAACCATCTTAGCTTCGGTAATGGTCAAGTGCAGATTTTCACGGCGCTCGTTTTGTCCTTTGTAAGTAGACAAATGCACCATTTCTAACGTACCAGAAGTATGACAATTGGCACATTGTGCATTGTCTTGATATGGCCAGTGACCAATCCCCTCTTTAAAGTTTACGTCTGTATGACAAGTAATACAGGTTTCTTGCGTAGGAACCTTCTTCCAGTTTGCAAAATCAGTTGCTTGTTCGTTCTCGGCATGGCAATTATCACAGCCACCAACTGGTGCAGGGATGACTCCGATATGAGCTTCATGAGCCAGCATTGGGAACACTTTGCTGATATCACTGACTTTGTTGTCTGCGTGACAAGCAACACAAGTTTCTACTTCAGTATATTTCCCACCATGAATAGTAAAGTCATCGTGACAACTTACACAGTTCTGGTTATTAACCACATTCTTGGTATACAGTGGTTCTAAACCTGCCCCTCTAAAGTCATAATGCATATTCTCATAGCTAAGCTCTGTTGCCCCAACAGCTTCACCACCAGTTCTCATTACCAGTCTTAATGTCTTTTCTTCGGTAATGGCAAAAGCGCTCTCAGCCGTAACATCTTTCTCAAAACTATAAGTATAGCTACCGTCTTTGTTATCAACCAAGCTACCGCACTTAGCGTACTTGCTTGCAGGACATGCTTCAGAGCTCAATAGCTTCCAGCTGTTTGCATCTCCTTCAGTACCTAGCTCTAAACCAGATAGGATAAAACCGAACTTCTCTAAACCAACAACAGGCAGATCTTTTTCATTGGTGACCGTAAATGTAATGTCAGACTGCGCCCCGACAGCAATCTTATCCACCGCTACAGTTAACGCTTTTGCATCTGTTGCCACAGGAATGCCAGGAAGTCCTGGTGTTCCGGATTCGCCATCTTTACCATTTTGTCCATCATCACCGGAACAACCCGTTAAGGCCAGTCCAATGAAGGCTGCTAACGTAGCAACTTTTATATCGACTCGTTTCATCATCAGCTCCACTCACTTATATTTTGCCCTCTTTATTGGGGCAAGTGAAATGTAACTAAGCGCGTGAAATTAAAGTGTGATCATCTCGGTTGCATTTTAGAACAAATTTTCCAACGAGAAACACTGCACAAATAAAGCCTGCATTGTTAACAACCATACCAATAACAGTTAATAAATGTGACAACCAAAGTTATAAGGTTGCTATTAAACATAAAGAAAGCGTGATTGCTAGCACTAAAGCAGCTAACAAAAGTTAACAAAAGGGTGATTTGTTACCAAGCATTAGGATTTTAACGTCAGCTTGTTATTTCCCACCGAGAAATAAATCCCTTCACTACTATAAATTTGTGGTGCATCAGGGGCAAAACACCTCAATTAGCAGTGTCAATGTTAGGCATTATTTATTGAAATCAACCGGAAAACGTTGCAGCCTACTCAGATGCTTGGAACAACTTCATCGGTGATACAAAAAGAGTGATCTCTTCATGTCATAGAGAATGGGCAATAATGACTAAGTGTTAGTAAGGAATGCTATTACAAGAGAATTCTAACGTTTCAATGGTGTGTTAACGAGTGTACATCTAATTCAACTACCCACGTCCATTGTTACAATCAACAATTGGCTAGATGCAGCTTACAGACTTAAGCTATTCATCACATCCCCGCTAAAAGTCGATGTTATGGCAGCCCTGATAGAGTGCTTAGTAAAGAAGGGAACCTTTGGCGCATTTCCGGGAACTTAAGAGATTCAGAAAATAAAGCAAGCCATTGAGCTGTTGCTAAGGGCGTAAGAGCCAAGGATTATTTGATTAACATTCCCTACGAAGCACTAAACTCTCGATTAGCTATCACGCTTTATACTGATTGACATGCCGCGTCTCATATTTTCTAAGTTGCAGGCACAAAAAAGCCCATCAAAGATGGGCTTTTTTGTTTTTAATAATGGTACGGGAAGAGAGACTTGAACTCTCACACCTTACGGCACCAGAACCTAAATCTGGCGTGTCTACCAATTCCACCACTCCCGCACTGCATCTAGTTTTATATCCTGACAAAGATAACGAGTTGTACTCGCACATCATGTTTTATATCTTGATGAAGATAATATGGCTGGGGTACCAGGATTTGAACCTGGGAATGCCGAGATCAAAACCCGGTGCCTTACCGCTTGGCGATACCCCAATCTAACTTGCATATTGTTAAAGATAGACAATCTCTAACTAAAAATAAATGGTACGGGAAGAGAGACTTGAACTCTCACACCTTACGGCACCAGAACCTAAATCTGGCGTGTCTACCAATTCCACCACTCCCGCACTGCATCTAGTTTTACATCTTGATTAAGATGTTAGCCATAATCGGGACAGAGTCCTTACCGCTACATCTTCCTTTTTACATCATGAAGAAGATGGTAGCAATGGCGGGACTTGAACCTGCGACCCCAGCATTATGAGTGCTGTGCTCTAACCAGCTGAGCTACATTGCCACATTTATCTTAAAGATAAATGGCTGGGGTACCAGGATTCGAACCTGGGAATGCCGAGATCAAAACCCGGTGCCTTACCGCTTGGCGATACCCCAATCAATCTTGCTTCATGTTAAAGACTATACAATCTCTAACTAAAAATAAATGGTACGGGAAGAGAGACTTGAACTCTCACACCTTACGGCACCAGAACCTAAATCTGGCGTGTCTACCAATTCCACCACTCCCGCACTGCATCTAGTTTTACATCTTGATTAAGATGTTGCCAACCCTATTTCTGATAATTTAAATAAATTAAATTTATCAACTAGTCGGCTAATCTCTAGTTTTACATCTTAGAGAAGATGGTAGCAATGGCGGGACTTGAACCTGCGACCCCAGCATTATGAGTGCTGTGCTCTAACCAGCTGAGCTACATTGCCATCTTTTCTTACATGTCCCTCTTGCTGAGGAACGGGGCGTATTATGCTTATTCAGCGTAGGCAGGTCAACAGCTTTTTTTCGCAATATTAAACTATCTAGGTTGTTCGCCTATAAACTCGCCAAAGTGAGCAGCAGTTATCCAAAAAATGCCATGAAACCGCGTTTTTCAGCGATTCCGCTTATTCATTAAATACAAAAAAGGCCCAATAAGATGATTGGACCTGTTATCTCGCTGCACAATTTTCTCGCTTAATGCGAGAAAAAATCAGACGTTAAATAAGAAATGCATCACGTCGCCATCTTTCACCACGTAGGTTTTACCCTCAACGCGCAGCTTACCCGCTTCTTTTGCACCGGCTTCGCCTTTATAGGCAATGAAATCATCATAAGACATCACTTGCGCGCGAATGAAACCCCGCTCAAAGTCAGTATGAATAACACCAGCAGCCTGCGGTGCACTCGCACCAACACGTACTGTCCATGCACGAACCTCTTTAACACCTGCTGTAAAATAAGTGTGTAGATCAAGTAGCTCGTAACCAGCGCGGATCACGCGATCAAGACCGGGCTCTTCTAGTCCTAAATCAGCCATAAACTCTTGGCGATCTTCGGCATCCATTTCAGCCAATTCAGATTCGATAGCCGCACATACCGCAACAACTACAGCGTTCTCTTTTGCTGCAATGTCACGAACCGTGTCGAGATGTGGGTTGTTTTCAAAACCATCTTCAGACACGTTAGCAATATACATAGTTGGTTTAAGCGTAAGGAAGTTAAGGTAAGCAACCGCAGCTAACTCCTCTTTACTTAAATCCATCGAGCGCAGCATATGGCCTTCATCCAACACTGGGCGCATTTTTTCAAGGACGCTCACTTCAAACTTAGCTTCTTGATCGCCGCCTTTTGCACGCTTCTGTTGGCGGGTAATCGCGCGCTCACATGAGTCGAGATCAGCAAGCGCTAGCTCAGTGTTGATCACTTCAATATCACTGGCTGGTGATACTTTGTTAGCAACGTGCACTATGTTGTCATCTTCGAAACAACGAACAACGTGACCGATTGCATCAGTTTCGCGAATATTAGCCAGGAACTTATTACCTAAACCTTCACCTTTCGATGCGCCAGCCACAAGACCCGCAATATCAATAAACTCCATGGTTGTTGGTAAGACGCGTTCCGGATTAACGATTGCAGCCAATGCTTCTAGACGAAGGTCCGGCACAGGCACAACACCAGTATTAGGTTCAATCGTACAAAACGGGAAGTTTGACGCTTCGATACCCGCCTTGGTCAACGCATTGAACAATGTCGATTTACCTACGTTAGGAAGACCAACGATGCCACATTTAAAACCCATATCTTTACCTTTATCCAATTAATATTATCGGTTGTCCCAATAATTAAACATTTAGCTTGTTATCGCTTAGCCAGCCTTGTAAGAATGCAACCTGTGCATCGCCTTACTCATATCTTCTTTAAACAACACTTCTGTAGCGCGAACCGCTTCATCGATAACCTCTTCGATCAAACGCTGCTCTGCTTGTGGTGCTTTACCTAATACATAGTTACTCACGAGACTCTTGTCTCCTGGGTGACCGATACCGATTCTTAATCGGTAGAAACCTTTATCATTAGCAAGCTTAGCGATGATATCTTTAAGGCCATTATGACCACCATGACCACCACCTAATTTAAACTTAGCAACACCTGGGGGCATATCAAGCTCATCATGCGCCACAAGGATCTCCTCAGGTTCAATACGAAAAAAATTCGCCAATGCACCCACTGATTTCCCGCTCAAATTCATGAAAGTCGTTGGGATAAGTAATCTAACATCCTTACCATAAAGTGTTGCTCTAGCAGTCAATCCATAATATTTGCTATCTGGCACAAGGCTAACACCACACACTCTTGCTAACTCATTGACATACCAAGCGCCTGCGTTGTGCCGAGTTTGCTCATATTTATCACCGGGATTAGCAAGCCCAACAATCAGTTTTATATTGCCCATAGAATCTTTGCCTATCTCGCAAGCGCGTAAATAAAAACGCGGCATTTTAGCACTCAATCGGGCCAGCAACAAATTTGTTATCTCATAGAGGGGATTTCGCAAATAGAAAGATGTTCGCACTAAGCTGGAGGCTAATAAAACAATAAAGCCACTTAATCACATCGTCATTTAAGTGGCTTCAAAAAACGGGTTACCCTAAACTCATAACCCCATGGCGTACTTTAGTACTTTATGCTTAATTGGCGTATCTAAGTTCGCCATCTTCAAGGCACCATTGCGTAGTAATTTTAATGGCAATAGATTGTTGCTAAAGCTTGCGTAAAACAGATCCATTGTTGTCATCATCAATTGATTGTCGATGTAACGCTTTGATTGATAGTCGGCTAACACCTCTGTTGTCCACCAGCATCGATTATTGGCAATAGCGGTTGCAAAGGTATCTATCAGTGCATTGACATCTTTAAACCCAAGGTTAACACCTTGCCCCGCTAGCGGGTTAATCGTGTGCGCCGCATCACCAAGAATGACAACATGTTCATGGTAGTAACGCTGAGCGTGTCGACGGGTTAATTTAAAGCACCCTTTCGACAATACCTTAAAGCCTCTGTCGAGACGCTCGGGAAAACAGCGTTTAATCTGTTGGGCTAATGCCTCGTTACTTAAAGATGACAACTGCGTAATACGGTTAGCATCGTCATACCAAACTAATGAAGCATTATTGCCAGGCAACGGTAGTAATGAGCGCGGCCCTGTTGGGGTAAATTGTTGCCACGTAACGTCTTGCTCTGCTGTGTCAGTGGCAATATTGATAAGCATCGCCGACTGGGCATAATCCCAGCCAGTCAAACCTATTCCAGCCCACTGACGAACTTGAGAGTTAGCTCCATCAGCGCCAATCAACAACCGCGTTGTCATTTGTGAACCATTACTTAGACTCAACGCAACACCGTCGTCTATTCGAGCAAAACTCTCTACTTTTATAGGGCAAAGTAACTCAAGGTTGCCATGCTGGGTAAATGCCTGCCATAAGGCCAACTGTACTACTCTATTTTCAACGATATGCCCAAGGTGTGAAGCACCAACCTGATCACTATGAAATTGCGTGATACAGCCATCAAGTTCCCACGTCTCCAATCCTTTATAAGCGACCTGGCGCATAGCGGCTATCGCTTCTATCGCCCCTAAGCGTTTTAGTAGCTGCTCGGAAGCCACACTAATTGCTGACACGCGAAGATCTAAAGGCTGTTCAGCAGCATATTCCTGCGGTGCGTAAGCCTCAATGACGGCAACGGAAAGCCCCAGCTGAGCCAAGCCTATCGCCGTCGCAGCCCCCACCATTCCGCCACCTAAGATCACCACATCCTTATCAAACTGCTGCTTGTCGTTCTGGCTCACCAATATTTGCTCCATGGCTCTATGTCTAAATATGTCTGCATCGTCGATTGCGTATACAAATGTTGCTGGCACAGGAAACACTCACAATCGGTTACAAAGCATGCGAATTAAGTACGTTTTTCTACTTTACACTGCATCTAAACGCTACACAGACTATCGGTCAACCACCCTAAACCGCGTAACGGAGTACCCTATGAAAACGATTATCACAGCAACAGTTATTTTAGCGGCGTCACTTTTTCCTGCAGCAGCGTCAGCGCAAACCAATCCTGAAATGGAAAAAATGACTATAACCTACCGTGCACCGCTAGATTATGCCCTATATCAATATACTATTGAATTACTCGGCCACTACCGTAGCGAAATTCAATCGAGTATTTACCATCAGGCTAAACACAATAGCCATGCTATGGCTAAGGCCTTTAATCGCTCACAAACGCACAAAATGACTGAGATAGCGGTTATGCCAACAGAAAAAAGCCTTAGCCCAGAGTAATTTCTAAGATAGTCGGTGCAAAAGCTAGCCAGCGTTGCGCTCAAAGGGTAAAATGTCGCGCTATTTTTCCCTGTAGTGGCAACCACGGCGCAAAACTGATGAGTAAGAAACTCCATATTAAAACTTGGGGCTGTCAGATGAATGAGTATGACTCATCAAAGATGGCCGACCTATTAGACGAATATCAAGGTTACACCTTAACCGAAGAAGCTGAAGAAGCAGACGTACTTTTGCTTAATACCTGCTCTATTCGTGAAAAAGCACAAGAGAAAGTGTTTCACCAGCTTGGTCGCTGGAAAACCTTAAAAGACAAAAATCCGAACCTGATCATTGGTGTCGGTGGCTGCGTTGCCTCTCAAGAAGGCAAGGCAATCAAAGAGCGTGCGCAATGCGTTGACCTTATTTTTGGTCCGCAAACCTTGCATCGCCTGCCAGAAATGATCGATCAAATTCAACAAGGTGGTAAGGCTGTTATTGACGTGAGCTTCCCTGAGATTGAGAAGTTCGACCGTCTACCTGAGCCGCGTGCCGAGGGTCCAAGCGCGTTTGTATCGATTATGGAAGGTTGTAGCAAGTACTGCTCTTTCTGCGTAGTCCCCTATACCCGCGGTGAAGAGGTCAGTCGTCCCGTTGATGATGTGATCTTAGAGGTCGCGCAACTCGCGGCCCAAGGTGTACGTGAAGTCAATCTGCTTGGCCAAAATGTTAACGCTTTCCGCGGTGCGACCCATGATGATGATATCTGTACTTTTGCGGAACTATTACGTTATGTTGCGGCCATCGATGGTATCGATCGCATTCGTTTTACGACCAGCCATCCGATAGAGTTTACCCAAGACATCATCGATGTATATGAAGACACGCCAGAGTTAGTGAGCTTTTTACATCTACCAGTTCAGTCGGGTTCAGACCTGATTTTGACCCAGATGAAACGTGGCCACATGGCGATTGAATATAAGTCAATCATCCGTCGCCTGCGTAAGGCTCGTCCAGATATCCAGATTAGCTCCGACTTCATCATAGGTTTCCCTGGTGAATCTAAGCAAGATTTTGCAGATACGATGAAGCTCATTGAAGATGTACAGTTCGACCACAGCTTCAGCTTTATCTATAGTGCACGTCCAGGTACACCTGCGGCAGATCTACCGGATGATGTATCACTTGAAGAGAAGAAAGAGCGTCTTGCTATTTTGCAAGATCGCATTACTCAACAAGCGATGCGTTACAGCCGTCAAATGCTAGGTACTGTTCAGCGCATTTTGGTTGAAGGCCCATCGGTGAAAAACCCAATGGAACTTCGCGGCCGTACCGAAAATAGCCGAGTAGTTAACTTCGAAGCCGATCCGAAGCATATTGGTAGCTTTGTTGATGTGGAAATTGTCGATGTCTACACCAACTCGCTTCGCGGCACCTTTATCCGCGGTGAGGATGAGATGGACTTACGCCGTAACCTTCGCCCGTCTGACATCTTAGCCAAACATAAGAAAGATGATGACTTAGGCGTGACCCAATATATCCCCTAAGTCGGGACAGAAATCAATAAAAAGCGGCTGATTCATTAGCCGCTTTTTTTATCGATACTCGGCAGCACAAGCGTCTCAGATGCCGATGCGAATAATCTAAAAATGGGTTAGCATTTCCAACTAATGCCTCGTAAACTGTCAATATCATCTATTGACCCAAGTCGTGGATAAGACAAACATCATTTGGAGCTATTTTTGTCAAATAAATTAACCACCCTAAACCTCTACTTAGAGCCTTCTGATAACCGCAGACTTGCATCACTTTGCGGACCTTTTGACGATAATATTAAACAACTTGAGCGCCGCATTGGTGTTGAGATTAATTACCGAAACAATCACTTCCAAATTGTCGGCCAAGCCAGAAACTGCCTTACCGTTAATAATTTGCTCAAAGAGCTTTACGTCGAAACACAACCAGTTCGTGGGAGTACACCCGACCTAGAGCCCGATACCGTTCATGTTGCTATTCAGGAGGCGATTGCATTAGAAGCTGAGGCCCCTCGTGATGACAAAGAACTTTATATCAAAACCAAGCGCGGCGTTGTTAAGCCACGCAACCCAAACCAGAGTGACTATGTCGCCAATATCGTGCGCCATGACATTAGCTTTGGTATTGGCCCAGCAGGTACAGGTAAAACCTATCTTGCCGTTGCTGCGGCAGTTGACGCACTGGAACGCCAAGAGGTTAGGCGTATTCTCCTGACCCGTCCAGCGGTTGAAGCGGGAGAAAAATTGGGCTTCTTACCGGGTGATTTAAGCCAGAAGGTCGACCCTTATCTGCGTCCACTATATGACGCCCTATTTGAAATGATGGGCTTTGAAAAAGTCGAGCGTCTCATTGAACGCAGTGTCATTGAAGTCGCACCACTAGCTTACATGCGTGGGCGAACGCTAAATGATGCATTCATCATTTTAGATGAGAGCCAAAACACCACCGTTGAGCAGATGAAGATGTTTTTGACTCGTATCGGCTTTAACTCTCGGGCGGTGATCACGGGGGATATCACGCAGATCGATCTACCAAAACATCAAAAGTCTGGCCTGCGCCACGCTATTGAGGTGCTCAGCGGCGTAGATGAAGTCAGCTTTAACTTCTTCCAAGCCAAAGATGTGGTACGTCACCCCGTTGTCGCACGAATCGTTGAAGCCTATGAAGCCCATGAACAGAAAGAGGCCAGCGAAAAAGCCAAACGAGAACGCCAGTATAAAACAGAGGAAAGCACTCATCATGACGTATGATGTTAATCCGCTTAATTTAGCCTTAGATCTACAAATCGCCATAGATAGCGACAGACTGCCAAGCCAGGGACAATTTGAGACTTGGGTGCGCCTAGCACTGGGTAATACCATGCCGGTGGCAGAGATGACCATAAGGCTTGTCGATAAACGTGAAAGCCAGATGCTCAATCACACCTATCGTGGTAAAGACAAGCCCACAAATGTGCTATCATTTCCGTTCGAATCTCCTGCTGAAGTCGAGCTGCCTCTTTTAGGTGATCTGGTCATTTGTGTACCTGTTGTTGAGACCGAAGCCTTACAGCAAAACAAGACCTTAGAGTCACACTGGGCGCACATGGTTGTACATGGTTGCCTGCATCTGCTAGGGTATGATCATATCGATGATGCGGAAGCTGAAGAGATGGAGTCTTTAGAGACTCAACTAATTGAAAGCATTGGCTTTCCAAACCCATACAAGGAACAATAGTTGACCTATTTGGTCAAGAAACTACTATGAGTGACGATATCCCACCGAGTACCAACGCCCAAAAGAAGGGCTGGTTAGAAAAATTCAGTCAGTTATTCCAGGGCGAACCACAGAGTCGCGATGAATTAGTGGATGTTATCCACGATGCTGAGCTAAGAGAAGTGATTAGCGAAGATACTCGCGAGATGATTAAAGGTGTTTTAGAAGTCTCCGATCTGCGCGTGCGTGACATTATGATCCCACGAGCACAAATTGTGGCGCTGAAGATAGATAACACGGTAGAAGAACTCCTTGCCACCGTTATCGGCTCCGCACACTCCCGATTCCCTGTCGTCAATGAAGATAAAGATCATATCGAAGGCATCTTGCTTGCCAAAGATCTGCTTCAATACGGCTTTAAAAACAATGACGAGCCGTTTTCCTTAGCACAAGTGATACGTCCGGCTGTCGTTGTTCCCGAAAGTAAACGTGTCGATGTACTGTTAAAAGAGTTTCGCTCTCAACGCTATCATATGGCTATAGTAGTCGATGAATATGGTGGTGTTTCTGGCTTGGTGACCATTGAAGATATTCTTGAAGAGATCGTAGGTGAAATCGAAGATGAATTCGATCATGACTCTGCAGAAGAAACTGAGATACGCAAAGTTGGTAAGCAGATCTATATGCTTAAAGCATTGACGCCAATCGAAGACTTCAACGAAACCTTTGGTACTCAATTTAGTGATGAAGAGTTTGATACCGTAGGCGGTTTAGTTTCTCATGCATTTGGGCATCTACCTGAACGTAATGAAAAAATCACTATCGATGATATAGAGTTTAAGGTGATTAGCGCTGACACTCGCAGATTGGTTCAACTCAGAGTTAAACTCCCCGAACCACCATCTGAAGACGATAACGCATAACGCGTGACCTTCCCTTGATGAGGCTTTAATGCTGCTACGACTTAGGGCTATTGCCCATCATGCCAAGATTAGACTGGTACTCGCTTATCTAGCGGGTGCCAGTACTGCACTTGCCTTTGCCCCCTATGGCCTTTGGCCCATTTATCTTGTTGCATTAGCCTTTGCGCTGAGGCATAGCGAGTTACTCCGACCTAAACAAGCTTTTACCTATTGGCTAAGTTTTGGTTTTGGCTGCTTCTCTGTCGGAATAAGCTGGGTACATGTCAGCATGGATACCTTTGGCGGGCTCCCCTTAATCGCCTCCGTAGGGTTAATGGCCTTACTAGCACTTTACCTTGCACTGTATCCCGCATTGGCTGGCATTCTATTAGCAAAAATGTCTCCAAAATCTATGTATTTGCGTTATTTACTGCTCTTTCCTGCATTGTGGGTTGTGACTGAGTGGGCCAGAGGCTGGGTACTAACAGGCTTTCCTTGGCTTTGGGGTGGCTACACCCAAACCAGTGGCCCATTTAGCCCGCTTGCTAGTGCCATTGGGGCATTGGGGCTAAGCTACCTTCTCGCAATGTTAGCGGGCAGCCTTGCGCTATTACTTCAGGCTAACCAGGCATCCTGGCAAAGACGATTTGCGCCCACCGTCATCATTATTGTTGTCGCGCTTATAGGTAGCAAGGTTGCCACAGTGCTATCTCCGATTTCACAGACAGGCAAGCAGGTCAATGTCACCTTGGTACAAGGCAATATTGCTCAAAGCATGAAATGGCAACCTGAAGCACTGTGGCCAACCATGATCAAATATATGGACTTGTCTCGTCCTGAGTTTGCGAACACCGATATCTTTATTTGGCCAGAAGCCGCGATTCCAGCCCCTGAGTATATGGTTGAAGACTTTCTCGACAATGCCAACAAGGTCGCCAACCTTAATGACAGTGCTATTATCACCGGCATCATTAGCCGTCAGCAGGATAATTTTTATAACTCATTAATCGTTCTTGGTAACCATAACAGTCCAATGCAAAGTGAAGCCGATTATCGCGGCGATGGCAGCAATGAGTTTAGAAAGCACCATCTATTACCAATTGGTGAGTTTGTTCCGTTAGAAGCGCTGCTACGTCCACTCGCACCACTCTTTAATCTACCTATGTCCTCATTTGCCCGAGGTGACTATCAGCAAGCTAACTTAAATGCGGCAGGTCACCAAGTTGCCCCGGCAATCTGCTATGAAATAGCCTTCCCTGAACAATTACGCGCCAATGTTAATGCCGATACAGAACTACTCCTAACTGTCTCTAACGATGCGTGGTTTGGCAGCTCAAATGGCCCACTGCAACATATGGAAATCGCGCAAATGCGCGCAATTGAACTTGGTCGCCCTTTGGTCAGAGCCACCAACAATGGGGTCACGGCAGCAGTTAATCCTCAAGGTCAGATCACCGATAAATTACCCCAATTTGAAACCGCCGTTTTGCATGTCAGTATCCCACTCGTTGAGGGCGAAACGGTGTTTGCTAAATGGGGGCAGTGGCCAGTTTTGCTGCTGAGCTTCTTCAGCATATTTATTAGTCTGGTAAGAAAAAGATTTAAGATAAAAGGAAACAAACACATTGAAGAGTGATCAAGGCTTCACGCTTATAGAACTCGTTGTTGTCATTATTATTCTCGGCATTCTGGCCGTGGTTGCAGCACCAAAGTTTATCGGGCTGTCAACGGAAGCAAGAGCGCAAGCCATTACCCAGATACAAGCCAGCACTAAAGCGGCAAACAGCCTTGTTTACGCCAAATCCCAAATGCCAAGTTTAGTCTCACAAGGCGTTTCTGGCCGCGATGATCTGCTGGACGTCGATATTGACGGCGATGGCAATATCGATACCCGCCTACTATCTGGCTATTTGGATAATACTGATATTGAAAAATGGTTAGATCTGGACGAAATATTTGTTATTCAATATAACAATCCAAATTTTACCTACATTGGTTATGACGACAACCAAGACGGCCGCGTCACCGATGACCAATGTTATTTTAGTTATCGCCAAGCAACCGCAGTGGCTCAACCGGTTTATCTCATCATAGACGCTGGTTGCTAGCGCAACGACTCGATAGCTGATCACAAGAGATAAAAATACCCGCTAAGGCGGGTATTTTTTTACACTCTACAATTAAAGCTAAACAATAAACTGATTCAGCAGTTTTTCTTGCTCTTTAACATGCTCGAGCTGTTCACTCATCGCTTCGTTGGTGAGCTGGGCATTTTCAGCCACCTGCATAGAAAGGTCGCGAATATTGGAGGTATTCTTATTCATCTCCTCAGCCACTTGACTCTGCTCTTCAGCCGCACTAGCGATCTGCAAGTTCATATCTGTGATCTCTTCAATACTGCGACGAATGTCGCTCAAGGTTTCGTTGGCTGCATTCGCTTTAGTCACCGTGCTCTCTGTAGTTGTGCGGCTATCATCCATCACATTCACCACCGCCGCTACACCTTGCTGTAATTTATCGATTTTTTGTTTAATCTCTGATGTTGACTCTTGAGTTCTCGCTGCCAAACTACGTACTTCGTCGGCAACAACAGCAAAACCCCGTCCGGACTCGCCTGCTCTCGCCGCTTCGATTGCAGCATTCAGCGCCAGCAGGTTTGTCTGCCCAGCAATCTCATTAATCACACTTAAAATAGATTCGATACTTACGGTATCCTCTTCGAGCTCCTTGACCACTGTCACCGCTTGGACAATCTGCTCAGACAAATGCGCAATGGATTCGGTAGTCATCTGCACCGCACTCGCACCTTCACTTACCGCATTGTCGGCCTGTTGGACCGCATAAGCAGCCCCTTGTGCATTGTTTGCAACGTCCGAAGCCGTGGTTGCCATCTCATGCATCGCCGTGGCTAACTGCTCAACCTCTTGCGTTTGCAACCCCATCGACTCAGTAGCTTCACTGGCCCCTCTCGCCGTCGACTCAGTACCCGCGGTAACTTCAACACCAATTAACTTAACCTGTTGAATCAGATTCTGCAGTTTAACTACAAAACTATTGAAATTACCCGCAAGTGTCGCGAACTCTATATCCGAATCGGTACTTAATCGCCGCGTGAGATCCCCTTCACCCGTCGCAACATCTGCCATCGCCTCATTGAGTACATCAAGAGGACGCATCAAACGTTTAATGATGCCACTCATCACTAGCGTGGCGATCACCAAAGATAACACTAGATAGAGTATCGCATCGCTGCGTAAATCCGTGGCAGCAGAAAAAATGATACTCTCGTCCAACACAATGCCGAGGTTCCAATCAAGCCCTTTTAACGGACTGAAAATAATAATATGTGGCTGCCCATCTATATCGATTTCACTCATTTGAGCATTGGTATCTAAATTCCCGCCAAAGAATTGTGCCATGGAGCGACCATTTTGCTCCGCTTTAGGATGAGCAATAAAGTCGCCATTTTTGCCCACAATAAAGGCATAACCAGCACCGAACAAACTCGCTTGATTACTGATTTCAGCGAGACTCTTTAGGCTAATATCTGTAAATAGGGCCCCAACAAACTGACCACCATCGTATAAAGGCGCAGCCGTCGACACTAAAATCTCACCACTCGACGCATCGGCGTAAGGCTCTGTAAATAGTTGCTTGCCCTGTTTTTTTGCTTCTTGATACCACATACGTTTACGGGGATCGTAGCTTGCACCGGGGTTCCAATTAGGGTCGTTCCCGATAAAGTGACCATTCTCTAAACCCATTCCCGCCAGTAAGAAATGCTTTTTGATTATCGGCTTAGAGAGCACTTCTACAAAATGACTGTCACTTAAGTCGTTACCAAGCATTGAAACAGCGTAAGTCGTCAGATCAGACTTCTCTGCCATCACAGCCTGAATATTACTGTTCATAGAGCCTGCTAACTCTTGAACGCTGCTGTTAACCTGCTGTTCGATTTGCTCCTTCACCTGAAAATATTGATAACCAGACAAAAAACCTAGGGACACTAGTAAGATAAGGCTTACGGCAATAACGATCTTATGAACAAATTTCATTCAGACTTCCTTTCTAATATCTAAATAGCGCAGCAATCAAAATTCCTACGCTTAAACAAGATAACAATCTAACATCGTATTGATGCTACTTAGGCCACACTGCAACAGCAAAACAGAGATAGATAGAAACAGATATTGGCGTCAATAACACTGACTACCAAGGAGCAAACTCAGCTATCGAGTTAATGAATTAAATATAGGACAAACAGCGACTAATTACCTGCCGCTGCAATAGAAATAGCTAAACAGCATAAATTGTATCTGTCAGCACAAAATTAAAAAGCGAGTTTTACTTGGGAGACATCCCCCAAATAGTAGAGTTCCCCCCAATAACCTGCAACACCCCGCTGCCGTTATACGAGGCGTGATTCAGCCTAGAACGAGCTATGGTGCTAGTGCTTCTCGGGTAAATTGTTCGCTATCACATTCTGGGCAGTCAGGGATCACACCTGGAAACTCGATACGCATTTCATGGCCACAATTGGTACAAACCATAGTTCCTTGCCCAACAATTTCACCACTTTGATAATAACCATGATGTTTAAAATCTTGTGAAACCTCATGCCATTCAACCTGGCTACGGTCGGTAATTTCACTCAGCCAATGCCAAAGCGTATTTTCAACCGCTATCATGGTCGGACTATGGCTCAAGTCGGTCGCGTTTTTCTCTTGCAGGTAACTAGCAATGTCACGTTTTAAAAATTGTTCGACTAAAGCGAGTTCATCCTCTTTGGCTTGATCTTTAAGAGTTAAGAACTGCTTGCTAGTGGTAACTACTTTATATAACTCCTTTACAGTCATACTGTTATCATCAGAAAAATCTGACTTCACCTGCGTGATCAGGGCCTCATAAAGCGATAGTAACGCACTGCTTCGTTCACTCATGTTCAATACTCCTTCATGCGAACCTTTTTAATGACTCACTTCTAGTTTATTCTATGCAGATCTAACTCGCGCGCAATGTGCGCAAGATCAAATAATAAGCGGCACGGCCGGGAATCATCAATGCAAGAGCAATATCTACCTTCAGAGATTGAAGCTAAGGTGCAGCAGCACTGGCAAGACACTAAAACATTTGAAGTAACCGAAGATGAGAGCAAAGAGAAATTTTACTGTCTCTCCATGTTCCCTTACCCTTCTGGTCGACTGCATATGGGCCATGTCCGTAACTACACCATAGGCGATGTAGTGGCTCGTTACCAGCGTCTGCAAGGCAAAAACGTATTACAGCCCATAGGTTGGGACTCTTTTGGCTTACCAGCTGAAAATGCGGCAATTAACAATAAGACCGCACCTGCGCCTTGGACCTACGAGAACATCGATTACATGAAAAACCAGCTCAAAATGTTGGGTTTTGGTTATGACTGGAGTCGTGAGATCGCCACCTGCACGCCCGAATATTACCGCTGGGAACAGTGGTTCTTCACTAAGCTGTACGAAAAAGGCTTAGTCTACAAAAAAACGGCTTCTGTTAACTGGTGTCCAAATGATGAAACCGTGTTAGCGAATGAACAGGTTCAAGACGGTTGCTGCTGGCGCTGTGACACGCAAGTGATCCAAAAAGAGATTCCACAGTGGTTTATTAAGATCACCGACTATGCTGAAGAGCTGTTAAACGATATCGACCAGCTCGATGAATGGCCTGAGCAAGTTAAAACCATGCAGCGCAACTGGATTGGTCGCAGTGAAGGTATAGAAATGACCTTCCAAGTCGCCAACAGTGACCAGAGCTTCGATATTTATACCACACGCCCAGACACCGTGATGGGGGTTACGTATGTTGCGATTGCTGCGGGTCACCCACTCGCTGCACAAGCTGCTGTAAACAACCCAACACTCACCGATTTTATCGAAGAGTGTAAAAACGCCGATACCACTGAGGCCGCTATGGCAGCAATGGAGAAAAAAGGTGTCGATACGGGCCTAAAAGCAATTCACCCATTAACGGGTAAGTTAGTGCCAATTTGGGCAGCTAATTTTGTGTTGATGAATTACGGCACCGGTGCGGTAATGTCTGTACCTGGTCACGACCAGCGTGATTACGAGTTTGCGACCAAATATGGTTTAGCGATTGAGGGGGTTATTAAGCCAGTTGACGGCGATTTAGACATTAGTGAAGAAGCTTACACTGAAAAGGGTGTGCTATTTAATTCTGGCGACTCATTCCCAGAGCTGGACGGCCTTGATTTCCAAGCTGCGTTCGACGCCATCGATGCAAAACTGTCAAGCGAAGGTAAAGGCAAGCGTCAGGTGAACTTCCGTCTTCGCGATTGGGGTGTTTCACGTCAGCGTTATTGGGGGGCTCCTATTCCTATGGTGACCTTGGCAGACGGCACCGTCATGCCAACACCAGAAGATCAGCTACCGGTTATTTTGCCAGAAGATGTGGTAATGGATGGTATCCAAAGCCCGTTCAAAGCCGATAAAGAGTGGGCAAAAACCAAAATAAACGGCCAAGAAGCATTTAAAGAAACCGATACCTTCGACACCTTTATGGAGTCATCTTGGTATTATGCGCGCTACTGTAGTCCACACGCCGATCAGATGTTAGATCCCGCAAAAGCGAACTATTGGCTACCAGTGGATCAATATATCGGTGGTATTGAGCATGCATGTATGCACCTGCTTTATTTCCGCTTCTTCCACAAATTGCTACGTGATATCGGCTTAGTTAACAGCGATGAGCCAGCTAAACGTCTACTGACTCAAGGTATGGTATTAGCTGATGCTTTCTACTATAGCGACGAGAAAGGCGCACGCGTTTGGGTATCACCAAGTGATGCAACTGTCACCGAAACCGACGACAAAGGACGCATTGTTAAAGCAGTAGACAGCCAAGGTCATGAGCTTGTTTATACCGGCATGAGCAAGATGTCTAAGTCGAAAAACAATGGTATCGATCCGCAAGAGATGGTGGACAAGTATGGCGCTGACACAGTGCGTCTATTTATGATGTTCGCCGCACCACCAGAGCTTACACTTGAGTGGCAAGAATCTAGTGTTGAAGGTGCACACCGCTTTATTAAGCGTTTGTGGAAACTGGCCCATGACCACGTTGCTTTAGGTGCAACCAGTGCACTAGATCTTGCATCGCTCAACCTTGCACAGAAAGAGCTGCGCCGCGAATTGCACAAGACGATTGCCAAAGTCGGCGATGATGTTGAACGTCGTCAGATGTTCAACACCGCCATTGCTTCAGTGATGGAGCTGATGAATCGCCTGCAGAAAGCCCCAATGGAAACAGAGCAAGATCGTGCGTTAATGCAAGAAGCACTATGTGCTGTTGTTCGTCTTCTGTATCCAATCATTCCTCACACCTGTTTTAGCCTATGGCAAGCCTTAGGTCACGAACAGGCGATTGAGGAAGTGCTATGGCCAGAAGTCGATGAGTCGGCACTCGTTGAAGACAGTAAGCTGATCGTCGTCTCTGTGAACGGCAAAGTGCGCGCTAAAATCACTGTTCCAGCTGATGCAGATAAAGAGACTGTTGAAGCACAAGGAATGGCCGAAGAAGGCGTCATTAAACACACCGAAGGCAAGACGGTTCGTAAAGTTATTTATGTACCAGGTAAGCTACTTAACATCGTAGCAAACTAAATGCCATTTGCTCAGCCATCAAGCCATGATGGCTGAGCATCATCAACTTAGGAAATAGACGGCCTAGCCTATGCTAATCAAACGCTTGTGTTTCGCCTTATTGACACTTACTCTCCTAGCTACCAGCGGCTGCGGCTTTAAACTGCAACGCAGTTATTCGCTACCCGATGAGCTAAAAACCTTACACCTTAGCAGTCAAGATGAGTATAGTGAGCTGACCCGTTTAGTTCGCGAACGACTGCGGCTAAATGCCATTGTTGTGACTAAACCCAGTGATACTGTGCCAACGCTACGTATTATTGATGATGCATTAGATCGCTCAACACTATCACTTTACCCTACCGGTAATGTCGCTGAATATGAACTCAACTATCATGTGTCATTTGCAGTACAACTGCCTGAACGTGAAGCGCAACGATTCGATGTCGACATCCATCGTGATTACCTTGATGACCCACGGACCGCTCTAGCTAAGAGTCGAGAGATGGAACTGCTGGTCAAAGAGATGCGAATTCAAGCGGCTGACCAGATCATTCAAATTTTGGCGTCAATCGAGACCAATTAATGCGGGTATATCCAGATCAGCTTGCTAAACAACTTACACCACTCAAACAGTGTTACTTAGTGTTTGGCGACGATCCCTGGTTATGTGAAACCACTAAGACACTGATCGTTAGTCAAGCCAAACGAGATGGGTTCGAAGAGACGGTTCAGCTCAACCAAGAAAGCGGCTTTAATTGGAATGAGCTCATCGAAGAGTGGAACTCGATGAGTCTGTTCGCCAGTCGACGTATTATTGAGTTAGTGCTGCCACAAGCGAAACCCGGTAGCGAAGGTAGCACAATACTACAGCAGTTAATGAAGTCGCCTAACCCTGACGTGTTACTGCTTATCAGTGGACCCAAACTGGCCAGCGAACAGACGAAATCGAAATGGTTTAAGGTGCTCGACACCGATGGGGTTTATATTCCGTGCACTACACCTGAAGGCCAGCAATTCAGTCGTTGGCTACAAACGCGGATTCGTCACTTTGGCCTCAACCTGACTCCCGACGCACAGCAGCTACTTTATAACCTGTACGAAGGTAATCTCCTCGCCGCCGATCAGGCGTTGCAATTACTGCAATTGTTGAATCCAAACGAGGTAATAAGTAGTGAACAGCTATCGCAGTATTTTGAAGATCAATCACGCTTTACCGTGTTCCAGCTCGCCGATGTTTTACTAAATAATCAACAAGATAAAGCGCAACACATCTTGTCCCAACTACAAGCTGAAGGCGTTGCTATGCCTATTTTACTCTGGGGGCAATTTAAAGAGCTCACCACCCTGCTACAGCTAAAGCAAGCACAAGAGACGGGTGGCCTACAAAGCCTATGGGGCAAACTGAGGATCTGGGATAAACGTAAAAGCCTCTACCAAAACGCACTGTCCCGTTTAAGCCTCAAGCAGATTGAGGTGATGTTGGCCTGTGCCTCCAAATTGGAGCTAAAGCTAAAACAGCAAGGTATTGAAGATTGGACTTCACTCAGCCACCTTTGTTTACTGTACGATCCTAAAGCCCATCATACGCTTGCACACATAGATATTGATTAACATGAAGATAGGCATACTCGGCGGCACATTTGACCCCATCCACTTGGGGCATATCCAGCCATTGCAAGAGGTAAAAGAAGCATTGGCCCTCGATAAGGTTTGGTTAATGCCTAACCATATTCCTCCGCATAAACAACAACCTAATAGCAGTACTGCAGACCGATTAGCCATGGCACGTTTGGTGTGTGAGCAATACGACTGGCTAGAACTGTGTGATATTGAGACTCAACGACAAACACCGTCATACTCAGTTGAAACACTCGCGACACTAAGGCGCGCTCACCCAAACAATCATTTTCTGTTTATCATGGGGATGGACTCCTTTGCTTCATTACCCAGTTGGTACCATTGGCAACGCCTATTTTCGCTTTGCCATATCGTACTATGCCAACGACCGGGCTGGAGCCTGGACAATCGCAGCGAGATGAACACAATCTTAGCGGCGCGCCAGGCTGATAAGTCCCAACTGGATAGCGCAGTGGCTCAAGGCCAGCAAGCAGGACTGATTTTACCTGTCGCGATCACCCCACAACCATACTCGTCTACAGCGATTCGCGCTCAACTGCTTACAGGCGAGTTAACTATTGAGGGGTTACCGGACGAAGTTTCCCAATATATTCAGCAGCATCAGCTCTACCGATAGCACTCTTCATCGACCCAAGCCAACCTTTTGCTTACTCGGTCCCCAAAACCTAGTGCCTTTACTGTTTTGGCAATTACTTTGCCAAAGAGAACCTGCTATACTACTTCGCTGTCAAAAATGAATGAGGAAAGCCGCGTGCAAAGCGCCGAGTTAAAACAGTTTGTCATCGATAAAGTCGAAGATCTTAAAGCCAGAGATATTGCCGTATTAGAAGTTAGCGAGCAGTCAAATATTACTGATTACATGGTCGTTTGTTCTGGTACATCAAAAACTCACGTTAAAGCTATTGCTGAAAACGTTGTGCTTGAAGCCAAACGCGCTAATCTGCATATCCATGGTGTTGAAGGCCGTGATAGCAGCGAATGGGTCTTAGTTGACTTAGGCGATGTGATTGTACATGTGATGCAAGATCAGACCCGTGAATTTTATCAGCTTGAAAAGCTGTGGTCTGAAAAGCCAGAGTAATGAAGTTACAGTTAGTTGCCGTAGGCACCCGCATGCCCAGTTGGGTTACCACAGGATTTGAAGAGTACCAGCGGCGTTTCCCCCGCGATATGCCTTTCGAATTAACTGAGATCCCAGCGGGTAAGCGTGGGAAAAATGCCGATATCGCGCGCATCTTACATAAAGAAGGTGAACTCATGCTGGCCGCGATCCCTAAAGGGAATCACATTGTCAGTTTAGATTTACCGGGTAAAAACTGGACCACGCCAGAGTTAGCGACACAATTAAGTCGCTGGCAACTTGACGGTCGAGATGTGAGCTTACTGATTGGTGGTCCAGAGGGACTCACCCCAGCCTGTAAGCAAGCAGCATCTCAGAGTTGGTGCTTATCCGCATTAACCATGCCGCACCCGCTCGTTAGAGTGCTCGTTGCTGAGAGCCTTTACCGCGCATGGAGCGTCAACAATAACCATCCCTATCATAGAGAGTAGTTGTTAATCCAACTGTTCCCTGCGTAAAACCAAGGATCTGCTCATGACGCTGAGCCAAATCACATCGCCGGAGACAATGTAATTGGCGCCACGTAAGCGGATGGCAATGCATGACCACGCCGCCGAAGCTTCGCTGTTCAAGCGTAGAGCTATTTTCACCTTTGTGTGCGTGGTAATTTTACTCGGAATTTTACTCGGCAACCTTTATCAGCTACAAATCTTATCATTTAAAGATTATCAAATTCGCTCTAACGACAATCGCATTCGTGTTGTCCCAGTCGCGCCCAGCCGCGGTCTTATCTATGACCGACACGGACAGTTGCTTGCTGAAAATCAACCATTTTATTCCTTAGAACTGATCCCTGAAAAAGTCAAAGATATCTCAGCCGCATTAGATGAGCTGAGTAAAGTCATCGACATCAGCACCGATGAGCGTGAAAAATTACTTGAGTCGCTCAAATATCATCGCCGATTTAAGCCTATCACCATAAAAAACCGCCTCAGCGAAACACAAGTCGCTGAGTTTAGTGTTAATCAGCATAGATTCCCTGGCTTTTCGATTGATGCAGGCCTGAAACGCTATTACCCTCATGCAGGGTTACTAACTCACGTTTTAGGCTATGTTGGACGGATCAACAACCGCGACCAGCTGGCCTTACAAGCCAATGGCGAATGGCCAAATTACGCAGCAACCAAAGATATTGGCAAGCAAGGTATCGAGAAGTTCTATGAAAGCCTGCTTCATGGCAAACCTGGCCACTTAGAAGAAGAGGTCAACAACCGCGGGCGCACTATTCGGACCCTAAAATCGGTCGCGCCAGAACCTGGACAAGATATCTATTTAACCCTCGACCTCCAACTACAAAAAAAGGCGATGGAGCTACTGGCAGGTCGTCGCGGCTCCATTGTCGCCATCGATCCTCGTGACGGCGGCATATTGGCCATGGTATCGAGTCCAACCTACGACCCGAACCAGTTTGTCCACGGTATTAGCTCTAAAGCGTACAGCGAGCTACTTAACTCACGCTCGAGACCGCTGATTAACCGTGCAACGCAGGGGCAATATGCACCAGCGTCGACAGTCAAACCGCATATCGCCTTACTGGGATTGGATGACAAGGTCGTGACACCTAAAACCCGTGTATGGGATCCTGGTTTTTGGCAAATCCCAGGTGTCGAGCGTAAATATCGCGACTGGAAACGTTGGGGACATGGTTGGGTCGATGTTAACGGCGCTATCGTGCACTCTTGTGACACCTACTTTTATGATCTCGCCTACAAAACGGGCATAGATAAAATCAGCAATTTTATGACCCAATTTGGTTTTGGTGAGCGCACTGGCGTGGATATCTTTGAAGAGTCCGCAGGAAACATGCCTTCGCGAGACTGGAAGCGCTTACGCTACAACCAGCCATGGTATATCGGTGATACTATCTCAGTGGGGATTGGTCAAGGCTACTGGACCACGACACCATTGCAGTTAGCCAACGCGACCGCCATTTTAGCGAATAAAGGCGAACGGTTCGTGCCGCATCTGTTAAAGACCATTAAGAATGACACAGTGCAGGTCAATTCGCCCATCGATAAGATGCCACCTGTCGTGATTAAAGATCCCAAAAACTGGGACATCATCAATGAGGCAATGAAAGATACCGCCCACAAGTCTCGCTTTATTGATGCTGGCTACAACGCCGCCATGAAAACGGGTACTGCACAGGTATTTAGTGTCGCCGAAGATGAAAAATATGATGCTGACACCATTGATGAGCATCTGCGCGATAACGCACTAATTGTTGCGTATGCGCCCTATGAGGCCCCCACCATCGTCTTAGCCGTAGTATTAGAAAATGCAGGCTGGGGTGGTGTGAATGCTGGTCCTGTCGCAAGAGCCTTACTCGATGAATATATCCTTAGAGATAACTGGGAGCCTAAGTAATGAGCGCTCATAACCACCGCCCTAATATCTGGCAGCGATTGCATATCGACCTACCACTGCTCCTCGGTATAATGGCGCTCATGGGCTACGGCCTATTCGTTATCTACTCTGCCGGTGGCGAAGATCTTGCGCTGATGGAACGACAACTGGTGCGCATGGGGTTATCCCTCGCCATTATGCTATTTGTCGCGCAGATCAATCCTGAGGTACTGCGCCGATGGGCCTTCCCCATCTATATCGCCGGCATAATGCTGCTACTCGGGGTACACTTTTTTGGTGAGATCAATAAAGGCGCCCAGCGTTGGCTTAACTTAGGCTTTATAGAATTTCAGCCTTCGGAGCTCATTAAGCTGGCCTTCCCCATTACTATGGCGTGGTATATCAGTAAATTTCCACTGCCCCCAAAAAAGCGTTACCTTGCGGGGGGCGGTATTATCTTGTTGATTCCCACTTTATTGATCGCAAAACAACCGGATTTAGGCACCTCAATCCTAGTTGCCGCTTCAGGTATTTTCGTGCTGTTTCTATCTGGCATGAGCTGGGCTATCGTCGGCAGTGTGGTCGGTGGGGTATTAGCTATGTTACCCGTCCTGTGGTTTTTCTTGATGCATGACTATCAAAAAACCCGAGTGTTAACTCTACTCGACCCCGAGAAGGATCCCTTAGGGGCGGGATATCATATTATTCAATCAAAAATTGCTATCGGCTCCGGCGGATTATGGGGCAAAGGCTGGCTAGATGGCACGCAATCTCAACTGGAGTTTCTACCTGAACGTCACACTGACTTTATTTTTGCAGTGATAGGTGAAGAGTTTGGTTTAATCGGCAGTCTGGTCTTGCTGGCACTCTATCTGTATGTCATCGGCCGCGGTTTGGTCATTGCTTCTCGCGCACAAACCAGTTTTGCCCGTTTACTCGCTGGCAGTATTACTTTAACCTTCTTTGTGTATATTTTTGTCAACATAGGTATGGTGTCTGGTCTGTTGCCAGTGGTTGGTGTACCACTGCCCTTGATCAGTTACGGGGGAACCTCAATGCTGACGCTCATGACCGGGTTTGGCATCTTAATGAGTATCCATACCCACAGGCGATTTATCGATAGATAGAGGACTTAAGATTGAACAATCTTACCCGCTTAATCACCTCGCTGACGCTAGGTTTATCTAGTCTAACAGTCTTGGCTGACAGCAATATCATTCCCCAAGATGGCGATATTAGCGCGCTCACGGCGCAGTTTATCGCCAGCCAAAAACAAGCAGGCTTTAGCGACCAAGAGATCGGGAACTTCCTTGATAAAGCCAACTACAACCAGAAAGTGATTGACGCTATCACCACGCCTTGGGAAGCCAAGCCCTGGCACCTTTATCAACCCATTTTCTTAACGGATAAACGCTTAGAAAAAGGGCTCACCTTTTGGCAAACTCACCACGAAACCATCGCTAACGCCGCGCAGCAGTTCCAGGTGGACCCAGAGATCATTGTCGCCATAATAGGAATCGAAACCTTTTATGGTGGATATATGGGCACCTACCCTGTGATTGACGCGCTCTATACGTTAGGCTTTCACTACACTCCAAGGGCAACATTCTTTAGGAAAGAGCTGGCTAACCTGCAGACGTTAGCGAAAGAGGAACAACTTGATGTCGATAACCTAAAAGGCTCCTATGCTGGTGCCATGGGCTATGGTCAATTCATTCCATCTAGCTACCGCCATTATGCGGTTGATTTTGATCATGATGGTAAACGTGACCTTGTTGGTAACCCTATCGATGCCATCGGCAGCGTCGCCAACTACTTCCATCAACATGGTTGGCAAAAAGGCGCATTAGTCACTTTGCCACTGACCACCCATCAGCTGCCAGAGCATCTCAAAGTGTGGAAAGGTGAAAAGCTTCATTACCAAGTGGCTGATATTTTATCTCCCGACATAGCCTTAGCCAAAAACAGCGATCTCGATATTAGTCAGCCGGCGATGATTGTTGAATTGGTTCAAGCTGAGCAAACAGATTATTGGCTGGGCCTGAAAAACTTTTATGTGATCACCCGCTATAACCGCAGCCCGCTATATGCGATGGCGGTTTATCAATTTAGCCAACAACTAAAAGACGCTTATGCTAAACAGTAAAACCATCACTTTATGGGTTATTTTAGCCATTGCCCTCATCTTGAGTGCGTGTTCGTCTCAACCTGACAGCCGTTATCATATACGTGATGATGTTGCCCCAACCGATGCACCAGATGTGTCGATTGTGGAAGATGCACACCCCAAATATGAACCCTACAGCCGTGGGGGAAATCGCAAAAACTACACTGTCTTAGGTAAAGAATATCAGGTGCTCGACACTGGAAAAGGTTATACAAAGACCGGTGTTGCATCTTGGTACGGCGCGAAGTTTCATGGCCACCTCACGTCTAATGGCGAAACCTATGACATGTACTCTATGTCTGCGGCCCATAAAACATTGCCACTGCCTAGCTATGTTAAGGTCACCAATTTAAGCAATAACAAAACGGTCATCGTTCGCGTTAATGATAGAGGTCCGTTTCACGACAACCGGATAATCGATCTTTCCTACGCTGCGGCCCATCGTCTTGACATGCTCAAAACTGGCACAGCTAACGTACAACTTGAAGTGATCTACATTGAAAGCCCTGAATCGATAGCGCTTGCCAAGCTCAAAGATACCAACCTGCACTATGTGCAAGTGGTTGCCTCATCAGATCGAAGCCGTATCCACACGCTCGCAACTCAGTTAGCGACTCAATATCAAGTTAGCACCCGTATTCAACAAACTGGAAACCTATATAAACTGCAACTGGGCCCCATTGGCAGACAGCCTATCGCGGCTCAGCTAAGCGAAACCTTGCAACAAAATGGCTATCCACAAAGTTATCTGATCACCGAATAGTAACGACGAGGGAATTTAGTCCATTAATTTACCGCAGATTAATGAACCTTCACTGAATTCCCTTGTCGACTAATGTTATACTCTCGCGAATATCATCTTTTTGCATTCAACCATAAGACGTGCCTTGTTAATATGAAATTTTTAAATAATGGTTTGAAAACCCTATTCCTTGTGACCTCGTTATCTGCAACTGCTGCATCTGCTGCGCCAGTCGTCACACCAGATGCCCCCAAAGTTGCTGCCAAAGCGTTTATCTTGATGGATTACAATTCAGGGCAGATTATTGCCGAAGAAAATGCCTACGAAAGTTTGAATCCTGCCAGCCTGACAAAAATGATGACCAGTTATGTTATTGGTCATGAAATTAAGGTGGGAAATATCTCACCAGAAGATCAAGTTACTATCAGCAAAAAAGCCTGGTCTAAGAACTTTCCAGACTCATCAAAAATGTTTATCGAAGTGGGTAAGCAAGTATCTGTAGAAGATCTTAATCGCGGCATCATCATTCAATCGGGTAATGATGCCTGTGTTGCTATGGCTGAACACATTGCGGGCACCGAAGATGGTTTCGTTGACCTAATGAACTCTTGGGCCAAACAACTTGGCATGCGTGACAGCTACTTTGAGAACTCCCATGGTTTAGATTCTGATAATCATAAAACCACCGCTTATGACATGGCGATTCTTGGTGCTGCCCTCATTCGTGACGTCCCAGAGGAATACCGCGTCTACTCGGAAAAAGAGTTTACCTACAATGGCATTAAACAATATAACCGTAACGGATTGTTGTGGGATAAGAGCTTAAATGTCGATGGCATCAAAACAGGCCATACATCAGGCGCTGGTTATAACCTAGTTACTTCAGGCACAAAAGATGGCATGCGACTCGTATCTGTCGTCATGGGCACTGCAAGCGAAAGCGCGCGTAAAGCAGAAAGTAAGAAGTTGCTTAACTATGGCTTCCGTTTCTTCGAAACCATCACTCCTTACAAAGCTGGCGATAGTTTTGTCACCCAAAAGATTTGGTATGGCGATAGAGAGTCTGTCGATTTAGGTGTGACCACTGACACTCCTATCACTATCAGTCGCGGACAAGCTAAAAACCTGCAAGCTAACTTCGAGCTAAACAAAGAACTGACCGCTCCTATCGCTAAAGGCGAAACGGTAGGACGTATCTATTTCCAACTCAATGGCAAAGATATCGCTCAGTTCCCACTGGTGACACTACAAGAAGTTAATGAAGGAAGTTGGTTTAGCAAGTTGATGGACTACTTTAAGCAACTGTTTGCTGGTTGGTTTAGTTAATTTTATCAAATTGAAAAAAAGTCACCTTAGGGTGGCTTTTTTTGTTTTTAGCCTCCTAGGGTTGAATTAGGTATAATACCCCCCACTTTATAAGCCATCAGATTCGGCAAGAGACCACGCAAATGTTAGATACCAAATTCCACGAACTCATGGAGTTCCCAGCTTCTTTTCCATACAAAGTTGTTGGTGACGCTAGACCCACGCTAGCCGATGATGTCGTCGCCGTTGTGCAGCAGATTGTGCCTGGCGACTATATGCCAACCACCAAAGCGTCGAGCAAAGGGACTTATAACTCAATAACCATTAATGTCATCGTTAACGGTAAAGAGCAAATTGAGCAGCTCTATATTGACCTCGCCGCAATCGAAGGCGTGAAACGAGTGCTTTAGCCTAGAACGGCTCTAACAAGAAGTGTGATCCATCTTACATTTCTTAATTTCAAGCGTATAATGAGCGCACTCAAATGATGAGGGGAGAGGTTGCCCTTGAAGGATAAGATTTTACACATTCGTCATCTTGGTCAGCAAGATTACGAATCTGTGTGGCACGCTATGCAGCACTACACAGATAATCGCGATGAGAATAGCCAAGATGAGCTGTGGATAGTGGAACATCCACCAGTTTTTACCCAAGGACAAGCAGGTAAAAGCGAGCATATTCTTAATCCTGGCGACATCCCAGTAATTCAAGTCGATCGAGGTGGTCAAGTCACCTACCATGGTCCTGGACAACTCGTTGCCTATCCTCTACTCGACATCAAACGCTTAAAAATAGGCGTTAGACAGCTGGTCACCGACATAGAGCAAAGCATCGTTAAGATGTTAGCGCTCTACGAAATAGAGGCTTATCCAAAGGCCGATGCACCTGGCGTCTACGTCAATGAAAGAAAGATTGCCTCATTAGGGTTACGTATCCGCAAAGGGTGCTCTTTTCATGGATTGGCACTGAATGTCGACATGGACATGTCACCATTTCAACGCATCAATCCGTGTGGGTATGCAGGGCTTGAGATGGCGCAGTGTAAGCCACTTAATGGGCCGCAGACCGTTATCGAAGCCGGCGATAAATTAATACAAACCTTTAGCCAAACACTTGGCTATCAACATTTAGCACATCACCAAGGGTTAGCGAAGTCATATGAATAGGCCTGAAAGATTACAACCAGGGGTTAAGTTACGCGACGCAGACAAAGTCTCTCGTATTCCTGTCAAGGTCGTGCCTTCTGAGTGCGAAACCATGCTGCGCAAACCTGACTGGCTTCGAGTCAAACTGCCAGCGTCAAACCAGCGCATTCTCGATATCAAATCAGCACTGCGAAAAAATGGACTGCACTCAGTCTGCGAAGAGGCTTCATGCCCAAACTTAGCAGAATGTTTCAACCATGGCACAGCAACCTTTATGATTTTAGGGGCAATTTGTACCCGTCGCTGCCCGTTTTGCGATGTTGCCCACGGTCGGCCGCTTAAGCCTGATGCCCAAGAGCCACTAAAACTGGCACAAACCATTCGAGACATGAAGCTCAAGTATGTAGTGATCACCTCGGTTGACCGCGACGACTTACGTGACGGTGGCGCACAACATTTTGCAGACTGTATTAGAGAGATTCGTATCCTAAATCCTGAAATCAAAATCGAAATTTTGGTTCCTGATTTCCGTGGTCGTATCGACGCCGCCCTAGATATTTTGGCGACTGAGCCACCAGATGTGTTTAACCACAACCTAGAGACTGCACCAAAGCACTATCGTAAAGCGCGTCCAGGAGCCAACTACCAATGGTCGCTGGATCTGCTTAAAAAGTTCAAAGAGCGCCACCCCAACGTACCGACTAAGTCGGGCCTGATGATGGGCTTAGGAGAAACCAACGAAGAGATCGCTGAAGTCTTACAAGATCTACGAGCTCACAACGTTGAGATGTTGACGCTTGGCCAGTACCTGCAACCCTCCAAGTTCCATTTGCCTGTTGAACGTTACGTGCCGCCAGCTGAATTTGATGAACTGCGAGTGTTTGCTGAAAAAATCGGCTTTACCCATGCCGCTTGTGGCCCCATGGTCCGCTCAAGTTATCATGCAGATTTACAAGCCCAAGGCAAAGAAGTGAAATAAGCTTAGCTTGATAAAAAAATAGCGCCTTTCGGCGCTATTTTTTTATCAGAAATCGTTTAGACAAGGATTACAATAACCGCTCCATCAATACTGCATCCTCTTTGCCTTGCTCATGTTGATAATAGGCGTGGCGCGTACCTGTTTGTTCAAAACCATAAGCTCGATACAACCCAATTGCGCCAGCACTTGACGCTCTAACCTCTAACATCAATCTCTCTGCGCTATTCACTGCCGCCAAATCCACAACCGCAGCCATCAGAGCCTTGCCATACCCTTTTCCTTGGCTCGCAGGCAGCACGCAAATATCCATTAAGGTTGCATCTTCAAATAGGATATGAGCAATTGCAAAACCCTGCAGCTGTTCATCTTCAAATACCCCTAACACATGGTAAAAACGGCCAAAGCAACTTTCTACATTTCTAAGCGACATAGGAAAACGATGGCATGCTAACTCAATCTCATATACCTCTGCTATAGCCTCAGGTGTCAGTAACTTAAGCTCACGCATCGCTTATCTCTCGCTGACATATCGACTGCCATAAGGCTTGTTTTGCGGACGATTGCTGCTCTAAGACCGCAATAGGCGCCGAACTAATCAGCGTATCAATCTGGGGGCGTTTGACACTACGCATATCCCAACATACTTGCGATAACTTTGCCCCATTGTAGCTTGTAACAACCTGCTTCACATCGACCTCTAATAGCGCCAAAACGCTCGTCACAATAGGATGCTCAAGATTAAGTTGCACGCCTTGATCGTGCAAAATAACGCAGGGGTTTAACTGCATCTCTTGTCTAACCCAGCGAGATATTCCCATTGCATCCAGGTAAGCCTGTTTATCCACGTAAACTCCGCTGCCTATATCAATATGGATAGGATAACGTTAGTGGTAAACACTGTCACGGTTAGTTAGCAAGATAGCTGAAGTTCTTTTTCAATAGCTAGAAACAGCCAATAACAGAAAGCAAAAAGCCGTTCATTTCTGAACGGCTTCTTTAAGTTTGGCAGGGGTGGCAGGACTCGAACCCGCAACCATCGGTTTTGGAGACCGCCACAAGACCAAATGATATTATTCGACGTTAGTTGAAATCAGAAGGTTTTACTAAATAATTATATTTATTACATATAGTTAAATCATTACCTTTGAAAACTCACTTTCAACAGATTTAAGTCATTTTTCAGCGATTTTGTGCCCGCGGCGATTATTTTGGTCACCGATTTCGGTATAAAATTTCCATTTATTTTCACAAAGAGATACAGAAAAAGGAGCTTTGTCAGGCCATATTCTAGAGTTGGGTGGCACGAAAATCATGCCTTTGCTCAACACATATGCAACTGAGGACTGTCGAACTTGGAGGTTTGCCAGTAAGCAAACCTCAAATAGAGAATGGTTGTTGAGCTGTGTAGTAATGCTTTACCCAAGTGGCTATATTGATTAACTGTTCAACGCTTTCAGGCTGGGGGAACTGACCAAATTGGCGGTTTGTATGATGACTTCACTACAATGCTTGTTAATGGCTGGGATGCCGGTGCTACGGCTGTAGGAGACTTTGCTGGCTCGGTGATGGGTGATCCAGAGTTTATGCAAGGTGCCGTCGATGCTATTCAGATAGGTGGAGAAACGGCCGCTGAAGGGGTGGTAGATACATTGATGCATTAAATGCAGCAGTTATATACCTTTTAAATGATCTATTACCGGATGCGTTAGCCGATATGATCTTTCAAGAAGCAACGCAAGAAATGGTTACGGATGGAGTGACTCAAGCGGGTGATCTAGTTTTAGGCGAAATGGCCTCTACTATCATGAGCATTATAAGCTTTGTCGGTCTCATTTATACCATCTATAACGTGGTAAAAATTTTAGCAAACCTACTAACTCAATGTGATGACAATGAGCAAGATATAGATGTAAAACTGGCTCAAAAGCAATGTTTTAAAGTAGGGAATAAGTATTGCGCTAAGGATGTCTTGGGGGTTTGCTATTTGCGCCGCCAAGATTGGTGTTGTTACTCATCGATGTTATCGCGGATTATTGCCGATCATGGCTCGAAGCAAATTTGGCAAAGATATGGCCGAGTGTCCAGGCTTCACAATCGAAGAGTTTGGACGAATTGATTTTGACCGCTTGGATTTGTCCGAATGGTTATCAACCATGTATGAGGCCGATATTTTATCGACGACAGGCTATGACATTGATCGGCTAACGGGGTCGGGTCGAATGTTAGGTAACTTGAGCTGTGAAGGAAGCGATGATCCTGAGTGCCAAGAAATGACACGGAAAACCGCCGATGAAAGAGCGGCTGAGCAATTTAATGGGGATGCAAGCGGAATATCCAATCAATTAAAAGATACTTTTGATCCAGACCAAATTGATTGCTCTGTATATCCAAGGCCAATGATTTGCGAACTGAATGGGGGGTAAGGGGACTAAAGCACGCTCCCTTTAGGGAAAGCTTATTTATTGTCACCGTTGTAAAAGCGGCTCATCCAAGGGTCGATATCAATCAACTGCTCAATAGATAAAGAGGTATTTTCGCCTGATAAAGATGGTTTAAGGAAAGGATAAATTTTTTGGGCATTTGAGACAAAAGGGAATTTTGTTCGTTTGCGTAATACTGGCGTAAAAACATAGTATTTTTCATCTAAATCGAGAGACAAAGCGCCGCCGGTGAAGAATCGTTCATAGCCCATAACGGCAAAATGTCCTTTGTCGCCATTGGGGGTGACATCGGAATAACGCAACAATTTCGGACTGTAATAATGGATGAAGTTACAGGTTTCATCTGGTGTGAAACCCATTGTTTGCGTCTGAGCAATACAGGCTTGGCCTTTGAAACTGAGTCTGGTGTAGTCATCTTTAAAGGTCTTTTCGATGAATTTAAGGTCGCGCTTCTGCTCTGCGGTAGCAATCAACTCTTTTTCTATCGCGTCAAAGACGGTTTGGATGTTAGCGCCCTCGTTAATGGGGTAATAAACGATGCCGTAATAGGTATTCAGGGGCTCATTGCCTTGGTTTGTTCCAAGCATACTTAAAAAGGCACCGCCAAGACCACCACCAAATGCAGCACCGATGATGCCATCTGCGGCATAATCTAATGATGTTGGGGAGGTATTGGCATCTTTAGGGCGGCGAGCGTCACGTAGACCATTATGAAAGCCAAGAGAACCATCAATAACGTTCATAGCAAAGCTCATATCATCGTCATAAACGAACCCTTTGGAATGTTGCGGGGTGTATGGGTCGGTAGAGGCGCAACCCATAAGGAGTGAGCTGGCTAATAGCGCAACCGAAAGCGTTTTGTGTTTTAAGTAATTCATTTGTTGATCCTTTCCTGATTTATTGTAGCCAGATTATCATCGTTTTTTAATTCGGCAACTGCGACTGTGCAAAACCTTTACATAGCGCAATTTCATTGCTGCAGGTGGACTAGTAAGCCCTTGAAAAACCATTAATCCTACTATTTAGCTAACGACGGAAATATGATCTATTGGGTACTTTTTTAATGACGATTCAGAATTAACAAACCTTAATTACTGAATCGTCATTACATTGATTTTATTGAAAAAATCGTGACTGTGATCACTCCTACCCTATAAGTAATAGATAGTAACCAATCCACCATAGAAGCTATCACAACAGCAAAAAATTAAACTATTGATTTTATTAAACAATAATAAACTAGTGTTCACTCCTACCCCATAATGTTCCGCACCATCAGCCCTATATATATCGGCCAATATCTATAGGTATGATTGCCTTGTACATCTTCTTAGAAAATCAATAACATATATCCATTTGATTTTAAATGAAAATAAGACAGACCCGTTCGCTCCTACCCTATTGGTTTAGAAGGTTGTGATCACTCCTACCCTATTGGTTTAGAGGGTTGTTATCGCTCCTAC
>NZ_JAEC01000025.1 GCF_000518705.1 Shewanella colwelliana ATCC 39565
ATTCGATAGCGTTGAAGCGATAGCCTACTGGCTTCAATGAGTATTCACTCGGTACAGAGTATAAGGTACCAACAGTGTCCCATTCGTCTAGAGGCCTAGGACACCGCCCTTTCACGGCGGTAACAGGGGTTCGAATCCCCTATGGGATACCACTTTCTTGAGTGGTTGACTGTAAAGTTAACGATTCGATAGCGTTGAAGCGATAGCCTACTGGCTTCAATGAGTATTCACTCGGTACAGAGTATAAAGTGCCAACAGTGTCCCATTCGTCTAGAGGCCTAGGACACCGCCCTTTCACGGCGGTAACAGGGGTTCGAATCCCCTATGGGATACCACATTTTAATTTTGTGTTATCTACTTTGTGTTATGCATGGTTACATAAAATTGGGGCCTTAGCTCAGCTGGGAGAGCGCAACACTGGCAGTGTTGAGGTCAGCGGTTCGATCCCGCTAGGCTCCACCATATAAGCGTTTAATTACGCTAAAAAAACCACCTTAGGGTGGTTTTTTTTCGTCTATAATTTGATGAGTTGGCTCAATAGAGGTGAGTTAAACTGATTGGATAAAACGAATGCTTGCTAACAAGCGACAAGCACTCGATGGGGGAGATGGATTGGTATTAATCGATACCCAAGAAGCCGCCCGTTTGATGGGCCCATAGCTGCGCGTAGATCCCGCCCTGGGCAATAAGTTGCTGATGAGTGCCTTGTTCTACTATTTTCCCTTGGTCGAGCACGATGAGTCGATCCATGGCCGCTATGGTCGATAGACGATGGGCGATGGCAATAACGGTTTTACCAGCCATAAGCTGATACAAACTTTCTTGAATTGCAGCTTCAATTTCTGAGTCTAGCGCTGAGGTGGCTTCATCAAGTAACAAAATCGGTGCATTTTTAAGTAGCACGCGCGCGATGGCTATCCGTTGGCGTTGACCGCCAGAGAGTTTCACACCTCGTTCTCCCACTTGAGCATCTAAACCATGGTTGCCTTCAGGATCACTTAGCGCCTGAATAAATTCATAGGCTTGAGCTTGCTTAATTGCATCTTCTAACTCCTCGTCGCTTGCATCCGGTTTACCGTAACGAATATTGTCTCGAATAGAGCGGTGAAGCAGGGAGGTGTCTTGGGTAACCATGCCGATACAAGAGCGCAGTGAATCTTGGGTCACCAGACGAATGTCTTGATCATCAATGGCGATAGAGCCATTTTCAACATCGTGGAAGCGCATGAGTAGGTTCACTAAGGTTGACTTCCCCGCACCAGAGCGACCAACGAGGCCAACTTTTTCGCCGGCTTTAATGTTGAGGTTAAGTGTGTCTATCACACCTGAATCTTCGCCGTAGTGAAAGCTGACCTGTTCAAAGTCAATTTTCCCTTGTGAGACACACAGTGCGGCAGCATCTTCACTGTCGGTGATCGCCGTTGGCTTGGATAGTGTATTCATGCCGTCTGTTACGGTACCGATATTTTCAAATAGGGAACTTATCTCCCACATGATCCATTGAGACATGCCGTTAAGTCTTAATGACAGGCTTACTGCAACCGCTATAGCGCCCACTGTAATGGCACTGTCTCGCCATAGCCAAATAGAAACCGCTGCAATGGTAAAGGCCAATAGGTAGTTGATCACCTGCACGCTGACGTTGATTCCCGTTACTAGGCGCATCTGGCGATACACTGTGTCGAGAAAGCCTGACATGCTGTCTTTGGCATATTCAGCTTCTTTTTGTGTATGAGAGAAAAGCTTAACGGTGGCGATATTTGTGTAGCTGTCGACGATACGTCCGGTCATGGTTGAGCGGGCATCGGCTTGTTCGGTAGAGACTTTCTTTAGTTTCGGCAAAAAATATAACTGCAAGCCCACATACAATCCGAGCCAAACGAGCATTGGTAGCATTAGCCTGATATCAGCATCAGCGATAATCACCAACATAGAGACAAAATAAACCAAAATGTAGACCAATACATCGAGGAGTTTGGTGACTGTTTCTCTTACTGCAAGGGAGGTTTGCATCACTTTTGTGGCGATACGACCCGCAAAATCATTTTGATAAAATGAGACGCTCTGCCTTAGCAGGTAGCGATGGGCTAGCCAGCGGATCGACATTGGATAGTTGCCGAGCAGTCCTTGATAGACGATGAGTGCATGTAACAGCACCAATGCGGGGATCACCACCAATACCAAAATGGCCATGGTCAGCAGTTTATCGCCTTGCTCAGCAAACAGGGTTTCAGGCGTATGGCTACCAAGTAAGTCGACGAGGTCGCCCATGAAGACGAACAAGGACACTTCCAAAATCGCGAGCACGGCAGTCAGAAACGACATCAAGGCTAAGGGGATTTCAAATCCTCTGGTGTAGTGGCGACAAAAGGCATATATACCGCGTGGGGGCTGCGTCGGTTCATCATCGGGTAAAGCATTCACCCAGGATTCAAATAGTTTAAACATTCCTGTCCTTGTCGAGTTTAAATCGGTAAATCAGATAGACAGAGCATCATATCCTAGCTTTGATGTCATATCTAAGTTTTCAATTGTAAGATAATTCACCTTGGGTTCCGTTTTCCGCTAGTCAGTAATAGAAGCTTGCATTAGAGTGTCTTCAATCTTTCACGTGCCATTAAACGAGATACCATGAACACTACAAAGCGGTTTTCGGATGAGAGTTTTCGCCGTGCTCGACTGGCACGCGATGCGCGGTTTGATGGATTATTTTATGTTGGAGTGTTATCAACCGGTATCTATTGCCGTCCCATCTGCCCCGCGATGCCCGCAAAAGAAGAAAATGTTCGCTACTTCAACACAGCCTTAGCCGCTGCTAACCATGGGCTAAGGCCTTGCTTGCGCTGTCGCCCCGATAGCGCACCACATTCAAACCCGTGGATGGGTAATCAAACGAGTGTCAATCGCGCCTTAACCTTGATTAATGAAGGTATATTATCGGGCGTCGATAGCATTACGTTGGAGCAACTTGCTGAAAAGCTTGGTATTACTAGCCGTTATTTACGTGAACTGTTTAAAACTTATGTCGGGGCATCACCCAAGCAGTATGCGCTATATCAGCAGTTGATGTTTGCCAAACAATTATTACATCAAACAACTATGCCGATCACCGAGGTGGCATTTGCCGCGGGATTTAACAGTGTACGTCGTTTTAATGAAGCTATTGCACAGGAGTTAAAGTTAACCCCTAGCGCGATTCGAAAGCAGCGTGCGGTGGGCTCTGTGCAAGTACAAGCAAACAGTATCAACTTAAAATTATCCTACCGCCCGCCGTTTAATTGGGCGCATATGCGAGCGTTTTATCAATTGCGAGCCGTTGATGAGATGGAGTGGTTGGGGGATAACTCTTACGGCAGAACTATCACTTTAGGAAAGGTTCGGGGGTATTTCACGGCGGTGCATAATAGTGAGCAATCTTGTTTTGGCATTAACATCGTATTCACCGATACCGACGGCCTATTACAGCTTAAACGCATTGTTAGCCACATCAGACGTTTACTTGACCTTGATGCCGATCTTATTGAAGTGGAGGCCAGGCTTTCGCTGCTTGGCAATGCCCTGCCTAAGATTAATACTGGTGTTAGGATCCCCGGCGTTTGGTCTACCTTTGAAGCCGGTTGTCGTGCGATTCTTGGGCAGCAAGTTAGTGTTGAACAAGCGGTAAAACTGTTAAAGTTATTGACTGCTCACTATGGTGAACGTGTCACTGTTGGCGACCAAGAGGTGCTATTTTTTCCCTCAGCCGAGGCGATTGCCAAGGCGGAATTGACTGAGCTCAAAATGCCAGGCTTAAGAAAATCTGCGCTGCGGGCGTTAGCAGTTTTTGTCAGCGAGTGTCCAGATAGTGATGTTGAGCAATGGTTGAAGATTAAGGGGATTGGGCCTTGGACCGTCAATTATGTGCGCCTACGTGGATTGAGTGCCCCCGATTGTCTGCTCGCCGATGATCTTGTGGTCAAAAATCAGGTGTTAGCCAATATAAGCAGCGATCCGCAGGAGTCTGAGCTTATCGACATAATACATGCCAAAGATAAGGCCGCGATAAAAAGCTATTACCTTGAAAAGAGCCAACTGATTGGCCAAGCCATATCCCCATGGGGGAGCTATTTAACGTTTCAACTTTGGAGTCAACAATGAGCCGTGCCATTGCAGCAAAATACACCCCTTTCTATCGTCATCAACACCACAACGAGTACCTGCCGGTGGTCAAGAGGCAATGGACCAACGCGATGGGCACCATGGTGTTAGCGGCCAATGAATATGGCTTAACTGATTTGACCTTTTTGTCTCAAAACGAGGAGTGGCCAACCAGAAATATCACGTTGATGGACGGCCTTCCTGCAGCAAAAAACTTGGCTGAACAACATATAGACCAAGCCGTTAAACAAATAGAGCTGTATTTAAACGGTGAGCTTAACGAGTTTTCTGTGCCATTAGCCCCCGTGGGCACTGAGTTTCAGCATCAAGTTTGGCAGGCACTATTAGCCTTACCATTTGGCACTGCATGCAGTTATAGTGATATCGCTAAGCAGATCGAGCGGCCTAAAGCGGTGAGAGCCGTTGGTAGTGCTAATGGTGCTAACCATATTGCCTTGTTGATTCCCTGTCACCGGGTTATCGGTAAAAGCGGTGCTTTAACGGGCTATGCGTATGGGGTGGAGATTAAGCGTCGCCTATTAATGATAGAGGCTGCAATTTAAGGGATAGAGCCAGCCACTTATTATCACGTGCAGGCCAAACATGGCAATTAGCTATGTTTGGCGCGAGTCGTTCAATGAAATAGTAAGCTTTCCCGCAGCTTTTGCAGTACAATGGCTGGCTATATAATGATTTAGTAGCCAGTTAATCCATGACCCAAGCAACACCAGTAAACCCATCCGCTCAACAAGAGAATAGTGCTGTTTCTTTTGCCCAAATGAATTTGGCAGCGTCGCTGCAATCTCGTTTGGCTCACCTTGGTTATACCCAGGCGACACCTATCCAGGCGCAAGCTATTCCTGTCGTGCTTGCTGGACGCGATCTGTTAGCTGGAGCGAATACTGGGTCGGGTAAAACAGCAGCCTTTGCATTACCATTATTACAAAACCTGGTGGGTAAACGCGCATCTGGCGGTAATTTTGTTAGCGCATTAGTATTAGTGCCGACCCGCGAGTTGGCGCAACAGGTGGCAGACAGTTTCTTGAGTTATGGTGCTGAATTAGTCCCAAGAGCGAAAGTGGTCGCCGTTTACGGTGGTGTTTCAGTTAATACCCAGATGTTGTCGTTACGTGGTGGCGCTGATGTATTGGTGGCAACACCAGGACGTTTACTCGACCTGATCTCAAGTAATGCGATAAAGCTATCTCAGCTTAAAAGCTTGGTTCTCGATGAGGCCGATCGCATGCTTAACTTAGGCTTTACTGAAGAGCTAAGTCAGATTTTAGCGCTATTGCCTGCTAAAAAGCAGACACTGCTTTTCTCGGCAACATTTCCTGAAGAAGTACAAACTCTGACATCAAGTTTGCTGGATAATCCATTTGAGATCCAGCTACAAAGTGATGTTGAAAGTACCATTGCGCAAAAAGTGTATACCGTTAATCGGGAACGTAAAAATGCGTTATTGGCTGAACTTATTAAGGCCAATGATTGGCGCCAGGTGTTAATCTTTGCCAGTGCTAAGAATAGTTGTAATCGTATTGCACAAAAGCTCGCTAAACAGGATATCGCTGCGGAAGTTTTTCATAGCGATAAAGCTCAAGGTACGCGTAATCGCTTACTTGAGTCATTTAAGCAGGGGGATGTGACGGTATTGGTCGCAACAGATATCGCCTCGCGTGGTATCGATATCGATAAATTGCCTGTAGTGATTAACTATGAACTTCCACGCAGCCCTGCCGATTACATGCATCGTATAGGTCGTAGTGGCCGTGCTGGAGCCGCAGGTGAAGCAATAAGCCTTATTAGTCATGAAGACTATCATCACTTCAGTATTATCGAGAAGAAAAACAAAATTCGTCTAGTGCGCCTGCAATACCCTGGTTTTGAGGCTGATGAAGAAGCGCCAGAAGATTGCCCGTCAAGACTTGATAAGCCGATGGCAAAACCTGAAGGAACTGGCAAGAAAAAACGCAAAAAGTTACCTAAGATCAATGAAGAGCTTTGGAATAGTAAGTCATAGTAGTCGATGCTTGGTTTCATTAACTTATTGATATAGGAAGGGTTATGCAGCACCTTTTTTGGTTGGTCGAAGGTAAAATCGCTGGGCGTTGTGGCCCGAATAAAGTGATGTGGGATATTGCATTACTTAAGCAAGCGGGGATTGGCGCGGTTATCTCGGTTAACGGCGGAGACATGTGCGACACGCTAGAGTTTGATAAGCACGATATTTTATACGCCTGCGTGCCTTTTTCTAGCAACGTACCGCCGACAGAAGATGATTTAGCTCTGTGTGTCGAGCAACTCCCCAAGGCATTAGACTTTATTCGCCGCTGCGAAGAAGAACAGATCCCTGTGATGATCCATTGTCGTTCGGGTAAAGACCGAACAGGCTTGTTGATGGCCTATTATTTGATGCAAAATGGTGCTGCGCCGTTGCATGCTGTGAGTCAGGTCAGAGCGATTAGAGATATCGCTTTTACCGCTGAAGGTTGGGATCAATTTGCCTTTGATGTGTTGTACGCTTTACAGGACTAATGCACATAGCCTAAGTTAGTGCTTCTATTTATCATGAGGTAACAGCATTTGAATAGAGCGGCGATTCTGATTGTAGCATTATGTTTAACTTTGTTGGGCTGCGCATCACCGGTGGCGGATATTGATAAGCAAGCTAGCTATAAAATAGCGGCCCCCCAAGACAGCCCATTGTCTCGTTACCTCAATGCTGCGCTGTCTGCTCACCCTGAACAAACCGGTGTCTACCCTTTATCGAACGGCATCGATGCATTTGTTGCCCGCCTTGCTATTGTTGATAGTGCAACCAGCAGCATCGACATGCAGTATTATATCTATCGTGATGACGATACGGGCAAGCTGCTGATGTGGCATCTCATCGATGCGGCTAATCGCGGTGTCAGAGTACGTATTTTACTTGATGATTTGACGACAAAAACTATCGATCAAGCATTGATAGTGTTGGCCAGTCATCCCAATATTCATATTCGTCTTTTTAACCCCTCATACCAAAGAACATTTCGCAATATCGCTATGCTGACCGGTTTTTCTCGCTTAAATCACCGGATGCACAACAAGTCTCTGACTGCTGATAATAGGGCAACGATTGTTGGTGGACGTAACATAGGTAACGAGTACTTCTCCAATAACGAGGATGTCGATTTTGGAGATTTTGACTTGCTTACCATAGGTAAAGCGGTTGATGCGGTGTCAGAGCAATTTGATACCTATTGGAATGCGCCGATGTCTATCGACGTTGAAAACTTAATTGATGAAATTAACCCTCAGCAAGTGCTACAGGCTGAGCAGTATATGTTACAACAACGCGCATTATTTGCCGATAACGAGTATATGGGGCGCCTAGAGCTGAGCCAATTGCTTGGTGATCTTCAAGCACAGCACCTTGCGTGGTATTGGGGAGAGGGGAGAGTGGTTTACGATCCTCCAGAAAAGATCATTGGCGAAAATAGCCAGCAGTGGTTGTTGTCAGATCTGGGATTGTTTCTTGCTCAAGCTAAAGAGGAAGCATTGATTGTTTCACCCTATTTTGTGCCTACTAAAGAGGGAACGGATGATTTAGTTGCTGCGGCTAAGTCGGGTTTAACCATCACAGTTGTCACCAATAGTTTGGCCGCGACAGATGTGTTGGCAGTTCATGCGGGCTATCAGCAGTATCGGCAACGCTTGGTAGAGCATGGCATCGCCCTTTATGAGGTTAAAGCCGACCCCAATAATCGGCCCTCCGCATGGAAAGGGAGTTCTCGCAGTAGCTTGCATGCAAAGACGTTTATTTTAGATAGAAAGTCGGTATTTGTGGGATCATTTAATTTCGATCCGCGTTCGGCATGGATTAATACTGAGCTTGGCATCATATTCGACAATCAAGAGTTTGCGAGTGGATTGCAACAAAGTATTGAACTATCGCTTTTACACACCGCCTATCGTGTTGGGATACAAGGTGGGGAGCTAGTGTGGTTCGATGATAAGGATGACACTGTGCGCTATGCTGAGCCTGATGCGAGTTTCTGGCGTAAGTTTATGGCTGATTTGTTGGCGCTATTGCCAATAGAAGCACAACTTTAGTCAAGTTACCCTAGTTTGAGCATCGTCAATAATGGCGTGGTGTGCTAGGGTTAAACTAGTCACAATATTTAGTGAAATATCGGTAACAATATGAAAAGTAAGGCTAGTCAATCTCAAGGTTTATTGCTGTTTAGGTTGTCGCAAACCCAACTCTTTGCCTTAGGGACGCTTAAAATTCGAGAGCTTGTACCGTTCACTTCCTTAAGTGCTATTCCTAAGTCACACCCAAATGTACTTGGCGCTGCTACGGTACGCGGCCAAACCATCCCCATTATCGACATGGCAGCTGCTGTTGGTTATGCGCCCATTAGTGAAGCGGATCGTCTTAAAAGCTATATCATCATTACTGACTGCCAGCGTATGGTGATGGGCTTTTTGGTACGCTCAATCGATAAAATTATTGAGTGTAATTGGCGTGATATTGAATCGCCACCCAATAACTTAGGTAAGAATGCCTACTTAACGGGTGTCACGCGTGTAGAGGATAAACTGGTACAGTTGCTGGATGTCGAGTTATTACTTTCTAAAGTGTTTCCCCCTAGCCCTGAAACCACGCGAGCGATTTTGACAGATGTTCAGCGAGAGATTTTGAAGCCGCTGAATATTTTGTTGGTCGATGATTCTTTGGTGGCGCGTAAGCAGCTTTCCGATGCGCTTGATAGCATTAATATTCCCTATTTGGTGACCTCCGATGGCCGAGAGGCACTTGCGATTATGGAACATGCCTCTCAAGAGGGGCGGCCAGTGGATCTGCTGGTGAGTGATATTGAGATGCCGGGGCTCGATGGTTACGAATTAGCCTTTGAAGTGAAAAACACCCCATCATTGGCTAGCGCCTATATTATTTTGCATACCTCGTTGTCCAGTGAGATCAGTGTCAGTCAGGCCCATCAAGTTGGTGCCGATGAGGCATTAACTAAGTTTGATGCCCACGAACTGATTGATGCAATGTTACGCGGTGCTAAACGCTTTGATACTAATAAAGATTAGCAGCATGTTATTGTTATGCTGCTAATGCGTAATTTCCAAACTTAAAATGGCCATAGCGCTAGACAATTCCAGTGACTTTCTATACAACTTCAACATGAAGGAAGATTAATATTGGGCTTTCATCTGTTTGAGCATGCTTTTACTTTCGATATGCTTTCATGTGGCACTGCGATTAACGTTGGCTACATGGGCGACGACAATAATATAAAAATGAAAGTAGGACATTTTTAAGCATGTTGAATTTTTCGCCCACGTATTAAACCTAATAATTTATAAAGACAGGTCAATCAATGAATCAAAATAATTCACTATTTGCCAAGCTGGCAGATGGCAGTCTCGTGCTTCAAATCTTGATAGGTATTATTGCAGGGGTTTTGCTGGCGACGTTTTCGAGCTCCTCTGCGTTAAGCGTGGCTTTCCTTGGCGATCTTTTTGTGGGTGCATTGAAAGCGATTGCGCCCATATTAGTGTTTGTATTGGTGGCAGCTTCGATTGCTAATCAAAAGAAAAACGCTAAAACAAATATGCGACCTATTGTTTATCTTTACCTCTTCGGAACCTTTGCCGCTGCGATCACGGCGGTCACGATGAGTTTTCTATTTCCCACAACATTAGTCTTAGCGACAGGGGCTGAAGGTGCCAATCCGCCTGAAGGTATAGGCGAAGTGATTCACACCTTGCTGTTTAAATTGGTTGATAATCCAGTCAATGCGCTGATGACGGGTAACTATATTGGCATCTTAGCCTGGGGTGTGGGTTTAGGCCTAGCGCTGCATCATGCTAGCGATAGCACCAAAACAGTATTTGCGGATATCAGTCATGGCGTTTCACAAATGGTACGCTTTATTATTCGTTTAGCACCCATTGGTATTTTTGGCCTAGTGGCTAATACTTTTGCACAAACGGGCTTCGAAGCGATAGCTGGATATGCTCAGCTATTAGCCGTGCTGCTTGGGTCAATGTTGATCATCGCGCTGGTGGTTAATCCGCTAATCGTGTGGTTTAAGATCAAACGTAATCCTTATCCATTGGTGTTTATGTGTCTTCGTGAAAGTGGTGTAACGGCTTTCTTCACCCGTTCAAGTGCAGCAAACATTCCCGTCAATATGGCCTTGTGTGAAAAACTGGATCTGCATGAAGATACTTATTCTGTCTCGATTCCACTCGGTGCGACCATTAATATGGGCGGCGCGGCCATTACGATTACAGTGTTAACCTTGGCAGCGGTTCATACTTTAGGTATTCAGGTGGATATCTTAACGGCCATTTTACTCAGCGTGGTTGCTGCTGTGTCAGCTTGTGGGGCGTCGGGGGTCGCAGGTGGTTCACTGTTGCTGATTCCACTGGCTTGTAGCCTGTTTGGGATATCTAATGATGTTGCCATGCAAGTGGTTGCGGTAGGCTTTATTATTGGTGTAATTCAAGACTCGGCAGAAACTGCGCTTAATAGCTCTACCGATGTTATCTTTACCGCATCAGCATGTGAAGCCGCTGAACGGCTGCAAGACAATAGTTAACCTGACATAGACAGCAAAACGAAAAGGAGCCATTGGCTCCTTTTCGTTTTTTTAAGCGCCAACAATACCTAAAGGTTTACCCTGTTGCCACATTCCCCGGGTAAAGTCAGGGAAGGTGACCGATTGGCTACGATTTTTGAGAGATTGTTCACTCAGGATACTCACCACCGACCAAGCCGCACCATCATAAACATCTTGATCGAGTGCTTCACCATTGCGTAGACAGTAAACCATGCGCCACAGCATGAGAAAATCCATGCCACCATGACCACCATTTCGTTGGGCTTCTACGCCCATTTGTTGCCATAGTGGGTGATCGTATTTGGCATACCACTTATTCATGTCCGTATCCCATTGATGATAACTTTGTGGGCTGCCATCGCTGTTCTTACTAAGGCTAGCCGTTTCTAACGCAATTCGATTAGGAAACCCGGCAAAAACCCCATTAGTACCTTGGATTAGATTATGTCGACTGTAAGGGCGCGGCGTTGTGGTGTCATGCTGAACCATAATGGTTCGCCCATTAATTGTTTTGATGAGCGTGGTGTTAATATCGCCATTGATATAGTGGAGTTGATTACGCTCATGGTCGCTAGGGAACTCACGCTGGGCATAGCGTTGACGCCCAAGAGCTGGCGAACTCATTGACGTTAAATAGTCGAACCGATCACCACGGTTAATATTCATATATTGAGAAACCGGACCTAAACCATGGGTAGGATAGAGATTGCCATTACGTTTGGTATGCCAGTAGGTTCGCCATGAACCGGTTTTATGTTCAATCTCTTTCATTTGCCAACGTAGTTCATGGATGTAGGCGGCTTCTCCATGGAGCAGCTCGCCAAATAGACCTTGTCTCACCATGTTTAGCACCATCAACTCATCTCTACCGTAGTTGACGTTTTCCATCATCATGCAGTTTTTCTGCGTGCGTTCTGCGGTATCAACGAGTTGCCAGCACTCTTCAATCGTTAACGCAAGTGGCACTTCAACAAAAGCGTGTTTGCCGCTTTCCATAGTGTCGATTGCCATGGGGGCATGCCATTCCCACGGGGTCGCGATAATGACGATATCAATGTCATTACGGCTAAGCAGGTCTCGATAAGCATGTTCTGAGCCTGTATAAGATGTTGGCTTGTTAAGTCCTTGCTTGCTAACAAACTCAACGGCGCGCTCCAGCACCTCTTGATGGGTGTCACAAATGGCTTTTATTTCGACACCCTCGAGATGACAGAAGTGCTGAACATGGCCATAACCTCGTTCACCCACACCAATAAAGCCAACACGAACCGTATCGAGTTTAGGGGCGACAAGTCCCATTACTGATTTGCCTAGAGGAGGAGCGGCTTGTTGTGATTGAGCTGCGTAGCTCATTTTTGTGGTGACAAGCCCTGCTGCGGTCAACCCTGCAACTTTTAAAAAGTTACGCCGATTAAGATCCTTCATTGTATGTCCTGTTGTTATATCATTGTTTTTATTAAGAAGCGTCCTTGCCTGTCAAGGGCTTACAGACTTTACTCAAGTCTTAGATCACTATTGGTTTGTTATATCAAAGAAAAACCCTAAATACATCGCTTGCTTAACTGATCGGAGCCGTTACGATTTTGTATTCACCTTTACTGAATTAATGCATTAAAAGTGATTTAGATCGCGTTTTTATTTTATTTGTCGGTTACAATTTAGTACAAGGGTGAAGGGGAACAAGTTTTAATTGATTGGTTTTCTGATAGTTTTATTCACAACATTGCAACATGTTCAGCGGTTAGAGGTTAAATAAATATGGAATCAAAGCTTAGAGTAATGTTAGACAAAACCAACGTGAATGGTTCGCAGTCATTACTTCAAGTTATCGAGATGCCAGTCGTTGAAAAACGTAAGCGTCTAAATTGGCAGGAGCAAGATATGGATAAACGCGAAATTATTGGTAACTGGATTGATGAACGCCCTTCTTTGGGTGACAAGATCACCCTGTATCGCCAAAATGATAAGTTATTTCTAGAGACTTGGTATAACGATGGCTGCCATAGCTTAGATGAGATGCAAGCAACTGAGGTCGAAAACGGCATTAAGCTTGAAGACTTAGGGGGCAATCTTTTTGGGGAGTACTTTTTACTCTCAGCGGATAACAGCCTACAGTTTTGTAATAGTAGCGAATGTTTCTATACCGCTAAACGCGCTGCTGCCTAATTGATGTCGAAACCGTGTGATTCTCATGCCTCACACGGTTTTGGTCGCAATTAAAAAGGGTGTTTGCTGAAAAAGCTGATGGGTGCTTTAGTGTAAGGGTGCAAAATCTGAAGGTGCTGTGCGTGTAAACACAAGCGATCCGCGGCTTTGATGATCTGTTCATCGCCATAAAAATCATCCCCTAAAATCGTGTGTCCTAACGCTTTCATATGCAATCTTAGTTGGTGTGTTCTGCCAGTGATCGGCTTTAGCTTAATTAACGTGCTATTGGCTCTGCGCTCCATTACCTCGTAATAAGTTGTCGCGGCTTTACCATTCACATCAATTTTTTGCAGCGGCGGGTGTTCGCTGTTAGCCATCATCGCCAATGCAATTTTCCCCTTATCATCGGTCACTATCCCTTGTACTTCGGCGACATAGTATTTCTCTGTGACTCTATTCTGAAATTGCGTTTTTATGTTTGACTCAGCCTTTTTGTTTAAGGCGAAGACCATAATACCTGATGTGGCACAGTCGAGCCGATGCACCAAAATCGCTTCAGGGTAACGTTGTAATAAACGATTAATCGCACAATCAAAGGTATTTTCTGCTCGACCAGGATTAGACAGTAAGCCAGAAGGTTTATTGATAACAATAATGTCCCTGTCTTGGTAACGTATGTCTAGCCAAGGTATTGAGGGGGGCTGATAGCTAAAAATTTTCATTGGTTCTCCTTCGGCGTGATCCTACCAAATTCGAGTGGCTGTGCCTACAAGCACCAAGCACCAAGCACCAAGCACCAAGCATCAAGCATCAAGCATCAATAGTGTCGTGGCTAGTTAATTTGTGAACATTCTGTTAAGTTTGCAAAAGTGATGGCAAATGAGAAGACGTTGTGACCAGAGTATTAGTAAGTCAGTTATTAATCGCGGCAGCATTGCTTGTGAACACTTGCACTGCCAGCGCTAAACCTGCTGTGTTGGCGTCGGACATCTGGTGTCCTTACGTGTGCGATGCACAGGCTTCACAGCGTGGCTATGTGCTTGATTTGACACAGCGAGCGCTTGAAATTGCTGGGCAGAAAAGCCAATTTGAAATACAACCTTTCTTACGTACCCTAGAGAATGGTCGGCAAAGTAAAGTGGATATTGTGTTGGCCGTGACCGCCGAGCACCTTAAAGAGTACGAACTTACCTCATCTCACTCCATCATTGGTCGTTATAGTAATGATTTTTATGTCAATAAGAGTGATCAATGGCAATATCAAGCTCCCGATAGCTTACTGACAAAAAATATCGCTGCCATACAAGGTTACACTTATGGGCAGGTACTCGATGACTTCTTACCTACACTGCCTAGCCTTTATCTTGCATCGGGTAAATCACAGCTAGAGATGAATCTTCAGCGACTAATTAAGGGGCGAGTGAGTATTATCTTAGGTAATCGTCATGTCATTGAGTATGTTGCTGCTGAGCAAGGTTTAATACCTCAGATACGCTACGCGGGCAGTGAAGGTGAGTCGATGCCACTGTTTATTGGTTTTAGCCAAAATGCTGTTCAAGAGGGACTGCTGGAGCGATTTGAAACGGGGCTTAAGCTCCTTCAACAAAGTGGTGAATATCAGCAAATCTTGGCCCGTTACCGCATCTCTTTTTAGGCCATAATAATGTTGCCTTTGCCAAGAGGCCTTACTTATCACTTTCATCAGAGTTGCTAAACGTGTCTTGGCGCATCTTAGCTATTTTATAGAGAACCTAAGCTGCGTTATGATAAGCCCTTTCGAGTCACCCGCCTTCATATTATGGAACACTTATAATGACAACAGACAAGCACTATTTTATTGGCAAACCTGGATTTAAATGGGGGGAGGTTGAGAAGCTGGCATGGCGACAAGCACAGCTTATTAAGCGCTCTTACCACCAAGAGGTTGTGACGAAAATAGAGGCATTATCGCTAGACTATGATATTGAGCAATATGGCCAATTAACTTATGACGAAGGCCATTACCCCCTTTATGTGGTGAAGAGTAAAAACTTCTGTATCACTAAACCAACCGTGTTAGTCACGGGGGGGGTGCATGGTTATGAAACCAGTGGTGTACAGGGAGCGATTCGATTTTTAGAAACCGCAGCGAAAGCGTATACCCAAAGATTTAATATTGTGGTTGCACCATGTGTGAGCCCATGGGGGTATGAAACCATTAATCGCTGGAATCCTTTTGCTATCGACCCCAATCGTTCATTCTATCCCAATAGTCCGGCAGCAGAGTCTAATGCTTTGATGAAAATGGTCAGTGCACTTGGTGTAACGCTCATGGCACATATCGATCTCCATGAAACTACCGATACGGATAATAGTGAGTTTCGTCCTGCGCTGGCAGCAAGAGAGGGGATCACCAACACCAATTGGAATATCCCTGATGGATTCTATTTAGTTGGTGACAGTGAAAACCCGTGTGATGATTTTCAATCTCACATCATTGATGCGGTTCAAGGGGTGACTCATATCGCTCCTGCTGATGAAAATGGCAAACTCATTGGGGCGGCGGTCACGCAATTTGGCGTGATAAATTATGCCACTAAAGCCTTAAGCCTCTGCACCGGCTTTAGTGATGCTAAGTTCAATACCACCACCGAAGTGTATCCCGACAGCCCTTTGGTTGACGATGAGAATTGCATTGCGGCGCAAGTCATGGCTGTCACCTCAGGACTGGACTTTATTAGTCACGCAGCGGTATCGAAATAAGACAAGCCGGCATAAGACAAACAGGGTTACATGAGCCCGCTGATGATGGCTAATGCAACGCTGAGAAATAGCAACCCAGTTATCAAATTGATGATTGGGGTTGCACGTTTCATGGTGAGCTGTATTGAAGGCTTTGAAAGTACTAACGCGATAAGGCTAAACCAAACCATAGAGAGCAATAGCAACATGACAGCGGCTGTGAGTTTGGTTAGCAGGTTTATCTCTGGAGTGATCATGGCTGAGAATAGGGTGATGAAAAACACCAATGCTTTTGGGTTGAGAAGATTGGTGTAGAGCCCCTGCATAAAGCCTTGTTTAATTGTTAATACCGCAGTTGCTGACTGCTGAACAATAGTCGATTGTTTATCTTGCCAATGGCTTATTGCAGCGCGAATCGCACTCATTCCCATCCAGCCTAAGTAACAGGCACCTATCAATTGTACCGCCATAAACAGGTGTGGTGAGCTTTTTATCACTAAGCTAACACCTGTCAGACTGAAAATAGTATGTAGCAAAATTGCCACTGATATCCCAGCAGCTGACGCCACGGCGGTGCTGCGTCGCTCTTGGGTCGCCATTTTAACGACGAGCGCAAAGTCGGGGCCAGGGCTTGCCAATGCGACGGTATGAATGACCGCTAATGAGAGTAAGAGTTGCAGTTCTATTGCCATTAAATATTAATCCTTGCTGCGCAGTGTTTATCTGTCTGTTGATAGCATAGTGCCTCAGGCTCAATGGCATTGATTGTAAAATATTGCACGCTAACAGGGTTAACGCATACCAGTCAGTATAAAGAGGTGTTTTGACGCTGACTTCTGCGTTGAATTACCTCACTTGAGAATAAGCGTTTCCTCATCCTTATAATTTGAATTAGTTGATAAAAAACACATTGAGTTGAGTGTTTTTGTATTGGTCGGTATAAGTTCATTCACGCGCAGATGCAAATCTTAACCCGCTTGTTATGCTTTAAATAACCCGTTTTTTAAAGTCTGATGGGGTCACCAGATAGGCTCTTTTAAAGGCTTTATTGAAGTGACTTTGGTCAAAAAATCCCACCTCATATGCGGTATTAATCGCACTATTGCCGTTTCTGAGTGATTTTTTAGCATATTCTAATCTTAGCCGGGTGAGGTAAGCGTGGGGTGTCATTCCCATTGCTGTTTTAAACTGGCGTAAAAATTGGAATTTACTTAAATCAACACTAGAGGATAACTGTTCAAGATTAATATCACTTGCTAGGTGTTCATGCAAAAGCTGTTTTACGCGAGACAATTCCATGATGCCTAACTTAGCTGAAGGCTGGATCAGTTTAGGACTTTGACCGTAGTGGCCAAACAATTCGGTAACAAGCGCCAGCAAGGTGGTTTCGGCCTCTAATCGACTGAGTCGCTGACGCTCGGTGGTCAGCAATGTATGCAGCAGCAAGAACTGTCGTTGTAGCACTTGGCTGTTAATTATTGGTGTTTGGAAAAACAGTGCGCTGACTCCAACCTCTGTGGCTATCTCTTCAACAAGTGAGCACGGCAGTGACATAACATGGACATGGTAACCGTCGGCGTGGAGACTGTGTCCGTTATGGCACTCATCAGGGTTCAATATGGAGATATTACTAGGGGTGAGTTGATAATGGGTGCCCTTGTGAAGATATTCTTGCACGCCTTGAGATACAACACCAATGTGGTAGTCGAGGTGAATGTGCTTTTCAAAGCTGAACGAGTTTAAGTGCGCGCGGCTGAGCTCAACCTCTTTATGTATGGGATGAGTCCAATACTCAATATGTTCATCCTGGTGGGGCAATGTCGTCTCAGTGTCTTTAGCGGGTTTATTTTCAGTCTAGCTTAGTGGGTTTTAACCTGACTAGTAAATTATTGCACAGCGGCGCGGCAAAAAATGAACTATCTGCATTTTGCACCGTGAATTATGTAGAGTATTAGCCCATAATAGGCTCGCAATTTTTGCTTGTCGTTAACATTATTGGAGCGAAGCCGTGAAAGGACAGATCATACGTGAAATGAAAGTGCAGCCTCAAATTGAATCTGAATTTGAGGTGCAAAGACGTATTGCCTTTATAAAAACTAAGCTAAGAGAGGCAAATGCGCATACGTTAGTGCTGGGGATCAGTGGTGGTGTTGACTCTTCATTGGCGGGCCGTTTATGCCAACTTGCCGTTGATGAGCTGAACGCTGACAAGCAAAACGATGAATATCAGTTTATCGCGGTAAGGTTGCCGTTTAATGTGCAAAAAGATGAAGATGAAGCGCAGCTTGCATGTCAGTTTATCTCTCCTTCAAAGCAAGTCTCGGTGAACATAGGTGAGGGGGTTGAAGGGATCCATCTGCAAACATTGGCTGCGCTCGAGGTTGCTCAAGTTGGGTGTAGCGGTGCCAATGCAGATTTTATTAAAGGTAACGTCAAGGCAAGAATGCGTATGATTGCCCAATATGAAATTGCTGGCTTCACTGGCGGATTAGTTGTGGGCACTGATCATAGTGCCGAAAATATCACTGGTTTTTATACCAAATGGGGCGATGGTGCCTGCGATTTAGCGCCACTCTTTGGCTTAAGTAAACGTCAGGTTCGCCAGTTAGCAGCGTTTCTAGGGGCGCCTGATTTGTTGGTGCGCAAAGCGCCAACGGCTGATCTTGAAGAGGACAAACCGCAGCTCGAAGACGAAGTCGCATTAGGGTTAACCTATGATCAAATTGACGATTTTTTAGAGGGTAAGTCTGTTAGCAGCGCAGTGGAAGATAAGTTGATTGGGATCTATAAGCGGACACAGCATAAGCGTCAGCCTATTCCTACTCTCTACGATTAATCATTAATAAAAAGGCGCACACAGCGCCTTTTTCAATCGGCAATGGCGTTAAGATATTGGCGTAACTCGTTAATCGTCCGGTTGGGTAATTGGCGATAGTCTAGGTAGGGTAACAATATTCTGGTTTGATTTGCTCCGCTTACATCCATAAAAGATTGAGGCGTCAGCTTGATATCAATCCCCAGTTTTTGTGCACTCTGCTGGCCGCAAATTAGATGGATATTTGCCTGCTTTTTGTAATCATCTGCAGTAAATTGAATTTGCGTATCTTGGCGCAGTAGCGATGCTTGATAGCGGCGCCAGTCATCATCTGGTGCACTGATCTTTGCCATGATGACGCTTATTTTACGCCAATGATTACCGTTTAGAGCGACGATGCTCGCCATTGCATTAGGTTGTTGGTCGTGCCAATTGAGTGGCAGTTGTGGTGGGTTAGGTAGATAAAAACACCACTTTGCTGACTCTTTGCCAAAGCGTGTATCAGGTAGCATAAATTCTAATGACTGTTTTGCCTAAGTTAGGCTGGAGTTTACCTATTAAAGCCATGTATGTTAATGGCTATGTTTACTATGGACATGCAAACATCTGATGAAGACAATTGTGATCAGTTCGACCAAACATCTAATAATGGCTTTGACCTATGCCACGCTGGGCATTTTAGCTGCGCTGCTCATTGCAGCGGTTTGGTTTCTAAATAGCAGGACAGATTTAGACATTTGGCACACCATAGATTTATCGCATCAATTTAAACACCATGGTAAGGTGATTAACTTCAAGCAATACCTTGATGCTGAAAATCGTCAGTTTGAAGCCCTAGAAGCGCAAATTTATCAAGCCACTGCCAAACTGCCTCATCAAACATTAAACCGTTATTTCCATGGTAGTTATTCCGACCCCAACAAATGGTCTCAAGACTGGAATCGCAGTTTTGAATGGCCGTTAGACGATGCCCCTTTGGTGTCCTGCTGCTTCACGGCATGTCTGACTCTCCTTATGCGCTATCTCATTTTGCCAACCATTATAAAGGCCGCGCTCATGTGCTGGGGTTACGATTGCCAGGTCATGGCACCATTCCCTCGGGGTTGGTTAATCTGACATGGCAGGATATGGCCGCCGCAGTTGCATTGGCAACTGAGCATCTTTCGCAGCAATTGGGTGATAAGCCTATTTATGTTGTTGCTTTTTCAACTGGTGCTGCATTAGCACTGAACCATGAGCTCGAAGCCATTAATCGTGGCAAACAGCCTGCTTATCAAGGGCTAGTTTTTCTTTCACCAGCCATAGGTTTACCGCCAGTTGCGGCTGGGGCCAAATGGCAAGATAGATTAGGGCAGGTGCTGGGGCTCGATAAGCTGAGTTGGAATACGATTCAGACCGAATATGACCCGTTTAAATATAATTCCTTTGCTGTGAACGCTGGAGATGTGGTGTATCAGCTCGCCATTGAGAATCAACGGCTGCTAAGTTTGTTGACTGCTAACCAACTCGGCCTGCTTGGGGATATTTTGACTTTTCAGTCTATTGTTGATGATACCGTCTCAACCACAGCCGTGTTACAAGGCTTATATCAGCGATTACCTAAAAAATCGCATCAGTTAGTCTTGTTTGATATTAATCGACTTAAGGTGAATATGGCGTTGGTTGAGAGAGATCCTAGACAGCGTATTCAGCCCTATCTCGATTCACCGTTGAATCAATTTGAGCTCACGGTGGTCGAAAACGGGCTGAATCAATGGGATCAAAGTCAGGTGAGTGCCGCCGTTGTTGCCAATGATTACCTAGGCAATGCCTTATTGCGCACGACACCAATTAACATTGCCTGGCCACGAGGCGTCTATTCATTATCTCATGTCGCGCTGCCCTATCCTGAACATGACAGTCTTTATGGGTTACAACGTAATGATGTCGTTGAGCGAGTGCGCATCGGTGCTGCGGCCAGCCGCGGAGAGCGGGGGGTATTAGGTGTCAGCGCCGCAGAGATGTTGAGGCAGAAATGGAATCCATTTTACCCCTACATGATAGATCGACTAGACACCTTTATTGACGAGGCTAGCTCAGTTAGTCATCGCTAGCTAGCTGAGTGCTGATAACCTTGTTTCTGCCAGCTGCTTTCGCCTCATAAAGGTTTAAGTCAGCCATCTTGAACCAATGGTCAATGTCGTTGATGTAGCCGGCATTACTGATGACGAGGCCGGCACTAATACTGATATTAATACTGAGCGATTCATTGATCACTATGGCTGTTTGATGTACCTGCTCTCTAAACTGATCTAGGTGCTGCTCAACCTGCAGTGCATTACATTGCGGCAAAATAATCAGAAACTCTTCGCCACCATAACGCGAAACAATATCGGTATCCCGTTTAAAATAGGCTTTCATCAGTTGTGCTAACTTGATGAGTGCGGTGTCGCCAGCCTGATGGCCGTAGGTATCGTTAATCTGCTTAAAGTGGTCGATGTCAATAATACAAAATGCGAGTGCTGCGTAACTGCGCTTACACATGTCATGAATGGCTGGGAAATGGCTTTCAGCATAACGGCGGTTATAGAGTTGCGTAAGTTCATCTTTTTCTGCCAAAGATTGTAATTTCGCATTGGCATCTTCTAATTCAATCGTGCGAATGGCGACTTTCTCCTCCAGCTCTAATTGATAGCTAATGAGCGCTTGCTTACTCTGTTGAATGCTTTTAGACAGAGTGTAAATTTCCAGTGGCGTGCTGTCATTAAGCTGCTCTAATGCTTTGTTATCTTTTCCCCATTGATTAAATTTCTGTGCGATAGACTCTAACGGCTCAGTTAATCGGCCGCTGATCACCTGAATGAGCAACACTGTGGTGACAAACGCAAATAGTAAGATGGTAAAGGTGGTTAGATATTGTTGCTCTACTTGTTTGATGAGCGGTGAAAATGGCATCACCACATAGAGCGACCAACCATTTTTGAGCACATATTTAGAAAAAGCAAACTCGGGGCTAGAACTGCTTAAATTATTAAAGTTAATCATATCTAAGCTTGTTTTATATTTGAGCCCCATTGTTGACGATTTTAGCGGTGTTAACGGGGTCATCTCGAGTGATTTAGAGGCGTAAATGACCAAATTGTTTTCATCAACCAACACCATAGCTTGTTGCTGATATTCTCTATTTCTTTCATCAATTTGTGCAAATTTGGTCAGGTTAAGTGATCCCTCAATAATGCCGCGCGGTTTAATTTGGTCTCGTGAATCATAAAGTGGTGCACTGATAGCGACAATGGGATCGTTACCAAAGCCACGACCTAAAAAGGCGGGTGAGATAAAACTGAGTTGATTATAAAAGGCTTCTTGAAAATAGTGACGATCTTTAATACTCAAGCTTTTATTGTTCAGAGTGTCTTTACCTAGCCGAGATATGGGGCTTGCAGCCGTGATCAAGCCTTGCTCATCAGCAATAAGCATCGAGATAAAATAAGGGTAGCTTTGATGTAACTTAGTCAATAAACCTTGCCACTTAGAGATATCTTGATCGGTAAAGCTTAACCATCGGGCTGCATTATCGATAGCGCGAATATGATTATCGATAAAAGTTTGCGTGGCTAAACCCAGGTGGTTGGCAGAGTCATCAAGGTTACGTTTAACATCTATTTGCTGTTGATTGATTGAGTTGTTATTGAAAATAAAAGCGGAAACCAACAAGGCTAAAGTTAAAATTTGGGTGAAGGTATATGTTAGCTGCGCATTGAAACTTTTGCGTTTTTGAGTACTAATTCTGTCCTTTATATGCAGGCCGCTAGGTAATAGGGTAACAATAATTGAGCCCAATGCTGTGTACAGCATGCCATTAATCCCTTGTTTAAGGGTGATGAATGTCATGTAGCTATCAGGTAGTTCAAACACTAGCTCGGCGAAGAGATAAAAAATAGGCATGCCTAACAGTAGCCAGAAGCAAATGTCAGCAAATAGCGAATAGACATCACGTCGTCTCGCAAACCCTAACCATATTGCTTCTAATGGGAATAGCAGGAACATATGCCAACTATCCCAAGCGAGATATAACCCAGCAGAACAGAGTAATGCAGTGATCAGTGCATACCAAGGGCCCGCAAAAATCGCCACAATAACGAAAAATAGGTTACCGATGATCATCTGCTGATTGCCAAAGAGTGGAATTGGATAAAGGTTAACCAATAGGCCTAAGAGACCTAAAACGAATGCGAATGCTAAGTGCTGCTTATTTATCAATTTTATGAAATCCTATTCAAAACTGATCAGACTCTACTCGTGATGCCGATCACATAAATCCTAGTAACTGGCAGTGTAAGTTAATCGTATGTTAAATGCTAACTAAATGTTTCTAATCATTGTTTAGTTTCTACCAACTCACATTAGTGATTAATGAGTTAGGGATAATCTCTATGGCAATTTGCTATATATTAGGCTAACGAGCAGCGTCCAGTGCGGATGAGTGGTGCAAGGCTAGAGTGACAGGCAGTAACAAAAAAGACACACTAGTTGTCTTTTCCCGGCCGTACTAATTTAATAGATAAGCAGAATGTGAGGACAATGAGAACGCTTTGGGACTATTGTCAGATGTTCAATATGTAAAATTATAAACGCCACCCAGAAGGGTATCACTTATAGAGGTTTGGTAAGCCCCTAATTTAATTGCATGAAAACATGATTGTTTGATGTATATCGGTGACAACACAGACTAAGTCACATATAGTCATTTAAAAACTGCAACTCGTTCAGTAAAAGTTCAGGTTTTTAGATATATGGATTAAATGCAGAATGGAATCTGAAGATTATATTTTTCTTATTTGCATGATGATTCCCTGACTTTGCTAAGGTCAAAACTAACCCTGAGCCGGGGGCGTTTTATGACTGTGATGGCGTTATTTTTGGCGAAATATAATATGAAACAAATCTTAGTTGCTGTAACGGGGGCAAGCCCTCAAGTACTAACTGAAACCTTGTATGCATTGCACATACAAGGTAAACCGACGCCTGATGAAGTCTTTGTGATCACCACTAAAAGTTCCAAACAGATGTTGGTAGAGGGATTGTTTGAGCAAGGGCATTGGCTGCGGTTAATTGAAGACTACTCACTACCGCCCATCACATTTTCTGAATCAAATATCTGGGTCATTAGTGACGAGCAAGGCAATGAGCTAGAGGATGCCAAGAGGGAAGAAGATCAGTCTACAATGGCAGATTTTATCACCCGTAAGATAGCCATGCTAACAGCTGACACTAACTGTGCTATTCATGCATCTATTGCAGGAGGCCGTAAAACCATGGCCTTCTATATGGGGTATGCCATGTCGCTCTATGGTCGTGAACAAGATGCCTTGAGTCATGTGTTCGTCGACGATGAATATGAGTTTGTTAAAAATTTTTATTATCCAACGCTTCAAGATAACTGGATTGAGGGAAAAACGGCTGGCAGCCGAGTCAATACCAAAGATGCCCAAGTTACCCTTGCTGAGATCCCGTTTGTACGCATGCGCAAGCAGTTTGAATCGGACCTGTTAAATCAACTTGAAGACAGTTCTTTCTCTAAAACTGTTGCGCTAATGAATGCTGCTAGCCAGCCATTGGCAGTCTCTATCAATTTGAAAACAAAAAAGCTGAGTGTTTTAGGGGTTGATATAAAGCTCTCAGCCAAGCTGTTAGCCCTCTACCTGTTTATGCTCTCACAACCTCAGCGGCAAATTAAAGTTGGTTCTGGGTTCATCAAAAATACCGAATTTACTAAACAGTACCTAAATCACTTCAATCAAATGAATGGCGATATACGTGTTTACAACACCTTTGGTTTAGAAGACGAGGGCGATTGGGTTCGCGGTCAGTTTGATAACTTACAGCCTATGACGGCAAAGTTCATTCAAGAGGTACTTAGTCAGCTCCATAAGAAGCTGATGCACCACTTACCAAGTGACGTGGTAGATAAAATAAAAGTGCACTCAGATGGAGTAAAGGGCGGAGCTACTTACTCAGTATGCAATGAGCTTACTGTCGATGTGATTCTTCCGTAACGATTGTAAGCTTATGAACACCACTCTAGCTCCGGTTTGGCTATGATGGTTTCATCAATGAATAAGAGCTTGTGTAAACCATTAGGTTCGCTTTTTTTTAGCATTAAGCTCCGCAGCTTGGAATAGATATGGACAATTTTGTTTGGAATGATTTTGGCACACTCTCTGCGGTTGATAAGACCGACAAGCTCGTCACGGTGACTAACTCCGACGGGGAGGCGAGAAAAATGAGCGTTGCTAAGTACAAAGAGAGTGCGTTGGCCGTACACCAAAAGGCGCAGTCGTTAATCGGCAAGCAAGTGACAATTAGAACCAGTCAAAATACAGCCGACTGGAGCACACAGGTGTGGTTTAGCGAGATCGTAAGCTTATGATAACTAGTAATCTGTTCTTACGTTACTAGTTAAACTATTAAACTGACAGGTTGTAACACCCAAAATTGATAATCCTGGGAGAGGGAATAATGTCGAAAATTGAAGTTAGTAAGAGTGTTCTGTTTGAAATGATCATGGCGACCTATGAGGCCTATGCCGTTAAGCATGATGGCAAGCATATCGTCGCAATAGAAACTTACGGAACACTATGGGGGACTTTGAAAGGACGTAGAGGCTTTAACTGTAGTTTGGAACACTTCTCGGTTGAGTCTTCAGCCCGCCGACAAAGGGGCTGTGTGGAAGCTTTAACTATGTCCCGTCAAATTAAAGATGAAATAGCCGACGTTTTTGGTGAGGGATACCAATATTTAGGCTCGTTTCATTCCCACCCTTACATTAAGTCAGAGGTCGCTACTGCTAGCGAGTTACGTAAAGAACGATTATTCGACTTCAGTGATGGCGATCATAAGAGTGAATTCGGTGAGAGTTTTGAGGTTAATGGTAAACAGTATTCCTTAGCGTTGGTGATGACCATCTTTTCGATGGACAGAGCTGACACGAGTAAAGACTTTAAAGTAGAGCCTAATCTATATGAGTTTTCTTTGGGCAACGTTAAGCTGTGGTTAAAGGCGCAAGTCTTTGAACATAAAGCTGAATCAGAACTATCAGATAGTGATAAAGACGAGATGGAGATGTACAAGCTTAAGTTAGATGAGCTTGAGTATGATGACCCACAAGAGTTAATACCTGTGCCAATTGCAACAGAGCTCTGTTGTGATTTTCTTGATAATTTTGGTACCAGCTTCGAGAAGTTTGGCCGCTTGGACATTAGCTCAAGAAAAGCTCGATATATGAGCCGTAAGTAGTTATCCGTGAGAGGGGGATTACTGTGATTAAACAAAAAGTGAAACACCTTAAACTGAAAGGTGACTCCCTAGAAGAGGAGGTAAACAATTTTGTCGGTGCGCATACGGATCACCGGAGTTTATATATTGAAGGGATAAAGGCTGTTAGTTCAGGCTTGGATTCATTGTTCGAATACTTTGAAAAACGCGAAGTATATGTTTTTAGTCGATTCCCTGCGGTTAAGTTGCTTCAAGCTTTTGAAGAGTTTGAAGATCTGTTTTTCGATGGACTTGAAGAGATAGCTAAACCTCTAGAGAAAGGTTCAGTTGAGCAGACTCAGCTGCTTGATTCTGGTGGTTTCATCGATGCGATTCACTGTGGCGAATTTGAAGCTGTATTTACTGTTGACTATCAAAGTGGTGTTGATAGTGAGAGCGATAAGGCTGGTCTAAATACTTCGCTGCAATCGATAGATAGAGGATTCAAGCAGTTGCTTATGGCTCAAGGTTACTATGAGACTTATTAAGAGTAGAAGTTATTGCTCATAAGGTTCGTTTTAAAATAGTCACATTTTTGTTGTTTTACATCACTATTTCTGGAGAAGGGAAGCCCATGTTCGAAGAAGAGTTATCCGAAGTAATAAAATACCTATCAGGTCACGAGTTTGAAGTATGTTGCAGTTTGGATGTTGATGAGTTTCTTAAGCGATGTATTGAGGAAATAGATCATAGTATAACCCAGCAAACTCCGGTTCAATTAGCTCTTAGCTCTTTCGGGCAATTCCAGGTTAGTCCGATGAAAACCATTAATGGCGCTAAAGTTATCTATGACTCAGAGACTTATTGCTATGACCAGGCTGATACGCTAGCTCAACTACATAGTATAAAATCGCAGCAGCCCAGAGTGTCCTGTGCAGAAAAGTGGTTTGAGATTAACAAGTTATTTAATCAACCCATTGTCTTCGGGTTGGAAAAAGTGGTTGATAGTTATCCTGCTGCACAGCATTACCATTATCGAATGACCGGGCAACTCGCCGGAATTTTAGATCGTGGCTCCCTACGTAAAGACGGACTTGTTGAACAGCCAAGTTTTGGAAATGATTCTCACTGGCTCACCTACCGTTCAACAAACGATTATTTGTCATCTTATTTCGAAGAAGTTTCGCCAGAAATCGAACCTGCTCTCATTAAGATCATCGAGTCTTCTGAAGGGTTACCGCAGGCCTGGTCGAAACTTAACAATATGGTGAAAATGAATAGTAAGTTGGGTATTAAAACCAGAATTTTACTTGGGAAGGTCAATGCGTATCAAATCCGTCGCTTAATGGATCGCTTTGAAATTGATTTTCTCGAAGATGAAGACTAGTTAAAGTTTGCGATTCAGTATTTAACGTGTTGTTGGAGTAAACTTTTTAACTTGAGGTAAGCAGATTTGATTAACATTAGTAATGAAGTTATCTGTACAGAAGATGGCATCATCAAGGCTGTTTGTACCGGGCAATACTCAAAAGAAGTTTGTCTTGGTATAACAAATAGAGTGTTTGGTGTTGATTGGTGGAGTATGGAAGGCGAGACTTCATCTGTATCTGGTTTAACTGAAAATCTTAAAGACACGGACTTGCTGCTAATTATTTCTGACTTTTCGGATGAGTCTGAGTTAAACAGCTGCTTTATGCTAAACCAAATCGCTGGTGAGCTTGGTGTGTTGGTGATGGTTTTTGCCCTGAATTGCAATACACAACACCTAAATAGTAACTGTACCCGGGTATCGCAATTAGCCACAACGGCTAACATTTTTATTATTGAAGCTGAACTTTCCATCGAGCTATCAAATGAAGGTAACGAGCTTTCCTCTCAAGCTGACAACTTACAATGGTCCATGAAGGCTTTGATAGAGCTATTTACTAAAGCGTCGTTTGTTGGAGTCGACTTCGCTGATGTGAAGTGTGCTTTTAATAGAAAAGGGCTGTATCAATTTTATTGGGCCTCTGCTTATGGCCATAATGCTACTCAAGTCGCTCATGCTCATTTATCTAAATTACTTCAAGTGGAATCTAAGGAGCATAAGAGCGTGGTAGTGAGTGTTTTTTGTGATTTGGATTACTCTCTGCAAGACTTTCACTATATCAGTAGTGAGATAGGGTCGACTTTTTCAAATGACTCTTACTTTGTATGTGCCCCGATAGTTAACCCTCAGTTTTCTGAAAAAGTAGTGATTAGTGCATGCATCTCTGCTTAGTGCGATGGACAGGACGTTTTGTGCCACAAACTCTTCTCTCCACCTTTCTGATTGCGGCCGCTGTTGAATTACAGGCTTGTAAATGAAATTTATATACCTACTGTAGTGGTCAATATTTATTGACCACTACAAGCATAGACTCAAAACACTTTTTGATCATGAGTGGGTTTATGACCCTTATGACTCAAGTGTTAAAGAGCTAATAACTTTTACTAAAGTTTTTGACTGAATATCTATGATGAGCTTCTGTCATATATTGTCCCGTCCTGAAATAGGTTGACGGTTTTATCAGACCAGTAGCGATTCACTGGCAACAAAAAAGCCTAACTTTTCAGTTAGGCTTTTTTGTTGAATTGGTCGGTATGAGAGGATTCGAACCTCCGACCCCTGACACCCCATGACAGTGCGCTACCGGGCTGCGCTACATACCGATTTATCACTAACAGCATCAAGTTGGGGTCTGTTAGGACAGGCCGAACTTTATCAACTAGTTGCGGCTTGCGCAAGTCTTTAGCGTTCAACCTATTATCGATTGATTAGTTTCTAATCGCACATCACAATGCGTGCTTAATGATTATAAAAACGTCTTCCTTCTCGCATCACTTCGATAAGTTCTGGCGCACTGATTTTTTTACGAATTCTTTGACTGTAGGCTTTGTTGTAAATTCGGTATTTACCATGGCGATCGATCACAGTTATCTCATCTTGTTGGTAGATGCCAAAAATAAGATTATCACCGACGTAGCTCCATGCTGCCGAATTTGGTTGCAGTAAGCTACGGCCTGAACTGTAGTCTTTTGCTGGGTTATTACAGTTTATCAGCTGGGTCATTATGGTCGGGACTACGCCTGAATGACTGGTTGCATAATCTACCGACTTAGAATGCTGCTGATTGGGCCAGTGAATAATTAATGGCACTTGGACGTTGCTGGGGGATAAGTTAGAGCGTGACTCATCTCCATTACTGGTAAACACTTTTCCGCTTACCCCAGTGACCAGCACAAAGGTATTGCTAGGCAGCTCAGTGAGCAGCTGTTGAAGCTGGGTATCAACAAAATATAATGATTGACGATACTGATTAAACAAGACTTTTTGCGCGGCTTTTAGCGGCAATTGAGGCTTGACGGTTTCGATTCCAAGAAAACCCACCGGAGTATCATAGCTATCAGGACTTTGCAGATTAACCAATGAATACCATGGTTGGTTTTGCGCTTTATGCCATTGCCTAAACGCCTCAATAGCTTTGATATCAGCCATAGCGACGCCATCGTCGATCGATTGAACCTGATTATCTAGCCCTTGATAAAGGGCATGTGGGACGATGTTGTCTTTGTCTGGAGCAAAGCGACCCATGGCATAGCCTTGGCGAGCCAGCTCTTGATGCAGCGCTGGTGGACGGTAATTTAGGTCATTGGCGGCAATGTAGCTACCTTGTAAGCCATAGAGTAGCGAAAACATACCGCTGTTATGCATGTTGCCGCCACTTAAGTGATGTTTGAACTGGTGATTTTGCTGTGCAAACTGACTTAAAAACGGCATGGTGACAGGATCGAGTAGATCAGCTCTAAAGCCGTCAATTGCGACGATGAGGATATTAATTTGATCATCAGGTTTGCACTGTAGTGGTGCGATAGGGTAATTCAGCGCAGGTTGCAGACTCTCGGGCGCATGGGCAACCGTGCTCTTTTCTATGCCATGGCTTTCCATAAAGGATCTTGCTGTTGCCGGATAGGAGAGAGGATAGGCGTCATCGAGTCGGGTGATTTCGGTAATATCAGCAGCATCAGCCCAGATGTGAATTAAATGGCTACTGATAAAACAGATCCCTACAACTGCCACGACTTTGTTGCCACAGTTTACCTTGCGGATTTTCTCGATTCGTTTCCACAGATAATTGGCGGCGGTAAGCTCTAAAATTAGAATACCGATTGGAGTAACAATGTATGATGTACCTTGTAGTAATGCGTTGAGGTCGGCCCACGCAATATCAAAGACAAATGGGCTGAGGTGCAAGCCATAATCGTCATAAATCAAAGTGTCATACAGTAAGACGCACAAGCTTAACGTTGCAGCGACTGCAGCAAGCCCGCGTAATATCTTGGAGTAAGGCAAGATAAGAGTAATGGGAAACAGCAATACAAGGTATACAATGAATGCTAAGAAACTAAAGTGACCTATCGTGCTAATGACTAAATAAAACCAGCCTAACCAGCTCTCTGGTGCACCGACGGTTTCAATATAACGGACACCGACAATCATAGCTAAAAAGCCGTTAAAAAAGGCAAACCAATGCCCCCAGCTAACTAAGCGTGATACGCGATCACGTCCCATCTCTTTTTTACGCTCGATCATAGGGATCCGCTAATTATTGAAAATCGACACTATCTTAATTTTTTATCTAGTAATATTGCCAGTTTTTTACCAATAAAAACAAATTTATTGGTCACATCTGACATCAATCATTGCTAGCTTTTTACCGACTGAGTCAGGGCTTTGGCAAATTGCTCTGCGACTTGCTCACGCGCTTCTTGTGGTACTTTACGAGTGAGTAGGTCTGTCACACAGTTACCCAAAACCATCAAGCTTAGATCGGTTGGTGCTTGGTGTTTAGCTAATACCGCTAGCATTTCAGCGATGATAGATTCTACTTGAGTGTTTGAGTATTTAGATTGGATAGCCATATAAAAAATTTTTCACTTTTAATTGAAATAGCAGCATATAATAACGGATTTCTACCATTATCACTATCGAGGCTTATGAGTATTAACGTCGAACAAGCAATTATTCATGCTATTTCCCAAGATGGCGATGGCCAACTAAGTTGCAGATTGCGCCCACAACCGCTTTTAAACAGCCAAGCGGTAGAAACCATGCTGGATGAGTTGCATCAAACTTACACGACAAAAGCGGGTAAAGGCTTTGGTCATTTCGGTACTCATGGCGAAGATGGTGAAGCCAACCCTAAGTTTAAAGATGCGCTAACTGAATATCGCAATGGCGAATTGGGTTTTGTGGAGTTTTCCGGACTTGCGGGCAAACTGTTGCAAGAAGAACTGGCAAAATATGATTTCAGTCAGGGCGGATTCTTGTTGCTGTCCTGCTATACCCATATGACCAGTGACTACCTCTTTGTGTCGTTGCTGAATGCTAAATCGTCGATGACAGTGCTCGATGACATGGAGCTATCGCAAAACACCCATCTAGATTTGAACAATGTTCAACTGGCGGCGCGTATTGATCTGACCGAATGGCAGGCCGATCCCGATTCCGTCAAATATATCTCGTTTGTTCGTGGACGAGCGGGGCGTAAGGTTGCCGATTTCTTCTTAGACTTTATGGGCTGTGTCGAAGGGGTCAATACCAAAGCGCAAAACAAGTCGTTGATGAACGCTGTTGAAGACTTTGTTTCAGGCAGTGAATTGACTAAGGATGAGCGTCAGCAATGCCGAGAGAAAGTGTTTGAATACTGTAGCGAACGTTGTGATGTCGGTGCCGATATTCAACTTAAAGATCTAGCCGATGAACTGGCCGACTCGGGGATGGATTCATTCTATGATTTTGCGCAGGGCGGCGATTATGAACTGGAAGATGAGTTTCCTGGTGATAAGCCCACTTTACGCCAGTTAAAGAAGTTTTCAGGAACCGGTGGTGGTGTTACCTTGAGCTTTGATGGTCAGCATTTAGGTGAGCGGGTGATCTATGACCCTATCTCAGATTCCATATTAATCAAAGGTGTGCCGGCCAATCTTAAAGATCAGTTAGATAGGCGCTTAAAAGGCGGGCAATAGTTTCAAGCGAGTATTAATGAAAAGCGCCGTAATTAGGCGCTTTTCATTTTTTGGCTGTAGGCGATGGCTGACCGACACAAAGATAGACAAAATAGCCGATTGATGGCTATCAATATTGCTGTAGCTTGCTAAAATGACCTTCCATGGATGCGATCATCCAAGCTTGATTTTGAATCCGTTGGCCGATTGCCAGTGGGATTATAGAAGGGTGGACTGTTTTTCTGCCTAGGAGATTAAATGCAACTTTTCGTTAGAGATTTAACCGTTATCGATTTTTCATATCTATGCCCAATCCGCGGTATGGTAGGAGAAAGCTGGATTGTCGACGTGCTGCTCGATGGCGGCTTAGGCGATCAAAATATGGTGTTGGATTTTGCTAAAGTCAAACGCACGATAAAAAACACCATTGACGACGTCGCTGACCACCGTCTATTGATCCCCACAGCCTGCTCTGAAGTCAGATGGCAGCAGCAAGGCGATCGTGTTTGGATGGATTTTAAAAGCCTGTCAGGAAATATCCACCTTGCTTGTCCCGCGCAAGCCTTCGCCCTTATTCCTACAGAGATCATTGATTTCGATAGCGTCAATGCGTTCTTGCAAAAGGCGTTAAAAGAGGTATTGCCAGATAATGTTAATGGGATAGCACTTACTTTACGTAATGAACTGCACGAAACTCCTTTTTATCATTATTCTCACGGTCTTAGAAAGCATGACGGAAATTGCCAACGTATTGCACATGGCCATAGAAGTCCGATTAATGTGTTTGAAAATGGTGTGTCGGCGCCGCAATGGGATGAGTACTGGGCACGTCGTTGGAAGGATATCTATCTAGGCTCTGTTGAGGATTTGGTTGAAGTTGATGAGTTAGACTTGTCAGTGCAAACCCTTGTGAGTGACGACACCCACTATGGTTTTCATTACGTATCGCCTCAAGGGGATTTCCAGTTGGCGATGCCTAAGAAACGGTGTGAAATTATTCCCCACGATACGACCGTTGAACTCCTGGCCGAATTTATTGCCAATACATTAGTGACTGAAGTGCCTGATAGTGAGTTTAAAGTGATCGCCTTTGAAGGTGTCGGTAAAGGTGCGATTTCGGTTAAAGGCAAACAAACCGATAGTGAATAATGAAAGGAGTTGTTGTGAAAGCCATTTTGATACCCGTTATTTTGTCCTTACTTACTGTCAGTGGCTTAGCCACTGCAGAGGTCTCATTGTATGGCAAAATGGAACAAGGTGCTTTGATACGGGGTGAGACACTACCCGGCAGTGCCGTGTACCTTAATGGCCAGCCTATTCAAGTGACCCCAGACGGTAAGTTTGCCTTTGGTTTTGAACGTGAAGCGTCGCTATCTCAACAGCTAAAGCTGGTTTACCCTGATGGGCTGACCCAAGTAAAACCACTGACGATTACGGAAAAAAAATATAAGATTGATAGGGTTAATGGTATTACTAAAAAGATCATGAAACCTGATCCCCAAGCACAAGCTCGGGCGGCAAAAGATAGCAAACAAGTTAAGGCTGCACGCAGTACCTTTAGTGAACAAGAGGCCTTTAGTCATGAATTTATTTGGCCGTTAACTGGCAGAATTTCAGGGGTTTACGGTAGTCAGCGAGTGTATAATGGTAAGCCGGGTAATCCGCATTATGGTGTTGATGTTGCGGCGAAAACAGGCACTGTCGTTGTGGCGCCTGCAGACGGTGTGATTAGCCTGTCTGTGCCTGACATGTTCTATTCTGGCGGCACGATTGTGCTCGATCATGGTTATGGTGTGAGCTCAAGCTTTCTGCATTTGAGTAAGCTTTATGTTAAGCAAGGTGATGAGATCAAACAAGGCCAGCCGATTGCCGAAGTTGGGGCGACGGGCAGAGCAACTGGGCCGCATTTAGATTGGCGGCTTAATTGGTTTCAGATGCGTCTAGACCCTGTGACAGTGGTCCCCTCGATGCAGAGCGTACTGGCGAAACAGTAGCAAACAAATAGTTAAAAAGGCGTCTAGGGCGCCTTTTTCTATCTCAATCAACAGTTTCATTTATTTTGGTTTGGTCACTTAGCGCCGGCATCAATCAATGCGTTTTTAAAGTCGTTTAGCCAACGGCGGTAAACGGTACGCACATCTCCCCAATTAAACACTTGAGTGTTCTGTCGCCACTGCTCAAAGGCTTGACCACGATCAGCCACTTTGGCTAATACTTCACCGGTTTCTCCATCTTTAATCACGGCAAGCAGCAACATTGACCCTGACGTTTGCGTGTAGGTGCTTCCCAATGAGCGGTAACTTTTACGACTCTTCTCTATTGGTGCACTAAGACGAATATCTGTGACGGCTGCTTGGATGATCAAGGTATTGGCACCAGCTTTGTTAACTAGGGTAAATGGCTGTTCAGCATTAAATACCCTTTGACTCATCTCATGGAATGCCGTTGCCATTTTAGTCAGGCTCTCCTCTGGCAGTTGGTAGGTCGCATTAGGGCCATCTGTGCGGGGGTCTATCTTAGGTGGTTTGTAGTCTGGACTATGATCGTTGGTGACTTGTACTGGGCTAAAATAGAGTTTGCTGTAATGCGTCCAATCAATATTGGGCCGCACGTATGAAAGTGCTAACCTGCTATTTTCTACCTTCACTAAGCCTTCATTGGTGACTTGAGCATTGTCACCAGTCGGTATGCTGGGAGGCTGAGTACTACAGCCCACAATGCTTGAGAGCATAATGCTGCCAATGAGTGGCACGATTCTGTAACGATTCATCTTTTCGTCCTTAAAAATTTATTGAATAAAACAAAATATTTATACGCTAAACGCGGGATAGTGGATCAGCTTATAACACCTGTCTATTATTTGCTTGGCAGTGTTTGTCCCAATGCTGGGTGATCGTAAGTGGCCATGAGTGCGTATGATCACCATGTTGTTTTACTGGGTATAAATGTGATCAATACAAAGGCTTCAATTAATTCATCTCAATCGGAGAAAACTGAGTACCCACTTAGTTTAGCTGTCTTTCCGCTACCACTGTTTATCTTGCCTGGTGGGATTCAACGATTGAGGATATTTGAACCTCGCTATCTCGCTATGGTCTCCCAAGCGACTAATGGCGATGGCTTTGTGATGGCGCGTTATGATAAAAATGCGATGCATAACGTCGCAGGCTGGGGGACTCGAGTGCAGATCATTGATTTTGACATGGATGATGATGGTGTGTTGGTCATAGATGTGAGAGGACAGCATCTGGTACGGTTAGAAGGGCTATATAGCCGACATGATGGCTTATTGATGGCCAAGGCCGACTATCTGCCCCATTGGACCTGCTTGGAAGCGGGAGTTGCTGCGACCGATTTGGCAACGCTGCTTAAATCCATCTTCGACGATAACGACAAGCTAGCCCAACTGTACCAACAAGTCTATTTTGACTCAGGGGAGTGGGTGTGCGCTCGCTTTTTGGAACTATTGCCCTTATCCTTGAATGATAAGGAAAAATTTATTGAGCCCAGTAGTTACATTCAGCTCAAGCAATTTCTCCACACGTTTATTTTCGGTAATGAAAAATTAAATTGATCCCTTTTGCCTTACTGAGCGTATTGACCGTTAATTAATGACAATGGTTGAGACGATATGCAGCAGACAGTGAGCAGAAGCGACCCGAGCAGGGAGAGCAAGACTATCGCCAATATCGCCGAGCAGCAGGTACCAGAAGAGCTATCTGATTGGCTAGTGAGTGTTGCATCACAACGAGACAAGCAAGCGTTTACCCGTTTGTTTCAGTTCTTCGCTCCCAAAATTCTTCGGTTTGGTATTAAGCAGCTGGGTAATGAAGCCCAAGGCAACGAGCTGGTCCAAGACACAATGACCAACGTTTGGCGCAAAGCGCACCTCTATGACAGTAGCAAAGGGGCGGCCACGACGTGGGTTTACACCATTATGCGTAATGCCTCGTTCGATATGTTGCGCCGAATTAAAGCGAAAAATGAGCAAAACCTTGGTGACGATATCTGGCCAGTCGATATGGCACAAGATGAGGGAAGTAGCGTTACCGAGAGTTTTGGTGATCATCTGATGGAAAAGCAGATGTTGGATTATGTTGAGTCTTTGCCCCTTGCCCAGCAAGCCGTGGTCAAGGGCGTTTACTACCAAGAGCTGTCGCAAGAGCAGTTGGCGCAGCAGTTGGGTGTCCCAATAGGCACAGTAAAGTCGAGATTAAGATTAGCACTAGCTAAATTAAAGCAGCAGATGGGAGACGAGTATCATGATTAAACATCATCCAACTCAGGCATTATTAAAGGATTTTGTTTCAGGTGATCTTGAAGCATCTGTGGCTGTGCTAGTTGCAAGCCATGTTGAAATGTGTGCAGTGTGCCGTGGCGCGGTGCAAACACTGACAGAACAGGCAGCCGATGAAGCGTTTGAAGCGGTGAGTGCAATGGAAAGCTCACCTGGTAAAGTTGACCCGATGTGGTCATTCGACCCTACTGAAGATATGGTCGGTAATTTTGATGCCGAAGAGGCCTTTTCAGCTCAAGGCGCTGGGCTCGCTGACAGTTCAGCGCTGGCAATGATTGATGCCATCACGGAAACGCCGCAAGATGCGCAAATTGTTTTACCGCAAACGGTGACCGAGATTGAGGTGGCGGGTAAACGTATCTCTCTACCAAGGTCGCTTAAATCTATTGCACTGAAAGAGTGGCAAGGCATGGGCAAATTATCTAGAGCACGTTTGGCGCTTGATGACGATGAGCGTCGCATGAGCTTGTTGCATATCGACAAAGGCGGAAGCGTACCGACTCACACCCATAAAGGCTTCGAAATAACCCTGTTACTAGAAGGTAGTTTTGATGATGAGATGGGGCATTATGTGGCTGGAGATTTTATCTGGTTAGATGGCGATCATACCCATCAGCCCGTGACTCAGGATGGATGTGTCTGTTTAACGGTATCGAGTGATGCCATTCACTTCACTCAAGGTGTGAGCCAAATACTTAATCCAATTGGTCGCTTTATTTACTAGTGACATTTAGTGGTATGTGTGGGGGATAAGAGGATGGAAAAGAAACTAAAGATAGGCATTAGCGCGTGTGTGATGGGCGAGCCAGTCCGTTACGATCGAGGACATAAAAAATCGAATTTTTGTGTTGAGCAGCTTGGTGACTTTGCACAGTTTAAGCCCGTTTGCCCAGAGATGGCGATTGGCTTGCCTGTTCCACGCCCCACAATACGCCAGATCATCAAAGACAATATCATTACCGTGTCTCGTCCTGATGGCAGTGGTGATGTTACCGAGCAGCTGAAAGCCTTTGGCCAGCAAGCTGCGAGTCAATATGATCAATTAGCCGGCTTTGTGTTTTGTGCGAAAAGTCCGAGCTGTGGTATGGAGCGGGTAAAGGTCTATCATCACCATGGTAAAGGCTCTGAATCTACAGGTGTCGGTGTGTTTGCAGAGCAGGTGATGAAAGCTAACCCGCTATTGCCTTGTGAAGAAAATGGCCGTTTGAATGATCCAATTATTAAAGAAAACTTTATTACGCGGATTTTTACCTATCAGAAATGGCTGGATCTGAAAGCCGAAGGTTTGACCAAACATAAGTTGATCGCCTTCCATAGCGCGCATAAATATTTGGTGATGAGTCATCATGTGGAGAGTTATCGGGCGCTGGGGCGCTTACTGGCTCAAGCCGATGTTGATTTAGATGAACTGGCGGACAGTTATATTGCGGGGTTGATGGATGCGCTTAAACATAAAGCTTCTCGTCGTAGTCACACCAACACGCTGCAGCACCTACAAGGCTACTTTAAGCGACAGCTTGACGAGGTCAAGCGTAAAGAGCTTACTGACGAAATTGCAGCTTATCGCCAAGGCCTGTCGCCACTTTTGGTGCCACTCACCTTGATTAAACACTATTTGATAGAGTTCCCTAATGCGTACCTGCAAGATCAGGTTTACCTTAACCCTCATCCGAAGGAGCTTAGACTGAGGTACGGCTATTGAGTGGTGTTTACTGGGTTCGTCGAGATTTAAGGACGCATGACAATCCAGCCTTGAGCACCGCCATTGCTCAAGGTGTTAATACCGCCGTTTTTATCTCAACGCCTCAGCAATGGCAACAGCATAACCTAGCGCCAATAAAAGCCGATTTTATCGCTAGGCATCTGCAGCTACTTGCTCAGCAGTTAGCAGTAATGGGCATTGAGCTTGTTCATTTTAATGCCAAGACATTCGATGACCAAAATACAGTACTAACAAAGTTTTGCCAGCAACGCGGTTACAGCAAAATCTACGCTAATAGTGAGCCAGAATTAGATGAAATACACCGCGATGAGAGGCTAGGCCAATCAGGCCTATCACTCAACCTATTCCATTGTGACACTATCATTCCACCCGGTAATGTGCTGAATAAGCAAGGGGAGATGTTTAAGGTTTTCACCCCATTCAAAAATGCCTGGCTGCAACGCTTGCGACAGACTGGTGTGGCTTATCAGGCTTTGCCAGATGTTGAACCTATCCAAAAAATAGCAACCGCAAGTCAGTGTGTGACATTTGACTACCCTCAGGTTGATTCAGCGGCTTGGCCTTTGGCCGATGTTGTCATGACGCAGGTGTTTCCTAGGTTTATACAGACTAAGCTGGAGCGGTATGGCGCGCAGCGTGATATTCCCAGCATAAAAGGCACATCTGGCCTGTCTCCCTATTTAGCCATCGGCGCCATTAGCCCTCGTTGGTTGGCACTGCAGCTGATTCAGCAAGTTCCTGAAATACTAGAAGATCAGCAGCACCTTGCGTTTAGTTGGTTAAACGAATTGATATGGCGAGACTTTTATAAACACCTGCTGTTTCATTACCCAAATTTAGTTAAAGGCGACAGTTTTCAACCCAAATATCAGGGAGCAAAATGGAGCGGTAGCGAGCAAGATTTCAGTGCTTGGTGCCAAGCAAAAACAGGCTATCCGTTGGTCGATGCAGCGATGAGGCAGTTATTGCAAACAGGCTGGATGCACAATCGGCTGCGTATGGTGGTCGCAAGTTTCTTAACTAAGCACCTGTTGGTCGATTGGCGCCTGGGTGAGCAGTTTTTTATGTCGCACCTCATCGATGGCGATTTTAGTGCTAATAATGGTGGTTGGCAGTGGGCCGCTAGTACTGGGTGCGATGCCCAGCCGTATTTTAGGATCTTTAATCCGATAACCCAAAGTCAAAAGTTTGATCCTAATGGTAAATTCATCCGTAAATATGTACCAGAGCTGGCCAATATACCCGATAAACATATTCATTTTCCCCATGAGTATATTGCGCAGCAAGGGATCGACGTAGGCTACTGTTTGCCGATTGTCGAACATAAGCAAGCGCGTTTAAGGGCGTTGGCCTTTTATAAAGCATATTAGGATGTGGCAAATATGGCATACCCATTGTGGTTACAAAACTTTATATCCGTATACAGTGAGCTCGGTACAGAGAACCTCAGTTCGCTGGAACACATATATCATCCACAAGTTGAATTCTTAGACCCTATCCACAGAGTCGAGGGATTTGAGCATTTATTGGCTTATTTTCGCCAACTCTATACCCAGGTCAGCAGCTGTGATTTTAAGATTGAAGAAGTGATTGTTGCTGACAGTCAGGCGGCTATCTATTGGACCATGACCTACCGCCATAAGCAGTTAAATGGCGGTGAGGCAATCACAGTCGAGGGGCATTCAAGACTGAAGGCCAGAGACAATAAAGTAATTTATCACCGTGATTATATTGATATTGGTGCCATGCTTTATGAACACATTCCACTTATTGGTGGCGTGATTAAAATGATCAAACGTCGGGCGGCCAACTAATGCGTATTATGATAACAGGTGCTACTTCGGGAATTGGTAAAGCCTTGACAGTGGCATACGCTGGTGCAGGGCATCAAGTGATCGCTTGTGGTCGCAGTGCAGATAAACTTGATGAATTAAATCAAAATTCGTCCTATATCGATAGCTTATGCTTTGACTTAACAGACTTCGATAATTATCCAAATTTGACGTCGGAGCAAACAGGTTTAGATCTGCTCATTTTTAACGCCGGCGACTGCGAATATATTGATGATGCACTTAATTTCGATGCGAAACGTTTTGAACGAGTGATCAATATTAACTTAATCTCTGTGGCTTATGGCTTGCAAGCTTGGTTGAAGCACTTAAAACCGGGGGGGAGGTTAGTGTTGGTCAGTTCTAGCGCACGCTTTTTACCACTTCCTAGAGCGGAAGCCTACGGCGCTTCAAAAGCAGCCTTGAGTTATTTGGGGCGTACGCTTGCCATCGATCTTGAAAAACATCAACTGGCCGTGACCACTGTGCATCCCGGATTTGTCGATACACCACTTACCGAGCGCAACACCTTTGCTATGCCGATGATCGTGAGTAGTGAGCAAGCGGCGGCAAAAATAATTCAAGGCCTAGATAAAGGTCTAGATGAGATCAGTTTCCCCTCGGTGTTTATATTTTTTATGAAATGCTTACGTTGCTTGCCATTTTCGTGGTGGCGCAAAATCGCCAAAAGGATTGTCTAGAGATGAAAAAAATTGCTGTGATTGGATCTGGGATTTCTGGGCTGACCTGCGCTTATCTACTTGATAAGCAGTATGCCGTGACAGTATTTGAAAAGAACCACTATGTGGGTGGGCATACCGCAACCGTTGATGTGCATCATCAAGGCAAAGACTACGCGATAGACACAGGTTTTATCGTTTTTAATGACAGAACCTATCCAAATTTTAATCGTCTGCTGTCCCTGCTAGGTATTGACTGCCAGCCGACGGAGATGAGCTTTAGTGTGCACAATCGGCAAACGCGATTCGAATACAATGGACATGGTATTAATGCGTTATTTGCTCAGCGACGAAACATCTTTAGACCACAATTTTGGCGTTTGATCGCTGAAATTTTAAAATTCAATCGCCTGTGTAAGCGTCTCTATCATGAACAGCGTATTGATAGCGGCATGACACTTGGGGATCTGCTGCAACAACACCAATTTTCTGATTTCTTTTGCCAACACTATATTTTACCTATGGGCGCGGCGATCTGGTCGACGAGTTTGGCTGAGATGGCTAAGTTTGAACTGAAATTCTTTATCCAGTTTTTCTACAACCATGGGCTGCTCAATATCAGTGACCGTCCGCAATGGCATGTGGTACCAGGTGGGTCTCGTGAATATGTAAAAGCTATCCTGGCGCAGCTTAGTCAACCAGTTAAGACTGATAGCGATATTGCGCAAGTGACTCGCAGTGAAGAGGGGGTACACATTGAAATGGCCTGTGGGGAGTCAATGAGATTTGATGAGGTGATCTTTGCTTGTCATTCTGATCAAGCACTCGCTTTGCTTGGCGATGCCAATGACGTTGAGCAGCAGGTACTTGGCGGTATTCCATACAGTCGAAATGAAGTGGTGCTGCATACCGATACCTCACTCCTACCAGATCGAGAGCTCGCTTGGGCAAGTTGGAACTACATGTTGGACGACAACTTGTCTCGACCAGCATGCGTCACCTATAACATGAATATCTTGCAAGGGATTGAAAGTGACAGCACTTTCTGCGTCACCCTTAACCAAAGTGAGCAAATCGCGCCTGAAAAAGTGATCAGAAGTTTTGTCTATCACCATCCGGTACTTAACGATGCCAGTGTCGCAGCGCAGCAACAGCGCTCACTAATTTGCGGCAAACGTGGTTGTCATTTTGTTGGAGCTTATTGGTATAACGGCTTTCATGAGGATGGTGTACGCAGTGCACTGGATGTGACCAAACGCTTTGGTTTGTCTTTATGAATACGCCATTGGGTGAGCACAGCGGGATCTATTTAGGCGATGTACGTCATCGTCGCTATAAAGGCGTATTTCATCAATTTAGCTACCGGATGTATATGTTAGGTATCGATATTGATGAGCTTCCATCGCTGATAAAGCGCAGCAAAGTATTCGGTTTGAACTGGTATAACCCGATACGATTTTTTGAAAAAGATTATTTAAAAAATGAACCTGGAAGTCTTAAGCAACGTATTGGTAATAAAGTCAGATCGCTTGGAGGCGATTGGCATGACAATAACCGGGTCGTCATGTTGGCGCAGTGTCGTTGTATGGGGCTCTATTTTAGTCCGATAAATTTCTATTTTTGCTACGACACCGCCAACCAATGCCAATACATGCTGGCAGAAGTGAGCAACACACCTTGGAAGCAAAGGCACTATTACTTGCTTGAGCTTAGCGGCGAGATGAAGGTAAAAAAAGCTTTCCATGTGTCGCCCTTTATGGAGATGGACATGACCTACCATTGGCGTGTCAGCCCCCCCGGGAGTAAAGCGATGGTGCATATTGAAAATCACCAGCAGCAGAAGGTATTTGAGGCCACGTTAGCGATGTCTAAAAAGGCATTTACCGCTGCAGAGTTAGCATCGACATGGCGGTCGATACCGTCAATGACGCTGAAGATGGTAGCAGGCATTTATTGGCAAGCACTGAAACTGTTTGTTAAGCGGGTGCCCTTTATTGCCCATCCTGAAACGAAAAAAATATAATTAGTTTACGATACGTTAGAGCGAGGTTTTCATGGAGCAACTAGCCAAACAGCATCAAACGCTGGCAAAAAATTCAACGGACTGCCGCGTCGAGGTTAATAAGTACCGTAACGTAATTTTTGGCCTGCTCAATCATCTTAAAGAGGCTGGGGTCGAAATTATCGAAGCTGATAATCATACCGTCCTCGGTGACAGAAATGCTCCGCTGCAGGGGCAGATAGTGGTTCATGATGCCAGTTTTTATCAAGATGTGGCTAAAGGTGGCAGCATTGGTGCCGCCGAAGCTTTTCTTGATGCTAAGTGGACCAGCCCAGATTTGACTCGTCTTGTTCAAGTCTTTGCGAGAAATCAAGCTCAGCTCGATGCCTTAGAAAGCAAGATGGAGTGGCTGACGCGGATTTTGAATCTGTTTCTACGCCGTAAAAATGCCAATAGTGAACAAGGCTCGAAGCGCAATATTTTGGCCCATTATGATATTGGCAATAACCTTTACGAGCGATTCTTAGATGACAGCATGCTCTATTCTTGTGCTATCTACAGTGATGATGCGACCAGTTTAACCGACGCGCAGCAGCTCAAGATGCAGCAAATCTGCCAGCGATTAGAACTCAAATCCAGTGACAGTGTGATTGAGATAGGCACGGGCTGGGGTGGGTTAGCCATCTATATGGCACAGCACTATGGTTGTCACGTGACGACAACTACCATCTCAGATGCACAATATGCATTTGCCCAGAAACGCATTGAAGCCCTTGGTTTATCGAACAAAATTACATTACTTAAGCAAGATTACCGCAAACTAAGTGGTGAGTATGACAAGCTGGTCTCTATTGAGATGATTGAAGCGGTCGGCCATGAGTACTTACCGACCTTTTTTGACACCTGCGCTAACCTGCTTAAACCCCAAGGCAAGATGTTAATTCAAGCGATAACCATTGCTGATAGTCGTTATGAGAAATATCGCAAGGGCGTCGACTTTATTCAGAAGTATATCTTCCCCGGTGGCGCACTGCCTTCTGTTGCAGTAATGAGCAACATCATCGCTGAACGAACAGATATGGTGATCCATGAGGTGCAAGACATTGGTTTGCACTATGCACGTACATTAAATGATTGGCGCGTGGCCTTTGAAGCTCGCTGGGATGAGTTAGCGTCATTGGGGTATAGCGAAGAGTTTAAACGTTTGTGGCTGTTCTATTTTTGCTACTGTGAAGGCGCATTTCGTGAGCGCGTGATCAGTACTCATCATCTCGTGGCCAGAAAGCCACGTTTTGTAGGGCAAAGTGATGAAACGATTCTGGATTATTAATTTAGCCCTATTTCAGGCGGCTTGGTTTGCTGCGGCGTTCGCCACTTCGATGGCGGTGCCCATCATGGTATTGATACTCTGTATTCACTTTTACCTGACGCCGACACCTAAACTGGATGCAAAACTCTTACTCTTGATGCCCATTGGGGTCGCTGTAGACAAAGTGTTGATGGAACTCGGGTTATTTTATGCTGGCAGTGAGATATTTCCGCTGTGGCTGCTATTACTGTGGTGCATGTTTGTGATCAGCTTAAATCATAGTTTGAAGTGGTTTGCCAGCCAACCTTTACTGCTTATCATCGCTTTTGGTGCAGTAGGTGGCGCGGGCAGTTATTGGGCTGGCATTCGCTTAGGCGTGTTACAACAAGCATTACCTGCTATGACAACGATAGCCTTGCTAATGATCGCGTGGGGCGGCTTATTCCCACTATTAACCCGCTGTGCTCAATTGTTAGCACAGTCAAACGTTCGCAGAGTGTGAGGTGAACCATGGCTAAATGGCTATTGATTTTTCTGTTCAGTACCAGTGTGTCCGCATCAACCCTTACTCACCTGACCAAGTCTGGTGAAGGTGAGATGACCTACCTGTTTTGGACCTTGTATCGCGCCGAGCTGTTTGTCAGTAACAGTGACACAGCTTCTTTGAACGCGGGTGATAGGGCGTTGCGCATTGAGTATTTCAAAGATATTGATAAGCATGCCTTAATTGAGGCTACGGCGGAGCAGTGGCAACATTTAGGGTATCAAGCTACCGATATTCAACGGTGGATGGCACCGCTGACTCAGATCTGGCCTGATGTTGCTCCAGGTGACGTATTGACCTTGGTGGTGGCTGATAACGGCTTGAGTCATTTTTATTTTGGTGACAATTTGCTGGGGGTGATTGAGCAGCCTGATTTTGGTGAAGCATTTCTCTCAATCTGGTTATCGGAAAAGACGTCAGAACCTGAGTTGCGTAGACAGTTACTAGGATTAAGCCAATGAAAAAAATACTCTCTATTGCGTTAGTCATCCTGTTATCTGCATGCGGCAGTGCCAGCCTAGAGGAGCACACCAATACCACCCCTGAGTTGAAGCTTGAGCAATTTTTTGATGGTAAGCTGAAAGCCTACGGGATAGTGCTAGATCGCAGCGGCAACATGTTGCGTCGATTTGACGTCGACTTAATAGCGAGCTGGCAAGGTAACAAGGGGGAGATTAAAGAGTGGTTCGAATTTGATGATGGTGAAAGGTCGACTCGCGTATGGCGTTTAGAGCGTCTTGGTGACAATCGCTACAGTGGTGAAGCTGGCGATGTCATCGGCACTGCATACGGTGAAACTCGCGGTTCTGCGCTGTATTGGAAATACGATCTCTCTATCGAAGTGGATGGTGAAACCTACCAGGTAACGTTAGATGATTGGATGTTTCTCATCGATGACAAGCGCCTCTTTAACAAGACTGACATGACAAAGTTTGGTATTAAAGTGGGCGAAGTCATTCTTTATATAGAAAAAATTTGATACCCAACACCATCAAGGCATCAACCAAACTTCGCCTTCAGAGCTAGGTTATCTCTTTTCTGAAGCGATTATCGCTTTTATACCGTGAGCATGAACCTTAATACAGAGGCCTTGATGTTTGAATGCTATGGTGGGATTGGCCAAGCGTTCATGTTCACCTTGAGGCGAGCTAAGTTTGACATCTATTTCGCTGTCACCGGCGATAACGGGGGCAAGTGTTGGTACTGCTTCAATCAATTGCGCACTTAACTGCTGGCCGTTGCACGCGTTACCTGGCAGTACAAGTTCAATATGTTCCCAACCCTCATTTGGATACTGTTTCTCTCCAGGATAGGGCAGTTCCACACAATCGATGCACATTGAGCCCAACATCAGCGGCGTGTTCAGCTCGATGATCAAAATAGGGCGACCATTAATCATATTATTAGAAATGATTGCGCCTTGATGGCAAAAGTGGTCACGCAAAGAATCAGCGGCAGTGTCGCTATTGACTCGAAGTGCGACATGGTCGCAAACCATATTTAGCCTATCGAGTTGTAGATCGGCGAGAAAAGAAACTATTTTCGCTTCAAATGTTGGCCAGGTATCGATTAACGTTTGCGCCGTGATTGTGTTTTGATTCATGGTAGAACTTTCTCTAAGCAGGCAATAAGGTTGAAGTGTTAGCGGACAGCTGATGCTATGGCCAGATCTCAATCGGCGTGCCGGTGTCAATCGCCTGCCATAATTCATCAATTTCATGATTTTTAATGGCAATGCAACCGTCAGTCCAGTTGAGCTTTTGCGCTTCGTCAGGCGTTAATGTGGAGTTGGGGTTTTGCCCATGGATCATGATTTGGCCACCAGGGTCGATACCTAACGCATCAGCGCGCAGCTTATCTTCCTCATTGGGGTAAGAGATATGAATTGCACGGTAATAGGCGCTATCGGACTTTTTATAGTCAAGGATGTAACGACCTTCTGGCGTGCGTTGATCACCCTCTTGCAGCTTATGACCAACAGGTCGGTCACCCATGGCTATTTTGTAGCGGCGTAACACCTTGCCATTGCGCATTAAAAGCATGCTGGTGTCAGACTTATTAACCACGACAAGATCAACTTTACCAATACTAGACTGACTCGCACTGTGAGGCGAGTTTTGAATGCTACTGGCGGCAACACTTAGTTGTGACATGCAGAGCAGCACTAATAGTAAAATCTGTTTGAAAAGTATTCGCATTTTATTAACTGGAAAATTAATGATCTCGTTAAGGTGTTCATCATACCTTATTTTAGATTAAGCTGGATCGGTAAATTAGATGGATTATGATTAAGCGCCAAAGCGCGTTTATGGCGATAAAAGGAAAAATTTGATAGATGGATTCATCCTCAACAGAGCAGACCGTTAAACAAAAGCTGCGACGTGTAATATTTGGCACTGATACTAAGGCAGGGCGATATTTCGATATATCCTTGATTATCTGTATTATTCTCAGTGTTCTACTGGTTTTTATTGACACGGTTGATTCGGTTCACAAAGAGTATGGCGGCGTTATCCGTATTGTCGAATGGGTCTTTACTGGGATATTTACTCTTGAGTATCTGTTGCGACTCTATTGCTCTGCACAACCGGTACAATATGCGCGCAGCTTTTACGGTATTGTCGACCTGCTATCTATTTTACCGAGTTATTTAGCGCTTATCTTTCCGGGGGCGAATTTTACCTTAGTGATTCGAATTCTGAGGTTGTTTAGAATATTCCGTGTTCTCAAGTTGCTGCGTTATTTGAGTGAGGGCAATATTTTACTGCGTGCCATGATGCAATCTAGTCGTAAGGTGTTTCTGTTTTTCTTCTCGGTTAGCCTGATCGTGATGGTCCTTAGTGCGTTTATGTATGTGGTTGAAGGTCCTGAAAATGGTTTTACATCGATCCCTAAGTCTATCTATTGGACCATAGTGACCATTACCACCGTAGGATATGGAGATATTACGCCGCAGACGGCTTTAGGTCAGGGTATTGCTGCGCTAACCATGTTGATCGGTTACTCCATCATTGCTATTCCAACGGGTATTTTAACCGCAGAGATCTCGCAAGAGATAGTGCGTAAAAAAGATCTACGTCGCTGCAGTAACTGTTTAAAAACGGGCCATGAAATTAACGCGCTCTATTGCGACAAATGCGGTAGTGAGTTGGAATCCGATCTTTAGCACTCTCATACGATGGCAAAGGTGTCATCGTAATCAAGGAATGACATGACCACAGCAAAGTTTGTCCAAGGGCCTATTTTACGCCATATATTGGTGATGAGCTCCACTGCCGCGGTGGGGATATCAGCACTGTTTGTTGTTGATCTTATTGATATCTTTTTTCTTAGTTTACTCGGCGAGCAGGAACTTGCAGCAGCTGTTGGTTACGCTGGAACCATCTCTTTTTTCACCACCTCTATTGGTATCGGTCTGTCGATTGCACTTGGGGCATTAGTTTCTCGTGCCATTGGCGCCAAAGAGTTTGAGTTGGCTAAACGTTTATTGCTCAATAGTGCTGTGATGACACTACTGGTGGCAGTATTTGTGGCCATTGTGGTGACTTTGTTCATACCTGAATTATTAGCCCTTGTTGGCGCAACAGGCCGCACCGCGGAATTGGCTGCCGACTACCTCTATATACTTGTCCCATCTATGCCACTTATCTGTTTGGCAATGGCACTAGGTGCAGCACTGCGAGCGGTCGGTGATGCTAAATTATCCATGGTTTCAACCCTAACGGGTGGTGGTGTAAACCTTGTGTTTGACCCCATTTTTATTTTCTTATTTGCTATGGGAATCGAGGGGGCTGCGGTTGCCTCTGTGCTAGCGAGAGTTGCCGTATTAGTGGTTGCCGCACGAGGTGTAATCATCAAGCATAAGTTGTTTGGTCGCTTTCAGTTTTCCCATTTTAAAGCCGATATTGGCGCCATATTTGCCATTGCTGCGCCAGCGATGCTAACCAATATCGCAACCCCCATAGGTAATGCGGTGGTCACCCGTGCGATTGCTGATTTCGGTGACAGTTATGTTGCTGCATGGGCTGTGCTGGGGCGTTTAACGCCCGTAGCGTTTGGGATGATATTTGCGTTGTCTGGGGCTATTGGCCCTATTGTTGGGCAAAACTTTGGCGCCCGAGAGTTTGAGCGCGTCAAAGAGAGCCTGACCAAGGCGCTGCTATTTTGTGGGGGGTATGTGCTGTTGGTATCAATAATACTGTTTGCACTACAAGAGCAGATTATTATCGTGTTTGATATGCACGGCGATGGCGCTGAATTGATCCGTTTTTTCTGTAGTTATATTGCCGTTTTCTTTGTCTTCTCTGGCGCATTGTTTGTAGCCAATGCGTCGTTTAATAATTTAGGCAAAGCCAAATATTCGACACTGTTTAACGTGGGTAAAGCGACATTAGGCACGATTCCGTTTGTATACTATGGAGCCCAATGGGGCGGTGTAGAAGGGGTGTTGATTGGCCAAGTGATCGGTACTATTGTTTTTGCAGCGTTAGGGGTGTGGACCGCATACCGTCTGGTTGACAAAGTTCAGTCGACAAGCGTTTTTTATACGTCTACAGACGACGAATATGATGAGTTAAATGAAGAGCTTAGCCCAAGCAGTCCCAATCCACTCTCATCTTCTTGTGCACAAATGGCGCAGATCAGTGAAGAGCAAGATTGTGAAGCGAGTAACAGAGTGACCGAATTAGTGAGTGGATCACGACGAGATTAACGCTGTAGAGAGGGTTATTACTCGGCGTAAAGTGTCACTTTAGCGCCGAATCATGAGTCGAGTGCTCAAGTTATGACCAAACAACTATGATTTGTCTGTTGTCATGTCGCTCTGTGCGACATCAGTCTCTGTTGTGTCAGTGCTTTGCGCGGTATCATCTTGCGGCTGCTTACCGTTGGCAAGTGCTGCGGCTGCGGCTTGCTCTTGAGCGAGTTCTTTAGCGCGATCGCCTTTAGATACGTACTTTTTGACTGTTGGTGGCGTATGTTTGTTGTGACGCGCTTTGGCCCGCTTAGCCGTCTTTTTAATCATTTTCTGTTTTCTGTTCATACATTCCACCAAGGTGTGTCATTAACTCAAAATGTGGTTTTGCGTTGACCTAGCAATAACCGGAGGTGGATTTTAACTTAATCTCTGGCCTGGGGCTATAGGCAAATATTCTAATCGCGAGGATTTATGACATATACCATCGATGGTGAGATAACCTTTTTCGAACGTTTTGAGGCAGATATTCTCTCTGGCGCTAAAACCATCACTCTTAGAGATGATAGCGAGTCCCATTTTAAAGTGGGTCAATACCTGCGTGTGGCGACTTTTGAAGAGCAACGTTGGTTTTGCAATATTGTGGTAACTGGGGTTGAAAAGGTCGCGTTTAATGCGCTTAATCAAGGTCATGCTGAGCAAGAAAATATGACTTTATCTGATTTGAAACAGGTGATTACTGAAATATATGGCGATATTTCAACCTTATATATGATCACTTTTGAGTGTAGATAACAAAGTGTTGTTAAGGGAATTAAACTGAGTAAAGGGAATTTACATGAAACGATTAATCGCATGCGTACTACTCATGTTGTGCGGGTGCTCTACAATGATGACCACAACCATCGATGAGTCTATGCAAGCTAGGTTGGCAGGTAGTTGGGACGACAGACAAAGTAACGTGTGCAGCGCTAATTATCACACTATCTCTATTACAGGTGATCGTTTGTTGCTTGAATATGTTCAGCAGGGATACGTCGGAGAGGATGATGGCCGAACACTTGTTAGCTATACCATATTAAGTCAGCAAGATAGTTCGTTGCGCGTGCAACTCGATAATGAATTACGTTTAGATGCTGACGGCCAGCCTGTTATTTGGAAAATGAATTTGCTTAATGATAGTCAATATTGCTGGGGTCGTGATGACTGGCTTGCAGAGCAATGTACCCCCATACGACAAAAATGTGAAATACTCTAGATCATATTTTGGATTATACCAATCAGTATCGATAGTGTGATCAACTCAGCGTGTTTATTGGTAATTAATGCAAGGTGAGCGCAAATAGAACAGCGATCTACTTGAATGGGTATAGATTGGTCATGGATATCGTTAGTTAAGTTTGCTGTGGAGCATTATGATGAGTGTGCTGTTGCCCGTTAAGGCTAGTGCAAAGGAGTGCGTGGTGTTGCTTCACGGATTGGCGCGCAGCGCTAGTTCATTAAATAAGCTCGCCGCCGCGTTAGATAAGCATGGCTATCACTGTATTAATTATAACTATCCATCGACACAAGCTGATATTCCTACCTTGGCTGAACAGGCGATTACTGCTGCGTTGTCTCAATGCCCTAATGCGCTAACTGTGCATTTTGTCACTCATTCCATGGGAGGCATTTTAGTCAGGCAATATTTGAGTCAGCATACAGTCCGCAATTTAGGGCGCGTAGTGATGCTGGGCCCGCCTAATCAGGGCAGTGAAGTCGTGGATACATTAAGAGACATGCCTGGTTTTCAATTGATTAATGGACCCGCTGGCATGCAATTAGGCAGTGATAAAATGAGTGTGCCTAATCGTCTTGGGCCAGCGAACTTTGAGTTAGGGGTGATCGCGGGAACACGCAGTATTAACTGGATTTTGTCGACTATGTTACCTAAGCCTGATGATGGCAAGGTATCTGTGCAGAGCACTAAACTAGAAGGGATGAGCGACCATATTAGCTTGCCAGTGACCCACCCGTTTATGATGAACAACCGTCAAGCGATAGCGCAAACGTTACACTTTCTAACCTATGGCGAATTTAGTCGCTAATTAGTGATGATTTAACCTTTAGTAAAAGAAGCAAACTTTTTTAAGTCGTCTTCGGTGGCACCGTCGTTACATTCGCCTCGTATTTCACCACGTCCAACCTCTATGATGCGGCTGAGCTCAATGTAACCGTCACGGCAATAACCCGTCATAGAGATGGTTTTATCCAGCCCCAGTTCAATCTGTTCGGTCCACTCGCTTAGATCTACAGCATAGATGGAGCGTTTTTTACTCCCTGAACGTTTCAATTTTTCAATCTGCTTTACACGTGCCATATGTGGTTGCTCTAACGTCGGCAGTTCGGCAAATTTAACTTTATAGGTAAACAGCTTAATGCCATCACCTTTTATAGCTGTCTGAAATTTATCTTCAACTTTGATGGAGAAATCATCGACTTCAGGTTTGCTAGCAGCACAACCTGAAAGCAAAAAAATAGTGATCATGGCAACAGAAAAGAGTTTAGACATCGAGGTAGGTTCTTATTTTAGTTTTATTTAGCAGCTTAATGAGCAATCAGCATAACCCAAAGTCGTGCTTATATCATCCATTCAACAACTGTTTTACACAGGATTACAAATTGGGTGGCCAGATCCAACCGATTAATAGCGCTAGAGATTGATTAAAGTCACGGAAATGTAGATTAATGTAAATTAATTGTTGTTATTTTTTTTTGGCTTGGCACACTAAATTTATGGCGAATTGTGGTAGGAAGCGCCGGATCTTAGGAGTGAGAATGCAAGCGTTAATGAAGTTGTTAACCTCTATGTTAGGTAGTTTTCGGGACCTTGTTCCGATCATTTGCGTTGTCGGTTTTTTCGAGATATTTGTTTTGCAACAAGCACCTGCCAATCTTGTTTCTATTCTTATCGGTCTCCTGTTTATCGTCTTTGGTTTAACCTTTTTTGTGTTTGGCTTAGAGATGGGACTCTTTCCCATTGGGGAGTCATTGGCGCAAGCATTAGCCCGCAAAGGCAGTGTTTTTTGGTTGGTGATTTTCTCATTCTCGTTAGGGTTTGGTACCACTTTGGCCGAGCCCGCACTGACTGCTGTAGCCAATGAAGCCGCAGAAGTAGCGGCAAAGTCAGGGGCTATTGGTCAAAGTGAAGCGGCAATGGATAGTTATGCGATGGGCCTAAGGCTGACGGTCGCCGTTGCGGTGGGACTGGCCATTCTATTAGGTGTTATCCGTATTTTGAAAGGATGGCCCATTCATTATCTCATTATTGGGGGTTACATCTGCGTGATGATCTTAACCTCTTTTGCCCCAGAGAATATAATCGGTATCGCCTATGACTCCGGTGGTGTAACGACCTCCACAATTACAGTGCCCCTTGTTACCGCCCTTGGGGTTGGACTTGCAACGGTTATTAAGGGGCGCAATCCAATGTTAGACGGCTTCGGTCTTATCGCCTTTGCGAGTTTAACACCAATGATTTTTGTCCTACTTTACGGCATGGTGGTGCTCTGATGAGTTTAACACTGCAAGTATTAGATACTCTGCTATTAACCGCTCGTGATGTTGTGCTGATAGCTGTGATACTGTTTGGTTTTCAGTTGGGCGTACTCAAACGGCCTATTGCCAACTGGCGTAAAGTGTTGCTGGGCTTTGTGTATGTCATCATAGGGTTAAGCTTTTTCTTGGTTGGTTTAGAGCTGGCATTATTTCCTATCGGCGAAAGTATGGCCGAGCAGCTCACCTCTCCGAGTTTCTTACACCCCGAAGGAGATACCAGCCCTTACGTTTGGCAAGACTATTTTTGGGTTTATATTTTTGCGGCAGCCATAGGTTTTAGTACCACGATTGCAGAGCCGTCACTGATCGCAGTTGCGATTAAGGCTAATGAAGTGTCCGGTGGCACGATTGGCATTCAGGGGCTTAGGATCTCGGTGGCAATAGGCGTTTCCATGGGGATATCCCTAGGTTGTTTTAGGATTGTTGTGGGCGACCCTATTCATTATTACATCATGGCGGGTTATGTACTGGTGGTTATTCAAACCTTTTATGCCCCCAAAATGATTGTGCCGTTAGCATATGACTCTGGCGGTGTGACGACATCGACGGTTACCGTGCCTTTGGTTGCTGCGTTAGGCTTAGGGTTGGCGACAAATGTAGAGGGGCGGGATCCGCTTATCGACGGTTTTGGCTTGATCGCCTTTGCCAGTTTATTCCCAATGATAACTGTAATGGGCTATGCCCAATTAGTTGAATTTTTAAGTAAGCGAAAATCCGCTAAGGAGCGAGAGCATGCGCTTTAAACTCATAGTCGCGTTTGTCGATGATACCAGTACCGACACGGTACTGGATGCTGCGAGAGCCGCTGGCGCAACGGGTGCGACGGTTATTAATCATGCCCGAGGTGAAGGGTTAGAAAAAAAGAAAACCTTCATGGGCCTAGGTTTGGATATTCAGCGTGATGTCATATTGTGGCTGGTAGAAGAACATATGAGCCGCACTATTTTAGAAACCATTTGCCGAGTAGGGGAGTTTGATACCAACCCTGGCCAAGGGATCGCGATTCAAATTGATGTCGAGGATGCTGTTGGCGTGGCCCATCAAGTTGAAAAGCTTAGTAAAGAGATAGAGGATCAAATATGAAACCATCTTTGCCAATACAAAATAGTGACGTAATGACCAATGACTATGTAATGGTTGATGGTTTGCATACCGTCGCCGAGGCGATAAGGCTCGCTATCAGCCATAATGTCAGTATGTTGTTGGTTAATAAGCGCCATGAGCATGATGAGTTTGGTATGGTTTTGATGAGCGATATTGCGCGTAAGGTGCTCGCAAAAGACAAATCACCTGAGCGGGTCAATGTTTATGAAATCATGATAAAACCGGTGTTTTCGGTCCATGCAGACATGGATATTCGTTATACAGCGCGCTTGTTTGAACGCTTTGGTATTAATAAAGCTCCAGTGATTGAAGCGGGGGAAATTTTGGGTGTTGTGACTTATCACGACATAGTGCTGAAGGGGATGATGCCTCAAGCATAAGACCAAATAAAAGTGGGTGTCATCGTGACACCCACTTTTATTTTGCTAGTGTAAAACCTTAAGCGAAGCGTTGGTTGAGATAGTTGATAATGTCTGATGACTCATACATCCACTGCGTTTCACCATTTTCTTCGATACGTAAACAAGGCACCATCGCTTTGCCACCTTGGCTCACAAGCGTTTGTTGATGCAACTCTTGTTTGGCATCGACGGTCTCAATATTCAATCCTTGACGGCGAATTGTTCTGCGAACTTTTACGCAAAATGGGCAAGCAGGATATTGATAAAGCTGTATAGATTTGGTTACTTCATCCACTTTTGCTTGTTCTGCTAGCGGGCGCTGACGCTTCTTAGGTGCGAAGATAAAATTAAAAAATAGAATAATGCGGCCTAATACCCAACGAACAATAAACATCAACAACTCCTTATCATATTTGATGTGGCGGATTTTAACCTAAGCGTGATGGGGATCAAAGAAAATTTAGCGTGATGGGGAGATAAGCCAACAAAATGAATAAAGGGAGTGATTAAGCACTCCCTTTATTTTCTGGTAATACAGGTGGTTAGTTTGCACTCAATGTCAATAATGCTTGGTTTGCGCTAGCATCCACATCAACGCGACTGTCGAGCACAAATACCCGTTCAGCACCAATGTTGGCGCTATCGACTAGATAGGTCTTTACCGATAATGCGCGTTGTTGGGCTAACACACCTAACGCATCATCTGACAAGGTTTGGGCCGCATGGCAGTAGTTATATAAGGCGATATGCCAACGGGTCGCTAACTCATCTTCCGTCAGCGGCTTTTCTCCATATTCTGCAAGGATCTGCGATTTAACGTCGGTAGCGGAAAGTTGAAGTTCATCTTGATAGAGGCGTTTGAGCGCATCAGAAAGTATACCGCTAGTAGGGTAAGTGCTAGGCGTTAAATTGGCGGGTAGAGTGTTGACTTCAATACCTGCAATTTTTGCCAGTTTTTGCTGCAATGCCTGTGTCATTAGGGCTTGGCTGTCGGCAATCTCATCGACGGCCCCTTTGGCGCTTAAGGTCAGCATTGGGCGGCTTTCTAGGCCTTTGGCTAAGTTGTCCAACAACTTCTGGCTGGCGGCAGGGAGCTTGCTTTCCCCTGCATTAAAAGGCACTTTGTCGAGTTCATCATCAGAGCCAAGTAGGCCCGCCAACAGACTAAATGGCGCGGTAACAGCTTTAGTGATCACATTAGTAAACGCCGTCGCAATAATGCTACCGAAACTGAAGCTAGGTTCGTCAAGATCGCCTGATACCTGCAGCCCTAAATCAATCACGCCATGTCTATCTTGCAGCAAAGCAATAGCCAAGGTGATGGGCAGTGAGGTTGCTAGGCTACTGTCACTGGGCTTCCCTAATTGCAGTTGGTCGACCACTAAGTGGTTATCGCCGACGAGCTGGTTGTTCTCAAGCTGGTAGTTAAGATCGAGTGAGAGTAGACCTTTATCAATATAGTAACCTGCATAGGTACCTGAGTAAGGGTTAACCGATGTTAGCTCTACATGCTTAAAGCTGAGGGCGAGGTCAAGAAACGGTTGCGCAAGGAGTGGGTTGATTTGTCCTTTTAAGCTAACAGGCGCATAGCGATCAATTTTGCCTAAAATATCAACGCTAGCAGGTTGTTCACTGCTGGATGATAAATTGGCGATGTTGCCAGATAAGTGCTCGATGCTGGCTGCAAAATTTGGCGTTAACGAATTATCTGCAAAAAAGGTTGAGCCATCGTTAAAGGCAATATTATTAATCGATAGTGCCAATGGTGCTGAGTCGCTGTTGACCTCCGGTTTCGACGCTGGCTTAGTGTCGGGTCTTTGCACCATGAGTTCTTGGAAGTTGGTACTACGGTCTTCGGCAATCAAAATGCGGCTAAAAGGCTGGCTAAGTGTCACTTGATCTATGCTTAATTGGTTTGCCGCTTTGTCGAACGTCAATTGATTAATGTCTAAGGTTTGCCATTTTAGCAGGGGCTGCTGCTTAATGGTGTCTTTAATCAGTAGCTGTTTAACTTGCAATGCGCCTTGATAGGTTACATTGGTGCTGGCATCTGCCTGAAGTTGGCCTTGGGTACTAAATAATCCATCCTCTAAATTGATGTTGAGGTACAAAGACAAATAGGGCTGAAATTGTGTGAGGGCAAGGTTAGCCATAGTGATTTGGCTATCTATTTTTTGAGTGGCGGGATCAACGGCTCCTTGTGAAGTAAGTGTACCTTGCTGGTTAACATTGAGTGCTAATTGATACTCGATGGGCGAGGTTAACGCTGCGTCAACTGGCCCCGTGCTCAGACTGATATCGCCAATTTCCCATAGGTTTTCATCACCAAGTAATTGCTCTTTGAGGTTAACCTTGTAGTCACTTATTTTGATTTGGCTGAGTGTTGCATGCCATGGCTGAGTTTGAGCTGATGGCGTGGTCGCAAGTTGCGCTGCTGGCTCATCTTTTGGTGGTTGGGCATGCTTTTTCTGCATCTGTTTAGGCATAAATAATGGTACTAAGTCGACACCCGTTTTATCTAAGTGCGCATTGAGCGTTAGGTTGTTGGTCGTTAATGTATCCACAACAACACTTTTGTTGGCCAGATCGAAATTGATGCCTTTAAAGGCAAAGGAGTCAAGGGCGACAATAGACGCTTGTTGATGGCTAACATTGAGTTGCTTAAGGTCAAGCTCGCCATTATTCAGGGTCGCCTGTAGGTGTTGATTTTCGAATCCAAATTGATAGTCAGTGCTAAAGTCTAGCAACCCTTTGTCTAGTTTCACCTGAAACTCGTCAGCGATAAACGTCCAAAATTGTGGCAAGTGGATATTCTGCAGACTGATGTCGCCAACGACGTTAAAAGGCGTGAGTTGCACTTGGCCTTTCAGCTGCATTAATCCACCGTGTCTACCAACAAATTCAATATCATACCGATTAACCTTGCTAGAAGGTTCGTTGGAGATCTGAGTTGATAATGGCGTGTTTGAATCAAATGCCGCAATGTTAAGCTGGATACTTGGATAGGTCACTTCGCCTTGAGTGACCTCATCAATGAGGTTTAGGTTGGCGTCGACAATGGCCAAGTCTGTGAATAGAAAGTGAGGTATCGCTGCTGAGGCGGCATCATCTTCTGCTTGAGCTTCAGTGTCGTTATTATTTGCCAAATGCTCAATGATGTCAGAAAAATTAAACCTTAACGGTTCGTCACTGATCACACGTTTTATGTGGGCATAAGGCCCATTGAGTTCGATATTAGTGACACTGTAGCCCCAGTTTAAAATTGATCACCAAAACTGATACTCAAAAGAGAGCTGATGAAACCCCACAAAGGGAGTGCCATCGGCCTCTTTGATGGCAAAATTATCCAAGCTTACAGCTAACGTAAAAGGATTGATGGCAACGTCAGATAACACCACTTCTCTGTTAAGCATTTGAGAGAGCTGTTTGGGGGCTTGCTGTTGTACTATGTAGGGAGCAAGCATACCTAATAGAAGTGTCCATATTAAATATATTAGGGTGGAAATCCCTATATATCGTTGATATCTAGGCAGTTGTGTGTATTGTTGTCTTAGGCGAGAAAGTGGTGATGAGACGACAGACATAATGACCCTAATGTTAAATTGAACCGTTCCGGTGGTTGCTAATAGTGAGTGACTAGGCTTATCGCTGTGACATAGCCAGATCAACCACTATAATTTTAGTAGCATTATTGTCGATTATGCATTTATACACATCTAATTTCAGAGTTTTTTTGAGATAAATTGTAGATATGACGAGATTTTATCTAGATGGGCAGCTCTATGACGCTCAAGAAGGGGAGTCGGTACTCGATACCTTAATTCGCCATGGTCAGCAAGTGAACTACTCCTGCAAAAAAGGGGTCTGTAAGACCTGCCTAGTTCAGCACCTTGAGGGCGATATTAATATCGGCGCACAAAGGGGGCTCACGTCAGGGCTAAAAGCTCGGCACTATATTTGCGCGTGTCAGGCTGTGGTATCCGATGAGCTGAAATTAAAGTCAATTCTGCCTCATGATCTGTTTACACCTGCGGTGCTTGAGCAAAAACAGTATCTTAATCAGTCCATTGTTCGTATCGCATTGAAGGTCGAACAAGGCTTTATTCATCAAGCCGGTCAATATATCAATTTAAGACGGTTTGATGGTGTCACGCGTAGCTATTCGTTAACTAATTCACCAAGTGATGACTTACTCGAGCTACATGTTAGGCGAAAGTACAATGGCCAGTTCAGTGATTGGCTCTATCACCAAGCCAATATTGGTGAAAAACTGCTGGTGCAGGGGCCCATGGGAGCAAGTAGTTACGATAGTCAATGCCAAGACAATAAGCTTATCGTTATTGCGTTTGGCAGTGGCTTAGGTGTGGCGGTCAGTATTGTGCGTGAAGCTCTGTCTCATCGCCATCAAGGTGAGATTCATCTTTATGTGGGTGGACGTGAGATGGACGATCTATACCTACACGCAGAGTTGCTGCAGATGATGCTAGAGCATCGTCACTTTTTCTATCATGCCTGCATTACTGGTCACCATGATGTTATGCCCTCTGGGCGCAGAGTGATGCTGGGAGACCCGTTTAATGAAGCCGTTAAAGCACACAAGTTTGACCGTCAGCAACACCTGTTTTTATGCGGCGAGCCCAGCTTAGTTAATCAAAGCCGTAAAATGGCTTTTTTAAATGGTTTTCCGATTGAGCGGGTACACACACTTTCTTTTGAATATAAAGATCTACGCACGCGCCCTAGGGATTTATAGGCAACAATAATTAAGTGATAACGAGTGTATTGGGTTGCGGTTTTTTGTTTTCATGCTAACATCATGTTAAATATAGAAATAGCCCTAAAACTTGTTAGCGAGAGCATTGAAATTTCAAGGACGGAATATGCTAATTAGAATTGCCATAGAAGAAGACTTATCGGTTTTATCCGCACAGTTTGATTTATATCGTCAAAGCCTTGGTCAGCTGCCAGCCCCCGATGATTCTAAGGACTTTATTCAATCTCGATTACAAGAAAACGACTCGGTAATATTCATTGCTCAATTGGAGAGTGAAATTCTTGGGTTTATTCAGTTGTATCCCTCGTTCTCTTCTCGATTACTCAAACCCTTATGGTATTTTGACGATATTTTTGTTGTCGAGTCTCAGCGCAATAAAGGTATTGCTACCGCTCTCATCCACAAAGCCAAGGAGCTTGCTGATGAAACAAATGTGCTCGCGGTGCGTCGAGAGCATCTTGATGAGGATGGATTTTTGATGATTGACAACGATGACTCTAAATCAGTCTTTGAATCCTTCTCACGGGCTGCCGTCATTTAATATTCTGATTCTTTCATTAAAGCGCGTTGTGGTAACATAACGCGTTTTTTTATGCTTAATGGTTGGAGAGAAGATTGAATAAGAGCGTGATCACCAATGTCGTTGCAGCGGCATTAATGACAATTGGATATTTTTTTGCGGCCCCAATTTTATTAAGTGTGGGCTTATTTGCTTTATCAGGCGCGGCAACCAATTGGTTAGCTATCCATATGCTGTTTGAAAAGGTACCAGGGTTATATGGCTCCGGTGTCGTCCCCGCGCATTTTGAAGAGTTTAAGGCGGGCATTGCTTCATTGATGATGGAGCAGTTTTTTACTGACGAAAACATCGATAAGTTTTTATCAGAGCAGGGGAGTGGCGCGGCTAAAATAAATCTTCAGCCTGTGATTGAAAATGTTGACATGACTCCGGCTTTTAATGCATTAGTGACCACGGTAGAGCAATCTTCTCTTGGTGGCATGTTGGCGATGTTTGGTGGTAGCGAAGCTATAGCGCCTCTTAAAGAACCGTTTATTCATAAAATGAAAAGCTCCTTAATTGAAATTTCACAAAGTGAAGATTTCTATGAACTATTGAAAAATGAGATAGAACAGCCTGATGTTATGGCTGATCTTAGGGCAAAAATTAGCGCCATTGTGCATCAAAGGCTACAAGAGCTAACGCCGCAGTTAGTTAAAGAGATTATTCAACAGATGATTAAGAAACATCTTGGTTGGTTAGTCGTGTGGGGCGGGGTGTTTGGTGGGTTAATTGGCCTTGTGGCTGGACTCATTACATAATAAAAAGGGAGCTTAGCTCCCTTTTTTACTTTTTGGATATGCATAGAGGTGTTAAATGGAAGAAACAGTTAATCAAGACGGGCACATTAATTACCTTGAGATCCCCGTGCGTGCTATGGCACCAACCAAGGCATTTTTTAGTCAGGTTTTTGGCTGGGAATTTGTTGATTATGGTGAGACCTACAGCTGTTTTATTAATGCAGGGATTAACGGTGGTTTTACGCTTTCTGACCACAGCTTTAGTTTGGCTAACGGTGCGCCACTCATTGTTATCTATGCCACACAATTAACGCAAACAATGGCCAAAGTGACCGAGGCTGGCGGTGAAATTAGCCAAGCTATTTTTACCTTCCCAGGTGGGCGTCGTTTTCATTTTAAGGACCCAAATGGCAATGAATTTGCGGTTTGGTCAGAATAATATGCCACACTGTATCATAGAGTATTCAGCGTCGTTAGAGACTGATATCGATATCGCTCAGCTTGTTGAGGCGGTTCACAAGGGGGCGATAGACTCGGCGTTATTTGACGCCGCTGCTGTGAAGTCTCGCTGTATTCCTGTGTCACATTCTAAGGTGGGTATGTTGGCTGATGGGCGATTTATCCATATCACCTTCAAGATTATGCCTGGGCGTAGCACAGAACAGAAACAGTTGCTCAGTAACAGTGTCTATCGGCAGATAGTCATTCTTAATCAGTCGATCGACAGCCTGACAATGGAAGTGTTGGAGCTAGACAAGCGTCATTACTTTAAGTGGACTAACGAATAATTTGACTGGACCGAATTGATCCAGTATTCCCTGATTTAAGCAGCTCTAGGAGTATTTTGTCAGTGGTGCGTTTTGAACAGATAGGACAGTTACTAAGCATAGCTTGCCTGTTATGCAGTTTTTCAGTGGTTAGCGCGGGAACCATGAGGGTTTGTGTCGATCACTATCCGCCGTTTCAGGTGTTATCTGCTGATGCGGAGCCGATTGGTGAAAATATTGCTGCATTACGATTGATGGCTAAGCTGCTTGAACATGACTTAAGTTTTGAAACTAGTCCCAATTTTGCGCGTTGCTTACACATGCTAGAAGGGGGCCGTGTTGATGTGGTCGCGGGGTTAATCGATAAGCCAGAACGCCACACTTACAGCTATTTTTTGCCCTTTAGACCCGATAGTCGTTACGTATTTATTAGCCTCAAAGGTTTCAACAATGTCAAGGATTATGAGGGACTGATTGACGCCTCTATTGGGGTTTCGAGAGAAACGCAATATTTTGAGCGTTTCGACAATGATCAGCGCCTACGTAAAGTCATGACCAACGATATGATTTCTGCCACGAATATGTTGCTGCGAAGCCGTTTCGATATTTTAATATTACCCAAGGTTGTATTGCCCAGCCTCAAGAAATACTATCCAGAATTTGAACAGAAATTAAAGGTTCACCCCTATACGTATGAAGAGATTAGGCCGATTTATTTTGGTGTGAGTAAAAAGCATCAGATGAATATTTCACTGCTTGAGATGGAACGTATTATTGGTGAGGCCTATGAGCAAGAACGATTTATGAGCGAAGTTGAACAGTTTATCTTGGAGCATATTGAGCTGTATTAAAAAAGAGACCCTAGGGTCTCTTTTTTGTTATTCCAATCTAGTAGGCGCTCTCATGAACAGATTGCACCGCACGGCCTGAGGGGTCAATGATCCCTTGTAAGCTTTCATCCCAAGCGAGTGCTTCAGGGGTAGAGCAAGCGACAGACTTGCCACCAGGGACGGTTTCCGCAGCCGATGCAAGCGGGAAATGTTCTTCAAAGAAGCAACGATAGAAGTAAGCTTCTTTTGTTTCTGGCGTGTTATAGGGGAACCTAAATTTGGCATTGGCCAGTTGTAGGTCATCGACCTGCTCAGCAGCATGATCTTTCAGCCCGTCGATCCATGAATAGCCTACACCATCACTAAACTGCTCTTTTTGACGCCATGCAACCTCTTTAGGTAATTTGTGCTCAAACGCCTGACGTAAAATGTGTTTTTCGATCCGGCCGTCTTTAGACATTTTGGCTTCTGGATTGATTCGCATGGCGGTGTCGATAAACGCTTTGTCCAAGAAAGGCACGCGGGCTTCTAAGCCCCAAGCGGCCATGGCCTTGTTGGCGCGTAGGCAATCAAACAGGTGAAGCTTATCCAGTTTACGCACTAGCTCTTCATGGAATGCCTGTGCATTAGGGGCTTTATGGAAGTAAAGATAACCGCCAAATAGCTCATCAGCTCCTTCACCCGACAACACCATTTTAATCCCCATCGCTTTGATCTTACGTGCCATAAGGTACATAGGGGTTGCGGCACGAATAGTGGTGACATCATAGGTTTCTAAGTGATAGATCACATCTTTAAGGGCATCGATACCATCTTGAAATGTAAAGGTGATTTCGTGATGAATCGTGCCAATGGCATCGGCAACTTTTTTTGCTGCGATAAGATCAGGCGCACCCTCTAAGCCAACTGCAAATGAGTGCAACTGTGGCCACCAAGCATCAGACTCGCCATCATCTTCGATGCGACGTTTAGCAAAAGTCTGGGTTATGGCTGAGATGACTGAGGAATCGAGTCCACCCGATAGCAGTACGCCATAAGGCACATCTGACATCAGCTGACGCTTAACGGCCGCCTCTAAAGCTTCACGTAGTTCATCGACACTGGCTTCGTTATTTGCCACGGCACTAAATTCACGCCAATCGCGTTGATAATATTGCGCATAGCCAGCTGGTGTTAGATATTGACCTGGTTTGAACTCCTCAACGGTTTTACATACAGGCATTAATGCTTTCATCTCTGAGGCAACATAGAAGTTACCTTCTGTGTCGTGGCCGGTATAGAGCGGAATAATACCCATATGATCACGACCCACTAAATAGGTGTCTTTAGTTTTGTCATACAGTACAAAGGCAAAAATACCATTAAGCTTATCGAGAAAATCACAGCCATACTCTTGGTAAAGCGCAAGAATGACTTCGCAATCTGAGTTGGTTTGGTAGCTGTATTTATCGCCTAACTCAGCTTTAAGTTCTTTATGGTTATAGATCTCACCGTTAACAGCAAGGATCAGGCTTTCGTCTGTCGATAGCAGTGGCTGAGCACCATGCTCAATATCAACAATGGCTAAGCGCTCGTGAGCCAATATGGCTTTGTCGCTACTGTAGATCCCTGACCAATCCGGTCCGCGGTGACGTAATAGCTTGGACATTTCGAGAGCGACTTGACGCAGTGGCGCGGCGTCTGACTGAATATCTAAAATGGCGAATATTGAACACATAACAAAAGCTCCCAAAAACTAACTAAATCTCAATTGCTAATCACTTTGACAGCATTTTTCGCATTTGCCAAACCAAATTTTTGTGAAAACATCTGTTTTTGGTGGTTTTGGTTGAGGTTTTTGTAGGTGAATGCCGTTTAAAAATGAGATATCTACAACTAATTCGACATTTTACTGGGAAAAGTTAAGATTTATCCATTTTTGCAGCGTCAGATTTGCACTATCTTAAACTGTTATCTCATTTTTAATGATGGGCAAAAATAGCGTAATCATGATGATTATATGAACAAAAAAGGCTTCATTAAGAAGCCTTGTCATCGATTAAGGAAGCATTAGTCTGTAGTTGTTTTTGCTGGGCGCAGAGAGTGGAATTCAGTGCCCGGATAATAACCCGGCCAAGCGTCACTATTGCCAAGGGTCTGCGCAGCTTGATAGTAGACACCTAAATCCTGCAGGGCTCCCGACAGATCCCAATCAGCGCGATATTCATCACAGACATTGTGATAGCAGCCTTTCATCTTCTCTTTCATGGATGACCGGTAGGTTTTTGATGCCTCATCGGCAGGTTCGTTACCGCCGCCCGCGAAGACCGCTGGCACGCCATATTTGGCAAAGCTGAAGTGATCTGAGCGGAAAAATCCTCCCGATTCAGGACGGGACTCGCTAACAGCAATACGCTGCTGAGCACTAGCTGCGGTTGTTAAGTAGGTTTCGAGTTCTGACTTACCCTTACCGACAATGGTGTAATCACTAGTACGCCCATAGATGTTGGTGCTGTCTAAGTTAAATACTGCTACCGTTTTTTCTAATGGATAGAGTGGGTTGGCGGCGTAGTAGCGCGAGCCTAATAAGCCTTGCTCTTCGCCAGTTGTCGCGATAAAGGTTACCGAGCGCTTCAATGGGGCGCCATTTTTTGCGCTAAGCGAGAACTGTCTCGCGATTTCCAAGATACCAGCTGTGCCTGACGCATTGTCTAACGCGCCATTATAGATTTGATCACCCTCTTTATTTGGGTCTACGCCAATATGGTCCCAATGTGCGGTAAACAATAAGTGTTCATCACTGGCACTGCTGCCCGGCAGGGTCGCGACTACATTATAGCTGTTGGCATATTCCGCCTTATTGGTAAAAGCAATATTGGCCGTTTTCTCAAGCTCGACGTTAATTGGGCTGCTTGCCGCACGATCGCTCAAGGTTGCGAGCGATAAGCCTGCGGCGTTAAATAGCTCCTTGGCTTTATCCATTGTGAGCCAACCTTCAACGGTAACTCGACCATCTTGGGTCGTTTTGTCGAAAACAAGATCTTGTTGTGCGCCAGTCCAGCTATTTTCAACCACAGACCAAGGATAAGAAGCTGGCTTAGTATCATGGATGATGATTGCCCCAAGCGCACCCTGGCGACTGGCTTCTTCAAATTTGTAGCTCCAACGGCCGTAGTAGGTCATGGCCTTGCCATTGAATTTGCCTGATTCAGGTAACGCAAATCCGGGATCGTTGACTAACATCACCGCAATCTTGCCGCGCATATCTAAGCCATGATAGTCGTTCCAGTCATACTCAGGTGCATTAACACCGTACCCGACGAAGACCAATGGCGCGTCTTTAATATCAACCTGTTGATTGTCATGACGACTACCCAGCACGATATCGGTGCGGTGATGCATGACAATGCCACCTAATGATATCTGCTGTGTTTCACTCGCGGTATAGCTCACCATAGGTACTGCTTGCAGGTAACTGCCTTGATTGGCACCTTCAAGGCCTGCGGCGGCGAAGGCTTTTGTGAGGTAGTCGAGGGTGAGCACTTCCCCTTGGGTCGTGGGTGCTCGACCTTCAAATTTATCGGAAGAGAGTGACTGTATATCTTGCCTAAATCGAGTTTCGTTAAATTCAGGTGGAGTGAGGCTGGTTTGCATCGCTGTAGGGTGCTGGCTGCAGGCACTTAAGCTTATAAGCGCACAAGCCGACAAAAGTAGTCGCATGGTGTGTCCTATTATTTATTATCGTTATTTATTTTTGTTATAAATTGTATGTTTTAGGACAGCTATGATGGATAAGATGGCGCACTTTATCAAGTGTGCCATCTTATTAAAATGTTACGCTTTATTACCTTGTGGTGGTGACGTTAAATGACGTCAATATCTCCCGCACAATCGAAAATATGGTTGGGCCTGAAAGGCTCTTTTTCAACATCTTTTAGCTGACTGACCCCACTGGTCACCAAGATAGTTTCAAGACCTGCTTGGAAGCCCGCCAAAATATCAGTACGCATATTATCACCAATGATGACGGTGTTTTCAGAGTGGCCATTAATGTGATTTAAGGCAGAGCGAATGATCCAAGAGCTGGGTTTTCCAACATAGAAGGGCATACGGCCACTGATGCGTTCAATGGGGGCACATAATGCGCCACAGGCTGGGCTATGAGCTGGACCATGGGTGTCGGGGTTAGTCGCGATAAAACGCGCACCTTCGGCGACAAAACCTGCCGCCTTATGGATCATATCCCAGTTATAAGAACGTGTTTCGCCAACGATCACAAAATCGGGGTTGATATCGGTAATGGTGAAACCTGCCTTATAGAGCTCGTGGGTGAGGGCGCCCTCACCTATGACAAATGCTTTGTCGCCGGTTTGATGCTTTAAAAAATCAGCAGTGGCCATCGCTGAGGTGTAAAAGCACTCTTCTGGTACATTAATACCGGCGGCTCCCAGACGGTTTTGTAAGTCTTTACCGGTTTGAACAGGATAGTTGGTGAGGATAACGAGCGGGTTGCCCTGTTCAAGAATGCGGTGAATAAATTTATCACTGCCAGGAATGAGCTTATTGTTGTGCAGTAATACTCCGTCAATATCACAAATTACATTTTTCATCTAAGACTTCCATTGATCACTGTGAAATAGCATTGTGACCTTATATAAAGCCAAATTCTGTCGGAATACAAACACTTTTATTGGGAACTGCGTAACTAGAGTTGTTTTGATGCGTCTTGGAGCCACGTGATCTTGGCTCTCTCATCCACCGCAGAATTAGGCGCAAAAAAAAGCACTATCTGTGATAGTGCTTTGATTATTTAGCTGAGAGTATTATTACTCGGTAGCATACCCTGCTTCGCCTAACGGGTTGCCATCCAAGAGGGCGATGCCATTTTTCATCGCTAACCTGTTCTGGCTAAACCATTTAACGACCAACGGATAGATAGCATGCTCTTGTTCATGAACGCGCTCAGCTAAAATAGTGGCGTCATCTTCAGGGTAGACTGGTACTTTAGCCTGTAAGATCACTGGGCCAGCATCGAGCTCAGGTGTCACAAAATGCACCGAAGTACCATGCTCGCTGTCACTATTGTCAATCGCGCGCTGGTGAGTATTAAGCCCAGGGTATTTAGGGAGCAAAGAGGGATGAATATTGATCATTCTCCCCTCAAATTGCTGAACAAACTCGTCGCTCAATATGCGCATAAAGCCAGCTAGCACGATAAGATCGGCTTGGTACTTGTCGATAGCTTGCTTCAAGCGAACATCATAATTGGCACGGGTTTCACCTTGGTGCGCTATCACGCAACTGGTATCTATCTCGCTGTGATGAGCGCGTACCAGCCCATAAGCATCGGGCTTGTTACTCACCACACCGACAACTTCTGCCTGCAAATTATCATCACAACCGTCGATAATAGCCTGTAAATTACTGCCATTACCTGAGATTAAAACTAATACGCGACAGCACTGTGGCATTATAAAATCTCCACTTGCTCTTCGTCACCATTGCGCGCAGCAATGTCACCGATAAGCCAAGCGTTTTCACCTTCAGCTTTTAGCAAGGTCAATGCACTGTCGACTTCATCTTGCGGGAGGGCAATAATCATACCCACACCACAGTTAAAGGTTCGATACATTTCAAATTCAGCGATGTTGCCATTGGTCATTAACCAGTTAAACACGGTTGGCCACTGCCAAGAGTCACCTTTAACCACAGCTTTTGCATCGTCAGGGAGCACGCGTGGGATATTCTCCCAAAATCCGCCGCCAGTGATATGGGCCATAGCATGGATATCGTTTTGCTCAAGCAGCTTAAGTAGCGGCTTAACGTAGATTTTGGTTGGTTCAAGTAAATGGTCTATAAGTGGCTTGCCTTCTAGATCCTGCTGCGGATCGGCTTGACTCACTTCAAGTACTTTACGGATAAGTGAATAACCGTTTGAGTGCGGTCCACTTGAACCTAAAGCGATCAGTGCATCACCAGCGACAACTTTGGAGCCGTCTAGCACTTCCTCTTTTTCAACAGCGCCGACACAGAAGCCTGCAAGATCATAATCTTCGCCTTCGTACATGCCTGGCATTTCAGCGGTTTCACCACCGATTAATGCACAACCCGATTGGGCACAGCCTTCGGCGATACCGTTGACGACAGAAGTTGCGGTGTCAACGTCTAACTTGCCAGTGGCATAGTAGTCGAGGAAGAACAGTGGCTCAGCGCCAGCAACGATTAAATCGTTCACGCACATTGCAACTAAATCAACACCAACACTGTCGTGTTTTTTATAATCGATAGCCAGTCTAAGCTTGGTACCAACACCGTCGGTGCCAGAAACAAGAACTGGATGTTTGTACTTAGTTGGTAGCTCGCAAAGGGCACCAAATCCACCTAGGTTACCCATAACTTCTGGGCGGTGGGTACGTTTAACAGCAGACTTAATATTATCAACAAGGGCATTGCCAGCGTCGATATCAACACCTGCATCTTTGTAGCTTAGCTGGGTAGGAGTGCTCACGGAGGATCCTCTCGGGTACATCGTTATTGGATTTTTATGCGGCGCTATTCTATCAGCTTGTGACAGCGGTCGAAAGTGATGATTTTGCTTATTCAAGCGGACTTAGGTCACGATTTACCGTGTTTGTAAAACTTTATGTTTTCCATTATGAACAAATCTACTAGAATCGGTACAATTTGCTGGAAAAAACACTGGAAAAGTATCAGGAGAAAACGATGAAAGTGGTCGAAGTTAAGCATCCTTTAGTACGTCATAAAATTGGATTAATGCGTGAAGGGGACATCAGTACCAAACGTTTCCGTGAGTTAGCTGCCGAAGTGGGCAGTTTACTGACTTATGAAGCAACTGCTGATTTCGAAACTGAAAGAGTGACCATCGAAGGTTGGAATGGCCCAGTGGAAGTTGAACAGATCAAAGGTAAAAAGGTCACTGTCGTGCCAATTTTACGTGCAGGTCTGGGTATGATGGACGGTGTACTTGAGCATGTACCGAGTGCGCGTATCTCTGTTGTGGGTATCTACCGCGATGAAGAGACATTAGAGCCAGTTCCATATTTTGAGAAGCTTGCTAGCAATATGCATGAGCGTATCGCGCTGGTTGTCGACCCTATGCTTGCAACGGGTGGCTCGATGATTTCGACGATCGATCTACTTAAAGAGCGTGGCTGTACAGCGATTAAAGCTCTTGTGTTGGTGGCAGCCCCTGAAGGTGTTAAAGCGCTAGAAAAAGCCCATCCTGATATTGAGCTATATACTGCTTCAATCGATCAATGCCTAAATGAGCAAGGTTATATCTTGCCGGGTCTTGGTGATGCGGGTGATAAAATTTTTGGTACTAAGTAAGTCGTTATCAAATACTCTGTATTAAGTAATCCGTTTTTAAGCTTACGTATTACCTAAACAGAAAAAGGGAGCCAATGGCTCCCTTTTTTATGGCTCGAATTTTACTACAGCACCATAGCCGCTATCCAACCAAAGACCAACAAGGGAATGTTGTAGTGGATAAAGGTTGGGATCACACTGTCTCTAATGTGGTCATGCTGCCCGTCGGCATTTAAACCTGCGGTAGGGCCTAAAGTTGAGTCGGACGCTGGCGAGCCAGCATCTCCTAGCGCGGCAGCGGTGCCAACCAATGCAATCGTCGCGGGCACAGAAAAGCCAAAGGTAATCGCGAGTGGCACATAGATGGTCGCAATAATCGGGATAGTTGAGAAAGATGAACCTATGCCCATGGTGATTAATAGTCCCACCACTAACATCAAGAATGCAGCAAGTGCTTTGTTATCCCCGATAAGGTATGACAGGGATTCAACTAGAGTGCCGACATCTCCCGTTTCCTTTACAACGGCGGCAAAGCCCGCTGCGGAGATCATAATAAAGCCAATGTTGGCCATCATGCGCACACCTTGATTAAAGATATCTTGGTCTGCAACGTGTTTAAGTGCGCCAGAGAAACTGAAAATAATAAAGCCAATTAGCGCGCCAAAAATCATTGAGCCGGTATAGAGCTGTACCGCTAATGTCGCTGCAACGGCAACCAAGGCGATAACAATGTTACGCTTATTAACGCCTTCTTCGGGTTCAGCGGCTAATATCAACTGCTCTTCATACTCTCGCGGTTTTCGGTAGCTGATAAACACCGCCACTAAGAGTCCGCTAATCATGCCTAAAGCAGGGATCAGCATGGCAGATGGGATTTGCTCACGTACAGCATTAAGGTTGTTGTTGTTTAAATTTGCTAGCAAAATATCGTTAAGAAAGATACCACCAAAGCCAATAGGTAAAATCATATAGGTGGTGACTAAACCAAAAGTCAACACGCATGCCACTAGGCGGCGGTCTATACGCAGCTTGGACATTACATGAAGTAGCGGTGGGATCAAAATTGGAATAAATGCGATATGAATGGGCAAAATGTTTTGCGATGACACTGCCATCGCGAGTATCGCCAACAATAGTAACCAACGCACACGATTGAGGTTTGTGCTGTTTTGTTCTTTGCCTAACTGTGAGATCACTTTACGAGAAATTAGTGTCGTCAGCCCAGAGTGAGAAAGCGCTACCGCGAAGGCGCCGAGTAATGCATAACTTAATGCAATTTGAGCGCCGCCACCTAAGCCTGTGTTAAAGGCATCGACGGTATGTTGTAAGTCCATACCGCCCACTAAGCCAGCCACTAATGCACTGACTGTGAGTGCGATAACAACGTTTACTCGGGCGAGGCTGAGGCCCAACATTAGGCAAACAGCAATAACAACTGCATTCATATTTATTCTTTCTGATTTTTTATAAAGTATTTGGAGGCTATTTTTGCCAGTATTAGCAAGGCTTGTCCAGCCAATCGGCGTTTTATCTGTAAAAAATAGTGAGATGTAACTGAACTGTATTTAAGTTTACTGTGTAACTGTGAATAACGATACAAAGGGTAAGGTTATCGCGCACAGTTATTGGGCAACTAGATGAATATTTATTAAAAAAGGTGACAATGATCCCAAATAGCTTGTGTCCAGCGAATGACTGCCTATAATGCTTTTTAGTTCATAATTAAAAGCTTTTTCAATCCATAGATGGAGATATAAAATGAGCGTATTAGTAGGCCGTCCGGCCCCTGATTTTACTGCTGCAGCGGTTCTTGGTAACGGCGAAATCGTAGACAGCTTTAACCTAAGCGAAGCAATCAAAGGTAAAACTGCTGTTGTATTCTTCTACCCACTTGATTTCACTTTCGTTTGCCCATCTGAATTGATCGCTTTCGATCACCGCATGGATGAGTTCAAGAAGCGTGGCGTTGAAGTGATTGGTGTTTCAATTGACTCTCAGTTTACTCACAATGCATGGCGTAATACCCCAGTAGACAAGGGTGGTATTGGCCAAGTTCAATACACGCTTGTGGCTGACGTTAAGCATGAAATCTGTAAAGCCTATGACGTTGAACATCCAGAAGCTGGTGTTGCATTCCGTGGTTCTTTCCTTATCGACAAAGAAGGTCAAGTTCGTCACCAAGTGGTTAACGATCTTCCACTAGGTCGTAACGTTGATGAAATGATCCGTATGGTTGATGCACTTCAGTTCCACGAAGAGCACGGTGATGTTTGTCCTGCTGGTTGGGAGAAAGGTGACAAAGGTATGGATGCAAGCCCAGAAGGTGTAGCTTCTTACCTCACTGATAATGCAGACACACTATAATCATTTGATTTAGTGAGCTGTATTTAAAAGCCGCGATTATCGCGGCTTTTTTGTGCCATTTTTATCTTATTTTTGCATTACAAGGCTTGCTCTTAAGCAAGACGGTTGGTATATCTAAAGCATGTTGTTAACGGTTTGTGAGATGCCATATTGAAACTAAACACCGTATTGCTATTTAGTTTATTGTTGATCAGTCAACAAGTATGGGCTGAAACGACACTGTCTTACAATGTGTCAGGCTCAAGTAGCTGGTACCCTTATTACATCAGTGAAACCGCAGATCGCCCAGGGATTCTAGGTGAATTAGTCCCGCAAATATTTGCTAAAGCAGGGATTAAATTAAAGAAAAAGAAACTTCCACCTAAACGCACTAATAGCGCGTTAGAGACTGGTCAGCTAGATTTTGACGTGGTCAGCCCTAGCTGGTTTGAACATCAAGACTTAGGTGAGTTATTTGTCCAATCTGATCCCCTGTTTCCAATCAAAGAACATATTATTGTTTTAAATGAAAATGTGACCGAATGGCAGTCAATCACCAAGATAAAAAATCAACAGATTGGCACAGTACATGGTTACCTTTATCACGACGATGATCAATTTATGCGGATAGATTTTAAGTCTGAACGCGAGTTGGTGATGGCCCTGAAAAAGCAACGTGTGGCCGCTGCGATATCGGGCGACCTCACCGCGCTTTATTGGGCAAAAGAGCTAAATATAGGCATTGGCTTGGCCGCTTTACACTCAGATGGAGAGTTAGTGGTCAGGATCAGGAAAGAACATGAACAGCTATTGCCACAGATTAATCAAGCCATAGCGATGTTAAAGCACAATGGTGCGATTGATGCGATAGTCGACAAATATGTGTCAAGGTCACCCACTCATAAACCAGTGAGTGACGTCTCGGTCAATAACTAGGCTTCAATTTCGTCATCTTGCGCGATAGGCCAGCCTCCTAAGGCTTTCCATTTATTGACGATATGACAGAATAACTCGGCAGTACGCTCAGTGTCATACAGTGCCGAGTGAGCTTCTTTATTATCAAAATCGATACCCGCGATAGCGCAGGCTTTGGCCAACACAGTGTGACCAAGCGCCAGTCCTGACAGGGCTGCGGTATCAAAGGTGGCAAAAGGGTGAAACGGCGTGCGTTTTAATCCAACACGGTCGATAGCTTTAGTCACAAAGCCATGATCAAAAGCCGCGTTATGGGCGACAATAATACTACGGTGACAACCGCTGTTTTTCTGCGCTTTTTTAACTTCTTTAAATATCTCTAAAAATGCCTCTTTCTCAGACACCGCGCCGCGTAACGGGTTCGTGGGATCAATGCCATTAAAGGCTAGCGCTTCAGGCTCTAAATTAGCTCCCTCAAAAGGTTCGATATGAAAATGCAGGGTTTTATCTAAGACTAAATCCCCCTCATCATTCATCTTTAGCAGGGTGACAGCAATTTCAAGCAACGCATCGGTCTGGGCGTTAAAGCCTGCAGTTTCTACATCGATAACCACGGGGAAATAGCCCCTAAAGCGGTGGTTTAGTTTATTGGCGTCGCAAATATCGCTCATCAAAATATCCAAATAATTAGTCAGTGGCTATTATGAAGTATCTAGCGTTACCTTGTCATGTTTGATTGGCTAATATATAAGCTAAAGGAATGCTTAAAGAAGCCGATAGGGTTAAGTAACACATTTAATATGAGTGATTGTCTATGTTGGGTAGGGTGCTATTTGCTGTAACAGGATTACTGGTCGCGGGCTTGCCTATGCTCGCCAATGCCGAGTTGCGCCATTATGTTGCATCATTAGAGCAGTCTCAGTGGCGATTGAGTGATAATACCCCTATCGTATGTCGTCTTGAGCATGAGATCCCCTCATACGGTAAAGCGGTATTCACCAGTCGTGCAGGCAAAGATCATGACTTAAATTTTACTCTCGATATGTGGGTAAAACCTGATGAAGTGACTAATGCAAAATTGATGAGTATGGCTCCATCCTGGCGTCCAGGACTGTTATCAAAACCGATTACTGAACTCACTTATCAAAAGTATTTTAGTGGAGAAGTCCCTAAAAATGCCGCGTGGTCTATGCTCAATGAGCTAGAGCGTGGCATGCAGCCTACCTTTTATTATTCAGATTGGTATAACCGGTCGAGTAAAGTTGCCGTGGGGTTATCAGCAGTGAATTTTGGTCGTCAATATTCTGAGTTTCGCTCCTGCCTGGCGAATCTTTTACCTTATAGTTTTGAGGATATTGCGTTTACCGTTCTAACCTACCAAGCTGGTGGTACGGAATTGACTCGCTACGCTAAAGCGCAGATTGCGAAGGTACAAGAATACTTGGCTTACGATCCAGAAGTAGAATTGGTGCTTATTGATGCCTATACCGATAGCTACGGTGGTCGTTCTGTTAACCAGAAGGTGTCTGAGAAACGTGCAGACTCGGTTAAGCAGTTTTTCCTATCAGCTGGCATTCCTCAAGAGCGTATCCACACCGAAGGACATGGTGAGCGCCGTCACGTTGCCTCAAATGCCACGATTGATGAACGATCGCGTAACAGGCGAGTTGTCATTAGGTTAAGTAAGCCACTTTAACTCGCAAGCGACATACCAATCAGCCCCGCTATAAAGCTGGGCTTTTTTGTGGGTCATTTTCCTTCAGGTAAAAAAAAGCCCACTTAATACTAAGCGGGCCGCAAATAATATATTGCAATCAACAAATTGAAGGAAGGAAGTCAAGCATAAGAACCAGGGATAGATTCACGTGCCTCGCACACAAATCTGGAGTTCTTGTTTTCAAATCTGCTGGGAGCAGACACTTCCTGAAAACAGGGCGAATTATAGGGTCAGACCTTTATATCGTCCAACTAAAAAAATTCCTGAAATTGATTACTTTTACTAATGAATCGTCGGGGCTGTATTTTGGGCAGATTCACTAATAATGCTTGTTTGCGAGTGGTTAAGCAGATTCCATGCATAATTTGACGGTTTAATTAATTCATCCATGTTAGTTTTTTATTAACGTTTACACCTTGGACTCGATTTGATGAATTTTTTTAACCCGTTGCGCAGTTTTTTTTTACTTGTATAGTACTTCGTTAATGGGACGGCGTTCACATTACAAGATGAATAATAAATAGATAACCAGGACGGCAATAGATGGCTCTAAAAGCGATTATCTCTAAACAACACCTGCTTATTGCAGGGCTTGGGTTGACATTAATGGGATGTCAGCACAACAGCGCAACTGTTGAACAATCAACGCAGGCAGTTTCTGCAACAGGCGTAGTGGAAACAATCCATGGCGTAGAGGTGGCAGACCCATACCGTTTCCTTGAAGAGGAAACTGATGCGACCCATCACTGGGTGAAGCAGCAACAGCTTGCTGGTCAAGCGTATTTGGCCAAGATAGACAACAAGCAAGCGATTGTTGGCCGTATTACCGAGCTGTGGAATTTCGAGAAAGTGACGGCCCCCTCCGAGCATGGTGACAACACCTTCTTCTACCGCAATGATGGCTTGCAGGCTCAATCTGTGCTTTACGTTAAAAATAGTGCTGGCGAAGAGACCGTTGCGTTAGATCCTAATGGCTTTTCTACCGACGGTACAGTGGCCTTAAGTGGTGTGTCTGTCAGTGGCGACGGCAAAACAATCGCTTACGGTGTGTCTAAATCGGGTTCAGATTGGCAGCAATGGCAGTTTGTCGATGTTGCTACAGGCAATAAACTGAGCGACGAGCTCAAATGGATTAAGTTTTCCAGTGCTGAGTGGAGCAAGGACAACCAAGGCGTTTATTACTCTCGATATGATGCGCCAGAGGGCGGTAATCTGTTAGCTGATGTCAATTTCAACCAAAAAGTGTACTTTCACAAATTGGGGACCAGTCAGTCGCAAGATGTATTGGTGTATGAACGTCCTCAAAATAAAGATTGGGGCTTTGGGGCAGAAGTCTCTGAGAAGGGCGATTACCTGCTGATTTCTATATCTCAAGGTACCGATAGTCGCAACCGCTTCTTTTATAAGTCGCTCAAGGATGCTAATGCCAAAGTTGTAGAGTTGATTGTTGATCTGGAAGCTGAATACAGTTTCTTGGGCAATGACAAGTCAGTGTTCTATTTTAAGACTGACTTAAATGCACCCAACGGTAAAGTGATTGCCATTGATGTGAATCGTCCCGCAAAGGCAAACTGGAAAACCATTATTCCAGAGTCTCAAGATCCCATTAGCAATATAGCGATTATTAATGATCACTTAGTTGTTAGTTACTTGCATGATGTATTAGGTCAATTGTCGATATTTAGCATGGATGGCGTTAAACGTCAGGATGTCGATCTACCGGGGAAAGGTAAAATAGCGGGCCCTTACGGTAAACGTAGCAAAGATTACTTCTACTACACCTTTAATAGTTACGTTCAGCCTCAGACAACCTATAAGTTTGATTTTAAAACAGGGAAGTCAAGTTTATATGCCAAGCCAACAATCTCTTTTAACCCTGATGACTATGTTTCTGATCAAGTCTTCTACGCCAGTAAAGATGGTACTCGTGTGCCGATGATGGTGTCTTATAAGAAGGGGTTAAAGCTAGATGGTAATAACCCGACACTTTTATACGCCTATGGTGGTTTTGCCATTTCGCTAACTCCTCGTTTCAGCCCTGCCAATATTGCTTGGATGGATATGGGGGGGATTTATGCGGTGCCTAACCTTCGTGGTGGTGCCGAATATGGTGAAAGCTGGCATCAAGCGGGGATGTTCGATAAGAAACAGAACGTATTTGATGATTATTATGCGGCGGCCGAATACTTGATTGATAACAAGTATACTAATAGCAAAAAACTTGGTGCCTATGGACGTAGTAACGGTGGCCTCTTGATGGGTGCAGCCCTAACACAGCGCCCAGAGCTTTTTGCAGCTGTTCTTCCAGCGGTTGGTGTGCTGGACATGTTGCGCTTCCATAAGTTCACCATTGGTTGGGCATGGACCAGTGAATATGGCAGTGCCGATGTTGCTGAGCAGTTCCCAGCATTGCTGGCTTATTCGCCTTACCACAACATTAGTGAGCGGGCGTATCCAGCGACTATGGTCATGACTGCCGATCACGATGATCGTGTGGTGCCGCTGCATAGCTTTAAATTTGGAGCCTTGTTACAAGATAGGCAAAAAGGTGATGCGCCAGTGATTATGCGTATCGAATCTAAAGCGGGTCACGGTGCGGGTAAGCCAACCTCTATGAAAATCGATGAGTTTGCCGACATCTACAGCTTCTTGTGGCACAACTTTGGATTGAAGGTGCCAGCCAAAATAGGCCAATAATCGTCATTGATGTTAAAAAGGGAAGTATTAACTTCCCTTTTTTATTAACAAAATTTTATGAAGTTAGTGAGACGTGACGTTATAGGAGCCATTCACAATTGCTCGCGCTCTAGGTATAGTAGGCCTCTATTTTATCCAATGCTGGGCATGTAGATTTAATGTTCCGATGGCCGATATTTGTTTATTACGAAGATACCGATGCTGGTGGCGTTGTGTATCACTCCAACTATCTCAACTTTTTTGAGCGCGCTCGCAGTCAGTGGCTAAAGCACATGGGCGTAAAGCAAACCCAACTGCTTAATGACGATATTGCTTTTGTGGTGAAAAAGGCTGAATTGGATTTTAAAGTCGCAGCACGATTTGAGCAGGACCTTTTTGTCGAAACTGAGGTCATACAGTTGAAGAGAGCGTCATTACTGTTTCGCCAGCGTTTGGTTGATGATGATGGATTGCTATATTGCGAAGGGCAAGTTTTAGTGGCATGTGTTGCATTGTCGCAGATGAAGCCTAGAGCCATTCCCCAAAATATTGTTCAGGAGTTTGATGGTGGAAGCTGATATTTCTTTTGTTAGTCTTTTTTTACAGGCAAGTTTGTTAGTTAAATTTGTCATGCTGACGCTGTTAGCACTATCTGTTGTGTCATGGGCGGTTATTATTCAACGTCGTCGTCTTCTGACTACCGCTAGAGAGCGCTCACTTAAATTTGAAGACAAGTTTTGGTCGGGTGTCGATCTTAATAAGTTGTATAAAGAGTTAGCGGCACGCCAAGACAGTAATGCGGGTCTCGAAGCGCTGTTTTTTACCGGCTTTAAGGAGTACGCACGTTTAAACAAGCTCAACGGCAAAGTGCCTGCAGCGGTGATGGACGGTAGTTACCGAGCGATGCGGGTTTCTCTATCACGTGAAATGGAAAAGCTTGAAACTCATTTACCTTTATTGGCTACCATTGGCTCAACCAGTCCTTATATCGGTCTATTTGGTACCGTATGGGGGATCATGAACTCCTTTATTGCGCTTGGCGCCGTTGAAAATGCCACACTAGCCATGGTTGCCCCAGGTATTGCCGAGGCATTGATTGCAACGGCCATGGGCTTGTTTGCTGCGATTCCCGCGGTTATTGCCTATAACCGTTTTTCGACTCAAGTTGATAAAATTGAGATGTCATACGCGAACTTTATGGAAGAGTTTTCGAGTATCTTGCATCGTCAAGCATATAGCGAGAAGGAAGAGATATAATGCAGCAAGGTTATCAGCGTAAGCGGCGCCGCCCGGTAGCTGAGATCAACGTTGTACCCTATATCGACGTGATGTTAGTACTGTTGATCATTTTTATGGTCACGGCGCCCATAGTGACCCAAGGGGTTAAAGTTGACTTGCCGCAAGGGGCTGCTGAGGCATTACCTGCAGACAGCAAACCACCTGTGGTGGCTTCAATTGACGCCGATGGGGATTACTATCTCGATGTTGGCAGCAGTAGCACTAAAGAGACATTGGATTTAGAAGAGATTGCTACCCGTGTTGCAGCGATTATCCAGTTAGAGCCAGAGCGCCCCGTGGTGGTTAAAGCTGACAGAACGATTGCTTATGAAAAGGTGATTCAATTGATGGTGACGCTGCAAGGTGCAGGGGTGCCGTCGGTAGGCTTGATGACAGACTCACCTGAGGAGTAGATGGGTGGCAGCTAAATCAGATTTTACAATACCATTGGTTATTTCAGCGACTATTCATATTGGTGTGATAGTTGTTGTGGCCATGGGTGTCGATTTCGATGAAAAGCCTAAAGTGGTCCCTCAAGTTAGTGCTCCAGCGGTGCAAGCTGTGGTGGTCGACCAGAAGCAGGTTACTCAATATGCCGAGAAGCTTAAAGCTGAAAAACGCGAAGCTGAACGCAAAGAGAAAGCGCGTCAAGATGAGTTAGATCGAAAAGCCCGCGAGGCAAAACAAGCCCGTGAGCGTGAGCAAGCAAAGATTAAAAAGCTTGAGCAACAGCGTAAGCAAAAAGAGATTGAAACGCAAAATGCAGCTGCCGCAGCCAAGGCCGCGCAGTTGAAGCAAAAACAGGAAAAAGAGAAAGCGGCCCAAGCCGAAGCTCAGCGTAAAAAGAAAGAAGCGGAGCGTAAAGCCTCTGAAGAAGCAGCAGCTAAAGCTGAGGCCAAACGCAAGCAAGAGGAAGCCGCAGCGAAAAAAGCCGCTGATGAACGCAAACGTAAAGAGGAAGCTGAGCGTAAGCGAAAAGCGGAAGAGCAGGCGCGTTTAGAACAAGAGCGGATGATGCAAGAGGCATTAGCTGCCGAACAAGCCGCGTTGTCGCAAACCCGTAATAAGCAGGTTGTCAGCGAAGTACAGCGTTATACGTCGATGATCCGAGCGACTATTCAGCGTAATTTAGTGGTAGACGAATCTATGCGGGGGAAAAGTTGCCGTGTATTTGTTCGTTTAGCCAAAGATGGATTTGTCACCGGTAGTGAGATTTTATCTGGTGATCCGGTTGTTTGCCGAGCGACTAAAGCGGCGATTAACAAGGCGGGTCGATTGCCTGTCTCACAAGAAGCTGATGTTTATAATAAGCTAAAAGAGATAAATTTAACCGTTCAACCGGAATTTAATTAAAGGGGTTTCATGAAAGTTTTCGGGAAATGGCTCATCTTAGGGCTGATGTTTTGCACTTTACCAGCGAAAGCGGCATTAGATATTGTGATCACCGAAGGGGTTGATGCCGCTCGTCCAATCGCGGTGATTCCGTTTGTTTGGCAAGGCGCGACACCAATGCCACAGCAGATCTCTGACGTGGTGATGTCAGATTTAGCGCGCAGCGGTACCTTTAAACCTATTGATGAGCTTGGGTTACCCCAGCGCAATATCAGCACTGTCGCTAACTTTGACGTAAAAGCCTGGTCTGGCGTTGCGGCAGAGGCGGTTGTGATGGGCTCGGTCAAACCCTTTGGCCCAGATCAATATCTCGTTAATTTTGAATTGATTGATTTGGTTAAAGCACAACTGCAGTCAAATGGCCCCACTGCAAAAGCTGAATACCTTATCGACAGTCGCGAAACCGTGATCACGGCTGCCCAGTTTAGACAGTATGGCCATAGGATCAGCGATATCGTTTATGAAAAACTGACTGGTGTACGTGGCGCATTTTTAACACGTATTGCCTATGTGGTTGTTGACCATCAAGAAAAATCACCGTACAAATTGATGATTGCGGACTATGACGGTTATAACGAGCAGATGTTATTGCGCTCCCCAGAGCCGTTAATGTCGCCAACCTGGTCACCAGATGCTCGTAAATTAGCGTATGTAAGTTTCGAGAACAAAAAAGCCGAAGTATTTGTTCAAGATATTTACACTCAGCAGCGCGCTAAAGTCACCAGCTTTCCAGGCATAAACGGTGCGCCGTCGTTTTCACCTGATGGTCGAAAATTAGCGGTGACCTTATCTAAAGATGGTCAGCCAGAAATTTATGTAGTTGATATAGAAACTAAGGCGATTAAGCGCGTGACCAACCATTATGCTATCGATACCGAAGCCTCTTGGACACCAGATGGTCAATCTTTAATCTTTACCTCTGAACGTGGCGGCCGTCCGCAACTGTATCAAGTCATGCTGGCTTCGGGTAAAGTGACGCGACTTACTTTTGAAGGCGAGTGGAACCTAGGCGGTTCAATTTCACCTGACGGACGCAGTATGGTGTTTGTAAACCGCACCAACGGTAAATTTAATATTGCAAGAATGGATTTAGAAACCCGCTTTATGCAGGTACTGACTACCACGCGCCTTGATGAATCACCAAGCGTTGCGCCTAATGGCACTATGGTCATCTATGGCACCACCTATCAGGGCAAGCAAGTATTAGCGGCAGTCTCTATGGATGGACGTTTTAAGGCAAGACTGCCAGTCGGTCAAGGGGAAGTAAAATCACCCGCTTGGTCACCTTTTTTATAATTAGAATTTAGTAAGGATGTAAACATGGATCTTAACAAGCTGTTTAAAGCTATGGTCGTAGCACTGCCTATTATGGCGATCAGTGCATGTAGCTCTACCTCTGAATCTGAAACTGACGCAACCAGCTCTATGGGCGGTAGCGAAAGTGGTCAGGTCGTCTCTGGCGGTGGTGTCGAAACCGGTGGTGTCGCGCCAATCCTGACACCAGAAGAGCAGCAGCGTCTTAAGTATCAAGAGCTACGTAAAGAGCATATCATCTACTTCGATTTTGACCGCAGTTCAGTATCATCAGAGTTCTCAGAAGTGCTTAACGCCCACGGTGATTATCTATCTGAACATCCAAATGTTCGCGTGATGATTGAAGGACATGCTGATGAACGCGGCACGCCAGAATACAACATCGCGTTAGGTGAACGTCGTGCAAAAGCCGTTGCTAAGTATTTACAGAGCATGGGTGTGTCACCAAGCCAAATGAGCATTGTTAGCTATGGTGAAGAGAAACCATTAGACTTTACGCGCACAGACGATGGCTTTGCTAAGAACCGTCGCGCAGTACTCGTTTACTAAAAAAGGATTTCGATAGGGTTAACTATGAAAAAAGCCGTACTTACCGCGGCAATTCTGATGAGTGTTGGTGTAGCGGTAGCTGCACCAGCGCCTGTAGAAGATATTGCTGGTGGTTCAACTGACGATAGAGTTGCGCGTTTAGAGCGTATGCTTAAAGCAAAGCAGGCGAGTGAATATGAAACGCAACAACGTTTAGACACTTTGCAGCAGGAAGTATTAGATCTTCGTGGTTTAAGTGAGCAGCAAAACTATCAAATAAGTCAGATGTTGCAGCGTCAACGCCAGCTTTATGAAGATATTGCTAATCTTACTAGCAGTAAAGCCGCAGCAGCTGCCACGGTAACAACGGCTGACAGTTCAGGGCCTTCATCTTCATTAGGTGAAACAGCAAGCTATGAGCGTGCGGTTAATTTAGTGCTCAAAGAACGTAAGTATGATGAAGCAATCCCAGCATTTCGTGACTTCATCAAACAGTACCCTGAGTCAACTTATGCTGCCAATGCTAACTATTGGTTAGGACAGCTACTGTACAACAAAGGTGAATTGGCTGATGCTGCTAACGCTTTTGATACAGTCGTTAAACAGTTTAATGATTCAAATAAGCGCGGTGACAGTCTCGTTAAGTTAGGTATGATCGCAGAGAAGCGTTCGGACAGTGCGAAGGCGAAGGTTTATTATCAACAAGTTGTTAAAGAATATGCGAATAGTGCTGCTGCTCGAATCGCTAAACAACAGTTGGCGGGTCTTTAATCTGTAATTAACCAAAAAACATACTCTTAGTCTGTTTTTCATGCAAACAATAAAAAATGGGAAATTTGCACTTGCATGAGAAGATGAAAAAGGTATTATAGGCGCCCTCAGAGCGGCACAGTCGTTTGAGACACTAAATCAGCAAGATTTAGTCGTTAGATGGGTCGTTAGCTCAGTTGGTAGAGCAGTTGGCTTTTAACCAATTGGTCGAAGGTTCGAATCCTTCACGACCCACCACTT
>NZ_JAEC01000026.1 GCF_000518705.1 Shewanella colwelliana ATCC 39565
CAGTTAATGGTTAACTTTAGCGAAAGAATACAGACACTTGATTTAGTGTGATTCAATTTTAATATCTCTTGCTTCTTGAAATACAGAATTGAGAGCAGCTTTTCAAATTTACCAAATTTGTCTGGAAACCATAGCATTGTGGCACCACCTGATCCCATCCCGAACTCAGAAGTGAAACGCAATCGCGCCGATGGTAGTGTGGGGTCTCCCCATGTGAGAGTAGGTCATTTCCAGGCGCCTAATTAAGTAGAGAAGCCACCTTATTAAGGTGGCTTTTTTGCGTTTGGGCCTTTTAGAAAGTTACGAGCTAAAAGATTGCAATGTACTTCGTACATTTAGCACAACCTCTTCGCCCGCCATGTGTCCACTGCGTGGACTACGAGAGTAGGGCAAATATCGCATTAGCGATGTGCTTATGGCAGATAGTTACTCCAGATACTATCTGCATTCCACACATCCATGTGGGTCAGCGCGAAACTTTAGGGGAGCTGACCATGACTTGCGCCTTCGCTCTTTGTTACAAACAAGTTTGCTTTGCTTTTGTTAACGCTCCTTAATTATTTACCTTCGTTGGCTGAAGCATGCTGTTACATGGTCGATAGCATTGTTTGATTTGTGTAGGATCGGTTTTAGCTATTTCGTTGTACATGCTTCAAAGCTGATTATGGTAAGTGTCTGTTGATTTATCCTGGACTAATATCGACTAACTCACTTGCTTCATCTTGGTTATTTTATGAGATAACCCAAGTCCATTAACAAGCTTAAGCTCTATTATTTGTTATTAATTTAACTGGTTAATAAAATCTATCTTTGGATTTGAATGGTTTCGGATTGGCAATTGATAATTTGAGGTAGGTTGCTGCATGTAAGAGCCTAAGTCAGTTTAACATTCGGCTCTCAAGGGGTTATAGGGATAGTAGTCTATCGATAATTGGTGTGTTGGCCGCAGGGAAGTTATATCGTTTCAGATTGCTTAACTCTACCCACAATATTTCCTGTCCTTCCAGCCCCTCAGCATCTCCTGAAAAGCAGTTTACAGTATGGATACCTAAGAGGACTTCTTTATCCGGATAATCGTGGGAGATTGTCATTAGTGGCGTTGTATCACTAACAATGAGGTTTACTTCCTCTTTAAGCTCTCTGATTAACGCCTGTGAAGTGGTCTCATCTTGCTCGACCTTGCCACCAGGGAACTCCCATTTGCCACCTTGATGAAGGTTATCAGGCCTCTTGGCGAGCAGGACTTGGTTACTGGCGTTAAGTATTACACCAACGGCCACATGGACTCGTTTCATTGGTTAATTATCCTTAAAGAAGTCAGCTTCATCATAGCCGAGTGCATCTAATGATTCGGCATCGAATTCCGGCTTTACTGGAATAGCATGTTTCTCTGAGGCCCAATCACCTAAATCAATAAGTTTACAACGTTCACTGCAGAAGGGTTTGAATTTTGAATCGGCTGACCATTCTACTTGAGTTTGGCAGGTTGGGCAGTTTACTACTGTAGGCATATGCTATTCCGTGACGCTTTAATTCTAAAGCATTATGGTAATCAGTTTAGCCGCAGGTTGCCAACATAAAGTCGATGGTTTGGTCAGAATGTTTTTGCTGGTCAAATAGGACAAAATGGATGGCGTAACGATTACGGTTGCCACTAATTGTGGGGTAGCAACCTTGCTTTGCATCGAGTTTTACTCTGATGAGCGACAAGGCTTGGTTACTGCTACCTTGGTAGAAACCGGCAACTGCAGTAGCTGGATTGTAACTGGTGGTTTTGCGAGTAAGCTCTAGGAGAAGTTTGATTGGTGTCAGTAGGCACTGAAAGTTGGCTATCCAAGATTGATATTCTTGTTGGCGAATGGCCCAAGGTTTTGCTAGCCAGTAGTGCAACTGAGGTAGATCAAAATTACAACAAGCTCCTGGCATGCCGAACCGTTGACGCAGAGCTGATAAGAAGCGGTCTTGTTTCAGTTTTTGACCGGGTCGCTCGCAACCTACCAGTTGAGTCCTTGCCTGTTGTAGTCGCTCGATATACTCATTTACCTGGGCTTCATCAATGTGGGGAAGATCTTGCCACTTTTTTAAAGTGATCAGTTGCTTGTCTATATCTTTAATGATTTCGGTGCGGTAGTCGCAACGTTCGGTGAGTTCACACAGAGAAAACAGCGGGTAGAAACATCGATGTTGATGATCTTGATCTAGATTGCTCTGGAGTTGGTTAGCGAGATACTCAAGGCGCAGGTAACTGCGAGTCTTCTCGTTAAGTGGCTGTTCATAGATCAATTCATTCATGACATTATCAAGTGTGATCGGCTAATTTTAAGTATTTATTATGTAGTAAAGCTACCTTGCTCTGTAATGCTGATACCGTTCCATGATTGTCGATGACATCATCAGCTTTTGACAGTTTCTCAGCTCTGCTTGCCTGACTGCCTATTATATTTAGTACTTGCTTAGCGCTCACAGAGTCTCTCTCCATGGTACGCTGGGTTTGCAGCTCTGGCGAAATATCAACCACTAAGGTGCAATTGACTAACCTATCTAAACCGTTCTCAAATAGCAAGGGAACAACCAAAATAGCGTAGGGTGAGGTCGCTTTTTTCAGTTGCGCTAACATCTCTTGTCTAATCATGGGGTGAAGTAGATTGTTGAGCCACTCTCGCTCAGGCGGCGTGCTGAATATGCGCTCTCTTAATGCGGCGCGATTAAGCTCCCCATTTTCATGCAATATGCTTTGGCCGAAGTGCTCAGCTATGCGCGTCAGCCCAATAGTACCTGGAGCGACAACCTCACGGCTTACTATGTCAGCATCTACAAGGGTGATACCCAAGTCGGCAAAAAGATTGGCGACTGTGGTTTTACCACTGCCAATGCCACCAGTGAGGCCAACGATAAAATTAGACATAAATGTACTCTTGTGGCATTGCCCATGATTCAGCGGTATTGGCATTACAGCGTCGAAAGATACCAGTTAACTATTTGCTCGCCCCAGATCATAGCAATCCAGCCAGCAAGGGCAATATAGGGGCCAAAGGGGATTGGGTTGCCGGAGTTGATGCGTTTATTCACAATCAGCAATACGCCAACTACTGCGCCGACGACAGAAGAGAGCAGTATGATGAGTGGTAACAGCTGCCAGCCAAACCAAGCGCCAAATACAGCCAGTAGCTTAAAGTCACCATAACCCATGCCTTCCTTACCTGTGAGGAGTTTAAAGCCCCAAAAGACGCTCCATAAGCTCATATAGCCTGCAGCGGCACCTATAATCGCCTCAGTGGGTGAGGTAAATGTGCCATTAAGATTAATGAGTAACCCCAGCCAAAGTAGTGGCAGCGTCATTTGATCCGGCAGCAGCATCTCATCGAGGTCTATACCAGTAAGGGCTATTAAGCCAAAGGTTAACGCCGTGGCGAAGACGAACTGCCAAGTAGGGCCAAAATGGTAGGCTAAATAACCTACGGCTATGCCCGTTAGAGCCTCTACGATTGGATAGCGTGCTGAGATTGCAGTTTTACAGTTGGCACATTTCCCGCCGAGCATTAACCAACCTAATACAGGTAAATTATGCCAAGGCTTGATGTAGGCTTTACATTTGGGGCAGGCAGAGCCCGGCACCACAAGGTTATATTTTTCAGGGTAATCGTCGATAGGCTTGGCAAGTTTGCTGGCCAGCTCTTTTGGGAGTGGCTGGTGATACTCATCCAGGTACTGATTACATTCTTGCTGCCATTCACGTTTCATCATGACGGGCAAACGGTGGATAACCACATTTAAAAAGCTGCCAATGGTGGCAGCAAAGATAAAAGCGAGTGCGGCAAACAGAAAAGGGAACTGCGCCATTAATTGGATAAATTGGTTCATTATTATTTAATCGATAAATTTTGTTGTTATGGAAAGATTTTAACATTGCTTAGCTACGAGCTACGAGCTACGAGCTACGAGCTACGAGCTACGAGCTACGAGCTACGAGCTACGAGCTACGAGCTACGAGCTACGAGCTACGAGCTACGAGTTACGAGCTACGAGCTACGAGCTACGAGCTACGAGCTACGAGCTACGAGCTACGAGCTACGAGCTACGAGCTATGAGCTACCGCCTTAGCCTACCACATTACCCATCTCAAAGATTGGCAGGTACATACCGACAATGAGGCCACCAACAACCGTACCAATCACCACCATCATTACTGGTTCGATAAGGCTGGATAAACCATCGACCGCATCATCGACCTGCATCTCATAGATGTTGGCGACTTTGTTGAGCATCTCATCGAGGCCGCCCGATTCTTCACCAATCATCACTATCTGAATCAGCATGTCAGGGAATAGGCCTGTGGTGCGCATGGCGACATTCATCTGCATGCCGGACATCACCTCTTGACGGACTTTTATCAAGGCACTGCGATAGACATAATTACCCGAGGCACCGGCGGCTGATTCTAAACCATCAATCAAGGGGACACCTGCGGCAAAGGTTGTCGCTAAGGTTCGCGCAAAGCGTGCCATAGCTGCTTTATGAAGGATATCACCAATGGCAGGGATTTTTAGCACGAGCTCATCGACTCTATTTCTAAAAGCTTGGGAGTTTAAATGTGCTTTTTTAAAAGCCCAAATACCAACAATGATTGCAATAACGAAAAAGTACCATGAACCTTGCAGCCAGCGTGATATGCCGATAATTAATTGAGTAAATGCAGGCAGCTCTGCGCCAAAACCATTAAATATCTCTTCAAATTGGGGAACGACAAATAGTAAAAGTAACGATGTGACTAATATTGCTACCACCACAACAGCCGCAGGGTAAAACATCGCCTTTTTAATTTTTGACTTTAGCGCTTCCGCTTTCTCTCGATAGGTGGCGATGCGATCGAATACCGCATCCAGTGAGCCAGAGTGTTCACCCGCACCCACTAAGTCAACATACAAGTCGTCGAAGTATTTTCGGTGGGGTTTTAATGAGTCAGATAGTGGAATCCCCGATTGCACATCACCAACGATAGTGGCCAGTAGTTCACGCATTTTGGGTTTTTCATGGCCACGGCCGAGCATCTCAAGAGTTGTGACAATGGGCACGCCCGCTGCCAGCATGGTGGCAATCTGGCGAGTCATCATGGCGATATCCATCGCAGTGATTTTGGGATCGCGCTTAAACAGGGATTCTGGTTTTTTTCTGACGACTTTAGGGTTGACCCCTTGAGATTTTAATTGGGCTTTGATCTCATTGGTCGAGGTTCCACGTAGCTCGCCCGAGGTTTTTTTACCATCGCGGTTGGTGCCTTTCCACTCGAAGGTGACCACTTTAGGTTGCGCTTTGGCTGCTTTTTGCTTTTTAGTTTGCGTTTTCGTTTTAGCCAGTGATGCGGTAGCCATGATGGATCCTTTATTTTCTAGTTACTTAAGCGCAAGGTAATAAGTGGTTGATATTAGCTTAGTCTAAAAACTGGTGACGCGGTTAATTTCGGCGATACTGGTGACCCCAGCAACCACCTTGCGAAGGCCTGAATCACGCAGGTCCCGCATGCCTTGCTCTTTGGCTTGGGTGGCAATTTGCAGTGAATTGCCTCCCTCCATAATCGTTCGGGCTATCTCATCTGACATCTTCATCACCTCATAGATACCGACTCGGCCTTTATACCCGCCAGAGCAGAGGTCGCAACCTATGGGTTTATAGACAGTAAAACCGTCATCGATTTGTGTTTGGGTAAAGCCCAAACGTAACAGTTCATGCTCGGGCACATCCTCTGGTTGCTTACATTCAGGGCAAAGGCGATGAGATAGACGCTGCGCGATAATCAAGTTGACTGAGCTGGCAATGTTATACCCTGGTACGCCCATGTTGATCAAACGGGTTAAGGTTTCCGCGGCTGAGTTGGTATGTAAGGTTGACAGTACCAAGTGACCTGTTTGCGCTGCCTTAATGGCGATTTCGGCGGTCTCTAAATCACGTATCTCCCCCACCATGACGACATCGGGGTCTTGACGCAGGAATGAGCGCAGGGCAGAGGCGAAGGTGAGGCCAGCTTTTAAGTTAATATGGACCTGATTAACGCCTTCTAAGTTAATTTCAACCGGATCTTCGGCGGTGGAGATGTTGCGCTCTTCGGTGTTGAGAATATTGAGCCCTGTATAAAGGGAGACGGTTTTACCTGAACCTGTGGGGCCAGTGACCAAGATCATGCCTTGGGGCTTAGCTAGCATCTGCTCATAAAGCTCACGTTGGTCATCCTCATACCCCAGTTTTTCAATGCCAAGTTGCGCTGATGAGGAGTCCAAGATACGCATTACAATCTTTTCGCCCCAGATGGTGGGCAAGGTACTGACACGAAAGTCGATGGACTTGGTGCGCGACAGCTTCATCTTGATGCGGCCATCTTGGGGGACGCGGCGTTCGGCAATGTCTAGCTTTGACATCACCTTTAAGCGAGCCGAAATTCGTCCAGATAGGTTGACTGGTGGCTCTGAGACTTCATGCAAGATACCATCGATGCGAAAACGGATGCGGTAGCGTTTCTCGTAGGGTTCAAAATGTAAGTCCGATGCGCCTTTACGAATGGCATCGGTTAAAATTTTGTTGATATAGATAACAATGGGGGCATCATCACTGGCTTCCCCTTGTGGTTCATCATGACGCTTGTCTGTATCAGTGACTTCAATTCCAGCTAAAGAATCTTCATCTATTCCGTCAAGATCCAGTGCGGAAATATCCTCTTCGAGCACTTTTTCCAGGGCTACGGTAAGTTTATCATCCTCAACCAATATGGCTTCAGCATGCAGGCCGGCGCTAAATTGAAAATCCTCTAAGGCGGCAATATTGGTCGGGTCTGAGGTACCAATATAGAGACGATTACCACGTTTAAACAGCGGCAAACATTTATGTTTATCGATCAGTTTACGATTGAGGAAATCTTCGGGGATGCTGGAAATATCGAATTCATTGAGATCGAGTAGCGGGGTGCCATATTCTTCATAGCAGAGTTCGGCAATCTCTCTGGCAGAAATCAGTTTTTCTGAGACTATAGTAGAAACAAGGGATAGTTTAGCTTGACGAGATTTGGTAATTGCCGATGCGATCTGTTCTTCGCTAAGCAGTTGTTTGCGAATGAACAGAGTTGATAAACCTAAGTGTAAACCAGTAGTTGGCATGGTATTCCAAAAATAAGGAGGACCACTCGCAGTCCTCCTGATTATCAATAAATTAATTTAGCATAGTTCTGCAGGTGAACAAACTTTAGCCCATGTCAGAGTTGTACCCACAACAGTAGGGGTTAAATCGAATGTAGCTCCATCAAGCGCTGAGCCAGCAACTGTATCGGAAGGAGCTGTTACGTTAATAACCGCACCAGCAGCTACAGCTACGCCAGGGACGCCGGCTGCTGCAGTAATATCTGCTGGAATACCATTTGTCTCAGCAGTCTCGCACGCAGTTAAGTCTTGTTCTACTTGATAACATGCTTCAATAGCTGATTTATGTGAAGCACTAGCATTTACCCACGCGGTAAATTTAGCTTTATTTGTGTAATTTTGATAAGCAGGCAGTGCAATTGCAGCGAGAATACCGATAATTGCAACAACGATCATTAATTCAATTAGGGTGAAACCCTTAGCATTACTTTTTTTGAAACCTTTCATTTTACTCTCTCCGTTTGACAGAACGTGACTCGATTCACCTAACCTTTTTGCTTACAGCTGCTAGGCGTTAGCCTTTGAGCTTATAGCACTTGTAACTTTAAGTTTAGCTCTCTATTGGCGATTAACACACTTGCCTTAAACATTGGCAGGTGATTAACACAATATTGAACCTAAACGTTACGCTCCTGCGTGTGGTCGGCTGTTTCATCCTTGGTCAAATCGTTATTGCTATCAACTAATTTTTAGTGATTAAAGTTACGTGACTTTTAAGCGGCAACAGTTAAGCGTTAACTTCTAATAACCCTAGCTGCTGCGTTTAAGCATCATTTATTAACCATCGATATGATGTATGTCGTTTCGGCAAACTGCACCATTTGGTTGCTTGCTCGATTAAAGGGTCGCTAGGTTTATTCAAATAATGCGCATATACCCATCATTCAAGCCGCTCTGCTAATGAACATTTCAACACATCTCTCGTTAAGCACTTGTTAACAGTAATGTGTGAAAATTCTAAACTAGAGCTTAAAACCTAATTATTGATCACCTCAATTTTGCAATTTGGTCTACCTTCATGGTGAGCTGGCCGAAAGGGCCATCTCGCCTACTGTCAAAGTTAGTACAAAGTTAAGGAAAATGGAGCTGTAAATTACATCAAAGTACTAATTTGGCGATGAATTTGTCTAATAGAAGTAATATTTTGTAAAAAAGGTTATAGCATCTTTTTGTCGTTGACCGAAAAAATGGCACTTATTCTGATTTAGTCAAAAAAATAGCGATTCATAATTGTGTGAATAGTGAACGATAGTGTTTCGCGCCATTAGATTGTTGCAAGGCTGTTACGGCGAGGGGCAAAAAAGGGAAGTCTGGATAGCAGGGCGAGGTTAAGGGCAATAGGGCCTAGTCTTTGTGGCTCAGTTGCTATGGCCAGTTGCTATGGCTCAGCTTCTATCGCCATCTTCAACAGGTAGTTCTAGGAGTTAGCCCCTAGGAACTAATCCCTAGGCGCTAATCCCTATGAGCTAAAGTCTGCTAGTTAGTCTTTCAATCGCAATGAGAGGTCTAACGCTTTAACGTGTTTAGTCAGTGCGCCTACTGAGATGTAATCGACACCTGTTTTGGCAAAATCGGCAATGGTATCTATGGTGACGTTGCCTGACACTTCAAGTTTGACCCGTTGCGACTCAGGATAACCCTGCTCTTTATGAAAGGCTTGGTTGAGCTCTACCGCTTGTAGCATCATAGTCACATCGAAATTATCCAACATTACGATATCAGCTTGTGCCTCTAAGGCTAAGGTGAGTTCTTCGATACTTTCGACTTCGACCTCTACTGGCTTGTCACTGGCAAGTTTGCGGGCGGCTTGAATGGCGTTTGCAATAGAGCCACAGGCCATGATGTGGTTTTCTTTTATAAGGAAGGCGTCAAATAAACCTATGCGGTGGTTTTTGCCGCCGCCGCAGGTGACGGCATATTTTTGTGCCGTGCGAAGCCCTGGCACGGTTTTACGGGTATCGAGTAACTTGCAATGGGTGCCAGCCATTTTGTCGACATAGTGCTTAGTTAGTGTCGCGACACCGGACAGCGTTTGGATAAAGTTCATTGCTGTGCGCTCGCCTGTTAGAATCGCGCGGGCAGGACCAGACATTTCGCACAGTACTTGGTTGGGCACTAATAGATCGCCATCATCGACATGCCAATGCAGTGCCACTTCGCTGCCGAGTTGGTTAAAGACTTGTTCGGCCCAGGCTTTACCACAAAATACGCCCTCTTCACGGGTGATTAATGTCGCTTCGGCGTATTTGTCACTTGGAATTAACTGAGCGGTGATGTCGGCGCTTAATTTGTCGGCGGCGTTTAGGTTGCTGTCGGCTCGGTAGCCTAAGTCTTCTTCGAGTGCGACTTTGACTGATAGTCTAATATCGTTTTCCAGCATGTTTCTATCCTCGGTGGGCCGCGCCTGGCTGTTTGGGGTGAGCGCCCAATGCTCTTGCTTCAAGGCGCTGACATGGTGTTAGCGCAAACATACGCGGCAAGCACTTGTTCTTATTGCGTTGATAATAGCAAACTTAATCATGAAAAAGCAGCGCAAATTAGTGTTGAAATTAAATCAATTAACAAGCTGTTAAAAGGTATTGCTGACAGTTTAGGCTGGAACAAATCATCAGTAACCATGACTAGCACCTAAACTGAAAAATGGGTAAAGTGAATTTAGATTTATCTTTTATCATTTATAGATTTAGTCGATGCAAACAAAATCAATCAGCGATGGCTGGTTAACCTTAAGCCGTAAGTGTGAGTCTCCTCATTTTAACCAACGCCCTGAGGGCGCAGAGGGTGAGGTGAGCTTGTTGGTGATCCATAACATTAGCTTACCGGCGGGGCAGTTTGGTTTGCCCTATATCGACCAGCTTTTTCAGGGCTGTTTAGATGTGGAGGCCGATGCCAGTTTTTGTGAGCTTGAAGGGTTGACGGTGTTGGCGCACTTTTTAATACGTCGTGACGGTGAGATAGTGCAATATGTCAGCTGTGACGATAGAGCCTGGCATGCTGGTGTATCCCATTATGATGGTCGCGATGGCTGTAATGACTTTGCCATTGGTATCGAGCTTGAAGGTACGGATAACTGTAAATATACCGATGTGCAATATCAGCAATTACGGATGTTAACCTTGGCCTTGTTTGATGCGTATCCTATGCTGAATGTGAAAACGATTGTTGGGCATAGCGACATAGCACCAGGGCGCAAAACCGATCCGGGTGACTGTTTCGACTGGCAAAGATACCTGGCTAGCCTAGTGGGCTAATTTTTTAGCGATATTACTGTTTTTAGCGTGTGACAGAAGGGAAGTTTAGATGGCACTTTTTTCGTTATTAGTCGCAATTATCATAGAGCGCTTGAAGTTACTGCCTCAAGCCTGGCAGCTCGAAACGTTACTGGCGTTTTATACCAAGGTATTTTTTGGTCGTAAGCAGCTAAGCAACGATCTCATGATGGCAATAGCCATACTCTTACCCGCCATTGCTGTTCAAGTATTGGCATGGTTTGTGGCGGGACTATTTTGGGGACTGGTGAGTTTGTTGTTGTGGGTGGCGGTGGCCATTTTGTGTTTTAGCCATTTAAAGCAACGCCAGCTGTTTAAGCAATATATCCAAGCTGCTTGCCGTGGTGACTCGCAAGCTTGTTATCATTTTGCCGATTCGCTCGACCCTTACGTTTCGATTGATGCGGTATCGGAGCGAGATTTAGGGGCTAAGGTCGGTCAATCGGTTGCATGGCTTAACTATCGTTTTTATGGTGCGGTGGCGCTGTATTTGATTTTCTTCGGCCCAGCTGGCGCGGTGTTATATTGTACCGTGCGTTATTTCTCTGACGATGCTAAGTCACGTGAGGCATCCTTGCCGCTTGTCGATACAGCGTTGATGCTATTAGATTGGCTGCCTAGTCGCTTAATTGCTTTTGGTTATGTACTGAGTGGGCACTTTTCTGCGGCGTTTAGCTGCTGGCGTAAGCAGGCGTTTCAGTTGAAGCGGCCAGCACGTGAGATTATTTCAGAAGTTGCCTTGGCGGCCGAGACGATAGAGTCGGATTCTAATGCGCCTATTTGTGTGCAATCGACCATCTCTTTACTGCAATTGAGTAAACGAAACTTCATATTATTAGTGACGGGATTATCGCTGCTGACCATTTTTGGTGTGGTGGTTTAAACCATTATTTATTGGGGGCTGAGAAAATGTTGCAATGGTCAGACCCCTTTTCTATTTTTTTAAGCTATTCTCACAAATCGTGAGTAACCATGAAGCAGATCACGAACTAGACATCTGAAATGTGATTTGATAAAGTGCGCTCAGTCAATTAAATTGGTAAGACCAATTTACAATAGGAGCTGAGGGCCATATGGCTTATAGCAAAATCAACCAGCCAAAAATTTCTGATGTGATTATGGGTCAGTTAGAGCAGATGATCCTTGAAGGGAGTTTGCAGCCCGGTCAGAAATTACCACCAGAGCGTGAATTGGCACTGCAATTTGAAGTCTCTCGTCCATCTCTTCGTGAAGCAATTCAAAAGTTAGAAGCAAAAGGCTTGTTACTGCGTCGTCAAGGCGGTGGTACCTATGTCAAAGAGCAGCTTTGGCAGAGTCTTGCTGATCCTATTGTGGAGCTGATGCATAGCGATTCAGAGAGTCAATATGACCTACTCGAGTTTCGTCACGCCACTGAAGGCATGATGGCCTATTTTGCAGCGCTTCGGGGAACCGATGCGGATATGCAAAACATCAAACAGAAAATCCAAGCAGTAGAAGCGGCGTCAGAGATTGAGGCACAGGCGGAAGCCATTGTGTGCTTTTATCGCGCCGTTGCAGAGGCCTCACATAATGTGGCCATGCTGCACCTAGTATTAAGTTTATCTCCAGTGCTACATAAAAACGTGGCGCAAAACCTAGAGTTGCTAAAGCGCCGAGCTGATGCCTCTACAATGGCAAATGACCATCGGCGAGACCTACTCGCCGCTATCGTGCGCCGTGATCCCGATGCAGCAAGAGAAGCCTCGAACGAACATTTGAGTTATATCGAGGAAGTGATGTTGTCTGTGCGGGAAGAAGATAGCCGGTTGCAGCGTAGTCTGCGCCGTTTGAAGAGTGGTGGTTAGGGAAACGTCCTGCCATTATTTTTTATCAATTAATTCATACTATTAATGTATATAGGGAAGGACTGCGAAATGTCTGAACATATGCTACAAGATTTAGATCCGTTAGAGACTCAAGAGTGGGTTGATTCACTGCAAGCTGTACTAGAGCAGGAAGGCCCTGAGCGTGCACATTATCTGTTAGAAAAGCTGATTGATAAGGCACGTCGTAACGGTACTCATCTGCCATACAAAGCGACAACTGCGTATTTAAACACAATTCCAGCGGGTCAAGAGCCGCACATGCCTGGTAACCAAGAGATGGAGCGCCGTATTCGCGCTATCGTCCGTTGGAACGCATTGGCAATGGTACTGCGCGGATCGAAAAAAGACCTTGAGCTGGGTGGCCATATTTCAAGTTTTGCTTCTAGTGCGACCATTTATGACGTCTGTTTTAACCACTTCTTCCGTGCGCCAAACGAGAAAGACGGTGGCGACTTAGTCTATTTCCAAGGTCATATCGCACCAGGCATTTACTCGCGTTCGTTCCTAGAAGGTCGTATCACTGAAGATCAGATGAACAATTTCCGTCAAGAAGTTGATGGCAAGGGTCTTTCATCTTATCCGCATCCTAAGTTGATGCCTGACTACTGGCAGTTCCCTACGGTATCTATGGGTCTTGGTCCGATTCAAGCCATTTACCAAGCACGTTACCTTAAGTACCTGACTGACCGCGGTCTGAAAGACTGCTCTGAGCAGACGGTTTACTGTTTCTTAGGTGATGGTGAGTGTGACGAGCCAGAAGCTTTAGGTGCGATTGGCTTAGCTGCGCGTGAAGAACTCGACAACTTGGTGTTTATCGTTAACTGTAACCTGCAGCGTCTAGATGGCCCTGTTCGTGGTAACGGTAAGATTATCCAAGAGCTTGAAGGCGAATTCCGCGGCGCAGGCTGGGAAGCGGTTAAAGTGATTTGGGGTCGTTACTGGGATCCACTATTGGCCCGTGACACCAGCGGTAAGTTACTGCAGTTGATGGAAGAAACCGTTGACGGTGAATATCAAAACTGTAAAGCCAAAGGCGGCGCTTACACTCGTGAGCACTTCTTTGGTAAGTACCCTGAAACGGCCGAGATGGTGGCTAACATGTCAGACGATGACATTTGGCGTCTAAACCGTGGTGGTCATGATCCCGTTAAGATTTTTGCAGCGCTTCAGCATGCCAAAAACACCAAAGGCCGCCCTACCGTTATTCTAGCTAAAACCGTTAAAGGTTATGGTATGGGTGATGCGGGTGAAGGTAAAAACATCGCGCATAACGTGAAGAAGATGGGTGTTGATTCACTCAAGTACTTCCGCGATCGTTTCAATATCCCGATTAGTGATGATCAATTAGAAGATATTCCGTTCTACCATCCTGGTCCAGATTCTGAAGAGGTTAAGTACCTTAAAGCGCGTCGTGAAGCGTTGCACGGTGCCATGCCTGCCCGTCGTGAGCAGTTCTCTGAAGATCTTGAAGTGCCATCTTTGAAAATTTTCGACTCAGTGCTAAAAGGCTCTAACGGTCGTGAAATTTCAAGCACCATGGCGTTTGTACGTATTCTCACAGCGCTATTAAAAGATAAGAAGATTGGTAAGCGTATTGTACCAATCATTCCTGATGAAGCGCGTACCTTTGGTATGGAAGGCCTATTCCGTCAAGTGGGTATTTACGCTCACGAAGGCCAAAAATATGAGCCACAAGATTCTGATCAGGTTGCTTACTATCGTGAAGATAAGTCTGGTCAAGTATTGCAAGAAGGTATTAACGAGCTAGGTGCAATGTCATCTTGGGTCGCAGCAGCTACCAGTTACTCGGTTAACGACACACCAACGATTCCTTTCTATATCTACTACTCTATGTTTGGTTTCCAACGTATTGGCGATATGGCGTGGGCTGCTGGTGATATGCGTGCCCGTGGCTTTATGGTAGGTGGTACTTCTGGCCGTACAACGCTAAACGGTGAGGGTCTACAGCACCAAGATGGCCACAGCCATGTATTAGCCAACACGATTCCAAACTGCATCTCTTATGACCCAACTTACGGTTACGAGATTGCGGTAGTGGTTCAAGATGGTATTCGTCGTATGTATGGCGAAAACCAAGAAGATATCTTCTACTACTTGACCACCATGAACGAAAACTACGTGCAGCCAGAAATGCCAGAAGGCGCTGAAGAGGGTATCGTTAAAGGTATCTATAAGCTTGAATCTGTATCTGGCAGCGGTAAAGGTAAGGTCCAGCTTATGGGTTGTGGCACCATCCTTGAGCAAGTACGTAAAGCGGCGCAAGCCCTTGCCAAAGATTTCGGCATCTCGTCAGATGTATTCAGTGTAACCAGCTTCAACGAGTTGACCCGTGATGGTCAAGCCGCTGAGCGTTACAACATGCTGCACCCAACTGAAACACCTAAACAAGCCTATATCAGCCAAGTGATTTCAAGCGAGGCACCAGCAATTGTAGCCACTGATTACATGAAGATATATGGCGAGCAACTGCGTGCTTATATCCCAACGGACTACAAAGTACTTGGTACCGATGGTTTCGGCCGTAGTGATAGCCGCGAAAACTTACGTCATCACTTTGAAGTGGATGCTAAGTTTATCGTTATCGCTGCGCTGAAATCGCTTGTCGACCGTAACGAGTTACCAGTCGATGTGTTGACGAAAGCCATTGCCGAATATGGCATTGACGCTGACAAGATCAACCCACAGTACGCGTAAAGGGGACAGATAATGGCTGAATTAAAAGAAGTTTTAGTCCCTGATATCGGTGGGGATGAAGTACAGGTTATTGAGATCTGTGTAGCGGTTGGCGACAGCATTGAAGCTGAAGAGTCGATTATCACCGTTGAAAGCGACAAGGCGACCATGGATATACCTGCGCCGTTCGCAGGTACACTTGCAGAGCTAAAAGTCGCTGTGGGTGATACGGTATCTGAAGGTTCACTGATTGCTATGATGAGTGCAGGTGCTACCGCTGCCGCTGAGGTCCCTGTTGCTGAAGCACCTAGTGCACCAGCAGCGCCAGCTGCCTCTGAGTCTGCTCCTGTAGCAGCGCCAGCGCCTGCTGCAACGTCACAAATTATTGAAGTGGCCGTGCCTGATATTGGCGATGCCGCCGATGTCGATGTGATTGAAGTGCTAGTGGCCGTTGGCGACAGCATTGATGTGGATACGGGTCTTATTACCCTTGAAACCGATAAAGCGACCATGGAAGTGCCAGCCCCTGCGGCGGGTGTTATCACCGAGATGAAAGTCTCTGTGGGCGACAAGGTTTCTCAAGGCTCGCTAGTATTGATGCTACAAGTGAGTGGTGGCGAAGCAGCGGCTCCAGCGCCAGTTGCAGAGACGGCTCCTGTTGCAGCACCTGTTGCAACCACGGTTGAAGTGAAAGAGATTGCAGTGCCTGATATTGGTGATGCTGCTGATGTCGATGTTATCGAAGTGCTTGTGGCTGTGGGCGATATGATTGAAGCTGATCAAGGCCTCATCACGCTTGAAACCGACAAAGCAACCATGGAAGTGCCTGCGCCGTTTGCGGGTAAACTTGTTTCGTTAACCATCAAGGTGGGTGATAAGGTTTCTCAGGGTAGCGTTATCGCAACGGTTGAGACCCAATCAAGTGCCCCTACACCTGTAGCGGCTCCAGTACAAGCGGCTGCGCCGGCTCCTGTTGCGGCAGCACCTGCTGCGAGCAAGCCACCTGTGCCGCATCATCCAAGTGCAGGCAGCACACCTAAGACAGGTGCTGTGCATGCCTCACCAGCTGTGCGCCGTTTAGCGCGTGAGTTTGGTGCAGACTTGACGCTGGTTACCGGTACGGGTCGCAAGGGACGTATTCTTAAAGAGGATGTTCAGGCATTCATTAAGTATGAGCTAAGCCGTCCTAAAGCGACTGCAGCGACTGCGGTTGCTGGCGGTGCTGGTGGACTAAACGTGATTGCTGCGCCTAAAGTCGATTTTGCTAAATTTGGTGAAGTTGAAGAGGTACCGCTAACTCGTATTCAGAAGATCTCTGGGCCAAACCTACATCGTAACTGGGTCACTATTCCCCATGTGACGCAATTTGATGAAGCAGATATTACTGAGCTTGAAGCCTTCCGTAAGCAGCAAAATGAGTTAGCTGCTAAGCAGAAGAGTGGTGTAAAAATCACGCCGCTTGTCTTTATGATGAAAGCAGTTGCTAAGGCGCTACAGCAGTTCCCTGTCTTTAACGCGAGCCTGAGTGCCGATGGCGAATCGTTGATCAAAAAGAAGTACTATCACATTGGTGTTGCAGTTGATACGCCAAATGGTTTGGTCGTGCCAGTGGTTCGCGATGTCGATAAGAAAGGCATTATTGAGCTGTCAGCTGAGCTGATGGAGATCTCTATTAAAGCGCGTGACGGCAAGCTTAAGTCAGCGGATATGCAAGGCAGTTGCTTTACTATCTCTAGTCTTGGCGGTATTGGTGGTACGGCGTTTACGCCTATCGTTAATTACCCTGACGTGGCAATTCTTGGTGTATCTAAGTCTGAGATTAAACCTAAGTGGAATGGTAAAGATTTCGAGCCTAAGCTAATGTTGCCGCTGTCTTTATCTTATGACCACCGTGTGATCGACGGCGCCATGGCGGCACGCTTTAGCGTGACACTGTCAAGTATGCTGTCCGACATACGTACACTTATTTTGTAATGATGAAGGCTACTCATGTTGAGTAGCCTTTTGTTTAACTCGATGACAGGTTAAAATGCGGCCACCTTACAAGAACACACGTTCAAAAAGCTGGCGTCATACAGCGTTGGGCCGGAGCTCCTCCCAACGGAATGAGAAAGAATAGAGGAAAACATGAGTAACGAAATCAAAACTCAGGTATTAGTATTGGGTGCAGGTCCTGCGGGTTATTCAGCGGCATTTCGTGCTGCTGATTTAGGTCTAGAAACTGTGATCGTTGAGCGTTTTAGCACCTTAGGTGGTGTTTGTCTTAACGTCGGTTGTATTCCGTCTAAAGCACTGCTTCACGTTGCGAAAGTAATTGAAGAAGCTAAAGCGGTTGCAAGCCACGGTGTGGTTTTTGGCGAGCCACAGATTGACCTAGATAAGCTACGCGACTTTAAACAAGGCGTGATCAGTCAGCTGACTGGTGGGCTAGGCGGCATGTCAAAAATGCGCAAAGTTAACGTAGTTAATGGCTTTGGTAAGTTTACTGGCCCTAACACGATTGAAGTGGCTGGTGAAGATGGCGTTAAAGTGGTTCACTTTGAAAAAGCCATTATCGCTGCGGGCTCACGTCCAATTCAATTGCCATTTATTCCTCATGAAGATCCACGCATTTGGGATTCTACCGATGCGCTAGAGCTTAAAGAAGTACCAGGTAAGCTGCTGGTTATGGGTGGCGGTATCATTGGTCTAGAGATGGGGACAGTTTACTCTTCACTAGGTAGTGATATTGACGTGGTTGAGATGTTCGACCAAGTTATTCCTGCTGCTGATAAAGATATCGTTCGCGTTTACACTAAGAAAATCAAGAAGAAGTTCAATCTTATCCTTGAAACTAAAGTGACAGCCGTTGAAGCAAAAGAAGATGGTATCTACGTTTCAATGGAAGGCAAAAAAGCCCCAGCTGAGCCTGTACGCTATGACGCAGTATTAGTTGCTATCGGTCGTACACCAAATGGTAAGTTGATTGATGCCGACAAAGCTGGCGTTAATATTGATGAGCGTGGTTTCATCAATGTGGATAAGCAGATGCGCACAAACGTTCCGCACATTTTCGCGATTGGCGATATTGTTGGTCAGCCAATGCTTGCACACAAAGGTGTGCATGAAGGCCACGTTGCTGCAGAAGTGATTGCTGGTATGAAGCACTACTTCGATCCAAAAGTGATCCCATCTATTGCCTATACTGACCCAGAAGTTGCTTGGGTTGGTCTAACAGAGAAAGAAGCAAAAGAGCAAGGTATTGCTTATGAAACAGCGACTTTCCCATGGGCTGCAAGCGGTCGTGCGATTGCATCTGATTGCGCTGATGGTATGACTAAGTTGATTTTCGATAAAGAGACTCACCGTGTAATAGGTGGTGCTATCGTGGGTGTTAACGGTGGCGAACTACTAGGTGAAATCGGTCTTGCGATTGAGATGGGTTGTGATGCAGAAGATCTAGCACTCACCGTTCATGCACATCCAACTTTACATGAGTCTGTTGGCCTAGCGGCTGAGATTTACGAAGGTTCAATCACTGATTTGCCAAACCCTAAGGCAAAGAAGAAAAAATAACTTAAGTTATTAATAAAAAAGCGCTCATTGAGCGCTTTTTTTTTGCTAGTCTTACTTATATTATAAATTTGTAACGAAATCGCATCGTCAATTTCTTCTACTCTACCAGACTGAGTTACGTAGCCTATGATCCTGAGCTATTTTCGTATTATTGTGTTTGGACTGCTGCTATCCAGTATCCTGTCGCCTGTCTATGCTGGGGATTTGGTACAGCGAGTCTTTACGGCTCGAGATGGGCTGAATAACGCAACTATTAACGATATAGCTTTCGATGCCCACGGCTTTACTTGGCTTGCAACAGAACAAGGGCTCTATCGCATTAGCGATACCACTGCCCGCCGCATCGACAGTCTCAATGATGAGCTACGCATTGCTGATGAATACATATACCTAGTCGAGCCTCTCAGCGACAAGCATCTGCTGATCAGTAGTTACACTAACACTTACCTTTATGACATCGTTGAAGATGAATTCGCTCAATTTGGCACCTCACAGCTGTTTCCCGCATTTAATCAGGGTGGTCTAAATACGTTAACGCGACGAGATGATGGCTCTCTCATCTTGCTCAATTATGTCGGTGAGTTGTACCGTTTAGACTATGACTCCATGTCACTGGAACTTGTCACCACTTTGGCTAATGATCCCGATACGCCTTGGTTTTTTTTAGCGCAACACACAGATGGTAATTTATTGGTGGCTAAGGCATCTGAATTGCAGCTGAGGGATAGCCTAGGGATGTTAAGAGCAATCTTTCCTTGGACAGAGGAACAGGGATTGATCAAAGCGCTATTCAAAGATGAGGTTGGCCGAATCTGGCTCAGTTCAAATAATGGGTTATATCGTGTTGATGTCGATAAGGTGAGTGTCAGTAAAGTTGACCAAGTCCCTTTTTACATTACTACCATGACCCAAGATTCCGGAGGGGCCTTATGGTTGGCGGGTCGAGATGGACTAGTTAAATGGCACCCTGATACCGGTGAGCTTAAAGTGTTTGCCGATGAGTTGAAACTGGCGGCAGATATTGATTATGTGTATGACATCGCTGTAGATAGTAACAATCTTATTTGGGTCGGCGGTTCTGGTGATGGACTTGCGATCGTTGCCGATACACCGGATTTTGTCCTCGATGATTTTAGCACTAAAGCCCCTTACCACTTAGATAATGAGATGGTTTGGTCGATTTTTGCCGAAGAAAATTGGGTCTGGCTGGGGACGGATTTAGGCTTAATTGAGGTCAACAGAGTTACTCAGCAGAGTTTTACTTATATACCTGACGGCTTTGACGTTAATGACAGTGTTTTTCATATTCAAAAATTTGATAAACGCCACCTGCTGATGGCGACCACAAATGGCTTGTTTCTTTATGATCGGGAGGCTCGAGTCGCACAGCGATTTGCCAAATTAACTGGGGGGCGCTCCTCTTTAGAAAATAAGTATGTTTATGCCAGTTATAAAGACTCACTGATTCAAGGGCGTTGGTGGTTTCCCACCGCGACAGGACTATTTTATTGGGATGAAGGCACTTTAGAACCCAAAACTTACGCGATAAAAGGCGTTGATGGCACCTTGCACCAAGCGGCCCTGCGAAGTGCCCATCGTACGGCTGATGGCAAGTTATGGGTTGGTGGCGATAACTATTTTGGTTATATCGATAATCGAGGCATTTTCTATTCAAGGATCGATATTTTCGCCGACAGTAATCTAGCGATCGATGTGAGTTATATCAAAGAGGTTGACTCAGGCGTGTTATGGCTAGGTACATCACCAAAGGGGATTGTTGAGTATCATCCGAAAACAGGATTAACCTATCTTTTATCTAAGACGTGGTCGGTGCAGTGTTCTTCGGTTTTCTTCATTGAGCAGATACCAAGGTATAAGGTCATCGGATGCACTAACTCTATTATTCGACAAGATCTGCAAACCGGGGAGATTCTTGTTATTGAAAAGCAAGATGGGCTAGTGAGTCATGAGCTCAATGATGGCGCATCCTATTTTGCACCAGGGATGGGTCTGTTTGTGGGTAGCCCTGATGGTGCAGCATTAATCGATGTGTCTAAGTTAAGTAATCGTCTATTGCAAGATGGTATCCAGTTGGAGTCGGTGTCGGTGTTTTATGAGCAATCGACCGATATTGACCTTATTCCTAAGCCGAACAAATTAATAGCGCCAGGTTCTAAAATGATCAGTTTTCAACTGACCAGTTTAGATTATCTAACTGATAAACCGCTGGAGCTCAAATACCGCTTACGTCGAGACAGTGACGATGAACAAGCGAATTATTTACAGCTCTCTGGGCAGTCATTAATTAACCTTTCCGGTTTGAGTCAAGGTAACTATACCTTAGAGATATTGAGTCGAAATAATGGGATATGGTTAGATAAGCCCTATAGGTACTCATTTAGCGTTAGGGATTACTGGTGGAATAATACTTGGTTCAAAGCCAGTATTATTATGGCGCTGGTCTTTTCTGCCCTCTATGTACTGTACATACGTCATCGTCAGTTGAGTGCTTTTAGGCGAGTAAATAGGGCGCTAAAAGAGAGTGAAGAGCGTTTGCGCCAATCCTTAAAGGGCAGTGACTCTGAACTTTGGGAGTGGCGTAGTAGTACGCAACTGTTCAATTTAGAGAATCGTGGTGGCAGCTTTATTGGTCAGCCTGAGACGATGCAATTGAAGATGGAGGAGTTCCCCGTTCATGATGAGGACCGCCAAGATGTGCGGGAAGCATGGGGAAGGTTACTGGCAAAAGAGGACGATAGGCTCGATGTAGAGTATCGTTACCTTCGTCCTGACGACTCTTGGGGGTGGACACGGGTGAGGGGCCGTCCACTCGAGTTTGAACCTGTGACGGGCAAAGTGAAAAAGGTGGCGGGTATCTATACTGATATAACCGCTCAACGGCAGTTAGAAGATGATGTCAAACTGTTAGCGCAGGCGTTTGGTAACACATCTGAAGGGGTGTTAATTTTAGATTCGCAAGAGTGTGTCAAAGTGTCCAATAAGGCGGCCCAGAACATACTTGGTATGCCAGCCTCGGAGCTAAATGGTCGTTATTTCTCGCAGCTAGTGCATTCGAGTGATGAGCGTAGTGATGAAATCAATATTTTGTTGGAGCAAGGGATCACCTGGACCGGCGAGCATGAGTTTAGGGGGGGGGCTGGGCATACTAGTCCTGTTTGGTTGAATCTATCCACCATGGAAAACAGTCGCGGTGTGATAACACACTACGTTGCTGTTTTTTCTGATATTACTGAGCGTAAGCAAACCGAAGCGGATCTCAGGCGTCTAGCCAACTACGATGTGTTAACTGGTCTACCCAATCGGTCGCTGTTTTCATCGCGCTTAGCAAGCTGTATCCATAGAGCTCTCGTCACAGAGGAAAAACTTGCACTTATTTTTCTCGACTTAGATAGATTTAAAAATGTCAATGACTCCTACGGTCATGGTATGGGGGATGCATTGCTAGTGGAGGCGGCTAACCGTTTACAGCAATGTGTGACCGACAATCATACGCTGTGCCGTTTTGGTGGTGATGAGTTTGTTATTTTACTGCGCGATATGGATGATATTGATGAGATCAATCATCTTTGTGAGGAGTTAATTAGGCAGATAGAGAGACCCTTTGAGCTTTATGGACGAGAGTTTTTCATCTCGACCAGTATTGGTGTGAGTTTATGGCCCGATGATGCACAGCAGCCTGAGACGCTGATTAAAAACGCCGATCAGGCGATGTACCACGCCAAAGAAGAGGGTCGCGGTAACTTCCAGTACTTTTCTGCCGAGCGTAACACAGAGGCGCTGTACCACCTTAAGTTAGAGGCGGAATTAAGGAAGGCAATAGAGCGCCAGGAGTTTGAACTGCATTATCAACCACAGATCGATATTTTGCATGATGATAGTGTGGTGGGGATGGAGGCATTGTTGCGTTGGCACCATCCTAAAGAGGGCTATGTCAGGCCTGATATTTTCATCAAGATTGCAGAGTCTTGTGGCTTGATTATCGATATTGATCGTTGGGTTTTAAATCAAGCCTGTCGGCAGGGCGCTTTGTGGGCAAAGACTTATGATAAAAGATATAAGCTTTCCATCAATATCTCAGCGGTGCATTTCAGACAGCCTGATTTTATTCAGGGAATAGAAAAGGCACTCTCTGATTCGGGGATGCCAGCGAGTATGCTTGGACTTGAGATCACAGAAGGTGTGTTAATGAAAGAGTTACACATCGCTAAAGATCACCTCAAAGCGCTGCGAAGGTTAGGTATTGATGTGGCCATCGATGATTTTGGTACTGGTTACTCATCACTCGCGTATTTGCGCAGTTTCGATGTTAGTACTTTAAAAATTGATCGCTCTTTTTTGATTGATATCGCCAATAACGAAGCGGATCAGGCTATCGCCAGTAGTATCATTGAATTAGCACGAAACTTAAAGCTGAAGGTGGTAGCCGAAGGCATTGAAACCAAGGCACAGCTTGAGCAAGTATTTAGCCGTGGTTGTTATGTTATTCAAGGTTACTATTTTGCTAAACCTATGGCGGTTGAGGAGTTTGAAGCGTTTCTCGTTAAAAAGCATTGAGATTAGTCGGCATACCTTTTGATGATTTGGCCACAAAGCGTGGCCATTTTTATTTTGAAAACAAGCACTATGGTGGTTGAGGCTTATGGTTCAAGCCGTTGGTACTCGATTGGATGGTTTTATCTGACTGATATGGTTGGCATTTGTCTATTGCCATAATCAAGGTTGTAGAGGCTCATGAACCCTTTATATGGAGATACTGCGATAAAGCATTTGCACTCGCACTTTCAATTGGCTGGCCGTTGATCGTATTTAAATTTGTTGACGTGCAGCACACTTTCTCGTTTTGCCACATGTTTGCTAGAATGTGTCATCTTTGTGTCTATCAGTTTGAAAAATAATATGATACGTGTTCTGTTTTTTGCCCTGCTGTTTTGCATGTGTTCAGCTGTTGTATCGGCGGAAGTTCGTCCTAAGGTAGGTTTGGTACTGAGCGGTGGCGGCGCGAAAGGGGCGGCACATATCGCTGTATTAAAGACGTTAGAAGCGAACCGCATTCCGGTGGATTATATCGCGGGCACCAGTATTGGAGCCTATGTCGGTGGCATGTATGCCTTGGGGTACAGTGCCGCTGAAATAGAAGCGATTATGATGGGGGAGAACTGGAATGATGGTTTCTCAGATACGATTCCGCGAGCAGATCTTAGCTATCGAGATAAACAACACAGAGATAGATTTAACATACCCATTAACGTAGGTTTTAGCGATCAAGAGGTAAAGGTTCCTAATGGCTTGCTTCGCGGGCAAACAATGTCAGTACTCTTGCAACGTTCGACCGATTTAGTGCATAAGTTTGAGCATTTCGACCAGCTTGCCATCCCCTACCGTGCTGTGGCGACGGATCTGGAAACCAGTCAACCGGTTGTGATGAGTCGGGGCAGTTTAGTCGATGCAATGCAAGCATCTGCTTCTGTGCCTGGGGCTCTGCAGGCTTCTGAATACCAAGGTAAAATGGTGGTTGATGGTGGTATCGCCAATAACATGCCCGTTGATGTGGTGAAAAGCATGGGTGCCGATATTATTATTGCCGTAGATATTGGTTCTTCATTAGTCAAACGCGACCAATTGCAGAGCACGGTTGCCGTGCTTAATCAGTTATCGACAATGTTGACCAACGCCAGTACTGAGCGTCAAAAACAGCTGCTATCAGATAATGATATTTTGATCCGACCCGACGTAGGTGAACTCAGCACAACAGACTTTAGCATTATGCCGCTAGCCTACCGTCTCGGTGAGGAAGCAGCCTTAGCTAAGCTAGAGCAGTTGCGAGCCTTGTCGATCAGTGAAGCGTCCTACACGGCTTATCAAGGTCACAAAGCCACCGTTAGCTTAGCGTGGGAGGACAACTTACAAAAGCCAGTGGTCGCGATTCAAGTTGACAATAATTCTAAAGTTAGCGAAAGCCTATTGCGGGAGACCTTAGGGATTGAAGTTGGTCAAGTGGTGGACAAGCAAACTCTCGAAGCCGGAATTAATCAAGTCTACGCCTTAGATAAGTTTGAGCGTGTGAATGCGGAGTTTATTGATACAGAGGATGGACGGGTCTTAGTACTAAAAACGACAGCTAAATCGTGGGGCCCCAACTATTTTCAACTTGGATTTAGCTGGGAAGATGATTTCTCTCTCGACTCGGTCGTGGCACTCGATGTGGCTTACACCATGAAGGATTTGACCGTTAATGGCGGGGAGTGGCGTAATGAGCTGCGTTTAGGGTTTGAAAAGTTGTTGTCGAGTGAATTCTATCAACCCTTGGATGCTGATCAAACCTATTTTGCCCGCAGCCAACTCTCCATGGAGCGTAAAGACTGGGATTTTTATGAAGATAATAACCGTGTAGTGCAACTTGAACAGACGAACTATCGCGCCGATTTAGGTATTGGTTATAACTATACAAAAGCGGGGGCTTTAGAGTTGGGGTGACTGGTGAATGGGGCTATTTAGAAAATGCAGCGTTTTTCGGTGATCTCGATTACTCATCTTATGGCGGTTACTTTAAGTTTGCTTATGATGACTTAGACAGTATCAACTTTCCCACGTCTGGTAATCGTTTTACTGTTGACCTCTATTATCGTAGAGATGAGAGCCCGCAAATTTCCAGCATTGAGCCATCAGATACATCAGTACAACTTGAAGCTGAATGGCGAGGGGCCTTGAGTGTTAACAATCATGCCTTTGTGGGAATGGCGTCAGTGGCGACCGTAGATAAAGACGCTGGTTTTAGTGTGCATGTATCTGAGTTAGGTGGTTTCCTTAACCTTTCTGGTTACCATAAAAATGCCTTGGTGGGCCCACATAAAGTGTTTGGTGCTTTTGTGTATCAATATGATTTAGGCCGAGATGTGCTTGGGATGACAGACTATCCACTCTATTTAGGCGCGAGCCTCGAAGCGGGTAACGTTTGGACGCTAAGACAAAGTGTTAGTCTCGATGATTTGATTTACGGTGGCAGTGTCTACTTCGGTACCGATACATCTGTTGGACCCGCTGCACTGGGTTTTGGTTGGACGGATGATGGTGAGAGATCTGTCTTTCTATTCTTAGGGAAAAACTGGTAGCACACTATTACAGATGGTTACAAAAACAGCCTACATCGAGTGAGTTGACGGTGGTAATGTTTGACCGGCAGAGCCTTATTGAGGCTAAAAGATCACAAAGGATATCGGGGATAAGCAATGAAAAAAGTCAGTGTAATCGCGTTCGCTGTAGCGCTGGGTTTAGGTGTTACGGCTTGTAGCAGCAATGAACCCACAACGAGTGAAAATGTGCAGCCCGCTAAAGTTTCCGGGGTTGAAAAAGCCAACTTTGATACTCAGGTTCGTCATCAAGATGATTTCTATTACAGTGTTAATGGCCACTGGTTAGCAAATACGCCTATTCCGGCAGACAAATCTAATTATGGTGCCTTTTCTGTGCTGTATGAGCAGAGCCAAAATGCCCTTAAAGTTATCATAGATGAAGCCGCCGCTAAGCCTAATAAAGTCGCTGGTTCTAGCGAGCAAAAGGTGGGTGACTTCTATGCTAGCTATATGAATACAGAGCTGGTTGAACAACTTGGTGTAACGCCACTAAAGGAGCCTTTAGCTGAGATTGGATTGGCTAAAGATCACAATGATGTTGCCACGTTAATGGGCAAATTACTGGTCAGTGGTGTCGCGGTCCCATTTGGTTTTTATGTTAATAATGACGCTAAAAACTCCACAGAATATGCGGTTTACCTGTACCAATCTGGTTTAACGCTACCCGATCGTGATTACTATTTAAAAGATGATGAAAAGTTTGTCGCCAATCGTGCGGCGATGAAAGCTTATGTACAAGACCTGTTGACTCAGGCTGGTTACAGCCATGCCGCGCGTGCGGCGAAGAATGTAGCTGAGATTGAGCATTTTATCGCCCAGAGCCAGTGGACGCGCACAGCATCTCGCGATGCGAATAAGAGCTATAACAAGATGGACAAGATGGCGTTGCAACAAGCCGTGAGTCATTTCGATTTTGTACAGTTTGCGGTGGGTGCTGATATTGAAAAAGTTAACGAGGTCATTGTCCGTCAGCCATCTTATTTCGAGAAGTTTGGTCAGCAATTTACTCAGTTTAGCGTCGAGCAATGGCAAGATTATTTAGCTTTCCACGCCGTGGATGCCTATGCTGAACTGCTCAGCAAAGAGATGGTCGATCTTCATTTTGCCTTCCACGGTAAAACCTTAATGGGTATCGAAGAACAGAAGCCCCGCTGGAAGAAAGCGGTTGATGCCGCCGATCAGGTGATTGGTGAGCTGGTGGGCAAAGAGTATGTTAAGGCTCACTTTAAGCCAGAAGCTAAAGCGAGAATGGAACAGCTTATTCAAAATCTGATCAAAGGGTTTGAGGTAAGCATTAACGAACTCGAGTGGATGACACCCGAAACCAAGGTGGCGGCGCAAGAGAAACTCTCTAAGTTTACTTATAAAATTGGTTATCCAGACAAGTGGAAAGATTATACCGATCTCGCCATTAAGCCTGATGATTTAGTCGGTAACTATCTGCGTTATGCTAAGTTTGAATATAAAGGCATGCTCGATAAGTTAGGCAAGCCTATTGATCGCACCGAATGGCATATGACGCCACAAACGGTTAACGCCTACTATAGCCCTGTGATGAACGAGATTGTTTTTCCCGCTGCGATCTTACAACCGCCATTTTTCAATATGGATGCCGATGATGCGATTAACTATGGTGGAATTGGCGCGGTAATTGGGCATGAGATCAGTCATGGTTTTGATGATCAAGGTGCCAAGTATGATGGTGATGGCAACTTACGCGATTGGTGGTCAGATAAAGACAGAGAAGAGTTTAACAAACGTGGTGCACAGCTCTCTGCTCAGTATTCAGCTTATGAGGCAATGCCGGGTAAATTTGTTAATGGTGACTTGACCTTAGGTGAAAACATTGGTGATCTTGGTGGGCTTACTGTCGCCGCTCGCTCTTATAAATTAAGTCTCAATGGAGCGGAAGGGCCAGTTATCGATGGATTAACGGCAGAGCAACGTCTCTTCGTTGGCTGGTCACAAGTCTGGCGTCGTAATTACCGCGATGAAGAGTTAGGCCGCCGTTTACTTACCGACTCTCATTCTCCTAGCCATTTCCGCGCGATGGGCACTCCGAGAAACATCCCTGCTTTCTATGAAGCATTTGATGTCAAAGAGGGCGATAAGATGTACTTAAGCGACGAGGAGCGAGTTAAGATCTGGTAAGTTGACGCTTAAGTTACAAAAAGCCCATCGTTAGATGGGCTTTTTTGTTTCTGAAATTAGTTGTCTATTCGATATAAGTAATCAGGGAGTTGGCTAAGATCTGCCAGTTGTTGGTGGGCTGCAGCCCATCTCGCTTGGTTGGCTTCATGGGGCGCTGGAATCGCTATGGTGAGCATATTGGCCGCTCTCGCTGCAATGAGGCCATTGAATGAGTCTTCGATAGCAAGGCACTTTGGTGGTGACACTCCCAGTGCGACCGCGCAGTTGAGATAAACCTCTGGGTGCGGTTTTCCAAGCGCTAAGGATTCGGCGCTGCAGATAGCATCAAAATATGGACGAATCGCCAGTTTCTGCATGACTGCATCAATAAGCTGTGATGAGGATGAGGTGGCCAAGCCTATTTTGAGTCCCTTATCTTTACAGGCGTTAAGTGCTTCGAAAACGCCTAACATGGCTTCGCCACTGCGCAGTATCTCTATCGATACTTGTTCAACAATAGTCGTTGCCGTTGCAGTGTTGTCATAGTTGTCCCAAGGATGACGCTGGTACCAATAACTCACGACTTGGTCGATACGAAGGCCGGTAGTTTGTAAGGTATCTTTAAGCGTAATGGGGATACCTAGTTGGCTAAGCACATTAAGTTCGGCAACTTGCCAACTGGGTTCAGAATCGATAAGTACGCCATCCATATCGAAGATCACGGCGGATAAATTATTGTGGCTCATTTCGGGCGTCCTAGTGGCTGTTAGCGCAATTAAAGTGGAATATTATGCGCAATCATTGGGTAATTACGACAAAATATTGTAAATTTTTTAGATTATTTTACTTAAGAATGGGTGGCTTTTAGCTCGTTTACAATAAATTATGATTAAGTGTTTATTCTGTTTTAAATCAATGCATTGGTAGGTGTTTCAAACTATTGTCTAATTTCATTTGTTTTATCCTTAAGATAATTTACTTAATGCCCTAGAGAATCCCCGTAATTTCTCACATCTAAGAGTGTGATCTGATTCATACTTTTACAAAGCTGTAGTATAATGCGGACCGGAAATACGGGTTGAGCCTGCTTGACTGTTAGCTTCAGAATTGAAGGCGTGCAGTTTCGCTGTTAGAACGCCAAACAAAGAGGAATGTTGCCGTGCTAGAAGCATATCGTAAACACGTCGCAGAACGTGCTGCAGAGGGCGTAGTCCCTAAGCCACTAGATGCCCATCAAGTGGCTGAATTAATCGAATTAGTAAAAAATCCGCCAGCGGGTGAGCAAGAGTTCATTCTTGACCTGCTAGAAAACAGAATTCCCCCAGGTGTTGATGAAGCGGCATACGTTAAAGTTGGCTTTTTAGACGCTTTAGCTAAAGGCGAAGTCACCTCTTCAATCTTATCTTCTGAGCGTGCCGTTGAACTGCTTGGCACCATGCAAGGTGGGTATAATATTGAGCCGCTTATTGCTCAATTAGACAATGAAGCTCAAGCCCCATTAGCTGCCAAAGCGTTATCTCACACCTTGCTGATGTTTGATGCGTACCACGATGTGGTTGAGAAGATGCAAGCGGGTAACGCTCATGCTAAGCAAGTCGTTGAGTCTTGGGCGAATGCGGATTGGTATTTAAACCGCCCTAAGCTTGCAGACAAGATCACGCTGACCGTATTTAAAGTGACTGGTGAAACCAATACCGATGATTTGTCACCGGCGCCAGATGCATGGTCTCGTCCAGATATCCCATTGCATGCGCTAGCTATGCTGAAAAATGCACGTGATGGCATTGTGCCTGATGAAGCGGGTGTTGTGGGTCCAATCAAAGAGATCGCCAGCCTAAAAGAGAAAGGTCATCCACTTGTTTATGTGGGTGACGTTGTGGGTACGGGGTCTTCACGTAAGTCTGCAACTAACTCAGTACTTTGGTTCATGGGCGATGATATCCCTAATGTGCCGAACAAACGTGCTGGTGGTTTCTGCCTAGGTGGAAAGATCGCACCTATCTTCTTCAACACTATGGAAGATGCGGGCGCACTGCCTATTGAGCTAGATGTTAGCAAGATGAACATGGGTGATGTGATTGATATTTACCCATATGAAGGCGTTGTTAAGTTGCATGGCACTGACGAAGTGATTTCAGAGTTCAGCCTAAAAACTGAAGTGCTGTTAGACGAAGTGCGTGCGGGTGGTCGTATCCCATTGATCATCGGTCGTGGTCTAACTGACCGTGCTCGTGAAACTCTAGGCCTGCCAGCTTCTGAAGTATTTGTACGTCCACAAGATGTGGCTGATTCAGGCAAAGGTTACACCCTTGCACAGAAGATGGTTGGTAAAGCATGTGGCGTAGCGGGTGTGCGTCCAGGTCAATACTGTGAGCCTAAGATGACCTCTGTGGGTTCACAAGATACGACCGGTCCAATGACCCGTGATGAGCTGAAAGATCTAGCATGTCTAGGCTTTAGTGCTGATTTAACCATGCAGTCATTCTGTCATACTGCGGCTTATCCAAAGCCAGTGGACGTGAACACTCACCACACACTACCTGATTTTATTATGAATCGTGGCGGTGTTTCATTGCGTCCGGGTGACGGGGTTATTCACTCTTGGTTAAACCGTATGCTACTGCCTGATACCGTTGGTACGGGTGGTGACTCACATACGCGTTTCCCTATTGGTATCTCATTTCCAGCCGGTTCAGGTCTTGTCGCTTTCGCTGCGGCGACTGGTGTGATGCCTCTGGATATGCCTGAATCAATTTTGGTTCGCTTTAAAGGTGAAATGCAGCCAGGTATCACATTGCGTGACTTGGTCCATGCAATTCCGTTAAAAGCGATTGAAATGGGTCTTTTGACTGTTGAGAAGAAAGGTAAGATTAACGCTTTCTCTGGCCGTGTGCTTGAGATTGAAGGTCTTGAAAAGCTGAAGGTTGAGCAAGCGTTTGAACTTTCTGATGCATCGGCTGAACGCAGTGCGGCAGGTTGTACCATCAAGCTAGATAAAGAGCCAATCATTGAATACCTAAACTCTAACATCGTCATGTTGAAGTGGATGATTGCTGAAGGTTATGGCGACCGTCGTACGATTGAGCGTCGTATCACTGCGATGCAAGAGTGGTTAGCTAACCCAGAGTTGATGGAAGCCGATAGCGATGCTGAATACGCAGAAATTATCGAAATCGATTTAAATGCGATCAAAGAACCAATTCTTTGTGCGCCGAACGATCCAGATGACGCCGTGCTACTTTCATCAGTTGTTGACACTAAAATTGACGAAGTGTTCGTTGGTTCATGTATGACTAACATCGGTCACTTCCGTGCAACCGGTAAGATGCTAGATAAGTTTGCGACGACTCTACCAACACGTTTGTGGATTGCGCCGCCAACTAAAATGGACAGAGATCAACTAACCGAAGAGGGTTACTACGCTATCTTTGGTCGTGTTGGTGCACGTATCGAGATCCCAGGTTGTTCGCTATGTATGGGTAATCAGGCACGTGTTGCTGAAGGTGCGACAGTGGTTTCAACGTCTACGCGTAACTTCCCTAACCGTCTTGGTACTGGTGCAAACGTATACTTGGCCTCTGCTGAGCTTGCTGCTGTTGCAGCGCTATTGGGTCGTCTCCCTAGCGTTGATGAGTATCAAAATTATGCCAAGGAGCTTGATGCGACGGCGGCAGATACCTATCGTTATCTGAACTTTGATCAGATTGATTCATACACCCAGAAAGCGGGTGAAGTGATTTTCCAATCGGCGGTTTAAGCGATATAACACAGTAACAAAAAGGCCAGCTAAGTTAGCTGGCCTTTTTATTGAGATCTATTTTTAGCGTGTAAGTAACTATTACTCTAAATAGTCTAATGATGCTTAAGACTTAAGAAGCGTTAGCGTGAAGCACTTCTAGTAATTTATCCTCAAGCTCAAAGCGTGTTTCCATGGCATGAGCCAGCGATGAGAGATCTTTGTCTAGCTGATACAGAATTTTATCGTCATCAGCCTCGGTATATTTATCGTTAAAATCTAAGGCAAGATCTGTGGTCTCGCTGATTTTTGGGACGATAGTCTGTGCGAGGTTTTGAGTTGATTCGCCATTTTTTTCACAGGCAGTGACCACACGGTCATAGACCTCAAAGTGCCCTTCGGATACATAGTCGACCAATAGATCGCAAAACTCTTTAACAGATTTAAATTCAGGGAGAGATTTGTCTAATGACTCGTAGGGAGGCAGCCCAGCTATCTGGCAGTAATTGACTAGCAGTTTGCGACGATGATTCAGCCACTGATCAATAAGTGTATTGGCGCCGCCCCATTTTTGTTCGGCTCTTTCCAATTGCTTTAGCATGACATTCCTCATCAAAAGTTGTTTTATGACTTCTAATGTAGGTGACAAATGCTGCTTAGATCAACTCTTTTTTACGTCAATGACAGAACATTATTTGTTAATAAGCGGCTTGTTTTGCATACAAAATGCTGGGAGGCTGGAAGTGACTGTCTTGTATAAAATAAAATGCCCAGCGATAGAATTCTATCGCTGGGCGAGTAAAGGTTTTGCAGGCTCGATGCGACGAGCTTCTTGATTGTTCTTGCTAGCGCAGACTTTTTATACCAAAGGCTTCGATAGCATGCAACTTTTTTCTGACGTTTTGGGAACCAGTCGCCCTATTTATTGTCTGGTTATTTCGAGCGAATAGTGTGCAATAAGATGATAAAAATATAATCGAGCGGGGTTTGTCACATAAATGTGCAGTTGCAGGTTACTTTACTCGCGTAAATGCTAAACTACTGACCCAGCAGAAATCAATAAGCGTAGGAATAGAGCCAAATGGCAGAACTAAAAAATGATCGTTATTTACGTGCCTTACTAAAACAACCTGTTGATAGAACTCCTGTCTGGATGATGCGTCAAGCTGGTCGTTATCTTCCAGAATACAAAGCGACTCGCGCTGAAGCGGGTGACTTTATGTCTCTTTGTAAGAACCAAGATTTGGCTTGTGAAGTGACATTGCAGCCTCTACGTCGTTATGACTTAGATGCGGCAATCTTGTTTTCTGATATTTTGACTGTACCCGATGCTATGGGTCTAGGTCTGTACTTTGAAACTGGCGAAGGTCCACGTTTCGAACGCCCTACCGATACTATTGATTCAATTAAAAAGCTCTGCATCCCAGATCCAGAAGATGAGCTTGGCTATGTCATGCGTGCAGTGAGCACCATTCGTCGTGAACTAAAAGGCGAAGTGCCACTGATTGGTTTCTCTGGTTCACCATGGACCCTGGCGACTTACATGGTCGAAGGCGGTTCAAGCAAAGCATTTGAAAAGATCAAGAAGATGGCTTACGAAGAGCCTGCAACGCTGCACATGCTATTAGATAAACTTGCTGATTCAGTGACCCTGTACCTAAATGCTCAAGTGGCAAACGGTGCACAATCTCTTATGATCTTTGACTCATGGGGTGGCGCATTGTCTCACCATGCTTATCGCGAGTTCTCACTGCGCTATATGCAGAAGATTGTCGATGGCCTAACACGTCATGCTGATGGTCGCCAAGTACCTGTGACTCTGTTCACTAAAGGTGGCGGGTTGTGGTTAGAATCTATGGCTGAAACAGGTTGTGATGCCTTAGGTCTCGATTGGACTGTTGATATTGGTGATGCACGTCGCCGTGTAGGTCATAAAGTTGCGCTGCAAGGCAACATGGACCCATCGGTACTTTACGCTTCTCCTGCGCGTATCCACCAAGAAGTAGATCAAATTTTAGCTTCTTACGGGGAAGGCACGGGCCACGTATTTAACCTAGGTCATGGTATTCATCAACATGTTGATCCTGAGCATGCTGGTTCATTTATCAACTCTGTTCATGAGTTGTCAGCGCAATACCACAAGTAATCAGTTGATTGCCTGATAATAAAAAAGCCCGCTTAGCGGGCTTTTTTTATATAAAGAGCATGGAATTTATAAAGAAATAGATTCGTTAATCTCTGGGCTGGCCAGTTCAATTTTAAAATGGCTGCCTTTACCTGGGGTGCTCTGCACCTGTAAGTTACAGTTGAGCAAGCCGAGTAATTGTCTAACGATCGACAGCCCAACGCCGAGCTGAGGTAACTGTTGATATTGTTGCGTGTTGGTACTCACTTGGGTGTGTTGCTTTAGTGCTTGCAGTTCATGCTTATGAATACCCGAACCATTATCTGACACTAGCAGCCAAACTCGGTCACCACTGTATTCGACATTGATGCTAATTTTACCGCCATTCGGGGTATACCTGATTGCATTGTCGACGAGGTTGCTCAATACGCGAAACAGCAGTAAGGGATCGCTGTAGATCGCTACGTTTTCATCTACCTCAAAGGCCAGTTCTACAACTTGGGCTTTGGCGCGAGGTAAGAAATACTGTCGCAACTCATCGAGTATAGGGGCCAGCGCAAAGTGCTGCATTGTGGCTGTAACCTGGCCATTCTCTAGGGCTTCTAGTTGCAACATTTGATTAAGGAGTTGCTGTAACTGGAGCCCAGCTCTCGCAGCGACTTCGATAAGGCTAGCATCTCGCTCATGTTCAGCAAGTAACAGCCAGGTATCGATGTAACCCTGCAAAGTTGTCAATGGTGTTTTGAGATCATGAGAAAGGTGCAGCATAAAGTCGTGGCGTTCAGCCTGCTGTTTAGCGATAGCGAGGTGCTGTTGATGCACTTGAGACAGCAGTTGATTGATATTGGTGGTTAAGCCAAGGATCTCTTTGCTGGCTTGAGGGCGAGTTTTCAGTAATGAATCTTGGGTGAGGGAATGGCCGCTTAGTTGGTTCATATCGTGGGCGAGCTGGGAAATTGGCGCGGTAAAGTATTTTAGCAGCACTACAAAGAGTGCTAGCGCAAACAAGATGGTCACACTTAATCCAGCTCCCCATTGATTGAGGTGTTGATGCTGGGCAACTATGGCTTGCCAGGCATCAAACTCTTGGCCGCCAATAATGACATACAAGTAACCTGTTTTAACGCCTCGTGGGTCAACAAGGTTTGCCGCGGAAAAGATTTTCTCCGTGGTGGGTGAGCGTGGGTCTTGCCCTAGTACAGGTAGCTTGGCCCCGTTTATAAACTGCTGCAAGGGAGCGATGTCGACTTGTTGGCGTTTGATTACCGATTTAGGGGCATCAAAAGCGATCAGTTTGCCCTGAAGGTCTAATGTGTAGATCTCAAAACTGGGCCCTAACAGCATGAAGTCGTGAAACGCCTCTTTGAGCGCTGCATCCGATGTGACCCCTTGGGAAAGTAACGGATTAATGTGGCCCATGTGGGTCGCAAGTTCGCGATGAAGAGATTGTTGGATCTGGTTTTGGTTATATTGATGGTTGGCACTAAACCATTGCCATAGCCCCATAAACAGCACGAATACGGCGATACTCGCCGATAGGACAATCCGGTTAAATAGACTATTCATCATCGGCTCAATGGCTTGGAGGTGAAAATTTGTAACCGACGCCCCAAACGGTTTTGACAAGGTCGCTGGTGGATGGCGTTTGTGCTAGCTTGGCGCGTAGTCGGTTGATATGGCTATTTACCGTGTGCTCATAGCCTGAATAGGAGTAACCCCATACTGCTTCGAGTAGCTGCATGCGGCTAAATACCTGTTTGGGATGTTGGGCGAGAAACAGTAACAGATCGAACTCCCGCGCTGTTAGCAGCAAGGCTTGATTGAAGGCGGTGACTTCACGAGTGTTACTATCAATGACGAGGTCATCAAACGTGAGGGTATCTGTCGCTGGTGTAAGTTGTTTGCCGCGTCTGAGCAGCGCTTTTACTCGGGCTCTAAGCTCCAACACACTAAATGGCTTAACTAAATAGTCATCGGCACCTGACTCTAATCCCAATACGATATCGGCTTCGCTGTCTCTGGCTGTGAGCATCATGCAGGGCAGTAGTTCCCCATTCTGTCTTAGTTGTTCACATAGCATCAGCCCATCTCCATCTGTCAGCATTCTATCGAGCAGCAATAAGTCGATTCTCTGGGTCGATAGCACCTGTTTTGCATGCTGCAATGTGGTGGCATGGATCACCTCAAAATTGAGGGATTTAAGATTGAGACTGATAAGATTGGCCAGATCTATCTCATCTTCAACCAATAAAATCCGTTGATGATCTCCCTGTTTCATCGCTTCCATTGTAACCTCCCAAGGTTGTCCTACCATGAGTAGACCAACCATTGAGGGGTTTTATTTCGTACTTAGAACCTTGTTGTAAGAGTTTGCTTATTGAGATCGTGTTAGCGTGATACGCAGTGCGGGATTATCAAAGCGATGCGAGGCATTAAGAACTGAGTCTGTAAGCCCATCATCATGACTGATCACACCTGGATGCAGATGCACTCTGTTCACATCATCTCGGGCTGCATTGAAGCCTTCTCCGCCATCTGCAGGTCCCGGAATCGTGCCTTTTAGCTCGCTGTTTGCTTCGGTTCCGGCATCATAAACAGCGGTCATGATTCGCTGGGTTTCGCCAACATTTATCCCATCAAGGTTGACATTATTAAGGCCGCTAAATGCATCATTGGTGTTGACCAACATGGTAAGCAAACTCATCGAGGCCACAGAGTCATCAGCTAAGGTCATGGTTAAGGTTTCACTGGCCCCTGGGGCAAGTATGCCAGCCCCTGCGGTGATTGATGAAATACTTCCCGCTTCAACTTGAAAACCTGCGCTATCACCCGATTCTGCAAGTTGCTCCAATGCGCTGCTAGCACTAGCACCTGTCTGCCATGGATGGTAATCCTTATCCACGGCTAATAACGCAATAGGTGACATAGGTTGATTAGCCGTAAGATTGGTAACGGTTACTGAAAAGACTCTATCAGGTGCTGGCGTTGGCGTGGGAGGCACAGAGGCATCATGATCGTTATCCGAGCAGCCTGCGAGCACTAAACTGGTGCTCACCAAAAGCAGTGGCAGAATCTTACCTGCCGATCTAGTTAGATTATTCATCATCACTCTCCTACTTTACAGTGACCACAACGCGGGCAACAGGGTTTAACCAACGATGTACGCGGCTGTCTAAATCACTCATTCCGCCGTTGACGTCAGTATCACCCAGCACACCAGGGTGGATATGGACTTTATCATTGCTACTCATGTCGCTAACGCCAGTTGCATTGGCACCACCATCACCTCCAGGTGCTGCTGGTATTCCTGGTGCCCCCGGCATACCACCGCCATTTACAACTTCATCGTTGGCTTCGGTACCAGCGTCGTAGCCATTGAGATTGATGGTATAAGTCCCTGGGGTGGTAGGGATCTCCCATGCATCTAAACCAATGAAAGCGTCATTGGTGGGCAAAATCATTGCAACGATTGATAGATGAGTTAGGGTTTGGCTATTGAGCATGATGCCTTCAACAGTTTGCCCTGGTGCCATTAAACCCGCTGCAGGATTAATTACCGTGACACCATTGGCACTTTCAACAAGCGTGACAAGATCGGCAATATCACCTCCTTCGGCCATCTTTTGTAGTGAGCTGCTTGCCATCTCTCCTACGTTAAATAGATGAGTGTCTCCATCGTGAGCGGCAAGTAACACTGGGGTGAAATGATTGCCATGGGTGAGGTTATTGATACGGATTTCGAGTTCGGCGGCCATTGTCGATGTGCTAATAAGGCTACCAAGCAGTAGGCTACGGGTAAGGGTATTAAGGTTCATGATCTCGCTCCATTGAGTGTTTTATTATTGACTGTTGATATTCATCATGGCGGAGGGAGATCACCTAAGTATCTCCGAATTATCACAAAAGTTTCACATTTACTTTTTTCGCCTGTTTGAGATCGCAAAAAACGTGGATTTATGGGCTTTTATTGGTAATTGCTGCGCTAAGTCAATGTGCAGTATTGATTGCTCATGCACCCTACTGGCTACTTTTACGTCGAGCGAATCCTTAGCTGTTTCACCATTGGTGTAAATACTGTATTTTGCTCGCGACATCGCTTTGTATGTCAAATTGATTAAAAATAGGGTGGCTTCAGCACAAGATGCGCATTAGCAAGAAATTAGTCGTGTTCGTTGTGGGTTTTTGCTTGCCTGCGGTATTTGCCGTCTCATCTTCATTAAGTCTCTGGTTTGAAAATCGTGTTAGCGAACTGAAACAGGCCTCAATCAATGCAGAGCTAGTCAATATACGTCGCCAGATAAATACCGACCTCCGTCAGTTGGAATTACTTGCGCGGGGTTATGGTGCGCCCATGTCCAGTTTAGAGGATGGCGCACGCAAGAACTTTAGCCTTGCATGGCAACAAACTGGGGTTGCAGATCACCTGAGTTTTTTCTATTTTGATCGCGGCCAGGTTATTCCATTCTCTCCGCATATCGGCACCATTCACCCATTTGAGTCATTATTATTACCTGCGTCATTATTTGCTTTTAAACAGAATAAAACGGGTTTTATCATCCTTGAGGGTCAAGGATATATGGTGAGCGTGGTGCCGACATCACAAAGCAGTGCTGTAGCCCTAGTGAGGCAAGTTGATAGTAAGCTGCTAAGCCATTACCAAGTACATGATATGTTACGGTCAATCACCTTGGAGGCTGGCATCGCGGCCTCAGACACCATCAATAAAGAGTCTGGTCAACTTATTGAGATTGCTGTTCCTGCACTCGTATATGGTGAAGCGTTACACCTTTCAGTGTTATTTTCTGATGGTATTTTCGCTGATATAGAACCGCAAACTTCAAGTGCAACTTACCTTGTATTAGGGTTAAGCCTGCTACTGCTTTTTATCGGCTATTTGTGGCTGAGAATAGGTTTAGTTAGACCTTTTAAACAGTTACTTGCTCAGCTATCGCGCATCGATCCCGCGGCTAAAAGCTATACACCATTAACGGGAAATGGTTGTTCAGAATTGGTGGTGGTGGCCGATCGGGTGAACGAATTGTTAGCGCGAATTTTTCAACAAAAAGAGCGTTCCAAAATCACCTTAGAGGCGATTGTTGAAGTTGTTATTCTTACCGATGCCAGCGCTAAGGTTGTCTACCTTAATCCACAAGCCGAGCGTTTACTTAACATCAGTTCAGAGCAAGCTATTGGTATGCCGGTGAGCGATCTGTTTAAGTCCGACTCTAGTTTTAACACTAAGCTATTACAGTTCATGCAAACGGCTTCGCTAGAGCCGCTACTGAGTAAAATTAAGTTCCAAAGTCAGCAAGTGCAGTTGATGGAGCGTAGTATTAGTAATTTACGCAATCCGCAAAACGAGGTAATTGGTACTGTTATCGTATTGCGTGATATTACCCAAGAGGAAGTGCTCAAGCATCAGCTAAGAAGACGAGCCAATTATGACAGTGTGACCTCATTGCTTAATCGAAGTGCATTTGAGGAGCGCTTGCCTGAGTTTTCTAAAGGGGGCCAGACGCTAGCGATCTGCTATTTCGATTTAGAACAATTTAAGTTAATCAATGACTCCTGCGGCCATAGCGCAGGCGATCTTATGCTTAAAATGGTAGCCAAAGCGATTCAATCTAGCCTTGACGATCAAGTGCTGCTGGCAAGGCTCGGCGGCGATGAGTTTGGTTTGGCGATAAAAAACAGTGAAGTTCTTCAAGTTGCACAACAAGTGAAGCAGATTATTGATAGCGTTGCGTTGCAGGTATTGGAGCACCAAGGTTGTCACTATCGAGTCGGGATCAGTGCTGGCATTGCCATAGCGCGCGCACCTTATATCACTGCCACAGAACTACTTAAAGATGCAGATATCGCCTGTATAGCGGCAAAACGTAAGGGCAGTAATCAACTGCACTTCTATGATGATAAAGATAAGGAGCTGATCGACCAACGTAACGCGCCTAAGTGGGCGGTACGGATCGCGCAAGCTATCGAACATAATGAGTTACTCCTCTATTATCAGCCGATTAAAGGGATCAGTGGTAACGCGCATAAAAAGCGCATGGAGATTTTATTGCGGATCCAAGAGCCGTGTGGGCGTATCTTGTCACCAGCACAATTTATCGCGGCTGCTGAACGCTTTAAGCTAATGCCTGAAGTGGACAAAGAGGTGATTCGAAAAGCATTTTTGTGGCTATCTATGCATGAAGAACTTTGGCATGACCACTGTTTATCTATCAATCTTTCAGGTAACAGTCTTGGGGCCGAAGGTATGGTCGATTATATTGAGGCGCAATTGCGACGTTTTGCTATCCCGAGCAAGTGTATCTGTTTTGAAATTACTGAAACCAGTGCAATTCAAAACCGCAATCGTGCTATGGAGATGTTGAATTTACTGCGTCAACAGGGCTTCTCCTTTGCGCTAGATGATTTTGGTAGTGGTTTTGCCTCCTATGGCTATTTACGTGAGCTACCCGTTAACTACGTTAAAATAGATGGCTGTTTCGTCAAGACCTTAGCCAGTAATGCTAAAGATTACGCCATTGTTAAGTCGATACATGATGTTTGTCGTGTCATGGGAATTGAAACTGTCGCTGAGTTTGTTGAAAACCAAGACATTATCGACAGGCTCGAATCTATTGGTATCAATTATGCTCAAGGTTATGCCATCGGTCGTCCTCAAAGCCTAGATACTTATACTCAACGCAACATTCAGCAGCCTGAGCGCCTTTTGGCTTGAGACTTGCGCTTTACGCCTTTGTGTGTGAATTTGAGTGATAACTTTATAATTGTTATCACTAAGGGCGTTCATGCAAGAGTTAAAGGATAAGGTTGTGATTGTAACCGGGGCCTCAGAAGGCATTGGCCGCGCCTTGGTTAAAGCCTTAGCACCAATTGGGTGTAAATTAGTGCTTACCGCCCGTAATCAGCAGCGACTCGACTCACTGGCGCAGGCGATCTCTAGCAATAGCTCTCATCAACCGTTAGTTTTTGCAGCAGACATTACCGATCCGCTTGCTTGCCAAGCATTAATCAGTGCCACGGTCGAGCACTTTGGTCAGCTAGATATTCTAATTAATAATGCGGGCATGACCATGTGGTCACGCTTTGATGAGCTGCATGATCTCTCTATTCTTAATAAAGTGATGCAAGTTAATTATCTCGCCCCCGCCTATTTAACCCATAGCGCACTGCCGCATTTAAAGGTGACACAAGGGCAGATAGTCGTGGTGGCCTCGGTGGCAGGGCTAACGGGCGTCCCTACACGCAGTGGTTATAGTGCATCGAAGCACGCTGTGATGGGGTTCTTTGATTCGCTACGGATTGAACTTAGCGATGATAATGTGGCGGTAACTATTTTATGTCCAGATTTTGTGGTGTCTGAAATCCATAAACGGGCACTCGATGGGCAGGGCAACCCGCTGGGGAAAAGCCCAATGCAAGAAAATAAAATTATTACCGCCGCGCAGTGTGCGCAAATGATGCTCCCCGCCATTGCAGGCCGTAAACGGTTAATGATCACTTCATGGCGAGGTCGGCTAGGACGATTTGTACGTTTAATTGCGCCAGGGTTGATCGATAAAATAGCCCGCAAGGCGATAGCTTCGGGCCATTGATAGCGATTATAGAAATTGAATGATGAGATTAAGACTGTTCGTCTAAATGCTTAAGAATTGTCTGTTCGGCGTCCTGCTGAGTCGGCTTTGGATTATCAGTGTTAATGGTGACCGCTGGGCGCATACCAGTCATGTCTTCGGCGATATGCAGCCAATCTGGATGCCAATAAAATGAGGTGCCAGCTAAGGTATTCCAGTTGTGGACTCCAGCTCTTTCGCCTTGATAAACAAGGTCTCCAAGTGAATGTTTCATGTTAACCCCTAATAGTTATATGTTGTTGAGGCTTTATATTGCTCCTCCAACAAGCAGTTTTGCGTGATGCGTGTCACGTTTTGTTGGTGGTGAACTATTTTTAATCAACGGAGACGGTGCAGGGAAAGCGGCATAAAAAAACCGGTCAAAGACCGGTTTTTTGTTGGACATTAGGTTAACTTTCGCGAGCGATAGCGCGGTAGGCGATATCGGTGCGGAAATACACATCATCCCAGTGAATTTGATCAACTAAGGCGTATGCCGATTGTTGTGCTTCGGTCACTGTGTTGCCTAATGCCGTTGCGCATAACACGCGGCCGCCGTTAGTGACTACATGACCCTCTTTCATACTGGTGCCCGCATGAAACACTTTGGCGTCATTGTTGCCCAGTGTTAGCCCATCAATGACATCGTGTTTACGATACGCATCTGGGTATCCGCCAGCGGCTAATACCACACCAACGGCAGCACGAGTGTCAAATTCGGCAGTCACTTGGTCTAGCTCACCACGGGTGGCGGCTAGGCAAAGCTCAACTAAATCAGATTTAAGGCGCATCATGATAGGTTGAGTTTCTGGGTCGCCAAAGCGGCAGTTGTACTCAAGTACCTTAGCGCTGCCATCAGGTGAAATCATCAAGCCTGCGTAGAGAAAGCCTGTATAGACATTGCCTTCAGCCGCCATGCCATCAACGGTTGGACGGATAACGTTAGCGATGGTCCAATCGTGCACCGCTTGGGTGACAACGGGTGCTGGAGAGTACGCACCCATACCGCCCGTGTTAGGGCCATGATCGCCATTGTCGCGTGCCTTATGATCTTGGCTGGTAGCCATGGCAAGAATGTTCTGCCCATCAACCATCACAATGAAACTGGCTTCTTCGCCTTTTAAAAACTCTTCGATAACGACTCGTGAGCCTGCTTCACCAAACAGATTACCCGCTAGCATATCTTCAATTGCCGCGTCTGCTTCGCTTTGGTCTTGGGCGATAATCACCCCTTTACCCGCCGCTAAGCCATCGGCCTTGATGACAATTGGGTAGCCAGTACGCGCGGTGACGTCAACAACGTAAGCTTTTGCTGGTTCAATCTCGGTAAAGTTTGAGTAAGCTGCGGTTGGGATGTTGTGACGAGCTAAGAAATCTTTAGTGAAGGCTTTAGAGGACTCTAGCTGTGCTGCGCCTTGAGTTGGGCCAAAAATAGGCAAACCCGCTTCATTGAACGCATTGACAACCCCAAGTGACAATGGCACTTCTGGTCCGACTATGGTCAGTTCAATCTTGTTTGCTTGGGCAAACGCCACTAAGTCGGTGATGGCTTCAACATCAATGGCAACATTTTCTAGTTTTGGCTCTAGAGACGTCCCCGCGTTGCCCGGTGCAACGAAGACTTTTTCGACTTGTGCTGATTGGGCTGCTTTCCACGCTAACGCATGTTCGCGACCGCCACCACCAATAACTAAGATATTCATTCAGTATCCTTAAATCGGCGCCCGAGTCTTGAGACCTAGGCGCTTACGGGTAAATTAATGACGGAAGTGACGCATGCCAGTAAATACCATGGCCATACCGTGCTCATCTGCAGCGGCAATGATCTCTTCATCACGAATCGACCCACCTGGCTGGATGATGCAGCTGATACCCGCAGCCGCTGCGGCATCGATGCCATCGCGGAATGGGAAGAAGGCATCGGATGCCATGACTGAACCAACCACTTCGAGGTTTTCGTCAGCAGCTTTAATGCCTGCGACTTTGGCGCTGTATACACGGCTCATTTGACCTGCGCCGACACCAATGATCATGCTGTTTTTTGCATAGACAATGGCGTTTGATTTGACAAACTTGGCCACTTTCCAGCAGAACATCAGATCTTTCATTTCGGCTTCGGTCGGTTGGCGTTTTGATACCACAGTGACATCGGCTTGATTCACCATACCTTGGTCACGGTCTTGCAGTAGCAGGCCACCGTTGACACGCTTGTAGTCTAGGCTGGTGGTCTTGCTGTTCCACTGACCACATTCGAGTAGGCGCACATTGGCTTTAGCTGCAACCACATCACGTGCGGCTTGGCTCACGCTTGGTGCGATAATGACTTCAACAAACTGGCGTTCAACAATCGCGCTTGCGGTTGCTGCGTCAAGCTCGCCATTAAAGGCGATGATGCCACCAAAGGCTGAGGTTGGGTCGGTTTGATAGGCACGGTTATAAGCGTCAAGCAGGTTGCTGCCAATGGCTACGCCACACGGATTAGCGTGCTTAACGATAACGCATGCTGGTTCATCAAACTCTTTAACGCACTCAAGGGCGGCGTCAGTATCGGCAATATTGTTATAAGAGAGTGCCTTACCTTGTAACTGAACAGCGCTTGCTACTGAAGCTTCGTCAATATTAAGATCAACATAGAACGCTGCGCTTTGATGGCTGTTTTCGCCATAGCGAAGATCTTGTTTCTTCACGAGCTGGGTATTGTAAGTGCGCGGGAACTTAGAATCGTCATGGCACTCATCTTTGCTATGCGCTGGGACCATAGTACCGAAGTAGTTGGCAATCATGCCATCATAGGCGGCGGTATGTTCAAAGGCGGCAATGGCTAGGTCAAAACGGGTTTCAAGCGTCGTGCTACCTTCATTGGCCTGCATTTCGGCAATGACGCGACCGTAATCGGCAGCGTTAACTATGATGGTCGTGTCTTTATGGTTTTTAGCGGTAGAGCGCACCATTGTTGGACCACCAATATCGATGTTCTCAACGGCATCGGCCAAGGTACAACCTGCTTTCGCAACAGTATCGGCAAATGGGTAAAGGTTAACGGCAACCAGATCGATAGGTTTAATGGCATTCTGTTCCATGACGATCTCATCAATACCGCGGCGCGCTAAAATGCCGCCGTGCACTTTAGGGTGCAGGGTCTTAACGCGACCATCCATGATCTCAGGGTGACCAGTGTAGTCAGAGACTTCAATGACAGGCACACCGTTGTCTGCCAATAGTGCAGCAGTGCCGCCAGTAGAGAGCAGTTCAACACCTTGAGCATGCAAGGCTTGTGCAAACTCTAGGATTCCGGTTTTATCTGAAACGCTTAACAGCGCGCGACGAATAGGTCTGGCATTATTCATTTTGGGTACAGGGTCCAGTAGTTATTTTTAAGGATCTTTCGGAAAGCAGAACAGTCTACCGTTAGTAACGGTTTGCTATGCTTTCCAAAAGTCCCTCAATTATTGTTACTGTCCATCGCGGCGCGCGTATTTTAACGTAAAATGATGTGCCATGCTGTTTTTTTCTGCGCGATTTCACAATACGCGCAAGCGAACAAGCAACCTCTGGTAAAACCCGCATAATAACCCTTGACCTTAGATTTAACTCCAAGGTTTATACTTGACCTATTCAACCACCATTAAAACCCAATTGGATGATTTATGTATCGCATTGGTGAGCTATCAAAAGCGTGTGATGTCAAAGCTGACACGCTCAGGTTCTACGAAAAGCATGGTTTGCTGTCGCCCTCAATGCGAACCGAGGCGGGGTATCGCATGTATACCGAGAGTGATGCTGAGCGACTGCGTTTTATCCTACGGGCGAAAGCCGTGGGTTTTACACTGGCCGAGATCACTGAGTTGTTGTCAATCGAGCTAGATAAGTCCAATTGGGCCTGCGCCGATGTCAAAGGCATGGTCGATATTAAGCTGGAACATGTCGAGGAGAAAATTGCCGAGCTCAATTACTTTAGAGAGTCATTGCAGCGTTTATCTGATGCATGCTGTGGTGGGCCAGAAAGTGCAGAGCACTGCTCAATTCTAGAGGCGCTAGAATCCAATTCAGCCGAGGTGAAGTGTGAGAACCATACACATCAACATACGCAAACAGAATACAAAGCAAGTTGTAAGGTGAAGGGTTAATTATGTTGTTAAGTAATTTTATTGATCTATTTTTAGATTCGGCGCCATGGCTGTTATTGGGCCTTGTGTTGGCCGGTATGCTCAAGATGTTTGTGCCTATGACGTGGATGCAGAAACAGCTCGGTGGTCACGGCTTTAAAACCACGGTCAAAGCGGCGATTCTCGGCGCGCCACTGCCACTGTGCTCCTGTGGCGTGATCCCAGCCGCTGTTGGGTTGCGTCGCTCTGGCGCCTCTAAAGCGGCAACGACCTCGTTTTTAGTCTCAACCCCTGAAACAGGTATCGACTCTGTCAGTGTTTCCTATGTGTTACTCGGTCCATTTATGGCCATTGTCAGGCCGATTGCTGCGGTGACCAGTGCTATCGTTGCCGGCTTATTAGTGGGGAGAGATGACGAAGATGAAATATCCGTTGTGGCAGCTAAAGGTGCAACAAATAAAGCCCCCGCGAGTAGTTGTTGTAGCAGTAAAAAAGTGGAACCTGTGGTTAAGAGCTGTTGCAGTAAAACAGTAACGGCAGAAAAAAGCTGTAGTGATACAACTCCAGAGGATAAACCACTCGCCATGCGTCCAGTAGCACAAAGCAATCGCATGATGGAGATGGCGGCTAAACCAGTCGTCAACCTAAAGCCTGCCACAGCGAGTGCTAGCTGTTGCAGCAGTAAGACTCCAGCGACAGAGAAACCCATCGCGAGTTGCTGCAGCACCGAAAATAGTGCCAATAAAGAAGAGAGCTGCTGCGAGTCGACTAAAGATATCGCTTCTGAATTGCAAGGAACCTCGGTTATTTCGAGGATGGGCAAAGGCCTGCATTACGCCGCCACCGATTTAGTGCGTGATACGACTATTTGGCTGTTGATCGGATTGTTTTTTGCTGCTTTAGTGCAAACTTATGTCCCTGGTGATTTTATGGCGAAGTGGGGGGATGGCATTCTGGCTATGTTAGTCATGGTACTTATCTCTGTGCCTATGTATATCTGTGCCACGGCATCAACGCCAATCGCGGCGGGTTTATTACTAGCGGGTGTATCGCCGGGCGCGGTATTAGTATTTATGTTAGCGGGGCCTGCAACCAATATTGCTACCTTAGGCGTTGTGACTAAAGAGTTAGGTAAACGCGCGCTGTATGGTTACTTAGGTGGGGTACTGGGCGTGGCGTTGGTCTCAGGAATTATCGTTAATTATCTGGTGGATACTTTCGGTTTTGTGGTGATGCCACAAATTGGCGAACAGCATAGTTTATTGCCAGCAACTGTCGTCTACACCTCGGGAGTAGTGTTAGCCATATTGATGCTCAAAGTCTTGTTAGATAAGTTGCCTAAAAACTGGTGGCGCAGAGATTGTTGTTCATAACGTCCCAATAAAAAGAGCGCTAATAGCGCTCTTTTTTATCTCAATATGTTGAGTGTTAACTTACAGGGACAAAAGCCATCGGGAAGTGACGTTCTGTGGTGGTGCCGTTTGTGACCTCGACAGTTTGCTCGTCGATGTGAATAAAGAAGGGCATCTCAGCATCATCAGGATTGTTGGCAGTTTCTGGATCGTCATTTTGAGCAACACAGGTATAACCCAAGCTATAGCTGCCAGCAGTTACAAAGCCAAATTCATATTCATAGCCCGTCACTTCATCATTTTGGTCTAGCATAGCGTTGACACGGGCTGATGCAATTGGGGCGACTTGTGGTGTTGTGATGTCGGCATCAGGACGGAAATCCACCATGTTAGTCAGTGTGGTGTCTGCAGGGTACAGGTAAACGGCTTGAGCAAACTCTGTTCCGCCGGCAGCCACTTCGCAGTCTGCTTTAACATTGTCTAATGTGTCACTATCGCTAGCGTTGATTTGGCCTTCAATCGCGCCGACTTCGGCATTGTTGACTAGCTGTACCGAGGTGGGTTTAAGGGTCCAATAGTCTTTGTTTCCGTGAGGCGCTTGCAAGCCTTTAGCAAGGTTAAACTCGGCGACAAAAACATTACTACCCGCCGCAATCGTGAAGGTTTTGTTGAAGAACAAGCGGCCAGTGTTCGGGTCTTCGGCACCCACACCTCCACAACTGCCGTTACTGTTAGTGGTTAAGCCTGCGATGCCATCTGCGGTTTTTACGTAAGAACTCTCTTCATTAGCGACTTCGCTCTTTTCCATGTAGATGCACATTTGGTATTCGCCAGTGGGAATGGATTGGCCACTGACCAAGGTTTCGACTTCTTGACCCTGAAACTGGAGTAGATCGACATGTTTTAGCTCACCACTGTCAGATACATCAAATGAGAGTGACTCACCATTGCCTTTAAGTACCACCTGCTTGAAAGCAATGTTGACGATTTCTGCATCGGCGGGGTTGTCAGAGACTCCTAAGTTAAAAGTGCCCATCGTTGGCTCTGGTGTGGTGGTGTTATCGCTACCACCACAGGCACTCAGTATGCTTATGAGAGAAATAGCAATAATCGATTTAGAATATTTCATAGGTTACCTGTCTTGTTGTAATGAAAACGGCCAATTTTTTTATTTTTAAGTTGAACGTATTGAAGAGATCATTCCTTGACGAGTTACAGCACCATCATGGGCACTGTTGTTAGCATTAAGAATAGGTTTTTTTGCGTGGATGTCTATCTAAAATCCGCTATTTCAGTGATGTTTGGCAGTTTTATTGTTTTGACGGACTTGATGTGACAACGGCTTGACGCTAGTCAAAATCTTGCAAGGGAATGGAGTTGGATTGAGATGTAAAAACCGACTTATTACATGCTAAATCGTGCAATAAGTCGGTAACTGAGGTATGCGAAAATGGTTAAGGTCTACGCCTCAAGCTCGGCATTGTGATAAACGTTCTGCACGTCGTCACAATCTTCAAGTGCAGCGAGAAACTTTTCAAATTGCTCTATCTCTTCTGCATCAGTTATCGCTGTCATGGTTTGTGGAACAAACGTTATCTCTTCCATGACATATTCAGTGTCTTCAGGCAGTTCAGCAGCAAGCGCGGTTTTCACCTTAAAGAACTCGGTATGGGGGGGCATAAACACTGATCATGCCATCTTCTAGTTCAACGTCAGTGACATCGACATCGGCCATCATGAGCATCTCAAGAATGGCATCTTCATCATCGCCAGCAAAGACGAACACGGCTTGATGGTCAAACATGTGGCCAACAGTACCTGGACCGCCAAGTTTGGCATTGTTCTTCACAAATGCTTGACGTACTTCGGTGAAGGTTCGCTTACCGTTATCGGTTAAGCAATCGGCAATGACCATACAGCCGCCTGGGCCAAAACCTTCATAACGTGCAGTTTCATAATCTTCACCGCCACCACCACGGGCTTTTTCAATAGCTCGTTCAATCACATGGGCCGGAACTTGATCTTTCTTGGCCTTGGTGATCATTTGACGTAGTGCTAGGTTACCATCTGGATCGAACCCCCCGTTTTTGGCACAAACGTAGATCTCTTTCCCGTATCTAGAATAGAGTCGCGTTTTTTGGCCAGCGGTTTTCGCCATGGATTCTTTGCGGTTTTGATATGCTCTGCCCATCTTGCTCTTTCTCACTAAGCTTCAAAAATTGGCAGCAATGTTAGCAGCTTTATTGGTGTTTTTGCAGTGGCGGTGATTGATATTGTCAAAAAGAGATCTACGTGGCAGTTCTGACCGGTTTAATACCCGTGCCAACGATACTTTGTAATGCGCCTCACACTGAGTGTATTTTCGATTGCGGCTAGTGGGGGCGAGCGTAGGTATTTCTCCCATACTTCACCCTAATTGTAATTTTTCATTGTGGCGCGACATCTTTATATATATAAAAATCCGATATTTTTTGTCATACTCATAACTACTATTGATTGATGCTTTTGGTTGCTGACCTAAATAAAATGCAGACGCGTACTGATACAGGTTTTACGCTCGTTGAGCTTGTTACTACCATAATGCTGATTGCCATTCTTTCAGTGGCGGTATTGCCACGTTTTCTCGGTAGCTCCAGTTACAGTGCTTTTACCTTACGGGATGAGTTTATTGCGGAGTTACGGCGGATTCAATTGATGGCGATCAACAATCAAGATCGCTGCTATGGTGTCAATGTGAGTCCAAGTCAGTATCGTATGATGGTATTTCAGACTAACTGCACTGATGTACTGATCACCGGCACGTCACAGTCATTGCCAAGTAACACCAGTTTAAGTCTTTCTGGCAACACCACCTTTGCGTTGCGATTTAATCAAGACGGTATCATTGCACCACAATGCGTAAACGCTTGTGTCGTCAAGGTCAGTGCCGATGAAACTTTAGATCTTACGATTGAAAGTCAGGGGTATATCCATGGGCGTTAATCACACCGCCGCCAAAGGGTTTACGTTAATCGAGCTGGTCGTTGGCATGATAGTGCTTGGCATTGCCTTAGTGATGCTGACGAGTCTGCTATTTCCGCAAGCCGATCGCGCAGCAGAGACCTTGCACCGGGTGCGTTCGGCCGAGCTGGCACACTCGATACTGAATGAGATTTGGGGCAAACGTTATGATCAAAATAGTAACCCTAACGGCGGTGTCCCAGCGTGTGGCGCCGCAGCGCGGCCAGATTTAGGGCTGCCAGCAGGGGATGCATGTACCGACGAGGCAGACTTCGGTCCTGGTGCTTTGGCGCGTAATGCATACCGTGACGTGGATGATTACCACGGGCTAAATCAAAACAGTTTGATCCTTAATTCCAGTCTTAAATATGCCGATGAGTACAGCAACTATCAACTGTTGGTGAAGGTCAGCTATCCTTTTGCAAATAAGCATAGCAAGTTGGTTGCTATCGATGTCACCACTCCCAGTGGCGAAGTGATCACCTATAATGCCTTGAGGAGTAACTATTGAGATCTTCTCTAGGACAGCGGCGTAACACGCTTGGTTTCACTTTGGTCGAAATGGTTACCGTCATTATTATTCTTGGTATCTTAGTGATTGGTGTCAGCAGTTTTGTCATTTTGGGTACACGGATTTTTGTTGAATCGACCTCGGTCGATCAAGTCTTGAGTCAAAGCCGCTTTGCCATGGAGCGAATGACCCGAGAGCTGAGAAATGCCTTACCTAATAGTGTGCGGGTGACTTCTTCGCCGACGACCTATCAGTGCATCGAATTTGTGCCAATATTAGCCAGTGCCTCTTATGTTAACCTTCCCGTTTTCCCCGCTAGCGCGGCGGCAAATGGAACCGTGATGTTACCTTCTCAGGGCATAGATACTGCTCACAAAATGGTGCTGTATTCGTTACTGCCCAGTCATGTCTATGGCGGTAATCCGGCAGGTAGTAACGGGCATATCTTTGATATCAAGAGTGTGACGGGCAATCAAGTTGAGTTTGACCGTGCAGTACAGTTTGCAGAGGCTTCCCCACAGCGACGTTATTTCATGGTCGACAAAGCGGTAAGTTATTGTTTCTTAGCGAATGGTGAAATACGCCGCTACAGTGGTTATGGTCTTGTTGGGACACAGCCAGCCCCAGCATCGATGGGTGCAGGGGCGTTAATGGCGGAAAAGGTGACTAACAACTTATCGACTCAATCGCCTATCCATTTCACCCCAGGCACCTTAATCAATAATGCAGTAGTGCAACTGACCCCCAGATTTGATGTAAATGGGCAGTCTTTTCAATATCAGCATCAAGTGCAGGTGGTCAATGTTCCCTAACACCAGTTCGCGAGCAAGTACCAGTCAAATGAATATAGGCTTAGCCAAGCAGCAGGGCAGTGCTTTGGTGATTGGTATCTTTGTTATCACAGTAATGTTTCTGATGGCGGCAGCGCTGGTGAATATTTTAAATGATGCCGATGAGCAGGTTAATTTAGAAGTATTGGGGACAAGGGCATTTGCCACGGCGAATAGCGGCGCAGATGCAGCGTTAGCACAACTGTTTCCGTTGAGTGGCTTACCGGCAGATCGCGTCTGTGCGGCTAACAGCAGTTGGACGCCACCAGATTTGGTGGGTTTTCATGGTTGCACGGTAGCGCTGACCTGTAAGGCGACAATATTTAGCGGCGTTACGCAATATTTGATCACCAGTGAAGCGACCTGTGCCGTCGGCAATTGTGATGGTGACAGCTGTATCAGAGTCAATCGCAAGGTGGAGGTAGAGGCCCGTGATTAAGCTAAAATGTCTACTTTGTAACTTTATTTCTATTAGCTTTTTATTCGCTTTATTATTGCCAGTCAACAGCATTTTTGCCGCGGATTGGACCCAGACCTTTGTTGAAGGGGTAAACTCTTATTCGACCAATGGTAGTATAGGTTTTTATGCACAAGGCAAGCTATATAATTCACCTCAAAATGGTAATTTGCCATCTTATTCTGTACGTGAAACGAATAAATCATGTGTGCCTGCTGGAACAAATAGAGCCAAGAAGTGTAAGAGCGGTGGCTATCTGGCTGTTCTGCCAAGTGATCGTCTTCCTTTTGCACAATGTCAGTCATCGAGTAATAGCAGAATTGGTCCACCTTCATCATCAACTCCCGAAATCGTTGTTCCAGAAGGGGAGTATGGTGATGTTCAATTAAGTGGGGGTTCAGATAAAAAACTTACTTTTAGCACAGTAGATGGTGTTTATAAGTTGAAATCATTGAACGCAATCAGCGGGACATTGGAGTTGGCTGCTGGGCAATATTGGATAGGCTCTTTAAGCATTGCTCGTGATGTTACAGTAAGGTTCCCAACGACAGGTAGTGTGAGTTTTTTTGTTAGAGACTCCTATATCCACAGAAATAGCACATTGTCTTATCGTGCTGAGCGGTTTCTACTTTATGGGTATTCAAACGTAGACCTTGAAAATACCGGTTATTTGCGAGGTTATCTAGTCTCTGAAGGTCGGATAAGACTATTCGATACTGCGACGGTGGAAGGTGGTATAACCTCGAACAATATTGAAATTGATAATAATAGCCGGGTGATATTTGAAAATACGGCTGGATCAATAGACGTTGTTCCTGATTGTGATGTTGAAACGTTACTTCCCGCTATTCCTCTCCAATGTCCTGCAGAGCAAAATAGTATTGCTGGGATCACTTATCGCACTTACGATTCAACCACGTGGAAACCCGGACAATACACCAGCCCAGTAGACCATGATGATTTTAATGACTTGATCACGACAGTGAAAAAAACCACTCAGCAGCTAGGTGAATCGATTGAGCCACAAGTTGAGGGGTATGGCTCAAGTATTAACCCACATTCTAGTCAAGGCGATAATTATGTCGGCATTTTTGAGGGGTATATAACAGCACCAGAATCAGGACTTTATACCTTCGGCATTGATGGTGATGATGCGATCGAACTCCTTATTGATGACCAAGTGGTTGTGGGCTTTTATGGTTTGCATGGTCAGTGTGGGTGGCCTTGCGAAACGGGGCAAATTGGCTTGGCGGCCGGGACGCATAAAGTTGAGATGCGCTTTCATGAAGCGACAGGAGCAGAGGCTTATCATCTCTATTGGCAATTACCTTCAGCAAATAATTTAGTAAAAGTGCCAAGCAGCGCTTACTTAACCTGCCCCTTCCCGCAGTTTGAGTTTGGTCGAGCAACGCTCGATAGCAAGGGCCAAGCCTCGATTACTTTTAATAATAGCTATGCATCGCCGCCCGTGGTCATGCTGATGCCAACGATTAATGGTATTGATGGCAGTGAAGTAAGCTCTGATGGCCCGGCAACAGCCAGTGTTTCAAGCATAACCTCGGCAAATGCTATGGTGTATCAGCAGATACCGCCAGGTAACAGAGTATCAGCTAAGGCGATGACAGAAATTGATTATTTTGTCATGGAGCCTGGTTATCGCTTTTTGAACCGAGGGGTAGCGTTGCAAGCGGGTAAGTTAGATACTCGGCTATATCAAGGCAGTCAACTACCGAGCTCGGGGCGAGGCTATACCGGCGTTGATTTTAATCATAACTTTGGTACTAAGCCCGCCATGATAGGTCAGGCGCTATCGCGTAATAACAATCGTTTTATTACGACAGTGATTAATAATGTAGCCTCAGCAGGGACAGGTTTTGATATCGCCATTGAAGCCTCTGAAATTTCATTGGGTATTAATAGTGACGAAACCTTAGGTTATGTGGCGGGGTTAGGTCGTGGCAGCACATTGGTATCCGGAGCGCCGGTATTGTATGAATTTGGTTATGCGCTCAATCATGGGAATGGCAACAGTGTTCGTAGCCTTGCCCAACAATGTAGCTACACCAATAATTACCTCAATACTTATCCTGGACAACCTATCACGCTGGCCAATAAAAATACCCGTAAGGGTGGAGATGGTGGTTGGATTAGGCGTTGCTTAAAAGATAGTTACACTGGGGTGATGAGCTTTGGGTTAGATGAAGACCAATATCGTGATAACGACCGCGGCCACGTGGCTGAGGATATTGGTTATTTTGCGTTTGAGCGTCAGCCGGATCCGGTATTGATTGATCACTATCGTATCGAGTTTACCTCTGGAGCCCTGAGCTGTGCCGCTAAAGCGATCACACTGCGTGCTTGCGTAAACAATGATTGCTCGACAGAATCCAGCGTCCAGAGTTCGGTGGAACTCACCAAAAACAGCAGTAAGTATAGCGACGTGGTTTTTAGCAGTGCAACCCAAACTCAACTTTGGCATGCCGATGGCGGCTCGGTGTTGCTAGGACTGGGTGCAACAGCGCCAAGTGCAACTTATCGTTGTTTTATCGATGGTGCAGAGGTGGCCAATTCACAATGTCTATTGAATTTTGAGGACACGGGCTTTTACTTTGATGCTCCTAATACCTTGTCATGTAAAAACGGCGCGAGTTTTAACCTGTATGCGGTAACCAAAAACACCCAGACCCAGAAGTGTCAGCCGTTATTTGCCAACCAAACCAAGGCGATAAATTTCAGTTTCGATTACGAGCGGCCATCACCCGTTAACAATCCCGCTAAGCTCACCTTAAATAGCCTACTTGCCCCTACAGCAACCACAGAGATTGATGGTGGCAGCACCAACAGCATGGATGTTCACTTTAATGCGCTAGGGGTGGCGACATTGAGTGCCAATTATCCTGAGGCTGGCGTGGTGAGACTCACGGCAGAGCACCTGCATAGGATTGATTTACCAACAGGTGGGTCAGACACTTTAACATTGAGCCACAGTGATACCTTTACTGCTGCGCCAGCGGGTTTCCACTTCTTTAATGGCAGTGGTAATAAGCGCTGCGATGCGAGCGATCCCTATGATGCCAACTGTGGGGTATTGGCCGCGGCAGGTGGCAGCTTTAACATGCAGGTTAAAGCTGCCTGCTGGCAAAGTGACAGCGATAGTGATTTTAGTGATAACGGTGCCTTGCAAAATTTTGTTTATCCGGGATTTGGTTTGCGCTCGCAAGTGGTGGAGCCAAGTTCGGGTAGTGACGGCAGTTTAGGGCAAGCATCGATTGATTTTACGCTATCAGGCTCGGCAACGGCGCTATCGATTGAGGATCAGAGCTGGAACGAAGTGGGTACCATGAAGGTTGGCTTGTCATCTGCATTGAGTTATGAAGGTGTCACCATCGATATCAACAAGTCGAGCAGCGAGGTATTTGGTCGCTTTACCCCAGCTTACTTAGGGGTCACGGGTAATAGCCCAGAAATCACCCACAGTTGTGGCGCTTTCACCTATATGGACCAGCCGTTTACCTTTAAAACGGGCGTAGAGCCTAGAGTGCAAGTGGTGGGCTATAGCGCCAGCAATGGTGTGACCGCTAACTATCAAGAAGGGCTCTGGTGGCGCTATCAGCATAGAGATGCGAGTCAGCGTAATGGCTGGGGCGGACGCCAGTACCTCGACACCTCGACCAAGGCCGTAGTAGCAGATAGCCAAGCGCCAGCCTTGTCAGGTGCAGTGAACTACTTGAATACACCGAATGTGGCTGAACTGATTGGGGCGCGGATTAACTATCTTCGCACTCCGACGCCTGTTGCGCCATTTGATGCCAAGTTTGATCTGACCTTGTCGGTTACAGATGTGAGTGACGAGGACGGGATCTGTTATCAGGATGACGCTGCTGGCAATTGCCGAAGCTTTACTTTTACCGATATTGCCGATGGTGATGGGTTTGCGCTTAGATATGGGCGTTTAGTACTAGAAAATGGTTACGGGCCTGAGTCAGAAAGTTTACGTTTGCCGCTGCGCACTGAGTATGTCAGCAGTTTATCAGCCTCAGCCGAAGCTATCTGGGCAACCAATACTATGGATAACTGCTCTATCTATAATACCCAAACTTCAGCTGATGCAAGTGAAGCGCCAACCACTGGGTTATTTATGCTGCCACCATCAGGCTTTCCGGCCATCAATGCCTATAGCAACCCAAGTTTCACACTTCAGAGTGGTAGTCTTAGTTTGGGGAACGGCTACAGCTATTTCTCGGTACCAAATGCGGCGGGAGAGATGCCACTAAAACAGCATGTCGAACCTTGGTTAAAGTGGTACTGGAATTTTGATGGTATTACCCCGACAACGCTTTATGATCCGCGTGCTAATGCTTATTTCGGCACTTATCGCGGTCACGACAAGATCATTTACTGGCGAGAAGTTCGCTAGCGTATCTTTCGCTCACGGTTAAGCGCCGTGGGTGAATATCTAGGCAGAATTTTGCTAGTACTTACTACGGCTGAGTCACTTGTTCCGTAAACCATCGAAGATGAACAGATATTTATCAAGCGAAGCGCATAATGTCCTTGTGGAATAGGAGGGTCGTTGATAAAGTTACCTGATTTTTATTTTTCCGACTCCACTGAGACAGGCTGGTTACATGTTCAAGAAGCTGCGTGGCATTTTTTCTAACGATCTATCGATCGATTTGGGTACGGCTAACACCTTAATTTACGTTCGCGAAGAGGGCATTGTGTTAAATGAACCTTCTGTTGTGGCAATTCGTGGCGAACGCGGCAGCGGTGGGCAGAAATCTGTTGCGGCTGTTGGTACTGAAGCTAAGCAGATGCTAGGACGTACGCCTGGCAATATTCAAGCGATTCGTCCAATGAAAGATGGTGTGATTGCTGATTTCTATGTAACAGAGAAGATGTTGCAGCACTTTATTAAACAAGTACACAACAACAGCGTGTTCCGCCCAAGCCCTCGGGTGTTGGTGTGTGTACCGGTTGGGGCGACACAAGTTGAGCGTCGTGCTATTCGCGAGTCAGCCATGGGCGCTGGCGCACGTGAAGTGTATTTGATTGAAGAGCCAATGGCAGCGGCAATTGGTGCAGGTTTGCCTGTATCGGAAGCAACAGGTTCTATGGTGGTGGATATCGGTGGTGGTACGACAGAAGTCGCCATTATCTCGCTGAACGGCGTAGTGTATTCATCTTCTGTGCGCATTGGTGGTGATAAGTTTGATGATGCGATCATCAACTACGTACGCCGTAACTACGGCAGCCTAATTGGTGAAGCAACGGCTGAGCGTATCAAGCACACAATAGGTACTGCTTACCCTGGTGATGAAGTGCTTGAGATTGAAGTACGTGGTCGTAACTTAGCTGAAGGCGTGCCTCGTAGCTTTACGCTTAACAGCAACGAAATTTTAGAAGCCTTACAAGAGCCACTTTCTGGCATTGTAAGTGCCGTTATGGTTGCACTAGAACAGTCTCCACCAGAACTGGCATCAGATATCTCTGAGCGTGGCATGGTGTTAACGGGTGGTGGCGCACTATTACGTGACCTTGACCGCTTGCTGATGCAAGAAACAGGTATTCCGGTCATGGTGGCTGACGATCCGCTAACCTGTGTGGCACGTGGTGGCGGTAAAGCCCTAGAGATGATCGATATGCATGGCGGCGATCTGTTCTCCGACGAAAACTAATACGGTTTACTAACAGGCAGCAATCTGTTTTAACTGAACATAGTGCAAATATACCGAGTACATTTGCACTATGTTGTCCACATCTACTGAGGTAAATTGTGGTAAGTTAAAGCATCTAGCTGCCTTAAGTGTTTTATGAAACCCATTTTTGCGCGCGGTATTTCTAATCAATTCAGGCTAACATTGGCAATTATTTTGTCGGTGATTTTGCTGGTGGCCAATGACCGGCTAGAACCAGTACGCCAATCTATCTCATCACTACTCAGTCCATTGCAATATGTGGCAAACATTCCTGGTGCAGTACTCGACTGGTCAGCAGAAAGCTTTGCGACTCGCGATATGCTTAAAAAGCAGAATAAAGAGTTGCTACGTCAACAACTGTTGATGAGTGAACGCTTACAAAGATTTGAACACCTTCGCCAAGAAAATGATCGCTTACGTGGCTTACTCGGATCTCCTGTGCACATGGATGCCAAGAAAGTGGTGGCCGAAGTGATGGAAGTGGCCAGCGATCCTTATCGACATTACGTCGTGCTCAACCATGGCGCTCGCAGTGGCGTGTTTGTGGGTCAACCTGTGGTCGATGCGCACGGCGTGGTGGGGCAAGTGGTTGAAATTAGTGAACTGACCAGCAGAGTCCTGTTGCTCTCTGATGTCACTCATGCCATTCCTGTGCGTATAACGCGTAATGATGTGCGGCTAATTGCGCAAGGCACTGGCGAGCTCGATGAGCTTGAATTACGTCATGTCGCGAAAAGTACCGACATCCGTGTTGGTGACTTGCTGGTGTCCTCAGGGCTTGGCAAGCGTTTTCCTGAAGGGTATCCGGTTGCTCGCATTATGAGTGTCGACAAAGATGATGGCCAAAGCTATGCCAAGGTCACCGCGCAGCCGCTGGCAGCACTGGATCGCATTCGTTATCTACTGTTAATTTGGCCGGACGAAAATGAACTGCCCACTGAGGCTAAAGCGCCGATTGAAGCCGAGTCTACAGAAGTGCAAAAGGCTGCAGAGGCGAACCAATGAGTATGCATATTCCCCACGGTCGTTGGGTTGTCTGGCTAAGTTTTTTAGTCGCCATGTTGTTTCAAATTATGCCGCTACCTAGCTTAGTTGAGGGGTGGCGTCCTGATTGGTTACTGTTAGTGATGATCTACTGGGCGATGGCATTACCGCATCGATACAATATTTTGTCAGCTTGGGTGCTCGGCGTATTGCTGGATATTTTGCTCGGTGCCCATTTAGGTATTCGTGCGCTCGCCATGTCACTGGTTATCTATGTGGTGGTGCTGCATTTCCAGCGCCTCAGAAACTTTCCTATGTGGCAACAAGCCTTAATGATTGCTAGCTTGGTCTGTTTATATCATTTAGTGATTTTCTGGATTCAGTTTGTCGTGGACGTTGGCTCATTTGATGTCAGCCTATTTTTACCAGCCATTTCGAGTTTAATCATTTGGCCTTGGGTTTTTTGGATGCTCAGACGTGTCCGACGCATTTATAAAGTGAGGTAAAGATGAGACTCGTATTAGCATCAGGCTCGCCGCGCCGTAAAGAGTTACTGGCGCAGTTAGGCATGGGAAACCGCGATTTCAGCTTTGAGATATTGTCTGCGGATATTGATGAAACTCACCAGGCGGGTGAAGCCGCCACAGATTTTGTAGTGCGCTTGGCTAAGGAAAAAGCGCTCGCCGGATTACAATTGTGGTCAGGTACTGAAGCTGCAACAGCCTTAGGCTCAGATACGATAGTGGTGCATCAAGGTGAAATTTTAGGTAAACCACAAAATGAAGCAGACGCTCAGCGCATGTTGCAAACCTTATCAGGGCATTGCCATAGTGTGATGACCGCTGTAGCCGTGACCGATGGTATCAAAACGGTTTCCTGCTTAGTTGAAACTAAAGTGCAGTTTTGTAGCCTAACAGAAGACGATATATTAGCGTACATTGCCACCAAAGAGCCGATGGATAAGGCTGGAGCCTATGGTATTCAGGGCTTAGGCGGTAGTTTTGTTCAAGGGATTGAAGGCAGCTATTCAGCAGTCGTGGGCTTGCCATTGGTTGAAACCAAGACTTTGCTGCGCGAGATGCAGATTCTATAATTTATTAACATTTAGCATTGACCCTTTTTCAGCTAACGCCCTAAAACAAATTAAGTGAGCAGCTATGAGTCACACCGTCAAAAACAGAGTACAGCGCAAGATTGGATCTGAATTATTGATCAATGTGACACCAACTGAGGCACGTGTTGCCTTAGTTGAGTATGGCATCTTGCAAGAGGTGCATATTGAGCGCCGGATGAAACGTGGCTTAGTGGGTAATATCTATAAGGGTAAAGTCAGCCGTGTACTCCCTGGAATGCAGGCTGCATTTGTGGATATTGGCTTAGATAAAGCCGCTTTTCTGCACGCCTCAGATATCGTGCCGCATACCGAATGTGTTGCCGATGTTGAAAAAGGTAATTTCGTGGTGCGTGATATTGGTGAGCTAGTTCGCCAAGGCCAAGACATTATGGTGCAGGTGGTAAAAGATCCATTGGGGACCAAAGGGGCTCGTTTAACCACTGACATCACCTTACCATCGCGTTATTTAGTTTTTATGCCCGGTTCAAGCCATATCGGTGTTTCACAACGTATTGAATCTGAAGAGGTGAGGGCGCGCCTTAAAGGTTTGACTCAACCCTTTGTCGATGAAGATGGCGGTTTTATTATTCGCACCGCGGCAGAAAATGCGGGTGAGCAAGAGTTGGTGCAAGATGCGGCATTTTTACGCCGAGTTTGGGCCAAAGTCAGTGAGCGTCGGAAACGTCCAGGTGTGGCCATTCTCTATCAAGACTTAGCATTGCCTGTCCGTATTGTGCGTGATTTTGTTGGCACTGAGCTGGATCAAATTCAGGTAGACTCGGGGCAGACTTTCGAAGAGTTGCTGCAGTTTACCCAAGAGTTTATGCCTGAGATCGCCGACAAGATTGAACATTATTCTGGCCGCGTGCCCATTTTTGATCTCTACGATGTAGAGAACGAGGTTCAGCGCGCGCTGGGACGCAAGGTGGAATTGAAATCGGGTGGCTATCTGATTATCGATCAAACAGAAGCCATGACCACGGTTGATATCAACACTGGTGCATTTGTTGGCCACCGCAATCTCGAAGAAACCATTTTTAATACTAACCTTGAAGCGACCCATGCTATCGCTCGTCAATTACGTCTACGTAATTTAGGCGGCATTATCATTATCGACTTTATTGATATGCTCAATGAAGATCATAAGAAGCGAGTGTTAGCAACACTGGAAGCGGCCTTAGCTAATGACAGAGTTAAGACCAATGTCAGTGGTTTTTCTGGGTTGGGCTTGGTCGAGATGACCCGTAAGCGTACCCGTGAAAGTCTAGAGCATGTGCTGTGTGGTGAGTGCCCTGCTTGCTTAGGTACAGGCAGTTTAAAGACGGTCGAAACTGTCTCCTATGAGATTTTCCGTGAGATAATTCGTTTAAACCGTGGCTATGATGCAGATGAGTTTTTAGTCTATTGCTCACCAGCAGTATACGGCAGTTTAACGGGTGAAGAGAGTCACTTATTGGCAGAGCTTGGTGCCTATATCGGTAAGCGAGTGCGTTTGCAAAACGAGCCAATGTACGCCCAAAACAAATTCGATGTGGTGATAATGTAGTGCCATGCCCATTTTGTCCTCGAACCCTCGGCCGCATTTGTTGGCAAGTTGTCGCTATTATTATGGTGGTCTTTGCCCTAGCTGTTAGCCTGTTTCGGGGGCTACTGCCTAAGCTTGATGATGTTAGAAATGAGTTAATTAACTACGTCGAGACACAGTATCAAGTGACGGTGCAATTGTCTGAGTTGTCAGCAGAGTGGCAAGCATTTGGGCCTGCTGTGACGGTCAATAATCTGGTATTACCGCCTCAAGAAAACCTGCCAGTTACCTTGATAGTTAAAAAGGTGCAAGTGAAGCTCGATTTTTGGGAAACCTTAATCACAGCGTCACCACAAATCGAGAATGTGATTTTTGAAGGGGTGCATGTCGCCTTGGATATCGACAAACTCAGCAGTGGCGATGCAAAGTCTGTGAGTACGAGCGAAGAAAGTAGTACTGATTGGGCTTATCAGTTGATGCTGGAGCAACTTGAGCGTTTTGCGATCACAGATGTCACGGTACAACTGCTCAGTAAACGCCATGAATATCGTCCTATCCATATTGAAAACCTGCGCTGGCGAAATCTCGGTAGCTCCCATCGCGCCCAAGGCCAGCTATTTTTAGACCAAGACGCCTCTGAAGTTGAACGCTTGTCATTAAGTGTCGACATTACGGGGAGCGGATATCGTCCTGATGAGTTGACGGGGCAAGTTTACCTCGCGGCAAAGTCACTCGATTTGGGCGAGTGGGCATCGCGTCAAGTGAACCCTTACAACAAAAAAACTAAGTTGCCTCTAGAGGGCGTGGTGAACTTAGAGGCGTGGTTTACGCTTGCTAATCGACAACTGGCTTCAGCCACAATCGCCTTTGAACCAAGCTGGCTACAGTGGAAGCTGAAAGATAAGCGTCAACGATTTGAAATCCAAGCGGGTCAAATCAACTGGTTGCCGAGCACAGACGGTTGGCAACTTTCGAGTTCAAATCTGGCGTTTGTCACCAATGATAAGCCTTGGCCTGAGCCAAGGCTGCTGGTCAGTAATACTGAGCAACATTTCAGTGTGCTAGTGAATCAGATTGATACCCGAGTCTTATTGCCGTTATTACCCTTAGTGCCGGGCATCGACCTTGAGGGGCTATACGCCTGGCAAGCGATGTCCCCCCAAGGAAAGCTAAATGATCTTCGTCTCGATTATGGTACAGATGCGCCGTTGCAGCTTACGCTATCGGCTCAGCAGATCACCTGGAATCCTTTCAATGGTATTCCTGGCAGCCAACCTATTGACCTTAAAATGGGCCTTAAAGGCAATGATCTCTACCTATGGGCAGATGCCCAGAATTACCTTATTGATTTCGACGATGGTTTCGAAGCCCCGATTGCATTAAAAGGTCAACCATTTTCGCTAAAGTACGCCCTCGATAGCGGCGAATTGGTTGCGCCCAAATTACAATTTGATAATCAAGACTTGAATATCGATGCCGCGCTTAAGATGCAGTTTAACGACAAGGTATTTTTAAGTCTCGCCGCCGATATCGACGTGAAAAATGCCGCCAATGCCAAATATTATTCCCCCAAACATGGCATGAGCACATCGCTAATTAGTTATTTAGAGGGCGCGATTAAAGCGGGGCAGAGTGACGACGCTAAAGTTGTTTGGCACGGTGCCTTAAGTGACTTTCCCTATCAAGATAATTCAGGTGTTTTTCAGGCTGGTTTTTCGTTAAGCCAAGCACAATATGAGTTTCAACCTGACTGGCCTGAAGTGACAGATTTAAGCCTAGTCGCGCTGTTTGAAAATGCGGCAATGGATATTTGGGTCGATAAGGGCCAACTATTGGATGTGGCTGCCGACGGTACCCATGTTGCGATTCCTGAAATGAGTGATACCAGTTTGTTGACGGTACGGGCAGACCTTCATACCAATGGTGATGCCGCTAAGACTGTGCTGCTGCGCTCGCCACTGGCTGACAGTGTCGGTGCCACCCTAAAGGTCGTTCAGGTACAAGGGGATGTAGAGGGTAAGCTCGACTTAGCCATCCCTCTGTATGAGGGCGGTCAAGAAGCGATCCGCGGCACAGTGCTATTTAAAGATACGCCAGTTTATATTAGTGAACCGGGCGTACAACTCGATGCCGTTAATGGCCAAGTCTATTTTGTGAATGAGGTTGTGACTGGCGAAGGGATAACGGCCAAGCTGTTTGAGCAACCTGTTTCGTTTAGTTTTGACACAGGTAATATCAATAAAAATTACGGCTTGAACCTCGACATGAACGGCTTATGGCAATTAGATCAATTACCGGCACTACTCGATAATCCACTTCAGAATTATTATCAAGGTAACTTAGCTTGGCAGGGGGCAATGACCCTGGTTTTCGATCAAATTGGCTATCGTATTCAAGCGCAAGTCAGCAGTGATTTAGACGGGGTGGAGTTAAGCTTGCCCGGTACATTTGCCAAAACGAGTGACAGCAAAAGACGACTTTCGATAGAGTTGATTGGCGATAATAAGCAGTCTTCACTTGGCGCTAAGCTGGGTGATCAGTTGGAGTTTTGGGGCGGGTTCGATGAGCTTTCTGGTGATAAACTGGCTCATTTCGATCTACTGCTTGGGCGACTGTTTAAACCGGGCGATGAGTTGCGTAGGCAAGAAGGTCATCTGTTGCTCGATCTTCCAGCAACCGAGTTTTCACCTTGGTTGCCAATCATTAAAGGCTTCACTGATGATATCGTCGTCAACACCCAAGAAGCTGACCAGAGCATAGCGACGCCACTAGCGCAGGATAGTGCTGTCATGTCTAGTGGTGATACTGAAGCATTTTTCCCTCCGCTGACCTTTATCAGCGGCTCAATTAAGCAGTTAAATTTATTTGGCCAGCCTTTTTCAGATCTAACATTAACAGCGCAGCCGAGTGAACATGGCTGGCGTTTCGAAGGGGCAGCGGATCAATTCGACGGGCGTGTGGATTTCTACCCAGACTGGTCATCACAAGGGTTAAAAGTGGTGGCAAAGCATTTCGATTTTGCGCCAGCAGTCAAAGCCCCTACTGAGGCTGAATTTTCTCACGATACCATACTGAGCAATCTGCCTCCGCTCGCGGTCGATGTCGATGAGTTTAGTGCCTATGGCCGCCAGTTGGGTCACCTAGTATTACAGGCTACTCCGATAGGTGGTGATTATAAAATTCAAACCGTTTCCATCAAGACGCCGGGAATTACGTTGCGTGGCAAAGGGGCCTGGTTAAATAGCAAGCAGGAGAATCGCACGGAATTTCAGTTAGATCTGCAAGCGACAAAGTTTGATGAGTTTTCTGAGCGTTTAGGTATCGATCCTGGTCTTAAAAATGCGCCGCTTGATATGCAAGCTGAAGTGGCTTGGACCGGGGCGCCTTATGCGTTTTCAATAGACACGCTCAATGGCCAAATTAGCTATAAACTGGGTAAAGGGCATCTGTCTGAGGTGAGCGATAAAGGGGCGCGGATCTTCTCGTTGTTTAGTCTAGATTCATTGCTGCGTAAGCTATCTTTAGACTTCTCCGATGTGTTCGGTAAGGGGCTTTATTTTAATTCGTTTACTGGCACACTTAATTTAGACAATGGTGTTGTGAAAACTACTGACTCAGAAATGGATGCTGTTGCTGGAAATATGCGTGTACGTGGTTATACCGATCTGACCACGGAGAGTTTAAATTATGATATCCGCTTTGTGCCACAACTGGCCTCAAGTGTACCAACAGTGGTTTTACTCAGCACGGGGGGGTGGACGTTAGGTCTAGGGGCATTTGCCTTGACTAAGGTGTTAGAACCCGTCATTGAAGTGATCTCAGAGATTCGCTTTAGGCTCACTGGCACCATGTCAGAGCCCAAACTTGAAGAGCTAGAGCGTAAAAGCAAAGAGATTGAGATCCCTGAATCAGTATTGCCACGAACAGCTATTCCAACTGATGGCATTGTGGAACCAAGCAGTAATGTTAACGATGCCGGGGTTGAGATTCCTGCACCCCAGTTAGAAACGCCCCCCGTGTTCAACGAGCTTGAGGAGCAAAAGCCAGAGCCCTCACAACCAGAAGGGACAGGCAACCAAGGCGAGCAAAAGGAGCAAGTTGATGCAGGTAAGCTTATTACAATGTCAAAGCAGTCGCGATGTCAGTCAAAACCTGAGTTTTATCAGCGAGCAGCTTAAACAGTTATCCAAAGCAGACGATGCTCCCCATCTGGTGGTGTTACCCGAATGCTGTTTACTATTTGGTGGCCATGAAAGTCAGCAATTAGCCCATGCAGGCAGCGATCAATCAAGCGTGTTAAAGGGGGCATTGGCCAACTTAGCGCGCACTTATGGGGTCTACCTCGTGGCAGGGACTATTCCGATTTTGGCTGATGACGGCCGTGTTTACAGTCGCAGTTACTTGTTTGATGACCAAGGCGATACATTAGGTCATTATGATAAGCTGCACCTGTTTGATGTTGATGTCGCCGATGGTACAGGCCAATATCGAGAAAGTGATACCTTTTGCCCCGGTGAGCGTATCACAGTTATCGATACGCCTTTCGGACGTATCGGTATGTCGATATGTTATGATCTTCGCTTTCCTGAACTATTCAGAGCGATGCGAGCCGCAGGTGCCGAAATTATTGTGTTACCCGCGGCCTTTACTAAGGTAACCGGTGTCGCTCACTGGATGCCATTGTTGCAAGCAAGAGCGATAGAGAATCAGTGTTTTGTGTTAGCGGCTGCACAATGGGGCCAACATAACCAAGGCAGTCGCGAAACATGGGGGCATAGCTGCATTGTTGGCCCTTGGGGCGAGGTGATTGCTGAGAAAGCAGAACAAGTAGGGTGGGTGAGTGCTAAGGTTGATGCCAAAGCTGTTGAGGCGATTAGGGCAAAAATGCCTGTAGCGCAACATAATCGCTTTAGTCTGCCGCAGTTAATCGCTAAGTGCGATTGAGCGTCAGCAATAAATAATAAAATCACTCGATAATACGAGCCAAAGAGAGAGTTTTAATGCCATTTTTAACGCAAGTCGAGCACAGCTTATTACAGGACGGTTTGTCATTGGATCAGCTGCAAGGTTACCTAAACAGTATCCATCAGCACCAGGTCGAATTTTCAGATCTCTATTTTCAAGGCAGTCGTCATGAATCCTGGGTGCTGGAAGATGGCATCGTTAAAGAGGGCAGCTTTCATATTGAACGTGGTGTCGGTGTTAGGGCGATATCCGGTGAGAAAACGGGTTTTGCCTACGCTGATGAGATAACGCCAGCGGCTTTAAGCGCCGCGGTAGAAGCGGCACGTGGAATTTCTGCTGTGGGCAGCAGCGCAAGCGTGCAAGCCTGGAAAACGCAAAAAATTAATCCGCTTTATCAAAGTGCCGACCCCATTGCGGCGATGGAAGAGGTGAAAAAGATTGAGCTGCTTAAGCAAGCTGATGCCTATATCCGCAGTTTAGACAGCCGCATTATTCAAGTTGTGATTAGTCTATCTGGCGTACACGAGGAGATTTTAGTGGCAGCTAGTGACGGCACTTTAGCTGCCGATATCCGCCCTTTAGTGCGGTTTAACTGTAGCGTGATTTTGGAGCAAGCGGGTAAACGTGAGCGCGGCGCCAGTGGTGGCGGTGGTCGTCATGACTATCAAGCTTTCTTTGAGACGGATGATGCAGGCTTACCTATGTGCTTTGACTTTGCCCGTGAAGCGGTGCGTCAGGCATCGGTCAATCTGACCGCTATTGATGCCCCAGCAGGTGAAATGCCAGTGGTACTCGGTGCTGGCTGGCCGGGTGTATTGCTGCATGAGGCTGTAGGTCATGGACTGGAAGGCGACTTTAACCGTAAGGGCAGTAGCGCGTTCAGTGGCCTAGTGGGTCAGCAAGTGGCGTCGAGCTTAGTCACAGTGGTTGATGATGGCACTATTGCCAATCGCCGTGGTTCGTTGAGTATTGATGATGAAGGCGTTGCGACCCAAAAAACTGTCTTGATTGAAAACGGCATTCTTAAGGGCTACATGCAAGACAAGCTTAATGCTGGCTTGATGGGCACACATTCTACCGGTAATGGCCGCCGCGAATCATACGCACATCTGCCGATGCCGCGTATGACCAACACTTATATGGAAGCTGGCGAATCGACGCCTGCAGAGATTATTAAGTCAGTCGAGAAAGGGATCTACGCGCCTAACTTTGGTGGTGGACAGGTTGATATCACATCGGGTAAGTTTGTATTCTCAGCGTCAGAGGCCTACCTAATTGAAAAAGGTGAAGTTACCCAAGCAATCAAAGGGGCGACTTTGATTGGTAATGGGCCTGAGGCCATGGGCCAAATTTCTATGGTTGGTAACGATTTGGCATTAGATAAGGGTGTCGGTGTCTGTGGTAAAGATGGCCAAAGTGTCCCTGTTGGTGTTGGGCAGCCTAGCTTGAAGTTGGACAGGTTAACTGTGGGTGGTACGGCTTAACTTGATAAAGGATTAACTTTGTCAGGTACTTAGCATCTAGATCTCTGTGGTGATGATAGTGTTCATTGCAGCGATCTAACCCCCACAATTGAAGGCCCAACTTCTCATCTCCACTAATGGGTGTTAACATTCGCCAAGGAAGTAGAGCATTCGCTCTAGAGGTGTTAATGAAATATTTACAAATCATTTTGCTATCGCTATTAGCGGTAAACATCAGCACAGCAGAAGCAAAAGAGATTGCTTTTAGCGATGCATGGCAACAGCTACTTAACGTTAGCGATAAGCTGCAAGCGAGTATGCAAGAGGTCAATCGTGCGCAGGCAGAAAAGCAGGCTGGAGACGATCTAAACCTACCTTCTATTTCAATTAATGGCAGTTATACGCGGTTAGAGAAACCGATTGAGCTGGACCTGCGCGATCTTAATCCGCTGGCAAGTCTGGACCCCGCAACTTTACCTCCCGCACTCGGTGGTGCCATTGGGGCGATTCCGGGTTCGCTGTTTGTAACGCCTTTTACTGAACAAGATATTTTTCGCTCTAGTTTACAGGCGATGTGGCCTATCTATACCGGCGGCCGTATCACCGCTGCACAAGGGATCCATGAAGCGCACGTGGCAGAAAAGGAGCAGCAACATCAACTGTCGACGCGAGATCTGTTTGTCCAACTCGTTGACCGCTACTATGCGGTAGCCGTCAGCGATGCACTAATGAACACCCGAGGTCAGTTGGTTGAAGCGCTCAAAGAACACGCTCAGCATGCGATGAAACTTGAAGAGCAAGGACAGATCGCTAAGGTTGAACGACTCAATGCGCAGGTGGCGTTAGAGAATGCCAAGGTTGATTATGCCAGTGCTCGCCGTCAATTGGAGATGAGTAAAATTGCGCTAGCACGCATGCTGCACGAGTCAGACATTAATACCGCTTCGCCTCTGTTTATTGTCAACAGTACACCATCTCTTGGTCAGCTTAATCAGCTTACCTTGTCGCATCATCCGGCACTTAAGTTACTCGAAGCCAAAGAGCACCAAGCTCAAGGGCTGATAGATGTCGAAAAGGGCAGCTATTACCCGACAGTTTTCCTCTACGGTAATTACACCTTGTATGAGGATGATAGCCTGTTTGCGAAGGTTGAACCTGATTGGATGGTGGGGGTAGGGGTTAAGATCCCGCTGCTGAGCCGCGATGGTCGCAGTGGTAAAGTTGAAGCGGCTAAAAGCGCGCTACTGCAAGCCCGCTATACCAAGGCGCAAACCCAACAAGATTTAAGTTTGCTATTAGATCAAAGCTATCGCCAACTTCTGCAGGCGCAGGAGGAGGCTGGGTCACTTAATTTATCGCTCGACTTGGCAATAGAGAATAAGCGTTTGCGCGATTTAGCCTTTAGCCAAGGGTTGTCAACCTCGATAGAAAAAGTCGATGCCGAACTCAAACTCAGCGCCGTTAAAACCCAGCAGTTAGCAGCGCAATATCGTTATGTTCAGGCTTATGCCAGATTGATGGCCGTGAGTGGTCAGTTAGATGAATTTATCGGTCGTTCACGCGGCGTCCAGGAGAGATAAGATGCGCACCAATAGAGTGTTAGCCATTGTGGCATTGATTGCGCTAGTGGCATTGCTAGCATACGGATTAAAGTTAGCCCACACCCCTAAGCCTGATAGGCTGCAAGGACAAATTGAAGCAAGGGAATATAATATCTCTTCAAAAGTGCCGGGCAGAGTAGAGCAAGTGCTCGTTCGTCGTGGTGACAGCGTAGAAGCAGGTGATCTATTGTTTGCTATCGATAGCCCCGAACTGAATGCCAAGTTGATGCAGGCCCAAGGTGGGCGCGATGCGGCTAAAGCTATGCAACAAGAGGCTGATAATGGTGCGCGCAAACAACAAGTGACAGCGTCAAAGGAGCAATGGCTTAAAGCTAAAGCCGCCGCTACGTTGGCTGAAACCACCTATAATCGTGTCGAAGCGCTGTTTGTCGAGGGCGTGCTAGCGCGCCAAAAGCGTGATGAAGCCTTTACCCAGTGGCAAGCGGCTAAATATACCGAGCAAGCAGCGCTTGCCATGTACCAGATGGCCGATGAAGGTGCTCGTGTCGAGACGAAAGCGGCCGCAGCCGGTAATGCGCGCATGGCTGAAGGGGCCGTGAATGAGGTCAGTGCTATTCTGGCCGACAGTCAAATGCGTTCGCCCAAATCGGGTGAAGTCAGTGAAGTCTTGCTGCAAAGTGGTGAGTTGGCCCCAAGTGGCTTCCCAGTCGTTAGCATTATCGATATGCAAGATGCTTGGGCTATTTTTCAGGTCAGAGAAGATCAGTTAAAGGCGTTTAAAGTGGGAGACACCGTCGAGGTTGAGATCCCTGCGCTGGGAGAAACCCATGGGTTTACCATTGCACATATTAGCGTGATGGGAAATTTCGCCACCTGGCGCTCCACCGAAAGTGGTCATGACTTTGATATGCGTACCTTTGAGATGGAGCTACGACCTACAGCGCCTATTGCAGATCTGCGAGTTGGCATGACGACCCTTTTGGTACGTTAACCATTGGCTTCCATGAAGCAATTAATCAAACGCGAGCTGCATGCACTGTGGCATGACCCATGGCAGCTTGCTTTGGTGAGCTATATTCCTTTGGTGGGCATTTTTGGTCTGTGGTGGCTCTTTAGTGCGGGCTTGCCACGCCAGCTGCCAGTTGCGATTGTGGACCAAGACCAGAGTCAAATTAGCCGGATGTTGGTGCGCCAACTCACAGCGAGTTCGGTGATCACCCCGATCCACTACCAAGATATCAATAGTGCCAAGGCGTCCATGGAAAAGGCGGAAACTTACGCCATGGTGGTGTTGCCGTTTCAACTTAATCGTGACCTACTGACCGGTCACCAGCCTAGTATCGATATTCGCTATAACAGCCAATATTTGCTGGTGGGCAAGTTATTGTCTAGTCAAATTCAGTTGAGTTTAGCCGATGGATTAAAAAGCAAGGCGTTGATCAAACAGTTGGCTGCGGGCGTGCCCATGGCGCAAGCTGAGGTGAACCTTAATCTGGTTAAAACCCAGATTAGCGCGCTATACAATGCCAACAGTAACTATGTTGTGTTTTTACTTCCGCCCGTGCTGATTGCACTCGGTCAGCTGCTTGCCATGTTAGTGTTTGCTAACTCACTTAATCGTGAATTAAGATTGAACACCCTACAAGAGTGGTTTGCTTTAGGTACACGCCGAGTATTATGGGCCAAAATACTGGTTTATACCCCGCTTATTGTGCTGCAAGGGCGACTGATTTTAACCTTGCTCTATCAGTATTTAGGTTTGCCATTAGCAGGTGAGTTTGGCCAACTGCTGCTGGCACAAATTGTGATGCTATTGGCGGTATGGCTGTTGGTCTTAACTATCTTTTTCTTGCTACAAGACAGCGCCAGAGTCGTCAGTTTTTGTACTGCGCTTTTTGCGCCAGCCTTTCCATTTATGGGGATCACTTTTCCAACGCAAGATATGCCGCAGCTGGCTCAGTGGTGGCGGCTATTAATGCCTTCTAGTCATTATATTGATACTCATGTTGGCGTGGTCAGTTATGGGCAGAGCTTTGCGACCTTTACTCAACAAGTGGTGAGCTATTGGGCTTATCTATTATTGATCCCTGTTATTGTATTTTTGGCGCGTAGAGTGAAACGAATGACAAACTCTATTACGGTGCAACCCAGCGGTAGTGAGGCGAGCTAGTATGAGTTTTTGGTCGTTAATGATGGCAGATCTCAAATCGATCGTGACCGACAAAGCGATTGCGATAACGCTGTTTGGTGGTGTGCTATTTTATTCAGTGCTCTATCCATTACCCTATCTCAATGAGGTTCCCACTAAGCAGCAAATTGTGGTGATTGACGGCGATCATACAAGCTTAAGTCGGCAGCTCATTCGCCATGCTGACGCAAGCCCTAAGCTTGATGTTGTAGGTCAGCTGACAACGATAGATCAGGCGCAGCAGTGGGTGGCATCGGGGAAAGCGCATGGCTTTATGGTGATCCCAGAGAACTTTAGGCGTGATTTGATCCGTCAAAAAGGGGTGACCTTAGCCTATGGGGGGGATGCCAACTATTTTCTGATCTATTCGGCTGTAGTCGAAGGACTCATGTCTGTAGGGATCGATGCCGGGAAATATGTGCAATTTAATGGGCTGCTTGCCAGGGGAAGTTCTGCCAAACAGGTTAAGCATGATTTAGACCCTATTAAGCTTAACAGTGTGCCAGCCTTCAACCCCAGCTTAGGTTATACCCCTTATGTGGTGCCTGGAGTATTGCTGTTGGTACTGCATCAAACCTTATTAATTGGTGCAGGCATTTTAGGTGCTGGGCAGTGGGGGAGAGCTGGCTATTGGCAGCAAGCATCGCCGCTAGAACTGATCTTGGCCCGGGTGACGGTATTTGCACTCATCTACAGCTTTTTCACCTGTTTTTATGTGGGGTTTTGTAACTATTGGTATGGGGTCAGTGTGCAGGCTGAACTCGCTCAGGTTTTGCTGTTTTTAGTGCCGTTTATTCTCTGTACGGCTGTCGCCGGCGTGGCGTTTAGTTGTTTGTTTACCCGTCGGGATCTGCCCACTCAAGTATTACTGCTGATCTCTATGCCTATTCTATTTGTGTCTGGATTTATTTGGCCGCTTGAGTTGATTCCATCGCCGCTAGTATGGCTTGGGCAGATTGTTCCCGCAGTGTCGACGATTCAGGGCATGTTACAGCTTAATCAGATGGGCGCGAGTTGGCCTAGTGTGGTGCATTTTTGGTGGCAACTTTGGGGCCTAGCATTGGTTTATTTTATGCTAGCCTTTATTGGTGTCCGCTATCGATTAAAAGCGCAGTAGATAACAAAAAGCCCGCAGTTAAGCGGGCTTTTTAATGGCAGGCGAATGTGTAACTTAGGTACCTGTTAGCTCAACATTGATGCTGACTTCAGTCTTGATCCCCTTAGGGGTGACCAACTCAATGCTCACGCTGCTGGTTTTTGACGACTCGCCAACACTTGTGGGGTCAATATCATTGGTGACATTAAAGCTTGTTGATGTACCGCCGTCACTGTTTAGATTCGGCACAGTATAAGGCCTATAGCTAAGTGTGCCTTCACTGGCCGTGATGTTAAGGTTTGAACCTGCTGGCAGAACCTGCTTGGCGCTATCAAATAGGGTGATGGCGAAGCTAGCACTTGCTCCTGCTGGGAGTGCACTAATCGGATTACTGATCCCTTGGCGTGTATCAAGAATCAGATTGCCATCCTGGCTGATAATAAAGTCTGCGGTTGAGCCCGACATTGTCATTACCAATGCTTTGCGGATATAGGTTTTGTTGGCCTGCTCCTTACCGCATAAACTGCCTTCACACTGTGGACCATTGAACAAGGTATCGCGTGCACCATAGGTGGTTTCTCCCTTGGTATTGAAGAATTTTTCCCCTTGGTCGTGGACAAAGTTTTCATTATCGTCACGGAAGGCATCAGGCAGATCACTAAAGCCACTAGGCATATAGTTTTCCCTATCCATACCGTTACCACTACAAGCGATTTCAGTGGCCCCTAATAAACAAGCATTAACGGCTGCTCCATCATCGAAGACATTGTTGCCATTGGTATCGAAGAAGGTCTCATGGCCTAAGGCATAAGCCAATACCGTAATGCGATGGTCGCTGACTCTAGGGCTCGCTGATGTCCAAGTGACAGCGCAACTGCCATTAGTCGTTAAGCAACTTGAGCCAATTTGCCCACCTTCGCTGGTAAAGTTGATGGTCGTGTCATCGGGAGCGGGGTTGCCGAAACTGTCAGAAGCATAGGCGGTAATTGTGACCGTTTCACCATTGTGATCGCCCGCTTCTGGGTTAGCCATTGAAGTGCTCAGAGAGAAGCCCAGTTGCTGGGGAAGGCCCGTGTTAACGGTTAATTGCTCTGACTGGCTGGTAATGGTTTCATTGGTGTCAGCATCGGTGGCCGACGCAACAACGCGCACTGGTGTCGGCACGGTTCCCGAAAGCACACGAATACTGGCAAGCCCCTGAGAATTAGTCAGGCTCTGGGCCGTTGCTTGGCCATTTGAGAAGCTTAGTCCGCCGACGACCGTATCTAAATCAAATTTGACGGTCTGTTGGCTGGTTGGCTGTCCATTAGCACTGGTGACTTTGAATGTGACCAATGACGATTCGCTACTGCCTGTGCCGCCTGCCCCCTTGATGCGGATGTTTGCTGGTTCGGCAGAGATAAAGCTTAGGCTAGCTAGTGTTTGCCTGGCCAACGTAAACGGTAGATTTGCACTGAGCGTTTGGTTACCCGCCAGCACTGAGGCAACGATAATATCATCGCGCTCACTGTTACCGCTGCAACTTGAGTCCTGGAACGTTGATGTGGCGCTGCCTGACAATGTAGTCACCGGCGAGTCTAAGCTGGCATTGTTGCTGCTAACACAGTCAGAGCTAAAGCTTACCGCCGTTGGGGTTTGTACGCGGGTGATGCTGCCGTCATCGGCTTGATTGACTATGGTTGCTGTGACACCGAAACTGCCGCCTGCGCTGATCACATATTGACCGTCAGTTGGCGTTAATGTGGTGGCAAGCGTGCCTTCGACAAAGCTACCACTGGCATCAAAATGGCCCAACTTTAGTGTGCCGTCCCCGCCAATGGCATCTGCTGGAAGTACTTCGTACAGGCTATTGTTTTGGTAGGTAACACCTTTATAGGTGATGCTTGTGTTGAGGCTTGCAGCGCCTAAATCTGTGCTGCTAGGGGTATAACTCACCTGAGCGATACCACTTGATTTAGTCAGTGCTGAATTGGGCGTTAAGGTGGCGCCGCCCGCCGTAAAGGTAACGATTTGCTGTGGGATACCTAGGTTGGCATTATCGACGAATTGTGCTTGAAGTTGCACTGTTTCGCCGACTTTTAACTGTGTGACGACAGACCCTGTTTTCAATATGCTGGCGTTGAGTTTTGGTGCCGCTTCACCAGGTGTGGTGCCGTCACTGATAAACTCATAGTTTTTGGTGCTGCTAAGGGGGTCTTGCTCGCCAGTGCTTGGTGTTAATGTGGCGGTAACAATACCTGCGCCAATGGTCGCAGCACTGTTACTGAGGATAACTTCGGCAAGACCATTACTTTGGGTTAGCTTAGTCGTTGGGGCTATTTCGCCATATGTGGCGCTGAAACTGACTAACTCACCACTGCTGTTGCTGCCACCTTGTGTGACATGGGCAACGACGCAGATACTACTGCTAGTAGCAAAACTCAATTCGTTTGTCGGTTCACTGCATTGGCCATTTTCAACAGTCTTATAGCTTAGTGATAAAGCAAAATCGCCTTGGTTACCGGCAGTGTCGGTACCCTCTGCCGCGCCGTTACAAGCACTTAGCGTCAAAGCGAAAACAAGGGTAAGACCGAAATTTAAACAGTTTTTTATTAGTCGCATAAGCAACATCCTTGTGAAACGAAATAATAGACTTGTGGACAGGGTGTAATAAAAAGCCGAGTGGTTACTCGGCAATCTCTGTTCGCAGATACTTAACCAGTTCAGTCGCCGACTTTGACGCTTCATCGGGTTTCTTGGTCAGCTCTTTATTGGTCTGCCTGACCAGTTGACGTAGCTTTTGGCGGTCGAGTTCAGGGTGCTGTTCAATGAGGGCCTGAATCGCATTGTCGCCACCGCTTAGCAGTGCGTCTTTGGTCTTTTCTGCCACATTGAGTTTTGAACTCTCATTGCGGTTTTGGTTTAGCACGTTTTTAAGATCGGCCTGCAAGGCTTCAATATCAACGTTACGCATGATCTTGCCAATATATTGCAAATGGCGGCGGTAGGCTTCGGTATTGATGCGAATGGTTTTCGCTTTCAGTACGTTGTCATAAAGTAATTCATCTAGCTCAAGCTTATTTATCTGACTCTTGCTCAGGGCAACCAACTGTTTACCGAGTTCTTGGTAAATCGCGATTTCTCGCTTGGTTTCAGCTCTGCTGACATATTCTTCATCATGATCGAAGGGCTGTTTAAAGTGTTCTGAGTCACCAACAATATTCATTTTCAAAAATCTCTAACAATAACTGCCTTAATAATACCATTTGATTGGAATAACGCCTATGAAGGACGTCAGTTATTTAATGTTAAAGCGCAGCGGGTTTGTTATGCTACGGCAATTATTGATAACAAAAGAGTAGATTTGTGCCTTCACCTAGCATTGAACTTGAACTGAATTCATTAAAAGACGCCGTATCGATGGCATTAGATTATGCCGCCAAGCTGGGCACATCAGGTGCTGAGGTTGCAATCAGTAAGCAGCAGGGATTATCGGTTTCGACTCGGTTAAAAGAGGTTGAAACGGTTGAGTTTAATAAAGATGGTGCGCTAGGTATTACCCTGTTTAGAGACGGGTGCAAAGGTAGCTCCTCAACTTCAGATTTAAGTCCAGAGGCCATTCGTCGTGCCGTAAAGGCAGCAGATGATATTGCTCGGTTTACCTCAGAAGACAGTTTTAATGGCTTAGCAGATGCGTCGTTGATGGCGACACATATTGAAGATCTTGAGCTTTACTATCCTCATGAGACAACGCCCCTAGCGCTTGAGTTGTTAGCCGCAGCCGCCGAAGAAGCAGCCTTGAGCAGTGATCCACGTATTAAGAATTCTGACGGTGCCAGTGCCAATGCGCACACAGGGATGAAAGTCTATGGTAATAGTCATGGTTTCTTGCATGGTTACTCTAGCTCTCGCTATAGCTTAAGCTGTGTTGTGATTGGTGAACAAGACGGAAACATGCAGCGAGATTATGATTACACGGTAGCCCGTAAGTTTAGCGACTTGTGGACACCTGAAGCTGTGGGTCTTAAGGCTGCACAAAAAACCTTAGGTCGCTTGGGTGGGCGTAAGATTGCCACCACCAAGTTGCCTATTTTGTTTGCCCCAGATGTGGCGACAGGCTTGATGGGGCATTTGGTCGGCGCCATTAGCGGTGGCAGCTTGTATCGTAAGTCGAGTTTCTTGCAAGATGCTATCGATACCCAAGTGTTTCCCGATTGGTTTACCATTGCCGAACAGCCTCATCTCAAAGGGGCATTAGCTAGCGCTTATTATGACAGCGAGGGTGTGGCAACTATCGATCGTAATATTATTGATAACGGTATCTTATCCACTTACCTATTAACCAGTTATTCGGCGCGCAAACTTGGGCTGACCAATACTGGTCATGCTGGCGGTATCTATAACTGGACGCTGGCTCATACAGGGCAAACCTTTGATGAATTAGTCAAACAGATGGGCACTGGACTGATTGTTACCGAAGTCATGGGGCAAGGCGTTAACGGCGTCACTGGCGATTACTCACGCGGTGCGGCTGGCTTCTATGTGGAAAACGGTGTGATTCAATATCCTGTTGAAGAGATCACAATTGCTGGCAATCTTAAAGATATGTATCGCAATATTGTGGCAGTGGCGAAAGACAGGGATCTACGTTCGTCCATTCGTACTGGTGGCATCTTACTCGATGAGATGAAAATCGCCGGCAGTTAATTGCCTTCAACATAAAAAAAGCGAGTACTTAGGTACTCGCTTTTTTTATGTCTGTCACTTTATCTTTTCGCTGGATGTTTACGGTATCACTGCTTGTATATATGGTTATCCATATATATACTTTTCCATATGTTATAGCGAGGGGATTGGCTATGGGTACACCCATTTTTAAAGCGTTGGCCGACGAAACGCGCCTGAAAAGCATACTGTTGATCCATGATCAGCAAGAGTTATGTGTATGTGAGCTGATGACGGCCCTGGATGAGAGTCAACCCAAAATCTCACGTCATTTAGCACAGCTCAAAAAAGTAGGTTTACTGAGTGACAGGCGTCAAGGTCAATGGGTATTTTACCGCATCAACCTAGATTTATGTGATTGGGAGTTGGCGGTGGTACAAGCGACAGCAAAGGGTAACCAAGGTTTAATCGCCGAGGGACAAGCGCGCCTGAACAAGATGGGCGATCGTCCTGAACGCGTAAAAGCGTGTTGTTAATGAGCTGTCGAGGCGAGTGAAAAGATAGCTGAGTAGGAGTGGGAAAATGGGATTGTTTGAACGTTGCTTAAGTGTGTGGGTAGGGCTTGCTATTGTCGTGGGCGTCCTTCTGGGAAATCAACTTCCAGAGCAGTTTGCCCTTATTGCGTCACTTGAATATGCCAAGGTGAATTTAGTCATTGCGTTGCTGATTTGGGTAATGATCTACCCCATGATGGTGCAGATAGATTTTACCGCGGTGAAAAATGTGGGCAAGCGCCCCAAAGGCTTACTGCTGACACTCGTGATTAACTGGTTAATTAAGCCCTTTACCATGGCCTTTTTAGGCTGGTTATTTTTTAAAGTGTTTTTTGCAACCTGGGTTGATCCGCAAACCGCCAGTGAATATATCGCTGGGATGATTTTACTTGGCGTAGCACCGTGTACGGCAATGGTATTTGTATGGAGCCAGTTAACTAAGGGGGATCCTAATTATACCTTAGTGCAAGTGTCGGTGAACGATCTCATCATGGTAGTAGCCTTCGCTCCAATCTGCGCATTTTTACTGGGTGTGAGTGATATTCAGGTGCCTTGGGAAACCTTGCTGTTGTCGGTATTGCTGTATGTGGTATTACCGTTGATCGCTGGCGTATTAACCCGTCAATTATTAAATCGACATGGCGATAGCCAAAGACTTAATGCGTTTGTGGGACAAATTAAGCCTTGGTCAATGATGGGGCTACTTGCCACTGTGGTGCTATTGTTTGGCTTACAGGCCGAGACGATTTTGGCTCAGCCGCAGAATATCGTCTTGATTGCTATTCCGCTGCTGATTCAGACCTATGGCATCTTTTTTATTGCCTACTTTGCGGCGCAAAAGCTCAAGGTGGAGCATGCGGTCGCAGCCCCCGCTTGTATGATTGCGACCTCTAACTTTTTTGAATTAGCCGTTGCCGTAGCCATTTCGCTATTTGGTTTACATTCGGGGGCGGCGTTGGCCACGGTCGTTGGAGTATTAGTTGAAGTCCCAGTGATGCTGTCGTTAGTGGCCTTTGTTAATTGGCGCCGCAGTCGCTATCAGCACACGATCGCCAACAATGGTTAATTCGAGCAAAAGCAAATTTTTGTTGCAAGCATACAGGAACTTAACGCATGACAATTAAAATAGGTATCAACGGTTTTGGCCGTATGGGGCGCTTAGCACTCCGCGCTGCGTGGCAGTGGGGTGATGTGGAGTTTGTGCAGATTAATGATCCAGCTGGTGATGCTGCCACCTTGGCGCATCTGCTGACGTTTGACTCTATCCATGGGCGCTGGGAGCATGAGGCGACAGCCGATGGTTCGGGCATTGTGGTTGGCGAACGGCGCATTGCAACCACGATGAATAAAACGATTGGCGAAACCGACTGGTCGGGATGCGATCTCGTGATTGAAGCATCGGGCGTGATGAAAACCAAGGCATTACTGCAAGCCTATTTAGATCAAGGCGTAAAGCGCGTGGTCGTTACAGCTCCTGTGAAGGAGGAGGGGGTGTTAAATATCGTTATGGGTGTGAACCAACATTTATACGATAAAGACAAATACCCTATTGTGACAGCCGCATCTTGCACCACCAACTGTTTAGCACCAGTGGTTAAAGTCTTGCATGAGCAGATAGGCATTAAGCATGGCTCAATGACGACAATCCATGACATCACCAACACCCAAACTATTTTGGATGCACCCCATAAAGATTTGCGCCGGGCGCGTGCATGTGGTCAGTCATTGATCCCCACGACTACCGGCTCTGCAACCGCAATTACACATATCTTCCCTGAACTAAAAGGCAAGTTAAACGGTCATGCAGTGCGAGTGCCGCTCGCCAATGCGTCTATCACAGACTGCGTGTTTGAGATGCAGCGTCCTGTCACCGAAGCTGAGGTAAATGGGCTGTTTAAACAGGCTGCTGAAGGTGAGCTTAAAGATATTTTAGGCTACGAAGAGCGCCCACTGGTGTCAGTAGATTATAAGACAGACCCGCGTTCAAGCATTGTGGATGCGCTATCGACCATGGTGGTCAATGATACCCAGCTTAAAGTTTATATTTGGTATGACAATGAGTGGGGCTATGCGAACCGCACCGCAGAACTTGCGAGAATGGTTGGTCGTTTAGATAAGGCTTAGCCGGTATTTTACATTGCCTAGACAGGGAAGTGATGATTGATGTTTGCCACGATGCGTACACTACCTACTGAGATACGACAATACCTTATTGTCACAGGTAACTATTGGGCATTTACCTTGACCGATGGTGCACTGCGGATGCTGGTGGTGCTGCACTTTCATCAACTTGGCTATTCACCGTTAGCCATTGCGATGCTATTTGTTTTTTACGAGTTTTTTGGAGTGGTCACTAACTTAGTTGGGGGGTATCTCGGTGCACGTTTAGGTCTCAATCTCACCATGAATATTGGCTTAGGTTTGCAAGTGGTGGCCTTGTTGATGTTATTGGTGCCTAGCGTTTGGCTTACCGTGCCATGGGTGATGGCCGCCCAAGCTGTATCTGGGATCGCTAAAGATCTCAACAAGATGAGTGCTAAAAGTAGCGTAAAAATGCTGGTGGCTAAGGGCGAAGAGGGCAGACTATACAAATATATTGCGGTGCTGACTGGCTCTAAAAATGCGTTAAAAGGCGCGGGGTTTTTCTTGGGTGGAGCACTGTTGGCTCTGATGGGGTTTCAGGGGGCGATTGTCTTGATGGCGACCCTATTAGCTGCCGTGTGGCTGATGAGTATAATCAAGCTAAAACAGGATTTAGGTAAAGCGAAGAATAAGCCTAAGTTTAGTGAGCTGTTTTCTAAAAGCCGTGCCATTAACATCTTATCAGCAGCGCGTATGTGCCTGTTTGCCGCGCGTGATGTGTGGTTTGTTGTGGCACTACCTGTATACCTTGCCAGTCAGTTTGGCTGGGATCATACAGCGGTCGGTGGGTTTCTAGCATTATGGGTGATAGGGTATGGTGCGGTGCAGAGTGTGGCGCCTCGCATTACCAGGAGCCAATCTGCTTCAGCCCCGGATGGCCGCGCTGCGTTGTTGTGGGCTTGCTTATTGACCTTTATTCCTGCTGTCATCGCACTCATTATGGCTGCAGATTATTCGCCGTCTTATTCTCAAGGTGCGCTGCTATTAGGCTTGTTGCTTTTTGGTGGCGTGTTTGCGGTGAACTCTTCGTTGCACAGTTACCTTATTGTGAGTTATGCCAGCGACGATGGCGTATCACTCGATGTCGGCTTTTATTACATGGCTAATGCCATGGGGCGCCTGCTCGGCACTCTTCTATCTGGTTGGGTGTATCAGCAGTTTGGGTTGATTGCTTGTCTGTGGATCTCTACGTTGCTGCTTGGCATCACGGCTGTGATCAGTGTGTGGCTGCCTAGGCGATAACCTGAGCATCAAGAGTCAGTCTTTTTAGTTGGCAGAGTAACGGCTAGCTCCCTCTTTTTAGGAAGTTGTGTTTGAGGTCGACTCTTTATCGTTACTGAATGCTTGGTGTAGATGACGCGCATATATGCTGGGGCATATCAGGGGCATCCTCGGTCTGCCGCCAAGGGGGATAAATCACGCCTACACTCAGTCATACCATCTCTTCGATTGGGTTTTATTTTGTGTCAGCATTAAGTTCAACGCTCACTTGGTTTGGCACCAAAGTGGGTTGGCCGTGGAATGAAGGGATGGCATTTTTGGGATTAGCCTTAGTTGCGTTTGGCCGCATCTAATTTGTTAAGTGTTGTTTGAAGGTCATACCTTCAATGGGAGTTAATTGCCTGCGGCAGGCTCA
>NZ_KI912483.1:0-16468 GCF_000518705.1 Shewanella colwelliana ATCC 39565
TGGAGTGTCTGATAGCCATGGTTAGGACAATGAATACGAGGCACATTTGAGTGGATTATCGTTTCAAATTGGCAAGTATCTAGATGACGCCAAGTTCGAGGGCGTGAGTCATAATGACGGGCTAAACCCTGACAGACAGGGCAAACTGAATCACCACTATGTACATAGTCCACAACGACGATAATACGTTGATGCTCTTCATCAAGTTGAACTTTAGAAACTAACCATGGAGCCTTTAGGCCTAATACTTTCTGGTATAAAAGGGTTTCGCTCATGACTATCGGGAATATGAAATTGTACGAAGAAGTTTATCTTAAAAGCTACGTTTACCACCACCTTCGACGAAGAGCCTTCTAGAAATGCGGCCGATTTTTGGAAGGTTTATTGTCAGGCATCGGGATGGGCATTTAGCCATGAGAGGCTTCACTCACTAGCTGATTTTGAGTATTTCTTGTCTAGAAAAATCAAAGAAGATGCCATAATCTTCTCTGGTCATGGCTCTGATGGAGAGGGATTTCACTTTTCTAATGGTGACGTCTTTTCTGGGCAGGAAGAGATAAAAATTCATGCTAAGAATCATGGCAAGATTGTGATCTTTTCTTCATGTTTAATCGGTAAAAATAAAGCGCTGTCAGAAGCATTAAAAGACTCATTCAATGCTGAAGCACTGTTTGCCTATCAACACTTGATGCAAGATAAATATTGTTTTCTAAATGAGTCAATATTGCTTACATCTATTGAGCATCAACTTGAGCGTGGGAAGTCGTTCACAGGGAACACATTTATTGACTTTATGACTAATACTGATTTTTTAAAAAATATGAATGAGAAAGGGGTGAAGTCTCACCCGATGAAGATGTACTAAAGATCTAGCATTTGTCGCCACAAAAAGGAGATTGATATGGCACAACATCCACGAGTAAAAAAGTGTGTATTTATGCATGGAAACGCTAAGAGAACTTTGCAGAGCTTCCAAGTTAAATACGGCAATACTGAGTCAGCAGTAGTTAAAGAAATTGAGGGGAAAGTTGGCACAACCAAGCCCATCAAGATCATGGAACTTGTCTGGGCATAGATAGCCTGTAGACTCTCATAAATACAACCAGAAACTAGCTGTTTTTGGTTGTGTTAATTGGATAGGGTTAACCGCTAATTCATTATTTTGATATCGAAACGATCTGCTAGAAAATCGATGATTTTCACTGCCTCAATTTCAATTTCACTCTGATGAAGGGCAGCGTCAATGAGGTACTGTTCCAAACTGTTATAACCTGAGAAAATAAAGCAATCAGTAGTCATTTCGACCTTGCCATCTTCAATATTTTTTAGCGCAAGAACCAATAGATTATTACAAGAGATCAAGTTTATTTTTCGTTGTTTGATGATGCCTTGTAACATATTTGCATACGTTGTTGCTTCATCCCTTGAGAAGCCTGTGGTGAAGCTTTGTATTGATACCCAATCTGCACGCCATTCTTTCAGAATGTTGATTATACGATTTGGTACAGTAACGATTGAAGATTGTTTTTTTGTTATTGATAAGCCCATTATTGTCTCCTTTATAGTTTTTAGGCAAAAGGAGGCTAAACGGCACAAAATTAGCTTCTGTGACACCTCCTACTCAGGAATAAATTCGCTAAGGTTTGGTTAAACATTTCATATCCTATTTGGATTTTTTACGTGTTTACTTCGGTTCTTCACCCGCTAGTACAAGCTGGTAAAAATACTCATTTGGGTAGTAAAACTGAACTATTTCGATGGCAATGCTAAAGTTACTGTGATCCATCGATTTTAATTTGTTGAGCCTATACTCCTTCCCTTCATACAAGCTCCTAACGAATTCATATAATCTGGGCTGTTTAAGTACTATTTTTGCGAGTTCTTCGTATGATAAATCCATGGTTAATCTCCTTTAATTTTGTTAGTTATAAATATAAATATTCATTCCAATGCAGATAGTCGGCATTCCAGTTGTTATTCGCTTTACTGCCTCGCATTCCTTCGATGTTAAAATATCCGATCACAGATTACCTCTACATACAAACCCATTAAACGTCACTATATTTGTGTTTACTGCAAAGGGCTATTTCCTTGTGAAAATATTAATTGTATATTTAATTAATTTATAAATCACTTGTTGAGATTCCAATTTGAAATCAATATCTGTGATTTCATGACTCCACACGTTTAAAGAGTACAAAGCGAAAGCATAATCAACTCTATCTTCTTTTTCATGGTTATTTGTAAGATCTGCCAGCCAATTACAATAGTCATCAAAGTTATACAGCTCAATTTCACTGGAACACAATCCTCTTGCTGCTAATTCAGCAACAACTTGATTGAGAGCTTTTTGTTCATTATTCAAAATTTTAAATCTCATTTTGTTCTCCTGTTTAAATAAATGTTTTATTTTTAAATGCTGTTGTTTTTCGCTTGATAGTTTTCAAGTTGAATCTACTATATCAGGAAACATTACTAATAGAGGCATCCTAATTTGACGAAAATGTCAACTTTATATAATCATATAATTACGCTTGTAATGTCTTCTGGTTAAGTTGCTGCAATACATTAGAATTTAAATCGTACAATTAATATAAAAATATTCAGATTAATCTAACCATATTAACTGTTACTTGAAAATATATTGATTTATGTATTTATTAAATACATCTAGTGTAATTTTTCGCTAGCGGAAAATGGATGGATTGTATGGATAATAATGAAAGTCATAATGAAGTAAAGTCAAAAAAACTGCTAGATTACAACATGAATCGAGAACGAGCAGATAACAACATACTTATCACAAAAAAGTTTAAGCACTTCAACCTGCAAAGTGTTACTAATTCACTAAGTGGAGCACGTATTACTGATTTTATTTTAGCTAAAATTAAAAATTATCAAATCGATCTTGTTGAGATATTGGATATTGAACAGCTTAGAAAGAACTGTTTTAGTAAAAAGTATAACAATATTGATGCTGATACTTTACTCATTGCTTATTATCTTAACCAGGCAACAATGAAAGCTGCTGATGAGTTCCTTGTTGGATGTTTTGAAGGTTTAAATGAAGTTGAACTACTTGAGACTACAGGAAGGTTGTTATCAAGCTTAAAAGAGCAATTTTTACTTACTGACGAGTTTAATCTCCACTTAAAGTATCAAAGAGGAATAGCTTTTTCTGATACAAAGCAAGCAGGTGAAATAGTTGATGAGTATTCACTTAATGACATTTTTAATGATGGTGTTGATGAAGGGTTTAATGAGCATTCTCTAATTAATCGATTTCAAGAGCTATACGGCAAAAGTAAGGTTACTGAATACCTTGAAACGCTTGAAGCTAATGGTGTTCAGTTGAGGGGCGATAGTGACGCTGTGAATGCTATAAGGGAGCTGACGGACAAGCATTACCTGTTTGATGAGAGAAACAAGCTTGGTAAGCGCAAACTTAGCTCAAATCAATAGTAACAGTGATTTAACATACTGATAATTATCAGATCCGAGCCATAAGTAGAGCTATTGATTTGATTGTTACTAGCTCCTCTACGGCAATTATTAATTATATTCAGTTGACCATTTTGGATCTACATAGGAACCACCATAAAGAGGTAATTCACCAGTTTTTTGCCAAGCTATTAACCTATCAGTCCATATTTTACATGTATCCTTAGATGGGTTCATAGCTCTAATTTCTTCGCCCCACATACGCCATTCTTCATCTGACTGGTACTCAACCCTTATGCGTTTGTTAACTTGGCTTAAGTCATAATCATTCCTGCGATTCGTAATTACATCACGAGCATGAAGTAGGTTCTCAATAAGCAGAAACTCGGTATGGCTCATATCCGAGGACATTCCCCTCATTGTAAGGAAGATTGACAGCCTGACAATAAAATTAACAAGCCTAGAATAACGATTCTTTTAATTCCTCCTCCTTTAACGTTTAAAATCCCGCTCCAAATTAATGGGTTACTAAGTGATGTGTAGTATTGGTTACTTTGTCATTTCGGCACTTATTGGAGAGTAAACAGGGCTCTAGAGCTTCATTATAAAAAATAACTCTAAATAGACCTATGTTACCAGGGCAAGAACACAAGTGTTCGATATTTGATCAATATATTTATGAATCAAACAGAGCTCACTAAAATAAGTGTCGTTCTGTTCACCATTTAAACAGGTGTAGCTTAAGGTTTAAACACAACGAGCTCAAAAAGATATTCACGCTCTCACCCTGCCTATGTTACGCAAAAAAATTGCTATACGTTGTTTTTTCTAAGGTAGTAGGTACTATTTTTTACTGAACTTACTAAATATAAAGGTTTATTCACAAAGTCTTGCCTGAAAGATTATTTATAATAAACGGTCGATATTATAAAGCACGGTCAGACGAAAAGCTTTATTGTGGATATCATATTTTAATTTTATCTTAGAGGTTTTAAACCGTTATAGGTTGTTTTTTCATACTTAATCATTAGTTTATTAAAAAGTTCAACTTTGATTTTTTTGCTGTTAAATATTTCACGGTTATATGATTTATTAAAGTTCATGATGTTTTTCACTTCGTTTAATTCATACCTAGAAAAAACATTGTTATTAAGTTTTCTTATGTAAGAGAATGAGTTGTAAATGCTTGTTATTCTTGAAACAGTGTAATTATACTCGTCACTAATAAATACTGGGTTCATGCTCTTTGTTGTATCAAAAAATCTATTTGAATGAGGGTTGTTGAATGAAATATTTTTATATTTGGTTATGGTGCCGTTATCAACTAACCAGTATCTTCCTATATCAAACCAATAACCATGACTAGAGATACTTTGTACTCTCAACCCTCCCATCTCTTCAGAAATAAGATGTTTAAAAGATAGAAGGAAATTATCTAAGTCTGATTTATTTATTGATAAATGAATAGAATCTATGTTGGTGTAGCAAATTTCAACACTTTTGAACTTTAAAAACAAATCAATTGTTTTCAACATCTTCAACTTTGAGTTTGCTAACACCCTTGACGTTAAACTGTAAATGCTTTCAGAGTTATAAATATTTGGATATTGCAATGAGAAACTTTTAGATGAGACCAGTAAATTGAACTTACTGTTTTCTCTAATGTATGCCAACGTTTCATTGTCCGTATAATGTTGAAGGCAATCAATTCCAAAATGTTCAATTAAAAATATTTTTAATTGTTGAAGAGAAGTGAAATGTTTTGTTTTATTTCGCCTGGGGTTTGTTGTGCTATGAAGTGTTGCAAGTTTCATTTTTGTGAGTTGTTCAAGCTCTATATTACCTTGGGATTTAAAATGTATTCTTTGCTTATAAAGAGTTTCAGATTTTTTAAGTAAAGGGTGCGCTATAGTTTTATCAGAGTAAAATGAACCTTTAACTTTTGTTTTGTTGAAAAATTGAGAATAATATGAAAGTTCATCATGGTATACTAGAACTTCGATAGAAGTATTATGTTCAAAGTTAAAGCTGGATTGTTTGCCACCAGAATGAATTTTAAATGGATGAAAACGTTCAAAAAAACTCTTTTTAGGCTTACTAAAAACTGCAATGTACATCCCAAATAATGGATTTTTACAGTCAACTAGTTCGTTTGTTAAACATCTGTATTTAATTGATTTTGGGTCAATAAACTCTCCCCTCATACAAGATGAATACATTGAATTAAAATCAAGAGCTATAACCAAACGCTCTTTATCATCTTCAGTAAATTTAAATATGTCTTGGTATCCAGTGCTACAATGAAAATAAAAGGCGGCATCCAATTTGTGTTTGAAGCGTAATTTTCGCTCTATAGCGTACCTATTAATTATTACCTCATTGTCTAATAGTGATTTCCCTTTAATTCCATAAGACTTTAATTTTGATATTGATTTCAACAAAAACATATAGTTTTTTAGTACGTTGCTTGTATATTTGATTTTGTTAAAAATTGGGTAATTAAGTTCAAGAATAATTATATCTTCTGCAAGCTCGCTATTAAAACCAACGATTATATCGAACTCTTTTTTTGTAAGTACAATTATTTTAATCTTATCTACTATATTAATAAAATCAAAAAAAGAATAGCTTGTATTCTCAATAATTCCGATTTCACCGTCAGTAGCTACAGGTGTTAATTTGGAAATGAAATCCCTATTCTCTTTTTTAGATAATAATCTAGATTTTTCTTCCGAATCATTAAATATAGATGTAGGCATCACTTTACCAAAAGTTCCACAACTAATATAATCTTTACTGTTGCAATTCATTTGTATGATGTTACCCTTTAAATGTTACTGATGGGAACGCTTATGTTAGTAACCATCGAAGTGTTGTTAACAACGGAGCACTACGTGTTTACATTAGTACTTGCTATAATATAGTTACCTTCCCATCGGGTAACTATATTAATTAAAACCTCTGCTGTATGCAGGCTTATGTATTTCTATTAATATTTGAATATATATGTTCGATAACGCAGTTTTATAATCTAGTATAGATATTATGTTATTTACATATCGTTCACGAATTTCAGTAGTAACTTTTAAATAACAACTAAAAATCTCTTTGTCTTTTGGTGTCATATAATTTAAAAATGACTTCATATGCCTTACTTTCCAGTTCTTAATTATTTTTTTATTTTTAGAAACTCGTGTATCTGTATTTGATCGGTTTTCTTCTGACGCAAGTTCATCTGTTTTATTATTTTCTGAAAGTAATTCTTGAATACTATAGTTTCGAATACTTATTAAGCAAAAGTATAATTTTGTGGCTGATAGAATATTACTCATCAGTTTGGAATTTATCGACAAGTGGGCTTCGGTATTCCCATAATGATTATTAACAAATTCATGAATGAAATTTTGTATTATTCCTGTTTTTTGATATGGGGTCATACTTGATGCAAGTCTTGTTGTTGATATGAAGTTTTCTATTTTCGAAATTTCTTTTTCACTCAACTTGCAATGATAGTGCTTCCTAAAACAACCCGTCAAAATTATTCTCAAAAAATCTTCACGCTCTGCAATATCAGATAGTTCATTAGAAATATTCTCTATTTTAGAGTATCTATATTTCATTGTTTTAATTTGTTCTAAAAATATAATATCTAAGAATTTCCTTTCTATTTTGTCCACGGTTCGGTCCAAACAAATGTTGTTAAAGAACTTTCTTTTTGCTTTTAGTAAGCTAAAGTCATTAGTTTTATGAAAGTCATCATCGATAATACTTTGATAAAAACCATCTTTGTTATAACGGTTTATATAATCGTCATATTCTTTTTCCAGACCTTTATCAATCGCTGAGGGGGAGAACCATATCCCATCAGAATAAAAAGAATCATCATAGGACATATAATAAATCCATTTCAAGTTAATGTGAATTTCGTTATGCATTTTTATCATATTTTTCACCCTGCGGGAAGAGTAAAAAGATAAGCCTACAGTAAATGTTGAGCAATTATGATACTCAATCTTTCAGGGCTACTGCATGATCGATTGAAATTCATCCTGCACATAACTTAAGCGAGTTATATATTTTACACTTTGATAAAGAAGTTCAATTCAAAACCGCTGTAGGAGCATGCCTAATGTAGATTTTAAATAATTTGGTTATAGTTAAGGACTTAATGGCTTTGTAGGGTAAAGCCTCATATCTAAAGCTTTATTCGCCAACATCATGATTACCTTGTCTAGCAGGTTGATGATCTTAGATTGGAATCTCTGTGTTTGAGTGAGTGAATCAAAATCTTCGTCATTCATATTAAAGACCTGCTGAATCTCTTCCATCAGTAATACCTTATAAAAATGAATGAAATACTCAAGGGTAAAGTCTTGCTCTTTACCTAGCTCATTTATGCGTTCTGAGTGGCGGTGAAAATGCCGTTCAATCAGGTTGATAGAGCGTTGGAAGCTAACGCTGAGGTCTGCCATTGAAACTGCCTCCTGACTTACCTGAGCTTTTGCTGTTACGTTTTTCGAACTTCATAAGAGCGAGGTTTCGTTCAACTTCTTCTGCATGAGGATATTTAAGTAAACTACTCACTTCGGATGAATCAGAGTCATCATGAGGGTTAATGAGCTTTTCTAATCGCTGGATCATCATGATAACTGAAGGTTTATCAATAAGGTTGTCAATCTGAGCAAGGTGATAAATCCCGTTTTCAATTAACTGGATATCTGTAGTTGGATTTTCATGTTTAATTCTCATCATTTACCCTCCTAAACAAGTCATTCTTGATGATGGTTGAGAGCGTGTTTAACTCTGGCTCTAGGCTGAGAATAATCTTCGGGTCGCTACTAAGCTTATAAGCTTTAGCTAAGCAAGTGTGAGTCTGTTTTATCTGGTTCATATTATTATTTTTTTTCATTTCATTCTGTCCTTCTATATGTCATCGTTACACATAAAGTCATTTGTGCAATAGCATGATGAAAATTATGGTTTGCTGATTCTGTTCGATAGTTTTGCATCTGAATCGATGTTATTTCGCTGTTCAAATGATGTTATTTCAGCTAATAGAGCGGTTCTTACTGGTTCAGGCAGTTCATCTATCATCTCAAGCTGAAATAGCGTTAGAGAGGCTGTTTCTGGTGTTGGTTGTAACTTCCAGATATCGATTGCTTCTAGCATTTTCTTTTGCTTTTTTTCTGTAACACAATTGATTGCCTCAAGCTGTTCTGACTGAAGAACGATGTTCTGAGATAGCTCATTTGACTTGTCATTGAGCATATTCCAACGAGATTGTTGACGCATATGCAACGGCATCGACTCCTCGATCATCCCAACAATATTCTTAAAGTCACTTCTTTCTTTTTCCTCAAGGAACTTGATGCCTATGCCATGATTATTAAACACTTTTTCTTGCAGATGCTGAATAAAACTGAGCTGGAGGATCTGGCCGCAGGCTACTAATATTTGAGGAGGTAATTTTTTAGACGGATCGATTGATGTAGCCAACTCTGGAAATTGCTCTGAGTAATGAGTTTTAGCCTGTTTTTGAGCAAAAGAGAGGTACTGTTCCGACCAACGAGTATTACCGCCAGGTGATATGAATATATGGGCGTTGAGACCAGTTTCCAGATCATCATTCATCCCCTCATCAGCGTGCAAAGCCGCTAACTTAATTTTCGCACCATCAAAGTTTTGTTCAAAAAAGCTAACGCAAGATTCGAGCAATTTTTTTTTATCAATGCTTTTAAACTCTCCGTGTCGGTGAGGTATTTTGAATACTTGTTCTGAGATTGAAGTGGAATTGAGATTCTTTACTGTTCGGTTTGCAGATGAGGCTTTTAGTTCTTGATGTTTTAGGCGGTGGGATAGGTAATTGTCAAATACTCTAAGCTTGTTTGCTTTATGTTTTGGGCTTAAACCTAGTTGTTGGTATTGCCTATCTAGGTAAGTTCTCAATCTATCAACAGAAGCACTATGTGGTTCTTTGCTGAGATCTACAGTTTTGTTCTTAGGTTGTTCAAGCTTAGATATCTGCTCAATAAACTTTTCATATTCTGGGTAAGTTGGCGGTAACAGCTTCTTGATTTTTGAGAAATAACTGCTTCTGTAACGACTGTATTTACATAAATCTGACCTGTTTTTTTGATCTGATTTATTGTTAGCAGCTTGCTGAACTTCATTAAAAAATGAAAGGTATTGCTCTCTTTTTTGTACAAAATCTTGATGAGCTAAGTATTTACCATCGGCATAGTAAATGTTTTTATGTGATTGACTATCCAACCACTCCTCAACCCTTCTTTTTTTTTCTTCTAGTCTCGCACTATGATTTAGGCTACTTTCTAAAGCGTTTAAACTCAGGTCTCCGTTGTTCCTATGGTTATAATTGATACTTGAGTAGCGCACAGTGATATTTCGTTTGTAATCTATGCCGTTAGAAGCGTTATTCTGTCTGAAAATCTGAGCAATATCTTTGCGATAAGCGAAGTTGTTGAGAACACGGTTTTTTGATTTTGCTGAAGCTGCTGATTTATTTGCCGCATCTTTGAGCAGTGTCTCAAACTCTAATCGCTCCTTTTCTGATTTATAAGCTTCGTGTTGTTCTTCTGCCGCTTTTTTCGAGGCTCGTGATTTAGATTTGTCGATTTCTCGCATACCACGTTCAAAATCTACCTCATTTTTGGTTTTTTTTTCATTGTCGTTGTTCATCGTTACTCCTAGTTAATCGGCAAATATCAATCAGAGCAACCTTTGTTACTTTCGTGAAAGTAAACCGAAACCTCTTCTACAAACTTGTGCGTAGAATCGAAAAAATCGTTTTGAGAGAAGTGGTTATCTCGGGTTTCCTTTGTTAATCTCTAATTCTACATACTTAAGTTTTAACATGAGTTTTGTCGATTAAAAGAGCCTAAAAGCGCTTATCTGGTAAAAATCATTAGCTAGTGAGTTTTTTGTCGTTTGTAAGATATTTCCTGGTGGGTATAACAAAGGCGTTTCAAGTGAAAAAATGAAAATTATCTCGGTATAACAAAGGCGTAAACAGTGAAGTTTTATCTAAGTGGTGAGAGATGAGTTGAAAATAGGCGTTAAAGTCAGAAAACCTAAAGTTATACTGGTATAACGATAGTTTACTTATAATCACTTTGAGTATTTTTGGGTACTGGTTGTTAATTAGCATTTTGCTAAAAAATGGTATTGGATAGTCTTGTCGTTCTGCTTCTAAGCATCTTTTGATTCACCACAGATAAACACCACGAAGTGGTCATACAGGTAAGTCTAATTAGGTTAGTAAACAATCAACATGCATAGAGGAAAATCTCGTTGGAGAACAGCAAAATCTTGATTTTGTCCCGTAGGGTTCTCTCAGAGTTTGACGAAGATTATTTTTTTAAACTTACATCGTTAATTAAAGCGTTACGCTAACTTCGCTATCTATTTTATTTCTTTCATATCAATTTCTTACGACACAAAAGTAAGATGGCGGGTAACTTCAAAACCTTGCAAAGTAACTTAAAAACCCTATTGACAGAGTTTTCTTTAATGGTAATTTGAATAAAGAGATTACGATTAAGGTGGATATTAGTGTTAGATAATAAACAGATCGGTAAGTTAAAAAAAACTCAGTTAAAAAGCAAGTTAACTTCCTATAGTAAGAATGGTTTCTTAAAGGAATCAATCAATTGTAATCCAAATATCCTGCTTAGTATGTTAGAGAAAGAGATTTATGTGGTTACTAGTCGTGGTCAAAAAATTGAAGAGCGAGAAGATATTGTTTTAACTTGGGATAAAATACATAAAAAGAGTAGCTACATAGAGCAACTTGAGTACACAGGTAAGCCATTATCTGTTGAAAAAGATTTTATACTGATCTCATTTTTACATGAATATGCATATTCCACCCAACAACAAAAAATCTTAATTAGCGATAACGAGCTATGTAAATTAACCTTCTCTAAAGTTAGCCCAGCAAACAAAGAACAAATTGAAGATACTTTAAAGGCTCTTTGGCGGTGTACTTTGAGCCTTAGTATCATCGATTCCAACGATAAAGAGCTATACACTGAAGGGGGAGCAATAATACAGTATTCTAAGTACCTAAAAAGTGAAGGGATTTATGAAATAGATGTACATCCATTATTTCTCAGTCAAAACATATTTTCCTACAGACGCTTTATTAATATGCGGTACTACAACCTACTCACATCTGCATTTGCGAAAACACTCTTCCTGTATTACGAAACCTGTAATTTTAACAATGATATTAGAAGAAATATCAAGACCTTACGTAAACGAGTTCAATCTAAATTGCGTATTGCTAATGTAAATCAAAAAATCCGTCATGCTCACGAACAGTTAAAGGAAGTCGGCTACCTCGATGATTACCTTGAAGATGGTCATGGAGATAGTCGGGTTTATACCGTCTTTAAGGGTAAATCAGAGCTACAAAAAGAGCGGGAAATGATAAAAGATGTCCTTAGGAGGCATGGGGGTAGCTCTTAGGTGCTGTTAAACAGCTATTAAGGTATTGTGATTATCGATTGGCTATCGTTTTTCTTATACAATACAGCAGATACCGATTCTTTATTTGCTGGACTTAAATGATGTTTGATCAAACCTTACTAGCTCCAATTTCCTCTTTCTTGAAATGTGAGACGCCCGATGAGTGGGTTAGTGAGGCAATTAAACCTGCAAATTTGTCTATCATTCTTCGGGATCACATGCTGTGTGAATTAAAAGCGGCTCAAAGTGCGATGTTCCTCATCAGAAAATACGCAGTCGATAAGGAAAGTGGAGTTCGGCTTACTGAGTGGGTGAAGCCTTATGAAGAGTATGCCTACAAGAGGATTGGGGGATTAGAATCTCTTAGAGGCAAGAGTAACGTAACTAAGCAAGTTACGGTACGTGAAGGTTGTAGCTACGGCCAAGAGTTAGTCGATAAGATGGTTCTCCTGATAAAAGAAGAACTTCATCACTTTTATCAAGTGATGGAGATAATGAAAAATAAAGGCGTTCCATATGAACTGATTGAGGCTGGTCGTTACGCTAAAGGATTACTTAAGCATGTCAAAACTTTCGAGCCTGATGCGTTGGTTGACAAACTGATCATTGGAGCATTTATTGAAGCTCGTTCATGTGAGCGTTTCGCAAAACTTGCCCCCCATCTTGATGAAGACTTATCTAAGTTTTATGTTTCTCTGCTCCGTTCTGAAGCCCGTCATTATCAAGATTATTTATCATTAGCTGAGCTTATTTCTGGAAAAGAAATTAGTGAACGAGTTAATTTCTTTGCAGAAATTGAAGCTGAGTTGATTCTGACCGCAGACGAAGATTTTAAATTCCACAGTGGAAAGCCCATAAAGTAGACTTGATTTTTATTCGAGTTAAATCAAACTATTACACTCGTATGCACGCTTGCTCCTAAAGTGAGCTTAAGGCGGCGCAGACGGCGATGTTCCTGATTCGAAAGTATGCAATTGATAAAGCCAGTGGTGAGATATTACTCAAGTGGGCCAAACCCTACGAAGTGTTTGTCTATAACAAGCAACGTTCGATTGAGCAGTTCTTAGGGCGAGAGACTAAGAAGAATGATCTGGTTGGCGAGTTAATCCCTAAGCCAGGTGTTGATTTTGGTCCAGACCTGATTGCCAAGATGGTTCGCTTAATTAAAGAGGAGTTTCACCATTTTGAGCAAGTACTTGAACTGATGCAAGCGCGTGATATTCCCTATCAAAACATCACTGCAGGGCACTATGCCAAAGGGATGATGAAACAGGTGCGTACCCATGAGCCCGCGACTCTGGTTGATAAGTTAATTGTTGGTGCGTTTATTGAGGCGCGTTCTTGTGAACGCTTTGCGAAACTTGCCCCTCATTTAGATGACGATCTAAAGAAGTTTTATGTGTCGTTATTGCGCTCAGAGGCCCGTCACTATCAGGACTATTTGACGTTGGCTCAATCAATTTCTGCCGTTGATATCAGTGACCGTGTAAGCCATTTTGCCGCCGTAGAAGCTGAGTTGATCACCGCACCAGATCCAGAGTTTAAGTTTCATTCTGGCTGCCCAGTATAAAAACGGTTTAGTTGGCGTTAAACGGTAGCTCGATTAAATCAATGTCAGTTGGGGTGACTTTTAAGACACTGCCTTGCTCATACCAATCACCAACAACGATACGTTGGCAAAGGTCATTTAATTGATGAATAGCCGGTCGATGTGTATGACCGTGGATCATAAGCTGTGCGCCTGTTTTTGACATTAACTTTGACACTGCACTTTGCTCAACATCCATGATGGTATAGCTTTTTTGTTGATTGCTTTGCTGACTTTTACTGCGAAGCTTGGTGGCAATACCGATACGGTTTTTTTTGGGTAAGTGGTTATAAATGAACTTTGCCCAGACTTGATTTCTAAACCAGCGAAAGCGTTGATAGGCTTTATCTAGCGTACAGAGGCTATCGCCATGCAGTAGCACTGTGGCGCGGCCATAGAGCTCGAGGCAATGCACTTCAGGCAACAGTGTGATGCCTGCCAGTTCAGCGTAATGGTTGCCGACCAGAAAATCTCGATTACCATGGATGAAGTAGATGGGGGTGTGCAGCGAAAACTGCTTCAATTTAGCGGCTAATTCAAGCGCAAAAGGTTCTGCGATATCATCGCCAACCCATACTTCAAATAGATCCCCAAGAATATACAGAGCATCACAGTTGGCGCTATGTTGGTTGAGGAAAAGATAAAAAGCGTTGAGTATATCGGGGCGATCGGCACTGAGGTGCAGATCGCCCACAAAGAGGGTGTTATTCAACAAGTTATTCTCAGCGCTAATTATTCAGCGATAGTCACTTTTTCAATAACAACCGCTTCTAGTGGTACATCTTGATGCATACCACGATTACCCGTAGCAACTGCTTTTATTTGATTAACGATATCCATGCCCTCTACAACTTTACCAAACACGCAATAACCCCAGCCTTGTGCCGATTCTGATTTAAAATCGAGGAAAGTATTGTCATTGATGTTGATAAAGAACTGCGCGGTTGCAGAATGTGGATCAGAGGTTCTCGCCATAGCGATGGTGCCGACAGCGTTTGATAGTCCGTTGTTGGCTTCATTCTCGATAGACTCATTAACACGTTTCTGTGCCATATCTTCAGTGAAGCCGCCACCTTGGATCATGAAACCATCAATCACACGGTGAAAAACAGTACCGTCATAAAAGCCATCTTTTACGTACTTTACGAAGTTAGCTGCGGTAACAGGTGCTTTTTCGGCGTCTAATTCAATTTTGATTTCGCCGTGATTGGTTTGCATTGTGATCATTAGATTAATACTCATCGTGTTTAACAGATAGATAGCGCATGATTCTAGCCTATTAAGCTTTCGGCATAAAGTAGACGAATGATTCTTTATCTATTTGTAAGAAGAAAATGATGACCTTTTAAGCAGCTTTTTAGCGAGAATTTGTTTGAGTGCAAAAAACGCTTTAGATTCACGCTATCACGCTGGAAGCGCTGGTTTTCAGGTGGTAGACTGAGACCACTATTTGTTGTCAATTACTATAGAGAATCTCAATGTTGAAGCTATACAACAGTCTTACCCGCCAAAAAGAGGAATTTAAGCCATTACAGCCAGGTAAAGTCGGCATGTATGTCTGCGGGGTTACCATTTATGATTTGTGTCATATTGGTCATGGACGTACGTTTGTTAGCTTTGACATGATAGTCAGGTATCTGCGCTATAGCGGCTATGATGTTAACTTCCAGCGTAATATAACCGACGTTGATGATAAAATTATTAAGCGTGCTGCCGAGAATAAAGAAAGCTGCGAGTCATTGACTGAGCGTTTGATCGGTGAAATGCACCGTGATTTCGACGCACTTAATATGAAGCGTCCTGATTTTGAACCACGTGCGACATTACATATCCCTGAAATTATTGATATGGTCGAGCGGCTTATTGAGCGTGAGCATGCCTATATTTCAGCGGACGGGGATGTATTATTTAGCGTATCGTCATTTCCTGAGTATGGCCGTTTATCTGGGCAAAACCTTGATCAATTACAAGCCGGTGCTCGGGTAGATGTCGATGAAAACAAACGTGATCCAATGGATTTTGTATTGTGGAAAATGTCTAAGCCGGGTGAACCAACATGGGATTCTCCGTGGGGGCCGGGTCGCCCTGGTTGGCACATTGAATGCTCAGCGATGAACAGTAAACACTTGGGCGAGCATTTCGACATTCACGGTGGTGGGTCTGATTTACAGTTCCCTCATCATGAGAATGAAATCGCACAATCTTGCTGTGCTCACGATACCCCTTATGTGAACTACTGGATGCATACAGGTATGGTCATGGTCGACAAAGAGAAGATGTCTAAGTCATTAAACAACTTCTTTACCATTCGAGATGTGCTCGGTCATTATGATGCATCCACAGTGCGTTACTTCCTTCTGTCAGGCCATTATCGTAGTCAATTAAACTACTCAGAGGACAACCTTAAGCAGGCTAAAGCGGCATTGGAGCGTCTATATACAGCGCTTAAAGGCTTGGATTTGACGGTTGAAGCGGCTCCTGCCAATGAGTTTGTTGCTAAGTTTAAGTCTGCAATGGATGATGATTTTAATACGCCTGAAGCCTATTCTGTGTTGTTTGATATGGTGCGTGAGATAAATCGCCTGAAAGTTGATGATATGGCTAGTGCGTCAGCCCTTGGCGTAAGCATGAAACAACTTGCTGATGTGTTAGGCATTTTAGATCAAGATGTCGACGCCTTCTTTAAAGGCGAGGGCAGTGATGATGAAGTGGCGCAAATTGAAGCCCTGATCGTTGAGCGTAATCGCGCCCGAGCTGAAAAAGATTGGCCTGCGGCTGATGTGGCCCGCGACGGCTTAAATGCCCTAGGGGTTATTTTGGAAGATGGTCCAGAAGGCACCACTTGGCGTAAAAAATAGACTCGGTTTGTTCTGACGCCAATAAAAAAGCCTGCACTGTTTAGTGTAGGCTTTTTTAATATTGTAGAACCTAGAACCTAGAACCTAGAACCTA
>NZ_KI912483.1:17753-74676 GCF_000518705.1 Shewanella colwelliana ATCC 39565
TCGGTGATTAGCGCAGCCCGGTAGCGCATCTGGTTTGGGACCAGAGGGTCAGAGGTTCGAATCCTCTATCACCGACCAAATTTTTAAATGGCGTGTATACGCTGTTTTGCCCAGTTAGGATATGAACCTAGTTCATAACGAAGCGCCCGTAGCTCAGTTGGATAGAGCATCCGCCTTCTAAGCGGATGGCCGCAGGTTCGAATCCTGCCGGGCGTACCAAACAGTGGTGATTGTAGCTCAGTTGGTAGAGCCCCGGATTGTGATTCCGGTTGTCGTGGGTTCGAGCCCCATCAGTCACCCCACTTCTTTTTTAAGAAGAAAATAGAGAAAGCGACCCTAGGTCGCTTTTTTTACGCCTGTAATTCGAGTCTTGAGGCTCGACTATGCAGAAAACCGTGGCTATAATGTCGCGTCTTGATAAATTTCAACTATGTGCAACGACTGCCAAACTCAGTTACCACGGCATTTTAGTCGTTTTTTAGGATCAAGAAACGAATACTTTAATGGCTGAATATTCGGCTGTTACAAAAGACGTTTGACATATTTCGAGGTAAAACAATGCAAGTTTCTGTAGAAACAACACAAGGTTTAGAGCGCCGCCTAACAATTTCTGTTCCTGCTGAGCAGATCGAAAACACTGTTAAAGAAGCATTAAAGAGCGAAGCTAAACGTGCTCGTATTCCTGGTTTCCGTCCAGGAAAAGTACCAGTAAGCGTGATCAACAAGCGCTACGGTAACGCTATTCGTCAAGACATCACTGGTGAAGTGATGCAGCGTAACTTCGTTGAAGCGATTATTGCTGAAAAGTTGAACCCAGCTGGTGCACCAACTTTCGTTCCAGGCGAAACTGATGCTGAAAACTTCCAGTTTGTAGCAACTTTTGAGATCTACCCAGAAGTCGAATTAAAAGGTCTAGAAGCAATTGAAGTTGAACAGCCTAAGGCTGAAGTGACTGATGCTGACGTTGATGCAATGATTGATACATTGCGTAAGCAACATGCGACATTTGAAGCCGTAGAACGTGCTGCTGCAGATGGCGATAAAGCGAAAATTGATTTCGTTGGTTCTATCGACGGTGAAGAGTTCGAAGGCGGCAAAGCTGAAGATTTCGAACTTCAACTCGGTAGCGGTCGTATGATCCCTGGTTTTGAATCTGGTGTTGAAGGCCACAAAGCGGGCGAAGAGTTTGAGATCGACGTAACTTTCCCTGAAGATTACCACGCTGAAAACCTTAAAGGTAAAGTTGCTAAGTTTGCAATCACCCTTAAAGAAGTTCAAGCGGCTAACCTTCCAGAAGTTAACGACGAATTTGCTAAGTTGTTTGGTGTTGTTGACGGTGGCTTAGAAGCCCTTAAGACTGAAATCACTAAAAACATGACTCGCGAGCTTGAACAAGCGCTTAAAGCGAATGTTAAAGAGCAAGTGTTAAATGGTCTGTTAGCACAAAATGAAATTGAGCTACCAAAAGCACTTATCGACGGTGAAGTGAATGTTCTTCGTCAACAAGCTATGCAACGTTTTGGTGATCAAGCCGCTAACATGCCTGAGCTTCCAGCTGATTTATTCACTGAACAAGCTGAGCGTCGTGTGAAAGTGGGTCTACTTCTTGGTGAAGTGATCAAAACAAACGAACTTAAAGCTGAAGATGAGCGCGTACAAGCGTTGATCGCTTCTATGGCTTCTGCTTATGAAGATCCAAGTGAAGTTGTTGAATATTACAACAGCAACCAAGAGATGATGCAGAACATGCGTAACGTTGCGCTAGAAGAACAAGCGGTTGAAGCATTGCTAAATTCTGCGAAAGTGACTGAGAAAGACGTCAATTTCGAAGAATTTATGAACAAGGCTACAGGTCGCGCGTAACCTATGCTTGACTTAAATGGCTGTTAGCCATTTATAATGGCTCGTATGAGGCTCCTCATGCGAGCCATTTTTATTTAGGGAAGTTTATAATGCAAAATGCGCCAGAATCAGTACTGAATGCACTCGTCCCAATGGTTGTTGAACAAACAGCCAAAGGTGAACGCTCATATGATATCTATTCTCGTCTCTTAAAAGAGCGTGTCATCTTCTTGGTTGGCCAAGTCGAAGAGCATATGGCGAATCTCATTGTTGCTCAGTTACTCTTTTTAGAGTCAGAAAGCCCAGATAAAGATATCTACTTGTATATCAACTCTCCAGGCGGTTCGGTCACTGCGGGCATGGCGATTTATGATACCATGCAGTTTATTAAGCCAAATGTCAGCACTGTTTGTATTGGTCAGGCGGCGAGTATGGGCGCATTTTTGTTAGCCGGTGGTGCCAAAGGTAAGCGTCATTGTCTGCCTAACTCTCGCGTTATGATCCATCAACCATTAGGCGGTTTCCAAGGTCAGGCGTCTGATATCGCTATTCATGCGCAAGAGATCTTGGGTATTAAGAATAAATTGAATCAAATGTTGGCCGATCATACAGGCCAGCCTTTAGAGGTTATTGAACGTGATACCGACCGTGATAACTTTATGAGTGCGGCAGAAGCTGAAGCCTATGGCCTAGTTGATTCTGTATTAGATAAACGAGGCTGATATTTGTCTGCTGCTGAGCTATGATCAGTTAAAGACATTCAGATGAATTGTGCAGTGAGAGACACTGCAAAAGAGGTAAACTAATGGGCGACAACAAAAGCAACGGTGATAGCGGTAAGCTGCTGTACTGCTCTTTTTGTGGAAAGAGTCAGCATGAGGTGCGTAAGCTCATAGCCGGTCCTTCTGTGTATGTGTGCGACGAATGTGTAGAGCTGTGTAACGATATTATTCGTGAAGAGATCAGAGAGATCTCGCCGAAGCAAGATCAGGATAAACTACCTACACCACATGAGCTCAGAGCACATCTTGATGATTATGTTATCGGTCAAGAAAAAGCGAAAAAAGTATTGTCGGTTGCGGTTTATAATCACTATAAACGTCTTAAAAATGCATCGCCCATTGATGGCGTTGAATTAGGTAAAAGTAATATCTTGCTCATCGGTCCTACGGGTAGCGGTAAGACACTACTTGCGGAAACATTAGCACGCTTTTTGAATGTACCTTTTACCATGGCTGATGCCACCACACTGACCGAAGCGGGTTATGTGGGTGAGGATGTTGAAAACATCATCCAGAAGTTACTGCAAAAATGTGATTATGATGTAGAGAAAGCCCAACGCGGTATCGTCTATATCGATGAGATTGATAAAATCAGCCGTAAGTCTGACAATCCATCTATCACGCGTGATGTGTCTGGTGAAGGTGTGCAACAAGCCTTACTTAAGCTGATAGAGGGGACTGTTGCTGCTGTCCCTCCTCAAGGCGGCCGTAAGCACCCTCAACAAGAATTTTTGCAGGTAGATACCTCTAAGATCTTGTTTATTTGTGGTGGTGCGTTTGCCGGGCTTGAGAAGGTGATTGAGCAACGCTCACACGTGGGTACGGGTATTGGTTTCGGTGCTGAAGTCAAAGGTGATGCGGATAAAGCGACGATATCTGATGTATTGTTGCAAGTTGAGCCAGAAGATCTGGTTAAGTATGGTTTGATTCCTGAGTTTATCGGTCGTCTCCCTGTCCTTGCCACATTAACAGAGCTAGATGATGCCGCGCTTATCCAAATTTTGTCTGAGCCAAAAAATGCGTTAACTAAGCAATTTGCAGCACTGTTCGAAATGGAAGGGGTTGATTTAGAATTTAGAGAAGATGCGTTAAAAGCGATTGCGCTAAAAGCGAAAACCCGTAAAACCGGTGCACGTGGATTGCGTTCAATTGTTGAAGGTATCTTGCTCGATATCATGTATGACCTACCTTCATCAGAAAATGTAGCCAAAGTGGTTATTGATGAGTCGGTTGTTAAAGGTGAATCAGCGCCTATTTTGATTTACGAAAACAGTGAGTCTCAAGCGGCTGTTGCTGAGTAATAATTCAGCTAACAGAAAGCTAAACTATGATTAAGGAGCCCATTGGGCTCCTTTTTTTATTTTTGCCATTGAAACCGATTAATCTACCCCAATATACTCATTAATATTGTTATCAAACGGAATCGAGCTATGACCTTAGAGCGTGACGCGCGAATCGAACTCCCCGTATTACCACTGAGAGATGTCGTGGTATATCCCCATATGGTTATTCCCCTATTTGTTGGCCGGGAAAAATCTATCCGCTGTTTAGAAGCGGCGATGGAGCAAGATAAGCAAATTATATTGGTGGCGCAGCGCGATGCTGAACTTGATGAGCCCACCAGTGATGATATTTTCGAAGTTGGAACTGTTGCATCGATTTTACAGTTACTAAAACTCCCTGATGGTACCGTCAAGGTCTTGGTTGAGGGTGGCCAACGGGCCCGTATTAATAAATACACTCAAGAAACTGAATACTTTGTTGCAACGGCTGAATACCTTGAGTCTGCCGACATCGCCGAGAAAGAGGAAGAGGTACTTGTTCGCTCTGCTGTTGGCCAGTTTGAAGGCTATATCAAGCTGAATAAGAAGATCCCTCCAGAGGTCCTAACCTCTTTGTCTGGGATAGATGAAGCTGCACGTCTTGCCGATACTATGGCGGCGCACATGCCTCTCAAGCTTGAAGATAAGCAAACAGTGCTGGAGATGGTTAACGTCTCAGAGCGCCTTGAGTATTTGATGGCGATGATGGAGTCAGAAATCGATCTGTTACAGGTTGAGAAGCGTATTCGCTCTCGCGTGAAAAAACAGATGGAAAAAAGCCAGCGTGAGTATTATCTCAATGAGCAGATGAAGGCGATTCAAAAAGAGCTTGGCGATATCGACGAGACTCATGACGAATTTGAAACCTTAGGCCGTAAAATTGAAGAAGCGGGCATGCCTGCTGAGGCCAAAGACAAAGCCACTGCAGAACTAAACAAGTTAAAGATGATGTCACCGATGTCAGCTGAAGCGACGGTTGTTCGCAGCTATGTCGATTGGATGGTTTCAGTGCCATGGAAACAGCGCTCCAAGATTAAGCGTGACTTAGCCAAAGCTCAAGATGTGCTCGACACCGACCATTTCGGTCTAGAGAAGGTCAAGGAGCGTATTTTAGAGTATCTTGCGGTGCAAAGCCGTGTGAAACAGCTTAAAGGTCCAATACTTTGTCTTGTAGGCCCACCAGGTGTGGGTAAGACCTCATTGGGTCAGTCTATTGCTAAGGCGACGGGGCGTAAGTATGTGCGTGTTGCATTAGGCGGTGTGCGTGATGAAGCGGAAATCCGTGGTCATCGTCGCACCTATATCGGCTCAATGCCGGGGAAAGTGATTCAAAAAATGTCGAAAGTTGGCGTGAAGAATCCACTGTTCTTGCTCGATGAGATCGATAAGATGAGCTCTGATATGCGCGGTGATCCAGCTTCAGCATTGCTTGAAGTGTTAGATCCAGAACAGAACTCAACCTTTAGTGACCACTACCTTGAGGTGGATTACGATCTATCAGATGTGATGTTTGTTGCAACATCAAACTCTATGGATATTCCGGGTCCACTGCTTGATCGTATGGAAGTGATTCGTTTATCAGGCTACACAGAAGATGAGAAACTTAATATTGCCAAGCAACACTTGTTGCCAAAGCAGATTGAACGTAATGGACTGAAAGCCAGCGAAGTGACCGTTGATGATAGTGCGGTTATTGGCATTATTCGATACTACACCCGAGAAGCCGGTGTACGTGCTCTAGAGCGCGAGTTGTCGAAAATCTGCCGTAAAGTGGTTAAACAGATACTCTTAGACAAGTCACAAAAGCATGTGGAAGTGAATCAAGAAAACTTGAAGTCTTTTCTGGGGGTACAGCGATTTGACTATGGTAAAGCGGAATCAAACAACCAAATTGGTCAAGTGACTGGTCTAGCCTGGACACAAGTTGGTGGTGATCTGTTAACCATCGAGGCAACGTCTGTGGCGGGTAAGGGCAAGCTAACCTATACCGGTTCGCTGGGCGATGTGATGCAAGAGTCTATTCAAGCTGCGATGACCGTAGTTAGAGCGCGAGCAGAACAACTCGGCATTAATCCTGACTTTTATGAGAAACGTGATATTCACGTTCACGTACCTGAAGGGGCGACTCCTAAGGATGGTCCATCGGCAGGTGCGGCGATGTGCACGGCTTTAGTGTCTAGCTTGACGGGAAATCCGGTAAGAGCCGATGTTGCAATGACCGGAGAGATAACTCTTCGTGGTGAAGTCTTGCCGATTGGTGGACTTAAAGAGAAACTACTCGCCGCTCACCGAGGTGGCACTAAGTTGGTGTTAATTCCTAAAGAAAATGAGCGCGACTTGGAAGAGATCCCTGCAAATGTTATTGCTGATCTTGAGATTAGACCCGTGCGTTGGGTTGAGGAAGTACTTGAATTGGCGTTAGAACGACCAATCAAAGGCTTCGAAGTCGTTAAAAGTTAGGCGTAACGCAAGAAAATACCCATTTGCACCAAAAAAAATGCAAAAAGGGGCTTTTTAAAATCGAAACCTGTGGTAGCCTAGGTCGGTGGATAGCTCTTTAGCTACAGGCCTTGGCACTGCTGGTTTTGAGCTTGTTCCAATTTTATTTATTAGGTTTTCCTATTTGGCTTGAACTTTGGTTTCAAGCTTGTTATAAAAAGCCTCCGCAGACCGCTCTAGACAAGGATTTGGTTGCGGCGCAAAAATTAAATTCAAGGGGATGACATGAACAAATCTGAACTAATCGAGAAAATCGCTTCTGGTGCTGACATTTCTAAAGCGGCTGCTGGCCGTGCTCTAGATTCTTTTATTTCTGCTGTGACTGATGGCCTAAAAGATGGCGATAAAATTTCTCTAGTTGGTTTTGGTACTTTCGAAGTACGTCAGCGTGCAGAGCGCACTGGCCGTAACCCACAAACGGGTAAAGAGATCAAGATTGCTGCTGCTAACATCCCAGCTTTCAAAGCGGGTAAAGCACTTAAAGACGCTGTAAACTAAGAAAACTTAGTCAAGGTGGCCTTTGTAAACCTTATTGGTAGACGTTAAGCACTGTTTAAACAGTGCTTTTTACCAGTAAGTGTTTTGATAATTAAGAGTATTATCATGCCGTTGGCCTAACTTACGCACTGTGTAACTAGGTCTGACAATTTACAAAAATGGCGCATCCTCTATGGTGATGCGCCTTTTTATTTTTTAATGCAACGAGCGAGAAGTCTGATGTTAGAAAAGATTCGCGAAGGCTCACAAGGCGTGATTGCAAAAAGCATTCTTGTTCTTGTAATACTATCCTTTGCATTTACTGGTGTAAGTAGCTATTTAGGTTCATCTTCTGAGCCAACTGCCGCCACGGTTAATGGTGAAGAGATCAGTAAAGCAGCGTTAGAGCAAGCCTATCAAAGCGAGCGTGCTCGATTAGAGCAGCAACTCGGTGAAATGTACGATGCTTTGGCGGGTAACGACACTTATTTAGCTAGCGTTAAACAAAGTGTTTTAGAGCGTTTGATTGCTGACAAGCTGGTTGATCAAAGTGCCGCAAACCTAGGGCTAACGGTTTCTGATGAGCAGATTAAAAATGCCATCATGAACGAGCCTGCTTTCCAAACCGATGGCCGTTTCGACAATGATCGCTATTTAGCGCTTATTCGCCAATTAGGCTACCAGGCAAACAGTTTCCGCGACATGATGCGTGCTGATATGACACGACGTCAGCTAGTTGTTTCATTGGTTGGTTCTGAGTTTGTATTACCTGGTGAAGCTAACTATTTAGCCGATATTCAGGGACAAACTCGTGATATTCGTTACCACATCGTTGATGCGACTCCGCTGCTTGAGCAAGTGACGGTTTCTGATGAAGAAGCCAATACCTACTACCAAGCTAATCAAATTCAGTTTGTGCGCCCTGAAACGGTCTCGCTTGACTATGTCGAACTCAATTCTGCGGATATGGCCAGTGCTATCGTCGTATCAGATGAAGAAGCACAAACTTATTACGATGAAAATAAAACCCAATATTTACAGCCGGAAAAACGTTTAGCCGGCCATATTCTGGTTAACTTTGGCGATGATGAAGATGTGGCCAAAGCTAAAGCTGATGCTATCTACGCTAAGTTAGCGGCAGGTGAAGATTTTGCGGCATTAGCCAAGTCAGACTCTGACGATACCTTTAGTGGTGAGCAGGGCGGGCAACTCGATTGGTTTGAACAAGGTGTGATGGATGAAGCATTTGATGCTGCTCTTTTCTCGCTCGATAAAGGCCAATATTCAGCGGTTGTGAAAACTAACTTTGGTTATCACATAGTGAAACTGCTGGATGTACAAGCTGGTTCAACGGCACCGTTTGCTGACGTCAAAGATAAAATTATTGCTCAACTGATGCAGAACAAAGCGGTTGATCAGTTCTATAGTTTGCAGCAGCGTTTAGCTGATGTTAGTTATGAGGTACCTGACACACTAGCTGAAGCGGCACAAGAAGTGGGTGTGCAGGTTAAGACTAGCCCAGAGTTTTCTCGTGATAGTGCTCCTGCGCCATTAGATTCACCTGAGGTGATCAAGGCTGCGTTTTCAAATACCGTACTACTCGATGGTATGAACAGTGATGTGATTGAGCTTGGTCCTAACCACGTTATCGTTGTTCGTATGAATAAACATACGGCTGCTGGTACACTGGCATTTGATGATGTTAAGGCTTCCATTGTTCAACGTCTTAAGCAAGATAAGGCTAACGAAATTGCTCGTGATAATGCACAGACTATGATGACTGCATTAAAAGCGGGCGATACGTCAGTTGCACTTACTGAGCAGACCAAGCTAACACGCTTTGATCAAGCTATTGATACCTCTATCGTTAACAAAGCTTTCCAGATGGCGCATCCAGATGTCGATTTAGTTGTCGACACCGCTGCGCTAGCCAATGGTTATGCGGTAATAGTGCTTGATAAAGTTAACGCTGCTGAAAGCGTTGACGAGAATTTAGTTAACGCATTGAAGCAGCGTTTAAGCTCGCAATATAGCGAGAACGATTATCGCTCGTTAATCGCATTATTGAAATCTAAAGGCGAAGTGGTTTATACCCCAGCCGATGAGTAATCGATAAGCGACTTCAACTGCTTAATGTTAAAAAAGCCAGCGGGTTAACTCGCTGGCTTTTTTTATGGGGTAATTGGCATTAAAAGGTTTTATTTACTAGTGTGACGGCTACATGGAGTCATACAAAGCGCTAAGCAGCTGCTTACGTTGTTCATTTGAGATTGATGTAAAATGAGGTGGCCAAACATGTTTGTCACGTTAGAGCGCGCGACAGCCGCGATACCAAGGGTATAAAAAAAGCCACGATAATAATCGTGGCTTTTTTTATAGGATAGCGTGTTAAATCTGTTCTACATCAAACTCAATTGCTGGGTTTACGTCTGCTTCATAATCAACAGATGCGACCCCAAAGCCAAATAGTTTAAGAAATTCTTCTTTATACTCACGATAGTCAGTAAGCTCACTTAAGTTTTCAGTGGTCACAGATGGCCATAAATCACGGCAGTGCTGCTGGATCTCTTCTTTAAGTTCCCAGTCATCTAGACGAAGACGGTTAGCGTCATCGACCGATGGTGCGTTGCCGTCTGCACGGAATAGACGTTCATTGAACATACGGTTGATTTGCTCTTGGCAACCTTCGTGAAGGCCAGCTTCACGCATCTTCTTAAATACCATTGCAATGTAAAGTGGCATAACTGGAATTGCTGAACTTGCTTGGGTTACCACACTTTTTAGTACGGCAACGTTTGCACTGCCGCCAGTGGTCGAAAGCTGGTCATTTAGCGCATGGGCTGCGCGATCAAGGTCCATCTTGGCTTTACCTAACGCACCATGCCAGTAGATAGGCCAAGTAAGTTCGGTACCAATATAGCTGTAGGCAACAGTTTTACAGTTAGGGGCCAATACGCCTGCATCGGCTAGAGCATTGATCCAAAGCTCCCAATCTTCACCGCCCATGACGGTGACTGTATCTTGGATCTCTTGCTCTGTTGCTGGCTCAACACTCGTTTCGATAATGAGATCTTTATTGGTGTCTACAGCCGTTGCGGTATAGGTTTCACCGATAGGCTTTAACGATGAACGGATTAATTCGCCGCTGTCAGGGAGCTTTCTTACCGGAGAGGCCAAAGAGTAAACCACCATGTCGACTTGGCCTAGGTCTTGTTTGATTAACTCAATCGCTTTTTGTTTCGCTTCATGGCTGAAGGCGTCGCCGTTAAGGCTTTTAGAATACAAACCTTCTTGTTTAGCGAACTTATCGAAAGCGGCTGAATTATACCAACCCGCTGTACCTGGTTTTGTCTCTGTTCCAGGTTTTTCAAAAAAGACGCCGAGGGTTGCAGCATTGCTACCGAAGGCAGCGGCAATGCGCGAAGATAGACCATAGCCACTGGAAGAGCCGATCACTAACACTTTTTTAGGACCATTTTTGACTGGACCATTTGCTTTGGTGACGTTGATTTGCTCTAGTACATTTGCTTCACAGCCAACCGGATGAGTGGTGGTACAAATAAAGCCACGTGTTTTGGGTTTGATTATCATGTTTCTGCTTCTCTTGAAAAAGTGCCATAAGGATAATTAAACAAGCATGAAATGGCACATGTTTTTTGACAATTCGTGTTGTTAACGTGAGTGGTTGGAGCAGTTTAGCGTTTGTATGAAAACATTGTCTGCTCCTGAATGAGCCGCTGGGTGTACTCATGTTGTGGTGCATTAAACAGTTTTTCTGTGGTGGCTTTCTCGACCATTTTTCCCTGGTGAAGCACCATTATCTTATCGCTAAAGTGGCGAATGATGTTCATGTTATGGGAGACAAAGATATAGGATAAGCCCATCTCTTGCTGCAGCTTAAGCAGCAGGTTCAGGATCTGTGAACGTACGGATAGATCTAAAGCTGTCAGTGCTTCATCAGCAATAATAATTTTTGGATCTAGCATTAATGCGCGCGCTACGGCTACGCGCTGCTTCATCCCTTCTGAGATCATATGGGGATAAAAATCAGCGTGTTCAGGCAACAACCCTACTTTTTTTCAACCGGTCAACCACCTGATTTCGTCTGGCGTGTTTATCTAAATTGGTATTGAATCGCAGCGGTTCATCCAGTAATTCACCCACGGTTAGCCTTGGGTTTAATGAGGTGTTGGGGTCTTGGAATATCATTCTAATCAGTTTACAACGTTGCTTTAGATTGCGAGACTCTAACACTTCGCCTTCAAACAGTATTTCACCGCTAGAGCGTTCTTCTGCCCCCACTAATATTCTTGCTAGGGTGCTTTTTCCTGAGCCAGTTTCACCCACGATCGCTAAGGTTTCACCGCGATTTAACTCGAAGGATATGGGCTCAAGTGCTTGGTTATATTGGCGCTTAAACCCCTTATAGCCCGAGAAGAAGGTTTTACTTAGTTGATTAACTTTTAGTAAGGGGCTCGTCATGGCATGGCTCATTATGGTAAGGGAAGTGGCAAGCGAAATAACGGTCTTTTTGGTGGCATAAACTGGGTTGATTAACGCAGTGCTTTTGTGCCTGTGGGCAACGCGGCCCCAGTCGGCAACCAATAGGCAGATGCTGCAAAGCGGGTGCTGAGCCTGGTAGCGTGTGCATCATGGTTTTATGGTGTTCGGCATTTGAGTAGTCTGGGATATTATCCAGCAGAGCCTTAGTATAAGGGTGATAAGGCTGTGCGATAACATCTGCAGTGGGGCCTGACTCCATTATCTGGCCGCTATACATCACTGATAACCGATCGCACCATTGAGAGAGTGTTTCCAGTTCATGACTGATAAGCAAAATTGACACGTTTTGCAATTGGTTGAGCTTACTTAATAAACGGAAGATCTGCGCTTGGGTACGCAGCTCCATCGAGTTGGTCGGCTCATCGGCGATGAGTAGCCTTGGTTTATTTGCCACGGCAATCGCTATCATCACCTTTTGGCATTCACCGTCGGATAACTCCCAAGCATAGCTAGACATCACTTTTTGGGTGTTTTTTATGCCTACTTTGTGTAGCCACTGTTGCGCATTGATTCGCTTATCAGCTGCACGCTTCCACCAAGAGATGGTTTTGTTTTCTGGCATGGCTTCTATTAATTGTGCACCAACAGATATCGCGGGATCTAAACTGCTCATGGGATCTTGAAATATCATTGCCATTTCGCATCCCATTAAGGCCCGTCGCTGCCTAGCGCTCATCTCCATGAGGTTCTGTCCATCCCACATCATGCGATCCGCTTGTACGGTCCAGTTGTGCCCAGGAATGCCCAAAATTGCTTTCGCTAGCAGAGTGCGTCCAGAGCCCGATTCACCCACTAAACCGTGGATCTCTCCAGGATTTAGGGTCAAACTTACGCGCTCAAGGGCTTTGACTCGCCCATGCGGCGTATCGAGTTCGATGGTGAGATTTCTAATATCCAATAATGGCATTTGCTTTGCTCACTAATTTCGAATGGGTGATAGGGCTGAGCGCAACCCATCACCCACTAAGTTAATCGCTAATACACTGCATAGAATTGCCACTCCAGGAATGGTCACCGTCCATGGGGCAGTTAATAGGTTGTCCATGCCTTGGGATACCATAGCGCCCCATTCAGGACTCGGTGCCTGAGCGCCTAGGTTAAGGAAGCCCAATGCGGCAATATCCAAAATCGCCGCTGAGATCCCTAAAGTGGTTTGAATAATCATGGTGTCTGAGATGTTAGGTAATATCACGTACCAAAAAATCTGCAATGGATTGGCGCCATCCAGACGCGCAGCGGTGACATACTCTTTTTGTAACTCTTCATGCACGGCTTGGTGGATTGCCCTAACAAACTGTGGTGTCAATGCGATACCCACGGCCCAAAACACATTACTCAGCCCAGGTCCGGTTATCGCTACCACCAAAATGGCCATCAATAGCGATGGGATTGATAACAGCGCGTCCAGTAGGTGACTTAATATGCTGGATTTTAATCCCTTCATCATGCCGGAAATTGAGCCGATGATAAATCCTAAGAATAATGCTGTTATGACGATACCGAGCGCCATACCGAAGGTGAGGTGCGCACCATGCAAAAGGCGGCTAAAGATATCACGCCCCAGATCGTCCGTGCCTAGGAAGTGTTCGACTGTCCCTGCAGGATCCCATGATGGAGCCAATAGCAGCGCATGGGGATCTTGATGTTCTGGTGAGTAAGGGGCAATAAACGGCCCAAACAAGGCTAACAACAGCAGCGACACCACAGCCCAAAGCCCTGCAAAGGCAAATGGATTATCGGTGAACGCTGACCATATTCTGGATGCCGGCGAAGGAATATGATCTTCTTGATAGATCTTAATTTGCGGCATAGAGCTCTTTCCTGCTTATGGGATTTAGGGCGGTGTGCATAATCTCTATCAAGATACTTAAAAAGATAATGAGCAGCGCGACCGATAAAATGCCCCCCTGTATCACAGTGTAGTCGCGTTGGTAGATACCCGATACCAGCCAGGCGCCAACACCTGGCCAGCTAAATATCACCTCGACGACCATGGCATAACTGGCAAATGCGCCGAGCATCAGGCCAAGGTTTTTTAACACAGGAATGAAGGCGTTGGGCAGTGCGTGGCGCATTACTATGGTTGATGTATGTAACCCCCTAGCTTCTGCTGCCTTGATATAGGTTTCTTCCATGATTGTCATCATGGCGCTACGGGTAATGCGCACAACTACGGTAAATGGCAGCACGGCAAGGGTGACCGCGGGCAAAATAATGTGCTGTAATGCATCAAGAAACGCTGATAACGCGTACTTAGAATCAGAGAGTAAGGTATCAATAAGCAAAAAGCCGGTAACGGAATCAATTTCGTAAAGTAAATTGATTTGGCCTGAGATAGGCAGCCAGCCTAGCTGTACGCCAAACCACAGTGAAAGTGTTAATCCTAGCCAGAAAACCGGAATAGAATACCCTGTCAACGTGATGGCCATAATACTGTGCTGAGTGATTTTATTGGTACTTAATGAGGCTAATACGCCCAGAGGAATACCAAATAGCACCGCAATGAGCCCAGCGAAGAAACCCAATTCAAAACTCGCTGGTAGGACTGCCGTTAATTCATCCAATATCAAATTTTGAGATGTTGACGATAGTCCAAGGTCGCCATCGAGTCTTTGTTGTAGATAGGCAATAAACTGACTGATTTGACCATCATTGAGTCGGTAATCTTGAGTGATCCTTGTTATTTGTTGTGCTGTCGGTTGTTGAACGCCAGTCAATGCAGCGATGCGATCTACTGGGAACTTGCTTACAGCGATAAACATCACAATAAAGAGGATCAGTGAGGTAGCCAAAAAAAGATTTAAGCGTCGAATAAGGTAGCGAATCATCTATTGTATACCTCGTTCATCTATAGCTGTCGTTGCTGCTTGGGTCGTGTTGGTAAAGGAAATCCCCCCAAACGGCGTTAGTTTTGATTGAGTCACATTTTTATTTTTTACGACTAAGCGTGTCGCATGAGCAAACGGGATGAGTGGAACTTGCTGAGCAATCTGCTGCTCGGCTTGCTGGTAAAAGGCGGAACGTTTGAGCTTGTCGGTCGTGGATTTTGCCGATTCTAAAATGGCGTCGAATGCAGGGTCGCACCAGCGAGAACGGTTACTATTTGATTCGACAGAGGCACAACTCAATATTGGGGTAAAGAAGTTATCAGGATCACTGTTGTCGGCGTTCCAACCTATCAATACCGAGTCATAACTGTGTTTACTCAATTTTTGATTAAACACACTCCAGTCATAAGTGATGATATTAACTTTTACGCCAATATTGGCCAAATCCGCTTGGATCAGTTCCGCCGTCTTATGGGCATTGGGGTTATATATTCGGGCGACGGGTATCGCCCAAATATCTATGGTCAGATCCGTAACGCCAGCTTCTGCCAGTAAACGCCGAGCTTTAGCAGGGTCGTATTGAGTAATGCTGGTGTTTGATGAGTATGCCCAAGACAATGGAGGCAGCATTCCCACAGCCTCTACTGCAGTTTTTTGATACACAGCGCGCAGGATATTCTCTTTGTCTATTGCGTGCGCAAGGGCTCTACGTACTCTGACGTCATTCAGCGGGATCCGCTCGGTATTAAGTGCCCAGAACGCCACATTAAAACCGGGAATAGAATCTACTTCTAAGGTTTCTTTATCAATCACAACAGGTAACTCACCCGCTTTAGGGAGGGCCGAAATATTGCAATCCCCGGTGATCAATTTTGCTAAACGTGTGGTGCTTTTAGGCGTGATATCAAAAACGACTTGCTCAACCTCTGGGGTAAGGCGCCAGTAATTTTTATTGCGGTAATAGCGAATATAGTCGTTTTTCACATATTGAATCAGTCTAAATGGACCTGTGCCAATCGCGAGCCTATCTATCTGAGCTTGTTCATTCATTTTAGTCAGTTGATCGGCATACTCTTTTGATAAGATAACGGCGAAGCCGGTTGCCAAATTTGACAAGAAAGAAGCATCTTTACGATTTAAGTGAAAAGCCACTTGGTAGTCAGAAACCTTTTCAATTTTTCCGATGAGATCGGTAAAACCGATACTTTGGAAAAAAGGATAACCCGTCTTAGACACGTCATGATAGGGATGAGTACTATCTATGATTCGATTAAATGAGAACAGTACGTCGTCGGCATTGAAATTACGGGTGGGAGAAAAACTGTCTGAATGATGAAACTGAACGCCTTGTCTTAAATGAAACGTGTAAACCTTTTCATCGTCGCTAATATCCCAAGATGTGGCCAGAGAGGGGATCAATTCGCCAAATTTAGCATCATAATCGAGTAAGCCATCGTAAAGTTGCTGCGACGTAGCATCCACTGTTGTACCTGAGGTGACAAGCTGCGGGTTAAAGGATTCGGGATTACCCTCGGAACAATAGACTAAACCGGATGGAACTCGAGTTGGGCCACAAGCCGATAACAGCAACACTATGGTGCATCCAAGTGTTGAACCAAACGTGAGACGCTTTATCAGGTCTTTCATCAATAGATGTAATATTTTTTTGAATGAAGAGTTTCATTTTAACAGTGCTATAGAGCTAGGAGCAAACACCATCTACTCCTAGCCAGCTTTATTTATCCAATAAATTGTACTTTTTCAAAATTCCACGCAGTTGATGATAGCTAAGACCAAGTAATTCAGCGGTTTTTTTCTGATTATATTGTCCAACTTCCAAGGCTTGCTTTAGCAAATTGGTTTCTTGGCTTTCACAGTGGGTTTTGAAGTCGAGCGGAAAATCAACTTTGGGAACTGTGATGGCTTGTGATTCTGGGTCAGGTTGAGATGTTGGCGTGTCGCTATGTTCAACTTGCGGTTGCTGTCTCGATTTGGTTTTTACGCGTTGTGTGGGGCGATAGGGTGACGAAAATGGGTCGATAACAATGCTATCAATGGCTGCGTGAAGGTCTGTATTACGGTACACGCTGCGTTCTACGACGTTTTTCAACTCACGAATATTACCTGGCCAGCTATATTCCATAAGCTGCTCAACGGCATTTGAGGTAAACCCATCAAACAGTTCATGTTTAAGTTGCCTTGCCATGCCAATCGCAAAGTATTCAGCCAGCGGCATAATATCTTCTTTTCGATGCCTTAGTGGCGGTAAAGTGATCACATCAAAGGCCAAACGGTCGAGTAGATCGGCTCGAAATTCGCCCGCATCAGCTAAAGAGGGCAGATCTTCATTCGCTGCACACACCAGTCGAACGTCAGTTTGTACCGTTTTGCTCCCGCCAACCCGTTCAAACTCACCATATTCTATGACTCGTAATAATTTTTCCTGAATAAGCCCTGAGGTATTGGCGAGTTCATCAAGAAATAGAGTGCCGCCATCAGCACGCTCAAAACGGCCTTCATGCTTCTTGCTTGCGCCAGTAAATGCGCCAGCATCATGGCCAAATAATTCACTTTCAAGTAAATTTTCGCTTAATGATGAGCAATTTAGTTTAATGAAACTTTGATCCCACCGCTGAGAAAGGTAATGTAAACGCTCGGCGATCAATTCTTTACCTGTACCGCGCTCACCGATAATGAGCACAGGTTTAGAGAGAGGCGCAATTTTTGAAACGTGTTCTAACACTTCAAGTAGCGCATTCGATGAACCAATAAGATTGTCTTGCTGAAATTGAGTAGCCACAGTAAATTTTAGTCTTTCACGCTAATTATTGGTGAAATTAATAATATGTTCCTGAGGAATTAAAATAAAGTAAAAGTTAAAATATTGTTTAAGTTGCTGTATATTAAGGGTTAGTAAAAGTTGGCACGCTAAATGTATTATTCTTTGCGACACCAACGTTAATTTAGAGGACAGTATTATGGGAATTTTCTCTCGCTTCGCAGATATCATCAACTCGAATATCAGCGCATTACTTGATAAAGCCGAAGATCCAGAAAAAATGGTTCGCCTTATCATCCAAGAAATGGAAGACACCTTAGTTGAAGTACGTTCAACGTCAGCCAAAGTGCTTGCCGAGAAGAAAGAGATTCTTCGTCGTATCGCTAAAGTGCAAGAGCAAGTGCAAGATTGGCAGGATAAAGCGGAATTGGCTTTATCGAAAGATCGTGAAGACTTAGCTAAAGCTGCATTGCTTGAAAAGCAGAAAGCCAGTGAATTGGCTGCTACGCTAGAACAAGAGCTAGTTGTTGTTGAAGAGCAGATTAATCGCTTGAAAGAGGAAGTTAATCTACTTCAAGAAAAGTTAGCCGATGCTAAAGCACGTCAAAAGACGATTATCATGCGCAAGCAGACAGCCTCTTCACGCTTAGAAGTTAAGCGTCAGCTAGATTCAAGTAAAATTGATAATGCTATGAGCAAGTTTGAGCAATATGAGCGTCGAGTTGAAGGGCTAGAGTCACAAGTCGAATCTTATGACTTGGGCAACCAAAAGACACTAAATGATGAGTTTGCTGCATTAGAAGCTGAAGATTCAGTGAACGCTGAGCTTGAAGCATTGAAAGCTAAAGTCAACGCAAGCAAAACAAAAAAGCAAACTAAATAACAACGATTCTGAGGTGAGTTATGGATATGGACTTATTAATAGCCCCGATTATTATCTTTATGATAGTGGTGGCGCCCATCTGGCTAATTCTACATTACCGTAGTAAGCGCCAAGTGAGCCAGGGACTCACTGAAGAAGAGTTTACTCAGCTCAATGAGTTAATCGGCAAAGCAGATAAAATGGCCCTACGCATTGAAACATTGGAAGCGATTTTAGATAGCGAGGCCCCACAATGGAGAAATCGAGATGAGCGAATCTAACGGACGACCCTTATATCGAATCCCCGAGTCAGGAAAGATAGCCGGAGTATGTGCAGGGATAGCAGACTACTTCAACTTTGAAACCTGGTTAGTGAGAGTGGTCGCCGCATCGATATTTTTGCTTGGGGGATCGGGAATTATCTTCATCATCTATGTGCTACTTTGGATGATATTAGATATTAAACCTGGCAGCGCAAAGAACAAGCAACAGCACAAAGAGATAGAAGTTAAGAAAAAGGTTTGGCAAGCAGGAGAGCCTGCCAAAGCAGCGTTAAGGGATGTAAGTAGTCAATTTAGGCATTTGGAAATGAGACTGCAAAACCTTGAGCGTCACGTAACATCTGATAGCTTCGATCTCAAACGAGAGATCAATAATCTTTAATCCTTTCAATGGGCGGTCTATTCCGCCCTTTAACGCGTCTAAGATATAGGTTATGAATTCATTTAACCGCTCATTGAAACAGCTTTCTCAGCACTCTCAGTCCCTGATTAAACGCACTACCGATAATCATATCCGTTTAGCTGTAACAGGTTTATCAGGTGCCGGCAAAACCGCATTCATTACCGGGTTAGTGAATCAATTATTACATAGTGGTGCAGGGGGCTCGCTTAATGCCTTACCATTGTGGCAGGTCGCTCGTGACGAGCGACTCTATGGCGTTAAGCGCGCCATGCAACCCGATATGACTATAGCCAGTTTTGACTATGAGGCGGCGATGAGTGCACTTAGTGATATCACGCCCCATTGGCCAGCATCGACCCGCAGCATTAGTGAACTGAGGTTAGCTATTCGGTATCAACCTCTCAAAGGGTTGCGCGCTAAATTTACCGACAGTGCCACACTGTTTTTAGATATTGTCGACTATCCTGGCGAGTGGCTGCTTGATTTACCTATGCTCAAGCTATCTTATCTGCAATGGTCGCAACAGCAGCTTAAGCGACAATCAATGCTGGCGCTGAGTGAGCATTATCAGCCTTTTATTAATGCGTGTAAGTCGATTGCGTTGAGTGAAAATGCAGAAGAGCAAACGCTTAAAGATATTGCCAAGCTGTATCAAACGCTGTTGGTCGACAGTGTCGAAACCCATGGTTTCTATAATGCCCAACCAGGACGAATGTTATTGCCAGGTGAGCTTGTTGATACACCGATTCTGGCTTTTTTCCCCTTGTTAGGCACAATTGATGCGCAGGTTGATGAGTTAGAAAAAAGCCCCAAGGCGTCTTACTATCATGTGTTGAAAAGCCGCTATCAAAGTTACGTTGCAGAGGTGGTGAAACCCTTCTATCGCGATTATTTTGCCAAGTTCGATCGTCAAGTGGTATTGGTGGACTGTTTTACGCCACTTAATCGTGGCAAGGCCCAATTTGAAGATATGAAAAGTGCACTTGATGGCATTATGGAAAGCTTTAATTTTGGTCAATCAAATATTCTTAAACGACTGTTTTCACCACGCATCGATAAATTACTGTTTGCAGCGAGCAAGGTTGATCATATCACCCGAGATCAGCAGGGCAATGTCCTGTCGTTATTGACACAGCTTGTTAAGCAGAGTCAACAACATGCGCAATTTGAAGGCTGTAACGTAGAAGTGATGGCGATCAGTGCGATAAAAGCAACCGCCCACGGCATGGTGCAAAGTGGCACTAAGCAAGTTGAGGTGGTAAAGGGGGTTGATTTGGTCACAAATCAAGCGGTCACACTGTTTCCTGGTGAGGTACCAAAGCAGCTACCTCAAGGCGGATTTTGGACGGATCAAGGCTTTGAATTTGTTAATTTTGCGCCGCCACAATTACCGTCAACGCAAGGTGATGTTCATTTTGAACACATTAGACTTGATCACCTATTGCAATACCTTGTCGGCGATAAGCTTAACTAAGCCACTAAGTGTGGAGCCTAGGACAGATAATGACTAAACACACCCAGTCTATAGCGAAGAAACAAGTTTTTGATCATGCAACGGTTACCGAAGTTACACCTTTGCGTGAAGCAGAGCATTTTGACGGCAACGAGCTATTGCCTGAACCCGTCACAGAGATTTCAGAGAGCGACATAGAGCTGTTATCTGAGCGAGCGGATATGGGCGTCCAAGGTTTGCGAACGCACAAGAAGCGCCGCTGGTCTTGGCTAGCTAAGGGCACGTTATTCGGTCTGATAGCATTGGTCATCAGTGAGACCGTATTGTCTTTGATGCAAGCATGGCAGCAGAGTCCGTGGCTGTTTGGTCTGTATGCCAGTGTTACCTCGATTATTCTGCTGTGGGTCAGCAATATCGTTTACGGCGAATGGCGTCAGTTGAAACGTCTTAGAGGCGTTGAAGAAGCACAGCAGGTTAGTGAGCGCTTAGCACTGAGTATGCAAATCGGTGAAGCGACTCCATTTATTGATAATATTTTAGCCAAATTGCCGTCTGATATCGATACCAGCAAATATGCACATCATGTCAGAGAAGAGCACAACGATGCCGAGAGAGTGCTGTTATTTGAATCCACAGTGCTAAACAGTATCGATGTTAAAGCTAAAAAATTAGTCCACCGTTATGCCACTGAGTCAGCATTATTGTTAGCGGCCAGTCCGCTCGCGGTATTGGATATGGCCATCATCTTGTGGCGTAACCAAAAGATGATCCGTGAGTTAGCCCGCTGCTATGGTATCGAGCTTGGTTATTGGAGTCGTATTAAGCTAATTAAATCAGTGATCACCAACATTATTTATGCGGGTACCAGTGAGGTTGTAACCGATATAGGCACCCAACTCCTGTCGCTCGAATTGTCTGGTAAGGTTTCGGCAAGAATGGCGCAAGGTTTAGGTGGTGGCTTACTCACAGCGCGTCTGGGATATCAGACCATGGCCCTATGCCGACCCGTAGCATTTAACGCAGAGTCTCGGCCGAAGTTGACAAAAATCCACGCTGCATTGCTCGGTGAACTGAAAGACTTCTCCTTGTCTGCCTTAAGTAAAACCACCAGCCGTAACAAAGATTTTACATCTCGTTAGTGCTTAATTATTGCCAATAGGTTTACCTTAACGTCATAAACGGTTCAAGGTAGCAGACCGCTCTCATTCAACCCTAACAATAACAGTGAGCGGTGACCTCGGAGATTGTTATGCAAGAAAAATGGAAGCTTGCCACTAAGGTAATTCATGCTGGGCACCAAAAAAATGACAAGGGCGCGTTAGTGTCACCGCTGTATCAGTCAGCAACTTTTGTGTTTGATAGTGCAGAGCAAGGGGGAGAGCGCTTCGCTGGAGAACAAGAGGGGTATATCTATACTCGCCTCGGTAACCCAACCACCGCAGAGTTTGAGCGCAAAATAGCCGCGTTGGAAGGGAGTGAATCGGCTGCGGCAACTGCATCAGGCATGGCCGCCGTCTCGGTAGCATTACTGGTTAACCTGAGTTGTGGTGACCACCTGGTTGCATCAAAAGCGGTCTACGGCTGCACTTACGCCTTAATGACCGAACAATTTAAAAAATTTGGTATTGAAGTCACGTTAGTGGATTTTTGCGATCTTGACGCCATCAAAAAAGCAATTCAACCCAACAGTAAAGCCTTGTTCTGTGAAACACCGGTTAATCCTCATCTGGACGTTTATGATCTCCGTGCAATCGCCAAGATAGCGCAACAACATCAGTTGGTGAGTATTGTCGATAACACTTTTATGACGCCGCTACTGCAGCGACCACTTGAGTTTGGTATCGACATGGTGATCCACAGTGCAACCAAATACCTCAACGGTCATGGTGATGTGATAGCAGGTGTCGTGTGCGGCAGCGATGAGATGATCCATAAGGTTAAGTATGAAGTGTTGAAAGACATTGGCGGTGTTTTATCACCTCATGATGCGTGGCTAATTTTACGTGGACTTAAAACATTGGATGTGAGGTTAACGCGCCATTGTGATAGTGCGGAGCGGATTGCTGAGTATTTAGCGTCACACAGTCAGGTCTCCCGAGTCTATTATCCTGGTTTGCCTAACCATCCTGGGCGTAAGCTACTTGGCACCCAGATGCGACGTGCTGGCGGGGTTATCGCCTTCGAGCTTGATGGCGATTTAGCCGCTGCGGTTGGGTTTGTTAATCGACTTAAAATGTTTACTATTGCCGTGAGTTTAGGCGATGCCGAATCTCTGATACAGCATCCCGCCTCGATGACCCATTCTCCCTATTCGCCAGAGGAGCGCCATGCTGCCGGTATTAGTGATAACCTCCTGCGGATCTCTGTGGGTTTAGAAGACGTTGAAGATATTATTGCTGATTTAGAGCAGGCATTTAGTTAGCGTTATAAGGCGGTCGGTTGTGAGGTTAACCGACCGCTTAACGTTTAGATGGTCCAGAATAGATGGGCGATAATGTAGAGGACTAACATACTGATAAAGTTAATGATCACCCCCGCCCGCATCATCTCCGACTGCTTAATAAAGCCAGAACCATAGACGATGGCATTTGGTGGCGTGGCAACCGGGAGCATAAACGCACAAGAGGCAGCGATACCGATTAAAACTGATAGCATTATAGGTGATAACCCTAAGGCTTCAGCGATTGCCGCAAACACGGGAACAAGTAAGGCTGCGCTAGCTGTATTACTGGCAAATTCGGTGAGCATCACCACAAAAAAGATCACCGCAAAGGTGAACAATGCCATATGAGTATTGCCAAAAATATCCGTAACCCAATGGGCCAAAAACACACTGGTTCCCGTTGTTTTTAAAATAGCACTTAGGGTTAAGCCACCACCGAAAAGAATCAGTACGCCCCAATCTGTGGTTTTTTCTATCTTTTTCCACTGCACTAGCCCAAGGCCAGCAAGCAACACGACAGCGCCTAGTGCAACGATGGTATCAAATTGTGCTATGCCTCCAAGTGCCGCCGAAATCGGTTTACTGAATATCCAACAGCCTACTGTGACGATAAAAATCACTAAGGTTAGTTTTCCTGTCATCCCCAACTGCTCTTTGCTTTGAGGAATTGTGCATACCACGTTTAGGTTTGGTTTAAGGTAAAGGTATAGTGCTATGAGCATCGCTGGGAGCATCAGTGCAACCGTTATCAAGCCAAACTCCAGCCAGTCGGCAAAGCTTAGACCAACCTGCGCGGCAGCAATGGCGTTGGGTGGACTCCCGACCAAGGTGCCAATACCACCAATGTTGGCAGAATATGCAATACCAAGCAGCATGAACAGGTAGGTGTTTCGATGCTCCTTAATGTCCAACTGCTGCAAGATGCCTAATGCCAGAGGCAGCATCATGGCGGCCGTTGCTGTGTTGCTGATCCACATAGATAACAGCGCCGTTATACCAAATAGCATCATGCAGGCGATGCTGAGTTTGCCTTTAGATGCGGTGAGAACTTTATGGGTAATGCGTCTATCTATTCCTTGATGATTTAACGCCGCGGCGAGTACAAAGCCACCGAAAAACAAGTAGATGATTGGATTAGCAAAGTTACTCATAGCGGTTTTAGTTTCAAAAACCCCGAGTAACACCCCCATGATAGGGATCAGTATTGCCGTGACACTAATGTGGATCGCTTCGGTTAACCAAAGGATTGCGGCAAAGATAAGAATAGAGAGTCCAGTATTTACGCCAGATTCAAATGGTAAAAAATTATACAGCAGAAAAAATAAGCCGATATTAGCAAACAAAATGAGTAACTTGTTTTGCGTTGATGCGTTAGTTTCACTCACTGGCATAGCCGAAGTATTTTCTAAGGTCATGTAGGGTCCTTATTGTCGTTATTATATAGAGGGTCAACGGAATGAGCGGGTGAGCATGCAGGACTAATTGATTGCGTTTCAAAGATATAATCTGTACTGCAATATGGACTAAACGTGGTTTACCGCTTGCAGTTTCTTTGCGTAATTCGTTGTTAGGTTTCCGACAGTCTAATGCAGAGGCTAGCAGTGCCATATACTCGTTGACACGACACACTAGCTCAGTAATTACTCACTGCAAAATGATTTATTTCGTCATAAATTTTCCAAATTGAACGGTTATAAATGTGTGCTAGATGCAACAAAAGGGCTGAATTTAGCCGTTGATCACTGAATTCAGACTGCGAAAGATCATATTTTTTTTCATGGCGCGTAAAAATCATTCATATTGCTAATCTTCTGAAAGAAATAGAAAAACAATTACTGTGATCCTGGTCACTGCGTGGCGGGGTGCTCGGTGCTGAGGGTCACGTATTGGCGTAACTTTTGAACTTGTTCTATGTTTTTAATGCGGCCAAGGAAAAGGATTGCTGGCTGTATGTTTATTAATATGGATTAAAAGGAGACGATTATGAAAATGTCATTTCTTGGCGTGCTCGTTGCAGCAGCGCTAATGGTAGCCCCAGCACTTGCCGCAGAAAAAGTTACGCCACAGTCTGAAGTATCCAAAACCCTCACCCAAATGGAGGCGGTAAACATTAATACTGCTAGCGCTGAACAGCTAACTCAACTTAAAGGTGTTGGCGAAAGCAAGGCGCAGGCTATTATTGAATATCGTAAAGCGCATGGTGGCTTTAAAAACCTGGATGAATTAACGCAGGTTAAGGGGATCGGCCCCAAACTACTTGAGCAAAATCGAGCCAGTTTAAAGTTGTAAAAATGGTGGTTGACGGTATCGTTAAATGCCCGCGTCAGCGGGCATTTGTATAGAGAAGCAGCAGTTAACAGCAAAGCATCAGTAACATCACGATATTCACTTGATTGCTGAGCCACCATAGTAGATAATGCTCGCCGTCTTAAAGAGAACATCTTTAAGAATCTATGGTGACCCTAGGGTCCCCCCGCAATGATAACCTGTGAACTCGGCCAGGCCCGGAAGGGAGCAACCGCAGCAGGCGACTCATGTGCCGGGGTGTGGCTCTAGGGAAACCTCCAAAACTCCCCTATTTAGAAATAACTCCCTGATTTTAAATGATATTTTAACTGGTCTTTTCAGTTTCTTATCTTAAATCGGCCTAGTTGTACAATTCCTGTGTACCACCTCATCTGAAAATATGACGTATTGGCTTATAAGGGAACAACCGCAGCAAGTTACTCATGTGGCTTATATAGTCAATGTGTGGCTCTAGGGTAACCTCCAAAATAAAGTCTAATCAAAGGCTTATCTCATAAATACCTCAGGTGATACACTTGGTGGTACACTTGATGAGAAATAGTTTATCTAAAACTCCCCCATATTAGTTTCAATCTCGGTTTTTATTTGGCTGTAATGCTAATAGATTTTTCATGCTAGAGACGATCCCTTACGCATTCTCTTCTTTCTGTAAGTTTGCTTTTAAAAATGCTCTGGATTTTTCCAGTGCAGTTTGTATCTCTTCTTTCATCCGCTTGAGTTCGTTATAGTCTTCAAAAAAGTAGGTGTCGACCAAGTGCCGTATGTAACGAACGGGGAGTTGATTGAGGGTTACGCAACAGAGATCCGCTAAATAATCTTCTGGCAGTTCATCCATTAAACCTTCGTCCGATAACATTTCCATGAGTAAGACTTCATAATAATTTCGAATTTCTAATTGCATAAGCTTGTCTCCAATCGGTCGGTGTCAGATCATTAAAGCACAATCTAGTTTGCTACCATAATTTATTGGCGGCAATAAAAACTTGGGCATGTCTTTTAGATAATTCTAGTGGCTGTTTGCTGTATCCGCCTCCTATTACACAAGCTATTGGTATATTTAAAGCTTTTGCCATACTTAATACCAATAGGTCCCGCTCAAAAATCCCCTGAGTTGAAAGCGCTAAATGTCCCAAATCATCCTGTTGATGCACATCAACGCCTGCATCATAGATGATAAGATCAGGCTGGTGGAGACGTATAACAAGGGCCAAAGTCTGGGTTATCGTTTCAAGATAAAGCGCGTCACCGCTACCTCGTTCGAGTTCAATATCATGATCTGACCGCTGTTTTCTAGCTGGGAAGTTCTCTTGGCAATGGACTGAACAGCTAATGATATCAGGGTAGGCCTGGGCCATTGTCGCGGTCCCATCCCCCTTGATGTACATCGCAATCGAAGATCAGCACTTTTTCAATATCACTGCGGGCGAGTGAATGTACAGCCCCGGCAATTAAGTCATTAAAGACACAGTAGCCACTACCAAAATGATAATGAGCATGGTGGTAGCCGCCACTTAACTGAAGTGCAATGCCTTGAGACATTGCGAGATCACAAGCAAGCATGGTTCCGCTTACCGAATGCAAACTGCGTGTCAGGAGTCCGTCGCTTAGCGGAAAACCTAAGCGTCGAATCGCTTGAGGTGAGAGCTTTTTTGTTAAGAACTGTGCCACATAATCGGGACAATGAATCTGTTTTAAAAACTCAATGTCGACCGAAGATGGTGTGTGAAAATCGTCTTTATCAGCCAATTTATGCTCAAGCAGAAATTGATAAAGCCGTTGGTATTTACTCGTTGGAAAGCGGTGCTGAGAAGGTAACGCCAGCTGGGAATAGCTGGCGTGATAGATAAGCGGGGGCATTAGGGTGGTATTAAAGCTGTTGAATAGCCCAGCTCATAAACTCTTTACGTGTTTTATCATCAGCATGCAACCACCAGTATTGTAGCATTTGCTGCGCATGTTCAGCTGATGCAGCGTCGTTTGCTGGCAGTGTAGTAGGCACAGCCGTAGGAAGCGTTGCCGCCTCTACTTGGGTTTTAGCTGCTACCGGTGGCGGTGTTGTAACCGCAGACGCTGTGACGGCTGCTCCCGTTGCTGCCGCCGCAGCTACTTCGATATCTTGGCCATTGTCGCCACCAAACAATTTTCCTACAAAGGTTTCCTCGGTGAAATTAGTTTGAGTGACTTTATAGTTGACGCTGCCACCATCATTGCGGGTGATGATTACTTGCGGTGATTTTGCAAAAGACTTTGGACGTTTAACGACTTCACCTTCTGCAGGTTGCAATGTGTAGTCATGCTCACCATCTACGTTTAGCGTGACGATAAAAGGTGATGATTTAACAAAGCTTTCACTGTCACTGAAATCATCTTGAACCATGTCATGATAACGGATAGCTATTTTATGGCTTCCCTGAGTTAAATCCAGATCGGATTTATGGTTAAACAGACTGCCTTCAATTTTCTTTCCGTCAATTGCGAGATATTCAAATGCCATTGGGATGGTTAGATTTGCAGCCATGGCCGATGAGGCACCAAGCAGAGCGATTAAAGCGGTGATTGGCATGATGGATTTCATTGTTGCTCCTTAACGATTCTGACTCTTATACGGGCGTTCAAACGCCTGAATGCGATCTTCTATATAGCTAATAGCTTGTCGACACTTCCCTAAGCGACGATGGACTAAAAGTATCTCATTTTGCAGTGCAATTTTGTCAGCACTATGACAGTTTTCAAGCTTTGATTGTAAATTTTCAATTTTTTGTTCAAATGTTTGAACCCAGTTCATATGTTTATTGAGTTCATCATACAATTGATGACTATTGTGCATCACACCTGTTGCAATCCACCCAAAACCGCTTTCTGCATGGGACTGTTGACGACGCTTTTTAGCGTTGGCAAATCGTGATGCGCGTTGTTGTTCAGCAGATTTCACGTTTAACGTTGTCGTGTTAAGAGCTCGGCGAACGGCTGTAAATCTGTCTTGGATCCCTTCACAGCTTAACAATATAGTGTCAGTCGAGATATTCCCCTTTAGTAGCTTTTCCAATTGGGAAATCTTTTTACTCAGTTGGCCAATACATGGCGCTAATTGTGCGCCAGTTTGATTGAATAGCCCTTCGTTAAAACGTTCAGTATCTTGCAATAGATTGCGCTGGCCTTTGACCAATTGGCTGTCGTGTTGCAGTACTTCCTGTTCTAACTGTTTGAGTTGGACTCGTAAACGTTGGATTAGTTCAGCGTTTTTCATGCCCATGCACTCCAAGCGAGGTTTATTGCCATTAAAATCACTATGGTGATAAATAGCGGTCTGATAAAGGATACGCCAAATTTTATCGCCGTTCTTGCGCCGACAAAGGAACCTAACATCATACATAACCCCATCGATAAACCTATGGTGATATTGACTTGCCCCAGAGCAAAGAAAACCACAAGGGACGTTAGGTTGCTGATGCAAGTCATCGATCTCGCTAATCCACAGCTTTCGAGCACGGGTAACTTATATTGTGACACACTACTGATGGTCCAAAATGCGCCAGTACCTGGGCCAGCAAAACCATCATAAAAACCTAATAACAGTCCCTGAATCCACTGTTTTACTTTTGCGGGAGCTTGAGTCGGCGCGCTAAACGAAGGTGAGCCCATTGCGTTGGGTTTTGCCAGCGTGTAGATAGCAATAAATATGATCATCAAGGGTAACCATTTTTCAAGCCATTGATTATCTATTAAATAGACGACACCAGTACCAAATATTGCTCCGATAAATGTCGCGATGGCGGCCTGGTACCAAAATCTTGGGGTAAAAAACTGTTGCTTATAATAGGTAAATGCCGACATGGAGGAGCCAAAGCTCGCCGCGAGTTTATTAGTGCCTAAGGCAACATGGGGAGGAATGCCGGTAGTTAATAGCGCCGGAATAGAGAGTAATCCACCACCACCAGCAACCGCATCAATAAAGCCAGCGATAAACCCGATCGCGGCAAGAATCGCCCAGCTGCTCGGTTCTAACAATAAATCCAATGGTGATCCTATTCTATAACTTGGCGAAAGGGGGGCAGTGCATCGAGTAGTGACTTTCCATATCGCTTAGTGACGAGTCGACGATCCAAAATGGTTATTCTACCGTAGTCTTCCTCTTTACGTAGTAATCTACCACAACTTTGAATCAGTTTACGCGACGCATCGGGAATCGTTAATTGTAAGAACGGATTTCCGCCCTTAATTTTTACATATTCTGCGTGTGCCTGTTCTACTGGCGAGGTGGGGACGGCAAAGGGCAATTTAGTAATAATTAAGTTGGTGAGGTAGTCACCCGGTAAGTCTAACCCTTCAGAAAAGCTGCCAGTGCCAAAGATGATGCTGACGTCACCAGCGTCACAGCGCTGTTTATGGGTGCTCAGTAGTTGTTGGCGCGAGTCTTCACCTTGTATGAGCAGTGGTACTTTAATTTTAGGCCGCACAATATCCGATACTTTTTCCATCTGCCAATAGGATGCGAACAGCACTAATGTAGCGGTTTCACCCTCGATAAGCTGTAATATTTGCTCGGCTAGCTCGTCTGTGTAGCGATCGTCCGTTGGCTCGGTGCGCATTTTGGGCAGATATAAGGTCGCGTTCTGTTTAAAATCGAAAGGACTATCCATAGCCAGGTAGCGACTGCCGTCGTTAATGGATAGACCAACTTGATGAGTAAAGTGGTTAAAGTTATTCAACGCCCTGAGTGTGGCGCTGCAAAGCACTACCCCTGCCGCTTTTTCCCATAGCAGAGTTTCAAGCATAAAGCCGACTTCAATGGGGGAGGCATTAAACAGATAGTCGGGCTGCTTACCGACAATTTGTTCAACCCATCTGGCCATCGGAGCGCCTTTAGGGCTATCTGTTTTGGCCATCATTTTCCATAGCTTCTGTAAATTTTCCAGTCGCTGCAGCATAAAGCCGGTTTCACTGAGAAGCTGTTCGGCTTGGTGCTTGGGGAGCTCACCGTCTTTGATTGATTCACTCAGTAACGCTAGCATCTTGTTAAACTGTTTCAGCGCACTGTTAGAGGCGCTGGCAAGGTTTTCAGCTTGAATGATTAGCGCTGATGGTAGCTTACCATGCTCAAAACGAATGCGGTTTTCAGGGTTATCGAAAGCGGCGCTTTGTCCGTCACAATACTGTGCTACTTGGTTTAGTAAACTGGTTAGATCGCTAATATGGTCGAGCATCGCTTGTGCCGGGGCAATAATGTGATTGCTCTTTAATTGGTTTTGCAGCTTGGCGCTGGTTTTACCTATTTTCTCTAACCAGTCAATGGCCCCGCGCAGCGTTGCTTGCGCACTAGAGAAATCACGCGCGACTATTGGCAGATGATGAGCTTCATCGATAATGTAATACAGTTCTTCTGGATCAGGAAGAATAACACCACCACCCAGCTCAAGATCAGCAAAGAGCAAGCTATGGTTGGCGATCAGTACATCCCAATTATCAATATCTTCACGGGCTTTATGGAACGGACAGTTTCTGTGGCTTGCCAGTTGTCGATGGCAGCTGTGTTTGTCGCAGGCTATTTGCGTCCATAAATGATCAGGCAGTTGGGTGGTTAAGGTGTCGCGTTCACCATTCCAGCGGCCTTCATGGAAATCTTTTAATAAGCCTTGCAATAACTCTACTTGGCTGTGATCGGGCTTAGTTTGCCACATCGCCATTTGCGTGCCATCGTCACTACCGATGAGCATTTCCAACTTGGCTAAACAGACGTAACGTTGGCGACCTTTAACTAAGCCGAAAGTAAAATCTAACCCTGACTGCTGTAAGAAAAAAGGCAAGTCTTTGTTCAACAACTGCTCCTGCAATGCCACTGTCGCGGTGGCGATACAGACTTTTTTCTTACTTGCTAATGCCAGAGGAATAGAACCCAGAATATAGGCAAGCGATTTACCTATGCCTGTACCGGCTTCGACCACAATAATGCGCCTATGCTTGTCATATTCGCCCGCTAATGTTTTAGAGATCTCAGCGACGATATAGTTTTGTTCTCGGCGAGAACGAAAGTTAGGTAGGGCTGTAGCAATATCTTTATAGATAGTGCGGATCTGAGTTTTGACGTCGGCTGATAACATGAAAGCACATTGCAGATAAATAGAGCTGTACATAATAACAGTGATTACATAGCCTAAGAAGCGTTATCGTGACTATTTTAAGCGGTAATTCACTTTAAACCACAGAGTTTGGCAATTGATAGAGTTGGGAAAACATTGAGTGAGATAGGTAAAAACAGCATACAGGAGACAGTAAAAGGCCGGATTTTAACTCGTCATCATTCGGGTAACGCTCTGCTGTACTATGTAAAAACGATAGACGGCCCGGTTAAAGTGGTGGTTAACGACAGCGCGCGAGTTTGTTTTTGTTTAGCTCATGAGGCACCTCGTTTAAGCGCGATAGCGTCCGTTCGTATTGAAGAACTTGGGCTGAGTAGCTTCAGTCACCAAAGTGTTAGTGCTATCTATAGCCAAACGGGGCAAGCTTTTCGGCAGCTAGTACGCCAAGCGAATGATTTAGGCGTTGAGTTATTTGAGGCCGATATTCGACCAGAGCAACGTTACCTCATTGAGCGGTTTATTGCCTTAGATGCCGAGTTTATTGGCCAAGCCGCATCGGCTCGTGCATTGCCAACGTTTACAGCCAGCAGAGCACGCAAGCGTGATCTTAAGATAACGATGTCGATTGTATCATTGGATTTTGAATGTGCTATGGATGGCCAGCTATACAGCGTCGCACTTTATGGTGAGTCCGATACAGGAGAGAAGATAGCAAAGGTCATCATGGTGGGCGATAGTCCTCAATCACAATCGGTAGATTATATTGATTGGGTAGAGGATGAAGCGAGCTTGATTCATGGACTGGTTGCTTGGTTTAAGCAAGCAGACCCCGACATTATCATTGGCTGGGCAGTGGTGACGTTCGATATCGCGCTGCTTTATCGCCGTGCCAAGTACCATAATATTGCCTTAACATTAGGTAGAGGCGATGAGCTTCTCAATTGGAAGGTTGAAGACAAGTATAGGCCTGAGACATTAATTCTACCTGGTCGAGTGGTGTTAGATGGCATCGATTGGTTAAAGGCGGCTTTTTATCAGTTTGATAGTTTCTCCTTAGAGCATGTGTCACGTCAGCTTTTAGGGGAGGGCAAGGCTATTGATAAAGTGGAAAATAGAGGTGAGTCAATTACCGAGTTGTTTCAGCACGATAAGTTAGCCTTGGCGCATTACAATCTAACCGATAGCCGCTTAGTTTGGGACATTTTTAAAAAAACACATCTTACCGAGTTTTCCATGGAGCGTTCACGTCTCACAGGATTGGAGTTAGGGCGTGTGGGTGGCTCGGTTGCAGCCTTTAATAATCTCTATCTACCCTATCTACATCGTGCAGGATTTGTGGCCCCAAGTCGTCCTGCCAGTGATGGGATAGAAAGCCCTGGTGGATATGTGATGGACTCTGTTCCGGGGCTGTACCAACATATTTTGGTACTAGATTTTAAGAGTCTCTACCCCTCTATTATTCGTACTTTTAATATCGACCCCAAGGCACTGATTGAGGGCGAAAGGTTAGCTGAGTCGCAAACCGTACCAGGTTTTCTTGGGGCAACTTTTAATCGTCAGGGCGCCATTTTACCCAATTTAATTGCTGAACTATCTGCTAAGCGAGAGTTAGCAAAATTAGAGAACAACGCCCCCCTCTCTCAAGCGATTAAGATCATCATGAATTCACTTTATGGTGTGCTTGGCTCTCGTGGGTGTGTTTTCCATGATGCAAGGTTAGCCAGTTCTATTACGTTGCGCGGCCATCAAATAATGAAACAGACGCGTCAATGGATTGAAGAACTTGGGTTACGCGTAATCTATGGTGACACCGATTCGACTTTTGTGCATTTGGCCGATCTCAGTGGCATAGAATCGATTGATAAGTTCGCAGAAAACTTAGTCGCTACCATTAATGGTAAGTGGCAAGCGCGATTAGCAGAGCTGTACAATATTCCCTGTTATTTAGAGTTAGAATATGAACGTCATTTTGAGCAGTTTTTTATGCCCACACTGAGGGGATCTACAGAGGGGTCTAAAAAGCGCTATGTGGGGGCCTACACTAATCCAAAGGGGGAGTTAAGCGTTGTGTTTAAAGGGATGGAGCAGGTTAGAAGCGACTGGAGTCCATTGGCTAGGCAGGTGCAAGAGCAGCTCTATTATCGGTTATTCGCTAAACAAGACGTACAAGAGTACCTGCAAGATATCATTGTGCGTTTGCAAGCAGGTGAACTTGACGAGTTGCTTATTTTTAGTAAACGGCTCAGGCGTGATATTGCTGACTATACCCAAAAAGCCTCGCCCCATGTTAAAGCTGCGAGCTTATATTGTGAGCGAAGTGGCGTGCCGGCACACGGAAAACGGGGCAGTAAGATTGAGTATCTAATCACCCTCTCGGGGGCTGAACCCATTCAGTTTTGTATCGGCAAAATTGATTACCAATATTACTTGGATAAACAAATCGCACCTATTTCTGATCCTGTACTTTCAGTTTTCAATGTTTCTTTCAGTGACCTTATCTCTAAACAGATGACGTTAATTTAGATGAAGCTTCGTTGAGCTTATTCTGAATAAATGTTAACAGATGGTGTAAGTCATGATGCGTAGAGGTTTTAGTGGTTAATGTGGTGAAAATAACTGCACTTTTTGTGATATTCGTCTTTGAGGATTTGCTAATCTTTTGCTAGTCTCAATTTGAAATTGGAACGAAATAAAACGACGGAATGTGACAATAAAAAATATAGAGCAAACTGAACATAACACAAGGTTAGGCGATCACATGAAAAAGAGTTTACTAGCAACAGCATTAGCGGCTGTCATATTTGTACCTGCAGCATCAGCCATTGAAATCTACAAAGATGATAAAAATGCTGTTGAAATTGGCGGATTTATCGACGCCCGTGTGATTAACACTCAAGGCGAAACCGAAGTCGTTAACGGCGCATCGCGTATTAATTTCGGTTTTACTCGGGAAATGACCGACGGCTGGAAAGCCTTTACCAAGCTTGAATGGGGTGTTAACCCATTTGGTAACAGTGAAATTGTTTACAGCAGTGAAAGTAATTTTGAATCTCAAAGTGGTGATTTCCTTAATAACCGTTTGGGTTATGTTGGCCTTAGCCATGATACCTACGGAAGTTTGACCATTGGTAAGCAGTGGGGTGCATGGTATGACGTCGTGTACAACACCAACTATGGCTTTGTATGGGATGGTAACGCGGCAGGTGTTTACACTTACAACAAAGCAGATGGTGCCATCAATGGTGTAGGTCGTGGTGACAAAATCGTCCAATATCGTAATGGCTTTGGTGATGTGAGCTTTGCTGTGCAAGCGCAGCTAAAAAATAATAGTTTCTATACCTGTGAAAACCTTCCCGGACTTAGCACTGATTGCGAGGAACGTTGGAATAATAACGAAGAGTCACAAGAAGTCGATTATGGCTACACATATGGTGGTTCTGTAACTTATCAAGCTACTGATAAACTAGTCCTAACCGCAGGTGTTAACCGCGGAGAGTTCGATGTCAGTTTCCATACTGGTGAACAGATCACCGCTGTGGACTTAATTTACGGTGCTGGTGTGACTTGGGGTAACTTTGACGCTGATGGCTTCTATGGTGCAGCGAACTTCAACAAGAATGAAAACCACGATACCGATAACTTAGGTCGTTTGATCAAAGATTCTTACGGAATTGAGTCATTGTTCTCATACAAGTTTGAAAATGGTTTACGTCCATTTATCTCCTACAACCTTCTTGATGCTGGTAGCGATTATGTTATTCAACCAAATAACGTAGACCCTACTGATGTTTTCAAGCGTCAATTTGTTGTAGCGGGTTTACACTATGTTTGGGATGCCAACACAGTACTTTATATTGAAGGCCGTAAAGACTTTAGTGACTTTAGCAGTGCAGACCAAGAGCAAGAAGCGAGAATGTCTATCTCAGAAGAAGATGGTATAGCAATTGGTATTCGTTACACTTTGTAAGGCTTAAATCGATAAAAAATAGACAAAAAAGCGCTTCATATATGAAGCGCTTTTTTTGTGCCTTTCGCTCTTAAATATCACCTTTAACATAAATACAACACGCTGTTACTGCTTTTTGCTATTTGTAAGCAGAATCGGTATGTGTTGCATTTTGTGTCACCCTGTAAATGTTAGTTTATTTTGTTTTTATACAGCGGCTTACATATTTTTCTGGATGGGTTTACGCCCATTTTTCGATAATTTTTAGCTGTTTGATGGGTATGCCTCAAATTAGATCTGTTACTTTTGTTGGTTGCTTGTTGCGCTTGTGTTTATTTCTGTTGCGAATGTTGGCAATTAATACGATGCCAATTGTTCCAACTAAGCCAGATGGCTTTGCATAAATATAAAAGACATTGAAGTCTAGGAGAATGACATGCAACAGAATCGCAGCTTTTTAGGTGCCTCAATAAAGTTAGCTTTATTAGGTGCAGCGACAACCATGACCTTGGCCGCCCCACAAGCAATGGCGGCCGATGATGACACGGTAGAAAGAATCGAAGTCACAGGTTCTCGAATTAAACGTACCGATATGGAGACGACAGTACCGATTACTACGCTAACTCGAGAAGATATTGCGCAAACGGGTGCGATAAACGTCGCGGACATTCTCAACTCATCGCCGGTATCAATCGCCGCATCGGATCAATCTAATAGTGCGTTTTCAACCACGACAGTAGGCCTTAATACGACCGCGCTGCGTAATTTAGGACAGTCACGTACCTTGGTATTGGTTAATGGCCGTCGCTTTGTATCGGGTGTCGACCCATCCACGGGTTATGCGGTGGATTTGAATGCAATTCCGACATCAATGATTGAACGTATTGATATCTTGAAAAGCGCTTCGTCAGCTGTATATGGCTCGGATGCCGTTGCTGGTGTGGTAAACATCATTACACGTAGTGATTTTGATGGCGTGGAAATTAGTGCGCAGGCTGGTGTCGCGGGAGAGGGCGATCGAAAGACTAAGACAATTAGTATTACATCAGGTAAAGATTGGTCAGGCGGTAATGCTTGGGTTTCATTAGGTTATGACGATGATGATGGCATCAAAGCGACCGATCGTGATTTCTCAAGCCAAGATTTGGCGGTCTATTTAGATGATGATGGAAATGAGTACATCGATGCCCTCTATTCATCATACCCGCCTCAAGGACGCGTCAATGGTTATAACGCAGATGGCACGCCATTTACCGCTGATGGTCGATTTAATCGTGCATCATATCGCCAGCTAGTTACCCCGTTAGAGCGTAAGTATGCGGCAGCGGGTTTAACACAAGAGATCAATGACGATGTGTCATTCTTTACTGAGATTAACTGGAACACGACTAAAACCAAAGACTCTACTATTGAACCGACACCACTTGATGTGGTGAATGATATTTGGCTGCAGGACCGTAACGGTAGTGGAGGGATGAGCATCAATTCGCCTTTGGTACCTGATGCGTTGCGCAATGCTCTCGCTGCAGATGGTATTTCAAACTTAAATGAAACCACCTTTGTTAGACGATTAGTTGAGTTTGGCGCGCGTTCTACCGATTTAGAGCGCGATACGGTTCGTATCGCGACTGGGGTGGATTGGCAGATAAATGATGAATGGGCCAACCAAACGTATTTAACTTGGGGTCGTACCGATCAGTTCCAAGAAAATGGCGGCCAGATGAATATTGAGCGTGCGGCTTTAGCGCTAGATGTTATGGATGATGGCAATGGCAACTTAGTTTGTGTTAATGAAGATGCGCGTTTGCAAGGTTGTGTGCCGCTAAACCTGTTTGGTGAAGGCACTGTGTCTCAAGACGCTGTTGACTATGTACGCGCCCCCGCTAAGGCAACGGGGTAAGCAGAGCAGTTTGTGATTGGAAGTACCGTGACAGGCGAGCTGCCTTGGGAGCTTTCTGGTGGTAATGTTGGTATGGCATTTGGGCTAGAATATCGTGAGGAGCGCGGTTCATACAGTCCTGGTGATTTAGCACAAACGGGAGCGTCATCGACCAATAAGTCGGAACCAACCAATGGTAAATTGGACTCTAAAGATATCTACGCAGAAGCCATATTTCCCATCTTAGATTCATTAGAATTAGATTTAGCAGCGCGTTATGCCGACCATTCTATTACTGGTGGTGATGTCACGTGGAATGCAGGTATAGAATTTACCCCACTAGATACATTAAAGTTTAGAGCATCGGCTGCAACGGCTATCCGCACGCCAAATATTTCTGATTTATATGGTGGTAGAGGGGAAACATTTGCGACGGTGGCAGATCCCTGTAATGGCATTGATGCGAGCACATCTGGACAAGTGGCTGACAACTGTCGTTCTATCCAGTCGATTAATGACAGGATTACTGATCAAGGTGTGTTTGAACTCACCCAGACAGAAGCACAAGGAACAGGTGGTACCACTGGTGGTAATGCTGATGTCAAAGCCGAAACCGCAGATACATGGAGTGCCGGCGTAATTTGGCAGGTGATGGACGATCTCTCTATCACGCTTGATTACTATGATATTGCAGTAAAAGATGCCATCTCGACCACAAGTAGAACAACAGTATTGAATCGTTGTTTTGATGTGGCATCGAGTGACTTCTCTGCGAACTGTAATGGTGCAGCCATTCGTGATCAGAACGGCGCATTAATTGAGGTGCATTCAGGTACGTCTAATGAAAACAATATCGACACCTCCGGCTTTGATACAGAAATTAACTACACCGTTGATCTCGGTCCGGGTAGCTTCCGAGCACAATTGATTTGGAACTACACCAATGAGTACGTAATAACCGGTATTGAAGATGGTGATGCTGTTGATTATGTTGGTGAAGTGCTCTATCCAGAACATCGTGCTAACTTAAACCTCTCTTACTTGATTGATGATTTCAACCTTGCATGGCGTATGCGTTACTGGCATTCAGTGGTTGACTCTGTCAACGAAGAGAACTTCAACTTTACCACAGGTGAGCCACTCACCACGTACAATGAGATTGATGCAGTGGTTTACCATGACATCAATGCCCGCTATAACTTTAGCGAGAATTTTGAAGCGTCAGTGGGTGTTAGAAACCTATTCGATAAAGAGCCGCCAATTCTTCCTCAAGGCACTAACTCTGGAGGGACGGGGATTAATACCGCATCTGAAGCTTATGATGTAACGGGTCGATACTTCTATGCAGGTGTCAACGTAAGGTTCTAACCGTTTATTTATGATAAATAAAACGCCAACATTGATATGTTGGCGTTTTTGTAATCTATTCTTTACAAAAATAGAGTTTTACGTCTTTGGCAATCGCCCCACCACAGTGACCTTAAACAGTCTTTCCACTTTATATCAGCCTCTATCAAACTCTTTTAATTCTAACAAGCTCTCAGTGCATTCCACTCCACCCCCCATTTACTTTAGCATCTGGTTATCTATTTTGGGGGCGTAAAGTAAGCTTATTTCTTGTTTTTTAGACTTTTTCCTTTCTCCCGCTAAGGTCTTATGGGCGCTTTTTACACGTGGGTTATTTAAGAAGAACTGCCGGGAAGAGATCTATTTTTTATGCATAAATGAGAGGTTAGCCTACAAATTAACCGTTCATTCCATAAATCTGTGAAAATAATGAGACGAATGTTGATTAAATGTTTCACATGTGGTTCTATTTGTTTGCGAATGTGCACAAGTGTAACAACAGATGTTGATTTGTGTTTACTTTCACACAAAAATAAAAAATAAAGTCCAGGGAGAAACAACATGTATAAGAACAGCTTATTAGCTAATTCAGTGCGTTTCGCACTAGTTAGTGGTGCAGCTATGACTGCTTTTACTGCTCCAGCAGTATTCGCAGCAGATGAAGAGTCTGCAGAAAAAGTTGAACGTATTGAAGTTACTGGTTCACGTATTAAGCGTAGCGATCTAGAAGGTGCTTCACCTGTAACAACGATCACTGCAGACGACATGAAAGTTGAAGGTAACTTTACTGTAGCTGATGCGCTACGTAACAGTAACTTAAACTCATTCGGTTCATTCTCTGAGCGTTCAGGTAGCTCAGCACAGTCTCAAGCAACTATCGATCTACGTGGTGCTGGCTCAAGCCGTACTCTAGTTCTTATTGATGGTAAGCGTTTCCCAGGCTCACCAACACTAGGTGGCGCTTCAGCTAACCTTAACGCTATCCCAATGGCGGCTGTTGAGCGTATTGAAATTCTAACTGACGGTGCATCTTCTACCTACGGTTCTGACGCGATTGCTGGTGTTGTTAACATCATCATGAAAAAGAACTTCCAAGGTATCGAATTCAACGTTGGTGGCGGTTCACGTGACCGTGACGGCGGACTAACAAGTAAAGAGTTCTCAGTCGTTGCTGGTTACGAAATGGATAAGGGTAACATTACCTTTGCATTTGACCACCAGGACCGTAAAGGTATTGCTGATGGCGACCGTGCATTTACAGCACCTTGGATGCGTGACCTAGACGGTGACGGTACAATTCAAGCGTATAACGAGACTGATGGCTGGTCTATCTACGGTGCAACGGTTGCAGCACCTGACTTCTCTACAACACAAGCTTCACCATTGTGTGATGACTTAGCTGCAGAATACGGTGACAATGTATTTAAGACTGTTGCTGCTGATACTGATTGGGGTCCAGGTTCAACTTACTGTATGTATGCATACGGTAATGTGTCTTATAACAAGGCATCTGTTGACCGTAACACTGTTTATGTTGATGCAAACTATGAAATCGCTGAAGATGTTGAGTGGTTTGGTCGCATCATGTTTACTCAGAACAACTCATTTGGTCGTTATGCGCCGCCAGCTGCTGCTTGGAATAACATGGCTGCTGACAACCCACATAACCCATACGGCGAAGAAACTAAAGGTTACTTCCGTTGGGTTGGTATCGGAACACGTGATGGTAGCGTAGATGATTATAACCAAGATTACCTAACTGGTCTTCGCGGTTCTATCAGTGCATGGAATGATGCAACGTGGGAATTCTACTACCACTACAACAAAGCTGATAACAAGTCTATCGGTGAGTACTACTTAAGCTATTCAGGTCTTGCTTACAACGAAGCTAACGGAATCGATCTTGGTTCTGAAGCTGGTGTAAACAACATGAAAGCAACGACTCTTACTCAAGATTCAGCCACTTTCCACCAGTACAATGCAGGTATCGGTTTCGATGCATTTGAACTACCAGGTGGTACTGTTGCTCATTACTTCGGTATGGAATACTTCGAGCAAGATTTCGCTTCAGTATATGATGCGCAATCAGAAGCTGGTTTAGTTGGTGGTAGCGCAGGTAACTCTGCTGGTGGTGACCGTCAAGTATGGGCAGCTTTCTATGAAGCAGCATTACCAATTATCGATTCTGTAGAAGTTAACGTAGCGGCTCGTTTCGATGATTACAGCGACTTTGGTACAAACGTAGCGCCTAAGGTTTCTGTTCGCTGGCAAGCACTTGAAAATATCGTAGTTCGTGCGTCTTACTCTGAAGCGTTCCGCGCTCCAGCACTAGATCAGCTATATGCTGCGACTACATTCAGTGCCGATACCGGTACCGATTACCCATACTGTAAGTCTAATAATATTTCTGATTGTTCGAGCAAGCAGTACGATACCTATATTCGTGCTAACAGTGACCTAGGACCTGAAACTTCAGAGTACATTAACTTCGGTGTGGCATGGGATGTTGTTGATAACTTCGGTATCAAGGTTGACTACTTCGACCTAAACATCGACAACGTGATCAGCCGTCGTTCAATCACTAACGTGATGGACGGTATCGCTTCTGGTGACCTAGCAACTACAGAAACTTTCTATGTAAACCGTGCTCCAGGAACTGGTGGCGCGCTAGGTAAAGCTCTTGAAATTGGTACTGGTTACGGTAACGGTGACAAGATGCAAATTACTGGTATCGACGTTGGCCTAAACGGTAACATCGAAACAGGTATCGGTGATTTCTCTATGAACTGGATGAACAGCTTCGTATTGGATTACATCGTGGAAGTAGAAGGTGGTGCTGACGCCATCAATACTGCAGGCTGGAACGGTCAACCTGACTACAAGTCTAACTTCACAACTACTTACTCAATGGGTGACCATCGTGTATCTTGGAACGTGAACTACACTGCATCAACTTATGAAGTTAAGGATGAAGGTAAGTTAGACGATTGGTTAATCCACAACTTAAGCTACACGTATGATGCGGGTTCATATGGTTCTATCATGGTAGGTGTTAACAACCTAACTGACGAAGATCCAGTACTATCTTCAGATGGTAAGTATGAAAATGCTGACCTATACAACAACTACGGTCGTGAATACCGTGCGAGCTACACTCTTAAGTTCTAAGAGCTAGTTAAACGTTGATATAGAAATAGTGTAAGAAAAAGGCCCTTTATAGGGCCTTTTTTTATGGTGTATTATCAAGCATCAAAACAATAACTAAATGGTGGCGTGATGAGTTCGCATTGGGATGAGTATTGGCAGCAAGGGCATTTAACTTCTTTTGGTGATAGTTTTAAGGGTAATTATTCTGGCGTATTGAGTACCCTATGGAATACAGAGTTCGCTAAGTTAAAGCCAAACTTTAAGGTATTAGATGTTGCTACGGGAAATGGTGCACTGCCACTGCTAATCAATCAGTTTTTTCGTGACCAACAAATAGGCGGGCATGTTGATGGTGTTGATTTAGCACAGATCGCTACAGATTTATCAACTCAACAGCTGAATGATGAAGTAACTGTCTCACTGATCTCGAATATTAATGGTAACGAGTTGCCATTCGAGAAGGGCCAATATGATTTGGTCATGTCTCAATTTGGTATCGAATATTCTGATCTTTCACGCTCTATTCCTGAAGCGCTAAGAGTATTGAAAACCGGTGGCAGGTTTTGCGTCGTTACTCATCACAGCCGTTCAATGATCATTAATAGAAATCGAGACATTTTGGCATTAATTAATGATAGCGCCGTGGATAATGTATTTAGCATCATCACAGCACTCGTTAAAAGAATGGGGAATATGAGCAATGGTGATGATCTAAAACGTATCAAAATTGATCCTGAAGCCGAGCGTTTAAGAGGAGAGTTAAATACGGAAATTAATACTTTGGCAAAACTCAATGAAGCGGCTTTAAAAGATTGTGAGTTACTCAATTACGTTGCCACACTGTTTCAGCAAGGTCTATTCTGGTCGGTTGACAAAAAGCTGACTTACATCGAGTTTGCATCAGGTCAAATAGCTTCGTTGAAAGAGCGCCTCGGAGAACTCGTTAACGCGGCACTTTCTGAACAAAAAGTAGCAGACATATTAGCGTCATTATCAGACGCAGCGCTAGAATGCATCGACACTATTTGTGATGACGAAGGTAAGATATTGGCTTGGAAGATAACCTTGATTAAGCTTTCTGAGTCGTCATGTTAAACACCTAATGATTGGCCTGCATTTGCCTAATTTAGACAGGACGAAGTGGTTAACGGTTTACATATTAGTGACATCTACAAGTTTTTAATGACAATTAGGTTGCGCGTTTGTTAAATCTTGTGGTGTTTTGTGTTAATGATTAAAGTCTTTGTTTATTAATGGTTTAGTGGTTTAGTCGTTCTAATTTGATAACAAGGTTCGTTGTGAAGTAATTACCAACTTGTCTGAAAAAGCACCTCTTATACGATTTTCGACTCCTAATCGCTTTTTCTACTAGTTTTAGCGCTCCCCAAATGTTGACACAGGTCAACATTTTGTGAAATGATGCCAGCGGGTCTACACCCTGAGGGGTGTGGAAAAGGGAAGATAATAACTAACAATCACAAGAGAAATGCACACTTATAGCTGAGGAATTCTTGCAAGATAAGCAGAAACCCGGTGTTGCTATTAAGTTAAACCTTTTATTTTTCACTTCAAATTGGTTGGGAACTATGTCCAAGGTAAGCAATAGAACTAAAATCGCTACAGCGCTCGTAGGCGCGCTGGCCTTAGCAGGCAGTAACTTAGTGGTTGCAGATCCACTTTCAGAAGTACAGAAAGCGGATACTAAGATTCACACAGATGCAGCAGCATCTCAAAAGAAAGTCGATAAGTATTACGACCAAGCGCAAGATATGGCGTTTGAATATGGTCAAGTTGCTGACACGCGTGAGTCAACTAAGTCATACAATGATTACGTTGCTGGTTTGGTCGCAGACCAAGAAGCAACAATGAAACTTATTCAAGATGACATCAACGGCGTTGACAAGCTTCGTCAAGGCGTTGTGCCACTTATGTTCAAGATGGTTGATGCACTGGAGCAATTCATTGCACTTGATCTACCATTTAATCTAGATGCTCGTGAAGCGCGTGTTAAACGTCTACGTGAAACCCTAGATACCGCTAACGTAACTTTGGCTGAAAAATACCGTCTTATCTTAGATGCATATAACATCGAGCGTGAATATGGCTCTAAGTTGAATGTTGAAACGGGTAAGCTGCAATTAGATAGCAAAGAGATCCTTGTTGACTTCATCAACTTCGGTCGCGTTGGCTTCTACGCACAAAGCCTAGACCAAAAGTCTGCATGGATGTTTAATCCAGAGACTAAAGCATGGGACAAGCTAGAAGATAGCTACCTACGTAACATTACTAAAGCAATTCGCCAAGCTCGTGGCCAAGGTGCTCCAGATATGTTCGCGTTACCAATCCCTGCTGCGGAGGCTGCACAATAATGAAAAAGTTAATCTCTACAGCAATCGTTGCTGCAAGTTTATCATTAACAGCTGGTATGGTTAGTGCGGCTGACGCACCTAAAAACATCGATCAGCTACTTAAGCAAGTACAAACTGACCGTGCTAACGCTGCTAAAGTAAACAAGAAGCGTGAAGCTGAGTTCCAAGCGGAACGTGGCGACAAAGCAGCACTACTTAAGCGTGAAAAATCTGCTCTTGCTGCTGAAGAACAGCGTGGCAAAGACCTTTCACAAGCTTTCGCTGACAACGAGCGTAAAATTGCTCAGTTAGAAGAAGACCGTAAAATTGCACAAGGTGACTTGGGTGAGATGTTCGGTGTTGTTAAAGGTGAAGCGGGTGATTTCGCTGGCAAGCTAGTGTCTTCAAACGTTAGTGCTCAGTTCCCTGGTCGTGACGCGTTTATCGCTGAACTTGGTGCTCGTAAAGAGCTACCAAAGATCGAAGAGCTAGAAAAGTTCTGGGAAGAGCAGCTATTTGAAATGGCTGAGTCTGGTAAAGTTGTAACTTTCGATGCTTCAGTAACGGGTATCGACGGTAACGTAAACAACACTAAAGTAACTCGTGTTGGTGCTTACAACCTGCTTGCTGATGGTCAATACGTTGTATACAACGCAGATTTAGGCCTGATTCAGCAGCTTTCACAGCAGCCTGGCGGCGAGCAAGTATCTAGCGTTAAGGCTTTCGAAGGCCAAACGTCAGGTATTCATAAGCTGTTTGTTGACCCTGCGCGTGGTGTACTACTAAACGTATTCACTCAAAAAGCTACAATCGAAGAGCGTATTGAAGCGGGTGGAACCATCGGTTACATCATTATCGCACTACTCGCTCTTGGTGCACTTATCTCTATCGAGCGTCTTATCACGCTATATGTTGTTGGTGCTAAAGTTAACGCACAGCGCAAAGATATTGAGAACCCAGGTGACAACCCACTTGGCCGTGTATTAAAAGCCTATCAAGACAACAAAGATGTAGATGTTGAAACGTTAGAGCTGAAACTTGACGAAGCCATTCTGAAAGAAACACCAGCACTTGAAACACGCATCTCAATTATCAAGGTTCTTGCGGCTATCGCACCTATGATGGGTCTTCTGGGTACGGTTACAGGTATGATTGCAACCTTCCAAAGCATTCAGTTGTTCGGTACGGGTGATCCTAAGCTAATGGCTGGTGGTATCTCTATGGCACTTATGACGACTGTACAGGGTCTAGTTGCTGCACTACCGTTAATGCTGATGCATGCAATCGTTATTGCACGCAGCAAGTCAGTTGTTCAAATCCTTGAAGAGCAAAGTGCTGGTATTGTAGCTTCGCACGCTGAGAAGAGGAACGCCTAATGATGCTATACCTGATGGACATCTGGGATTCCGTCAGGGGCTTCATGGCCTCCGGAGGCGACGTCCTTTGGTTGGTTGCGGCAGTGCTATTCCTAATGTGGGTGTTAATGCTTGAGCGTTTTTGGTATCTCAATTTAATTGCGCCAAAAGAGCATCAAGGCATTATCACTGCATGGAGTGAAAGAGAGGACTCTACCTCTTGGCACGCACACCGTATCCGTGAAGCTTGGGTATCCCAAGCGAAACAAGATATGAATGCTCGTATGCTGATTATCAAAACCTTAGTAGCAATCTGTCCTATGATAGGTCTACTAGGTACCGTAACCGGTATGATACAGGTATTCGATGTGATGGCAGTTCATGGGACGAGTAACGCTCGTATGATGGCAGCTGGTATTTCAATGGCAACCATGCCGACAATGGCGGGAATGGTCGCTGCGTTATCGGGAGTATTCTTTAGTACTCGCCTAGACGCAAAGATGAAGATCAGTATGGAAAAGCTAAAAGATAGCCTGCCACACCACTAGAGAGAGATTGAACATGGCACGTAAAAAGCATTCAAGTATAGAAGAAGAAGCACAAATTGATATGACACCGATGCTCGACATCGTGTTTATCATGTTGATCTTCTTTATCGTAACAACGTCGTTCATTAAGCCATCTGGTCTTGACTATAACAAGCCAGAAGCTTCTCAAGCGACAACTCAGAAGTCTGCAAACATCTTTATCGGTGTAAGCAAGACAGGCGTAATTAAGATGGAAAACCGTCAGGTTGACATCGAGCGTGTAACGGCAAACGTAGAACGTATGTTAGCTGAATCACCTGAAGCGGCTGTATTGATTGAAGCAGATAAAGAAGCTGAACATGGCCTAGTAGTTAAGGTTATGGACAACGTGAAGAAAGCAGGTATCAATAAGATTTCGGTATCAGCGGGGAAAGACTAATATGCTGAGAGGAATAGTATCATTATTAGTTGGTGGTGCTGTTACTTTTGCCCTGTTTGTTTTCATGGCCTTCTTGGTCAGTGGCGGCGCCAAGCGCGCCGACACTGCAACTGATTCTCCAGTAATTGAGATCAGTATGGATAAACAGGATACAAAAGTGCAGGACAAGCCTAGGGTAAAGCCTAAGCCACCTACACCGCCTGAGCAGCCACCTTTGCCTGATACGCCGCCACCAGATAGCTCATCTGACATCGACACTAACATGTCGTTTAACATGAGTGGTGTGGTAGCTGGCGGAGCAAGTACTGGCTTCAAGCTTGGTAACATGATGACACGTGATGGTGACGCAACACCTATCGTTCGTATTGAGCCTCAGTATCCAATTGCTGCAGCTCGTGATGGTAAAGAAGGTTGGGTACAACTTAGCTTTACGATTAACGAACTTGGTGGTGTTGAAGACGTTCAAGTTATCAAAGCAGAACCAAAGCGTGTTTTCGATAAAGAAGCGAAACGTGCGCTTAAAAAGTGGAAGTACAAGCCAAAGATTGTTGACGGTAAAGCCCTTAAACAACCAGGCATGACAGTACAACTCGACTTTAAACTAGATGGAGGCAAATAATGATGCAAAAAGTTAATACTCTTGCAGCAGCTCTTTTGCTTACTATCGGTGGTAGTCTAGTGACTGCGCCAATGGCGTACGCTGCGGCAGAAAAGTGCCCAATTGACAAGCGCCAATCTAAAGCGGTTGGGCAAAGCTCTGCAAAGAAAGTACAAAAATCTTTTGAAGCATATCAAGAAGGCAATATTGACGGTGCTATCGCCATTTTGCTTGAAGCTGATCCCCGTGATGCATTTGATAAGGCGTACATTGCCCGTATGTTGGGTAACTTTTACGCTGAAAAGAATCAGATGGGTACTGCAATTAAGTATCTTAAGACTGCAGTAGATGCTGATATTCTTGGTGGTACCGATCACGGTGCAACCTTGCGCTTATACGCCGACTTGTTGATTCAAGAGAAAAAGTTCAAAGAATCAATTCCTTACTACTATGAGTGGATGAAGTTTACCTGTAAAGAAGATGCACAAGTGTATCGTCGTATCGGTATTGCTTATTCTGAACTTAAAGAGTGGGACAAAGTTCTGCAAGTTGTCGATAAAGGTCTTTCTGTTAGTACTAAACCTGACAAAGGTTTGTACCAGATGAAGCTAACCGCTTATTTCAATAAGAAAGATTATAAGAATGCCGTTAAAGTACTCGAGACTATGGTGCCATTGTTCCAACAAGATGGTCGCCTGTGGGTACAGTTAGCGCAGTTCTATTTGATGACTGAAAGCTATGATAAATCGTTAGCAACTTATGATTTAGCTTATAAGAATGGATTTTTAGAGACGGCGGGTAACATTACTCGTTTATCTCAGCTTTTAGCACAAAATGGTTCGCCATACCGTGCAGCTAAAATCTATGAAAAGCATATGAAAAGCGGCCTAATCAAAGAAGACGAGAAAACGCTCTCTATTCTTGGTGGTTTCTATCATAACGCTAAAGAGTTAAAGGAAGCGGCGAGTTATTACGGTAAAGCAGCTGCAGTCAATAATGACGGTAAGCTTTACTTAAAGCAGGCACGTCTACTCACTTTGCAAGAAAAGCATAAGGATGCGATTCCTGTGCTTAAGAAAGCGCTTGCTGCTGGTGACGTGAGTAAAGGTGAAGTTGAGTTCGAATTGGCTCTCGCTTATCTTGGTACCAAGCAATACAAAGCAGCGTATAACGCTTGCTTGAAAGCTGCCAAGGATGAGAAAACTAAGCGTACTGCAAATAGCTACCTAGCATATATTAAAGAAAAGGCACGTATTTATAACGTAGCACTTTAAATTTAATTGCTAAAAAAGCCCCTTGATAGGGGCTTTTTTTATGCCGAATTTTGAGTGGTTATTGCAGGGTAAGGCTGCGAACTTGCACATGCTTATCTTTAAGCAACTCTAATTCACTACTGAGTAGCTTTACATCTTCAAACAGGTTTTCAATATTGAGCTCGTTGACTGGTTGGCATACACAAGCGGCAAGTTCATAGTCGATATGGCTGGCATGCTTGCGTCGATACTCAAGATTAAACTCCTCGATTTTTTGCTCTATGCGAGCGATAACCGTTTGGGTGCCGACTTCGTCAATGTTAAATAGTCCAAGGGCGAAGTTATCTTGATTGAGTCTTGCAACCATATCGGTTGTGCGTAGTATCGCTTCTTGCACCTGTTTCATAAACAATTCAAGTAAATGAGGTTGCTTAACTGTTTCATGTATGTGTGGGCAAAGATACAATAGGGCTAAACTCTGGTTGTCTCTGATATGCCGATGCCATTCGCGATTAAAGACCTCCATAAAATAGGTTTGGTTATAGACGCCAGTTTCGGGGTCTCTAAACCCCGAGTTACGAAATGAATAGATCATTGGCTAGTTCCTCTCATGCACCTATTGATAAGTATAGAAAACAACAAGCAATTGAACAGAATATGAAGGATATAAAATAATGAACAAAACCTTTATCGCGCTATCTGTCGCTGCAGGCCTAGCGTTAGCGGGTTGTAGTGAAGCACCACAAAACTCCACGGAAACGCAAACTAGCGCGAAAACATCTGTAGAAACAGGTGTTACGCAAACTGCTGAACAGGCTTACCTAGCCCTAGTTGAACGCTACTTTCAAGATACGCTTAAGCTAGAACCTATTTATGCCACGTTTGTAGGTGTCAACGATTATAACGATCAGTTCGGCGGCTCACTGACCGAAGATTATTTAAAGCAGCGTCATGATCTAAATACGCGCTACCTAAAGGCTGTAAAAGCGATTGACCGTCAAGCGCTACCAGCAGCATTACAGCTTAGCTATGACATGTTCACTTATGACAGAAACGTCGCGCTGACCTCAGAGACCTTCCCTGAACACTTTATGCCAATGAATCAGTTTTACAGCACGGTCATTAGCATGGTTCAGCTCGGTAGTGGCGAAAGCGCCCAACCGTTCAATACCGTTGAAGACTACAATAATTGGTTGTCGCGTTTAACCGGTTTTATTGAGTGGACTAAGCTAGCGCAAATTCGAATGGATGAAGGGATTGCAAGCAAGGTTGTACTGCCGCGCGTTTTGGTTGAACGTATTATTCCTCAACTTGAGGCACAATTAGTGACATCGCCGCAGGAAAGCTTGTTCTATGCACCAATCAATAATCTACCCGATGATTTTAGTGATGCAGATAAACAAGCGGTTACCGACGCCTACAGCAAATTGATTGCAGAGCAGCTGTTACCAGCACTGACTCAACTAAAGCACTATTTCGAACAAACCTATCTACCCGTGGCGCGAGCAAGTGACGGTTGGTGGGGGCTCCCTAACGGTAAAGTGTGGTATCAGCATTTAGCCAACTCGCACACGACGACAACAATGCCTGTGGATGAGATCCATCTGGTGGGCTTGTCTGAAGTTGCACGTATTTTGGCTGAAATGGACAAGGTTCGTCAGCAAGTCGGCTTCGAAGGTGATTTAAGCGCCTTTTTTGCATCACTTTCTTCAGAGCCGCAGTATTTCTTTGACGAACGTCAGGGGCTTATTGATGGTTATATGACGTTGAAAGATAAGATTAATGCCGAGTTACCTAAATACTTCAATGTGATGCCTAAAGCAGATTACGTGGTTAAGCCGGTAGAAAGCTTCCGAGAGCAGTCTGCTGCAGGCGCGTCTTACGAGTCGCCAGCGGTTGATGGGTCACGTCCTGGGGTGTTTTATATCAACACCTACAACCTTAAAGCACAACCTAAGTGGGGCATGACCACCTTGTCTCTGCATGAGGCTGCACCAGGTCATCACTTCCAAATTGCTATCAAGCAAGAGCTTACTGGCGTGCCAGAATTTCAGCGCTTTGGTGGATATACGGCATTTGAAGAGGGTTGGGCGCTGTACGCTGAATATCTAGGAATCGAAATGGGCCTATTTAATGACCCGTATCAATACTTCGGTAAACTGTCAGACGAAATGCTCCGTGCCATGCGTCTAGTGGTCGACACCGGTCTGCATGCCAAAGGGTGGAGTCGTGAACAAGCGATTCAATACATGAAAGATAATTCGCCAATGGCAGAATCTGACATTGTTGCTGAAGTCGAACGTTATATGGCGATTCCGGGACAGGCTTTGTCGTATAAAGTGGGCCAGTTGAAGATCTTATCACTGCGTGCAGAAGCGGAAGCGGCCCTTGGTGATAAGTTTGATCTGAAAGGGTTCCATGACCAAATATTAACCTCTGGTTCATTGCCTATGGCGGTGATGGAGCGAAAAATCCATCAGTGGATCGCAGCGCAGAAAGCTTAAGGGATAAAACCTTGTTTTAACGCTTTTTAAACCCAGCAAATGTTTTATACTTGCTGGGTTTTATTTTTATCTATTTTCGGGAAGTTTAGGAGCGCAAAATGGTACAAGCAACAGCACGTCACTTATTAGTTAGCAGCGAAGAGCAGTGTGAACAATTGAAGCAGCAGATCCTTGAAGGTGCAGATTTTGGCGAAGTCGCTAAGGCAAACTCTTCTTGCCCATCTGGTGCTCAAGGTGGTGACCTAGGTTCTTTTGGCCCAGGTATGATGGTACGTGAATTTGACGAAGTGGTATTTAGTGCGCCACTTAATGAAGTACAAGGTCCTGTAAAAACTCAGTTTGGTTATCACTTACTTGAAGTGACCAGCCGCGGTTAATGCTGGACACTGCAATGCTTGAACTCTATACCGACAGGTTAAAAATCCGATCATTGCAGCGGGCGGATTGGCAGGTTTTCTTGTCAATCCACCAAGATCTTGAGCTTAATCAATTTGTAAGACGGCCGGACAGTATCCAGGCTATCAGTGATAAGTTTGAAGCGCGGTTATTACCGTGGTTATTTGACTCTGGTGATTGGTTAACCCTCACTATCGAAGAGATAGACACAGGTAACATTATCGGCTTTACTGGGCTTTATGCCAGCAACGTCGATTTAGGGCACGCAGAGGTTGGCTATATGCTTAGTCAGGCGGGTCAAGGTCAAGGTTATGCGACTGAGAGCTTAGCGGCAGTGATTGACTGGGCTAGCTTGTCTCATCAAGTGTATAAGTTTATTGGTTTGTGTGCCACGGAAAATCGAGCATCGGTTCGGGTGCTAGAAAAATGTGGTTTTCAGCTTGAAGGGGTGTTACGTCACAATTACAGAATCGATGACCGCTGGATTGATGATTGTTGTTTTGGCTTATTAACCCATGAACGTGCACTCTAGCGTATCAGTGTTATAATCGCGTCGATCTCATTTTGAAAAGGTACACTAGTGTGACTACAGCATCACAAACCCTTGCATTGTTGCCAGGTGAAGAGTTTATTGAGCTCTATAAAGTATTAAAAGTACAATCCATGACTGGTGGTGGTGGCGAAGCGAAATTCGTTATCAGTGAAGGTATGGTGACCGTAGACGGTGAAGTTGAAACGCGTAAACGTAAAAAAGTGATCGCTGGGCAAGTGGTGAGCTTTAATGACGAAAGCGTGACCATTGTTGCGGCAGACTAGTTTCTAAATATTGGAGTTTACAATGCAATTTCCAGATGATGACAATGGCAAAATGCTAGCGGCAATGGCCGATGCTGGTATTGATTTAACGAAAGCGCTTGATGTTGATTTCTTCCTCGTCTTTGATGATCAACGAGACGCTGAGTCTGCGGCCGAAGAGTTAACCAAATCAGAGCTTGAAGGCGAGATGGAGTTGCATCTCAACGATGATGTGGGCAAATGGGAACTCATCGTGTGTGTCAACATGGTGCCTGACTACAACGCCATTGTTGAACAAGAAGTTGAGCTCAATAGCTTTGCCGCCGAGTTTGGCGGTGCCACAGATGGATGGGGCGTAATGCAACATCAAGAGGGCGATGACGAATTTGCCGATGATGAGCACGAGTGCAGCGACGATTGTAAACACTAATGCGATATTGAATAAAAAAGGCCACTAGTATTAGTGGCTTTTTTATACTTCAAATTCAGCATTTATCAGATGTATAGCAATTGCCACTAAGGGAGAAAAGAATGGCAAAGCAGATAAGTTTTGGTACCCCAGTTAATGATGCTGAGCGTTGGGCATTTTCAATGCTAGCCGACGAGCTGCCCGAGAATTACATCTTATTGACCAATGTTGAAATTCCCACTAAATCGGGCCAAGCCATGGAAGTTGATGCCTTAGTGATAGGTGAGTGGGGCGTGTATGTGGTCGATGTAAAAGGTTATATCGGTCGTCTCGATGCGGGTCTACATGCATGGTCGCTAGATGGTCGTCAAGTTGATAACAGTTTAGCCAAAGCTAACTATGTCGCGCGCGTTTTGGCGGGTAATGTCAAGCATAAGGTACCTGTAGGCGTTTATGCACCGTGGTGCCAAGGCATGGTATTTGTTACGGGTCGCAAAGGCGAAGAGATTGAGCTTGAAAAGCAGCAAGGCTCGTTAAGTATCTATACGCCAACTCAAATCGTCCAGGCGTTAACAAAAGAGTGGGGCTCACTGCACCGCACAAACATTTGGTAACGGATGAACAGAAAGAGATGGTGCTTAAGACCATTGGGCAAGTGGCATTGGTTGAGCAGCGCAACAGTAAGATTCAAGATTTCATCAAGCTAAAATGCCTGTTTATTCAGTCTGGGCTAGAAGTGTGGCAGTCTGAATACAATCCCGGAGGCTGGACTGCACCTTGGCTGCTTAAAATACTCGTGCCGACTCAGTTTGAAAACAGCGATGAGTCGAGCCATTTTGAGCAGCGACTGCGGGACGAATTTAAGCGTTTGCAGGCCCTGTCGGGTTGCAGTGGCGTTCCACATTGTGCGCCTTTAATACAAGATGGTGAGCAGTTAGTGCTTCCTATCCGTATGCCCCTTGGTGTGCCGCTAAATGTGCTTGAACATGAAAACCTCAGCACTTATCAATTACTGGAGATATTGCGCCGCTCAGTGTCGGGATTGCAACAGATCCACCGCCGTGGCTATACCGTTGGTGGGTGGACTAGCAATTGCGTGTTTATCTCAGATCAGGGTGACGTTGAGTTTATTGACATTAAAGATAATCTGAACACTAGCGAAGATATTCTGGCTTATGCGGCTAGCTTCTTAACCTTGGCAGAACAAACCAAACAGCCGCGTGTTTATCAGTGGTATCGATTGGCAGCAACGGGAGCGACGACGGACCTTGATGCATTGCGTTGTGATATTTCAGCATTAATTGATAATGGTGTCTGTGACACCTTGCCAGAGCGCATAGCGATACAAACTGGGGCGATTGTTGATCATCACTACCGCCTAGAAACCTTTATCGCAGCGACCGAGCACAGTCAATTCTGGCGCGCTCGCCATCTACAGGGACATTATCAGTGTGGTCTATCAATTTATGACAAAGTGGACACCGACTGGTTACTGCTCAGCAATCTCTACCGTAGCCTATCTAAAGTCTATCATCCGCATATTGAAAAAGTGTTGGCCTTTGGTCAGCTGCCACAAAGTGATGAACTCTTTATTGCCAGAGCTTGGGAATATGGCGAGTCATTACAGGAGTTAAATGAGATCCAGTTAGGTCAGCCAGTCATGTGGTTCACACAGCTGTTATCAGCGCTACAGTATATGCATCAGATGGAGATCTATCATGGTGCTATCTGTCCAATGAACATCATCTGCAACAAACATAAAGCGATTTTAGTGAACTTTGGTATTGGACTGGATATCGCAACTAGCCATTATGCTAGTCGGTATGCGGATCCACAGATGTGGGCTGCCGAAGGAGATGCTGAAAAAGATTTATACGGTTTAGTCGCGAGCTTTATTGCCACATTGACACCCATTAAACTGCAGGGCGACGGTGGACAAGCAGGCATTATCAGTGCATTGCATGCGTTTGATAAAACATGGTTTGGCGAAAAAACCTTCGACACCTGTTTGAAGGTGCTTAACTTTGAGTTTGATGCCGATGCGGGCCAATCTTACCTTGAGGCTTTTGACGTCGCCGACAAACTTATCTAGGCCTAAATAGCGCCAATGCTCCAGCAAGGGGTATTGGCTTTTATTTGCTTTAGCCCATTCATCTTGATGAGCTGCTACGATAAGGCTTGAGAATCTCTAATATCCAATCAATAAACGCCGCTGACTTTTCAGGTAGATGCGTTGCTTGTGGTGTCAATACATAGTAGGCGTAAGGGCTGGTAAAACCCGCTGAAAATGGGATCACTAAGCTGCCGTTATTGAGTTCTTGTTCAATAAAAAAGCGCGGAATAAGTGCTACGCCCATTCCGCTCACGGCCGCCTGACTGAGCATGTAAAAATGCTCCATACCAAATTTCTTCGATGTGGTGAGTGTTACGCCGACTTTTTCTGCCCAATAAGGCCACAATTCGGGGCGTGTCGTGTGCTTGAGTAGTGTCATGTTATTAATATCTGACGGCTGAGTTAATTGGCTGGCTAGCTGAGGCGCACAAACTAAGCAGAGATCTTCATCCATCAGTTTAATCACATTACACCCTTTTGGTGTGCTCGTTGCACTGCGGATGGCAATATCATAATGCTGCTGACTAAAATCGACCTGGAAGTCGCCAATAGACAGGTCGACATACAGCTGTGGTGCTCGTCGTTTAAAGGCTTCGAGTCTTGGGATCAGCCAGTTAATCGTTAGGCTGGGTAACACGTTGACTGATAACGCTTGATGCCGAGAGGCACGCAGGGTTATCTCATCTGTTGCTTGGTCAATCGTGTGCAAAGCGGTGCTGATATGCAGCAGATAACGCTGTCCCGTTTCAGTTAATGCCAGCTGCCGATGTTGCCGCACAAATAGCGACGTGCCTAAATAGGACTCAAGGGCTTTTATCTGTTTGCTGACAGCCCCGTGAGTGACATAAAGTTCAGTTGCAGCTTTGGTAAAACTTAAATTTCGCGCTGCAGATTCAAAATACTTAAGGGTATTTAGTGGTGGAAGCTGTTTAAGTGTCATGGTTTTAGTGTGAGAAATTGTCACATAACAAAGACAATAACTCCTTTGCTTTATCTGTGTAAACCACGTTTAATAGCGCCACTCTTAATTTCGTTAAAGCCAATCACTAAAATGTCGTTTGAATTAACCTATGAACTTATCGCTATTTTGTTTGTTGTGGCTATGGTGGCAGGCTGTATCGATGCTATCGCTGGTGGTGGCGGGCTGTTAACCATTCCCGCATTGATGTGGGCAGGGCTGCCACCAACAGCAGCACTGGCGACCAACAAATTACAGGCCTGCGGCGGTAGTTTTTTTGCCAGCGCTTATTTTGTGCGTAAAGGCATGGTTAAGTTAGGCCAAATGAAACTGGCCATCGCATGCGCTTTTATAGGCTCAGCGCTGGGGACGATTAGTGTGCAGCTGATTGATGCCTCGGTACTTGAATCCGTATTGCCATTTTTGATGCTGTTGATTGGTGGCTACTTTTTGTTCTCTAAAAAAATTAGTGAAGAGGATAAGCACCAGATACTTACGCCAACGGTTTTTGGTTTTACCGCCGCATTAGGGGTTGGTTTCTACGATGGGTTCTTTGGCCCTGGGACGGGTAGTTTCTTTGCGTTGGCCTTTGTATCGCTAGCGGGATTTGGCTTAGCAAAGGCTACGGCACACGCTAAGGTGCTTAACTTTTCTACTAATATCGCCTCACTAATCTTCTTTGCGCTCGGCGGTAAAGTGTTTTGGTTACTTGGCGGCATCATGTTGATTGGCCAAGCTCTTGGTGCAACCTTAGGTTCGCGCATGGTGATGACAAAAGGCAGTAAAATTATTAAGCCGTTAGTGGTCACTATGTCGATAGCCATGAGCGTCAAGTTACTCTCAAATCAGTACGACCTGTTATTTTGGCTCTAGCCGAGTGGCTGCCTTCGAATCAAGGGTGATTACATTTTCTGTTTTAGCCTCTAGTTAGTTTGGTATTTACTGGTGTCCTTGAAGATAATACCTTCATTATTGTTTACTGCCTCCAGGTGGGTATGTGCAGTGATTTCAGTGACACGACATGAGTATATCCCCATAGTCTCGTCCGTGATGTCTATCTCACAGACGGTGACAGAGGGTCACAGATGGTCACAGACGGTCACAGACCCAGCTACACCTGTTTTTTCTATTCAATGTGGCTTCATTGCAGGAGTTCCGTAACTCACTTTTGCCCCAAAACTTGTTAGCCTTCGAATAAAGGCTGGTTACATTTTCTCTTTTGGTTCATTGTTATTGGGGGGGTGCGTGAAGGTCATACCTTTATCGCCATCTAACGCCTGCCCGGCGAGGGATGTGCAGATACGCCTGTGAGACGCCGTGAATAAGTCCCTTTAGGCTCTGCGAAACATCCCTGTTTCGGAAGCTCACCGGCGTATCTACACTCGGTATCTCAACGTCTCTTCGATTTGGCGGATGTCGGAAGGGGGAATAAAAAACTGACTTGATTTTGCCTCAAAATGACTTAACACGTTGTCGGTGGATCAGTACCTAATGGGCTTTCTGGCCTAGACATTTTCATCGCGACACCAGCGAGATGTAATTCACTACTTCCCAACCAAAAACTGAATAACTATACAGTCATATTCAAATCATCAGGATTTTGAACGATTTTCATCCTGAATTTGTGTGCGTTTTCTCATGTTGATTTAAATAAATAGCATTAGAATTAATCGCTTATGCTATTCGTTAAGTAGATAATAGGTTTGGAAAACGCGCATGCGCGTTTTTCCAGATGGTATATTTAGCAAAATGCTGATAAGTTCATTGTATACAGATAGTTAACTGTGCGCGTTTTCACTGGTCCAACGAGGTAAACGCGCATGCGCACTAATAAAATGTTCTTGACCTGCGGTAGACGATTTTTAGCAAAAAAGAAGTGATATTTAAGTCTAGCCGAAGGACTAGATAGAGCCAAACGCGATGGAAGAAACGCCTAATTTATGATAGCTTGAAGGCACTTGCTAAGGCTCGTAAAGCGAAGCTTTTAAAGA
>NZ_JAEC01000029.1 GCF_000518705.1 Shewanella colwelliana ATCC 39565
CATCTGCATGTGGTGTTAAAGGTTGATGCTGATAAAGCACAAAAATGGTCAGATAAAGAAGTGCTTATACAGTGGCATAAGGGCTTTAAAGGTACGTTACTCACGCACAAATACCTTAAAGAGGAAGACCTTAACCAGTTTGAACTTCAAACGGTTAATGAATGCATTACCGAATATCGTAAACGCTTAATTGATATCAGTTGGTTTATGCGTTCACTCAGTGAGCCCATCGCCAGAATGGCCAACAAAGAAGATAAATGTACCGGTCGCTTCTGGGAAGGGCGCTTTAAGTCTCAAGCATTACTTGATGAAGCCGCTGTACTCGCCTGTATGGCTTATGTTGATTTAAACCCCATTCGTGCAAAAATGGCCGCCACCCCCGAAACTTCTGATTACACCAGTATTAAACGACGTATACATTCAGCAATGAAAGGCGAGCAACCAACAGAGCTATTACCGTTTGTAGGTAATGAGCGACTCAATATGCCTAACGGGCTCATGTTCAGCGTGAAAGACTACATAGTACTGGTTGAAGATACCGGTCGGATTATTCGAGAAGATAAGCGTGGTGCCATTAGCTCAAGCAGCCAGGATATACTGAATAGGCTAAACATCCCCGCAGATAATTGGCTTAAAATCACTACAGAGTTTGGTGCATTATTTAAAGGTGCTGTAGGTGCACTACCTGCCTTAACCGAATACTGTGAGCATTTAGACCGAAAACGACGACAAGGCGCGGCAAATTGCCAGCGCTGGCTGTGCGCTTAAGTCATAATCCCCAATCAAATTACAATTCACCTTATACTTGATTGCTATCAAGTCTTTCTGCTGTGTTGAATATCTTAGATGACCATAAATCACTCATTTAACGATAATATTTTAGCCACATCGATAAAAATTGATGAGCTGTTCCACATCGATCGTAACCCTCGCCAAAGCCATGAAAACGAGTTATGTTATTTTAAAAAAATGGGTGGCTTAGTTTTTGGTTTTGCATACCCCGTTCCTAAAGGCGCTGCTGGGCCAACACCTGTTGTGAATCCAGGAGGTAAAACCACCGGAAGTGCATTTACTAACGGTAAAGGTGGGGCAAATGGAAAAGTGGATACTATGCGTATCATGAACCCAACTCCTCCGCGAGGTAAAAGTCCTGGTTATCCGAACGGTTATATCAAGTATGAAAATAAGTCCGGCCAAGGTGTAGACCCATATACCGGACGTACTATTTCCAATAAAGATAGCCACTATCCAATAAAATAAGGAGTTAATATATGGCTTGTCTACAGATTTTGATTGGTCTTATTGTAAGTAAGATTGAGAAAGTTCATGACTATATTCAGATTGTCTTTTCTGATGGTGCTACGCTAAGTATTTTCAATAGTTATGTATATGACTGTGGCTCGGTACTAGATATTGAAGGCATGAAAGTTAAGTCTGTAGAAGAGGTTTGTGATGAAGTTTCAATTACCTTTTCTGACGGTAGCTCTATTTCAATCGGTTTAAAAGATAATGATTACAACGGACCTGAAGCCATGATATTGAAACAGGAAGGGAAGTCTCCGATTGTTTGGAGTTAATTTAATTTTACGCAGAGCACAAGTAATGCCTAGAAACCCATAGTTAATGTGTACTAGCTTAGTTCTGATTTAACAGTTTCCTTGCCTTCGCTGCTGGCCTCATTGAATTGGGGCTTTTTCTTGTCTGAAATTGGGCAATTCGACCAGCAGCCTAGGCAGAGCTTGCCAGTAGAAACGATCAGTGTCTGACAGCAGGACGGGCAGTTTGGGCCAGCGCCGCTAACTGGTGGCACTGGCCCAATTGATCGCTTCTGCTGTTCATGAATGATCACTTCTACTGCTTTGAACTGACCAAGCTGCTGTTAGTCGTGGATAGATTTTAACAAGTTGCTAAAAAAATACGGTGCTTTAAATCTGTAAGCGTTTTGGGAGGGGGCGTGTGATTAAAGAGAGTATCAATTAGAGGCTGCATTTCTGTGTGACATATTAATTAAGAGGAATAATTAAGACACCCAAGATTCCTGGCTAAATATTGACCGCTTAACTACGCTTTATTTACCCTTTCCAAATGGTAATTGAAGATGGCCAGATCAAGACAGACAATCGTTAGCCTGGAAGATACGCCTTACTACCACTGCTGCTCTCGAGTGGTGCGTAAGGCATTCTTGTGTGGTGATTAACTATGGGTGGCTTAGTTTTATTTTAGCCATATCGATAAAAATTGATGAGTTGATCACATAGATCGTAACCCTCGCCAAAGCCATGAAAAAAAGTTATGTTCTTTGTAAGAAATGGGTGGCTTAGTTTTATTTAGTTTGCAGACCAAGGTATCGGCTTGAGTAAAGTGACCATAGCCAGAAATGGGGCACTGATTGAGGTTACTGGGCAGTGCTTTCAAGATATTCACTTCCCTGACTTACAAACACTTAAAGTATCGAAGAGTGTGGTAAAAGAAGGCTCAGGGGCAGAAATGACTATTTTTAGTATGGAATTTCATTACTTTGGCGACAAGAATACTGCCTTATCTGAAAATACTGAATTGCAAGACTGGAGCTTTAGGTTGCTAGTTACAAATGATTTATCAGGCAAACTGGAAGTGAAAGGTAAGGCTCGCAAGTTATCAATTGAATGTGAAGTAAGTTCCACCAGAGAGTAAAAACAGAGAGAAAAACAGGACAGCCAAATCTTTTTGATGTTCGATAACCCCTCGACTAGGCTTTGAAGTATCCCCTTCTCACCAGTCGAGGCTCACCATGACCACCGCCAGACGCCAATTGATAAATGCTGAATCTACGCCTTTCTATCACGTTAGTTAATAATTAAGACACCCAATGAAAAAATAATTAAGACACCCAAGATTCTTGGCTAAATATTGGCCGCTTAACTACGCTTTATTTAAATAATTAAGACATCCAAGATTCTTGGCTAAATATTGGCCGCTTAACTACGCTTTATTTACCCTTTCCAAATGGTAATTGAAGATGGCCAGACCAAGACAGACAATCGTTAGCCTGGAAGATACGCCTTACTATCACTGCTGCTCTCGAGTGGTGCGTAAGGCATTCTTGTGTGGTGATTAACTATGGGTGGCATAGTTTTTGGTGGCTTAGTTTTTCGCTCTTATTTTTTTCCTCTGCTTACTTTTTTATTCTAAGATTCTCCTTCACTGCGACCACCGCGATATTTGGGTAAATCATCGGCGATTTTTAACCAAGCCACCTGATTGTCGGTATAGATATGATACTTGGGTGGTACTCGATTTGGCTCATCTAAGGACGCTATGGTGAGAGTGTAATAGTTAGGATAATCGGTGCTGCGGTAGCTGATACTGGTGCCGCATTGGTTACAGAAACCACGGCGAATGGTGGTTGATGAAGCATATTCCGTTGGCGCTCCCTTAAGCCAAGTGATCTGCTCGACGTTAAAATCCATCCAGCTAACGGCGACTGAGCCAGTGCTCTTTTGGCATTGGCTGCAATGACAGTAATCACTGTCAAACGGCATGGCTGATACTTGATAACGCAGTGCGCCGCAAAGGCAGCCGCCTTGTAATAGGTTGGTTGTTTCCATCGTGCTGTCCTTGATTGTGATTTCACCATAGGGGGATAGTTCGTTAGTCACTCCTGCACTACCATTCTCGGATAAGTCGCCTTAGTTTCGAGGGTAAACCTCAAGAATTGGAAATTTACTCTCTCCAAAAGCGATGGTGATAGAAAGCAATTCATTCGCTGAAAACTTTATTTTGAAGGTATGTGGTGTCATTCTTTCACCGTTGGCAAATAGTCCAAGTAGGTGGTTCTGATTTAAAGTACGCTGCCCTGATGCCAAGTTTTCAACTGTCAAAACTGCCCAGCGCTCCCCAATTTCATTGCTCATCAGTACGGTGTTTATTACTTTAAAATCGCTGATATCAGGTTGAATGTTATTGTCATTGGGGAAGGATGATTGAAAGCTACCCGACACACTTCTATCAAGGGTCAAAATGTCATCAGCCGCTTGCGCTGTGCCAGATAGCAATAGAATCGTTAAAAAAATATGCTTTAGCATTGTGTTCTCCAATAGGGTTGTAGTGATTTCAGTCAGGTTGCAACGATGTGAGTGTTTACTCGACTTCTAGGTCAAAAACGACCGTAATCGACGCGGAAAAATTGATCGTGGCTTGCAGGTATCGTCCTGGAGCTAGTTCGTCTGCATCAATCTTTGAGCCAGTCACCTCGATACGTTCAACATTACTGTAGGCGCTATAACCATAACGACTACTACTGTTGCTTGAATTGATACTGTAAATCTTACCTAAGTTTGCTCCAAAAGCGTTTGCTAATGCTGCGCCTTTTGTCTTTGCATCTTCCACTGCTAATGTTGTCGCTTGATTTTTGAGTGTGGATGAGTGGATGGATAATAGTTTGATGTCTTCTATCTCATTAATACCGACACTTAAAGCAAAGTCGATAAACTCATTCATCTGTGCCAGTTCACTGAGCGTTACTTTCAGGGTTCGGGTAGCAACATAGCCTGCAATGACTTCGAGGCCTTCATCTGTGTAGTTTACATGTGGCTCGGTGAGCAGACTTGAGGCTGAGACGTTATCGTCATTAACGTTAAATTTATCTAGACCGTTGAGCAAAGCATTGACTCGTTTATCAACCTCTTTTTTTGCTGCTAATGCATCATCTTGGACGCTGCTGACTTCAAACGTTATTTTTGCCATATCGGGTTTAGTGATAATTTGGCCAGCACCATGAACGACTATATGTCTATGATTGGGTAGGCCCGAGTTTGCCATAGCGCACAGCGAGGTGAGGCATAATATTATTAGGCTTATATATTTCATATTATAAATCCATGTATTGACGTTATTGCATCAAGATGTCTGATGAGAATTTAATCGAGTGGATCAGCGTCTTGTCGTTTGATGATACTAAGGTTAGAGTCAGGTGAGCGGGCCCGGTATCGAAGGCCATGGGAACAATATAGGTGGCATAGGTTGCTGAAGCGCTGCCAATATTGGTAGTACTATGCCAATTTTGCAGTTCGGCTTGTTCGAACGACTTTAGTGCTCCCAAGGTTGAAAGCTTTTTGATGTAAAGATCCCATTGCTCAGGTTTGGCGGTATTGTAAGCGTCTTGAGTCATCAAATCTTTGAAGGTTTGGTGCTCCCATTTTACCAGCTTGGGGACTGTCTCGGTCAGGTAAGGTTCAAATACCTCGGCTTTATCGACTGAAGTCAGCGCGGCTATCGCTATCATGCCGATAAAAAACGCCACTAGGCTTAATGAGCCAAACACTACAATTTTAAACAAGGTTTTCACGTTAATCCTTTAACTCATATTTGTTCTACTCACCGTTGGAATAATAAACGCTTTATCTTCTAGATAAATAGACAATACAGTACTTTAGGACAAGGTGTAAATGTTTGGGATTATTTTTAAGCGCTAGGAAAGTAGCGGAAATCGGGAGTTTACTGGTTACACGTCAATGACATGTTGGTTGGTGATAAATGCTCTTGATTGGTTAATAGCTATTAGTTAAAAGGGGCACAGAAACTTTCTGGCCCCAGTTAACAATTAAGCAACTACTTTGTCTGTGCTGCCGCATTTGGTCGGCGAGTACGGCGGCGAGCTGGCGCATTACCATCTCTGTGTTCGCTCTTGCCTTGATAGGGACTTTTGCTTTGTCCTTGCCCTTGACGAGCTTGACTCTGGCCTTCAGCGTTAGGTTTGTTGGCAGTGCCACTACGACGTTTGCTTTGACCTTCGCGGTTGCCTTGTGGCTTATCGTCATTACGGTTGTGACCGCCACTATTGCGCGGTGGGCGGTTGCCACTGGGCTTAGCGTTGCGTGGCCCACGGTTTTGTCCGTGACGCTTAGGCGTTAAATCTGTCTCTGGCAGGCTGTGTGTCGGCTCGAATCCTTCAACCTCAGTACGCGGTAAGTTTTTACCAATAAGGCGTTCAATATCGGCAAGTAATTTGATCTCTTCGCTGCTGACTAAGGAGATTGCTTTACCATCGGCACCCGCGCGGCCTGTGCGACCGATACGATGCACATAATCCTCTGGCACGTTGGGCAGATCAAAGTTGACCACCTGTGGAAGTTGGTCGATATCCAGTCCACGTGCAGCGATATCGGTGGCCACGAGTACGCGTACTTCACCAGTTTTAAAGTTTGCCAGTGCTTTGGTACGTGCCCCTTGGCTTTTATTGCCGTGAATCGCCGCCGAGGTGATGCCTTTGCTATCTAAGCTCTTGGCTAAACGGTTAGCCCCATGTTTGGTGCGACTAAAGACCAATACTTGCTGCCAATCGTTTTGTTTGATCATTTTTACCAGTGCGGCCGACTTTTGTGTCTTATCGACTGGGCAGATAAGCTGCTGCACTGTGTTCGCAGTGGTGTTACGTGGCGTTACCGAAATCTCAACGGGATTATTCACCAAGCCTTTGGCTAGGGTACGGATCTCGTCGGAGAAGGTTGCTGAAAACATCAGGTTTTGGCGTTTGGTTGGTAAGATGGCCAAGATCTTTTTGATGTCGTGAATAAAGCCCATATCTAGCATGCGATCGGCTTCGTCGAGCACTAAGACTTCAAGCTGGCTAAAATTCACCGCGCGTTGATTATAAAGGTCGAGTAAACGGCCAGGGGTGGCAACGAGTATGTCGACTCCGCGATTAAGTTGGCTGATCTGTGGGCCAATACCTACACCACCAAAGACAACAGCGCTGCGAAGCGGCAGGTATTTACCATAGGTGGTGACGCTTTCTGCGATTTGTGCGGCGAGTTCTCGTGTTGGTGTTAACACTAAGGCACGCACTTGTTTAGCACGCGCTCGTTCACCTTTGCTCAGAAGTTCTAGCAGTGGCAGGGTGAAGCCTGCCGTCTTGCCCGTACCGGTTTGTGCCGCCGCCATCACATCTTTGCCTTCTAACACCGCTGGTATTGCCTGTGCTTGGATAGGGGAAGGTGTTTCATAACCTTTGTGGGCTACAGCTTTTAAAATTGGGGCGGATAAACCTAGGGAGGTAAAACTCATAGATGGGTCTCTTGGGGCTGCAACGTGCAGCAAAATTCAGGTGCCAGGTACGCTGGCGGGCGTGCATCTTACAGGATCTGCTTAAAAATCGCTAATGATTCAATAAAACTCGGCGATGAAACGTACAGTGCAAACTTGACCATGTGTCTCTATGGTGGATAAAAGTATAGGTTAATCGTCTTAAAAGTGTAAAAGCTGGTACCGACAGCCTCTTAGCCGCGTGGAATGGCCAATATTTGCCAAGCGGGTTAAGTAAAATCAATTTAATGCTATTATTGTGTCGCTCATGATTGAGTTTTGTGCAAAGGAGACTACAATAGCCGCCTTTCTGCTATACATCCTATTTATGTCAGCAGCACCCAACCCATATTGATAGCGAACTAGACACTCGAAGATCGAATTAGGAAATACAATGACGCAACAAAAGAAATACGGTCTTCGTGTGATCGAAGCCGAAGGTACATGGACCGCACAAGTTACACGTCGCATGACGGCACGTAAGACGGTTGTCTCTAAATCTCAAAAGGGTTTTGCTACTGAAGCAGAAGCCAATGAGTGGGGCAATAAGGCACTGCAAGAGATCGTTGAGAACCTAATGGTACGTAACGAACGTCGCGCTAAGCAGCGCACCGAACGTAATGAAGCATTGGCTGCAAAAGAAGCAGCGGCGCAAGAGTGGCGTGATGCTCATGACGATGGTAGCGATGCCGACGACCAAGATATTTACAGCAAAGAAGACTAATATTTAAGTCTTTAATGATGTAGTAAGAAGCCAGCACTGAGTGCTGGCTTTTTTGATCTAGCTCAATTTTTGTGAGGTTCCTAGCAAATCCGTTGACCATTGTTTATTCCCTTTCCATAGCCTGCGATACTTCACCAAAAATGAATATTCCCCCCCTAAGATCGCCTCGGAGCATCATGGATAAAAGCTTAGAAAAAGTCCTTACCCGTTGGTTAAAACAGCAAAAGTCGGCCTGTGGCTTCTACCTAAACCTGACCGTGCTGTTTGGTGTGTTCACGGGGTTGGCGTTGGTGCTGCAAGCCTATCTGCTTGCGTCTATGCTGCATGGGTTAATTATCGATGAGCAGCCTATAGAGGCTTTCTCTAACCAACTGTATTTACTGGGTGCCGTTATCGTACTCCGAGCGCTATTGGCCTACGGCCGAGAGCGAGTGAGCTTTATTGCGGGCATGCGATTACGCCACCAGATCCGCCAGACGGTACTTGATAAAATGACCGAGCTTGGTCCGGTATTTATCAAAGGGCGTCCAGCGGGAAGCTGGGCCAGCATTGTGCTGGAGCAAGTTGAAGATCTACACGACTTTTACGCAAAATATTTGCCGCAAATGATGCTCGCTGGCTTTATTCCACTGATGATTCTTGCGGTGGTATTCCCCATCAACTGGGCGGCAGGCATCATCTTATTAGCGACCGCACCGCTTATTCCGCTATTTATGATCTTAGTGGGTATGGGCGCCGCCGATGCCAACCGCAAAAACTTTAGTGCGTTGTCGCGTCTAAGTGGCCATTTTATGGATAGGCTCAAAGGGCTTAATACCATCAAGTTGTTTAATCGAGCCGACAGTGAAGTGAAAGCGATTGAAACGGCCTCTGAAGCGTTTCGCGAGCGCACCATGGCCGTATTGCGGATGGCATTTTTAAGCTCAGCGGTGTTGGAGTTTTTTGCTGCCGTGTCCATTGCAGTGTTAGCCGTCTATTTTGGGTTTAGTTTTTTAGACCATTTAAATTTTGGCCATTATGGTGCAGGGCTCACGCTGTTTACTGGCCTGTTTGTATTGATATTGGCACCTGAGTTTTATCAGCCGCTACGAGACATGGGGACTCACTACCATGCTAAGGCCCAAGCCATTGGTGCAGCAGAAGCCTTAATGGCATTGTTGACCTACCAAGCACCAGATAGCGACAATGATCTCCCCGCAATCAAGCTCCCTTATCAAGGCGAACACGCGCCCAGCATAGTGATGAAGGATGTTGTGGTGCAAACCGCTCAAGGTGTTCGCTTGCTCGGGCCGCTTAATTTGTGCCTAACTCATGGCGAGCATATTGCCGTGGTGGGGCCAAGTGGCGCGGGCAAAACCACTTTGCTTAATCTGCTGCTGGGCTTTTTACCCTATCAAGGCAGTGTACTGGTTAACGGCATTGAGCTACGAGAGCTCGACAGAGTCAGTTGGCGTCAGCAGCTGGCTTGGCTTGGCCAAGAGCCACAGTTGTTTCATGGCTCCTTGCGTGAAAATGTTGCCATGAGTGACCCGCATATGAGTGATGAAACAATTATGGCTCTGCTTGAAAAAGCCAAAGTCAGACCTTTTGTCGATAGCCTTAAATTGGGATTGTCTCATCCCATTGGCGAACAGTCTGCAGGGGTATCGGTTGGCCAAGCGCAACGTATCTGTTTGGCGCGCGCACTTGGGCAAAAAGCGGGGCTTTATCTACTCGATGAACCTAGCGCCAGTTTAGACAGTCATAGTGAACAGGCTGTGCTAGAGGCGTTGACGCAAGCGATGCAGGGGGCTTCTTCTGTGATGGTTACTCATAGATTAGACACGCTCAAGGCGATGGACAACATAGTGGTATTGGAGGGGGGCAAGATAGTGCAGCAAGACAGTTATCAGCAATTGCTTGCTCAAGAAGGGTTATTTGCCGCCATGTGCCATACCCAGGTGTCATCGCTAGATGAGGTACAGTCATGAAGCAGCTAATCCCTTTTTTAAAACTGTTTAAACACCAATGGCTGATGATGTTTATCGGCCTATTTTTGAGTATCACCACCTTGATGGCTGGTATCGGTTTGTTATCGCTGTCAGGTTGGTTTTTATCGGCAACGGCCGTTGCGGGCCTTAGTGTGGCCACCGCGCAAGCCTTTAACTATTTTACTCCCGCCGGTGGGGTGCGGTTTTTATCAATCGCTCGCACCGCAAGTCGCTATGGTGAACGTCTAGCAACCCATGAAGCCACATTTAAGTTACTGACTCAGCTTCGCAGTTGGGCATGGCGTAAGCTAATTCCGCTGAGTGCCAGCGACCTTAAAGGTGTGCGAGGAGGCGACCTGCTTAATCGCCTAGTCGCCGATATCGACACCTTAGACCACCTCTATTTACGCCTTGTCACCCCAATGGCTGCGTCACTGTTGATGATCGCTGCGCTGTACCTATTTTTAGGCTGGTTCGATAGCAGCTTAGCGGTGACCTTGTGTAGCTTACTATTACTCTTTTGGTTGTTATTGCCGTTGGCTTTTTATCTGTTGGGTGAGGAGCCAGGCAGGCTGCAGCTTGAGAGTAAGCGTCAGTATCGCGTGTTGTTGCTGGAATATTTGCAAGGGCAGGCGGAACTTACCCTATTTGGCGCGGTGAAGCGTTATCGGGCAGAGTTGGATCAGGCTCAAGCAGCGTTATTTGCAAGCCAAAGTGCCATGGCCAAAGTCACAGCGCTCAGTCAAGCCACATTAGTCTTATGTCATGGCGTGGCGGTTGTCGTCCTGTTTTATCTGGCGGCTCACGGTGTGGGTGACAATATCCCTCCTGGCCCGATGTTGGCGCTGGTGGTCTTTATGACTTTAGCTTGTATCGAAATGCTGATGCCGCTGGCTGGAGCATTTCAGCACCTCTCTGCCTGTGTGTTGGCGGCGGAGCGAGTTAATGAGGTAGTTGATAAGCAGCCAAGTATTCGCTTCGTTGAACAATCGACGCTTGCCATAACCCAGGGAGATCTGCGCATCAGTCAGGTGCAATTTGGTTACCATGCCGGACAAAAGGTACTGGATGGCATCGACTTAACAGTGAAAGCGGGCAGTAAGGTCGCCTTGCTGGGGCAAACAGGTTGCGGCAAGTCGAGTCTGCTGTCGTTACTTACCCGTGAGTGGCAAGCGCAAAGTGGGGAGATAACGATTGATGGGCATGAGTTGGACCGATACAGCGAAACGGCATTACGCAGTGGAATGACAGTGGTAAGTCAGCGCATCTATCTGTTTGCAGGCACCTTACGTGACAACTTGATCCTAGCACAACTGGCACCGGAATTTACCGAGTTGATGACACGGGCGGAGCGCAATGCTGCACGTGCAGCCAATGATATCGTATTAATTGAGGTGCTTAATCGAGTGGGGCTTGGAAGCTTAGTGCAGGGAGATAAGCCTTTGGATACTTGGATAGGTGAAGGCGGACGTCAGCTCTCGGGCGGGGAGCAACGCCGTATCGGTGTGGCGCGTGCGTTATTACGTGAGGCACCATTACTGCTGCTTGATGAGCCCACTGAAGGGTTGGATCAGCGCACTGAGCGAGAAATATTGGCCATATTGTTTGAATTTGCCAAAGATAAAACCCTATTGATGATTAGCCATCGACTCACCGCAATGAGTCAGATGGATCGCATTCATTTAATGGAAAATGGCCAGATTCGTCAAAGTGGCAGTCATCAAACACTGTTACAACAAGACAGCTATTATGCGAGTTTATATCAGCGTTTGACTGAGGCTTAACGGTTGAAATATGGATACCACGCCGTAGTTAGCTTGACTGCGTGGTTACCCTAATCGCTTAGAAAACTCTAGATAACGCATCACCTCGGCTTCGTTAAATAGATAGTTATCATCTTCGCCGACGTTGGTTAATAGGTTCTCCCGCGCATAACGTTTGATGGTGGTTGGAGTCTTATTCAAAATTTCACAGACCTGCTCAAGGGTCAGTTGTTTATCACTCATTCTATTGTTCCTATTTTTGGTGTTGTGTTGAGTCATACCAATCAGTGTAAGTATAGGAGCAGATTCTTTGGGGAGCGGAAAATAAAAAAGCCAGTGGTGTTACCCACTGGCTTTACTGACAAGTCGCTAAAACTACTCGTCGCTATCGCCCAATGAAAGTAGGGTCGCGTTACCACCGATAGCGGTGATGTTGTTGGTGCGTGTCTTCTCTGTCACGAAGCGTGTTAGGTAGTGTGGACCGCCTGCTTTAGGGCCCGTGCCAGATAGGCCTTGGCCGCCAAACGGCTGTACGCCAACCACTGCGCCAATTTGGTTACGGTTAATGTAGACGTTACCTACGTTAACTTTATCAGCCACTTCTAGCGCATGGCCTTCATTACGACTATGGATGCCTAATGTTAAGCCGAAACCTGTGGAGTTGATCTCATCAATAACCTTAGGTAGATCGGCCGCTTTGTAGCGAATAACGTGCAGGATAGGGCCAAAATGTTCTTTTTCAAGCACCTTGATTGAGTCGATCTCTACCGCCGTTGGGGCAACAAAGTGACCATTTTCGCTGCCAGCTGGCAACTCAAGCTGGTTAATCAAACGACCCACTTGCTTGATGTGATCTATGTGCGCATTAAGGTTGGCTTTGGCGGTGGCATCAATCACTGGGCCGACATCGGTTTTGACGAAACTTGGGTCACCAATGGTCAGTTCGTTCATTGCGCCTTTCATGACATCGATAACGCGGTCTGCGATATCTTCTTGCAGGAAGAGTACGCGCAGTGCCGAGCAGCGTTGGCCGGCGCTGGTAAACGATGAAGAGACGACATCATTGACCACTTGTTCAGGTTGTGAGGTTGAATCCACAACCATGGCGTTTTGGCCACCTGTTTCGGCAATTAACGGAATAATTGCACCGTCACGCTGAGCTAGGGTCAGGTTAATGCGTTTCGCGGTAACCGTTGAACCCGTAAAGCAGACGCCACCAATGCGCTCATCGGCAGTGATGGTTGCGCCAACTGTCGCACCGGTACCTGGTAGGAATTGCAGCGCTTCTTTAGGGATACCCGCTTGGTGTGCAAGTTGCACGGCGCGATAACCCACGATAGAGGTTTGTTCTGCTGGCTTAGCCACGACTGTATTACCCGCCGCTAACGCTGCTGCCACTTGGCCCAAGAAGATCGCTAATGGGAAGTTCCATGGGCTAATACAAACAAATACGCCACGACCTTGGAGGAACAGTTCGTTAAGCTCGCCCGTTGGGCCTGGAAGTAGTTCAGGCTTAGCCATCATCTTCTTCGCTTGCACAGCGTAGTAGCGACAGAAGTCGACCGCTTCGCGCACTTCGTCTATTCCATCTTGAATGCTCTTACCTGCTTCGCGGGTACATAATGCAATCAGTTCTTCACGGTTTTCTTCTAACAGGTCGGCAAGCTTTTGCAGGGCATTAGCACGGACCTCAACAGGAGTTGAACACCATGAGCCAAACGCATTGTGAGCGCTGGAAAGTGCCTGTTCTACCGCTTGATTGTTAGCGAAAGCCACCTTACCAACCACTTTAGTGGTATCGAATGGGCTAACCACGTCAATCGTTTCGCCACTAAGGGTTTCACCATTGACGATTGGGCCTGCTGACCAGTTGGTGTCTTTAAATTTATCTAGCGCGGCAAAGAAGGGCGTAGATTCAGAGAGGATGTTCATGTTAAGTCCCTTGGAATTTTTACGCTCATCACCAAAAATGTCGATTGGCTGAACGATTTTGTTATTTGCTAGGGTTTTGTAGCCTTGTAGGGTTGTCAAAGGATGGACAACCAAAGATTCAATCGGTGTTTTAGGGTCGACGAGCTTGTGTACAAATGAGGTGTTGGCCCCATTTTCAAGTAAACGACGCACTAAGTAGGGCAGCAGATCTTTGTGAGCGCCAACGGGAGCATAGATACGCACCGTTGATACACCGCTTTCTGCCAACAGGGTGTCGTACAACTCTTCACCCATGCCGTGTAAACGTTGGAATTCATACTGGCGATCGCCTGCCATGTCTGAGATAGCGGCAACCGTTTGAGCATTATGGCTGGCAAACTGCGGATAGATGGCTCCGCGTGTTGCGTCAGACAATAGGTAGCGCGCACAAGCCAGGTATGAGACATCGGTACCCGCTTTACGGGTATAAAGTGGGTAGCCCCCCTCACCATTGACTTGCCCCCATTTTAACTCACTGTCCCAGTAAGCACCTTTAACCAAGCGCAATGGAATTTCATCGCCTTGCTCTTTTGACAGGCGTGTTAACCAGCAAAGTACAGGCAGAGCACGTTTAGAGTACGCCTGAACGACGATACCAAGTAGTCCCCACCCCTTGGCAGCATCTGAGTTATATAGCTTCTTAAACAGCTTTAGAGAGAGTTCTAGACGATCCATCTCTTCAGCACCAATAGAGACACCAACATTTAAACTACGCGCCTGACTAATGAGCTTAATCAAGGTGTCGTATAGCTCAGTCATGGTTCTGTCTTCATTGGCCACCTCATAACGTGGGTGCAAGGCAGATAGTTTGATAGAGATCGTTGGGCGAGGTGCTTCTTGCTCGTCATAGCTTTCGGCACCGAGTGCAGCGATGGCACTTGAATAATCATCGAAATACTTTTGCGCATCTTTGCTGGTGAGAGCCGCTTCACCTAGCATATCGTAGCTATGGGTGTAGCCTAACTTGCGCTTATCAACGCTGTTTTTTAATGCTTCTTTTACCGTGCGGCCAAGGACAAATTGTTTACCCATGATCTTCATGGCGGCAAGCATCGCTTGGCGAATAACGGGTTCGCCCATGCGATTAACTAAACGGTTTAACAGGCTACTTGGCTTACCGTCAATATCCTTATCTAGATTAACGATTTTACCTGTGAGCATTAAGCCCCAAGTTGACGCGTTAACAAGTGTTGAGTCGCTCTTACTAAGGTGTTCATCCCATTTGGCACCAGATAACTTGTCTTCAATCAAAGCATCTGCTGTGGCTGCGTCGGGGATGCGCAGTAAGGCTTCAGCCAGACACATCAGAATAATGCCTTCTTGAGTCTCTAGGCTGTATTGCTGTAGGAAGGCATCTATGCCGACCATCAGACCTTTCTTGTCATACTGGCGAACTTTTTTTACTAAGTCGTGGGCACGCTGGGTGACACGTTGAATCTCATCTTCACTTGCAGGGACAAGCTGAATCAGCTCACCAAGATATTGCTCTTCGTCGACAATATAGTTATTGGTGATGGCTTCAAAAAGCTCGTTTAGGGTAGCTGAGTCATAACGACCAGTCAGAACTTCACTTGCTTTGAACATAGTAGTAACTTCCACCTGGACCTAAATAAGGGACAGTTTTGGCTTGAACAAAATATTAGTTTTATAAGGCGTTTTATCTTTTTTGTATACAATCTGACGCCTTGCGCGCGCCGATTATACCTCCAAAATGTGATGAGGAACACTGTTGCGAAACGATATGTGAGCTTTGTTTGATCTTGTCCGGCCAGAGGGTGCGCTAACGCAGTGTTTTCGAGGGTTTTTGACAGGCAATAAAAAAGCCAGCGTATGAATAGGCTGGCTTTATTGAGTGATGCAGTGTCGTTTTACCAGCGATTCTTTTGGCGACGACGTGGGCGTGGTAAATAAACCAAGATAACCCCAAGGATAATGCCTGCACCAGCAATCATGCCGCCTTGCTTTAGCATTTCGTAGCGTTCGTTGTTTTGAATGCTAGCCAATTCTCGTGTGGCACTGTCACGTTCATTGCTTGCGATCGACAGTGACTCTTCAGCGGTGGCAAGTTGCGAACGTAACTGGCGGATGATCTGAGCGCTGTCATTACTATCAGCGGTAACTTGCGATAATTCAGCTTGCACTTGATCCAGTTTTGCCTGCACTTCAGGTAATTGTACTCGGAAGCTTTTCTCGCTGGAGATCAAGTTAGCATCGACCCAACCTTCGCGGCCCTTATGATCGACTATTTTGACGTAGTCACCTTGTTTTTCACCAGAGAAGGTGACAGGTTGGCCAGCTTCTACACTACCTAAAATACGGTACTGCGTACCAGGACCGCCATGAAGGAAGGTGTAGACGTTATCTGAAATATAACGGGTTTGCTCAGCCGCCAAAAGTGAAGGTGACAGCAACATCAGTGCAACGAGAGATAGTAGTCTTAACACATTGAGTTCTCTTCAACGAAATATTGCCACATGCTATGGATTTAGGCGGCTTTTTGCAAGAGTTAGATTGGTATAATAAGCCGATCAACATTTCGGCTCAAAATTGTGCTGGCAGAAACAAAAAAGGAAGCCCGTGGGCTTCCTTTTGTCTCTTCTTAGTCATCGTTTAGCTAAAGATGCCTTTGATGATATAGAAGAAGATGATTGATAACGCTGCGCCTGCAGGTAGGGTAACCACCCAAGACACGACGATATTACGCACCACACCAATATTGATGGCTGCAATACCACGGGCCATACCGACACCTAATACTGCACCAACCAGAGTTTGTGTGGTAGAAATTGGCAGACCAGTACCTGATGCAATGACTACCGTCGATGCAGCGGCAAGCTCAGCGGCAAAACCACGGCTAGGGGTAAGGTGAGTAATGTTCTTACCTATGGTTTGCATAACGCGCTTACCAAAGATAGCTAGACCCATTACGATACCAATTGCACCAAGAGGCAAAATCCACCAAACAAGTGGTGCTTTGCTGCTGATCTCACCACCACTTTGCACTACAGAAACCACTGCAGCCAGCGGGCCAATCGCGTTAGCAACATCGTTTGAACCGTGAGCGAAAGCCATACAACATGCCGTTACAACCATTAAGATTGCGAAGACTTTCTCAACGTTACCAAACTGAGTTTGGCGATCCGCTTTTGCACTCATCTTCAAGCGTTTGATAGCAACCATACCAGCTAGGCCAACAAGTACAGCAATTGCTGCAGCCAATGCGTAAGCTTCAACATTGCTAAAATGCAAACCTACATGCTTAAGGCCTTTCTTGATGGTAACCAGTGACATAACAAAGCCTGCAAGTCCCATATAAAATGGAACATAACGCTTGGCATTTTCAAGTGGGTTTGCCGTATTAAAAATCAGCTTTTGCACACTTTGGAATATCATAAAGGCGATAAAACCAGAGATAGCAGGTGTGACAACCCAAGATCCTATGATGCCAACAACCTTGCCCCACGCCACAGAATCAACGCTAACACCGACCGCGGCAAAGCCGACAATCACACCAACGATAGAGTGTGTTGTGGAAACTGGCCAGCCGAGTGCTGATGCCAATACTAACCAGATACCCGCAGCTAATAGCGCAGCAATCATGCCGTAAACCAGCAGTTCTGGTGAGTCAACGAAGTAAGCGGAATCGATGATCCCTTTACGGATCGTGCTTGTTACTTCACCACCAGCAAGGTAAGCGCCGGCAAATTCGAAGATCATTGCAATAATGATCGCTTGTTTAATGGTTATCGCGTTAGAACCTACAGAGGTTCCCATTGCATTGGCTACATCGTTTGCGCCAATACCCCACGCCATTAAAAATCCAAATGCGGCCGCAATTGCAATTAGCATTGGGCCATTGGTGACTAATACATCAACCATGTTGATACCTTGATAACTTGTGTTTTAGACGCGAGCTAACATTAGCTCTAGGCGGGAACCGACGCGCTCAGCAAGATCTGCTAAGTCTCCAACCCACTCAATTATCTTATAGAGGAACATCACATCGATAGGATTTAGATCGTTTTCGATACTAAATAGCTGGCGACGGATTTTGATTTGTAGATCATCGGTGTCCTCTTCAATCTTATCGAGTTCAACGATCATCTTAGCGACTAGATCCACTTCACGTCCGCGAAAACCTGTTTCAAGTAGGTCATCGAGTTCGTTGATAGCTTGCTTAGCCTGCGCTACGGCGTCGAGACAACGCTTTAGGTAGGCAGTAAACGGATCTTGAATAGCTTCTGGGACAAGTAGTTGACGGCCAATGATTCGGCCTGAAATGTCTTTCGCTTTATTAGCGATCTTATCTTGCTGGGTGAGTAGCTCCAGTAAGTCAGTTCTTTCAACTGGCATAAATAAGCCACCAGGCAGAGTCAGACGGATCTCTCTTTTGAGTTCATCTGCTTCTCTTTCCGCTTGGCTGATTTGCTTGCGAAGTTGAACAGCTTTGTCCCAGTCACCTGCGACAGTAGCTTCAAAAAATGGCACTAGAATCGACGCACAATCGTGCACTTTATCTATGTGTTCTTGTAACGGTTTTATTGGCGATTTTGCAAACACGCCCAAAATAGAGTTTACTGGCATTGCCGTGTACCTATTTAGGTTATTCCACTGTTGGAAAATGCGGGCGCATGTTAACCCAAGCGTCCGCGTATTGAAACTGTGTTTTTATATAAAAACTCACAGTTTTTATTCTAACGAGTTATATATAAACTTCAAAGCGTAATCCTAAAGGGCTTTTATTACAGCAATATTACACTATGAAAGTTTGGTTAAATTATAATTAAACTTTCATGACAGATTCTGATTAGTTAATCAAAAAGTGAGCAATTGGCGAATGGCTGCCGAAATAGAACTAAAACTATTTTTCCCTGAAAATGAACGAGAACGCTTGGTGTCACTGCTTGACAGTCTACCTCATAGTGACCCAAAAGGAACAAAACATCTTAGCAATTGTTATTACGATACGCCGAAATTAACCCTAAGACATTGGGATATGGGGTTACGAATTCGTGGTTGCGATGGTCGCTTCGAACAGACGATTAAGACGGCAGGCACGGTTGTCGGTGGTGTGCACTCACGCCCAGAATACAATATTGATATCGATCAACCAAAGGTCAATTTATCGCTTTTTCCACAAAAAATTTGGCCACAAGAGGCTGAATTAGTCCAAGTGCAGCAACAACTGAAACCACTATTTGATACCGATTTTACCCGTATGACCTGGCATATCTACCTAGATGATAGCCTGGTTGAAGTTGCCCTTGATGTGGGTACGGTAAGTGCTAACGGCATTAATGAACCAATATGTGAGCTTGAGTTTGAGTTATTGGCGGGTGACACTCAAGCCTTATTGGCTTTAGGCCTACAAGTGACTGCCCAGATCCCAGCACGTTTGGGTCATGACAGTAAAGCTAAGCGTGGTTATCGACTTGCGGCCATGGCAAGCCCTTTAAGTTTAGAGGCATTAGAGTTTATTGAATTGCCGCAAAAAACGACGCTTAAACAGACTTTTATAACTTTATTGAGTACAGGTTTAGAGCGTTGGCAGTTGCTTGAAACTATGCTGCTTGATGCGCCCGATGAGCAGCTACCTGAACTGAGCTATCGATTGCGCGCCTGTGTGCGGTTATTACGCTGTACCTTGTCGCAGTTTAATTTGCTCGATGATGAATTAACCCATGGTTTTGATTGCATTGAATCTCACTTAGCATTTGTCGAAGATGGATTAAGCTACAGTCAGATTTTAGACAGCCAGGCTGCGCTGATTGCCAAACAGCCACGGCAAGCTGACTTAGCACATTGGGTGGCTCAAGGATTAACTGAGTTGGCGATTCCTAACGCGATAGCACTCATGTTAGCCGACACCTGTTACGGTCATTTGCAGATGCGCTTAGTCTCCTTACTATTTGACTGCCGCGGTGGGCGAATTCATGTTGAGCCACATCTGGGTGTGCAACAATTTGCCGACAAAATGCAAGAAGCCTCCTGGCAGCGGATTGTGGCGCTAATGCCGGCCGAAGTAGATTTGGACAGCGATGATTATCAGTCGTTTGCCAAAGCATTAGATGAAAGTATTTTTGTGGGGGTGGCGTATGGTGAACTTTACCCCAGCAAAGGGCGTGATCTGTTTCGTGCGCCGTGGCGGGATCTTGCGATGGGCATAAGAACCTTGGCGGCGTATCGACGTTTAAGTCTTATTAGTCAGGCACATCAGCTTGATATTCAAGACTGGTTGGATAATAAAGAGCAAAGCTTACTCTTTGCAATGGAGCATTCAAGACGCTCTGCACTTAAATCTCAACCCTATTGGCGTTAGCGTTTCTGTTGCACTTGCTGCTTGAGGGTTTCAATCTCTTGCAGTAGGTGTTGTTGGTTTAGTTCCATCCTATCAAGGGCCATCTTTAGCTCGCAGCGTATCTCTTGCCTTTGGCTTTCCATTCTTTCGCTCTCATCGGGAGAGATGAACAGTGATGCCATGTAACCTGAGATCACCCCAAAAAAGCTGACACCACAGATAATGACGACCCCGCCAATAATGTGGCCGACGGTGGTAACGGGGTAATAGTCGCCATAACCAACGGTAGAGATAGTCACTAATGCCCACCAAATAGCACTTTCAGCGGTTTGAATATTGGCCCCTGGGACACCTGTTTCGACAATTAGCATGAGTACTGAGGCAAAGGCCAGTATGGTGACCATGGCGACTAATAAACTGGCTAACGTGGCCTGGCTACGTTGCTTCATCAGTGGAACTAATATTGATTGAGTCATGCGGATCAGGCGGATGACTCGTAAGATCTGGAAAAGCCGCGCCATTCGCAGTGGTTCAATGGCAGGGATACTGGCGATCAGATCGACCCAATTGTGTTTGATGTAGAAAAGTTTATCGTTGGCGCGTATAAAATTGATTAAGAAGTGGCTAATAAAGATGACGCAGATGCTGGTATCAATCATCAGTAGTAAGCGGCGTGTTTCGCTATCTAATTTCGCAAAGGTCAACACCAGTACAATGAACACCGAAACTAAAGAAAGGGCCATCATAGCAAGCTGAAACGGAGTCGGTGCCTGATCGACGGGGAGTAACCAACGTTTCTTATCTGCCATGAATCAAACTCCTTCCTACAACGCTCGGTAACCTAAAGTCTCTACTCTGCTAATACTATTCGCTTTCAACAACAAAATGAACCAGATCATCGAGTACTCGCTTTTTTATTTCGAGTTGATCCGTTGCAGATAGGCTATATTTCTCAGCAAGTTGCTCATAGTCATCTTGGCTCAAAGAAACGGTAAGTCTTGGACGTTTGGGGCGCTTAGTCACGTTAAGGCCGAGGATGGTACGGATTTGATCAGAGGGGCTGACGCCTGAATCTAAGGCTGCTTTTCGGATTGAATACTGAAACTGCTCATCCAGATCGAACGCCACTTGGGTTGCTTTGGCGGCTTTTTGGTTTTGTTGCCACTGTTCGGGAAGTGGATGTTTGGTTTTACTCATTGACTAATCCTTGCTTCTTGGCTTTTTCATCTCGATGTCAAAGCCAAGATATTGGTAACGCTTAAATTTGGCCGGGCCAGTATTCACGAATATCGCTTAAGGGACGGTATAAGGTTAACATAACATCGGTTTCACCACCTTCATAGACCTCGATGTCTAGCGCATAACGTTCCTCATCATCGAGCAGCAGATATGACTCGAATGCATCGCCTGTGGCGCCCTCGGCATCTTGTGGCGGACGTTGGTTGCGGTAATCTTCGCGGTGAAAATAGCCAAACTGGGCAAAATTAATTTGATGGTATTGTTTTCCAAGCCACTGTTCAAGTTGCTCAGGTATTGAAGGTTGCACGGTGAGATTTGCCTGCACATCCTCTTCAAAAATATCGCTAAACTGCTCAAGGTCAAAAATTTGCTCAACCAGATTGCGGGGGATCTTTAGGGAAAAGGCTAAATAGGTTTCATCATCTTCATCTAAAGAGAGAAACAGTGTGTCGTTGCCGTGCCCTTTTAATACCCATTCGATAAGTTGTTTGCGTTCAAACTCATAGGTATTAACGGCTTCGACTCTTAGCTGTTGTCCGCGAAGTTGTGGCGGCAATGCAAAGCTATCATCAAGCGAGATCATATCACCTTTAAGCAAATGATTCGGATGAGAAAGTTGCCGTTTAGGCTGCTCTTTTTTACCGAAAAGCCCTTTTAAGAATCCCATGAAATGCTCCTAACGCGTGATCTTATTTAGCTAAAAAGCACCTTTAGGCTTGGCCTAAAGGTGCTGTGAGGGAACTAAAGCAATAGACTATTTACGTGCTTTTAGACGATCGAGTACCGCATTGGCATTCGACTTTTGCTCACCAATTCCAGCTTCCGCTAACTTAGCATGCAGAGACTTATCACTGTTCTCTTCGGCCAAGGTTTCAGACGCCTTTAGACGGTCATCAAACTGCTGCTGACGTGCCTTGATTCGCTCAAGTGAATCTTTAGCATTGAGTAACTTTGAGTTACTGCTTGCGAACGAGTCTGTGATAGTCGCTGTCGCTTTTTGCACGCTTTCAGTGGTTTTAACCATGCTGAGCTGACGTTGGTAATCAGTGAGTTGACGTTCAGTCTTACGTACCAGCTCTTTTAGACGGGTCGCATGAGCACTGAAGCTGTCATTGGCCGATTGTTGGTCAGCAAGTTCTTGGTCGAGCTGCGCAATTTTCTCTGCAACTTCTAATGCCAAGGTTTCATTTTCTTTCTCAAGCGCTTGAGTTGCGTAACCTTCATGTTCGCTAATAGAGCGTTTAAGGCGATCGATTTCACGGCTCGCTTGCATCTCTTTAGCCATCACATCGGTGAGCTCACGCTTAGCTTTGGTGAGGTGCTTTTCAGCATCACGGATCTCTTGTTCAAAGATGCGTGTTGAGTTGGCATCGACGATGGTTTGGCCGACTTCATTAGCGCCGCCACGAAATGCGGTTAAAATCTTATTTAGAATGCCCATAATGTGGCTCCTTTATAAAGTAATGATTCAAGCGGTTTCAATATTGATAAGCCGCACCACTACATAACTAAAACGGTTGGGTTATTTTAAGTAATCGCTCAATTCGTCAATTACTTCTAAACAGTTGTCAGACAGTACTGACAACTCTTGTTCAATTTCTAACATGCTCGATTGCACTGACAACGCACCGTAAACTACGTACTTATTGTCAATTTTTGCAAAGGAAGACAGTGGCATAGGGATGTTGAGTTCTAACATGGTTTCAAACATCTCACTACGACGTTCTTGGTTGACTTCATCTTCACCCCATAGGTAACTGATGCAAAGAATTTGATTATCAGTGACCGATACAAATACTGGGATCTCTTCACGGCCAACGATATTGACCTGAAGGACTTCGACATCACCATCGATGGGATAGCAGTCAAATTGAAAGCCGGTGTGGCTATTGTCACAAAGATCATTTAGATGGTTGGCAATGTTGTGAATGTTCATATTTGTCCTCTTTGACATATTATGTCTGCGGTTAAAGATAGCACTGAGACATAATATGTCAAGCGCTATTTTTGTGTTCAAAAAAGTGACACGTTTTCATTTTCTAACCAAGCTTGCTGATGGTACTGATACAGCTGCATTGAGCCTATGGCATTGATCTTCACTTGGCTTGCATCATGGTAATAGTTTCCGGGAAACTCAAAGGCTCCTTTAATCATGCCTGGGGTTAACCAAGCTTCATCAATGGACAGCTTATTCAAGCCTGCAAGCCTTGCTTGAGCATCTTTGCCTTGAAGGGTTGCAATACTCCATCCCCACTCACCGAAACTAGGGACATTATGGTGGTATTGGTTAACCTTAAAGCCTGCACTTGCCAAGGTTTTGCCCACTGAGATAAACGCCTTGGGCGCATGATAGGGCGAAGTCGACTGTACTGTTAGTGCTCCATCTGCACTTAAGAGTTCCTTAAGTTTGCGATAAAAAAGATCTGAATAGAGTTTATTGAGATCTGGATGGCTCGGATCCGGCAGATCAACAATGATCACATCATACTTTTCACCACGCTGAATAAGCTTATCTGTGCCGTTAAAGGCGTCATCGAAGAGCAACTCGACTCGTGGATCATTCAGCGCATCGGCATTAAGTTTCTTCAGTGCTAGATTTAAGCGTGCAGGCATGGCGTCGCTGCCATCTTTAAATAAGTTGACTAAATCCTTATCCAAATCCATCAACGTGACGTGTTTAGGTTGCCATTTGAACACTTGTCTCAGGCCAAGGCCATCCCCGCCGCCGATGATCAGCACCTTGTCATGGCGCGCGCTGGCTTCAAGTGTTGGGTGTACTAGAAACGAGTGGTAGATATGTTCATCTTGGCTGGAAAACTGCAAACGGCCATTAATATAGAGTGAGTAGACAGGTGAGAGATCGTTGCCCCGCAGGCGCTCAGTGAAAGTGAGTTGCTGAAAGCGCGTCGCTTTGGCGTAAACCACCTTGTCTTTGTAGAGTAGATTATTAAAGTCTTGTTCCCAGTTTGGACCATGCCAAGCGAGTAGCAGTAAGAGACCAGTGGCAAACAGATGGCCAACGAGCAGCAACCTAACGTAACGAATTTTACTCCAGAAACGCCAGATGAAAATAAAGCCGGCCAAGAGATTAAAACTGGCGGTGAGCGCTGCGGCGAGCTGAATGTCGATGGCAAGCATAAAGCTCACCCAAATGGCGGCACCTATGCCTGCACCAATATAGTCGGCACCATAGATAGTGCCTGCGTTATGCATCAAGTGTTCGTCGCAAAGCGATTGTCTTACTCGTGCGATAAGCGGGATCTCCATACCAATCATCAAGCCGAGTAACACACCCCAGAAGTAGGGGAGATGTTCGCTTAGCTTTTGCAGCCAGCCAATAGCACCGCCTTGGGGCAGTTGATCGGGCGGTAAGCCCAAGGTATTAGCAATGATGATAGGTAACTGCTGGCCAAAGCCGATAACGGCGGCAGTAATGAGAATAGCCAGTGCGCCGCATAGGGCGACACACAACTCTAATACCGCAAAACCAGTATAAGCACAGCGGATTTTCCGTGCGGCAAAGGCGCCCACCCCCATAGAAACAATCATAAGACCTATCATGGTATAGATAGCGGCTTCTAATGCCCCCAGCACCCGACCGGCATAATGAGAGAGCAGGTATTCATAGATCAGGCCGCAACCGGCCAAGACTGCCATGATCCCCAATAGCAAGATATCATCGAACCAAGAGAGTTTTTTCGCGCCAACAGGTGTTGGCGCATTTTCAGTAGGTGACTGCATTAATTCCTTTTAACCCGGCTGAGGTTACGCCATTAAGCTGGTGAGAATTAACGCAATGGCGACGCTGATAGCAAGCTCTACCGTTGCGATACCAATATTATGCTGTTGTTCAACCTCTTGGGCTAAATCAATGTTAGCAAGCACTAACTTTTTCACTAAGGCTTGCAGTAATGATAAACAGATAAGCATGATAACTGAGAACACTAACCAGCCAATAAGGTTGCTGATATAGGCTTGTGGTTCATAGAGGATAAAATGGCTGGCGGCATTAAAACTCAATGCCATGGCAAGCATATAACCACTGTGACGAATTGCCACTGCTGTGTGACCTTGTGCTAAAGCCGCTTGCATTGACGCATCTTGATTGCGTTTAGCGTACTGTTTTTCGCGAAAGCGGGTTAACAACACTAACATCAATTGTGAAATCGCGAAGGCACTAAAAATCGCGATAAAGGTGTCTAAGGTGATATCTTCAGCCCACATCAATACTGAGCGTATGATAATGGCTGTGGCGATAGCTGCAGCGGCATCGACAAGGGCGACAGAGATATTGCCTTTGAGGATCATGGCATTTTTATCTATCTCATTGAGGGCGATTTTGTCATGGAGAAAACGACCTAACTTAATCAGCAATAGACCAAAAATACCGTAGGCACTCATGCCGATGGCTTCATAAAGAAAAGAGTGTGCGGCTTCACCTGTGATAGCACCCGTTAGCACTATGCCTAAACCTGCCACAGCGCCAGCGGTACTGATCCCAAAGGCGAAGTTGTCGCGCTCTGAGAGTTCGTGGGTGCTATTTACTTTGAGGTTCCATCCCTGCAGATAACGCATGGCTGTGAGTAAGATTACGGCGATAGTGATATCGATGGCGAGTATGCCTATCAGTTCAGATGTGATGCCGAAGTTTTGAAAAAATGTCATCGTAATATCCTTTATTTGCCCCGGCGCACACCACGGGTTGTGCGGTTGCCTGAATTTCTAAAGTTGCTGTTTTTAGAGTAGTTTGAGCGAAATTTACTTTTACTCGTGCCGGCTGTACTCGCTTTGGGAACGCTACTACTTTGGCGAGACAAGCTGGTGGAGCCAGAGCGAGATTTAGCGTAGGGGCTATCGAATTTTTTGCCCTGCGAATTAAACTGCTTCTTGGTACGCTGATAGGTCTGGTTTTGCGAGCTGGCCTGCTTTGGCGAAGTGTAGCGATAGCGACCTACATCGTTGTAGTAACTATAGTTTCGTCGGCTTGACCAGCGGTCGTAACCGATAGGCCCCCGAGTGAAGTTCGAGAACATCGCGTACATGCCATACCATGCCCAAAAAGACATGCCATTAGAACCCGTTTGCCAGTTGCCGTACGCAGGGTTGCCGACCAATTGGCTGCCTGCGCCAAAATCTTCGGCACCATTGGCGAGCACTGCCGCTTCGCGACTGATGGAGTTGACGCGAGCGAGTGCGCCGTCAGACATATCGGCAACCACATTGACGGGGTCGGAGAGCATGTCATTAAACAGGCTAGGATCGGCTGCTTGATAGAGGTTTTCCGCCTCGTCGAGACGTTGATCGATATGGACAAAGTTATTGTCGTTGCCTAATTCACTCAAGCGCCGTTTTAGCGACGTAAATAATGGACCTTTACTGGTGCCGTCTTTAGCTAACTCTTGCAATAGTGGAGACAGGTCCGCTTTCTGGCTGGTGACTATGCTAGCGTATTGCTTGAGTAAGTTTGCATTACGGATTTCGCCATTATCTAGCATCTGCCCAAGCGCAGCCACACGCGCTTCAGTCAGTCGCTGATAGTTAGCAATTTTTTCTGGCCTATCGTCACCGCACCCGACTTGGGTTAACAGTAGAGTCAAGGTGAGAACACGAATGAGCATTGCTGCCATGGTTTCTCCATTATTGAGTTAGGATTGAGACTGATAATCGATGATCAGTTCATCACATCTTTGCATAATATAGCTGCTAGTTAGGGTATAGTAACCTTCTGCGAGCCATAATACGTAATCAATTGTCGAATCAATTCAACTTGATGACGGCAATGCGTCAACTTGATCACGCCTTGGTTCCAATTGACACATATCTATATCATTCAAGACATATTATGTCGACCGTTTAAATGTTAGGGATTGTTTGGGCTATGGAAAATATTTGCAATCGAGTGTTACCCCAAGTGGTCATGCAAGCCGCACAATTGAACTGGCAGCGAATTCTCGACGCTTGGCCTGATATATCTGAACAGTTAACTGAAGCGCAAATTCATGAACTGCAAACCATCATGGGCTTGAGTGATTTTGCCGCAGAGCAACTTTGTCGACATCCCAATTGGGTGTTGCCACTGTTTGAAGGGCAGCTTGAAAACCTGTCGCGTGATAGTTTTTCCCATGAGCTCGACTCACTGTTGGCAGGCGCTGTTGATGAAGACCAAGCCAAAGCGATATTGCGTCGTTACCGTAATCGACAAATGGTTCGTCTTGCCTGGCGTGACTTTTTAGGTTACTCCGGCCTGAATGAGTCTCTGCTCGATCTGTCTGCCTTAGCCGAAGCCCTGATTATTGGTGCTCGTGATTGGCTTTATATTCAGATGTGCCAGCAATATGGTACGCCATGTGATTGTGAGGGTAATCCGCAACCTTTGATGATATTAGGTATGGGTAAACTCGGTGGTCGAGAGCTTAATTTCTCATCTGATATCGATCTTATCTTTACCTTCCCTGAGCATGGCGAAACCGTTGGCGGTCGACGTAGCCAAGACAATCAACAGTTTTTTATTCGTATGGGGCAGCGCTTAGTTAACTTGCTGCATCAAGTCACGGTTGATGGGTTTGTGTATCGCGTGGATATGCGCCTTAGGCCCTATGGCGAAAGTGGCCCGTTAGTGGTCAGTTTTAGTGGTCTAGAAGATTATTATCAAGAGCAGGGGCGAGATTGGGAACGCTATGCCATGGTTAAGGCGCGTGCGCTGGGTCCTTGGACTGGATTTTCTGATGAACTGCACGACATGCTGCGTCCCTTTGTATACCGCCGTTATATCGATTTTTCTGCCATTGAATCTTTGCGGAAAATGAAGCAGTTGATCACCCAAGAGGTGAGGCGTCGTCAGCTCACCGACAATATTAAACTGGGTGCGGGTGGCATAAGAGAAGTGGAGTTCGTGGTACAGAGCTTTCAGTTGATTCGTGGCGGTCGAGAGCCTGCGCTGCGCCAGCAAAGCCTGTTTGCTGCTATCGATACCCTTTACAGTTTAGGGCAATTGGAATACCTCGCAGTCGATGAGCTTAAGCACAGTTATTTGCTGCTCAGACGAGTTGAGAATTTATTGCAGGCCATTGGCGATAATCAAACCCAAACGTTACCGCATCATCAACTTGATTGGCAGCGACTCTGTTTTGCAATGGAGATGGCGGGCGAGGCTGAACTGCGTACTCACATTGAGGATGCGATGAGTAAAATCCATCGCTATTTTAAGGAAACCGTTGGGGGCCAAGAGGGGGAGGAGACCAGCGATCTATGGACGCAACAGTTGTGGAATCTGCAAGATGATGAAGATGCTGATAGTTTAATGGCGGAGCAAAGTGTTGAAGATCAAGGGCTGTGGCCTGCGGTAAAAAGTTGGCGAGAAACGGTAGTAAAACGCACGATTGGCCCAAGAGGGCGAGATACATTAGATAAACTCATGCCGTTGTTATTACAAGAGTTTACACACTTAGCTCAACCGTCAAAAGCCTTTGAACCCGTGTCCAAGGTATTGGACCAAATTCTCACACGTACTACTTATCTTGAACTGTTATATGAAAACCCAGGAGCAAGGCAGCAACTGGTGAGTCTGTGTTTGGCCAGCCCATGGATTGCGCAGCAGTTAGCTAAGTTTCCTATGCTGCTCGATGAACTCATCGATCCTTCACAGCTCTATGACACTACCTCTCTGGACGATTACCCCAGTGAGTTACGCCAATATCTACTGCGCGTGCCTGAAGAGGACATGGAGCAGCAGATGGAAGCGTTGAGGCAGTTTAAGCTGTCGCAGCAGTTAAAGATCGCCGCCGCCGATGTCACTGGGGTATTACCTGTGATGCAGGTGAGCGATCACCTTACCTTTTTAGCTGAAGCGATTATTGAACAGGTCGTGGTACAGGCTTGGCAACAGGTGAGTGCACGTCATGGTACGCCCCCTCATCTGCAAGGCGACGAGAAAGGGTTTGCGGTGATAGGTTATGGCAAAGCGGGCGGCATTGAGTTGGGCTATGGCTCCGACCTAGACCTGGTGTTTTTGCACGATTACAACCGAGTAAAGTACCCGCAAAGTACTGAAACCAATGGTGATAGACCAATAGATATTGGTCACTTTTACCTTAAGTTAGCTCAACGTATTTTACACCTCTTTTCAACCCGAACGACCTCAGGTGAACTCTATGAGGTGGATATGCGTCTGCGTCCATCGGGTGCATCGGGTTTGTTGGTCAGTGAAATTGAGTATTTCGGACAATATCAGAAAGAAGAAGCCTGGACATGGGAACATCAAGCTCTTGTTAGGGCAAGATTTTTGTTTGGCGACAATGCGCTAGCCAGTCGCTTTAGCATTTTGAGAGCTGAGGTGCTAGGCAGCCATAGGGATAGAGTACAGCTAGCTAAAGACGTTAGAGAGATGCGAATCAAGATGCGCGAACATCTGCTAAAAGTCGACCCAAGCAATTTTGACTTAAAGCAGAGTGCAGGCGGTATCGCTGATATTGAGTTTATTGCCCAATATCTGGTGCTGGCAAATACCGAACAGCACCCAGAACTCAGTATATGGTCGGATAATGTGCGTATTTTTGAAGTGTTATCAGAGCTCGAATTACTACCCTATTTAAGTGCCCAGTATTTAACTCAAGCCTACTGTTTTTTGCGTGATGAAAGTCATCGATTAACCCTACAACAGAATGTGGGCCAACTGCCGGTAGCTTTCGTGGCCGAACATGCCCAGCGAGTGGTTACCATCTATGAGCAAATATTAGGAGAGTGAGGTGAGCTTTAGCTGGGTCAATGCCATTATGTGGGACAGATTGCGCAACATTTCTGACTCAATGCTCAGACAGTGGTGACATCTGCTACACTGAGATTATTCAGTTGTAACTATGCCATTATCTGTCTATGCCAATTGATCTTTTTCGCCAATTTTGTCTTATCATCATGCTTTGGCTCCCAGCTAGCGTTGGGACATTGGCCATGGCGAATGATCTCTCGCAACTGAGCTTTTTTACTGAGTCTTATCCCCCCTATAATTATCGCGAGTCCCATGAATTAAAAGGGATCGCCGTCGATCTGCTGTTGGCAGCTGTGAGCAAGGTGGACGATCGTCTCGATCCAAATAGTATTCAGCTTGTCCCATGGGCTCGAGGCTACAAATTGACACTGTCGGGCGTTAATACTGTGCTGTTTTCGACAACGAGGACACCCTTTAGGGAGCCGATGTTTGAATGGGTTGGGCCGATAGCGACGACTCGAGTGGTGTTGTTTGCTCCAACGGCCAAGCAATTAAAAATAGCCAATATCGCAGACATTAAAAAACATATGATTGGCACCATACGCGATGATATTGGGGAGCAAGCGGTATTGAATATGGGAGTGCCGAGAACCCAGATCATGCAGGCTCATAATGCACACTCACTGCTGTATATGTTACAGCGTGAGCGCATTGATATGTGGGCTTATGAGGAGTTTGTTGGGCGTTGGCTGATTAAAAGGGCGGCAATAAAAATTGATGAATTTGAAGCTGTGTATACCCTAAAAGAGAGTGAACTCTACTATGCATTTAGCCTCGATAGCGATCCCAAATTGCGGGCATTGTTACAGTTGGGGGTCGATCGGGTTAAGGCTAACATCCAGGAAAATGGACTCAGTGAATATCAAAATATTTTGAGTAAATATCAATAACCCCACCAGTTCAGTAATCAAATCATCCCCATCGTTTTAATAGCACTCGTCCGCTGGCATTTAATGCCGTGTGAAGGGTTAGAGTTAGGGCTAGGGTTACACTCAAACTCAACATGACAAAAATGGCTACCAAAATGATCAGTTGATATTTGATGGCGACCATAGGATCGCTCCCTCCTAGAATTTGTCCAGTCATCATTCCCGGCAGCGTCACTAAGCCTGTGGTTGTCATCGTGGCTAAAATTGGCGCGAGAGATTGCTTCAATGCTGATTGTAAGAAAGGCCATGCGGCTTGTTTGGCGCTAGCGCCTAAGGCGAGACGAGCTTCATATTCATGACGTTGCTCTTCAAGCGACGAAAATAACCTTTGTAGCGCAATAATGTTACCGCTGAGGCTGTTGCCAAGTAGCATGCCGGCGAGTGGGATGAGGTATTGCGCGCTGAATAGCGGCGCTGGCTGCAGTAGCCAAAGCAGTAACAATAGCAGAATGGGGGTTAGCGCTAACACTAAGCTGGCTAATATCGGTAACATCAGTGGTCGTCTTGGCAGCTTTGCGCCAGCGATGATCGCGCTGGCACCAATGGCCATCATGGCCGACAGCCAGGCTAGGTTGAGCCAGAGGCTATTTAAATCGAACAGAAATTGCAGATATAAGCCAACTAATATCAACTGTAAGGTCATACGAGTCACAGCGATGGCGACGTCACGTTTGAGTCCCAGTTGGAAGTAGCGACTAATGCCTAACGGTATGACTAAAACCAGCATAAACAGACTGACCGAAATCCAGTCGATATCAACCGCTGCTTGTGTCATTGTTGACCCACCTCTGTTTGATATTGCATTGAGATAAGCTCTTTATCATGGTTGATTTTGGCTATGTAGGTATTCGACCGATTGCATCTCAATCAGTCGGCTCATGGTGCGCTTAAATTCAAATGCTAAGGCACCCGGAGTGTATAGATGTTCTAATGGCAGTTCACCATGAAGATAGAGGTTAACCTGCTGATCGTAAAGCTCATCGACCAAGGCGATAAAGCGTCGCGCTGGATCGTCTTTGGGCGCATAGTGAAGTTGGCGTGCGCCGGCCTCTACTGCGGTTGTGCCATCTTCCGTACCTCTGGCGCGTATCCAGGATCTGGGGACCCCCCCAAGTGGTGGAATATGACTGATCAACATGCTACTAAACTGACTCGCCAGTTCAATATAGTCGAGTTGAGAGCGTGGTCCATCGCATAGGGCATCGAAACTGACCCACAGGCAGTTTGTACTGCGTTCAATTACAGGGATCTGCCGTCCGAGTATGGTTAGCGCGGTGGACGTTGAGGTTTGTTCTTCCTTAATGGTGTCGAAGAGCTGTTTGAGATTGATCTCATCATGCAGAAAATAGGTTTGCTGGCTGGTGAGTTGTCTTAGTCGATGGTCGATATCACCATCAAGATGTATCGATTCTGTTTGGCCTTGTAATAGGCCGATAAAAGGCAGAAACCGGTCACGGGCTAAGCCATTTTCATAGAGTTTTTCAACAGGGGTATTCGAGGTGGCAACCAGTACAACGCCTAGTTCAAATAGCGCTTCAAATAGCCGCCCTAAAATCATAGCATCACCGATGTCGCTGACAAAAAACTCATCAAAGCAGATGACTTGATATTGCTTTGCTATCTGTGTGGCCACTATTTTTAATGGATCGCGTTGCCCATTTAACCCTTGCATCTCACTGTGTACCTTGGCCATAAATCGATGAAAGTGCAGTCTCAAGGTTGTTTGCTGTGGCAAGCTGTTGTAAAAAACATCCATCAACATGGTTTTACCGCGGCCAACATCACCCCATAAATAAAGTCCTTTAATCTGCTGGTCTTTATCGAGAATCTGTTGGTGCAACCTCTGTAATTGCTCGACAACCTTTACCTGGCTTATGTCGTGGGTGAAGCCTTTTTGGCGCTGCAGTGATTCGAAGTGCTGGCGTGGAGACAGAGGCATAGACTTGCAAGGTGATTGGCTGAGAGTACAGCTATGCTAGCATATTTGTACTGCAATAGGGGCGCCGAACGGGCGTTCGGCGCACATCTAAAATTATACCAATCAGTATTACTTATTATCGGAGCGAAGTACCAACTCGACGCGGCGATTAAGCTGCTTGCCTGCATCGTTACTATTGTTTGCAACGGGGGCATATTCGCCAATCCCCTTGGCGGTGAGTTGTTGCTTGTTTATGCCGTGCTGACGTGTCAGTGCTTGCACTACTGCTTTAGCCCGCTTTTCCGATAACACTTGGTTGTAACTCTGCTTACCTTGGTCATCGGTGTGACCGATGACATAAAAGTCTTGCTTCGGGTGAGCCTTAAGGTAACTTGCGACAATCGTTATCACTTCGGCGGCCTCTGGTAACATTTCATCGCTATCAAACTTAAACAATAGGCCGTCTAGTGCCACGTGACCTGTTTGTGCAATTTTATCGGTTAGACCTTCTAGATCAATGACTAATCTATCATCTACTAGGCTAGTTTCTTCAACGAGCTTAAGCTCGCTCCATAGGCCATTCTCGTAACCTATAATGTAGACCATGGCATGCACATTACCCTCGGGGCGAGTTAAGGTATAGAGAGCGTAAAACTGATTTTCATCCTGTCCTATATGTGCAAATGTCTTGATGCGTGGATGAATTTTTCGTGATTGACCACAATCATTACCTTGGCAGTGAAATCCGCGCACAAAACCGAGTTTTTCTAACGCCGCCTTGTAATTGGCATTGACCTCATACTCAGAATAACCACGAGGAAGTTTGTAGTTTATATCGGTGATCTTACCTTCAAGGGTTTTGATTTTGTGTTGGCCTTTATCGACGCCATCGAGCACTAAGGTTTGGCCAAATCCTTGTTGTAGGTAATCATGAATATAGGCACCGGGTAGTCTGGCTATCATGGGGTGATCGCTAGCGCCTTGCGTATCATTATTCGTTCTGTCTTTAAATGACTCTTGTTCTACCGATGTGCCGAGATAGGCTTGATTGGTTGTTAACAGAGCCAATGGTTCATCGATTTCCTCGATAATATCCAGTTGCAGCCCAGCACCATTGTGCCAATTCGCCGCATAGACTGAGAGGTAAACTTGTTTGTTTTTAAGGGGGAGCTTAGCGGTGAGTAGCGCCGGAGAGTTTTTAGGAATATCGTGAAGCGGACTAACTTGTTTCGATAGTTTGCTCTTGTTACCACAGGCATCTAGCTGACACTCAAACAGTATATTGCCTCCTAGCTTTAAAATTTGCGCTTTATAGTTATTAACGGCATGGCTGGGGTCATAGCTGGTGGGCAGTTCATAATAGATGCGTTTTAGCTGCCCTGCATAAGTTTGAGTTTGATATGACCCCTTATCAATACCTGAGATAAAGGCAAAAGGAATATAATGACGAGTCTGTTTTTTATAAACCTTACTCTCGGCAAGCGATGCAAACGGCAGTTGTTCAGCCTCTGCTTGAGCGCTGAGCGTTAAAGTACAACATAGCGCTAATAACAGTTTTTTTATCATTGTATTTCCTTTTACAGTTTATTGGCTAAAGGCCATCGACTATCTATGTCGCTTAGTTTCTGTGGCTCAGCTGTTTGGTTATTAGTTTTTAGGGGCAGGGCAATCCGTTAACACTGTTAGCGATCTGTTGCTCTTGTCTACTTGTTGCATTAACGCCATTATCTCATTGGGGTTAAGCCCTTTATACATTAAGGCGACATTAGGCTGGTGTGCTAAAGGGGCTAACCGCGAGCAATCTGTAATGTTCATGATGGAGACCGATGTTGCTTGGCTTTGTGCTAATGCCTGCCAATCTTGAGTGTCGATATTTGATAGCATCAAGTTGGCAGATAGTCGGCTGATATCGCCAAATTTGGCTATCTGACTCAGCTCTATGTTGAGCATCTCTAATTGCGCTAAGCTCGATAAGGGGGATAAATCAGTGAGCTTCCCGCCCATTAAACTGACTGTGTGCAGTTGTTTGAATTTTTGCAGGTCGTCAAGATTTACTGTCGATGACAGACGGCAGTTAACTTGGGTCAGCTCATTGCTATTACTCAATTGAAGCTGCTTGGCGATAGCTTTTATACAGCTTGCTATTTGTGGGTCGTTAAATGACATTGCATCTATGGAATATGACGGCGAGCGGAGCAGTAATATATCTAGGGTGATTCGCTCATTGTCGGTCTCGACAACACCGGTAATACGGGCTTGGTATGGCAGGCTTATATCTGCTAATGCTGCATCAGGCAGTTGTAACTGAAGCTGGTCATTAATACGGAGTTGATTGGTCAGCGTAAGTTGCTTGAGTTCAGAGATATCGCTGACTTCAAGAGTGCTAAGATCGTTAAAATAAGGGAGGTCATTAGCCGTAAATTCATAGCTTAGCGTCAGTGTTTCAACTGACTTGTTCTGTGGCTGCTGTGATTGAGGCTCAGGTGCCCTTGTTCGATCCGTTTGCGACGTCGCGTGATCAAATTCATCTATCGCCCCATGTTGTATCAGTTTCTCAACCAGTTCAGTTTCGACGCTCTGAACGTCTTCAACCAGAGGGGGCAGAGCCTCAGACAGATAGCAGAATTTAGACACCTCAAACATGTCTACCAGCATATTGACCTGAGTTTGACCAAGGTTGAACGCCATTAATGCCGAGAACGCTTCGGCTTCATCTCGCTTTGTTAGCAGGGAGTCGATGTTATCGACATAGTCTTGTAGTTCAGTTGTAGTCTGTTGAAATTGCGCTAATTGCTCGGGTTGGTAGCAGTCGCTGTCTTTGTCGATGTTTGCGAGAAAATGCTGATAATGAGGTAAGTACTGATTAGCGAGCGCTAACATCTGCTCGGCAGTCTGTGTCATGTCGCCAATGAATTCGCTTTGTAGCACGATTTTAGCGCTTTGAGTTTCGTCCAGCTTTTGTGATAACAACTCCATTTGCCGAGCATGTTGTTTACTGAGTCGATGAGATTGCTCGACGATAGTGTTGGTATCTTGTTTGAAATTCAGGATGGCATCGCGGGTCGACATTGCGAGTAGCTTGCTGCTGTATGTCATCGCTGTGATAACAAGCACAATAGATATTGCCGAGCCTAATTGTTTATTTGTGAAGCCGCGGTAGAGTGTTAGTTTTAATAATCGCTTGATTGCCATTGACTTCCCTGTTTATACAATCAATCTAACCTTGATTGACGACTCTCCATAAAGGTTGTCCACAAAGCTGATTCATAAAACATATGCCACAAAAGATGGGTCATAAAAGATAGGCCATGAGATATTAATTCAGGGGGAACGCTGCCCCCTGATTAATCGTTAAGCCGAAATTTAGAAATATAAGTTATCGACTAACTTTTCATTGACATATAACTCACATTTATCGGCCGTGCTGCTCTTTGAAGACTGCACTACACTTGCGATGGCACCAAAGGCACCGCCTTGATTACCTAACACCGAACCGAAGTAGCAATGACTGCGTACAGCGAAGTCTTTGTAATTGGCGTTTAAGTTCTGAGTTGGAGTGTAAGGAGGAAAACGACCTTGCATAATTGGATCGCCGTTTACGGTTAAGATTAAAATATTTTTCTTGTCATGATAGCTGCCGTTAAATTTGAGCACTGTACCATCGACTTCGACCGTTTTTTCGAGTGCTATACGAGGGCCTGGGTCTGAAGCACAACCAGTAAGAATAACGGCAAGTGTTAAGGCAGAAAGTGAAGCATATTTCATTTAAATAGTCCTTTATATCAAGAGTAAATCGTCCATCAAGGAGTGGATGTTAATCTAGACAAAAAAGCATCACAATGAGATGTAACCTTATTTGCTAAAAATAAAACTTTAGTTTTACGCACGGATCTTATCTTAAAGTGTTGACCCGCTGTATTATCCATTCGGGTGTATTTTGATTGGAAATTAGACTTGTTAGCCCTAGATTTATATGAAATGTGTCTTGGGTAGCTCATAAAATGCACTGACGAGCCCGTAGTCTAGGGGCCATTTGCTAATTTTGATAAAAAGTCACTTGTTTAAAAAAGGTATTAGCCAGCTGCAGGGCGGGATCATACTTTGTTAATAGTAGGGAACTTCTTCGTATCTGCATGATCTGATCGGGCATGTTATTCTACTGAGCCTAATCCATGTCCTTATTTGAACACTTGAAACTCATCGAAGACCCTCGCTCTCACATCAACCTAAACCATGATTTAGTTGATATTATTTTTCTCGTTTTAGCCGCTATCGCTTCAGGTTGTGATGGCTGGCAAGCTATCGAATAATTCGGCCAAGAGAACCTATCTTGGCTGCGTAAACATCGAGATTTTGATAACGGAATCCCTACTCGACATTCCATTGCTCGGATCATTAAAGTGATCGATACCGAAATACTGGTTATGACACTCTTTAGTTGGGCAAATCGCTTAAGAGAAGCCTCATCCAAGCCATTGATCGCTATTGACGGCAAAACCTTGCGTGGGGCTGTTAATCAACATGGCGCTAACAATGCGCTTCACTTGGTTTCGGCCTTTGATACTGAACAAGGAATTGTGCTGTATCAGCAAGATACACAGACTAAAGACAATGAAATCGCAACGGTTCAGGCGTTATTGCACATGTTAGACATTAAAAACACTGTTGTAACCTTTGATGCACTTCACTGCCAGCGGGAAACGCTTCAACAAATCATCAAAGCTAAAGGCGACTATGTTGTTCAGGTAAAAGGCAATCAACCGCTACTGAGGCAGGCCATAGAGATGCAGTTTCAACCTCACTGGGATAACGACGGCGTCGACATCTTGAGTATCGAAGAGGATGATAAGGGGCATGGCCGTAAGGAGCGTCGCACGACATTTCAAATTTCAGCAAAGCTGCCGCAGGCGCTCGCGAAAAAGTGGCCGTCAGCAAAGTCGCTCATTGCCGTTGAACGTCAACGAACATGCAAAGGCATTACCACCATAAGTACGGATTATTACTTAAGTTCTTTGCCTCTAGACATCAAACTCGCAGCCAAAGCGGTGCGTCAGCATTGGCACATCGAGAACCAGCAACACTGGGTGCTTGACGTCACCTTTAGGGAAGATTGTTCAAGGATTGGTGACCATGAAAACGCGAAGAAGATGGCGCTATTTCGGCGTATCGTGCTGAACCTTTTAGAGCAGCATCCGCTAAAAGCAAGTAAACCAACCAAGATAAGAAAAGCAGCATGGAGTGGCGATTTTAGGAGCGAGATTTTCTTTGGTTAAATGATTTAACAAAGTTTAATCCCGCCCTGGGTATTTTGGTGTGTGAGTATATTTGTTTTTAAGTTGAGCAAGCCCGCAGTACTTCTTAAAAATTGGATATTTCTAGGGCATCTACTTAGGGTAAATAATTCACCATTATACATTTCACTTCCTTATGAGATTTATAATGTACTACTTTATTACTAGGGTTGTTTTTGAAACGAATAAATCGTACAACTTTATTATTATGTTAGTTGTATCAAAATGTGTTTACTATTTTATCTATATATCTATTAGACACAACCCTGCAGATTGTAGGTGTTATAACTTGGCATAAATGAGGTAAGTAAACCTATGGTGTGACTATATGCCAATCTGGTAATTTTTCCTGTAGATCGGGTTTTATTTTATCGAGATCGCCACGGATAACCATCACTGGTGGAGCGTGGAACACTTGCTGTGCCGCTTGCTGTAATGTCAACGAATTGAGACGTTGCCATTGAGCTTGCTGATTCACTATCGCTTGCCAATCCTGCTGCTTACTCAGCAGCTGAATATAGCGCGCCGTGCGATGAGCGGGATCGTCAAACATTAAGTTGAATTGATTTTGATAGTAATCTGCGAGCGCTTTTACCTCGTCGTCTTCGGCGAGCTCAGTTTGGGCTAGCTGTAAATGATCTAAAATCCCTTTAATAAAAGCCCCTGTGTGCTGTAACTGGGTACTACCGTAGTACTTTAGAATTGTCGCCATAGGGTTGTCGAAGCAGCGTCCATAAATTCCATAGGTGAGTCCTCGTCGTTCACGCAGATCATAGTAAAGTCTGCCTGAAAAACTTCTTCCGAGCCAACGGCTCAGAAGTTCGCAACTAAAAGTGCTGTCTATCTGGCCACTATCACTGCTGTGAGCCTGTAATGGTAAATGGTATCCAAGGCGCACTTGGGTTTGTACGCTGCCCGGCGCGTCGATAACGTAGAGGGTTTTACCATAGGGTTTAAAGCTATCTAGCTTTGGTTCACTGAAACTCGATGGCACAGGCAGGCGTTTCATTTGCGCTGCGATAACCGTTTTTTGCTGCGGCTCAATTGACGCGTCGCGTTCGATGATTAGGTGCCACTGGCTTTGGATCCCTGCTTGATGAGCAATCTTTTCAAGAGACTGATGTGTTAGCGTTTTTTGCTGTGCTTCATTATTGAGCGCGCCATTATAGGGATGGGTTTGTCCCAATATTTTTTCCGCCCACAGCTTCTCTATTTCGTTACCATTAAACGCGTTGATATGTTTATCGAGTGCGAGTTGTCGTCTTAGTTTGGCGATATCTAGATCGCTAAAACTGCCGGTTGACCATATATCGACTAATAGCGATAAGGCCGTTTCAAGCTGATCATCAGGGCAGGCCAAGGTAAGCGTAACGCTATGTAGACTCACTTGTGAGTTAAAGCTTTCTATGCAGTTGAAAGGTGTTTTTGCAGATGGCTTATTTGCCAGCCAAAGCCCTTTTTCAGTAAAGGCCTTGGCCAAGATATCCGCATCTTGATAAGGCTGGTTTGGGCTAACTGCGACTAAATGAATGCGGTTAAGCGTAGAGAGTCTGCCTGGGAGTATATGCAGGAGATGAAAGGGGGCTAGCACACTCACTTGCGGCACTAAATGGTGTTCTACTAGGCTCGAACCTGATGATTCAACTATAGGTGCGTTGATTAACGGTTTGAAGCTAGGGGGCTCGGGGGATTGAACTGGTGTAAAGGTCATTTTGGTCTGCTGACAACCACCGCAAATTAGCAAGATGAGAAAAAAACTGAGTAAGAGGCATGAGTTTATACTGCACAGCTTTATACCGCACAGCTTCACAACAAAGGGCCTCATAACACTTGCTCCTCTAATGAGTCTGTCCATCCTGTAGGTAGCCATTCGAGTACCGCTTTACTCCAGCGAATATACCAAGGCGGCAGCAGATCTAAACGGACGACACCAGGCTGTAAATATTGTCGAGTGACTCGAATAATATCGGCGTTGGTGACTGCGTTGACGCGCTCCCATGGGCCAGATAGTGGAGTTAATCTGTCTTTTTCAAGGGTCGCGCTGAGTGTTGTCGCTAAGCTGATGTCGTTATCTAGTTTTGCTAGCTGCTGCTGTAGTGATCGCAGCTTTAACTGCTTAAGTTGTTCGGATGTGAGCCCACCGGCTGCAAAGTCATCGATAATCGCTGTGATCTGCTCGGTGAGCTGATCTAAGGAGATGTTGGCTCTTGGCACCATCACAAGGTTCATCACACCAAAATGTTCCATGGTCAATGGCAATGAGTAATACAGCAACTGTTTAGGTTCTGTGAGGCTGAGTTTAGCTAATACACTAGAGCGGCTTTGTAACAGGTAGGATTCAACTAAACTGATGGCGGCGGCATCTTGATGCGAACGACCAACGGTGTGCCATGCCAATAGTAAGCCAGGCCAAGGCCCTCGAGCATCGATGATCTCATGATGCACAGACTGCCTGTTAACTTGGAGTGGATGAAAGCCTTGGGGTGTGTTATTTGGCATTGGCCAGTCAGCAAAATACGCTTTTACCCAAGTGAGCGTTTGTGGTGGCACTTGCCCGACTATGCTTAGTTGCAGGGTATCGGGGCGGTAAAATGTTTGATGAAACTGAGTTAGGCTCTCGGTTGTCGCCGCTTCAATATCGGTTTTAGATCCAATCACGGCATGGCCATAAGGGGTTCCCTGCACTTGCTTGAGCAAAAACTCCATAGCAGGGCGAATATAGGGCTGATTATCTATCGTCGTCGCCATCTCCTCTAGCACTGTCTGTTGCTGGTTTTTCACTGTGTCTGTTGTCAGTGAGGGACGAATAAAACGATCGGCCTCTAACCAGAGTGCTAACTCAAGGGCATTGCTGGGAAGGTTAAGATAATAGTTGGTGTAATCGAAAAAGGTACTCGCGTTGAATCGGCCACTGAGTGCACTCATGGTTTGGCTATAACTGTCGCCTGGAGCATTTTGGCTGCCTTTAAATAGCATATGTTCAAACAGGTGGGCATAGCCGGTTTGACCTTGTGATTCATTGCGCGAACCGACTGCAAACTGACTGGCAATTGCCACACTTTGTCGTTGCGCAAGTGGTAATAGCCTCACTTCAAGCCCATTGTCTAAACGGCGATACTCAATGGTTTTTTCTACTTGATAAAGGGGCAATGCCAGCTTAACCAACTCATCATTGGCTGCCGCTACGCTAGTCGTTATTGTGGCGGCTATAAATAAGTGCGCCATTATCAAGTGTCGAGAAAGTGTTAAGTTCAATGTAATTGTCTCGCTTCTAAAGCCTGATTATGCCGATTGTTTTTATTCGTTGTTCGGTTTTAACCCTAGTCGTTTTGCCAATCTGTGTAAATTTCCTGAATCAATTTTCAAGGCGCGAGCGGTTGCTGCCCAGTTATTTTGGTGTTGCAGCAACATCTGACGAATATAGTTGCTTTGAAATTGCTCTGTAGCCTGCTTAAGATCGCCGCTGACGGCGAAAGCTGGGGTAGCGATCTCTTGGGTCATTGCGGTTTGGTTTTGCGGTGCAAATTCAAAATGTGTTGGATTTATCAAGGCAATATTGCCGGTCGACTGTGCTCTTGCCAAGATGGCCGCTCGATAAATACTGTGTTCGAGCTCCCTAACATTACCCGGCCAAGCATATTGGTTGAGCATGGTTATGCTTTGGGGGCTGAGACGTAGGCTTTGCAGGCCTAATTGCTGGCGACAGCGCTCAACAAAAAAACCACTGAGTAAGGTGATGTCTTGTTCGCGCTCTCTGAGAGGCGGAGCGAGCAGCGGGAACACGCTAAGTCTATGATACAAATCGGCCCTAAAGCGGCCTGCTAACACTTCATTTTTAAGGTTTTTATTAGTGGCGGCAATGATACGAACGTCCACCTTTAAACTGCGATCATCACCGATCTTTTGTAGATCACCATATTGCAATACCCGCAGTAACTTCGATTGCAGTGTCAGCGGGAGCTCACCTATCTCATCTAAAAACAGTGAGCCCTTGTCGGCCATTTCAAACTTACCGCTACGATGGCTAATTGCTCCCGTAAACGCCCCTTTGACATGGCCAAAGAGTTCACTTTCTGCCACAGATTCTGGTAATGCTGCGCAATTGAGGTATACCAAGGCTTGATTGGCACGTTGGGACTGCTGGTGGATAGCGCTGGCTATAAGCTCTTTACCCGTGCCCGTTTCACCAAGAATGAGCACGTTGAGCTCGGTTGGTGCGACGACGGCGATCTCTTGATTGAGATTAAGCATTACTGGAGATTGACCTATGATCTCGGTGTCGGCAGCTTGAGCGCGCGTTGTGCTGACTTGTGTGTCATCCCATTTTGATTGTAGTGACTGTTTCTCGAGTTTATCGATGAGTAGCGCGTTATTGAGCGAAGCCGAGGCAATGGCGCTGATGGCACGTAATTGCCCATCACTAAAGGAGGTAAATTGATCCGGGTTAAAGCCGTCGATTGTGATAGCGCCGATCAGGGCACCATCGGCGATGAGTGGTAAGCCGATACAGGCATGTACAGTTAGGTTGTCGCCTTGATTTGGGATCAGGCCATCATAGGGATCTGGAAGATCGCTATCGGCGGGGAAACGCACAATATCACCCGCTCGCGCAATGGCTTCGAGGCGGGGGTGTTCGTGAAGGTTAAAGCGTCGACCAAGCACATCTGGGCTGAGTCCATCTATGGCTAATGGCGTAAATAGCTGCCCCTTAAATTGTAGTAGTGCTGCGGCATCGCACTGAACGCTAAGTCTGATTGTATTGAGCAGGCGAGAGAATCTATCGTGGTTGGAGAGCCCTGAGGTGAGATCGAGTGCCATGCGAGTGAGTTCAGTCTGGCTGAGGGCCATAGGGTCTCCAAATGTTAACAAGGTAATAGGGTTAATATGAGTGGTTATTATGAACGGATATGACCAATAAATCCTAGTGCAATGTCAATTTGATGCTGTCAATTTGACGTGTTTAATTTAGTGCGTTTGATTGACTATGCCAAATTGAACATGCCAGTTTACATAGATGTCTCGTCTTGTTGACTGAGTGGCCGTAGCGCTGATATCAGACCAGAAATAGGGGCTCGCTGCCCCTATTTCTGTACTTCGACCTTAGTGAATCATACGATTATGTAGCGGCTGGTAGTGGCTCCCCTTGTTCTACTTTGCCTTTAGATTTAGCCAGCGCCTTCTTAATTAAGTCAAACAGGAATACGCCCATAAACAAGCCGCCTGCACCAAATAGAATATCACCAGGCATACGCATCCAGACTAAGGTTTCCACGAGTGGACTGTGAATGACTTCTGGTGAACGTGCAAACCAGTAGCCATTTTCAAGTACTGCAAAGAACTGCGTTAACCCTACAGGCAATAGTGACATAAATACCATGGCGGCAAGGCCAATGTTAAGGCTCCAAAACGCGCCTTTTAGCCATTTTTCATTCCATTGAATTTGACCACTTAAGCCGCGAAGACAGAACAGCATTAATCCCATGCCGAGCATGCCGTAGACTCCCATAAAGGCAGCATGGCCATGGGTGGCAGTGGTGTTTAATCCTTGAATAAAATACAGTGCGATAGGAGGGTTGATTAAGAAACCTAGAATGCCTGCTCCGACTAAATTCCAAAACGCGGTGGCGACGAAGAACATGATTGCCCACTTATAGCGGATCATCCATGGACTAGCGTTACGTAAACGGTAGCTTTCAACGGCTTCGAAACCGATTAAGGCGAGCGGAACGACTTCAAGAGCCGAGAATATAGCGCCCCAAGCAATAACCGACGTTGGTGTGCCAGTAAAATAGAGGTGGTGTAGGGTACCAATTAGACCACCCGTTAAGAAGATCACAGTGGTAAAGAGCACGGCAGCATTAGCACTGCGAGCACGAATGAGGCCTAAGCGTACCAACATGAGTGCGATAACTGACGTTGCAAAGGTTTCGAAGAAGCCTTCAACCCATAAATGAACCACCCACCAACGCCAATATTCGGCGATGGCAAGGTTGGTGTGTTTGCCCATCATTAGCCCTGCACCGTAGAACAGGCCAATAGCGACACATGATGCATACAATACCCAAATAACTGGGCGCATCTCACCTTTTACTTTGAGGGCTGGGCGAATTGATGCCGTCACCAGGGCTAACCAAATCAGTAGACCGCCTAGCAGTAGCACTTGCCATACACGGCCTAAATCTATGTATTCGTAGCCTTGGTGTCCAAATAGGAAGTTCATATCCAAGTCGAAATACTGTTGAACGCCTATCCATTCACCCGCCATAGAGCCGAGTACGACGATGACTAACGCAATCCAGAGCACATTCACACCAAGACGCTGGAATTTGGGTTCATATCCAGACAGTGCTGGGGCGATATAAAGGCCCGTACCCAGCCATGCGGTCGCGATCCAAAAAACCGCGAGTTGGGTATGCCAAGTACGAGTGACCGAGTAGGGTAAAATTTCAGAGAGTGGTATACCGTAGAAGTTTTGCCCTTCAACAGCGTAGTGTGCGGTAATACCACCTAGAAAAATTTGTAGTAAAAACAAACCAATGGCAGTGACGAAATACTTGCCTACGGCCTTTTGTGACGGCGTGGGTTTGGTGAGGAATAAGGGATCTTGTTCTGCAGGCTGAGGTAGACTCTCATGTTTGCCACTTGCATGATGCCAAACTAAGCCGCCAATACCGGCAATCAGGGTAATAATACTTAAGATTGACCACACGATGTTATCAGAAGTTGGTGTATTACCGATCTGTGGATCATAAGGCCAGTTATTAGTGTAGGTGTAGGACTCTCCTTGGCGCTCTGTGACGGCTGCCCAAGCGCCCCAAAATAGGAAGGCATTAAGCTTTTCTCGTCTAGCGAGATCCGGCACAGTGCCCTCTTTCATTGCATACTGCTCTCTGAGCACTGACAATTTAGGGTCATCACCAAATAATGCCAGATAGTGTTCGACGACCTGACCGATCGCCTGAATACGGGTAGCTGACAGGGTAATGACACTGTTGCCTTGGGGATCGGTGACGACACTGTTGGCGCGAATATCCTCGCGTAATGCTTGCTCCAGTGCAGCTTGAACTTGAGAGTTGAGTTCATTGAAGGGCAAGTTGTGGCGTGCTTTAGCTGTGATATCTAACCAAGCTTGTGCTTCTTTATGCAGCCAATCTGCAGTCCAGTCTGGTGCAACGTAGGAACCGTGTCCCCAAATTGAACCCAACTGATGGCCACCCATTGAACGCCAGACCAGTTGACCTTGTTCAATATCATTTTTGGTGAAGATAGGGCTGCCTTGTTCATTAACAAAGGCGGTGGGAATCGGGGGCTTTTCTCGATAGATCTCACTGCCAATACTTAGCAGTACCGTGAAGGATGCAATAAGTACCACTATCAGTGCTATTGCAGTTAGCCGTTGCTTGCTCATAAAACCTCTCAGCGCAATATATTTTAGTATAAGTTGCACTGATATAGCACTAGCTGTGCCAGCTTTGTATCTTATTGTTTTTATGTGGTTTAGTGTTTTTTATTTACGTCATTACTGTCATTATGACACTCAGTGTAAGTAGTCAATATGACATTGAGGTGTCTTAATGACAGTGCGCTATATCACTGCCATCGAGTGCAGGGGTTACTGATATAAAGAGGGGTCGTCTTTATTTGGTCGAGTTTTGAAACGGCGATGTAACCACATATATTGGGCGCGATTACGATCAATGATTGATTCGACGATTTGATTACCACGTTTGGCGTCTTCAAGCTCATTCTCACCGGGGAAATCGTCCAATGGCGCCTGTATTTCAATGCTGTAGCCGTTATCATCATCGTTGCGGACGACGGCAAAGGGAGCACTTTGGCTTTACCCAGTTTGGCGAGTGTCGTGGCACCGGTTATCGTGGCGGCATCGGGGACGGCGAAAAAAGGAATAAATACCGCACTCGAGCGGCCAAAGTCTTGGTCTGCGGTATACCAAATTACATCAGGGCTTCTTAAGCTGCGCACCATTTGACGGATATCGCGTTTAGCGACTAAGCCTTTGTTAGAACGTAAGCGCCCATTGACCTGCAGATACTCCATCAACGGATTATTATGGGGCCGATAGACACCAATACCGGGTTGGAATTGGCCAAAAATACGTGCCCCCATCTCAAGAGGAAGACAGTGCACCGCAAATAGGATGACACCTTGGCCGGCGGCTAAGGTCTGCTCTACATGGGCTTGTCCTTTAATGGTCATGTGCTGCTGTACTTTGCTATCTGGCCACCACCAAGCGTTGGCAATATCGAAAATAGCTTTACCCGTTTCTTCAAAGTTTTGGGTGAGCAGTACTGCTTGGTCTGCTGCCGACATCTGTGGAAAACACAATTCAATATTACGCTTGGCCGTGTTAACTCTACCTTTGACAAGCTTCATGGCCAATCGGCCAATGGCTTTTCCTAGGCGCATCTGTTGGCGTAAAGGTAACAACTGGCTTAACCGCATAATGGCCACGCCTAGCCAGATAAGCCAGTACTTTGGATGATAAAAAGAGGATGAGAAGCTTGCTTTTTCGACCACGGAAACCTAAATGTGTTAATCAAAACGAGCCCACATTCTACCGCAATTAGTGGAGGGGATTGGTATAATCACTGACAATTTTTTAAAAAGAGTAGCTGGATCATGCTCCAATACCTATCTGCTTCAAAGCGAGCAGGGGAGGGCCACATTAACTTGCTTGCACGTTTGCGCTATACAGACTCTCATACTCAAGATAATCTGTTACCTAGGGCAAGCAGATGCATATTGAGGTTGGCTATCGAGTGTTAGCAGAAGCGTTATTTATCGCTAGCGGCTGGTTTTGGGCGCCGATCAGCCAGACGTCGCAGGCCTTAGTTTGCCATACGCCGCAACTGGAGTTGTGCTTGGCACAGTTGCCTAGCACTGTAAAACGGCAACTGCCGAGCAATCGCGCTCAGCTTCGCCTACAGATGGGGGGAAGAGGAGCCATGGCGCGCCCCGTTTCTCATTCATCTATTGCTGGGGTGGTGTTTTTATCAGTTGAAAATATCCCTATGTCCTCTTCAGCACTATGGGGAGGCGAGGTGTATGCGCTACCTTTAGCGGCATCACAACAGCTCACCTTAATTCATGAGCTAGGTCATCTGGCCACGGCACGTTTGCCTGTCGACTACTGGGGGCAAGAAGGATTAACCCCATATCAGCATGAGTGGCTCGCCGACTTTTACCTTGTTTGGCACCTGGCTAAACAAGGAGAGCCAATGGCGTTAGCCTGGCAGCAGTATCATAAACGTAATTTGGCAGTATTTGAGAGTGTGCAGGCGATGTCTCACTGGACAACGCCAATGCTTTCACAGTTATTAGCGCGTTACACGTGGCAGCAACTGGGTCAATTTGAGCGGTTTTCCACGCTGATTGCAGAGGTTTATCCCCATTTGCATCAGTATAAAGCCGATGAGTTGAATGAGTTTTCTAGCCTGCTACAGCAGCTATTTGGTGCTAGTAAACTGCATGATTTACCGCAATATATGTTTTGGCGGCGCCCAGCAATGGCGCAATATATTCGACCCACATTAGAACGTATGATGGGGCAACAGGCGGCGACAGCGTGGCTGGTTGAACAAGCGATGAATAGCCCTGTGCATGGGGAGTGATACCAATCACGATAAGAGTGTGATCAACTCAGTGTGTTTTACTGCATCCGATGCCGTGTTAACGAACGACTATGTTCCTCATTCATTGCAATCAACAATGACGTTGTGAATGCCCTTGATGCACGACTATATGGATATAGGAGATAGGGTAACGCACGGATCGGTTACCGAGGATGTTAGAGACGAGGAGCAATTGAGGGCCTTGCTTCAGACGCACTAAACGCTCGCAGAGCGAACAGATCTTAATACTGATTGGTATAACATGCTGAATGGATAATACCGGCCAAAATAAAAGGAGCATAGTGCTCCTTTTATTTTAATAATTATTCATTCAGTGACGTGGTGGACGACGTTCACGTAGGACGACATCAGGGTTAAAATCGATATCACCTTCATCGTCAATGGTGACGAGCTTGTCGTCTTGTTTAGCCACAGCAGTGCGAGAGTGAGGTGAGCTCCTAACAAAAAGTAATTGGTAGCCCAGTTTTGCAAGGGTGTAAAAAGCGAATCTTTGAGGTGTAGTAAGGCGATCCCAATGTTGCTCAACATTGGCTTGGGCAATTCTTCTCTCCTCAAAGGTGAGATAGTTGCTGTCTAAGGCTGACGCTTGCATAACACTTTCCTCAATTAACACTCAGATTAATTCACTATCGATGATTATATAATCAGATGACTCCTATTTATGCAAGCAATACGCAACGGTTACTTGATCGGATCACTGTTGAACGTCACAAATATGTTCAGATTTGTTGCCAGAATGATTCTTGGCCACAAACCTGCATAGGCTGGATGGCAGATTAGAAATGCCATTGCAGGTAAATTGTTTGGTAATTACTGCCGCCTTTAATACGCCCAAATGCTGAGCTGGTTTCAAATATGCCCGATCTATGGTGAATAGCATAGCCTAGCCACATGTTTCGCATGTTGTGGCTGTTGAATAGGTCGCCCATGTTGACGTCGAGCGAGAAATCAAGATAGTTAAGTAGCTTTGATGGTTTATAACCTTTCTCCTCAATTTCAGAACCTTCAATATGGGTAAGGCTGCTGACATAAGAGAGCCCTTCGGCTACGCCTAATCTAAATCTTGGTCCTAGCTCAAAGGTATAGAATGCTTTAATGGCGACGACCGCCTCAGCTAAATCATTTTGCACTTCAGAACTGTGATGCCAAGCCAAACCGGGGGTAAAATAAAGTTCAATGGGCAGGGTAAATAGTGTCTCGCTCAAGCGGGTACCGTAAAACAGCGAGCTCATTTGGTTATTATAGGGATCGGTGCGCGTGTTCCAGTTTAATATTTCATTGAGATTGGAGGGCGTAGCCCAGCCGTGAGAGAGCCGCAAAAACTCATCACTGTCATCACTATAGGGCACCGAGCGGTAGCTCTTTTTGTTAGGCTCAGGAAAGAAGCCAAATCCAAAAAAGGACTCATATTGGTAGGCGGTGTCTATGCTTGGCAGATTCGATACACTGTCTTCCAAACGTCCAATGCCAAATTGGCCAAGTAGGTAAAGGTTGCTGACTACATGGTAACGTGCCTCTACACCAGCGTTTACTTGAACGCCACCGCCGACGTCATATTGCTCTAATCCATAGTAATACTGGTTAAAGTCGTCGCTCTTCCATTGAAACTCTGCATAGGGGGTGAGCTTCCAGTCGCCTTGTTGCCAGTGGTATTTAGTTCGCGTGTAAAGGTAGCCGCGTTTGTGCGAATCAGAAAGCAAGGCAACGTCGGCTTCCCAAGGTCCATGGGTAAATTTGTATTGCAGTCCAAAATCGAAGGCTTGCGCCTGAGATTCATTTTGTAACTCTTTAGGAATATCGACAAAGCGAAAGCGGGTATAAGCATTAATTTGATGATCGCCCTGCTGCCATAAATGTACGCCACCTTCCATACCATTGATAAAGGCATAGTCACTTTCAAATTTAAGTAGTGGCAGTACGTCATAGACTTCATCGTCTTCAACGGCATAGGGAATATCGCCACGACGGACACCAATAGCAACCCCCCAATCGTCAGTGCGGTAGTTGGCCTGTGGTGTAGAGGTTTCTTCTGCCATGAGTGATAAGGGCGTTATCAGTGATAACGAGAGTATGAGGGGGCTGAGTGAAATTATCGTTTTCATATTATTAGTTTAGCCAATGAGCCGTAGTCATAGGATGCTACAAGGTGGTTAAAAATCAAGCGTTTATTTAGGTTTTCAACAGGTCAAAGTCTAAAAGGGCTAGAAAAATAAAAAGACCGCATCGCGGTCTTTTTAATATGTCAGCGATTAGACTAATCTGCTTCTTTTAGGCTCTGGGTTAAATCCACAATTGCCTTTTTACCGTCGCCAAACAACATTAAAGTGTTGTCTTTGGCAAACAAGGGGTTAGGCAGTCCAGCAAAACCTGGACTCAATGAACGTTTAACCACAACCACGGTGCGCGCTTTGTCTACGTTAAGAATCGGCATGCCATAGATTGGGCTACCTTTGTCTTCTCGCGCCATAGGGTTGGTTACATCGTTGGCACCAATAACAATAGCCACGTCGGTTTGCTCAAACTGAGGGTTGATCTCATCCATCTCTATCAACTGCTCATAAGGCACTTCTGCTTCTGCCAGCAGTACGTTCATGTGCCCTGGCATACGCCCTGCAACCGGATGAATCGCGTACAAGACTTGTGCGCCACGTCCTTCAAGTACTGAGGCCAGTTCACGCACCGCATGTTGAGCTTGGGCCATGGCTAATCCGTAACCAGGTACAATAACTACGCGCTCTGCGGTTTCTAATAGCATAGCGACTTCTTCAGGCGATGATGAGGTGACTTTACCTGCGTAGACTTCATCGGCATCGATGGTTTCGCCGCCTTCCGCCATGACGCCAAACAGCACGTTAAATAGCGAACGGTTCATCGCCTTACACATGATTTGTGTCAGAATAATCCCCGACGCACCGACCAGTGAACCAGACACAATCAGTACCGTGTTACCTGTGATGAAACCTGTGGTCGCCGCCGCAATACCTGAGTATGAGTTAAGCAGTGCAATCACAACAGGCATGTCCGCACCACCAATAGGGACGACGAGGAATAGGCCTAGCAGTAATGATACCGCCACTAAAGCATAAATGAGCGCGGTATTACTAGGGTCGAGGACTATAGCAATAGAGAGACCAATGGCTGAAATCAATAACACAGCATTGATAAACTTATTACCGGGTACTCTAATTGGATTACCCGAGATCAGCTCTTGGAGTTTCGCGAAAGCCACAAACGAACCAGAAAGCGTCACCGCACCAATCAGTACAGTTAAACTGATAGAGATAAGCGCCACCAGATGGGTTGCTGATTCGGGATCAAGGAAGCTCGCCATGGCGATAAATAGCGATGCTCCACCACCAAAACCGTTAAGCAGGGCGACCATCTGTGGCATTGCCGTGACTTGAATCTTGGTGGCCATCACAGCACCAATGGTTCCGCCCAGTAATACCCCTGCGATGATCCATTCGTAGCTTAAAATGCTTTTATCAAAAAGGGTTACCACAACAGCTATAAACATACCTAAGGCCGATAACTGGTTACCACGTACCGCAGTGCGTGGTTTAGTGAGGCCTTTGATACCTAAAATAAACAGACTCGCAGCCACAAGGTAGGCGAGATAAATAATCGTCATACTCATGTTAGCTTATTTCCTTTTAAACATGGCAAGCATGCGGTTGGTAACCATATAGCCACCAACAACATTAATTGTGGCAAGTACCACAGCGATAAAACCTAACACATTGACCCAAATGCCCGCGCCAGAACCGGCCGATAGAAGTGCGCCAACTAATGAGATCCCTGAGATTGCATTTGAACCTGACATTAATGGTGTATGCAGTGTTGGTGGCACTTTAGTGATCAGTTCGACACCTAAAAATACCGCCACCATAAATAGGGTGAGTAGTAATAGAATTTCCATTATTGAGCCTCCTCTGGCGCAGCAATTTCGGGCATGCCCAATAGTGTTCGGATCCGCGCGTTAACCACGTCACCTTGGTGTACGACAACGGTGTCACGTACAATCTCGTCGTCAAAGTCTAAGTTAAGCTGGCCTTCTTTATCGATCAGCAGCTTGAGCAAGTTTTCAATATTAGTCCCGTACATCTGGCTGGCATGGGTGGCTGCCGTACCGGGAATATTGGCTGGGCCAAAAATGGTGACACCATTGTGAACCACAATCTCATCAAGACGAGTTAGCTCACAGTTACCACCCGTTTCAGCCGCTAAGTCAACAATAATGGTGCCAGGCTTCATGCCATCAACCATCTCTTTGGTAATAAGAACAGGGGCTTTACGGCCTGGAATCGCCGCGGTGGTGATCACGATATCTTGCTGGGCCAATACATTGGTCATCGCCTGTTGCTGACGCTTGAGGAAGTCGTCGCTTTGCTCGGTTGCGTAACCACCTTTGGTTTCTGTGTTCTCGGTTTCAAGATCGAGTTCTACCGGCTTTGCGCCAACCGAGAGGATCTGTTCACGGGCGGCGGGGCGAATATCATAGGCCTCAACCACTGCGCCGAGTCGTTTCGCGGTCGCACAAGCTTGTAGACTAGCCACACCTACCCCCATGATAAATGCACGTGCCGGTTTTAGTGTGCCCGCTGCAGTCATCATCATGGGGAAGAGTCGCGGTGCATGATGGGCGGCCAATAGCACTGCTTTATAGCCAGCAATCGTTGCCATGGAAGAGAGAATATCCATGCTTTGCGCACGTGTAATACGTGGTACCAGTTCAAGCGCGATAGCCGTTGTGCCCGTTGATGCAAGCATTTTCGCATTGTCCGGATTAGCTAGGGGATCCATCATGCCAATGAATAACTGATTTGGCTTAGCGAGTGCTTTGATCTCATCAAATTGCTGACCTTTACAGTTAACTAAGGTGATGATTTCAGCCTCTTGAAATAGCTGCTCACGGCTGGTGATAGTCGCTCCTGCTTCCTGGTATTCTGAATCGCTAAAACCCGCCGCAAGGCCAGCTCCGCTTTCAACAAGGATTTGGAGGTTCTTTTTGATTAACCGAGTCACGTTGGCCGGAATTAACGCTACGCGTTTTTCGTCGGCTTGGCTCTCTTTAGGTAGACCTAGTTTCACTGAGGAAACCTCTTAGTTAGGGACAGACGTCGTTATTAATGTTTTGTAGGCTCGTTATTGTGGCGAGTCTGAAATCAGACACAAGCGCGAATTTTTCATATTTAGGTGTTTAGCACTGGTCAGAGCAATTTATTTGCGCTAGGCCACAAAATTTCATTTCAAATTCTGTGGTTAACTGCACTCTTTTCGAAAAACTTTATCGCCACCCTCACTTTTGTAGCTCAAATAGTAACCTTTGCATATTCCAAAATCGAATTAAAAATTAGATTTTATTCTTTTTTGCTTTTCACGTAAGGGACTAAGCTAGGCTCATTACACTGATATAGGGCCGTCTTCCATGTTGTTAAAAGAGCTTTCATCACTGGCTTCTCCACTGTCTCAAGGACAGGTGGATAAGCTGAAGCAACTCACTGCAGAATTAAGTGCTGTGCAATTGGCATGGGTGGGTGGTTATCTATCTGCGACAGCGCAATTGGGTGCTAGCACAGGAAGTGTTGAAAGCACCCCTGAGCAAACCATTACTATCTTATATGGTAGTCAGACAGGTAATGGCAGGGGCGTTGCCAGCGAACTTGCTGAGAAGGCACTGGCCCAAGGCTATGCCGTTAATCTGGTTTCGATGGCTGATTACAAGGTGCGTCAACTAAAACAGGAGACCTTACTACTGGCTGTGGTCAGCACCCATGGTGAAGGTGAAGCTCCTGATGATGCGATTGAACTGCATAAGTTCTTGGCGTCGAAACGTGCGCCAAGTTTAGAAAATTTACATTACTCAGTGTTAGCCTTAGGCGACTCAAGTTATGAGTTTTTCTGTCAAACCGGTAAAGACTTTGAGCAGCGCCTTGCCGCGCTCGGGGCAAAATCGATTGTGCCGCTAACAGAGTGCGATGTGGATTATGAAGCAGCTGCGAGCACTTGGCAGCAAAATGTACTTGAAGCGGTGAAGCCGTTAATCAGTGCCGCGAGTGCCAGTGTAGTGTCTATCTCTTCAGTGACGTCAGCGACCAGCTCAGCTTTCACTAAGCAAAAGCCTTATAGTGCCGAGTTGCTTGTCAGCCAAAAACTGACGGGGCGAGACTCAGACAGAGACGTTCGTCATGTTGAGATTGACCTAGGTGAATCAGGACTGAGCTATCAGGTGGGGGATGCGCTAGGAGTTTGGTTTACTAACTCTGCCGATTTAGTGAATGAGATTATTGAGCAATTATCACTGGATGGCGCAACCCAAGTAACACTTGGTGATGAAACGCTCAGCTTGAACCAAGCATTAACTGAAAAACGAGAGTTGACTCAGCTCTACCCAGGATTGGTGCAAAACTGGGCACAACTAAGCGGTGATGAAGCATTACTAGCACTGAGTGAAGATAGAGAACAGACGCGTCAGTTTGTGCTCAATCATCAGCTAGCAGATCTTGTTGCCCAATATCCCGTTGATATCACCGCCTTTCAGTTGGTCGAGTTGTTACGTCCAATCACGCCGCGACTCTATTCCATTGCATCGAGTCAAAGTGAAGTGGAATCTGAAGTACATCTAACTGTGGCGTTGGTTGAAGATCAGCGTAATGGCACCAGCCGTTTCGGTGGCGCGTCGCAATTTTTAGCGACTGCTGATGAGGGAGCTGAAGTGAAGGTTTATGTTGAGCCTAACAACCACTTCCGTTTACCCGAGAACCCAGAAACGCCTGTGATCATGATAGGCCCAGGCACAGGTGTAGCGCCTTTCAGAGCCTTTATGCAGGAGCGTGCCGTGCAAGGTGCGACTGGAGAGAGCTGGTTGTTTTTCGGTAATCCGCACTTTGAACAAGATTTCCTTTACCAAACCGAGTGGCAGCAATACCTCAATGATGGCAGCCTGACCCGTTTGGATTCAGCTTTCTCACGGGACCAAGCACACAAAATATATGTGCAACATCGTATTACTGAGCGCGGCGAAGCGTTATGGCAGTGGTTAGAAAACGGGGCACATCTCTATATCTGTGGTGATGCAGAGCGTATGGCCAAAGATGTGCATCAGGCACTTCTTGAGGTGGTTAAACAGTTTGGCGGTAAAGATGATGAACAGGCGGCAGCGTATTTAGAAGCACTGCGTAGCGATAAGCGTTATCAAAAAGACGTTTACTAACCCTACGTCTTGATACCCGTAGATTTGACTAAAAAGATTAACGAGCAGTGGTGATGCCGCTGCTCGAAAAGGATGAGGCGCTAGCCATGAGTGATCAGAAATTATCAGTAAACGAATACCTTAAAACAGACAGTAACTATCTGCGCGGCACCATCGAAGAGGGTTTAGATACCTCATTGACAGGCTCGTTCAGTGAAGGTGACCAGCAGCTCATCAAATTTCATGGTTTCTATCAACAAGATGACCGCGATCTGCGTAATGAACGTAAAGAGCAAAAACTAGAGCCTTTATATAGCTTTATGTTACGTGCTCGTGTGGCTGGTGGTGTGTGTACGCCTAAGCAATGGTTAGGGGTCGATAAAATTGCCACAAACCTTACCAGTTCAAATAGCATTCGTCTTACCACACGTCAGACGTTTCAGTATCACGGTATTCCAAAGCGTAACCTGAAGACCTTGATTCAAGATCTCGACAAAGAGGCATTAGATTCAATCGCAGCTTGTGGTGACGTCAACCGCAACGTGATGTGTAATCCAAACCCCGTTGAGTCTAGATTGCACCAACAAGCCTTTTACTGGGCCAAAAAGCTGTCAGACAATTATTTACCACGCACTAAAGCCTACGCTGAAATCTGGCTGGGTGATGACAAAGTTGCTGTCAGTGAAGGTGATGAAGTTGAGCCGGTATACGGTAAGACTTATCTGCCACGTAAATTTAAGATGGCCGTTGCTGTGCCGCCAGATAATGACGTGGATGTTTATACCAATGACCTTGGTTTCGTCGCGGTGGCTGAAGCGGGTGAGTTAATTGGCTTTAATATGGTTGCTGGTGGTGGAATGGGATCGACCCATGGTGAAGTCGCTACCTTCCCGCGTCTTGGGGATGATTTTGGTTTTATTCAGGCACAAGACTGCCTTAAGTTTGCCGAAGCGGTACTTAAGGTGCAGCGTGACTGGGGCAATCGTTCCGATCGTAAACAGTCTCGTCTTAAATACACCATTGTAAAACATGGGTTTGAGGCGTTTAAAGCTGAAGTGGAAAAGCGTGCAGGGATAAAGTTTGAGCCTAAACGTGACGTTGTGATCGGCGATCGTGGTGATCGTTATGGTTGGATCAAAGGTGTTGATGATCAGTGGCACTTAACCCTATTTATTGAAGGTGGTCGCATTAAAGATCTGCCGGGTCAACCATTGCAAACGGGGTTACGCGAGATAGCCTTGGTACACAAAGGTGATTTCCGTATGACCTCTAATCAGAACATCATCATTGCGGGTGTGGCCGAAGCCGACAAAGCACAAATTGAAGCGATTGCTCGCAGTCATGGCTTGATGGGCAAGTTGATTAGTGAAACGCGTGGCCATTCAATTGCTTGTGTAGCACTACCGACTTGTGCATTGGCGATGGCAGAGGCGGAACGTTACTTCCCCGACTTCTTAACCAAAGTTGAGGCGCTGCAAGAAAAACATGGCTTTCTCGACCAAGGTATTGTGATCCGCATGACAGGTTGTCCTAATGGTTGTGCGCGTCCATTTGCGGCTGAAATCGGTTTAGTGGGTAAGGCGCCAGGACGTTACAACCTCTATTTAGGGGCTAGTTTTGAAGGGACGCGTTTGAATAAACTCTATCGTGAGAATATTCAAGAAGCAGAGATCTTATCTGAACTTGATGCCCTGTTTGCTCGTTATGTCAGTGAGCGCGAAACAGATGAAACCTTTGGTAATTTCACCGTGCGCGTTGGCGTGGTGAAAGCAGTGCTCGATGCTGCTAGGGATTTTCATGGATAATTCAGTGGTGACCGCTGAGGAACTATTGGCGCTGTTGTCTGCGCCAAAAGTTGAACAGCAAGCCGTATTAACGCAGGTGAATGAGTTTTTAGCCAAGCTCAGTCCAAGTGAACGTGTGGTGTGGGGCTTGGCTTACTTGCCAGGGAATCATGCACTGTCATCGAGTTTTGGTATTCAGGCTGCTGTGATGCTGCATCTGGTCAGCCAAGCGCAAAGTGATATTCCGGTAATACTCACTGACACGGGATACCTTTTTCCCGAAACCTATCAGTTTATTGACCAGTTAACTGAGCGTTTAAGCTTGAACCTAAAAACCTATCGAGCGCCACACAGTAGCGCCTGGCAAGAGGCTCGTTATGGACGCTTGTGGGAGCAAGGTTTAGATGGATTGGAGCAGTATAATCGGATCAATAAAGTGATTCCGATGCAAAATGCACTAAGCGATCTCAATGTGGGAACTTGGTTTGCTGGGTTGCGTCGTTCGCAATCGACCACTCGCGAAGCCTTGCCTATTTTAGCGATTCATGGCGATCGCTATAAGCTGTTGCCGATATTAGAGTGGAGCAATAAGGATGTGCATGAGTATCTAACTGCCCATGACCTACCTTATCATCCATTGTGGGAGCAGGGGTATGTGTCGGTGGGTGATACGCATTCGAGTAAGCCGTTAGAGCTAGGCATGAGCGAAGAGGAAACCCGTTTTAACGGTTTAAAACGTGAGTGTGGACTGCATTACGAAATCTAGGCTTAACGGGATTAGTCGCTGATGTTGAGCGGCTAACCTGTATTTTATGAAATTGAATATTGTTTAAATAATTGATTTTTTAATGTTTAGAATTTGGTGCTTAATACTTACTTCTGATTTGTGCACTTTTTTTGCACAAAGTTATGCACAGGTCATTATCTTGATCTATAGTTGTAAGTTCCCGTAGATGGTTTTGATATCTCGTCTGTATCAGATCTAAATTGGATCACGTAACTTTTCTTCCTCTTTAAAGTTACAGGCAGAGCTGCCGTCGATATTGAAACAAACTCGCTTTGGCGAGAGCTTGATGTTTGATTGGTTTGCTGGCGCACGCTAATTTAATAGCTTTAGGCCCTGGATAGCCCGATGTGGCTATCCAGGGATAACTCCAATGATCACAAGCAACTCAGCGACATTGGTATAAATCACATTTCCCTTTCTATTCATCCATATAGTACTATCTGTGCAACAATTTTTGTTTGCGAGCTTTCGGTTGACTCACAGTCTTGGCTGCTATCGATATTTTAAAGGGAGTTTTTAATGAAGAAGGCATTAGTGGCTGCGGCGGTGATCGCAATTGGAGCCGGCGCCTATTGGGCAACGCAAAATGGTACTGAACAGCAGCCTGGCCATGCCGCGCTGGCTTATGTTCCAGCCGATACACCTGTCTTTTCAGCACAGTTCACCCCGTTTCCACTGAAGGATTATATTGATTCGATTCCTGACGCACAGAAGCAGTATCCGCAAGAATTACAGGCTTTAATGCAAGATGAAAACGAACCTCGTGCTAAGTTTTTCTTTGGCCTATTTAATCGTTATATGCAAGGGATGAAAGATGGACAGACGTTTGTCACCACCTTTGGTCTTCCCGAGGATCTGACCAGTTATTTTTACACCTTGGGCGCGCTACCCGTGCTTAAGTTAGATATTGCTAATCCAGAAGTGTTTTGGGCATTGTTAGATAGCATAGAGGCTGAAAGTGGTTTAAACCATGAGATGCGTAAGCTAGCTCAAGTCGATTATCGCGCTTACCCGCTCACAGAGTCTGGTGAAGAAGAGCAAATTGATCTTGTTTTTGCTATCGACAACGGGATGCTAACGATTACTTTAGCGACCAGTTTTAGCGATCCGGCTTTATTAGAAACGGCGCTGGGTATTAAGCCTGTCACCAATCCTATCTCCGAGTCAGGTATTATCGAAGATATATTCGCTAAACATGGCTTCCTTAAAGATGGGGTTAGCTATATCAACCATCAAGAACTGGTCAAAGCTATAACGACCCAAGATGGTAATCAGCTCGCCAAACAGTTAACTCATCTGTTCACCATGGTTAATGACGATCCATTTGTTGAACTGAGATCTGAGGTGTGTAATCGCGAACTCAATGGTATCGCCGCTAATTGGCCACGCACTGTCATGGGATATACCGAGTTTGCGGTAAAAGATAAGCAGACAACCATGGGCTTTAGCACTGTAATTGAGAGTAATAATCAGGTGATTATGGGCGCGCTGAGCCAGATCCGTGGTTTTCTGCCTGCTTACACACAAGATGTTAAGGCAAGTGTCTTTTCCATGGGGCTAGGGGTAGACGTTAATCAATTTGTGCCTGCAATCAGTAAGGTATGGGATGATCTACTAACGCCTCAATATGAGTGTGCGCCCCTGCAACAGATGCAAGCACAGATGCAAGGCCAAAGTCCTGCGATGTTAGGCATGTTTACCGGCATGGCTAATGGTGTCAAAGGGCTATCGATGTCGTTAATGGACTACGAGTTATCTGATGCAACCCAGCAGATTGAGTTAAAAGGGCTTGATGCGATAGTGACACTTTCTGCAGATGACCCCGCAACCCTGTTTAATATGGTTAAGCCTTTTGCGCCTGAATTGGCAAATGTGCAGTTGCCTAGCGATGGCAGTGCGATCGATTTAAGCGCTGCGTTGGGTCTGCCTCCTACTTTAGGTGTCAGTGCTAAGATGGCCGTTAAAGGTAACCATTTAGCCGTTTACAGCGGTGAAAAGAGCCAAGCCATCGCTGAGGCGTTAACCGCTGAACCCCTAACGAGTAATGGTTTAGTCACCATGTCTGCTGATTATGGCAAGATGTTCAAGCCTATGATGACTTTGATGGAGATGAGTGGAGAACCTGTTCCTCCTGAGTTTGAGAGCCTTAAAGATTACAATATGAAGCTTAAGGTCGATATGGATGTGAACGCGCAAGGTATTGTGATTGATTCATGGGTACAGACTCATCAATAATCACGGAATTAATTAAGCACGCTAAGCCCCATCAATGTGATGGGGCTTTTTTCTGGAAGGATAATGGATGATTGCAGGGTTATTTTTAAAGGGTAATGAAGTGCGTATCGTGAGCCTTAACGGTACACGTGAGCAGCATGAGTTGGTGGCTGATAAACTCAACAAGATAGCGATTCCTAAAGCACCGACGCAAGCGGATATAGCGATCTTTTGTGAAACGTTATTAGCCTACTGCGAACGGCATGCCATTGAACAGATAGTGGTCAATCGCCGTGCAACAACGGGACAGGGAGCCGGCGGTGCAGGTACGTTTATTCTGGAAGGGGTGATGCTTGCTGTGGTTAAGGTTCCGCTGAGTTTTGTTCATCCAGCCACGCTTAGAGCAAGCGACAAAAAGTACAGTGACCTAAAATTAGCGAAGCCAACAACAGTGGATTTAGGCAAGGCTTATGACCTTGCCTTTGAGGCATTAACTTAATCGGTTAGCTCTGTTTTTCAATGCCCAGCTCGGCCAGGGTGGCGGCAATATCTTCTGCCGCTGTTTCTGGGTTAATGTCGTCATCAATTTTTAAGATGGTGCCATCTTTGCCAATATAGAAGGTCACTCGGCTGGCGACACGGACTAAATTGAGTACGTCGTAGGCTTTAGCCGTCTCTTTTGTTGGATCGCTTAACATTGGAAAGTCTGCTTTTTGCTCCTTGGCAAACTTTTGGTTGTCCTCAAGGTCATCGACACTGGCCATCATATAAACCGCATTATACTCGCGAATTAAACTGCCTTTTTGCACTAACGATTTACACTCCAAGGTGCAGCCGCGGGTGTTGGCCATCGGATACCATGCAAGCACTAATGTCTGCTTACCAAGGTAGTCACTCAGTTGGTAACTATGGCCATCGGTCGCTTGTAGCTTAAAATCAGGCGCTTTGTCTCCAACTTTTAAGTCTGTGGCCTGTGCGGCGTTATTCCATAGCACGCTAAGCATTAACGTGGTCGAAATAAGTAGGGTTTTTACTAGGGTATTCATGGTGTATTCCTATAGTTGTGTTGCCTGCAGGGTTAGTTGTATTTGTCGCTACATTTGGATAAGTTCGGCGATTCCTTTCCAGTAGACGGTCTCTTCGAGTGGTTGTTCAATATCGGGCTGCGTTCCGACGCCTGACAGCTGTTGCCCCATGGCATCAAAGGCTTGAGTACTGGTTACCCTAACATTGATACCGCTGATGGGAAGTTTAATCCTTTGGTGTTTATCCACATTTCCCAGCGTCGCCTCGCCAATTAATACGGTGTTGGGCCAGCCTTTGGCAAAGTGGGCTATCCACTGACACGCGTGTTTACATTGTGGTCCAATGATCAATACCAGTTTACCGGGCGTGGGTTGAGGCAGAATCATTGCTGGGGCAGGCGCGATAGCTAAACGTTTGCCATGCCATTGACTGAAGAGCTTGTCATCACGGTTAGTCACTAGATTGGTGGCCTGCTGCAGCTCAAGTTGTGCCTGGTTCGACAGCTGATCATAGGGTGTGTAATGCATTGACTGTAGGTAATCTGCTCGTATATTGGCGTGGCGTTTGTAGCGTGCTACGGCATAGATAGAGCTAGTTTGCCAGTCAGGGGATAACAGATCAGTTTGGCGTCCATAGGGCTGATAAGCTTGGTATTGATAACCGTAGTAATGGTTTAAAAAACTTAACAAGTTATCAGAATCACCGTAGCCATAGCGCAGGTCCAGAATGGTTATAGGCGATAAGATGGCGCGGCGTAGGTTATTCGCCAAGGGACTGTTTGGCTCAAACGCATTAAGGTTGTTCACATTGATGATACCTAACGGCGAGTTTTCAAAGTTATCTTGCTCTCTGCGTGCTTGCAGTATCATGGGTGTTTCAGGGGTTAAAGACAGGATGACCTGGGTTGTCAGCTCGCCTTTGTCACTCAGTGTTAGTCGTACCTGAGGTTTATCTTCTATGCCTATTTCGGCGCGCAGCACCGAGAGACGTTTTAACCATTGAATCTGTAATGAAGTGCGTTCTCGCAGCGACGGCGGTAAGAACTGCTGACTGGCGGTGACCCAACGACTGATTGGCAAACCATCGATATGGGTGAGGAAAGCGGCATCCGTATCAATAGGGTTGCCTTGCTCATCTAAGGCGAGCCAATCACTGTCAATGGCTCTGAGGTTAATGGGTAAAGTAAACCGTGATGAAATTGGCGAGATGGTTGCGCTAGCGTCATCTAGGTAGGCTAAAGCTTTAGCAATTTGGCTGGCTAGTATCTTAGTCGACATCCCATTTCGGTGCTGGGTGTCAATGAGTTCAAGCTGACGACTGAATGCGTCAAATTGTGCCGGGTTTTGTGCGGCAACAGCAGAGAATTGCGTGACGTGTTGACGCAAGGTCTGAAGTTCATGGCGCACTTCACTGTAGCTCAACTGCTGTTTAGGGGGCTCGCTCTTAATCGCGATGATGGTCAGCTGAATACAGCTGATGAGCATGATTAACCCGAAACCATTAATAATGGTTTGATGTCCAAATTTCATCATGCTCCTTGCTGGTTACGTAATGCTTAACGCACCATAGAATGTCATTTATTGAGACGCCAATACCAAACCTATTCGTGTGTGCATTGTAGTCGATAAGGCTCTCACCATAGCCATTAAAGTATTGGGCATAGACTCTGAGGTTACCGATAATGGGGTAACTCCAGGTAAGTTCTACCGCACCATAATTTGGCTTTTCTAGATTGTTTCGTAGCATCATGCTGAATCTATGTTCATCAAGACCATAAATAGCCATTAACTCAAAATTGCCCATGTAATCTAGGATGTCTGGATTGTCATCACCTTTTGGTGAGGTGGGGGTCTCTTTTTCATCTTCAGGGATCCGCCACCATGCCTTTGCCGCAATGGCAAATGGACCATTGTCAAAAATCATGGTGCCATAGATACGATTCCAACTGCGGGACAGATCACCTGACTGTCCATTGGATTGATGAACGGCACCAACGCCCCATAGCGAGTTGGTTAAGGGACCAATTTTCCAGTCATTGTTAAACATCATGAAAATCTCTGGTTCATGATTAGTTTCGCGAAAAGGCGATGAGATCTCTTTATTGTAGACCTGCCAATAGGACTGGTTGGTGTAGGCAACAAATAGGTGACCATTGTCACCAAAAACGTTATACATCAATGGAAATTTAAAGCTTATCTGGAATTTGGCTTCAAGGTTATCTACTTGTGCCCCAGTCTCTTCTATCTCTTCTTTGAACGGGTCCATGTTAGGCGTGGTGTTATAGGTCACAGGTAAGATGTAGTTCACCTTATGCGGCGTTATAACAAAGGGGAGCTCTGCTGTGGCAAGTTCATCACTTACCCGTTCATCGAGAAGTGAGTCGGGTTTACTGGTTTTGGATGAAGCCTTGTTTTCGGTGGCATGGGTGTTCGTTGATAGGCCGAGAAAGCTGGCTATCACTAGGCCGTAGATGGCGCTCTTTGTCTTCATCCTTGTGTCCTTTCATTATCTATTTTAGTGCCGTCACGGTGGCACGGTTTCATCGCTGTAACATCATAGCGCACAACTTTTCTCTATTCACCCAGATTAAATCACTTTCGTTTCACCCAGTTACCAAGCAGCGTTTGATGTAAATGCTACTAATAACTAAATGGAATATAATCTAACTCCTATCTATTTTTTATGGAATAAGAATGGCGGTATAGTAACCTTACTAATATTGTGAGAGATGCGAATATGGAACTACTAACGATACCTGGGCAACAACAGGGCAAAGTTTGGCTGGTGGGAGCTGGACCAGGTGATGTTGAGCTGTTAACGCTTAAGGCCTATCGCATCCTCAAAAAGGCCGATGTAGTCTTATATGACGCACTGGTTAGTGATGAGATCATGGCGCTTGTACCTCAGGACGCTGAGAAAATTGCTGTCGGTAAACGTGCTGGTAAACATAGCGCAGCGCAAGATGAGATCAATCAACTACTGGTGACCAAAGCCTTTACCCGTAAAAATGTGGTGCGCTTAAAAGGTGGAGACCCTTTTATTTTTGGTCGCGGTGGTGAAGAGCTTGAAACCTTGGTAGATGCTGGTGTTGAGTTTGAAGTGATCCCCGGGATCACCGCTGCCAGTGGCACCTCTGCTTATGCAGGTATTCCACTCACTCATAGAGATTATGCCCAAGGGGTAAGTTTCATTACCGGTCATTGCAAGTTGGAAAGCCGTCCTATGGATTGGGCTGGTTACGCGAATAAGCAAAATACCTTGGTTATCTATATGGGCATTCTCAATGCCAATATTATTCAGGCGGGCTTGATGGGCGCTGGCCGAGCGGCCGATACGCCTGTGGCTATTGTGTCAAAAGCGACAACCGCATCACAACAATGTTTTATTGGAACCCTTGGTGAGTTAGAACAGCTTGCCGCTTCGCCAGCGTTGCAGATGCCTGCCTTGATGATTATTGGAGAAGTGGTCACTCTGCGCGAGCAGTTAAATTGGTTTAATCCAGCACAGAGCAGTACTGATGTTATCAGTGCTGCATTACTGAAATAGTTGGCCAGTGACTTAATCTATTTTAAAGTCTTTGCTAAATAATGCATTAAGCGCTTTAGCATATTCTTGGTCGGGCTTAGGCCGCACGAGTTGGGCTAACTCATCCCCTGTTGAGGTTAAGCGGTAATAGCTCAGCAGCAAATGGCCATGCTTAGGGGTTAATCTTTTTTTAGCTCCTGCTAAAGTAAAATTAACCGGATTTTTTGAATTTAACTCCCCGGTTTCAAACTCACTACGATGTAAGAGTCCAGCATCCATCAAGGTTAAGATGGATGAGTAGGGCAGACCAAAGAGTGAAAAGGCGATAGTGGCCCCTTCTGATTTTCTAAATAAACGTCCCACGCCTCGCGCGTATCTATAGCCATTCAGTAACTTAAGCTTACTGTCGCCATTAATGGTGACGGCAATGGTTAAGGCCTTTTCAAACATCTGTGCTTCTTTGTGCGTCAATTGCTTAAGGGTCGACAGAGTTCTTAGGCTAAAGTTTCCCGGGCTGGTGATCTCATTGGCTAGAATACGTCCCCATAACTCCTGCATATTTCTATTATGGATCTGCTCGGCCAGTTTAAAAAACTGATGGACCCAATCAGGGTCTAAATCGGCACCAGTGACATCAGAAGGCGTGTGAGAGATGGCAATAGCGTAAATGGTTTCGATATTGCTTTGATATTGGCTCGACAACTTGCGGGCGCGGTGTTCGGCGCGCTCGGCAATAGAGGCATTGGCTGGGCGGTAACCCTCTTCGCTGCCCAAGCCGAGTTGTCTGCCAAGTAGCAATGCCTTTTTACGTGCGGAGACATCTGGTTGATTACCTTGCGATGCAGAGACATTGACGATTTCAGCCATCTCACTTGCTCTATCTGAAGTTATGTGTTGCCACAGTTTATCGTAAAAAATGGGTTATGCCATAGGGCAACTACACACGTCGCTGCTTAAGCCAAGTGACATTGTTATCTTGATCGGGATGGCGTGGAATATTTAGCGCCAATATCAGTGAGCAGGCGGCAAAACCGACGCCGATGAAGAACACCATCTTATTAGACTCCAGCCATAGTAGTCCTAACAACACGGGGATCACGACGGCGGCGATATGGTTAATGGTAAAGCTTACTGACATGGTGGCTGCTATATCCTTAGGCGCAGCAATTTTTTGGAAATAGGTTTTGATGGCTATCGCCATGGCAAACAACAGATGATCGATCACATACAATGCGGCGGCGACATCGCTACTTTCGACAAATGCGTAACTGGTAAAAATGATGATTAGGCCGATATACTCCAAGGTCAGCGCGTTACGCTCACCGATACGGCCGATAAAGCGCCCTATCGCAGGAGCAAATAGCAGGTTGACCACGTAGTTGATAAGAAATAATGCGGTGATCTGACTGACGCTGTAGCCAAACTTTTCTACCATCATAAAGCCTGCAAACACCATAAATATCTGTCGTCTCGCGCCAGAGAAGAAGGTCAATAAGTAGTAGAGCCAGTATCGTTTGCGTAAAATTATCTTCTTATGCTGAACCTCTCCTTGAGGATATTGCGGGAAGTAGATCACTAAAGTGAGTACCATGATCAGTCCTAGTACTCCAATGATGGCGTACATCCATTGGTAGTCCAATTGTAACCAACTCATGATTAGCCAGATACTGCCATAACCGAGTAGGGCTGCAGCAGAGCGCCATGCCAATGCCTTACCAAAAAAGCCTGCAGTTTCGCTTTTATCCACCCATTGCAGCGTCAGCGATTGATTAATGGTTTCGAAATAGTGAAACCCCACAGACATCAGAACCGTGGTCACATACAAGCCAATCACTTGCGGAAAAAAGCCGGTAACGGCTACGCCTATGGTCAGTAAGGCCAATGATAACAAGGCAAAGGTTTGCTCTTTGAGCAGCAACAGGATGAAAATTGCGGTGAACGCCAGAAAACCTGGCACCTCGCGTAGGCTTTGCAGCACGCCTATCTCTGCGCCAGTAAAATTAGCTCGCTCAATGACAAAGTTATTCAGTAGCACCTGCCAAACGGAAAACACCAGCGACATAATAAATGTCATCCATAACAATAGCTTCTGAGGGCTTCTTTCCATTACTAGGCTTCACTTTTGCGGGCAGTTTTGAAGATAAAACAGTCTACAGCAATGTGAGATACCCCCGCAAACTTGTTTGAATCTTGTTGTTTTCTGGTGAGTAATCATCGCTATTTTTTAAATGCTGTGTTGTTAACAAATGTAAATTGTAATGAAAATGATTCGCATTTACTGTAACTTCCCACGCAATTACGGGGGAAGCTGTTAATCAGCATGGAGAAAGTATGAAGAGTAAGTTGAGCCTGCTTGGGCTTTGTGTTGCTAGCCTTTTGGGCACAAATGCGTTGGCGGCGACCGATCCACAAATGTTACTGCAAGCGATTGAACGTCAAGAACATGAACTTAAGGCGCTTAAACAGCAGTTGGCCACGCTCGCAGTGCAGCAGGAACAGCAGCAAGCACAACAGGCGCAAATGGTTAAAGAAGTGATAACCAATGAAGCTAAGCAGAGCCCTTGGGGCCGCTTTAAATTTGAATCCTATGGCACGGTTAATTACACCAGTGACGAGTATTACGACAATGTCCAAGACACCACACCAGAGCGCCGTGGCCGTTTCGATTTAGAGCGTATTGTGACTGAGTTTGGTTATCAATTTAATGACCAGTGGGACATGGAAGTTGAGATTGAATATGAGCATGGGGGCACTGGAACAGCATTAGAGTACGACGGCTTCGATGAGTTTGGTGAGTTTGAATCCGAGGTCGAAGCGGGCGGTGAAGTGATGATTGAAAAGGCGCAGATAAGGTATCGCCCCAATGATCTTTTTGGCGTCAAGTTCGGTAACATCCATTTGCCTATTGGGTTGTCGAGCGTGTTGCATAAACCCAACCAATATCTAACCGTGCTGCGTCATCGCAGTGAGACCGCCATGCTACCAGCCGTATGGAATGAAACCGGTGTCGGGATCTTTGGTGAGTACGCCAACTTTCATTATCAAGCCCAAGTGGTTAGCGGTCTCAATTCTGAATATTTCCGCACCTACGACTGGATCGCATCTGGGCATCAAAAGCGCTTTGAAACGGTTAACGCAGACGATCTAGCTTATGCACTACGTGTTGATTACGGCAGCTTTAAACAGGGAACAGCCGTCGGCGTGGCTTATTACTACGGTAATACCAGTGGTAACCGTCACAAAAGCAATAAGGTCGTTGGTGAGGGTAGCGTCAGCATTTTGGCCGTATCAGGTGCCTATGTTGAAGGGCCTTGGATATTGCGTGGCCAATATCTGCAAGGAACGCTCAGTGATGCAGATGCGATCACTCAAGCTAATAAAACCACACCAGGTTTAAAGCCAGGTAACTTTGCTCAATTAGGCAGTAAGTCAGAAGCCTTCTTTGTTGAAGCTGGTATCGATTTGAGCCACTTCTGGTCTTTGCCGCTAACCGTATTTGCCAACATCGACTACTCCAATCCCCTTGCGGAAGTGGAAACGGGGACGGCGACCAAGCGTTATGAAAATACCTGGACCAGTCTTGGGGTGAACTATAGCCCTATTCCTGAAATTGTGATTAAGGCCGAAGCGGGTCGCCAACAAGTGGCGGTGGCATCTATCCCTGATACCAACTTTTTTGCCCTCGGTGTGGGCTACCAATTCTCACTTTAATGGCTAAGCCAACTAAAATTTTTTGAATAAATGGAGTTATAGATGAAACAGTTAACATACAGCGCAATCGCTTTAGCCCTTATCTCAACGCTCGCGGCCTGTGGTGGGTCAGGCAGTGATGATTCCACAGTGGTGGTTCCTGACAATCGTTTTAGCTTTGTGGCGACAGAAATGATCACCAACCTAAATGATGAAGTGATCGTCAGTGGTTACTCCGCTTTAGCTAACCGAGGCGAAGCCTTGTACCAAGCGACTCAAACCTTAGTTGCCTCGCCATCACAAGCCAACTTAGTTGCCGCCCAAGATGCGTGGAAAGCGGCACGTCAGCCATGGGAGCAAGGTGAGTCACACATCTTTGGCCCAGTCGACTCATTGGGTATTGACCCACATTTAGACAGCTGGCCTCTTAACACCACAGATCTTAAAACTGTCTTAGCCACCACGTCAGGTTTTGATGCTGAAACCATTAAAGGTTGGAACGACGATGTGCAAGGTTTCCATACTATGGAGTTCCTGCTGTTTGGTGACGGTATTGCTGACAACAGCAAAGATATTGGCCAGATGACGGCGAGTGAGCGTGACTACCTGATGGGATTGGCTGAGGTGTTTCGCGATTACACCAAGATATTGGCTGATTCGTGGACTGTGAGTCATGACGGCCAAACCGGTCTAGCCTATGGCGAACTGGTTAAAAACCCAGGTGTAGCAGGCAATACTTTTTACAGTTCACAAGTCGGTGTCGTCGAAGAGTTAGTGAATGGCATGATAGGGATTGTCGATGAGGTGGGTAACGGCAAAATTGCAGACCCATTTGGCACCTCAATTGATACCGCAGACACGTCAAAGGTTGAGTCGCAATATTCATGGAACTCATTAACCGACTTCAGTGACAACATCATTGGCGTGCGCAACATCTATCAGGGTGAATTGACGGGTGAAGCCGACAAGCAAGGGCTGGTGGATTTCGTTAAGGCTGCCGACAGCGTATTAGCGACGCGGATATCGAGTGAAATTGATGATGCCATTATCCAAATTCGCGCCATTGCTGGCACTAATAATATGCCATTCCGTCAAGCGATTAAGGATACAGAGGGGCGTGAGCGGGTACAAAAAGCGATTGATGCACTGTCTACATTGCAGGCTAGCTTAGAAAATGATCTGCTGCCATTACTGAAAAAATGGGCGGTATAGTCACGCCTTAACCCAAGGAGGTGCAATGCGCCTCCTTTTTACTGCCACAAAAACCTTATAAAAACAGTGGTTAAAGCTCAGTCTCTATGTGGGAGACGTCAGTGGCTTAGTGTCACATCGGCTATTCAATTTGCTAAATTTAAGAGAGCAAGGTTAATGAAACCAACAACCCAGTTAAGCTATCTTGTTGCCGTCATCGCTTGCAGCCTACTGTTAGGCGGTTGCGGTGGTTCTGGTGACGAAGTCACAGAATCAGTACCTGAACAAATCTACCCAGACTACACAGACGTGACCGCGTTAGGCGGTGACACCACCACTTTCGATGCCTCCACCTCTGGCCATGGCTTTTCTACCCCCGCCCCTAATCTCAATGCGCCCGGGCTTGCGCAACACTTAGCGGGTGATGTCAATTTTGAAACCGCCTTTACCACAGCGCCTAACAGCGAACACCCTGATCTTGATGGCCTAGGGCCTGTGTTTAACAACGCCGACTGCAACTCCTGTCATCAGCGCGATGGTCGTAACTCTACACCTATTGTGCCTGTGGGTAAGGCGCGCATTAAGTTGGGCTCCGACGCGGGTATTTTTCTGCGCATCAGCAAGGCGCCTAACCAGCCTTGTGTTACAGGGACGGCAGCCAACAATTACTGTGCCCCCATTCCTGTGCCTAACTTTGGTGGTCAACTGTTTCATCGTGGTGTATTAAAGGCGCGTGCCGACTGGGAGCAAAATCTGTTTGGAGGCCAAGCCGATGTGTATCTCTCTTATGAAACCAAAGTGGTAAGCTATCCTGATGGCAGCCAAGTGACCTTGAAAAAGCCATTGTTTGCGGTTGAAAACCCGTTCGATGCGCCAGGAGAAACCAAACAGAGCAGTAACCTTACCTCCAACTTACTGCAAGATGATGTATTGATGGGATGGCGCAACGGTATGCCAGTATTTGGTCTTGGCCTGCTGGAGGCGATCCCTGAAGCTGATATTTTAGCGTTGGTGGATGAGAATGATACTAATGGCGACAAGATCTCTGGCCGCGCCAACTATGTTTTTGATGCAGTGAAGGCGCAAAAGGGAGATACACACCCAGTGTCATTAGGCCGATTTGGTTGGAAAGCCAACACTCCGAGTGTACGGGTACAATCTTTAGGGGCGTTGCGCGGTGATATTGGGATCACTAATCCACTGTTTCCCGATGAGAGCATTGCGGGCACCTCGATGCATGACAGTTACCTAACCCGCACAGGTTTTGTGGATAGTGGCAGTGATGAACATGGTGCGCCCGAAGCCAGTGCCGCGTTCAGTGACGATGTGGTATTTTACGCCGAAACCTTAGCCGTCCCTGCACGCAGAAACAGCGGTAATGCCGATGTACGTGAAGGCGCGAGGTTGTTCGAGTTGGTTAATTGTAGCGGCTGTCATCAACCACGCTTTGTGACCAAGTCAACCGGTGAAATAGGCGGAAAACCTATGGCTGAGGCGCTCAAGGGGCAAACAATTTATCCCTTTAGCGATATGTTGCTGCACGACATGGGGGATGAACTTGCCGATGGTCGTCCAGACTTCCTTGCCAATGGTAACGAGTGGCGTACGCGACCGTTATGGGGAATAGGGCTTACTAAAACGGTAAATCCGCAAGCGGGCTTCTTACATGATGGCCGTGCGGCCACCATCGAAGAGGCCATTTTATGGCATGGCGGTGAAGCACAAACGAGCACAGACAAATTTATGGCGTTGTCAGTGACAGAGCGAACCCAGCTGATCGATTTTGTGATGTCACTGTAACGTTAAACGTCTGCTTTGCGGTGAGTGAAATAAGCGTGATGAATCAGGCTTATTTCACTCCCATTAGGCAAGCTATAAAAGCGGAGCTAAGCTCCGCTTTTTGCTCTTTACATGATAGAAAATGGATATTTGTGAACTAGATAAACATCCACTTAGTTTTGCACTTTACCCTCGTGATCTGTTTCAATTAAATATCGGGCGATATCACCTATGATTGAGCCATAGAATGAAACAAAAAAGTTAGGGGCATCAGTGAGTAAAATTTTAATTATCTATTCTAGCGTGCATGGACAGACACGTAAGATCACCGATTTCCTGCAGCAAGAGTTGGTCGCATTGGGTGATGAGGTCACCTGTGCCACTATCGATAACCCGCCTTCACTCGCGGATTTTGATAAGGTGGTAATAGGTGCCAGTATTCGCCATGGCAAGCACAACCCAGCCGTATATGACTTTATTGCAAATAATTTGGCGCTGTTAAACAGCAAAGCAAACAGTTTCTTTTCGGTGAGTTTAGTGGCCAGAAAGCCTGCAAAAAACACCCCTGAAACCAATCCTTATATGCAAGCATTTTTAAGTAAGACTGAGTGGCGGCCTAAGTTACTTGAAGTGTTTGGCGGAAACTTGGACTATCAGGGCTACAATGCATTAGACAGAAATATTATTCGCTTTATCATGTGGATAACCAAAGGCCCAACTGATGCAAACACTAAGGTTGAGTACACAGATTGGGATAAAGTGACCTATTATGCCGAGCAGCTTCATCGCGCTTAGGAGAGCAATATGCCCAAGTGGCTGTCTAACACTGTAAAACAGCTCCTCACCTACCAGCATCTACTGGTGATTGTGTTGTCACTATTTTTGATTAGCACTAGCGGCTGGATCTTGATGGGGCGTGCGATTCGAACCCAGGCGTCGATATGGGATCTATTGCATGTTTATCTGGGGGCGGTGGTGGCCTGTTTATCCGTCTCTATGCTGCTGACCAATGTGATAAAGGGTAAGTGGCGTCAATACTTTTCTTGGTTAGCTGGTGACTTTACGCAGTTAAGTCAGGATGTCTGTGGGTTAAAAAAAGGTAAAATTCCGCTGGCTGGTGGACGTGGACTGTTTAGTGCTATTGAGGGGATTGGCTTAATTTTATTGCTATTAGTCTCGATAACGGGTGCCATGTGGTATGTCACTCAAGGCAGCAGTGAAGCGTTAAATTGGCGCAGTTATCACCATAGTGCCGCCCATGGTTTTATCGGCTTTATCATTATTCATAGCATTTGCGCGGCAGCCCACCTTCTGGATTTTATCCGCAATTAGACCGAATTAGGTTTTTGACTTTGCTTGATTGGCGTTTAGCGGCGTGTTTCTTGGTAAGTGTGTTTGAAGGTCGTACCTTTATCGCCATCTAACGCCTGCCCGGCGAGGGATGTGCAGATACGCCTGTGAGACGCCGTGAATAAGTCCCTTTAGGCTCTGCCGAAGCATCCCTGTTTCGGAAGCTCACCGGCGTATCTACACTCGGTATCTCAACGTCTCTTCGATTTGGCGGATGTCGGAAGGGGGAATAAAAAACTGACTTGATTTTGCCCCAAAGTGGGTTGGCCTTGGAATGAAGGTCTGGCATTTTTTCATTTAGCTTAAGTAGCGTTTGGCTGGGTGGGAATTGGTTAAGTGAGCTTGAAGATCGTACCTTCATAGCAATCAATCACCTGCGGTGAGCTTGTGTGCAAG
>NZ_JAEC01000030.1 GCF_000518705.1 Shewanella colwelliana ATCC 39565
ATTGTTAGATTGATACCCGAAAGGCTAAATCGGAGAGATAAAATAACCCTGTGTAGATGCGGCTGAGGGTATCGAAAACATGGATGTTTTCGTTAAGCGGTCAGGGATGACGTATAGCGTCCCGAAGCAGTATCTGCACTTAAGCGAGCCGCAGGCTTTTAACTACAATGAAGATTCGACTTTAAACACAAATCCCAATTCCAAGACTGCCAAATGTTAAACCACAAAAAAATGCCAACACCTTCATTCGAAGGCCAGCTTATTTTTGTCCACAAACGATTTAACTTTTAATTGGCCGATTTATCCCGAAAGGCCAAATCGAAGAGCGTGATAACTCGGTACAGATGCGGCTGCGGGCGTTGATGGCATGGCCGCTCTTTGACGTCCATGTCATCGTGGCATTTGTGAATCCATTCACGTCACGTAACCATTGTCAGCAATTGGGCTGGTTGATTTATGTTCGGTACAACACTTTAACCACGTGCCAGCCGAACTTGGTTTTAACCAGATGCGGCGTGATTAGCTCACCACTAAAACAGACCTTATCGAAGGGCGGTACCATTTGCCCTTTTTTGAACTCGCCTAAGCTACCACCTTTCTTGCCTGACGGGCAGGTCGAATGTTTCTTAGCAAGTAGGTCGAATTTAGCCCCTTTATTAAGTTGCTTAATGATCTCTTCTGCCTGCTCTTTATGCTTGACGAGGATATGAAGCGCTGCTGCGGTTCTTGCCATCTGATAATGCCTCTTGGCTAATATGTTGGACCTTAATGCGGTCATTATACTGTGCCACTTGGCTCTCGCCCAATCGGATTTTAGTTGATAGGGCAGAAAGAGAACATTTGGCTATTGGGTACAGCACTCATCTTGAAGAAAATCGATCACACCTTGAAGTGTTTCAAATTGCGGCACGCAAAAGAGCGTTCGTCCATCGCGCCGCTGCGTGACTAAGCCCGCAGCGACAAGGCTGGAGATATGGTGTGACAGGGTTGAGCCAGGAATGGATAACGCTTCTTGTATCTCTCCAACAGGTAATCCTTGATAGCGATGTTTAACTAAATGCTTAAATATCATCAAGCGTGTTGGGTGGCCCAGTTCTTTTAATGCTTTTGCTGCGAATTCAAGTTCCATGACTGCCTTTGCATTTTAGTGCTTAATTTCTATATTTCGAGAATAACAGAAATATGTTGACATGAATAGTTGCTAGATTTATATTTCGAATATTCTGGAAATATAGTTTTAAGGGTGAAAGATGGACATAACTGCCGAGATGTTACAGGACACGTTAAACATGTTCCTATTTTTAGCTGTGGAGCTCACGTTGTTATTTTTGGCCATTAGCTATCTGGTAGGCGTGTTGCAGTATTATATTCCACCGAGCAAAATAGAGCAGATACTAAGCTCGAAAAAGGGGCGTGGCTACTTGATTGCGGGGTTCTTAGGGGCGATAACGCCATTTTGTTCCTGCTCGACGATCCCCTTCTTAAAAGGCTTGCTTAGAGCAAAAGCGGGTTTTGGCACTATGATGGTATTTCTGTTTGCCAGCCCGCTACTTAATCCGGTTATTATCGGGCTTTTTGCGGTAACCTTTGGTCTAAAAGTGACGCTGTTTTACTTTGCTGTTGCGATGGGGGTGTCTGTGTTGGCCGGATATTTGCTGGATAAGTTCGGTTTTGAGCGTTATGTAAAAGCTGACGCTTATATGACAACTCAGTCATCAAGATGTGGCAGCCAGTGTGGTGGCAGGAAAGCCAAACCGAATAAATGGATGAAAATTTGGTTATCAACTTGGCAAGACTTTAAAAAGGTGTTGCCTTATTTACTGGTGGGCATCGCGCTAGGTTCAATAATCTATGGCTTTATGCCAACGGAATTTATTGCCCGAGTGGCGAGTGATAGTAATCCTTTTGCTGTCCCAATTGCTGCAGTCATAGGTATTCCTCTTTATATTCGAGCTGAAGCTGTCATTCCATTAAGCGCTGCACTTGCAGCCAAAGGGATGGGCTTAGGTGCTGTGATGGCCTTGATTATTGGCAGTGCTGGCGCGAGCCTAACCGAAGTGATCTTATTGAAATCGATATTTAAGCACCAGATGATAGTGGCCTTTTTAACGGTAATACTAGGTATGGCTATCGGTGCGGGCTACCTCTATTACTTTGTGTTCAGCTGAGCAGGCAACAAGCTATGTTTAATCGCAAAGGGTCTTCATCGCGAAGACCCTTCTCTTTTAGTTGGCTGACCGCAGATATGCGCGTTTATGTTCATAGTGATTATTGATGCGAATCTTTTCTGACAGTGTCATGGCTGTTGCCATGACTGTATCGCCATTTTGCTGGAACTTATTAACGCTATTGTTCACAAAGTCAACAACATAGATAACATCTTTATCTTGCTCAACGATGGTTTGAGTTGCTTGCTGATGCGCGGCTGCCACAGAGCAGTCGTTACATTCGACGGTGGTGAAGTGGGCGTAAGCTGCACTGGAAAGTATTGATGAGAGTAGTAGGGTCGCCGTAGGGATTATTTTATTCATTATTTGCCTTCTTCCTTTCTTATAATCTGATGTGATCTGCGTCACATTTATATTGCGATGTAAATTTAACCATGTCCAGTTTTAGCTAAAAAACTCGCGCGTTAACCATTGCTAAATTAAGGGGGTAAGGTTGGTTGTGATTATTACCATTGCTAATAACTGTTGGGGAGACTGTGTCGTTACTGGCAATAATGGTCGCTGGGCCTGTTATGCCGATAGTGAAAAGTTAGCCTTGTCTATGGACTACATAAGTTAATTAGCGATTTATTGATTGAGCGCAGGCTTAATGGTGAGGTGGACCTGTTTGAGACGGACGGCTTTGCTATAATTTCACTCTCTTTTTTATCACTGGTATGGGGTTAGCTTAAATGGCGCGTGGTCTAGGCACTGAACTGGAGCTTATCCATCTGTTTGTTCATCTTGTAAATACTGGTGGTTTTTCTCAAGTTGCTAAAGAGCTAGGGATCCCTATTGCAACCGTGAGTCGCAAATTGACTAAGCTTGAGGGGATTTTAGATACCCAGCTCATCATGCGTAGTACGCGGAAGCTGCGGCTAACCGAGGAAGGCAGTGAGTTGTTTGGTCGTTATCAGGATGCGGTGGCGCATTTTGATAGCTGCTGTGATACGCGCATTGAAAAGCCTGAGGGAACGTTAAGAATTGCGGCTCCCGTGTCCATTATTTCGATGATTTTCATGGAGGTGATTAACGCTTTCTCTAAGAAATACCCAGACATTCAAATACATATAACGCAAAACAATAGCACCATAGATCTGATTGACGAAGGTGTCGATGTCGCAATTGTTGGCGGCGCTCAACCCGACTCATCTTGGGTGTCAAAATCACTGGGTGTACTCCATTATGGCCTGTTTGCATCGCCTGGCTATTTAGGCGCAGCGGGCGATTTGTCTCACCCAGATCAGCTTAATCAGCACGCGCTGATTAAGGTTTGGCCACTGTTTAATTGGTCAATGAAGCATACTAGCGGCGAGAGTTTCTATTACGAGGGGCCAGCTAAGCTGACACTGGGCGATCTGTATGGCGCGATTAAGGCGACAGTGGATGATGGCGGTATTTTGTATGGGCCAGAACTGTTTGCTCGGCCACAACTAGCTACAGGCCAACTGGTCAAAGTTTTGCCTCAATGGCACGGAGAGCAACGCAGGATCTCTCTGCTCTACCATCAACGCAGTCAACAACCCTTGAAGGTGAAACTGTTTATTGATTTTATGTGTGAATACGCATCGGGTTTATTGGACGACTAGCAAAAAAAAGCCACCGCATAGACGGTGGCATCAGGCAGATAGAGGCTGCTAAAAGGGTTGAATTTGACCGGACTAGATTAAGTAAACGTTTAAGCTACAAGCACCATGAGCACCCACGACTAGGGCCTGCTCAATGTCGGCGGTTTTTGAAGGGCCTGCGATGAATACACCAAACTCCCCTTGTTCCAAACCGATTTGATTAATTGCCTCATGGAGGTTAGCTACCACAGTGTCAGCCTTAATCACTAAAAATAGGTTCTCACAGATAAAAGGCGTGACCCGATGGCCCAAATTTTTATTGTTAACCCATATCGCGCCATTTTCAGCTACGGCTAAATCACCAGGAATGACTGCGTAATCGATATCGCGCAGTTGATGAGCAGTACCGGGGACTGCACGATTACCCTTTATGCCATCGGTTGTCGAGATCACTTGTTTGCCCTGAGCAGTTAACTCATCAATATGGGCTTGCAGAGCCTCGACGCCTCCGGTTTTGTGCAATGTGCCAGCAACCGTATTTAGATTAGTTTCAAACTGAGCAATGACATCATCAATGCGCGGAGCAACATCAAATGTGGGAAGCGCCTGGGGTTCAACAGCCACTTTTTTAAGCGCGTTTAAGATAGATTGTTTACTCGACATCTTATTTACCTCTATTTTTGTTGAACCAAGTTTCGAAACTGGAGCTGGGGGCTACTGGTAACTCGCGGTATTTGCCCCACGCTCCAGAGAAAGGCTTAAGTATCGAACCTGGTAATACTCTTAGTGCTGTGCGCGCGACACTCATGGAGCAGTTGAGCATGGTTTCGCTGGCCATGAAGTTACCCACAAGTGGCATGTAACTGCGTTTGCCATACGGCAGTTTACCGGCTTGTGCCTTGAGACGACGGTGGTGATGGATGATCTTATCCAGCGGGACTTTAGTTGGGCAAACGTATGAACAGCTGCCGCAGAGTGTACAGGCCCATGGAATTGAATTGGTGTCATCATTTTGTGCACCGACAGCAATACCGATAGGGCCTGGGATGGTGTAGTTGTAGCTGTAACCACCCGAACGTCGATAGACTGGGCAGGTATTGAGACACCCACCGCAGCGGATACACTTGAGTGATTCGGCTAAAATCTTGTCTTGCAGCATCTCGGTACGACCATTATCAACGATGATAATGTGCATTTCACCATCGGTCTGAGGACCACGATAGAACGAGCTATAGGTGGTGATTGGCTGGCCAGTAGCGTTACGTGCTAAGGTTCTCAATAATACCGCGGCACTGTCTAAGTCAGGGACAATTTTGTCTATCCCCATGGAGTGCAGTTGCAGTTTAGGTAAGTTAGCCCCCATATCTGCATTACCTTCGTTGGTACACACCACCACTGCGCCTTTGTTGGCAATGGCCATATTCACACCTGTCATAGCAGCATCTGCAGAGAGGAACTGCTCGCGCAGGTGAGCGCGGGCGGCGCGGGTCAGGTAGAGCGGATCGGACGCGCCTTTTTCTGTGCCGAGTTGCTCATGGAATAGGTCGCCCACTTCCTCTTTCTTCATGTGGATAGCGGGCACTACAATGTGCGATGGCGGCATGCCAGCGAGCTGGATAATGCGTTCGCCTAAATCGGTATCGATCACCTCAATACCTTGGCTCTCAAGGTATGGGTTGAGGTGACACTCTTCGGTCAACATCGATTTTGACTTAACCAGCTTTTTCACTTGTTTAGCCGCTAAGATTTTGTGGACGATCTGGTTATGCTCAACGCCATCTTTAGCCCAATGCACCAAAATGCCATTGTCGAGGCAGTTCTTTTCAAACTCTTCTAGATAGTGGCCTAAATTAGTCAGGGTATGCAGTTTTAGCTCTGAACCTAACTGACGCAGTTGTTCCCATTCTGGTAGGCTCGCTGCGGCGCGATCACGCTTTTCACGTAGCATCCAAAGTGCTTTGGAATGCCAATCTACGCGTGCTTCGTCGCGGCAAAATATTTCTGCTTTTTTTGCATGCACTGCTGAGCCTATGGCTGATGAATGATTCGTAGACATATGTTTCTCCTAGAGTGCAGCGTTGATGACTTGGGCAATGTGTAAGGTTTCGATCGGCAGCTTCTGGCGTCTCATCATGCCGTCTAAGTGAAGCAAGCATGAGGGATCAAAGCCCACCGCATATTTTGCGCCGGTTTCCGCATGTGCTTGAGCCTTGTCTTTGCCCATTTTGGCTGACACCGCACCTTCATCGACGGCAAAGGTGCCACCGAATCCACAGCACTCGTCGTAACGACCTGGGTAGACGATTTCAATACTCGGGATAGCTTTAAGTACGGCTTCCACTTTGTTGGTACGCGGTCCCATCTGCTCGCTCGGTGTGGCTAGGTCGAGCATACGAATGCCATGGCAGCTTAGTTGTAGGCTGATTTTGTGATTAAACGGTTTGTTGAATGCAGCAATTGGCGCCACATCATGGAGAAATTCGGTCAGTTCATACAGCTTATCGATAACCGCCTGAGCTTCAGGGCTTGCATCAAACTCATGGAAATTTTCTTTGGCAGCAACTAGGCATGAGGCCGCTGGACAGACGATGGCATCACACTCAACACCTTTAAATGCGTTGAGTAGTTTCAGAGTAGTTTTTTTAGCTTCATCAAAACAACCTGAGTTAGTCATTGGCTGACCACAGCAAGTTTGTCCTTTTGGCAAAATGACTTGGTGACCAAGCTTTTCGAGTAGCTCAACAGTAGCGATGCCGACGTGAGGCATCATTTGATTAACTAGGCAAGGGATGAACAATGCAATCTTCATGTAGCGTTCTCTTATTAGCTAGCTGCATGGGATCTTATGATCGGGTCCTTTGGGTCTTGGTGCCCACTCATAAGGGAGAAATCATCCCATTTTGCAGGGTATATTCGTGCTGATAATTTAAGCGTATATCCACATAATAAGTAGTGCTAATTTAGCAAATATAGAAACGCATTTTTCCAATAATGAAATAGTGCCAATACTCAATATTTGTCATTTTGCAGGCCACATTTCTTCGCTAGAAAAATGAGATAACGCCTTTTTTCAAACAATAATATGAAACGCTTGTTTAAATTTTTTATTTGAGCGTACACGTGTAACTTTATGAAAAGCATATAGATAATTTTGAAATTGGTTTGTAACTGTAAAATAACGCGTTTTTTTATGCTTAGAATGTTTGATCTAATTCATTTTTTGTGACGTAATGCACATAAGTTTCCTGGTCGGATGAGTCTGAAAGATGAGTATTAGAACAACATTTAAAAAAGTACTACCGAGTATTTCTACCACAGAACAAGAAGCACTCGATGCCGGTGATGTTTGGCTAGAAGGTTCCATTTACCAAGGTATTCCTGACTTTGATGCATTGCGTGCAGTGCCGGGGGCGACCTTATCTGCAGAAGAGCAAGCCTTCCTTGATGGTCCTGTACAAACCTTGATTGAAATGGTTGATGATTTTGAGCTGCAAAATGCGCTGCACCTGCCAGAGAATATTCTGACTTTCTTAAAAGAGAATAAATTCTTTTCGTTGATTATCCCTAAATCATACGGCGGCCTAGAATTTAGCCCGTATGCTAATTCAACGATTGTTGCCACGATTGCTGCTAAAAGTTCTGCTGTGGCCGTGACTGTGATGGTGCCTAACTCATTAGGCCCTGGCGAACTGTTAATGCATTACGGTACTGATGAGCAGCGTGACTTCTGGCTGCCACGTCTGGCTAACGGTTTAGAGATCCCTTGCTTTGCACTAACTAGCCCTGAAGCGGGTTCAGATGCGGGCGGTATTCCAGATATCGGCACTGTGACCATGGGAGAGTACCAAGGTGAACAAGTGCTTGGTTTATCTGTCACATGGGACAAGCGCTATATTACGCTTGCGCCTATCGCGTCGGTATTGGGCTTAGCGTTTAAAGTAGAAGACCCACAAGGCTTGCTAGGCGGTAAAGAGCAGTTAGGTATTACCTGTGCATTGATCCCTAAGGCTCATTCAGGTGTGCAACTGGGTAATCGCCATGATCCAATGGGATGCCGTTTCTATAACGGAACGACTCGTGGTGAAAACGTGTTTATTCCGATGGACTTTATCATTGGTGGTCAGAAAAACATTGGTCGCGGTTGGCAGATGTTGGTTGCGTGTCTAGGTGCGGGCCGCGGTATCTCACTGCCCGCGTTAGGCGTATCTGTAAGCCAAGCCTCTTTTAAGTCATCTGCTGAATATGCTGCCGTGCGTGAGCAGTTTGGTTTATCGATTGGTAAATTTGAAGGTATTCAAGAAAAGTTAGCCGATATTGCGGGTAAAACCTACCTGCAAGAAGCGATGCGCGTGTTAACGACCGAAGGGCTAGGCCTAGGATTAAAGCCTTCTGTTGTTACGGCTATCGCCAAGTATCACATGACAGAAATTGGACGTGATGTACTCAATTCTGCGATGGATATTCAAGCGGGCAAGGCGATTCAGCGTGGTCCACAAAACACCTTAGCCTCTGGCTATGTGGCACAGCCTATTGCGATTACGGTTGAAGGGGCTAACATTCTGACCCGTAACTTAATGATTTTTGGTCAAGGTGTGATGCGTTGCCATCCGTACCTGCAAAATATGGTGGAGTCGATTCATAGCGATGAGAAAGATGCGGATAAGACCTTTAATCGTATCTTTAGACAAACCGTGGGTTACAGCGTTGGCAACAGCTTGCGTGCTTTCCGTTTAGGCTTGTTACCTTTTACTGCGGGCGCTAAGTCGACCCTATCAGAAGTGGTTGATTACGAAAAGTCAGTGCATAAGCTAGCCTCTAAACTGGCCGTTTATGCTGATTTCTCTTTATTAGTTTTGGGTGGCAAGCTCAAGCAGGCAGAGATGTTATCTGCCCGTTTGGGTGACGTGATGAGTTACCTGTATGCCGCAATGGCATCGATTCGCTACTATGAGCAAAAAGTCTCTGCCGAGCAGCGTAGCCAAGCGACGCCTTATTTCCACTATGCAACCCGCTGGGCTTTGTGTAATGCAGAAAAAGCCTTGCTGGATTTTCTCGACAACTTCCCGTCGGCACCGACTCGTCAGTTTATGAAACTGATCACTGTGACTTATTCACCTAAGATGAAGAAGGTGAATGATGATCTGGTTAGAGAGCTTGCCCACCAAGCGCAGCTCAATACAGAGTTTAAACGTCAGTTAACCCATTTAGTTAAGCCGGTAGCGGGTGATGGTAACTATATTAATGAGCAAGCGTATTTGGCTAAAATCGCTTGTTTGCCATTACTCGCAAAAGTGAAGAAAGGCCTTAAAGCACGCGAGTTTAAGGCGGGTGTGAAGTTCGCACTAACCCTTGATAATGCATTTGCAGCTAAGGTTATCTCTAATGGTGAGCACAAGCAGTTGTTGGACTACAACCTTAAGCGTGAACGTGCGATTCGTGTCGATGAGTTTGATTTTGATATGAACCTTGTTGATGAGAGAGCCGAGCTGAAAATCGCTAACTAAACACGGGTGATTGATAACGATTAAATGATAAAAAGCCGTCTTTTTGACGGCTTTTTTATACTTGTGATTCGTTGAGCTCTGTGGGCTAGGGGCGATTAATGGGGAGAGCAAAAATCGACAAAATGCTGATCGGCTATTTTGCCAATATTTACCATGATTAAAAACCCTAAACTCATGGCTGCAAAAATAGTGGCTAGCATCGGCCAATGAATGGTTCCCGATAACGCGACAACTAGGGTGCTCATCATGACGATAACGGTCCATAAGGTAAAAAGTCTCATTGTGTTGCTCCCATCTATGCTTCGAATTGCTGACAAGTATACGTCAGCAAAGCTGAACGACAATTGAACCGAAAAGGTAAAATCATGGATAATGCGTAAAACGGTGACAACGACTGATGCCACAAGTTTAATAAAGGGCTAGCTGCGCAAAGTGTTTGCTACCCAGATGAGTATGGATAAGGAGGTGGGCGTGACGTGTTAAAACGACGAGACTATAAACGCAGTGGACCAGACTACCGCCTTGGTGAACAGGTCAGCTTTGCCGATATCAAACATACTTTTGGCATCAATCAAATTCGCATTGGCGGTTGGGTCGAAGAGGTGGAAAAACACAAAGCTGCCAATCTAATTTTCGATGCTCTGGCCGATCTTGCCTGTATTTTACAGTGCCCCCCTCATGCTCTAGGGTTGAGACAAACCTTAAATTTGGCCTTTGGCACTGGGGGACAGCAGGGGGTACAAGCCCACTATATCCCCGCACATCGGGAGTTGGCACTTGCGAAAAATGCGGGAGCGGGCGCGCTTGCGCATGAGTTTTGGCATGCGTTTGACCATTACATTGCCCCGAAAGCTTTTCATATTAAACCAGGGGGCGCGGCGTTTGCCAGCAGTGCTTGGTTAAGCGACAGTCAACTTATTGAGCATCCGTTAAACAGGCGTTTGTCACAGGTATTTGCAACAACATTGTTGAGCGCGGATGGTGAGGATTGCCATGAGTTTGTGACGCGTGCCGTTGCATTAGACAGACACTTTGGACGGCAATACTTCTCTAAACCTACTGAGCTAATGGCACGTGCATTTGAGGCCTGTATTGAGTCTTACAGCGATATAAGCAACCCCTATTTGGTTAATGAAACCTTGGACTCCAAGTTGGCCCATGCTGGCGGTTATCCGAGTGAGGGGCATCGTGTTGAGATTTTTAGCCGTTTAATTGACTATTTTGCTCCGCTAGGCGCCGCGTTGAATCGTTAGTTCAGTGTTATTGAAAGACGCTCAATAACACTAAATCGTGTTACGGCTTTACTCAACCCAATGCAGTACATCGCGAATGATAGACCAGCGAGGTTTGACCTCGCTAGCGCCTTTTCCTAGCATCCAATAGTCATACAGTCGGTCTTGGTGCCCATCGACTTTGCGCAGTTTTTGCCAGTTATTGATGTAATTAAGTAGCGATTGATTATCTTGAGCCACAGCATAGGCAACGGGGTATTGCACTTTGTTTTCTAAGATAGCGATGCCATAGCCGGGAAAGAACAAACTCCAGGCCGATCCCGCTTCTGCGCTGATCACAACCGCATCATATTTATCACCTTTTTGCCTAAAGAAGTTTTTATAGCCATCGATTTGGACAAACTTGAGATTGGGATAAAAAGCCTTTGCTTCCTTAATGATATCGCTGTGCTCAACATAGGCGATGGTGGTGTTTTGCATCTCCATAATTGACTGGGCACTCTTAAAACTGGTGACGTTATGATCCTTGGTGGCGATGGCTAGGTTGAGTTTGAGCACTGGCTCGGTATAAGAAAGCTTATCCATTTGTGCTATGTCCATGGCAAGCCCCGACATTGCTACATCAAAGAAGCCCGCTTTTAGCGCCGCAGATAATTGATCTTTATCGAAGGGAATAAACTCCACTTTGACCCCTAAATCTTCTACTAGCTTACTGGCCATTGCACTGTCAAACCCCACGAGTTGACCAGCGTTATTGTAGTAACTAAAAGGCACATTGCTTGGGATGTAACCGACCTTAAGCACGCCACGTTCGCGGATCATCTTAATCGTTGCTATAGGGCTGCTAGGGGTTTGTCCGACAACAGGGAACTGCTTTTTGACTAGAGTTGGCACTTTGTCTGCGACTTGCATATTAGCAATAACGCCGCTGGTGATCTCAGGGCTATGGATAAATAATCCCATACCAATACGGCAGATGACTATGGTTAGTAGAACGCTACCTGCCACACCAAGGCTCATTTTTATCAATTGAGGTGGCCGTAAGCTAAGGCGTTTTTCAAATAAAGCCACGGTTAGCAGAGTCAGGGCAAACAGGTTCATTACGGCGGCAATAGAGTTGAACTTTCCTGTGATAAAACCTGACATCACAAACAGTTGGAACAGGTCTTGGGGGAGGTGAACTAGGTCGAGCATAAAGGGAATTGCAACATATACACTGCCAAATAACGACAGCAAACCACTGACCGACAGCGAGGGAATTGCGCTTAGCTCAACGGGGGTGCCATTAAACCATCCAGCAAATAACACAAATAAGATCACCGTGAGTTTGCCAATATTAGGGAACGTAAACGCGATAGGGACCAAAATTTCGATTAGAGTTTCGGCGTCATCGCTGAGGCTGTCATGTTCGCGCATTATCTGCTTACACTCTTCAACGATTACTGGGATCACGATAAAAATGTTGCCTGTGGCAAAGGCGGTGACCACACTTGATTTTGAAATACGGAGTGCTTGGGCAAACGTCACGGGCGTGAAGGAGGCTATAATCCAAGGCAGAATCCAGAATGCCAGTAACAAACATAGGGCAAAATAGCTGATGAGGTAGACCTGCATACTGGCAAATTCATCGACACCCATGGTGCCTGCCGCAGAGGCTGACATCGCAAAGATACCGATAGGCAGTACCTTGACCAATGCTTGAGTTATTTTGGAAAAAATCTCGCCAAAGGTGTGCATGACAGTGACAATATGGTGTTTGTTTTCCCCCTCCATACCAATCAAGGCAAGCCCCATCGCAATACTAAACACCACCATGGCAGGCACATAGCCAGACGCCATCGACTCGAATGGGTTAGAGGGGATGTAGAGCTTAAAGTAATCAATTGGCGCGGTAGGTTCGATAATACTGGTACTAAAAAATGAGGCGGTTTCAACAAAGGGAAACGACAGTGGCATCAAGGCGACCAGCACTAAAGCAAGTAGCCACAGCAGTAACATGATAACGCCGGCACGGCTGAAAATAAGACTAGCTGTGCTGCGTTTGAGTTTGCCTATACCACCGACCAAAGAGACAAAAATATAGGGGAGTACGGTCATCTGCATCAACAGGATGACGCTGGTCCCAATGCCACTTAGCCAACCGACGGACTCACCGAAAAATATCCCGACCCCAAATCCGATGAACATGGCGACTATCATTTGTGTGGAGCTTTGCATCTTGAGCAATTTTTTAAACACAGGTCATTCCGTTTGAAATTTGATGAAGCGGCTTAATGTGACACAGCCTGTTGCAACAGTGTTGCTTACTGGTTGTTTATTATAGGTTCTTACGCAGTAAACATTAAGAGAATCTTTTCACAGATGAGACAAGCGTTCTGCGGGGCGTTGCAGCTTGTAGGGAAGTGGCGCTGGCAAGGGAAGCTCGTGGTATGCGAGTAACAGAAAAAGAGCATCGCGGCCCCTTTTCAATATGGTGCAAACTATTCTAGTTTACTATTTTTCTGCGGTAACCATTACGCGCTCTATCTCTGCTTTGGGTGGCGCTAGCATAAAATCTAGCTGCACTTGTGCGTCTTGCATGCCTTTCGCCGATGGTTTGTAGGTCCACTGTTCTAACGCCTTTATGGCTTCTGCATCAAACACACCTGTGGGTGAGGACTTAATGACAGAGACCTTGCTCACCTTTCCCTTTTTGCTGATATCAAATTGCAGCTGAACATAGCCCTCAACCCCATCTTGAGCTGCTTTAATTGGATAACGGGGTTCGATACGCATTACTGGATGAACGCCATCTTTTTGCTGTGCAAGCGTGTGTTTATCACCCGCGTTGGCAGTTTGGTTAATGAGTGCGCCTGAGAGACCCAGCGCCATAGTGAGTCCGAGTATGGCTAATGTGCTTTTTCCATGTTGCTTTTTCATTTGCATGATCCGCTCCTTGAGGGTGGTTTTATTTCCATAGTGTGTGTGTAGCATGCCCATTTGAGCTTGCTGAGAGTAAGCTAATAGCGTTTGGCTATAAGCAATTTTTTCGGGGGTTGTCATGGTTTGGGTGACTTGGGCATCACAGGCCAGTTCTTGGTCATCGCGAAAGCGTCGGTAAGCTAGCCAGCTAAGCGGATTAAACCAAAACAAAGTGACCAGCAGGTAAGCAAACAGATTGGCTAAGATGTCATAACGGCGATGATGAAACTGCTCATGATCGACGATCGCTTGCTGTTGAGCGGGCTGCAACTGTTTAAAACTGTGTGGTACTAAAATAACGGGATTAATTAGACCCACCAACATAGGTGAGTGGATATCGATATGGGTTTTAACTCGGATGCTGGCCTCAACGTCTGGTAACGCGATGATATGGCTATTGGCCACTAGACGCCTTAGGCTAGTCGCTTGAGAAAATAACAGTGATATTAATGCCGCTGAGCCTAAGCCCCATATCGTTACAAGTATTTCGCTTGAGAGTAGAGTCGAGGTTTGGCCGATAGCATCGCTTGCTATCACCTTGTAGTGTTGCAGTACCGCAAGGGGCTCTGCACTGATCAATGGTGGGATATGCTTGCCTAGCACTGAGCCAAGTAAGAGTAGCGGGATCCCTATCCACATTGCATAAGTATTATGGGCACCAATGCGGTTGAGAAGCACCGAGTGTGAAAGTAAAAAAATGGCACAAAGCAGGCTAGGAAGGAGCGCGAGTTCTAGCAGATAACTAAGCATGACTACTTCTCCTCTTCCCAATTGTCGATTAGGGCCTTGAGCTCGGCAATATCTTCTGCACTAAGCTTGTTTTCTTTGGCAAATCCGGCAACAAGTGGTGCCACCTTGCCAGCAAAAACGCGCTCGATAAACGACTGGCTCTCTTTAAGTTGGTAGTCACTTTGGGCAATAAGCGGATAGTAAAGGTAGGCACGCCCTTGTTTTTCAAAGCCAATGGCGGATTTCTTTACAAGACGGTTAAGTAAGGTTTTGACCGTTTTCTCGTGCATTTGCTGACGATGAGCAAGTTCAGCGATAACCTCAGTTGCCCCAATAGGCGAGGTTTTCCAAAGAACGTTTAGCACCGCAAGTTCAGCATTACTTATCTCTTTCATTCCGCTGTCCATCTAATGATTACAATTGTAATTTAACTTTAAGATTACATTTGTAATTTAATAATGCAACCTGTTTGGAACATTATTTTTTAAAAATAGATAAATGTTCAGCGCCGACTTTGTAGTATTATCTGCTGCAGATTGGTTGAAGTAGCAGGTTTCAACCAAATTAAATAAAGTGATTTAGTCGGTTTTGTCGTTGTCACCAAACGCATCATAAGGATATGTAGAAATGGACTTTTTTCGATATCATGGATTCATAGCATGTATGGGTTGTGCCTTATTATGTACGACGAATATGAGCAATGCATCAGAACCGCTACCGGCCTCCTCAACGGCTCACCAACTGACTATCTTTAAGCAACAACTTGGTTTGCACTTTCCAACTGATTGGCGGCTGGCCTACAGCGAGCAGAGTGGCAACATGTTTTCTGCCGAGTTTGTCCCTCAGCAAGAAATGCTAACCAGTTGGTCATCGCTCTATTGCATTCAAGGCTTTAAGGGAATGGCTGATGGAATTGAACCTGAAGAGTTTTTAGATACTTTCGCCGCCAACTATCAACAAGTTTGCGAAGGGGAGATGCAGTACAACAAGCTCGGTGCGACGCAAATTGAGGGCAAAGAGAGTTTTAGCGCCATGCTGACCTGCTCTAAAATGCCGCATACCCACAAAGGCAAGAGTGGTCAAGGAGTCGGTATGGGTGAAATTGGTCACTATACCGTGATATCAGGCAGTGAAGACCTGTTTTTACTGCATCAGTCGGCCCGCGGTGAAGCGTTACTGTCGCCGACCACCCAGTTGTCATTGTCAATTGAGCCGCCAGTAAAAATGGTATCGGATATCAAGACCCTACGTTAGCCTGTGTGTTATAGATTGAGCTGACTGATATTCGCAACTATCTATTGCTCCGTATATTGGTGTTAGACATTTATACGTGTAGACGTCTATAATGCCCGCGTTCTTTGCGCTGATGTTAATGTAAGTTTGAATAACTTGAATAACCCTGATGTAAGGTTCAACAAATTCTAGTCAATCTTTTGTGGTGCCCTTAGGTGTTAATGACCTAATTTGGGATAATCGGGAAGCCTGTGAAAATCTGGCACTGCCCCCGCAACGGTGAAAGGTGAAAGTTGGGTGCGCTTGAGTTTAAGCGTTAAAAAAATCCAATCTTGTCGCATAAGGCTCTTGCCGCTATGCCTATCCTCAGTCCGGAGACCGGCCCATTAGATGATTTTGAGATTTCGGCGGGCAGATCTCGAAATGCGACAGTGCAAGGCTTTGATAGCCTTAATGTTGTCGTGACCTTTTGCCCCGTTTTCCTTTTAGGAGTTAAAGGTAAATGGGTACACAACCTACAAAAATCGCCGTATTACTCGGTGCAATCTTATCGGTATCAGCCCCACTTCATGCGGCTGAACAAACCCTCCACAATGCGATTGAGATTGATGAAACCATCACGGTTATCGGTCGAAATGAATCAACCCCACTGAATATTGCTGCCAATGTTAATGTTATTGATGCTGCTGCGATTGAGATGAGTGGTGCCACGACGTTAACAGATGTATTGCGCGGTCAAAGCGGGATTCAGTTCTCTGATTCAAACTCTGGTGCTGTGTTTGCTATGCGGGGCTTTAGCGCCGATCAAGCGGCAAATAACACCTTGATTTTGATTGATGGTCGCCGACTGAACAATATCGATATTGCGGCGCCTAGCATTAATTCGATTCCACTTAATCAAATTGAACGCGTTGAGATTTTGTCGGGCAGTGCCGGTGTATTGTATGGCGATCAGGCTGTCGGTGGCGTGATTAATATTATCACTAAGGCGCCTAATAGCACAGGTGGCAGTGTGCAAGTGTCTGCCGGGAGTTTTGACACCTATGAAGGTCAGGGTGATGTTTCTGTCGCTATCAATGACAAATGGCGACTGTATGCAGCAGCCAGTTATAACCAAGGTGACAACTACCGCGATCATAATGCCAATCAAACCGCATCCATTTTAGGGCGCCTGCAGTATCAAGATGGTGGCGATCGTTTCTTCGTTGAGACGAGCTATTATGATAATGAGCGTGAGTTAGCGGGTGCCTTAACCAAAGAGCAGTTTGACGATAACCCGCGCCAAGCTAACTTATTTTATCCTGATGACATTCAACATGAGATGACCAGCGCCGTAAGAGCGGGGTACCAACATCAGCTTAATCGCCAATGGTTACTGTCAGCGGATCTTAATTACGCTGATACCGATGTGAACTCTATTAGCTGGGGCAATGAGGGCAAGATAACACGATCATTATTAGAATTTAACCCTAAGGCAGTGGCAACGTTTTCCACGGAAAATGGTGACATCAACCTTGTTGCAGGGGCTGATTTTAGCCAGGGTAAAGCGGATTATGATCTTGCTTATATCACGCGCAATAACACCCAGCGTTTGCTCAGTGCTTATGTACAGGCTGATGTGCCACTGACGCAAAGCCTGAGTTATGTGGTGGGTGGGCGTTATAGTGATGTGCAAGATGATCTCACTGATGTAGTGCTTTATCCCGAAGGCGATAAACTCGATAACAGTGCTAGTGCCTTTGAGTTAGGCATCAACTATCGTCCGAGCAAGTCACAGCGGTTCTATCTGCGGGCGGATGATAATTTCCGCTTTGCCAAAGTGGATGAACAAGCTTATACCTTACCTGAGGTTAAAGGACTTAATCCACAGACAGGTCGCTCCTATGAAGCGGGATGGGATTGGACGCTGAGTCGCCAGACATTGCGCATTAGTGCCTATCGCTTAGATCTTGAAGATGAGATTGTCTATGTGTGGTCACCAGAAGGTGGAGCTAACATGAATGCCGATGCATCTCGTCGTTATGGGGCGAGTGCCGATTGGGACTGGCAGATCACCACCTCAACACAGGTCGGCCTTGAGTATCACTACATCGATGCTAAGTACACCGAAGGCGCTAATGACGGTAAGGTGTTACCTTGGGTTGCAGAGCATACAGGGCGCGGTTACCTGAGCGTTGATTTTGTTCAGCATTGGCAGTTATTTGCCGAAGGTCTGTATACTGGCTCGCGCTATGAAGGTGGTGATAACGGAAACTACAATCCAAAAGTTGAGTCATATCTGTTAGCTAACCTAGCACTTAATTATACCCGTGATGCATGGTTGGCTAGCCTGCGGGTAGATAATCTGTTTGATGAGCAATACGCAAGTGCGGTCTATTACGGTGGTTACTATTCAGGCACTGGCCGTGCGGTATGTTTGACGGCCAGTTACCGTTTCTAGCCGCCGCATTTAAGAGGGAAAAGCCAGTGCCAAGCACTGGCTTTTGACTCTCTATCCTTTGCTATGAGCTATGAACAAATAGGGCAAAGTTAGGTTTCCTTTCTATACTCAAATGAAAGTATTGGTATAAGAGGTCATTGCTATGAGTCACACCTATAAGATCATCGAACTCGTTGGTTCTTCGCCCATTAGCTCAGATGAAGCGATAAAGAATGCCATCGCGTCAGCCAGTCAATCCTTGCACCATTTACGCTGGTTTCAAGTGGTAGAAACACGCGGCCATTTAGAAGAAGGGCTTATTGCTCATTGGCAGGTGACGGTTAAAGTGGGCTTTACCTTAGATAGCCCTGACTAAAACCACTGAATTCGTACAAAACATGCTCGAAAAGTGAGCGGCTCCTATGCATCCCTAGGAAGACCTTTTTCAACGGCGCGGATCACTCGCGCCGTTTTACGACTAATCGCGGCGCAAGAGCTTTGCTGCTGGGTTAACGCCCAATCAATATGTTCGACGACCATCTCATCGACCTCTTCACTGCTGCGACGCTTGAGTAGCGCGTCAATGATGGCTGGCGAATGGGGTGCATTACCTAAGGCCACAGCTATGTTACGTAACCATCTTTTATGGCCAATACGTCGAATGGCGCTGCCTTCTGTATAGCTTAAAAATTCGGCTTCAGACCATGCAAACAGTGTGGTGAGCTGTGGCTGTTTTAAGATATCGCGTGTATGAAAATCGTTTTCTTGGGTTATCGGTGCTTGACTATTAACCGGACAAACGAGCTGGCAGTCATCACAGCCGTAAATACGGTTGCCTATTAAGGCCCTAAACTCATCAGGGATAGCGCCTTGAAGTTCAATGGTTAGGTATGAGATGCAGCGTCTACCGTCGACAACATAAGGTTCGACAATCGCATTGGTTGGACAAGACTTTATGCACGCGACGCAGGTATTACACTCTTCTTGTATCGGTATATCGACGGGGAGTGGTACGTCGATAAGCAGCTCGCCTAAGAAAAACCAACTACCAGCGTCTTGATTGAGTAAAAGGCTATGTTTACCCGTCCATCCTAAACCTGCTTTATCGGCCAATGGGCGCTCAAGTATCGGTGCTGAATCGACAAATGGGCGAAAGTTGGGGGAGGCGAAGCCCAGTTCGATAAGCTCAGCTTCTATCTGTTGTCCCAATTTTTTTAGACGATTACGGATCATCTTATGGTAGTCACGTCCGCCTGCGTAACGTGAGATGTAGGCCAGGTTAGGGTCGCTTAAATTGGTGGCAAAACCGGCTTCAGGTGGGAGGTAATCCATGCGGGCAGAAATTACCCGAGTTGTCCCAGGGTGAAGCTCATTGGGGCGAGCGCGCATCATGCCGTGGGCTGCCATGTAGTTCATTTCACCATGGTAGCCATTATCTAACCAAGTTTGTAATTTCCCCTCTTCCGTTGATAGGTCGGTATCGCAAATGCCAATTTGTGCAAAGCCCAAGGCTTTCCCCCATGTTTTAATTTGTTGGGCTAGCTTAGCGAGTTGTTGCTGACTGAGCATTTGGTGCATTGGCGACGGTATAGACATAGTATTCAGACAAGGTAATTAACCCATTTATGATAGCAGTTTAGTGTCGTGAGACAAATAGAGGTGCCTATACGGTTTGAATTGTTTGAGCACTTTGGTATCGGCAAACTCTGTTTTTTTAGTCTAGTGGTGGGATAAAGTTGTGAAAAGTAGCCAAAGCACTCATTATCAAATTACTCGCATTTATAGGTCAGGGAATTTTTTGAAACATCGTGTTTTCTCAGCGCTCCTTTTGCTTCTTTGTTCTTTTGTCGCTAATGCGACGACGGAACTACGTTTGCTGACTGAAGATTGGGCGCCCATGAGTTATCAAGAGGACGGTATTGCCAAAGGCTATGCCGTGGAGTTGGTGCAAGCTCTTGCTGATGAATTTAGCTTAGGTGGGCAGATTGAAGTGTTGCCGTGGGCAAGAGCTTACTCGGTGGCATCATCTGAGCCCAATGTCATGCTGTTTGCGACCTCTCCAACCCCAGAACGTAGGCACCTGTTCGACTTTGTCGGCCCAATTGCAACGAGTCGTATTTTTTTATATACCAAAGCCGATGACGATATCAAGCTCGCTAATATTAAACAGATCGATGAACACGGTGTTGTTGGCGTCTATCGTAACTCGTTGAGCGAATCAATTTTAAAGAAGGCGGGGATTAAGCAGATGCTGGTGGCCAGTTTTCCACAACAATCAGCGAAACAGCTCAGTCACAATCGTGTGCGCTTTTGGTGTCAGGCGGACTTGGCTGTGGCGACCCTATTAGATGAAGTAGATATGAGTTTTGATAGTGTTAGGCCCGTATTAGAGTTGGCGGAGATTGATCTCTATTTCGCGTTTTCGGTGGGAACACCTAAAGCTACTATCGAGCAGTGGCATCAAGGGCTAGCGGCTTATAAAAAAAGCGGTAAGCTCGGTAAGCTTTACCATAAATGGTTTGCCGAGCTTGAAATGAATAGAGAAATTGTCACGCTAACTAGCATAGATTAGCGTGCATTTTCAGTGCTTAATATGGCGCAGTTACGTCCAGCCGATTTTGCTTGATAAAGCGCCTTGTCGGCACGTTTAAGCAGCATATTAAAGTCTTTATCAGCTATGTAGGTCGCTACTCCCGCACTGATGGTCAATTTAAAGTTAGGATAAATATCTTCAAAACCGCCACTTTCAATGGTTGTTACTAGGCGTTGTGCAATATTGAGGGCTTGTTCTGCCGTCGTGCCGGGCAAGATAACCAAAAACTCTTCACCACCGACGCGGCCCACTAAATCTTGTTTTCTCATTAAACCATTACTGATGTTTGCCAAGGCGATAAGCACTTTATCACCAATATCATGACCGTATTGATCATTCACCTTCTTGAAGTGATCGGCATCAAAGAGGATCAATGACAATGGCTGCTCGTTACTGTCTTTGGATTTAAAGTAGCCGTCACCTTTGCTATAGGTATAGCGACGATTAGGTAGCTGAGTGAGATGATCCGTCAATGCCAGTATCGACAGGAGTTTCGACTTTTGTGATTGCTTATACGTGAAGATAGAGAGAATCACCATAATAATACAACCAAGAATAATCACTAACATCTGTAAGTATTTGTTTTGTTTTAAAATGTAGAGTTCATTCTCTTTTATTTTTTGCAGTTCAATAAGTTGCTGGTTTTCTCGCTCAATCTGCTCAGTATTAAAACGAGTCCGCATCTCGGTGGTGCGAGTCGTTTGCTGAGTGTTATCGAGCTGCTTATGGTTAGCAATATAACTTTTTAGCGCGTTGAAAGCCTGTTGCCAATCTTGTTGGTTTGCGTAAATATCGCTTTCTATTTGATACAGCAACTCTAATCCACGGGCGTTTTTTATGTGTATAAAGGCTTGTTTGGCTGCATCGAGAAAGGCAAGTGAAGTATCGAACTGGCCCTGTTCAACAGCGACTTGAGCTTGATAGAGGCGCATGAAGCTGTAGGATGCTCCTAACGAGGGGTCGATAAACTGCTCGGCATCTTTGAGGTATTGACCCGCTTCTTTAATGCGCCCTAGTTTAATCAAGGCTCCAGCGACATTTATAGCAGTATGAGCACTACCTTTGATGCCGATACTTTTTTTCCAATAAAGGTAACTTTCTAAATGCATCGCTAGCGCAGCTTCATCCTCTCCGAGCTCTTCAAGGGCGAAGCCTATCTCAGTTTTCATGCCATTGGCGCTATCTGTATCGTTTGTACTCATAAACTTATCGATAAGTTTCTTGTAATACTTGATAGCAGTCTGTGGATCGCCAAAGCGGCGGTAACTGGTGGCTAAGTCAGATAAATTATAGAGTGCCCAGTGTTCGAGATTCAGCGATTCATAAAGGTTTTGCGCGGTAATGAGATCTTCTAACGCTTGCGCAAAGTTACCTTGAAAAGAGTAGAGCGCGCCGCGTAAAGAACGTGAGTCAGCAATTAATCGAGGTGATTCTAATAGATAGCTTTCTGCAATGACCTGATCGTATTCTTTAATGGCGAGGTCGACGTCACCCGCCATCTGGTACATAAATGCCCGGCACAACTTGAGGTCAGTGACGGTAATAGGAGAGCTGGCAACAATATCAGAGGTGAGCTTTAAGTTTGCGAACTCAATCGCCTCACTTATCTTTTCTCGCTTCTCTATGTCGAAGCTATTCCAACAGATGGCGCGCTGTAATCTCAGGTAGTCCTGAAGGTTATCGATAGTGATACTATTTTTGAGTTGAGCTAAATATTGATCAATAGTTGCTATGTCGCCTATGGCACCGCTGTCTAGCGCGCTGAATATCTGCTCGTTGCTTAATGCATCATCTGAGACGGTTTCAGCATGGCTGTATGGAACAAGCAGCAGCAAGTAAAGGCCCAATAGCCTAAGGCTGAAAAGTAGTGAGTTCTTATTTGTTTTTATTATCATTTTTGACGTTCAAGACCCAGCTAACTGACCACTTAACCATAGCATATTGTTTTAATTTGTAACTATTTTATACAGATGTCAGTAATTTGACAGTAAAAAGTGCATTTTTTAGCCTTGATGGTTAATTGTTGTTCTATCGTTGGTTTTAAGGTAGGCAGCTGAATCTACAGTGCCCATTTTTGCAATTTGTATTCGGGGCGAGTATAAAGGCAACCCTTATGGCGCTGGACGTTACAATAAGTACAGCCGTTAGGGGCAGTATTAGCCGCTAGACACTAATGCCGTATACTGCGGTTGATCAATTTATGTGGAGTAAGACTTAGATGAATTCTGACTATAAACAACGTGCAGAGCTGGTGGCGCTAAATGTTTGTAACAGTGTAATCCCAATGGATAAAGTGCCTGCTAACCTGCTTGAGGCCTATGCAAATCTGTGCAATGAACTTTTAGAAGATAGTGATGAGAAATTTATCACCGCGTGGGAGGCTCTGCCTGCCAGTGCCATGGCTTTGTTACCTCAAGCGGATTTTCATGGTTTCTATATTGCCAATGCTTGGTTGCAGCTTAGCCGCGTCGCCCAAGATATTGCAGAGCTTGCTGATAGCGATGAGGCGATAGATGAAAACGAGTACAATAATATCTTCACGCGTTTGTCTGATGCATCGCTAAAAGAGAGCGCAAAGAAGCTGAAAAAAAGCACGCACAGATAGAGCTTTGCTCAATAGTATCAAGAGTGTGATTGAGGGATAAAAAAAGAGCCAGTCCTATGGCTCTTTTTCTAACTGGCTTAAATAAGCCTTATATTGACTTAATCTCTTTGGTGGTGAGATAGCGCCATTGCCCTGGGGTTAAGTCATTATCTAATTCTATCTCGCCAATAGATTCACGATGCAGTCCCACGACCTTATTACCTACCGCAGCAAACATACGTTTGACCTGATGATACTTACCTTCGGTGATAGTCAGTCGTGCTTGGTGTGAGTCGATGATTTCCAGCACTGCCGGTTTGGTTAACCCCTCTTCACTTCTCAATGCCACGCCCTGAGCGAAAGTATCAATGAGCGCATTGTCGATTGGATCGGCAAGCTGCACAAGATAGCGCTTACCACACTCTTTTTTAGGTGAGGTTATTTTATGTGACCACTGGCCATCACTAGTGATAAGTACTAATCCTGTGGTGTCTACGTCGAGACGCCCTGCGATGTGTAACTCGTCAGTTTTAGGGACATCAAGCAGGCCTAAAACCGATGGGTACTGTTCATCAATAGTCGAGCAGATGGTGTCGACTGGCTTATTAAGCATAATGAAACGTGGACCTATCACGGATAGCTGTTGGCCATCGAGACAAATGGTATGTTTATCCGTGACTTTAAAACTCGAGTTTTTGATCACTTCACCATCACAGGTAATGTCACCTCGATGCAGTGCTTTTTTGGCTAGAGATCGGGTAAGCGTGGTTGATTCACAGATAAATTTGTCTAAACGCACAGGTTAACTCAGTTATTGACTTTCAAGGCGGTCATTATGAAGCCAGCGTTCACAAAGGGAAAGTATTTGCGTAGTAAAATCCTACTTATTCAGCGATTATCCTGTTAGATAAGGAGAATAGTATGTCAATAACGGAACCCGTTCGTCACAATAAAAATTTCATTAAGATGATCAGTGGTGAGCAGTATAACTGCCTCGACAGTGAGCTACTGCATTTTTGGCAACAGCAGCAGGCTTACAATCACCACCTGAACATTGCTGGCAATACTGACTCATTGCTTCTACCTAATGTTTCCGACAATGCGATAATTAAAAGCCCATTTTTTATCAGCTATGGTATTAACCTTTATCTTGCCAAAGGGGTGTTTATTAATGCCAACGTGACCTTGCAAGATAATGCGCCGATAACCGTTGGGGCACAAACCATGATCGGACCGAATGTGCAGTTTTATACAGCGAGTCACCCACATAATGCCGCTCAGCGTTGCCAGGGAATTGAAACTGCGCTGGCAATCCATGTTGGCGAACGAGTATGGATTGGAGGTGGTGCTATCATTTTACCAGGAGTGAGCATAGGTGATGAAGCTGTAGTTGGTGCAGGCGCAGTGGTAACTAAAGATGTGGCTGCAAGAACCCTAGTTGTGGGGAATCCGGCGAAGATGATTAAGGCTATTTAAAGGAGTTATGTAGGCTAAGGGATTGGAGGTTAGGAAACCTTTACTTACATATCAAGTATCGATAATTCCTGCTTCTGACGGCGATAGGCTTGTTTACATTGGCCTAAAAACATTAACATACGTATCCTAAGGCATATATTGCACCACTTTGGTTTCACCATGACAGTAGCATTGCTAAATAAAACAATAAATTAACTAAGCATTTTAAAAGGAATTCACATGAAGAAAGTTCTTGTTGGAGGTTTATGCGCCTCCCTAATCGTCGGCCTTAGCGCTTGTAATAGTGATCAAGCAGAAGTTAAAGCACCAGAAACCGCTAAAACTGAAGCAGCTGTTGCTGTAGAAAAAGCGCTTAGTTCAGGTATCGACTTTGCTAATTTTGATAAGTCAGTTCGTCCGCAAGACGATTTCTATGACTACGTAAACGGCACTTGGATTAAGAACACCGAAATCCCAAGTGATCGCACCAGCACTGGTGCTTTTTATGATTTACGTGAAAAGTCTCGTGATGATGTTAAAGCGATCATCGAAGAAGTGGCTGCCACGCCAAACTTAACGCCTGGCAGTGACGAGCAAAAAGTTGCCGATCTTTATCGCTCATTCATGGATACCGAAACGTTAAACAAACTTGGTCTTAAGCCTATTCAGGGCGAATTAGATAAGATTGCTGCACTACAAAATAAAGATGAGTTGGTTGAATACTTCGCCCATAGTCAAATTATTGGTGGCGGTACGCCGTTAGCGTTTTATATCAATGTCGATGCGAAAGACTCTAGTCGTTACGCGACGCATATCTGGCAGTATGGTTTAAGCCTGCCAGAAAAAGATTATTACTTTAATGAAGATGAGCGCTTCGTTAACATCCGTAAAGCTTTCGTTGCTCATATTGAGAAGATGTTTACCTTAGCGGGTTTTGAGAATGCTAAGGCGAGTGCAGAGCAAGTGCTCGCATTAGAAACTGCGATTGCTAGCCGTCATTGGGATGTGGTTGAAAGCCGCGATAGCACTAAAACCTATAATCTATACCAAGTTGCAGATCTTGCTAAGCTTGCACCAGATGTTAACTGGGCGGGCTACCTAAAGACATTAGGCGCCGATAAGCAAACTGATATCATTATCAACCAGCCGAGCTTTATTGAAGGTTTCAATGAAGTGCTTAAAGCTAATGATTTAGCGACGTGGAAAACCTACATGAAGTGGAATACGCTAACTCACTTCGCGGGTAACTTAAGTTCAGAGTTGGATGCAGAGAACTTTGAGTTCTTCTCAAAGACCCTTAATGGTCAAGCTGAACAAGAGCCTCGTTGGAAGCGTGGTGTTGGTGCGGTGAACAGTTTACTAGGCGAAGTTGTTGGTAAGGTGTATGTGAAGCGTCATTTCACGCCAGAAGCTAAGCAGCGTATGCAAGGACTTGTTGAGAACCTGCGTGGCGCTTATGGTGTAAGCATCGAAAGCCTATCTTGGATGAGCCCTGACACTAAAGTGGCTGCTAAAGATAAGCTGGCTAAGTTTGATCCTAAAATCGGTTACCCAGATCGCTGGGAAGATTACGATAAGTTGGTAATTAAGGGCGATGACTTAGTGGGCAACGGCATGCGTGCAAGCGAACTATCTCATGCAAAAGAGCTTGAGAAGTTAGGTTCACCAATCCGTAAGTGGGAGTGGCACATGACGCCACAAACCGTGAACGCTTACTACAATCCAACCATGAATGAAATTGTATTTCCAGCGGCAATCTTGCAGCCTCCTTTCTTTAATATGGAAGCGGATGATGCGGTTAACTACGGCGGTATTGGTGCGGTGATCGGTCATGAAATGGGCCATGGTTTTGACGACCAAGGTGCGAAGTTTGACGGTGAAGGCAACATGCGTGACTGGTGGACTGAACAAGACCTAAAAGAGTTTGCTGCTCGTGGTAAAGCCTTGGTTGACCAGTACAATGGTTATGCGGTATTTGACGATCTAAACGTCAATGGTGAGCTAACTCTTGGTGAAAACATTGGTGATCTTTCTGGTGTAACAATTGCCTACAAAGCTTACAAAATGTCATTGAATGGTCAAGAAGCCCCTGTTATCGACGGTCTAACTGGCGATGAGCGCTTCTTTATTGGCTTCACCCAGATCTGGCGCGCTAAGATTAAAGAAGAATCTATGCGTAACCGTGTAGCCACAGACCCGCATTCACCTGCTAAGTTCCGTTCACTCGGTGCACTGTCAAACATGCCTGAGTTCTACACGACATTTGACGTGAAAGAGGGCGATGCTATGTACATTGCACCTGAGAAACGTGTAAAAATTTGGTAATCTAACCACTGATAGTCATATTAAAAAGAGCGCAAAGCGCTCTTTTTTTATGGGTATAGATTAACGATCATCTTTGATGAATAATTGTTCATATGCCATTCAGCATTGGTTAAGTGATGGCAGGCTAGATTAACTATCGATAGGTACAAAATTCAAGGCTGATGAATTACCGAGGATGGTTATGAATAGATTGTTTCGCACCTTTTTTATATTTTTGTTGTTACTGTCAACCCGCAGTGGATTTGCGACCACCTTTGATTCCCCTAATGAAATTAAAGACAGTAGTCATTTTGCCGAGCGTCGTGCGTTCAATAAAAACCTTGCAGGTTTACAGGCATTAAGTAGCACTCCCAACCAAGCTATTCGCCAACCCATTGCAGATTTCGACCAGCTTTATGCCAATGCTCACAACGCCCAGGAAGAGTTAGGAAATATGTTGAGTCAGCTAAACGCTCAGCAGCAATATGAGCTGCAGCTTCCTGGCATTAAAAGTTATGAGCGCGCCGCGCAAAAAGTGGCGACCAAATTTGATGGCGATGCTAGCCGCATCACCGACCTCGCCAGAGCCACCATAGTTGCGGATGATATTCATAGTGTGATGATGGCCTTTGAATCACTGTCAGAGCAAGCCAAAATAGTGCAGGTTAAAAACCGTTTCGCGGCACCTAAGGCCTCTGGTTATCGTGACCTAAATCTGTTGGTTCAGCTGCCTAAAACAGACATGATTGCCGAGGTACAGCTTCATCTTAAAGCGATTGCCGAGATTAAGAGTGGCGATGAGCATCTGGTATATGAGGCGGTGCAAGCTATCGAAACGGCAGCTAAGCAGCAAAATCGAGCACTGAATGACATTGAGTTGGCTAAAATAACTCAGCTACGTCAATCTTCACATAAGTTGTATCACAAAGCGTGGTTGTATTATAAGCGTATTGATGGCGCTAATCTTATCGAGGCAGCGGCATAGCACGCTAACAAAATTAAAGTAAAGGCGATATACTTGCGCCCAATAGCCATTTTAGCAGTGAACACACCATGCATGACCTCATCGAGCAACTACAGGAATTAAGCGAAACCGTTCCTGTACCATTAGAGCTGCCAACGTTCGAGCAGCTTGTGGAAGTGGAGGAGGAGATCCTGATCCCTCTGCCATCAGAGTTGAAAGAGTATCTGTTATTTGCCAGTGATGTAATTCATGGCAGTTTAGAGCCGGTGACCGCCAGTGATCCACACTCGCACACTTATCTCTCTGAAGTGACCTCTTATGCCTGGTCTATCGGCCTGCCGCGGGAGTATATCGCTATCTGTCAGATGGGCGACGACTTTTACTGCATTGACCAAGAAGGGCAAGTGATGCTATGGCGTGACGGCGAACTGGATGAAGAGTGCTGGGAGTCATTCTGGCAGTGGGCTGAAGAAGTTTGGATCAACGCCTAGGCTCATAAGAATTATTATCGAATTGGAAAAGACAATGTCAAAGAAAGCAGAATTAAATGCAATTGAAATAAAGTACCTAAGACACTCACTTGGGTTAAGTGCGGCGCAGGTTGCAGACCTATCAAAGTCAACGGAAGAGCAAGTACTGGCGTGGGAAGCTGGGGAGGCAGATGTCTCAGGATTGGCGGCAAAAAAACTACTTGAGCTTGATGAAACCATTGAGATGCAGGTACTCAATACCTGTGATGGTATTGAAGAGCTATTCAGTAAAGAACCTAAGCGCACCCTAAGCTTTGTTGTTTACCCGACTCAAGCTATCTATACCGCTTACAATCCTGAATTCTTAAGTGCGTTGCCTTTGACCGAATTGTACAACACAGCAGCATGGCGCATTAAGAAAGAGTGCAAATTAGTGCTTGAGGTGGATGTCACCTTAGTCGCATTAGATGTTGAAGCCTATAAAGCTTACCGTGAAACAGCAGGCCTAAAAGAGAGCCGCGAAAGTCGCGCGAAATGGGCGGCCACTCAGATTTAATGGCTGAGTAAATGAATATATTGAGAAAAAAGGAAGCCAGTGGCTTCCTTTTTTGTTTAATTATCTTTTATGAGCAGAGCGTTAAGCTTAAATGGCGATTGTGGTACGTTTATTCTCATAGCACCTTGATGGCTGCATTGTCTCGCAGTGACGATTAGCGAGGGGGAAATTTAATGGGGAGCATAAGGATATACAGGGCGAATCTATGATAAAACAGGATGTTAAGTTGTTAGTCACCATAGCATTACTCATCATTCTACCGCTGTTGCACAGTGTGCTACCGGGTTTTTTCGGGGGGGACTTTTATAGCCCCGCTTTAATGAATGCGCTGACAATACCATTATTATTACTAAAATTAATTGCAGTGGTTGCTGGCCTCTATCTGCTGGATAAGAGATACGGCATTTGGTCTTTGCCCATGACACAGCGCTGGGCAGTTAGCGTCGCTGCAGCCCTTGGGTACCTGTTGGCGATGGCTCAAGTTGTGCTGCTTGCTATGGGGGTGTTTATGTCATTGACGTTTGCAAAGAGTGGTGACCAAGAACAGAGGGTCAAAACATTTGGTGAACATACACTCTATATGACAACAGCGGACCCTGGTGCCTTTGGCAAAGCCTATCACTATTTCTATCTGCAATACCCTATGTCAATGGGACGTTATGAGCTGAAACTGATAGAGAAGCTTGATTGGGTTGGCGACGTTGATTTTGACCTTAAGGGCAATACCTTATTGATCTATTTGAAGAATGGCAGTGGCAATCAAAAATCTACTGCCACTGCAATGAACTTATCTTGTTGATTATGGAGTATCTTGAGCAGCGATAGCTTCAGTTTTGGCCAGTGCTTTTGCGAGTGCTGGGCGGGTTTGTAGTCTGTCTCTAAAAGCGGTCAGTTTTGGTGGTAGGGTTTGTTCAAATACCGTAGCCCACATGAGTGTATGTGCTAATAGAATATCGGCGACAGAGAGTTCGTCACCGAGTAAGTAGGGCGTGTTGGGCATCATGGCTTCAGCGAGGGCGGCAGCTTTATCAAACTCCCATTTAGCTACCGGTAAAATACAGGGCTGACGTTGCTCATCCGGCAGGGCAAACTTGTGCTTGCCCATGGTCCATAACGGTTGTTCTAATTCGCAAATAATAAAACTTACCCACTGATGATAATGACCAGCGTTGGTTGTACCAGCTGAGGGTAAAAAGCGTCCTTCACCATATTTCTCTGCAAGGTATTGGCAGATGGCTGCAGATTCTGTGAGCACTAAGTCATCATCCGATATCACCGGAATTTTACCGCTTGGGTTGAGTGCTAAGAAACTGTCGCTGCGATTATCCCCCTTCGAAAAGTTGATAAATGAAAAGGTCCAATCAATGCCTAGCTCTTCTAACAGCCAAGACACACGCAGCGCGCGACTTCTTGGTGTTCCATATAAAGTGATCATCTATTATTCCCTTAAAACAACGTCCGCTACACAACGGATGATTGATTGTAGTCGAAAAAATGGCATCCATAGGATGCCATTTTTGTTACTAGGTGTTGCTTAACAAAGCATAAAAATTAGAAGTTCATCGAGAGCTTAGTGTAGATATAGCGGCCCATAGGGTTATGAACAGAAATCACATAACCGTAGAGGTCCGAGTCGCCATCGCCGATAGCGAATGATGGGTCGGTATCAAACACGTTATTAACCCCTAAAGTAAGTTTAAAGGTGTCGTTGAAACGGTATGATCCAGACATGTCGACGAGCAGTTGTGACTCGACCATGCGAGACTGATTATCTTCAAAGTCGAGTACACCATCAAAATCGATATCAGGCGTGTCTTCAAATTCACCGATATAGCTGAAATTGACATTGGCTGCGAAGTTGTCTTTCTGCCAGTTAGTTGTTGCTAACCAACGATGCTGCGGGAACTTGTATTCGCCAGTGTAATCCATGTTGTCTTTTTCAAAACTATGCAAATAGCTGTATTCCAATCCAAACTTAATGTCACCAAAGCTGTCGAGTTCCAAGCCATAATGGGCTGAGAGATCAACACCTTGAACCTCTTGTGAGCTCAGGTTAATAAAGCTTGAGTGAATAACACTGATAGGCCCTAATGCTTGGCCTGTTTGCGGCGCTAAACGTTCACAGACAGTGCTGTTTTGATTGTCACAATTGGCAGTATAGATATCACCAAGTGGTTGCTTATCAATTTTGTTGTCTTGGGTAATGCTGTAGACATCAAAGCCGATATCAAACTGTTGGCTTGGTGCCCAGATCATACCCAGGTTCCACGTTTCTGACTCTTCAGCGTCAAGGCCTGCGTTGCCGGCAAACTCAGTGTTGTAATCCAATGCGGTACAATCTACGCCGTCAGCAGCACAACGATAAGTGTCAATAAAGAACGTGCTTTCTCTCGATGGGCCTAGGCCTATTTGTGCCAAAGAGGGAGCTCTAAAACCTGTAGACCATGAACCTCGAGCTGTTAGCGCATCGGTCATGCCCCAAAGGAAAGCGATTTTTGGGTTAGTGGTAGAGCCAAAATCACTGTAGTGGTCATAACGGCCTGCAAGTTGTAACTCGAAATTATCAGTCATCGGAATTGAAAATTCGACATAGGCTGCATATTGGTCTCGGGCTGCTGCGGCTGAAACGGCTTCGGTACCAAAGATTAGACCGCGTTGGAACTGCTCATCTGGTATATCGCTAACATCCTCTTCCCGGTACTCAGCGCCCGCTGCCATCATGATATCACGATCGCCAATGGTGAAAGCTTGACCTGTGATGCTGGCATCATAGGAGGTGATGTTGGAGACACCTTGCCTTACCAGGCTGGTGGTAATGCGGTCGATCACATCCTGCGGGTTAGTCGTACCACCAAATGGGTTGTAGTTACCGGCGTCGATTTCTGCCTGCATGTAATCTGTTCTTACCCAACCTTGCGTGCGATCGCCTGACTGGGTGGACTCACTTCGACCTTTTTGTGCCGAGACTTCCCAGTCCCATTCGTTGATGGCACCGCGAAGACCTGCAACTAGGCGCATGGAATCTGATTCAATATCCCAGCGACGTGCCCCCGCATCCACGGTACGGTAACGACCTATTTCAATATCTTTACCCCAAGGATTATTTGGATGAGAACCCGGAACGGTCAGCCCTGCATCTTCATCTAATGGCGTTGGTGCACCGCCCGCTTCCGAGGTGTTGTGCTGCACAGACACTTCAAGGAAAGCACTTAGTTCATCATTAAAGTGATAGTCAAACTGACCAATAGCGCCAACTCGCTCAGCGGCTGGAATTGTTAAGTTATAGGGGCCGTAATCAAACAGGCAACTACCGCTTGCCGTGGCATTTTCTGGTGGGCAATCTGGGTCGATGGTCTTAACGCCGTCCACATAGAAGTAGCCAGGGAACCCCCGTGATGAACGGAAGTCTTCGCCACCATAAGGTGATTGATTGGCGGTACCGAAGCGGCCCATTTCACTGGCTGCCAATGTGTTGTTTTTAAAGTAATCAAGAATAATTGAGGCGCTGCCTTTATCTGATTTTACGCCCCAGACTAAGCTAGCAGTAGTTTCATCATAACCAGAGCCTGACGCATCGCCATAGCCTAAATTAACTTCGATACCTTCGATATCTTTCTTGAGAACGATATTCACCACGCCTGCAATCGCATCCGAACCATAGATGGCTGACGCACCGTCTTTTAGAATATCGATACGCTCAATAGCTGAGACGGGAATATTATTAATATCGACAAACGAGTTGGTAATGCCTTCGGCAAATGCACTGGTACCGACGCGTCGTCCATTGATTAACACCAGCGTCGCGTCAGGGCCTAGACCTCGAAGACTGATGGATGCACCACCATTGGCGGTAGAGTCTTGACTGTTACCTCGAGTTGAAAATGCGCCAGCTCCGTTGGCGGGCATCTTTTCAAGTAATTGTTGTAGGTTATCGAAACCCATGTTGGCGATATCATCTTTACTGATCGACTGGATCGGTGAAGGTCCTTCGATATCGGTACGCTTGATACGTGAGCCTGTTACTTCAATGCGCTCAACTTTCTGTTCATCATCGGTGTCGGCGGCATAGGCATGAGGGGTTAACGCGATAGTCACAGCGATAGCGCATGCGCTACGCCAGTATTGAGGTCTTTTCATGATTGTCCCTAATGTATTATTTATAATTTTAGTTCAGTGACTACCGCAAACTACTGCCACCCGTTGTTATCACAACGTTACTAAAGTAATCTCTTATATAACAAAGTCAACACCTTTTATAACTACATGTTATGAACAACAAACTCATGATTTTGGTTGATTAATCTGTATAGTGATGAGTTTGAAGTAGAGAATTTGGTCAGTATTTAGGAGCGATAATTATGGAAGATAAGCAGCTGTTGCAAGCAGAGTTTAAGACAAATCTCGGACTCTACTGGTTGGTATCTGGAGCAATACTCTTGTGTATCACCATAGTGGGCATCCCCTTACTGTTGATATGGTTTCCCGTTGGTTTGTGGGCAACCAAGCGATACATCGACAATATGAGTGCTGAGCTAACCACTAAAAAACTTATCGTAAGAAAAGGGATTTTTACCCGTACGGAAAATACCGTTCCACTAGATAAAATTACCGACATGGCGCTGATTCAGGGACCATTGATGCGTTTCTTCAATATCCATAAATTGACCATTGAAACCGCAGGACAATCGGGTGCAGGGGCACTGATTAATTTACAAGGGGTAGAGGACGTGGAGCAGTTTCGTGCGCAGGTGTTGGCGCAAAAAAGTGCCTTAACAGAGCAGGTGGTGCAAGAGAGTATGCCGATGCCAGATGAAACATTGATGTGTTTAAAAGAGATCAGTGAAACATTAAAGCGTATAGAAAACCGCTTAGCAACAAAATCATAAGGGATTGTAAAAGTGAGTAATGGTTTGCAAGATACAGCATCCTTGCCAACAGTTTGGCTGAAAATGAATCTTATCTTTAAAGCAACTGGTCCTGGTTTATTGATGGCCGCTGCGGCGATAGGTGCTTCACATTTGGTTGCATCAACGCGCGCTGGGGCTGAATTTGGTTGGCAGCTAGCGTGGGTTATTTTGGCGGTTAATTTACTTAAGTATCCGTTTTTTGCTGCCGGCGCCCGTTACACCGCCGCGACAGGTGAGAGTCTATTGCATGGTTACCTTAAGCAAGGCCGTGGCTATTTAGTGTTGTTTACCCTGCTAAACAGTATTGCTGCTGTCGCCAGCACTGCGGGTGTCGCCATGTTAACGGCAGCGATGTTAACCTTATTCGTTCCTTTACCTATTGAATTGTTAGCACTGATTGTATTGTTGTCTAGTTTGTTATTGCTGATATTAGGTCACTATCGTCTGTTGGATAAGGTGACCAAGGTGATTATGTTACTACTCACCATTTCAACCCTGATTGCCGCGGCGCTAGCGTTTAATGCACCAGCTATTTTACCGCCAGGGTTTGTGTCACCGTCACCGTGGCAATGGGCGCATGTTGGCTTTTTGGTGGCGATGATGGGGTGGATGCCAGCGCCGATTGAGGTCAGTTGTTGGAACTCATTGTGGCTACTTGAAAAACAAAAGCAGCAAACCGTCACCAAAGCACAAGCACTATTTGATTTTAATTTAGGTTATGTCACGACTGCTATTTTAGCAGTGGTGTTTCTGTCACTCGGTGCATTAGTGATGCATGGTAGTGGCGAACACTTTTCTCCCTCTGGCGCTAAGTTTGCTGATCAGTTGATCACGCTTTATAGCCAAGTGCTTGGTGAGCAGAGCCGCTACCTGATTGGTACCGTCGCACTATTATGCATCTTCAGTACCACGGTCACAGTGATTGATGGCTACAGCCGGACATTAGCCTTGGGTTGGCAGTTATTGCGTCATGATACAAACACGGCTCAAAGCCGATTGCTCAGTGGCATTATGCTGCTGGTGTGTCTATTAGGGTTGGCGATTATTCTGTTTTTCAAGGGGGCCTTGTTACCTTTGCTGCAGTTTGTCATGACGCTCGCCTTTATGACCACCATCATTTTTGCCTGGCTTAATTACCGTTTAATGACGGCAGAGACATTGCCATCAGCCGACCGTTATGGGGTAAAAATGCGGGCTCTGTCTTGGTTCGGTATGGCGTATTTATTAGGTTTTGCACTGGTATTTGTTTACTGGAAAATGGGTAATTAGTCGCTTTTGGTGGTAAATATAGGGATATAAATAGATGTTGTTCTTAGATAAACGGTGGCGATTCACCTGTATGTTGGTGTGCGCCTTACCGCTGTTTGCTAGTGCCAATGAAAATTCGAGGGTTACTCAATCCTCTATCAATGTGGAGGTGCTGACGCGCGCTTTCGATAAGCTCATCGTGACCAACGACCGGCCTTTTTATGGGGTGATATTGCTGGTACAAGGTGGCAAACCCATTTATGAATATCAACAGACAACTGAAGGGCAAAAAGCGCTGAGCAGCGCTAGTCCGTTTTTGCTTGCGTCACAGTCGAAAATGATCACCGCTGCAGTGGTGCTTAACGCCGTTGATGAGGGGGCATTGGCGCTAAATAAGCCGCTAAATGATTACTTAGCACAGGCTAAGCAGTCGCTCTACCACCCAGATATCACTATCCGCCAGCTGCTTAATCACAGTTCCGGCATAGCGCCAATTGGCCAAAATAATCGCTTTACGCCAGGTAGCCAGTTTCAATATTCAAACTTAGGATATGAGGTGTTGGCTCAAGTACTTGCTTATCAATACCAGCAACCCTTTGCACAGCGGGTCAATCAGTATCTTGACACACATAGCCTCACTGGAATTAGGGCAAGTTTAGGCGCAATAGGGCGTGTGAAGTTGTCCGGCAACGCGGCAATGTTAGCCCCTGGGTTTGCTATGCAAGGGGATGGTGTCTTGGAGCCGATAAAATACGAGATCAGTAATGCCTTACTGCCCGGTGGTGGAATGCTTGGCTCCGCTGCAGGATTAGTGGAGTATTTGCAAGCTCTTCATGATGGCAAGTTGCTTTCTGCAAGGAGTTATCAACAGATGATTACGCCAGGTATAAAGCGCGGGCACCGCTGGGAGGATCTCTATTATGGTTACGGGGTGCAAATCAGTGAACAATCTATTGCTGAATATAGCCATTCTGGTTATTTGCCGGGATATCAGTCCCTCAGCCTGAGTTACCCAGAAAGCCAGACTTACTTAGTGGTGATGGAAAATGTCTCCTGGCCACTTGATGACATGGATAGGGTGTTTGGCCTGCATGATAAGTTGCGCAACACTTTGCGTGAGCATCTTATTTCGTCTCACATCGCTGAGAAAATAAACCCTTAGTTGAGAGAAAACTCAGCTATAATGTCGGCCAAAGATGATCACGCCGCCGCGGGATCCGTTAAGTGAAGAAATTAAGTTATGATTAACAACGATATATTACGCCGCATCCGTTTTGTATTTGATTACAAAAACGCAAAGATGATTAAGATTTTTGCTAAAGTAAAGCATGAGATGGAGCTAGACACTCTACTTGATCTGCTAAAGAAAGAGGCTGAAGAGGGCTATAAGCCTTGTAATGATAAGACATTATGTCTTTTTCTTGATGGATTAATCATAGAGAAGCGTGGTTTGAAAGAGGGCGCAGAGATCCCTGAGCCAGTATCACAATTAAACAATAACTTGATCTTCAAAAAGCTGAGAGTCGCACTCGAGCTACGTGAAGACGATATCTTAAGCGCCTTGGCGTTGGCCGATTTCAATATGAGTAAATCTGAGCTGGGTGCTTTGTTTAGAAAGCCTGGCCATAAGCACTTTAAAGAGTGTGGTGACCAAGTTTTACGCAACTTCTTAACAGGGTTGTCGATTCAACATCGTGGAAAGTAAGCCCCAAATAGCGATTGAAAGCACAGCTTAGGCTGTGCTTTTTTTTGGTGTTTTTTACGTTGTTTAAAACAGCTGGCGCGTGAAGTTAATCAAAAAATGATCGCCGAAAAGACAACAAAGATCACACTTTGTGGTAATCTTGCCAAATTAAAGCGACAGCCACTTCAACCATTACAAAAACAGAGAAAAGGTTACCAATGGACGATAATAAACGCCCGCTATATCTTCCTTTTGCCGGTCCAGCCATTCTAGAGGCTCCCTTGATTAATAAAGGCAGTGCCTTTACGGAAGAGGAGCGGATCTTTTTTAACCTTGAAGGTCTACTGCCTCATGTGATTGAAACCATTGAGGAGCAGGCTTCACGGGCCTATGACCAATACAAAAATTTTGGTAATGATCTCGATAGGCACATCTATCTTAGAAATATTCAAGACACTAACGAAACGCTTTACTATCGTTTGGTGCAGAACCACATTACCGAGATGATGCCTATTATCTACACGCCAACCGTGGGCTTGGCTTGTGAGCGTTTCTCGAAGAACTACCGCCGTAATCGCGGGCTGTTTATCTCATACCCGAATAAAGACCGTATCGATGACATCTTAAATAACTCAACCCGTCAAAAGGTGAAGATTATTGTGGTTACCGACGGCGAACGTATTTTGGGACTGGGCGATCAGGGGATTGGTGGCATGGGGATCCCCATTGGTAAGCTTTCACTTTACACCAGTTGTGGTGGTATTAGCCCCGCGTACACATTGCCTATTACCTTGGATGTGGGCACCGATAATCCACATCTGCTAGAAGATCCTATGTATATGGGTTGGCGTAATCAGCGTGTAGGTGGTGAAGAGTATGCCGAATTTGTCGAAGCCTTTATGCAAGCGGTACATCGTCGTTGGCCTGATGCCTTGATTCAGTTTGAAGACTTTGCGCAAAAGAATGCGATGCCACTCCTTGAACGGTATAAAGATCAATATTGCTGTTTTAATGACGACATTCAAGGTACTGCTGCAGTCACTGTCGGTTCACTGCTTGCTGCCTGTAAAGCTGCTAACACGCAACTTTGCCAGCAACGTATTGCGTTTTTAGGTGCAGGGAGTGCTGGGTGCGGTATTGCTGAAGCGATTGTGGCACAGATGGTGTCAGAAGGGATCAGTGATGCACAAGCGCGCCAGCAAGTGTTTATGGTTGATCGTTGGGGATTGTTACAAGACAATATGCCTAATCTATTGCCATTCCAGCAGAATTTGGCTCAGAAAGCGGCAGAAGTAAATGCTTGGCATACTGACAATGAAAACATCTCCCTATTAGATGTCATGAATAATGGTAAACCGACAGTATTAATCGGTGTATCAGGCGCCCCTGGTTTATTTAGTGAAGAGATCATTAAGGCGATGCATACTCATTGCGCGCGTCCAATTATCTTCCCACTGTCAAACCCGACCAGCCGCGTTGAAGCAACACCCAAAGATATTCTGCATTGGACCAAAGGTGAGGCATTAGTTGCCACGGGGAGCCCGTTTGAGCCTGTGGTGATAGAAGAGCAAACCTTTGAAATTGCTCAGTGCAATAACAGTTATATCTTCCCTGGTATCGGCCTCGGTGTGCTTGCCTCAGGTGCTAACCGTGTCAGTGACGAGATGTTAATGGCGTCAAGTCGAGCCTTAGCAGAGTGTTCGCCTTTGGCAAAAGAGGGCGAGGGCTCGTTACTGCCATCACTTGAAGATATTCATGAGGTGAGTAAGCATATCGCGTTTGCGGTAGCTAAAGTGGCTGTTGAGCAAGGCCATGCATTGCCATGTAGTGATGAGTTGTTGCGCCAAGCGATTGAAGATAATTTCTGGACCGCTGAGTATCGTCGTTATAAGCGGACATCATTCTAAGCTATTAGAGTAAGCCAAATAAAAAAGCTGCCTTCAGGCAGCTTTTTTATTGAGTGCGATTTAGCTCAAATGGTTCGCTTCGTCCTGACGCCATGTTATGAGGTTTGTCACAAACCGCAGATATAAAGTTTGATGCTGGCAGCAATTTCACTCACTATTTCGCGCTTTTAAGTTTCAATTAATCTCTGTGGTCAAATCTAATCCCATAGATTTGTAGTTGGCTTTAGTTTTTACGCAAGCAATGAGAGACTACACTCTTATTGTGAGCAGGCATGAAGTCGCCACATTCACTTTTACTATTTCGTCAGTGAGATGACATTGCTGACTCAGGAGTTTTTTATGAAGTATTTAGCGACGTTAGCAACCACTTTACTTTTTGCTGGTTCTGCCGCGGCATTTGATTGTACCGATTGTCATGAGACTATCGACTTAACTATGCATACTGAGTCTGAAGCGACGCTTGCGACCTGTGCTGATTGCCATGGTATTGACGAAGCGCACACCATCGATATGGAGATGCATACTCCAGAGCTAACCATTACTGAGTGTGCTGATTGCCACGCGATGGAAAAGTAATTTCTTAATTGAAACTATTTACTGTTAGTTATTAAAAGCCTTCTTTATGAAGGCTTTTTGTTGTCTGTTTCAGTATTGTATTACTGCGTAAACAGAAGGACATCACCGCGAGATGACTACTGAGTGCTTTGACCTGAACTTAATCGTAAAAGTATTGACGTTGAAGCGATGGTTAGATAAAAAAGGGCCCTCATTGAGGGCCCGTTGACAAGGTTGAAACGTTCTCAACTAATTAATTTTACTAGTGCAGTTTACGACGTCCTCCAGCAAACAACCCTAATAAACCTAAGGCTAAGAAGCCTAAACTACCACCGCTTGATTTTGATTTAGCTTCTTCCACTACAGGGTAAGTACATGAACCATCATCAGTATTAGCGTCGGCATCATAGTTAGTTGCACTTGAATCGGTACAACCATTTTCAATCCCATCAGAGCTTACTGTTAGCATGAAGCTGGTAGAGGCTGCATCCGATGGGTAGGCCATATCATGTACCGTTACCGATACCATAGTTTCACCAAACCAATCGGTATCTGGGGTAATCGTAATACTATTGCCTTCAACTACCGCAGTGATGTTATCACCTGCCACCATAATGCCATTCACAGTGCCTTTTTGGTCCGCATAAACCACATCCATTGTAAGAGAGCTATTCTCTTCAATCACTTGGTCTGCAAAACCTGCAACTTGAATATTACTTGGTGATGAAACCGTATGGGATACCGTTACTAACTCTGAATCAGCGTATTGACTGCTAACCGTTACCGCATTATCCATTCCGACTGCAGTTGCCGATACTCGAGCTGAGAAACTAACTGTTAAGGCTGAGCTTTCAGGGCCTTGATAGTCAGCACAAACCAGTATGCCTTCTGCCACTTTGTCATCGACATCATTATAAGCAAAGCCGTCATTGTACCAACCGTCCACAGGACCATAAGTACCACGCTCACCATAGTAACCATGTAGACCAATTGAACCAAAATGACCGTTAGCCGTTTGTAGCGCTTGATAACCAAACATGATTTCATGGGCACCAGGGGCAAAATCTAACTTAGTTGAAATAATGGTTTCAACATCAAAGTAAGCAGATGCATCTGGGTTACGGTTACCGGTAAAGCGGTTATTAATTTCTGCACCACCTTTCCACTGGAACACATAGTAGTCATCAACTACAGCACCATACACTAAGTTAGTTACCACGCCGATGTCTTCACGGAATGCCACTTCTGGCATCATCACATCACCACGCCACAATGGGGCAACCATAGTGTCTGGGAAGCTTTGGAATGCATTGTTGAACTCATAATGGAAGTTATAGAAATCTGGCATTTCGTCAAATTTCACATAACCAAATGGTGAGATTTCAAGTAAGTCATGCAGCATCTCTTGCTCTGCACCATATAAAGGTACATGAGGTAAGCCATTAGCCGACATTGGAATACTCAAATACTGATTAGAATAGCCAGTAATGCCTAAATCAGAGAAACCAAACTCACTTGGTACATCCACAAAGGTGTCACTCGCGCCCTGCATTTGTGCAGGAATACGACACGTCGCATCTTCTAAGCTAGTGCTATACACATAGTGACGTGGGGTATCTAATGACGAAGGTTGCAGAGTATTAAATGCAATGGTATTGCCATCAATTGTCATGTCTTCTGTGTATTGCGGTAAGCCAGAAACCTGAACGCTGTCTTCAATTAACTGGAAGCCTGAAGCAAGTTCAGTACTTAAGGTTAACTGACGCTCACCACCTAACAAGTTAGGCGCAAGACTGACTTCAAAGTCAACGATATCGCCAGCTTTGGCGCTAGTATGGCTTGCTTCAATTTCGGTATCGCTGCCGTCATGAATAAGCTGTACCGGGATATAACCTAAGTTATCATCGTTATAGCTGTCGCTACCAATTCCCACATAACCATAATAAACATCGCCTTCTACTGCATCAGCTAAATCGTAGTTTAACTGTACGCGGTAAGGGTCCATGCCATTTGATGAATCTGGACCAACAGCGGTTAGGTTAGCATCATCTTGATCACCGATAACAGCTAAAGCGAAGGTCATGTTGTCAGCAAGGTTAGCTTCATCTTCCCACTCATACTTATAGTTAGAACCATAAGCCCAGTAGGTTCCTGGGGTTGGATTATTGATGGCACAGTAATCGTTGTTATCAATGCGTGAGTAACAAATGGCTTCTTCATTCCACTGGATTTCACCATCGTTATTGACATCCATACCAATATCTAGCGATGCGTAAGCGTTATAGTCGGCTTTTACTACTTCCCACACGATACGCTTAGTGCCTTCTGGCACTTCAAAGAAGTTAACCACTTGACCATCATCAATACGTGATTGCGCGGTATTGTCTAAGTCGCGCACATCACTGCGCTGCATTTGCACATCAAAAAGTTCCGCTTTAACTAAACCATTTACACGGCTATTAAAGGTTTGAATTTCTTCAGTGTTAATTTCAGGGGTTAAAATATGCCCTTGTTGACGGTGGATATTGCCCACCACATTTTCAGGCATACTGGTACCACTGTAGCGAATGCTAACCGGTAAATGTTGCAGTGGCATATCCGTGCTTGCAGGGGTAATAGTCACATCACCTAGTAAGCGTAGAGATGATGAATCTGCACCCGGTGCTTGAACTTCTAACACTGTTGCGGTCAGCATGATGGCTTGTGTTTCACCCTTGCTAAGACTAAATGTCTTAGGTGACACTTCAAGTGACAACATGTCAGCGCCGTCCATTGCTAATGTCTCTGCATCAACCGTCCAGCTGCCATCTGCGGTCGCTGTAAATGTACGCATCATGGTACAAGTGCCGCTACAGCTTTCATTGTAAAAATATGGCACGTTTAGGGTGTTAACTGTGCCGCCATTTTTAGGGTTAGCAGCGCGGTAATTGTCACCGGTTTCATCCATGATTAAACCCGCTTTAAATGCGCGAGCAACGTTAATCACACCACTACCTGCATCGCTAAAGCCTGCTGGCTCTAAATCAACAAAGGGGTAGGTTTCAACCGTGCGAGTCACGTCATCTAAATTCGCCGTCATCATTAATGCTGACTGAATTTGTGCTGGAGTCCAACTTGGTTGCGCTTGCTTTAATAATGCCATTGCACCTGCAACATGAGGTGCTGCCATTGAAGTACCACTAATGGTGTTGTAGTCACCTGGTACACCTACACCAGAAAACGGCATTTCATCAGCCCATGCCGCATAAATATCGACACCAGGAGCTGCAAGGTTTGGTGACATGACTTCAGGGTTATCAAAGTTATGACCACGAGATGAGAAATCCGCTAACGCATTAGGGATACGCTCACTGGTCACGACATTTGAAGCCGTGATGGTTAACTGATGATCACTGCCTTTAGATAACCAACTTGATAAACCAAACCAGTTAGTTGAAGCATCACCATAATAGCCACTATAAGGCAAGTGAATACCTGGGATTACATAAGGATCGTTATTAACCGATTCACTCGAGCTGGCGTTACGTAAAATAAAACCACCAGCACCGCCTTCTGCTACGTTAATGGCTTTTTGTACACGAGCGATATCACCACGCTTACAAACTACAATTGGCGCAGTGTCATATGGAATGCCTTCGGGAGAGTTGTCAAAAAAGCCTGCTGGGAAGGTTTCGTTACACTTTTCATACTGCCAACCGTAGGCTTTTGCTTCAACCACTGGGCCAGTGTAACCTTCAGTGATGCCACCACCAACAAGTTCTGGTAGCTCTTGTTCGCCACCAGTGGCGCCAGTCAGCATTTTACCTTCAACACTAAACTCGCGACTATGGGTTGCTGCAGCAACAGAGGTTAACCAAGGTGAAAGATGGTCAATTGCGCCGCGACGCTCTGAAGCAAGTGAAGGGTCAAACGAGTTACCAGCCGAGGCCGCAACCGAAATACCAGCTTCACGAGCGGCTAAAAAGGCCATTTCCATAGGATCTTCCCATGGGAATGCGCCATAAGCCGTACCAATTGAGTAGTTAATGACATCAACGCCATCGGCGACTGCATCTTCAATACCTGCAAGTAATGCAGATCCAGGACAACCAGTATAATTATTAAAGCTGCCATCACCTGGGTGACACACTTGGTACATAATTACGTTAGCGTGTGGCGCGACACCAGAAATGCGCGGTAACATTAAGTCAGTTGGTTTGCCGTCACTGGTTACACCAACATCAGGTACCATATAGGTACTATCTAAAATCACGTTACCCGCAGCAGTAGAAGCAGTATGAGAACCATGGCCGTTGTAATCTTCACCATTAGCAGGTCTTAGTGGGCCTTCGATTTCCCACCAACCTTTATCAGGTTGAAAACTTTCATCGCTATAAGAGTCGGTAATCGCAGGGTAAGAGCGCACACCAATAAGTTTGTCATTACACATGCTGGCAAACTCTTCTAGCTCACAATCACCGATGTAACCATCATATCGTGCTGGCAGCTGATGTACGTAGCCATCATCGCCTTGTGCTGTAAACGATTCATGGTCAGAGTTAATCCCTGTATCGAGTACACCAACAACAATGCCTTTACCGGTAAATTCTTCACCAGTGACTTCGCCAGTCCAAAACTTGTCCGCGCCAATATGCTGCGGGCCAACATCGGTTTGTAATTGATAGATTATTTCACGGGTCACGCTAACCACACCATCCAAATCAGCCACACGGGCCGCTTGGTCTTGAGTCATACGCATAGACATGCCGTTAAAGGCAAGTTGATAGTTAGCAATGGTTTTAGCATTACCCACTAAGCTAGTAATTTGCGAGGTGACACCAGCCTGTTTATCAGCAAGGTAGCTACGATAAGAACGTACATCACTACTGTTGATGTCAACTTTATCATGCAGTTGCGGGCTTAAAGCCGCTGGAATTTTATTCGCTCTTGGCGTCGTCGCATTTAACCCGGCCACCCCGCCTTGATATAATGAAACTGGCTTATCTGCTAATTGAATAATATAGGTTTGTTCACCAGAAATATTATCTTCATAAACAAAAGGGATTTTTTGATCCGTACTTGAAATAGCACGATGCACATTTCGGCCATTACTATTTCGGGTTTCAGCAACGACTTCAGCTGACACACGATCTTTATACTTATTGTCGTTATATTTTTTTATCGCATCGGTGATCACGATTGGCTTAATATTCGAAGAATATAAAGTATCTGCATTGGTGCTGTCAGCACTTGCTCCTGCAGCACCGGCATAAATGGCCGCCAGGGTCATTACATGTACTTTTTTTAGTTTCATTGTTTTTATTTCCTCAATGTTCTTTGTGATTTTATTTCCGTTCAAAGACACCCTTCATTGCCATTATTATCTTTTATCGACGAAGCGATCTAATTAGCTAACCGTATTGAACAATGCGTTTAGGTTATGGGTTGTTTGAGGGCGTAAAAATAAACTTGTATATAAACAATGATTTGACATTTAAAAGATATTAATTGTAAGTAAATTGGATTTATTTGGTTCTTAATTTGGTTTGATATTGGTAATGATTGATACAAACTGATTCATAGTTGTTTTTGTTGGGGTGAGATTGTTATTTTTACGTGTTGGCAATGTGTGGGGTGACCCTTGTTTATGGATTCATCAAGTGTCTAATTACTCATTACTCATACTAAAAATTGCCGATTGACACTAATTAATATTTTGAAGGTTTTAATGAATATTCGTTATATGAGGTACTTTGTTGTGTTGGCTGAGTTGCAGCACTTTAGTCGCACAGCAGATAAGCTAAATGTTACACAACCTTCTCTAACTAGAGGCATTCAACGTTTAGAGCAGTTAGTGGGGGGGGAAGCTATTTGATCGCGATTCCAAAAACATCGCTATTACGAAGCTAGGGTTATTAGTGTTGGTACATTGCCAACAGATCTTACAACAGGACGATGCCCTACAAAAAGATTTGGATCTATTTCACGGCGTGAATCAATTGGAGATAAAAATCGGTGCAAGTCCGATCCCTTCAAACAGTATCGTTGGGCCAATTATGGGGCAGTTTTTACACGCCTTTCCTTCTATGAGTGTCGATTTACGCGTGACTCATTGGGAAGATCTATCTCAGCAATTGCTCCAGGGCGAGTTGGACCTGTTTGTTGCAGAGACCAGAAGTACCGACTTAGCGCAGAATCAGCTTTTCACAACCATTGATATGGCACCATTTCGAGTTATTTTCTGTGCACGCCCGAGTCATCCATTAGCGCAATTGCCGCGACTGTTTCTGCCTTCGTTTCGTGATTATCCTTTAGCAGTACCAAGGCATTTACCTTGTAAAGTGGCAGAGCAGTTTGAAGATTTGTTTATGCTGGCACGAGATGATTTTGCTGGATTGGTGCGTTTTGATCAGTTTCATGCCATTAAAGGCGCCATGTTTGACTCCGATCTTATCGCCCTAACACCAGAAATCGCTGTGCGAGAAGAGTTAAAAAGGGGAACTTTGATTCGGTTGGTACCGCAGTCGATGCCAGAGTTTGAAGCTAGATTTAGTGTGGTCAGCCTAGCAGGCTGCCAAGTTAGCCAATCGATCAATACTTTTACCCGTTTCTTGCTGCAACGTGTCGATATGCTAAGTCTTGAGACTGAGCTAGTATAAGTGATTATTGACTCGATAAAAAAGGGCCCTCATTGAGGGCCCGTTGACAAGGTTGAAACGTTCTCAACTAATTAATTTTACTAGTGCAGTTTACGACGTCCTCCAGCAAGTAATCCCAATAGACCTAGCGCTAACCAACCTAAGCTACCGCCAGAGTCTGATTCTGGCACTACTGGCTCAATTGGTTGTTCTGGTGCAGGTGGTGTAGGCTCAACCCCATCAGAGCTGACCGTCAACATAAAGCTTGTTGAGCTTTTGTCGTTAGGGAACAAGTTATCTGACACAGTGACTGTCACCATGGTTTCGCCCCAGAAATCAGCTGCTGGTGTAATATCAAAGCTAGAGCCCGACTCATGGCCATTGATGATTGCAGTAATGTTGTCGCCGCTGACAGTGATAGTGTTGGCTGATAGGCCGCCATCATTGTCGGCGTAGCTGACCACGATACCTTCAAGCTTCATGTTTTCGTCAACCATCTTATCGCTGATATCAGAGATAATGATGTTTGAGGCAACACTAATGATCTGTTCGGCATTGGCGTTGGCAATACCCTCCACATCACCAGTGACTGTGATGGCTTGATTGATACCGAGCGCATCATGGGTGATCTCAGCTTGCATGTTGACGACAACCATGCTGTCGCTTGGCCCTGAGATGTCATAACACACCACTAAATTGTTTGACACCTTGTCAGTTAAGTCATTAAAGGCATAACTTTTACCTGTGTGGCCTTTAAGTGGGCCATAAGTATCACGGGGACCATTATAACCACGCACCCCAATTGAGCCTTCACCTGCTTCACTGGCAAAATTGATATTGTCATAGGCCATGACTATCTCAAATTCACCTGGATTATGGCTGGTGTTGGCTTTCAAGAATACTTGGAAGTCGTAGCTGTCTTCACGTGGTGTGATCAGTGCATTCCAGTTCTCATCCCAGCTCTTATCGTGCGTGGCGGCTTTGTTCCACTCGATGATGGTGTAATCATCGGCGAAGGCAAGCGTGACACCTTTCTCTTGATATATATCCCAGCTTGGCTCGTATTTAGCTAGGTTCCACTTCTGAGGAGCAAACATATCCATTGGATCCATGGCATCACGCCCACCCCAGAATGGCGCAACGATAAAGTCGGGCGGCGTAAAGTACCAAGTGCTTGGCAATTCTAGATACATGTTCATTGGGACAAAGTCCCATGGGTTATATCCCTGTGCATCGAGTTGTAACCAGCCTTTCGAGCTCAAGATAATTGAGTCGGTGGTGAAGTAATCGGCGTTATCGAACGGAGCCATCGTACCTGTCATCAATGGGATCTCAGTATCATGTACCCAGTTGCCCCAGCCCCACTCATTGACTTCAAAGAAGCTTCCCCAAGAGACATTAAAACCGAATTTTGCTAGGTCTAGATAACCGCCATCGACTGGCGTGCCATCAGGGTAATCAATATCCAATGGGGTACGACACATCGCATCATCAAGGTTGGTGGTGACCTTGTAGTTAGTATCGAGATCTGCGGTATTATGCTGCAACTTGTTGATGGTGAAGCCGTTAGCCGTTTCAATGAGTCCATCAAGTGGCGAGAGAGAACCTGGAACTAACTTTAAGCCAGCAGAGAGGCTTGCACTCAGTTCAATATTACGATCACTGCCTGATAGGTTAGGTTGAATCACCACATCGACATCTATGATATCGCCAACCCGCGCGGCATCCTGTGAGCTATTAATTGAGACACTATTGACGCCACGAGTGATATGTAAAGGCACTAATGCGAGTGAGCCTTCGGCATTATCACCTGCAGCGATTGCAGCGGCTGAGTAGTAACGCTTACCCTGTTCCATCTCCATATCCCAGTCGATGGTTAAGGTTGAATTGAGTGCCGTTGTATCTTCAAAGTTAAGACTAATCGCAGCGGATTCTTCTTTAGGAATCACCACATGGGCCATCTCAACGGTATCGACATTTTCCCATGGAAACAGCGGGTAAGCACTCATCACCATGATGGTGTATTCACCTGCATCAGGGTCTTCTAGGGCACAATATTCGCCTTTGGTGGTTTGTCCCAGCATTGAGCCACAAATGGCTTCTGATTGATGTAAACGCCCGTCGTTATTGAAATCCTTGAATATATAAATACTTGTATCAAGGTATTGATTCAAAGGGTGATCAATTTCAGAAGAGATTCTGCCAAGCAGCTCGGCGCGAAATACCGCGGTATTATCAGGCACATCGACCTTTACGGTTTTGATGTTTGGTTGAGTCAGATCCCAATAAAAATCCTCATCCACCATGGATACACCAAATTGCATACGCGGTAAGGTGATAGCAGTGGTTGTAGCTTCTACTGGTGTATACGCAATACCGTTCAGGCTTGACCCAGGTGCACCAAAGGGAACGTTAGTAATCACATGCTTTGATTGGTCATCATGGGCAGTAATGTTGATGGTACTTGGTAGTGTTTTACCTTGATAGGTGGCTAGGAATGGCCAGTGAGCTGTTGGGATAGACTGATCTTGTGAGGTGAATTGAATTTCCCCCGCAGTCGTATGCACTGTGCCGTCATACCAAGCCATGTCAGATTCTTTGAACAGGCTTGTAACGGTTAGGTCAATGCTTTCTCCTGCTTTTAGGGTAAAGTTAGCTGGCGTTACCGTGACCTTGGCGGTTGGGTCTAAGGTGAAGTTCCAATAAAGTGGATCACGGTCACTGTAGTTAGCGTTAACCGTCCAGGTGCCATCGCGCGTTGCTTTGACGGTACGGATCCAGCTGCAGCTCAAGCCGCAATCTTTGTTGATCAACTGAGGCAAGTTTAGCTCTCGAACTTGCCCCCCATTTTGTGGGTTAGCACGGCGGAAGTTATCAGCCGTTTCATTCATCACTAAACCACTATTAATGGCGCGCTCTACATTGGCCAGACCATGTCCTGCTCGATAAGGGCCTGCCACCTCAACTTTTTTATCATAGGGATGAGTTGCTTTAATCGCCTTGCTGTCAGCGGTCATCTGCAGTGCCGACTGCACCTCAGATGCACTCCACATGGGATTGGCTTGGCGAACAAGAGCCATTATACCTGCAACGTGTGGGCTCGCCATTGATGTGCCACTAATGGCATTGTAGTTACGGGTATCTGCCTGTGGATTAAGTGGGTTCTCATCATTCCATGCCGCAAAAATGTCGACACCAGGTGCTGCGATACCCGGAGAGAAAATCTCCTCGACAGTGCTAGATGGCCCGCGAGATGAGAAGTTGGCTAGCCAGTCAGCATCGTCAGGATTAATGACGCGCTTAGCATTGGAGGCGGTGATAGTGCCTTCAAGAGCGCTGCCTGAAGCTAGCCATGGTTGTAAGCCCTTAGTCTGCCAATTACCGTACCACTGAGTAGCAGTGATGTGTACACCAGGAATCGCGTAGGTATCGTTTGAGACTTGATCACCTTCACTCCACGTATTATAAAGTACGAAACCGCCTGCCCCCCCTGCTGCGACATTGGCTGCTTTTTCAACTCGCGCAATATCACCACGTTCACAAACGACAATATGGGTCGCATCAAATGCTCCGTCTGGGAATGGGCTATTACAGCGCGCATCACCGTGATCCGCTGCAAGAACAAATACGCCACTAAAGGCTTCTGAGATGCCCGCAGCATCAAGTCTGTCTGGACGTAGAGCATCGTCGCCACCAATAAACTCATCAAGCGCTTTATCTTCGATAACGATTGTGCGGGCATGGGTCGTCGCAGCGACGTTTAGTACCCAAGGAGAGGTGTGATCAACCGTATAGAGCGAGTCAGTGCCATATGCCTCACCAGAGTTACCCGCTGATAATGCAACCGCAACCCCTGCTTCACGTGCAGACAAAAAGGCCATTTCAAAGGCATCGTCCCAAGGGAAGCTTTCGCTGCCGCCGATTGACATGTTGATGACATCGACACCATCTTTAATGGCTTGTTCGATAGCAAATAGCATGGCAGCCCCAGAGCAGCCCCCACTGACCATGCAGACCTGATAGGAGATGATGTTAGCGTGTGGTGCAACGCCTGAGATGGTAGGCATTTTGACGCCAATTGGGTTACCAGCCCCACCGCCCAGTTGTGACCCTACTACATCAACATCATGCACAATGTTCCCCGCAACGGTACTGGCTACATGGCTGCCATGGCCCTGGAAGTCTTCGCCAAACTCCGGTGCCAGAGGATTGCCCCACTCATCCACATACTCAGCGGTAATATCCTTGTGAGTGTAGACACCGATTAGTTTGTCATTACAACGATTGGCAAACTCCTCTAAAGCGCAATCACCTAAGTAGTTGCCTTTGCCTAATGGGTTAGTATGTGCAAACCCGTCGCCACCTAAGGCGGCGAATGAGGGGTGATCTGTGTTTACCCCAGTATCTATGATCCCCACGACCATACCTTCACCTAAGTAAGCATTGCCGTCAGCGGTTTTAGTACCAGCCCATACGCCCATGGCACCCACGTGCTCTGGTCCAACATCGGTATGCAATTGATACATTTTTGAGCGTTGTACGTAGGCAACTTCAGACATTGCCGCAACCTGTATCGCCTCTGCTTGGGTCATCTCCACTGTGATGGCATTAGCCGCTAGGGTAAATTGTTGCTTAGGTTGTAAGCCTGCTTTTTGAATCAGATTTTGCTGCGTCGATAACAGGTGGTTGGTGTAGGCATTAATCGCACTACGACTTGCTCCTGTGGGTTTTCCGGCAGTGAAGAGTTTACTGTTTTTGTTATTACTGGTTGCTTTAGTCGCTTGTAACCCTGGGATATCGCCCTCGTAGGTCGCCACTGAGTTACCGTGTAATCTGATAATGTAGGTATGTGTGCCGACAAGATCTTTTTCTACTTCAAACTTATCTTTCGCCTGCTTTGGGGAGAAATGAATGTTGCGCATCTCTCCGCGTCTAAGTGGGGTGGATGTAAGGGGGCCAACCTTAGCTTTCGCTTCTTGTTGAGCTTGATAAAGCTCCATGATGTTAATGCTTTTTATGCGTGCTTCGTCGATGGCATGTGCGCTCGACATCGCTAACGCACCGTAGAGGGCACTCGTGATGGCTATCGAAATCGTATTAAATTTCACAGTCAATCTCCTGATAATTATTGTTCTTGTGCAGGCGAACTCAGCTTGTATTCCTGTCGGGTATGATTTTTAAACATTTGTGCAACATTAAGCCAATGCGAAATTGGTCATTGTTTGATGCGTTTTTTGCATTAGTAAAGTGACCCCTGACCGATTACCATCCGTTTTTTAAAGCGATGAACACAAGGGTTTATTTATAAGTCTCTGATAAGGAATTGTATTATTTACTTGCCTTAAAGGTGGCACTGTTGGGCAACGATTCAGTTTAGGAAATTATGTTCTTCGTTTATTAGTTGTTGATGCATGTTGCATGGATACAAATTGTTAACTTTTGGGCGGGTGATATTACTTAAGGGCCAGCTATCACCTGAGTGATATTCGATTTTTACATTTCTTAAATACAGAAAGGTCATTGGTGTTCATTGAGTTGGTTCTTATAAGCTAACCATTAATTAGCAAACAATTTGTAGAGGGGGATTCTGTGGAGTTAAGGCATTTAAGGCATTTTCTAGTGTTGGCCAAACTGAAGCATTTTCATCGCGCCGCGAGCCAGTTAAATTTGGCGCAGCCATCGCTCTCTCGTAGTATTCAAAAGATGGAGGAACGCCTGGGGGTTAAATTGCTAGAGCGAAACTCTAAGTCTGTATCACTGACGCCTTTTGGTGAGCTGGTGGTGCGTCATGGGCAAAAAATAATCGATGATGTCGACTTGCTCAATAAAGATATTCGCTCGCTCAATGGCCTAGATGCGGGAGATATCATCATTGGTGCCAGCCCAATTCCATCTAATGCATTATTAGGCCCTGCGGTGGGCAATTTTATCCGCCTCTATCCTCACATTAATATTGACCTCATCGTCAAGTCTCCAAGTATGTTGTATGACCGTTTGGTCAATGGTGCTCTATCAATGTTTGTCGCTGAGACCCGAGCCACTGATTTCGATAAGCGTGATGAACTATCGGTAATACCACTGCCTGAATTTGAAGTGCAGTTTTTTGTGAGAGCCAATCATCCGTTGACCGAGATGGCAGGTATTACCTTGCAGTCATTACGCCAGTATCCGTTGGCGATGCCGCGATCCATGCCGCCAAGCATTCAGCGACAGTTTGGAGACCTGTTTGACAAGGACCGCCATGACTTTGCTGGCTTGGTCAAGTTTGATCAGTTTCAACCAATTAAGACGTCGATGCTGAGTTGCGACATGGTGGCCATTACACCAGAACTTGCGGTTCGCCAGCAGTTAGATGATGGTAGCTTGGTGAGTTTATTGGTCGATGATATGGCAAAACTGACAGCCAATTTTAGCGTGGTTTATTTAAAAGGCATTAGTTTGACCCCAGTTGCCGCAGGGTTTGTGGAGTTTTTAGTCGATAGTGCCCATCAGAGAGAGGCACAGAGCTCTCAGTCTGATAGGGCTAATTTGGCGTTAACTTAAATGCTAATTCTGCTTTAAGCTGATGTTACCGCTGATGGTACCTAGGGCTATATCGGCACTACCATTACCCATTTGGAAGTCGAGTGAACGACTTGCGGTATATTTTGATTTTTGTGGTTTATCTAGGGTTAACGAGTTGTCGATATCTCCACCTGGGCCGCCATTGACTGTGAATCTAGCGTCCATATTACTTGGCAAGGTGAGGCTAATATCTCCACTGACACTATCAATGTTGGCTTTTGATGATAAGCGGTTAAAAGACAAGACTAAGTCACCACTCACACTTTGACCATTGAAACGGTTTACATCGACAAACTGCACGCTGGCTGAGCCTGACACTGTCTCTATAGAGGCTTCACTCGCTTGGCTATTGGCCGTAAGATCGCCGCTAACCAATTTGTAGCTTACCTTTCCCAGACTCTGTTTATCATTGATATTGCCTGAGACAGTTTCAAGACGTGTTTTTCCATCTAGTAGGGCGGTCACAATGTCACCCGATACGGTGATTAAAGCGATATCTTGCTGAAGCTGAGTCGCTTTAATATCACCGCTAACGGATTGAATGCTGATATCTCCATTGAGTCCATTCACCGTATAACTTGCCGATATACTGTCGGCGTTAAGCTTAAGGCTTTTTGGCACCATGATGGTCAATTTAGATCCATCTTTGTTGTTTCCCGAGTATTGACGAGGCATTTTGTCCTCGATGGTGACCGAGTTTCCCTGCTTTTCCAGCAGTAAGCCTTCGCTGAGTTCGTCTAAAGTGCCAGTGATCTGAATTTCAGCATTATCCCAAGGTTTAATGGTGACTTCACCGCGATGCACTTGAAGATTCAATTTGAGCGTATCGTCAACGTCGATGCGCTTGTCAACCGATTGTGCGGCCATGGCAATAGGACTGAGCGCCACAAATGTGGTAACCAATAGGGATTTCTTAAGGGTTAGGTTCATATTATCTCTCCTGCTTTTTGTTGAATGACAGGGAGGTTTTGCCCCTGTTTAATTAGTTCTATTTCTCTTTGCTGTGTCCATAGCCATAGCTGCCATAGTTGCTTATCTGTCGGATTTAGTTGTAAGTTTTGGTAGATCTGCTTAGCTGCATCTTTCAGTTGTTTGATGCCATTTTCTACCGGTTGCCCATAAGGGCTTATTTGCCAGTCGACATGAGTTGCTTGCTGTGCAAGCTCGGTGACTTGCTGCTGATGTTGTGTGTTAATTACCGCTAAAGTTGCTAATAGCGCGTCGTGATTTTGGGCTGCTATTTCTGGTGTTAAAAAGGGTTTACCTATGAGTAAGGCAAGTAGCAAAAGACTCACTAATGCAAAAGGTCGCCATAGTTGGTTAGGTTGAGCGGTTGTGGGGGCATCGAGTCGTCGTGCGATCTCGGGCCACAAGTCTTCTGCTGGCGTCATCTCTTTGGGCGCATCGTCTATTAACTGCGCCAGTTGATTGCTGTTGTTGGCCATTAGATCATCTCCTGTAGCAATTTTTTTGCTCTGTGGTACTGCGCCTTGCTGGTACCCGGTGCAATATTAAGACGTTTAGCTATCTCATCGTGTTGGTACCCCTCTAGCGCATAAAGCACAAAGATTATGCGTGCCCGCTCAGGGAGCCTAATGATCAACTTATCTAACCCGTCATAGTCTATAACGCTAGCTGCACTGTCTGCATCAAGCTGCTCTGGTAAAAAGCGATCCCAAAAACGCTTATGTTTGTTGATGCAGTTCAGGGCTTGGTTGACCGTTAAGCTATGAAGCCAAGTAGTGAACTGACTCTCTCCTTTAAACTGGGGTAACTTTTGCCATACACGTACAAACGTATCTTGGGTGGCCTCTTCGGCTAACTCTTTTTGACCAGCAAGCCGGAAACAGAGGGCATATACACGTTGATGATGTTGTTGATAGAGTTCGCGAAAGGCGATTTTGTCGCCCTGTTTCGCTAGCTCAACCAAGGTCGCATCAAGTTTTTTCTGCGTTGATGATAATGGTATTGATGCGCTCAACTCATATTCCCTGTCAGCGATGAGATACCTATTAGACATAGGCAAGTATCGAATTGGTTTAAAGCGGTATTAAAAAAGTTTCTCAAAGGTATAACAGTTGGTGCTAACTAGGCAATTTTCGTTAGCTTGAGGCGGGAAGCGGAGAAGCGGAGAAGCGGAGAAGCGGAGAAGCGGAGAAGCGGAGAAGCAGAGAAGCAGAGAAGCGGAGAAGCGGAGAAGCGGAGAAGCAGAGAAGCAGAGAAGCAGAGAAGCAGAGAAGCAGAGAAGCAGAGAAGGAGCCGTGGTTGATACTTCCTTCTCTCATCGTTTGGTTAGTCGATTAACTATTATGTTTTTCAAATACTAGCTGTGCACCGACAAGATCGGCAAGGGCTGTGCCTACTGTCTTAAAAACGGTGATTTGGCTATCCGTTTGTCTGCCATGAACCGTGCTACTACACAGTTGCGAGAGCTCACCTTTTACACGATCTAGGCTGTACACCCCTTCATCTACTGGTATCAGCAGTTCGCCTGCTTCGGCAAAGACATTGAGCTTTGAGTCAACGTAAACCTCATTATCAGTAATGAGTGCTGTATCGCATTCACGTCGGTCGTGATTATGGTTACCGATTAGGTCGACATGGGTGCCACTTTTGACCCATTCAGCAGGAAATAGCGGTGTCGGTGAGCCAGTTGCGCAACTTATGATATCTGCACTGCGTACGCACTGCTCAATGTTGTCACACACATTTATTTCCAACTCAGGGCGAACCTTTTTAATCGCATTGACCGTGTTCTGGGCCTTATAGGGGTCACGTCCCCAGACGGTGATAGTAGTGATAGGACGTACCGTGGCATGAGCAAGTGCCATATAGGTGGCCAAGTTACCCGTGCCGAAAACCAGTAGATGTTGAGCGTTTTCGCGGGCAAGGTATTTTGCACCGAGCGCCGAAACCGCAGCAGTACGCCAATAGGTCACACTGGTACCGTCAACTAAGGCTTGTGGTTCACCTGTTAGGCGATTAAAAATAAGAATTTTTGAGTATAAACTTGCCAATTGTGGTGATTTTTTGGGGTTGTCAGGAAAATACGTAAAGGCTTTTACGGCAATGGTTTTGTCATTCCATGCTGGCAACACGGCAAAGGCGTCACTGTGCATGCCATTCTGGTCTAGTGGAAATACCTGCCGTTGTGGCGTTCCGGCTGGTTTAGCAAACGCCTCTTGTAGGGCGTCTATCAAGCTTGGGAAATCTAACGCTGTATTGACATCTTTGGCGTGAATCGTGTGCATGTATGCTCCTTGTTTTTGCGGGATATTGTATACAATGGTAAGTGCAATTGAAAATTGAATTTATATTCTCTCGTACAAGGCTGGCTTAGTGGTTGATATCGTCTGGATCATCTCAGTTATTACAATAAAAATAGTTAATACAACTAATGGTTTGGCCGATAGTTACTATAATGATTATTGGCACCTCAAAAATATTTTGCTATTTGCCTTAAAGCGGGTAAATGCACCTGAACAAATCTAAGGATCTTTTTATGCTCATCCGTCATAAATTACTCGCAAGTGCAGCCATCTCCATCTCTTCTGTGATTGCGATGTTTGCGCTGCAGCAGTATTCGGCCAGTACCTTGGATGATCTGTCTCACGCAGCGCAGAGCGTCATAGAGCTTGAAAAGGAAGTTTTAAGCTTACGTAAAGAAGAGAAAGACTTTTTTTCACGTCTTGATTTGAGTTACCTCGACACTCACAAGACTAATGCCGAGGACGTATACAACCTAATGGATGGGCTTAAGTCGACGTTTAACGATTACAACATTCCTACCAATGCGTTGGATAGTTTTGACAGCAGTCTGCATGAATATCAAAACATTTTTGTTGAGATAGTTAACCTACAAAGAGAGATTGGCCTACATGCCAAAGATGGACTTTATGGTACCTTGAGAGGGGTGGTGCACAATGTTGAAACTTTAGTTAAAGAGAATGATCAGCCAGAGATGATGGTGACTATGTTGCAGCTAAGGCGTAATGAAAAAGATTTTATGTTAAGGCGCAGCTTGAGTTATCTCGATAAATTTAATGGCAATTTGGCTGTTTTAAGGCAGCAGTTTGATGAATCTTTTTTAAGTAGCAGCGTTAAGAGTGAACTAAACCGTTCACTTGCTGCTTATGAGAAAGATTTTAAGGTGCTTATTAGCAAAGAGCAGGCGCTAGGGCTGACAAAAGATGACGGTAAGATGGCTAATTTACGCGACAGTATTGCTAGGGCTGAGCAGGGGTTGGCAACATTGAAGGAGCAATCGTTTAATGCCATTAACGATGCAGAAAATAGCGCGGTAACCATTAGTATCTCGATATTTGTGTTAATTACAATAGTCTTGATCGGTTTTACCATTGCGATCATTCGCAGCATTATGGAGCCGGTTAAAAAGATTAGTGATGCGATTGCTAACATTGAAGCGACCAAAGATCTCACTCTACGCTGTGATACCAAAGTTGATGATGAGATAGGCCAAATTGCAAATCACTTTAATAGTATGGTTGACTCGTTCCAGCACTTGATAAAAGAGGTGCTTGAGTCTGTCGAGGTGGTTAATCGTTCTTGCCAGGAGTTGTCTGAAAATTCGATACGTGCATCAGAGGGGGTTGGCCGTCAATTAAATGAGACTGACATGGTAGCCACTGCGATAACAGAAATGGGCGCAACCATTGATGAGATTGCCAATAATACCGAATTGGCGGCAGAGCGCGCCAGCAACACTCATGATAATGCCCAGCAAGGGCAAGTTGGTGTGGAGCATACCATTGAGAAAATTCAGGCACTGGCGGAGCAACTTAACAGTTCTGCGCAAGTGGTGTCAGATCTTGAAAAAGACAGTGAAACTATTGGCAGTGTACTTGATGTTATTCGAGGTATTGCCGAACAGACCAACTTGCTTGCTTTGAATGCTGCAATTGAGGCGGCGCGAGCGGGTGAACAAGGGCGAGGGTTCGCCGTGGTCGCAGATGAAGTGCGCAGCCTCGCTATGCGCACACAAGAGTCGACAGAAGAGATTGCTGGCATAATTCAGACGTTACAATCGCGCACCCGCTCTATTGTGCAGTTGATGGAGTCCACACAAAAACAAGGCAGTGAAAGTGCAGAGCAAGCCGCTAGTGCTGGTGCATTGCTAGAGCAGATTAATGCTGATGTGACCAATATTATGGATATGAGTACTCAAATTGCGGCGGCGATTGAAGAGCAAAGTATGGTGGCGTCAGAGGTTAACAAAAATGTGGTGATCATTCGTGACATTGCAGCCGAATCTGCGACGGCGGCGGATGAGAATGCATCGGCGTCAGATGAAGTGCGCGCCAGAACAGAATCACTTTATCAATCAGTGAGTGTTTTTAAGATCTAGTCCATAAAATTAGCCCAGTCGTCTAAGCTTTTAAGTGACAGAAAACAATGAGTGCTGCTCATGAGATTAAACCATTTTTTGAACCTTTTAAGCTTAGTCCTGCTGTTGCTGTCATTAGTGACTGCCAGTGTTATTTATTATTTTCTCTATCTTCCCGCCATCGAGCAGCAGGTGTTGCAGAAGCAACAAAAAGAGTTGGCTGTGGTTCAAAAAGGGATCGAGTTTTCGCAGCGTAATCTTGAAACACTCTGTTATGACTATGCCATATGGGACGGTATGGTCGACTTTGTCGAATCAACATCTGAAGATTTCATTCAATCTAACCTTTTAGATAATACCTTTGAGGCAGCCAGTTTAAATGGTTTTTATGTTTTTAATAAGCAAGGTGGCCTTGTTTGGCATTACGCACAGAGTGAGGATTATAGTCCGCAACATTTGCCGCAATCGCTAGAGGGCTTTATTGGTAAGATTTTGCCCGCCGATACGGTATTTTCACAGAAAAAGCCCAGCATCAGAAATGGTTTGATCAATATGGGCAGTAAGCTGGTCTATTTTAGCAATGTCACCATTCTGCCGACGAGTGGCATGGGTGACATTGTCGGTAGCCTATTAGTCGTTAGAGAATTGAGCGGTAAAGTTCAGCAGGAGATCACCGAATTAAGTTTGGTTAATTTTCATATCATAAAGCTAGCTCCCCAGTTTACCGCGCCGCATATGCAGGACTTTCGCAGTCCACCAAATATAGGAGTGTTAGCGGGTTCACATGCATGGATAATAAAAGATGTATTAGGGAATGCAGCGGCTGAAATCACAGTTACTCATGATGAAGGGCAATTACCCTCGATTTTTACTTTTGAATCACTGCTGATGTTTTTTAGCGTATTGGCCATGACATTTGTAGCGATTTTACCACTCTCTTTACTCGTATTACGGCCTTTACGGGTGGCCAATAAAGTATTAACTAAAATGGCTCGTAGAGGAATTTTACTTAGAATGCCAACAGCGTGGCGCATAGATGAAATTGCCAATTTAACTCACTCCTTTAATTTAGTTGTGGATAAGCTTGAGCGACATCAAAATTATCTCGAAAGCCTCTCTTTTAATGATCCTTTGACCGGTATTGCGAATCGACGCAGCTTGGAAGTCTTTGCACAGCGAGCACAAGAGCAATGGCGAGATGGCAAAGGGGCTATTGGTTTTTTAATGATCGATATCGATTATTTTAAAAGTTATAACGATTCGTTAGGCCATCAAGCGGGCGACCAAGTGCTTATTCGTATTGCTCAAGCCTTAATGGTCGAGTGTCGTCGTCGTGGAGAGCTAGTGACTCGGTATGGTGGTGAGGAGTTTTGTGTTGTGATTCAAGGGGACAATATTGCACAGATGAAGTTGTTGGCAGATCGACTTTTAAAACGTGTTCGAGAACTTAATATATATCATGAACATTCTCCTTTAGAAATCATCACTGTGAGTATCGGTGGAGTGTTCTATCCACCTTTCCACCCTCAATTTGAACAGGATGACTGGCAAACCATGATAGGTTTAGCCGATAGTCAATTGTATGTGTCGAAACATGCTGGACGTAACTGTCTTAATATTAAATATGAAGCAGTTCACCCACTAGCACTCGTGGGCGAATAATCGTTTAAACCTTAAATGTATTAACCTGTTGGCGCATCGTTGCCGCGAGCTCCGTGAGTCGATCAATCGATTGAGCTAATTCGATTGCGGACTCTGTTGAGTGCAGAGCAATATCACTGATGGCGATGATGCTACGGTTGATACTCTCTGCGACGCTACTCTGTTCCTCTGCTGCGGTAGCGATATGGGTGTTCATTTCTGTGATATTATCAACGGAACTCACAATTTCTTGCAGAGCCTGGCCTGCCATATTGGTTTGACTGTTGGCATTATCAACCTGTTTAATGCCTACATCCATCGCATTGACCGCCTCTTTTACGCCAGCTTGTAAGGTATCAATCATAGATTCAATCTCTTGGGTGGCTTCTTGTGTGCGCTGTGCCAGCGAACGAACCTCATCTGCAACCACGGCAAAGCCGCGTCCTTGCTCGCCAGCTCTAGCAGCTTCAATCGCAGCGTTTAGTGCTAGTAAATTTGTCTGTTCAGCTATTCCCTTAATAACACTGAGTACGCTGCCTATGTTTTGGCTTTCATGGGATAGATGAGTGATCACCTCAGATGTACTTTGGATCTGGCGTGACAGCAGCCCCATGCTATTTATCGATTGCTGCACGATATCATTGCCATTGGCGGCAAACTGATCGGCGTTTCTTGCTGAATCAGCGGCTGCTGTTGTGCTCTGTGCGACTTCATTGACTGTGGCTGTCATTTCGTTCATTGCTGTTGCTGTTTGCTCTGTCTCAGCTTGTTGCTGCTGAATACGAGCGTTAGATGTCTTAGTAAAATCATTTAGCTCTTGAGCCGATTCGCTTACGGTATTCGCGGCTTGAACTACGCCGCTTAATATTCCTCTAAGGTGGGTGAATAGATCGTTGAGGCTGGTAGAGATAAGTCCCAATTCATCATTATTCAATTGGTTAAACGTAACGGTCAGATCGGCGTTTTTCTGAATGGCACGTAATTGGGTTCTGATATGATTAATAGGCGACATTACTGAGCGGTTAATCCATACACCGAGTATTATGCTGGCTATTACGGTCAAGGTTGTCAGGCTAATGAATAGAGTCAACGATGACTCATAAATCTCAACGACTCTGTTTTTCTCTTGAGATGCAACGTTAAGCTGCAGTGTAATTAATTCAGAGATGGTACCACTGATAGGATCGATGACTTTATAAAGAGGGATGATTTCACTGTTTAGCCTGCCCTGAATATTGCCAGACATACTGCCGAGTTGCTGGATAAGCTGATTGATTTTTTGATTTGCGGGGATAAATAGTCTTTCTGCCTCTGCGACCAGTTGGCTTTCTTGAGTGGTTAACTCAGTAGATACATATTTCTGCCAGCGAACATCAATATTTTTGCTCGCATCACGCATGGCTTTAGTGGCTTCCTCTGCGCTAAATTCTCCAGCGTTTGCTTTATTGATGGCATCAATCACAAATACAGCATAGTCATCAGCAATCACCTTTAGATCCTCTAAGGGAACCACTCTATCGTTATAGATTGTGGTGACCCCTTGTTGAATGGTGGTCATCATGTTAATCGCAAGCACACAGATGCAGATAAGCAGCGTGAGAGGCAGTAAAATGCCAAATGCCATTTTATGTTTGATCTGAATATTATTCATTTAACTAACCCAAATAGTGGAGGCTACTTTAAAGCGATTAAACTTTAGTCGTACTAATAGGTATAGCAAAAGAATATGGGAATATGCGGAAAATGTTGCAGATACAAAAAAGCCTCGCAATGCGAGGCTTTCTTTAGACGCTAGTAGCACCTAATCAAATTTGGTGCCCGAACCCGGAATCGAACCAGGGACACGAGGATTTTCAATCCTCTGCTCTACCGACTGAGCTATTCGGGCGACGGGGTGCATTAAAAAGGTTTTGCGGTTTTGAGTCAACATTTTTTTGAAAAATAATTGAGTTATAGGCTTGTTTGAAGAAGTTTTGCTCGAAACGTTGTTTTTTGTATCAATAAACTTGCCTTAGAGAGCTGGTGGGGCACATTCGTGCCATCAGTGATCTTTTGTGGAGAATAAAAAAAGCCCCGCTAGGCGAGGCTTTTTTTATTATTTTAGCATTGCATTACTTGGGAAGTTGCTTCTCATCACCATTAACACGTGCTCTTTCAGCTTTTCTTGCCCCAACTCATCATAAGCGAGTGCCATGATCTCTAAAGCGCGTTCTGTTGATGGTGTACCAGGATAAGACTCCATTACTGACTGGGCTCTTACGGCCGCTGCGCTCCAAGCATTCATCTTAATATAGTACTCTGCGACATTAATTGAGTACTTAGCCAGACGATTTTTAAGGAATTGCATACGTTTTTGAGCATCTGCTGCGTATTTACTGTTAGGATACGACTTTATCAAACGGTCAAAGTCTTTAAAGGCATCTTGCGCTGCTTTAGGGTCTCTATCGGTTCTGTCGATATTTAACATGTCATGAAACATGTAACTGTCAGACTGCATATTAACCAACCCACGCATATAGTAGACGTAGTCGATATCTTTGTGAGTTGGGTTTAAACGGATAAAGCGATCGATATTGGCGATACCAGAAGCTGGATCATCCAGTTTGTAGTAGGCATAAATTAGGTCTAATTGTACCTGGGTTTTATGTGGGCCAAAGGGATAGCGAGAGTCTAACGCTTCTAAAGAACGTACAGCTTTACTGTAGTTTCCTAGCTCCATTGAGGTTCTAGCTTGAGTATAAAGCACATCAGGCGATGATTTACTGAGCGGCATATCATCTTCTTTTCGGCTACTACAGGCCGCTAAGGCCAGTGAAATCAGGGCGATAGCTGCGCCTTTAGCAAATTTATGCATACTTGAATTCGATTCTTTTTAAGTTGTAGTTAAGAATTTTTCCATTTCACGATAAAATAGAAACAATACGATTGTAACAGATAGCACTTTATTTTGGACCCCAAAACGCGGGTACGGTTCCTATGACACAAGAGATTAATCTAAAAAGCGAGATAACAGCAACACAAACAGGTCAAAGATTGGATCAAACTTTGGCTGAATTGTTTCCTGATTATTCTCGTACGCGCATTAAAGAGTGGATACAAACAGGTTCTGTTTATGTCGACGGTGTAGTGCAGACTAAGCCTAGAGAGAAAGTTCTTGAAGGCCAAGAAGTTCAAGTTGAAGCTATGTTGCAGGAAGAAACCAAAGCTGAAGCGCAAGCGATAGACTTGAACATTGTTTATGAAGATGATCATATTATTGTGATCAATAAGCAAGCAGGGTTAGTCGTTCACCCTGGTGCGGGCAATAGTGATGGGACCTTGCTAAATGCACTGTTGCATCATTGTCCAGCCATTGAGCTGGTGCCGCGCGCAGGTATTGTTCATCGTCTTGATAAAGACACTACCGGATTGATGGTTGTTGCTAAAACGGTAGAAGCGCAAACGCATTTAGTGGCTGCCTTGCAGGCTCGTGAAATTGTTCGTGAGTATGAAGCTATTGTTCAAGGAACCATTATTTCTGGCGGCACTGTCGATGAGCCTATCGATCGTCACCCGACCAAACGTACACACATGGCGGTGGTTCATAATGGTAAACCTGCGGTGACTCATTATCGTGTAGCGGAGAAATACCGTGCTCATACCCGATTGAGATTGCGTCTAGAGTCAGGACGTACTCACCAAATTCGTGTGCATATGGCGCATATTGGTCATGTGTTGGTTGGCGATCCTGTTTATGCTGGTCGCCCACGTCCACCAAAAGGTGTGACACCAGAGTTCTTTGAGGTTTATATGGGCTTTAAGCGTCAAGCTTTGCACGCGATAAGACTTGAACTTGCTCACCCATTTACGTTTGAAGTCATGAGCTGGCAGGCACCGATACCAGAAGATATGGTGACGCTAACTCGTGCGTTGCGCGAAGACACTAAAGCGAACCCGGCTGACTATTAAATGTTGCCAAAAGAGTGGTTTGTTCCGGCTGGAGTGAAGCTAGCCTTCACCCAGCGTTCAGGTGGCGTGAGTCTGGCTCCATACGCTAGCCTGAATTTAGGAGAGCATGTTGGCGACGACTCGTCACATGTTCAACAAAACCGCGCCATTGTTAAACAAAGCCTAGGACTCAGTGCTGACCCAGCTTGGTTAGAGCAAGTCCATGGTACCTTAGTGGTAAACCTTGATAGTGACGATAATCGCACTGCAGATGGCAGTTTTTGCCGCAGCCGTAATCATACCTGTGTGGTGATGACTGCAGACTGCCTCCCCGTTTTGATTTGCGATAAAGCTGGTACACAAGTTGCTGCAATCCATGCGGGATGGCGTGGTCTATGTGATGGCATTATTGAAACGGCGCTGAGTCATTTTGCTGTGCCTGCCGACGAGATCTGTGTTTATCTCGGTCCGGCCATTGGGGCTGACGCATTTGAAGTTGGCGCTGAAGTTAGGGGGCGGTTTGTACAGTGTCATCAACAAACTAGTGCATTTTTTATGCCTCGTGGCGATAAATATCTCGGCGATCTACAAGCAATTGCCCGGTTTCGGATCGAACAAGCTGGTGTGAAACGTATTTTCTGTTTATCCCATTGTACCTATAGCCTCAAAGAGCAGTATTTTTCCTATCGCCGCGAATCTGTGACTGGGCGAATGGCTTCTTTGATCTGGTTAGAAAAGTAGCAAGTATTTCGTTGCTAATGCATTCCTCTGCTTGAATTTAGTCAAAAAGCCCCCATCTTTAACTTATCGAAGCTTCACTTATCAAAACACTGACGGTGTACTTCATTCGTTAACTAGGAGGCTGTATGCGACTCGATCGTATGACTAATAAATTTCAGATAGCAATCTCCGATGCGCAGTCTTTAGCGTTGGGGCGTGACCATCAGTTTATTGAACCGATTCATCTTATGATGGCGCTGCTTAATCAAGATGGTGGTTCGATTCATACATTACTGACTCAAGCTGGCATCTCTGTCAGTGCGCTGCGTTCATCTTTAAACCAAGAGCTCGAAAGGTTACCGCAAATTGACGGTACTGGTGGGGATGTTCAGTTATCTCAGGCATTAATCCGTTTACTTAATTTATGCGACAAGCTGGCACAAAAACGCAAAGATAAATTTATCTCTAGTGAGCTGTTTGTGTTGGCGGCGTTGGAAGGCAGTGATGCGTTGGCTCAGAGCCTTAAAAAGTCAGGGGCGACAAAAGAGCTACTCGAACAGACAATTTTGCAGGTGAGATCGGGCAAAAATATTGATGACCCTAATGCAGAAGATCAGCGTCAAGCGTTGAAGAAGTTTACCGTGGACCTTACGGAGCGAGCAGAGCAAGGGAAATTAGACCCAGTGATCGGCCGTGATGATGAGATCCGCCGTACGATTCAAGTCTTACAGCGTCGAAGTAAGAATAACCCTGTTTTGATTGGTGAACCGGGCGTGGGCAAAACAGCCATTGTTGAAGGACTCGCTCAGCGAATCATTAATGGTGAGGTGCCAGAGGGAATTAAGAATAAGCGAGTGTTGTCGTTAGACATGGGATCACTCGTCGCTGGGGCAAAATATCGGGGTGAATTTGAAGAACGCTTAAAGGCTGTGCTTAACGAGCTGGCTCAAGAAGAGGGGCAGGTGATCCTCTTTATTGATGAGCTTCATACTATGGTTGGTGCGGGTAAATCAGATGGTGCAATGGATGCAGGTAATATGCTTAAACCTGCCTTGGCGCGTGGCGACCTTCATTGCGTTGGTGCGACGACCTTAGATGAGTATCGCCAATACATTGAAAAAGATGCAGCATTAGAACGGCGCTTTCAAAAAGTGTTGGTCGAAGAGCCTAACGTTGAAGATACCATCGCAATTTTGCGCGGTTTAAAAGAGCGTTACGAGTTGCATCATCATGTGGAGATCACCGATCCGGCAATCGTCGCTGCTGCAAGTATGTCGCACCGTTATATTTCTGATAGAAAGCTTCCCGATAAGGCCATTGACCTTATTGATGAAGCGGCTTCTAGTATTCGTATTCAGATAGACTCAAAACCTGAACCATTAGACAAGCTCGAGCGTCGTGCTATTCAGCTTAAGCTTGAAGAGCAGGCATTGAGCAAAGAAAATGATGACGCAAGTATGCGCAGGCTAAGTACATTGCGCAGCGAGTTAAAAGAAGTTGAACACAAAGCGGCGGAACTCAATGAAGTTTGGCACACGGAAAAAGCCGCGCTTGCTGGAACTCAGCACATTAAGGCCGACTTAGAACAAGCACGTATGGATTTAGATGTTGCTAGGCGAGCGAGTGATTTAACTCGTATGTCAGAGTTGCAGTACGGTCGGATACCTGAGCTTGAAAAACAGTTAGATTTAGCTTCTCAAGCTGAGATGCAGGACATGACCCTGTTACGAAATAAGGTCACAGATATCGAAATTGCTGAGGTGTTATCTAAAGCAACAGGTATCCCTGTTTCAAAAATGCTTGAAGGAGAGAAAGAGAAATTGTTGCATATGGAGGAAGCCCTTCATACTCGCGTGATAGGCCAAAATGAAGCGGTCGATGCAGTAGCCAATGCAATACGCCGTAGTCGAGCAGGCCTAGCTGATCCAAATCGTCCGATTGGCTCATTTCTCTTTCTTGGTCCAACAGGTGTGGGTAAGACTGAATTATGTAAATCCTTAGCTAAATTCCTGTTCGATACGGAAGGAGCTATGGTTCGAATCGACATGTCAGAGTTTATGGAAAAGCACTCGGTATCTCGGTTGGTTGGTGCGCCTCCTGGTTATGTGGGCTATGAGGAGGGAGGATATTTAACGGAAGCGGTTAGGCGTAAACCTTACTCGGTCATTTTGCTGGATGAAGTAGAGAAGGCACATCCTGATGTGTTTAACATACTTTTGCAGGTGTTAGATGATGGTCGATTAACCGATGGACAAGGCCGCACCGTTGATTTTAGAAACACTGTGGTGATCATGACATCTAACTTAGGTTCTGATGTGATCCAAGAGCGTTTCGGTATTGCCACCTATGCGGAGATGAAAGCCGAGGTGATGAATGTGGTGACACACAGTTTTAGACCAGAGTTTCTCAATCGTGTTGATGAGAGTGTGGTATTCCATCCGCTAGAGTCTGAACATATTGCCCATATTGCAAAAATTCAGATCGAAAATCTTACTGCGCGTTTAGCGGAAAAAGATTTCGAGCTTAAGGTGAGCGATGAGGCTTTGGCGTTAATCGCTCAAGCTGGTTTTGATCCTGTTTATGGAGCGCGCCCCCTTAAACGGGCTTTACAGCAAGAGGTTGAGAACCCCTTAGCGCAAAAGTTACTCAGTGGTCAGTTTGTCCCTGGCAAACCGATACTTGTAGAAAGCGCAGGTGGAGAACTCGCTTTTAGACAATAACCGCGTATGTGTTTGCTGGTAAATGTCTAGATAGCGCAATATCAGCTCAGGCTTGCTGTTTTCAGCGGTCTGAGCTTTTTTCTGCAACCTCTAAATGAGATTGAACAATCTTTTTGCAATCAAACAAAGATTCAACTACTTTCCTAAATGACAAGATTATTTGAATTTCAGTGCATTAAAGGAGTAATGAATGAAAGCAAAGTTAATGATGGCCTCCGTCGTGGTTCTGTCTATGTTAGGTTGTAGCTCAGCACCTGAAGGCCCCGCATCGAGTGAACAGTATATTGGTGTCGGTAATGTGGACTACGATAGCCTGTATCACTTTGGCTACAATACTGGGTGTCGTTCTGCCGGGATGGTAAAGCAAGATTCAAATTTAGGCAGTGTTGAGGCGATGAAAGATCAAGTGCTTGATGGCCTTGATGAGTTTGATAAAGGCTGGGCAGCGGGTGCGAAAGCCTGCGAGGATGGAGTTAGTCGCTCAATGTATACCGTTAAATAGTACGACGAATAAAACAGACTCAACTCGAGTCTGTTTTATTCCTAGAGTGGGTCGTGCTATTTCTTACAAAAAAGTCGTATTTTCTCTTTTTGCGCCGAAATCTCCGACTGTCTTTCCTCTTCTGTCATTCTGACTGGTTCATCGCTGTCTTCATTTTTGCGAGTCAAACGTGTGTGTGTTTCAAGTACATTAAGTTGGTGCTTGGCATTGTCACAGATTGCGCTAGCTTGTGCTTTGTCCTTTTTACTTATCTCCTGTGCAGCCAGTTCTAGGTCACTCTTTTCTGGTTCACTTACGGCTTTAACCTTAGGTGCAACAAAGCCAACTTTCTTTTGCTCTATATCTTCGCTATAGAGTTTTTCAGATTGTTTTTCTGGTGGAACTTGCTGGCTGTAGTGAGTAACGCCATTCTCATCGACCCATTTATATATCGTTGTTGCGAGTATGGTGGGGCTAAACAACATGGTAACTAATAGTATGTAATAACTTTTCCTAGTCATGATTTTGTCCATATAAGCAGTTGTCGGTATCGAGTTGGGATTAATTTTAGCCAGTAAACTAAATAATTGGAGTACTGTACAATTTACACTCAGCAATCTGTGTTATCGTTTAATTCTGCCAAGATAACTCTGCTACTAATTATATGCAAAATTTAAACAAACAGACGGTTAAGAACCGTGGCATCTATCTATTACCTAATTTATTGACAACGGCTGGTCTCTTTTCTGGTTTCTACGCTGTCATAGCGTCAATGAATGCACATTTTGAATCTGCGGCGATTGCCATCTTTATTGCCATGCTATTCGACGGGCTTGATGGTCGGGTTGCAAGAATGACCAATACCCAAAGTGCATTTGGTGCTGAGTATGACAGTATGGCAGACATGGTTTCATTTGGTGTCGCCCCGGCGTTAATCGCTTATAACTGGGGACTTGCCGAACTTGGAAAAATTGGCTGGCTAGCGGCATTCATCTATTGCGCAGGTGCAGCACTTCGTTTGGCCAGATTTAATACTCAGGTTGGGGTCGCTGATAAACGCTATTTTCAAGGGTTAGCGAGTCCGGCTGCCGCCGCAATTATTGCAGGAGCTATTTGGACGGGAACCTATTATGAGATAAGTGGTAACCAAGTTAGCTATCTACTTGCATTGTTGACCGCTGCAGCAGGCTTATTGATGGTGAGTAACTTTCGCTATTATTCGTTCAAAGACTATGACTGGCGCGGACGGGTTAATTTCATTGTAATACTGGCATTAGTTGGGTTATTTGTGATTGTATCTGTGCAGCCTGCAACGATCTTATTTGGTGTTTTTTCACTGTATGCGCTTTCAGGACCAATCTACACCATACGCAGGATTAAAAAGCTTAAGGTGAGTCATGTCGTTGGTGATGAATGTAGCGATGACAATACTGACTTACCTGTGGATACGAGTGAGCAACAAACGCAATCAGCCGATGACAATAAGAAGCCTGAGTAAAATCACAAACCGTACATTTGTTTATTGCACTAGATTTTTGGCAGAGTCGTTGTTTCTGTGCCAGACTTACTCTCCCGTTCAGGCTTAAGGTTGTTTTTTGGCTAGAAACGAGGGTCATTAGGCTAGATTCCTCATCAATGTGTAGCGCATTTGTGTGTTAATCGTTGCCTTTTATGCGTGTTTATCGTGGTTTTTCGGTCTTTCGCCTGAAAAGTGAGCGCTTGAGTGTTTTATTTTAAAAAGCCCTTGCGCCCATCCGAGAACTGCCTATAATGCGCATCCACTGACACGGCACAGCAGGCCAATCGCTCTTAGCAAACGCTAGGCAGCACGGGACTTGCAGCAGTGTGAGAGAGTTTAGTTTTTCGGAATTAGACTCAGGTGGTAAGCGCTTTAGCAGGCTTCCAATGTTGATTGATTATCACATCAGTGGTTAACAAATCATCGCTTGGAAAACTTCTTAAAATAAGCACTTGACGCCGACGACGGGAAGTGTAGAATACGCATCCCTAAGCCAACGACCTAGCGTCTAACGGCGGTATCTGAGAGATTGATACCAACGCTCTTTAACAAGATGAAACAAGAAATCTGTGTGGACACTCACAGGTGTTGAGTTATTCGA
>NZ_JAEC01000031.1 GCF_000518705.1 Shewanella colwelliana ATCC 39565
GGCGTTTTCAAATTAAGCAAAGCTTATCTCGACGGGGAAACTGTTGGGATAATAGCCCTATGGAGCGCTTCTTTAGAAGTCTGAAAACTGAATGGATAGCGACAACTGGATATCGTAATTTTACTGAAGCTCAACACGAAATTACACGATACATAATTGGATATTACTGTCAGCTTCGCCCACATCAATATAACGGCGGGCTGACGCCCAATGAATCAGAACGACTGTTCTGGTTAAACTCTAAGATCGTGGCCAATTTTAGTTGACCACTACAGTCACGTTCTTCAGTAACTCGTTTAAGCTCTTTCTGTAATCGTCTAATCTCAGCAGACTCTGCTGACTTCTTCAGATGCTCCTCAGAGTCAGGGCCGTAGCGTTTAATCCAAGCATAAAGACTATGAGTGGTAGTCCCTAAACGCTGAGCAACGTCAGCAACGGAATGACCGGCAACAGTAACCTGTTTAACCGCTTCGATTTTGAATTGTTCGGGGTAACGTTTATGGCTCATGGACACCTCTTTTTTAGCTAGTTTATCTAACTAAAAGGCGTCTAGGAAATTAGTGGCGATTCACTTCACATTGCCCCGTTTCAATCAAGAAAAAGCCCCAAAGAGATGGGGCTTATTAGCATAAAGTGCTCTGGCTAATCGCTCTTTTTTTCTATTCTAATTCTTTCAGCTGTTCTTCATCTAAGATGAGCTGGAGCTTGTAAATGAATCGCCACTACTTCGTATCTCAGTCTTAAAAACCTATTCATTTATATAGTTCACATAGACTAGAAGATTTACAGATAATGAACCAGAATCAGATAAACCATACAGACCATCTAACAACCTAAATATATGGCCCGCTATATCAATGTGATCATAGGTTATGTCAATATTAGTTTTAAATGGCAGAGACTTTGTATGACCCGTAATACAGCTAAAGCGAATTTGCACAGCCATTTCATCAAACCAAACATAAAAGGTAGATTCTCGACTACACTTACACCGAAAGATTTCCTGCACATCAAATATAAACTCTGCGATATTATTTAAAGTGCACTCTCTGTAAGAAGTTTCATCCAATGAAATAGCCCACATATTATCCGATGCCATTTGAACCATATCCATCGTCCCTTCATTTAGTTCTTCTTTTCTTATAGCAAGAAGAATATCTTCAAAAATCTTCAAATTTAACCCTCAATTAATTACCGGTAGGAAGCTGATCCATTGGTTCCACCGAAGGAGACATGATGTAAGTCGTAGGATCAATAACTTCCAATATCGTCACTCCAATAACAATACTTGTATTGATTGATTTATCCCAACCACTAACAGAGTTTAGCTGTTTCCAAGGAATAGATAATCCCGTCGGCCCTTTATGCTTGCCAACTATAAAGTTTCCATATTCATCAGCATCATGAATCCACTCAAGACCTTCCTTTGTTTCCTTATATACTTTCCAGTAACTATCTCCATGTCCAGCCTTATCCGCAGACCACCATAATTTATCACTCTTACTTTTGTAGAACTTACCAAATTTTGAATGATTCATTATCTTCGAAGAACCAGCGGGTGTTACCGTCCAAAACTTTCTAACCGCAGCTTTTGCAAATTTTGCCCCCCCAACCATTAAATAACAATTGAAACCAGGCAGTTCTTGCTCCATTTGAAAACTTACCCCCACTAAGAACACTAGCTGTACCACCAATAACCATATGAGCAACTGCTTCGCCAACTAGGTTATCAGAAGTAGATGATATTAGTGGAGTCCCTAAGCCTTTAGTAAAACCAGCACTAATAAAACCATTTCCAAAGTTCCCTCCAGATAAAACATTTATAACCCCCCCTGATATTGCATGAGCTGCTATTTGACCTGCAACTTGACCTTTCGTTAAAAGATTTCCCCCAAAGTCAACATAATTCCCCAAACTTTCTCCGCCCCACACAACATCATCTATATTTTGAACACTCTGTCCCCTATAGTAGGCACCTATTTGCTGGAATGCTGCACCAGAAAATGCCCCTATCAAAGCCCCTCTCATAGTTCCTGTTGCTATGTACCCGGAAGCTGCACCTAACGCAGCAGCACTCCATATGCTAGATGCAGCTAGCTGTCCCACACCAGGAATAAACATCATTCCAATAGCCACAACCATTCGGCCATACTGCTTAAAAAACCTGCCAAACTCTCTGAATATTTTTTCAAAAAAGTACCCACTGGGGTCGGTATAGCTCATTGGGTTATTCAGCACATAACTGTAACGGTTATAGTTCTGGCTATTCTTAGGCGCCTGGATAAAAGGGTCGGCCTGCATGAAACGGCCTAGGGTTGGGTCGTAAATACGCCCTCCCATATGAATGATGCCCAGCCCTTTAAGCTCTTTATGACCGGTATAGCCACGCTCTGTCGGCTCAGGAACCGTGAAGTTGGCCATTAAACTATCGACATAAATGCTATGTCGCTTGCCATATGGGTCATAAATCGCTTGCGACACTACCTTGCCATTTTGGTCGGTTACCGCAACAACCGACCCTTGATGGTCTTTATGAAGATAATAGGACGATTGGCTACCATTACTTCGGTGCGTGACAACTATATCACCACCAACATAGTACTTGTGCTCAGTTAGCGCACCAGCCCCACCACTACGAACAACCTTTTCATAGTTACCAAGATAAGTTGTTTGGTAAGTCGTGCTTTTACCTTGCTCTACGCGACTATCGGTCTTGAAATACAGCTCTCTATCGACACCGTAGTACATTGTAGATGAGTTGCTACCTTTAGTTATCTTGGTAGCTTTGTCGTAGCTGCCATAGGTAAAGCTACGGCTACCGTCTGAAGTAATATTGCCATTTCCATCATAGCTAAAGCTATATAGTGCATGCGTGAACGATGAGTCACTGTAAACGCCCAGCAACTTATGGACTTTCGCCGCATCATACTTGTAGTAACCAGCTCCAGACTTATATTTGAAGTTACCCCAGCCATCTAGCGTATAAGTTTGAGTCGACTTAAAGCTACCAGGTAGCGTACCAAGAGTGTCCTGATAACTGATGGTGCGACGTTCCAAACGATTTAAATCGTCATAGGCGTACGACTCAGTAAAATTGCTACCACTGCCCACTTTTGAAGAGTAGTTGCTAGTCCTAGTTTTTACGTTACCAATTAAGTCGTAAGTGACCCCAGCATAGTGAATATTTGGGTTTGAACTGTGAGTGATTTGTACGCTGCTAAAGCGCCCCGTATCACTTTCATAGTCAATAGTGCTAATGACATTGTTGCCATAACTCAGTCTTGACACATGATTACGTTCATCCATGTCATCAATTTGCTTTAACTTTGCTTTGGTCTGGTTATTTCGCAGCAAATATAGGTAACCGTTACTCTTATAAACAGATTCAACGGCAAAGCTACTGGTACCCGAAGGGTAGGTGGTCACTTTGGGTCTACTATAGCTGTCATAGGACTGAGTCTGGGTATACCACTGACCATTGATATAAGTTTTGGTCTGCTCAGGCAATGACAGTTGATTATAGGTAAATGTTTTCTTGGTCGACGCCGATGACGTTGTATTACACGCAACAGAGGTGGCGGCATATTTTGCCGTCGACACCAGCTTGCCTACGGCTTTGCTGCTTGCATGTGCCGTTGAACCATAGTTCCAGCACAGCGTCCCCTCAGAAGCCTCGTAACTTCGTACTTTGCGCCCTAATACATCATAACTAAAGGTAAACAGGTGCTGTCGAGCCGTTTTCTGCGTATAGAGTTCACCAAATGCATTATAGGTATATTGCCAGAGCCCTTTGATAGGGTCGTTAGTACTAAGCTTACGCCCCCAGTCATCATAGGTATTGCTAATAACACTCGACTTCCCATCGGCCACCGTTGTAGAGGAAAGCAAATTCCCATACGAGTCATACTCAAATTCGACCGTATTACCGAGCTCGTCGACCGTTTTAACTAACTCTCCAAATGCATTTTGGTAAGAGTAAGCAATTTGCCCTAAACCATTAATCTCCTGCGTTTCGTTGCCATACCATCTCTTTTCGACATCATTCCCATTTGGACTGGTTACCAGATAAGGCCGTCCCAACACATCGTAATCTATGCTAGTCACAAGACTCGAGTTGGGTTCAGAAACAGTCTTCTGACGTCCCTGTTCATCATACGTTAGAACAACCGTATTCCAGGCTCCATCAAAGCCTTCGACGCTGTTAGCAACTTCTCTTCCCCAGCGGTCAAAATAGACTTCTTTATTAGGCGCCCCGCTCATTTGAGTCGTTATCTTGTAGTAAGAGCCAGTTTTACAGTTAATACAGAGACTTTGAGTCGTCGTGGTAACTTTTGAATCAGGATGATCAACATAATACGCTCGGCCCAATGCATCATATTTTGTCTTGGTAACTAAGCCGTTGGCATCGATTTGCGTAATTGACGTTTGTTTTCCACTGGCAGAACTCGCACTCAGGTCATTGTATTTATATGTCACCTTCTCATTAAGTGCATTAGCAACATAGTCAACAAATCTTCCTCTTGAATCATAAACGGTTTTTGACACGCGAGTTTGAGACGTACCGGTATTCGTTGAATAGCCCGTAACACTGACACTCGTCTTATTACCGTACTTGTCATATCCATATACCGTTTCAAGTCGGGTGCTTACATCCGTACTAGAGCCGCTAGCAGCCGTAGGCTCATTGAAAGAGAGTGAAAAGGAGGAATACTTATCGTCACCAGGCAGACAGATATCCCCATTAAATGGATCACAATCATCACCAGGGGGAGTCACTTCACCACCGGGGGGGTATATCCATCAGTGGCCTCATCTGGAGAAGTAACACTGCTCTTAAGCATTAAATCCTGATTATAGGTAAAGGCGGTAGACCTTGATATTGCAGAAGCACCAGTCCTCTCTTTAGTCACGGTTGTAAATAACAAGCGCCCCATACGCAGCATGGTTGCATCAGAGCCGTAATCATTGGTTGTTGTTGTTTTCAACTCCATGGCGTCACTCAGGTTTGTTTGAGTGACAACTTGCTCAGTGACGTTGCCGTACTTATCGTATGATGATGATGCATGCGTACTGCCTACTCTAGTGCTTAATCCGTCACTTCCAAATACATAGCTATCCTCATAAGAGTCTTTGATATAAGCAAATTTACCGCCCGCATAAGTTGTAACAGTGCCCAGTTCATTAATCGCTTTAGAAATAAGCTCCCCGTTTAAACGTTTTTCCGTATAAAGCGGCATGCCGGCGGTGGCATAACATGATGCTATACCTGATGTTGAACAACTTGACGAGTACGATTGGTCATAATGCGTTTCACTAACGACACCAGATTGATTATCAATAGTTCTAAGCATCTCAAAGCCTAGACTACCTCGACCTTTCCTATGTATCAGCATGCCTCCATACTGATATGAGACTGAGACCCATTGATTAGTGTTACTTTGAGAGGCTACCTCACTGACAACTTGCATGCCAAAAACTGGAGAAATTCCGTCCTTGTTGACACTATCGTCAGAGCCTTGAACAACATACACACTGTTATCGCTTAAAGGCTTATAGCTAATCTTGGTCTCGACACCGAATCCGTTGACAATTTTATTAATCGAGTATTCTTTGGTGCCTGGGCGTCGATAATATTCTCTCCATGAGTCCCCCCAAGAAGCTAATAAATTTAAATTTCCGTCTCCTCGTGTATCACCAAAACGAACTGTGGCGTTTAGCGGAAACTCAAATTCACCGCGAGGCTCAAAATCAATCCATTCACCATTAGAGGTTGCGCGGGAGAAATAACTGTAATAATTACCCGACACTGTTGCGTGGAGGACATCTGCACGGCCATCACCATTTAAATCAACAAACTGGTCGAGATATTTCAATGTGTCAGATGTAGCCATCCCTGTATAAACTGGATCCAGTAAGGTCACACCATCGGAAAGCCGGTAATACCACTTGTTACTTTGTACATAAAGTAAATCAGATAACCCATCACCATTAATGTCTGCCACTCTTAAGGTATCTATTCCTAAACCAAGTGACTGGATAAACGTCAGAGAAGGAGAGCTACTGGTGCCAGAGGCAATAAAGAGCTTATGGTAGGTGTTAGTCGCCTCGACCCAGACACCACCAATATCCCTCTCACATTCCCACTTACTTCTGATCAACGGCACAATGCGAGAACCATCATAACAAGCAGCATCAGACTCGGTGACTTTCATAATCAAATCTGAGCGACCATCGCCATTAACATCGATGACAGACGATGACTGCATATTAGCCGTTTGACTTTCGTAGTGACCATTCATCGTACTAGCGGAAACAGTCTTGAGAAATGAGTAGAGCAAGACATTAGGGGTGAATGAACCAGACCCCGTATTTATATGCGCTTTTATCTGACTCCCTGTTCTAAAAACGATATCTTCATAGCCATCACCATCGATGTCCATGACTTGCGCGTTACCCTCAAGACCAGTTGCAACGACCCCCAAATCTGTAGCCTTAGGACTTGAGACTTTGATGTAGTCTGAACAAGGGCCATTGTTGTCACATAAATCTCCATATCGATTATCTTCCTCAAAACTCAGCACAGTCCAATTAGAAGTGCTGGAGTCCGCAACCAGCAGATCTCTATGACCATCACCGTTATAATCGATATTTAGAGCATACTGTTTTTTATTGGCACCTTTGGTGCTGAGTAAAGATTCGACAGCGTCATAATCGGGACCGAGTCTGGCAACCCAAGTCGAATAAGGGTATCCATTGGCATACCCTGCTGGGCCATAATAAATAACATCAGAATATCCATCACCGTTTATATCAAAGACATGCGTATAGTCCCTATTGCTTGTGCCAGAAACCAGTGTTCTATAACCATCAAAAGGCTCATAGTCCGACTGTGTTGCCTGCCATCGGCAAAAATCAGGAGCGCCGGGTTCACTATCACAAACCCAGGACTTTCCACTTGTGGATAGAGGCGGTCTATTCCATTCAAAGCTTGTTCCAGGCAAACAGCTTGATTTAGCGCTATTAGAACACTCTTGTACACTTGTGAGCATTACTCGCTCTTCAATAAAATCTGAACCTTCATAATCAAGGAAGAAGGAGCGATATTCTTGCCCATCTATTTTGGTATCAATTCGAGAGACTAACTTATTGTGGTAAGTGTGTTTACCTGCTGCGTACCCTTTAAAGCCCTTTTGATAGGCTTCATAGTTAAACTTGATTTCAGCAAAAGGCTGCTCGCCTGTGGTGAGGTTTCCTGAGTATTTAATGGAACTTACATATGCATTACCTGACGCGATGTCTTTAGCATAGTTAAATTCAATATAATTATTCTTAACATCTTTGATGGCCTTGATAGCCCAGCTTTTCGCGATAGCCCCTGCAACGCCACCACCTGGTTCGACAAAGGCATCAGATGGATTGTTGAACATATTGCTAACAGCAGAGACATCACCATAGTAGTGCGTTTCACCAGCTTTGTTTTTTACTTCGAAGTACTTAGGGCCATTTCCCGAAGACCCGAGTCTCGCAGTAACTTCGGTAAACGGAGCATTTTCTATTCGATATACAGAATTAGGCGCGCCATAGGTGCCAGAGCGCAAAATCAAACGTTGCCCATCAATACAAAGTCGATCTTCACTCGTATAAGTAACTTGCTTGATATTACCGTTGTCATGTGTCGGCGTTTGAGGACATCGGCTTATTGAAGACAGCCCAGTAATGGACCATCCCACCCCTACAGGACCTTCTACAAGGTTACTGCTCGAATAAGTTAGAGATACAGAAGGTGCAACACCTGCGCGACCGGCAGGAGAGACAATAGGAATTGAATATGTCGCCGAACCAGACTCATCGACCCTGAATTTACCTTGCGATAACCCAACAACCTCTTGAGCGACTCCAGCGGAAGCAAAAGAAATCAAAAAAATGGCAGGTACTACAGTCCTTGTAAACATAAAAACTCCGTAAAGCACTACTTCTTAATGGTTAATCGAGCAGAAAAGTGGAAAGCTAATTGATACTTAACTGAAGGTCGGATATGCATTTGCCTGCATCAAACTCCCAAAGGAAAGAGCCTTTACCAGGCTCAATATCACGCAGCAAGGGCGGAAGGCTATCTCCCTTTTTATTCTTTAGTGACATCACGATTTGCCGGCTTTGATCGCCTGGAATGGAATAAAATACTTCCATGGTGACTTCTTCAGAATATGCGCACTTTCCGTATGAAACGTTCTTTAGCACTTCGTATCTGAGATGATTTTGCTGTTCAGCGTGAACGAGAGAGGGAATTGCCAATCCTACAAAACAACATAAAGTTAGGCACTGATTTAACTTCATTGAATAATTCCATTTAAATATTAAAAACTACTAAACTAACAAGCAGCCTGCTTCCTCATACAAATCGGAACAAATTGTTGCACACATGTAAATGAATAGTCAATAGGTTTTAACCACATACGGTTTGATTCAATGCCTTTAATATCAGTAAGCTAAAGCTAAATTAGTGACGCCCAACAATCTTGTTTTAGATAGCTATTCTTTAATCAAACCTGAGGAATACACATAATACTTACCGAATCACAGTTACCTCATCAAACAACTTTTCTTATCAAATGAAGCAGCGTGACCGCTATGTAAATACAAACAAACGTGAAAAGGCATTACAACCATAAGCATGGATTATTACTTAAGTTCTTTACCTCTAGACGTCAACTTGCAGCCAAAGCGGTGCGTCAGCATTGACACATCGAGAACCAGCAACGCTGGGTGCTTGACGTCACCTTTAGGGAAGACTCTTCAAGGATTGGTGACCATGAAAACGCGAAGAAGATGGCGCTATTTAGGCTTATCGTGCTGAACCTTTTAGAGTAGCATCCGCTAAAAGCAAGTAAACCAACCAAGATAAGAAAAGCAGCATGGAATGGCGATTTTAAGAGCGAGATTTTCTTTGGTTAAGTGATTTAACAAAGTTTAATCTGTGCTAGCTCAGATCTAATCTGACAGTTACCCATTTTTCTGGTACCTCTGTCAGATTAGATTTGAGTTAAATTATTTAATCCCGCCCTGGTTGGCATCCTATGATGTATTATTTGAGGTAGAAGTCGTTATACGTTTTTTACTACCACTCCCCCATATTGCGAACCCTTGACTCAACTTCTTTAAGTACACTCAGAGAACCTGTACCAATTAACTCTATGGGAGAAAGACCATTGAAAAAAGGTGTACGGTTATTCAGTACCATAAACCCGATCTGATTTTGAGGATTCGAAAAATACGACATTAGAAAACCACGAATGCTAAGAATATAATATGCTCGCATATCCTGCTCTTCCTCAGGATAATCAAGAAGTATTTTTTGAATTAATGTCGGTGAAGCCTTCCACTCCTTGAGAGCTTCAACAGCTGATTCTAATTTATTGTTGTCAGACTGCAAGTTGATACCTCAAACTCCACGATAAGAATCCTGCCTTATACTCACTTAGCCAAAATACAACAAACACAAGTTAATGTTCAGCAACAAAGCTATTGAGATTTCACGGGACTCTTAGCGGGTCCAGCTAGCCGTCCACTAGTATCGGGGGCTCGAATCATTAGAGAGTCGGCAATGGAAGACTGACTCTTACGAGCATGCAATTGCATACGTTCTAGCGCTTTTCTTAAATCTAATTTGGTTCTTCTCATAGTGGTAAAGCCTGAGCTCTGTAGATACTCTGCACCTCTACTAAATGTAGGTCCACTTTTAAACAGCCGTATAAATAACGCACAACTAAACTAAGCAGCTTGGGTACAGAAGTTTTAAGTAAATGCCGCTTCATACCAAGGTAAAAAGAGGTTTTAACATTTCACTGCCTATTCGGCAGTTTGCTGCATTAACATAAACGTCGAAACGATTGTTTTTATTTTTAGCTGCCTATGCGGCAGTTCACGCCCAGCGGCGCGAATGTTGACCGTAATAAACATTTTCAGCTGCCTATGCGGCAGTTCACAGAGCATGAGAGCGTAAGCGATACGCTTTTGAATTTTCAGCTGCCTATGCGGCAGTTCACGATGGCTCGCTATCCGATTGCTTTATTTCTAAATTTTCAGCTGCCTATGCGGCAGTTCACTATGACCGTACATCATATAAAACTGGTTTGAGATTTTCAGCTGCCTATGCGGCAGTTCACTAAGCATCAAACTCAATCACAATGAGGGCGAAATTTTCAGCTGCCTATGCGGCAGTTCACAATAAAACATAACCAATAAGTTATTAATTTTCAATTAGTAACTTGCAAATAGAACACTTCACCTATTTTTTTAGTATCTAAATTTATCAATTATAAAACAATGGGTTACGTTAACGACATATAAACAAGGTTAAAACATATTGAACTCTGGAACTGTCCCCTTTTGCTCTTGATTCGTTGCCAGCCCATACTGATTAAACTCGGCCTGTTCGGGCCTACGTACTTTCTCTTTTTGCACATGCAATAGAAAATCCTGCCCGGTACTTTTACTTTCTATTGCTATACAGTGAAAATTATCCAGCTCTCTAGGTTCGTAGCATTTACTCGTAGTAAAAGGCTCCCCCCTTGCAAGCGCCCGTTTCTCCAATCGTTTTAATCGCCTTCGAGCTTCACCAACAAATATTTTGGCGATACTTTGATTACGCTTAAACCTGACCTCATTACAATCATCAGGGACTGCTCCAACATCACCAACACTGAAGAAGCCACACTCTTGCATATCTTGAAAATAACCTTGCTGCTTCAACTCGCTCAATACACCTTTATCCTTGTGAACAAAAGCAATCACATGACCAATTGATGTATCTGACCAAGCAGGAAAACTCACACCAAGCCCTTTAATTTCATGCTTGCATATGAACCCATGCATGATTGAAATACATCGCCCAGTCAACAAAGCTAAATTTGCCTTTTCGGGTAAAAATCGCACCATAAAATAGTATCGTTGCATACTATGCCTTCGCAATGTTTGTGGTTGCTGGGATGGTTTCGGCTTTTGATTTACTTTTATCCTTAGCCTTTTTCTGGAACATACCGCCCTTTATTAACACAGCAAAAAGATAGTAGATATTAGGGCTAATAGAAGGTTCTGATTTAGGCAGGGCCTCCTTAAGCTCTGCAAGATAATGTTCAGCATTAACAAACAGAGAATAAAAGCTCAACTCCGATTCTGGAGAGCGGCGCGCGATACCTAACTCTTTGTCTGCACCATATTCATGGATGCGTAATCGCTTTGAGCCGTCTTCCCACCAATCATCAATCAATTGCAGTGCTGCCCCAACCTTTACTGAATTGAAACTTACGGCATAACGACCATCGACACACCTCACTTTTGCAAATTGTTTTGATGCTTCACCCTGTGTGGCCTTTTCACCAAAAACCTGACTTGGATAGATCTCTTGGCAAAAAGCCGTTTCAATTTTTGCTGTGATATCTGCATGCCAAAATACGGTTGGTTCAGTTAGTGCCTGATGTAACTCTTGGCTCAACTCATCTAGTACCCTCTGGGCATCTGCAGGCCAATGACTATCCCAAGCAAGCTGTCGAGTGTTAGATATTTGATAACTGTTACCAGAACTAGTTCTGATATCGATTTGAGTATTTCCGGTATTTTGATTACGCCAAAGCCAGCTACCCAACAACAAGTTTTTACAGTATCGAGTAGATAACTCTTTGAAGCCTCCACACGCTTTAAAGGTTGTCGCCAACTCCTGAAGTAATGAAAAAACTGCTGGTTCACTGCAACCTGTGGGCTTCAATGAGTTAGCTTGGGCTCTCAACGAAAAACGACAATAGATATGCTCTACATTTGGTGGAACATAGCATTCTTCAAGAATTAACGGATTACAATGAGCTAAATCTTGTGGAGCTAAATTTTTGGATTTGAACTGAGGAGTAAATGCTTCTGTAAAACCGGCTTTTTGGCCTCGAATGCGATTGATTTCAGCCTCGAGGGGAACAAAGTCATTTTCTGCTGTTTTATAGAAAAAAACCGCCTTGCCTGGGTACAGTGAGCGGTCATATTTTAGAACATTACATAACTCCATAGAGGTTCCTCAAATCCGTTTCATTAGCATTGAAGATTCTTTTATCTCGAGCATCCAAAAAGCCCGCCTAAAAAAGTTACTCATTCCCTGTAACCTTATCTCAATTGCAGTGGCGTACTCAACTCCCCCTATGGCAGACTCGGCATAAGAATGTAATGCTTCTAATGAATTTCGACGGCTTTTGGGTTTCTCCAACAACAGATAGCCAGACATGACCGGGCACAATGAAGCTTTTTGCTCGAGCAATACTAGGAGCTCATCAAGACTACTCATTTGATACCTAGTTGGCATAATCCATCTACCGGATACCGGAAGCCTGCTTAGCTGCGTAAAGAGTGACGCTTCATTACGATACAAACCACACCATTCATCAACAGAGCCTATCTCAGGAGGATGCATCACTCCTCCTGCAAAATTTGCAGGAAAGCTCGCCTTCAAAGCATTGATTGAACCATCAAGAACTTCTAGCTCTTCTTCATAACCATCAATATGAAACACTAAATCAAACACTAAATCACAATACCTATGATCTACAATTCCAGCTCGTCTAAATTGATTCTCGCTCGTGCCCTGCATTCCGTACTCAGGGAGTTTTTTACCCGCCACAGATGAATACTGACGAATAAACCAAGAAAAAGAGGTTAACCTAAGCTGAGTACCAAGACTTTCATTCAGTCGCCGTTGATAGTTATACATCATCCCCCAAACAGCAGTTAACGAAGGTAAGCCGGCACAATAGGGATTAGATAACGCTTGCGCATCAAATACTCGTATGCCCTTCAAATACAAATAACGTTGTTGATTCTCTTCATCAGAAGCTATTACTACTGCATTCGGTTCTTTCGAGAGGTTATCGAGTAACCATTTCAAACTGCTTTTTAATGGCTTCATCAAACGCTGATGGAATGCATATTTTTGTGATGCATTTGAGTTAGAAAGTACTGTATTCAACAGGCTAAACATCGGGCTTAGTAACCCGGCAAGTTTTTCTTTTTGCGCAGTTAAAAACTGATACTCAAATGAACCATGAATACAGGCGAGTTCGCTAACATTAACCTTGTTCTCTTCCACCTCTAAACGCCACTCTAATAGAGGTGACAACCATTCAGTCAGGGTTGCTCTTATCTGCCTCATGCTAGCTACTTTCTGCAGCCTGCGTTGTTTCAATGCCAGTTCAAAACCATTTGATAGAAGACCCTCTAAGGCTCTTTTAAATCTAGGTTGTGATAACGCGCCTTGGTTTAGCACAGTTTGACTGGCTTGAACCTTTAATACCCAAGAGTCACTTAATCCATGCACTGCATTTCCTACTCGAGGTGGGTAATTAAGCACTTTAACGTTACCGCCAAGAGAAGCCGACAACTCACTAACGGCAGCAGGACGCGTAAACTCAATATTGGTGTATCGGCCCTGCTTAGCCATTGCTGCTTGTTGTATTTCAGCTTGCAATGCATGGCTAGCAACTGGCGTTATCGCCAAATAGCCATCTCGATAAGGTAAGCGAACTTGAATTGAATATTTATCAACACGATTGGGGCTATCAATAATAGGCAATGAAGCTTTAACCCTGCCACACAAATTCATGAAGTGCTTCACAGGCATGCCAAGTTCCTTAAAAGCCGTCTTCCACTCATTAGGAGGATCAATCAAAAGAGTTGAAAGACAGCAAACTCGCTCTTGCCAGATAAAATGACAACTAAATAACTTTGCTAGATTCACTTTGGCACTGTCATGTGACCAACCTAAAGCCCTAGTGCAGTTTGCGCTACTCAATACATGAGGATGTGAAAACGGAGATGGTGCAATCAGCCTTTGTTTGCTGACTCGTATATCAGGGTACTTCAAATTATGCGTATGTAACCATTTAACCTCGTCAATACAGCCGTCAAGATGTGCATCAGTATTGAGTGTTTGCTTGGCTAACCTTTTATCAAGCAGATCATCAACCCGTTTTCTAGGGTAAGTCAGATTAAGTAGAATGGTTAATGCAGCAGCTTCACTGCCCGTCACATCTATCGGTGTGGTGTAGGCGGTAAATGCTCGCCTTAATACAATATTACGCTCAGCGATATCGTCAATGTCTAACAACTCTTGGAATTTCTGTTTATCTACCATGCTGATAAGTACATCCCTTGTTTATCGTTGCCAAAACTCGCTTTGTACTCGATGACTTGCCTTAGGTAGAACACACCAATATGAGGATCAATTCGAGTCTGAATTTTCTGCCTCATTCCAGCAGTTAACACGCCATCTTGATAGAGTCGATACACTTGCTCATGAGTGGTAGAGAGTAGCGCCGCAGCTTCAGCTACAGACACCAACATATCAGCCACATTAGGCTTTTTTGATTTAGGATGTGACTCAACTAGTTTGCTAAGGTAATCCATCAAAGCAAGGTAGATAAAATGCGGCTCTTTATCTTCTGGTTGTACACACTGAGACTGTAGAATTAGCTCACCGTAAATTGACCGAAATGATGTGCGATTAAATAGGTCAATAAGCCTCGCCTCTGCACCAGAAGTCACCACATCGAGTTCTTGGTAGAAACTTGATGGCCAATCTTCAAAGTAGCCAACTGATCCATGTGGCATACATTCAGCATTTTTAACACGACGCTTCTGGTACCAAAGCAAAGCAGCAAATCGCTGAGTCGCAGATGTGCCCATAAATAACAGAGGATTGTTAGATAAAGCGTCACCTTCAAACAAGCTACGTGACAATAAAACCGCTTGGCTATCGGCTTTCACGCTCGAAGCTGATGCAAATTCAAAACCGCATGCACAATGAGTAATAGACTCGTTCTCAATGTAGTTAATGGGCTGCTGGCACTCAGGGCAATGATGAAGCAGTTCACACTCATGCTTGGCACACACTTCAACAGGCCTAATATGCCAAGCCTGGCGAATATAGGCCTCTTCTTTCAGGCATTGAGGACAAACAGGCAAAGTCTCAATACCATCATCATCTGCGTAACGAATAAAGCTCAGCGGAATATCAATGCCGTTACGGTGAACTGCCGACATACCGCCAACGAACGTTCTATTAGAGCGCAGTAAGGCCAGTTTGTGTAACTCATGTCGAGGTAAATCAAGAAGGGATTCAAGCAGGCTCAACGCTCGCATTCTAAAATGGCTATTATGCTTGGCGTGATAAACATTAAGGCGTTTTAGCTCGATAGGAAATGCGCCATGAGCTTCAAAGTCCAACTCATGCAGCTCTTCCCTAATGGCCAAGCTCAACTGCTGATAGGAATCAAAGAAGTTCTCCGCCACAACTCGTAGCAAGTAGCTCTCTAATGACTCATCAGAGAATGCACGCGACTTAGGAGAAAAGAGAAATGCCATCAAGCACCAAAACTAAGGAAGTCTTAGTTACAATCTATTTAATCTAGAACTGCTTTGCAAGGAAAATTAAAGTGTAGTAAGTAGTTTTGGTATTTTCATAACTAATACTGATCCCGTTTTTACCCCATTTCTTGTTTCAACTTTTCGGTAACCTGCTTAATCAACTAGTTATTCAACTTACATTTTCTCATGTCTGGAAAACCAATAAAGTTGTGGAAACAGTGCTTGCTTTTGGCTGTAAAGAGAGCGATAGCTGTTCACAAATAACACACTAGTTCTCAAACGTTACTGTCAACATTTATCGGCTAACTTCATGAAAAAATAAAAGTAAATACTTTTTGTCTGATAATCAACCAACACGTTCAAATCTTTTTAACCTGAAACCACTTGAGGATGTTGTTTTGTACAGTTAGTAATCACTAACACATAATTTCTTATTCAATAGTTATCCACAGACATTGAAGTTTTAGTGACTTGAAACCTCCTTGTAAGCACACTATATTGTATCTTCAACTAAGAATAGGCACTACATATAGTAGTCGAACCTAATGTTACGAGTAAAGCCGACATCAATTTCTAGATATATAAGTAGTTAAGGAGCCAAATGAGTATCCAAGCAAAATTTATTAAGTTTCACGACAAAATTAAGTTGAGCCGTGAAGACAGCGAGTACAAAGACGCTCGCGAGAAGGATGACAGCATTTTAAAGGCTGTAAAAAAAGCATTGAAGGAAGAAGGTTACCCTGTAGTAGATAATTTTCTTCAAGGGTCGATGTCAACATCTACAGGGATTAAGAACCCGGGAGAGGACTTCGATATCGATAGAGCCATCGTAATAGCGTTTAATGGATCACCTGATGACCCAGTTAAAGTAAAAAAAATCGTTTTGAAGGTGCTGGAAGATCGAGGTTTCAAAAATGCCAAGATTAAGAAGCCATGCGTTACTGCTGATTATACAAGTAAAAATCTTCACATTGATATCCCAATCTATCGAGAACAAAATGGTGACTATGAACTAGCTGTAGGGAAAAAGAACTCTAGTGATGATAATAGGGAGTGGTCAGCCTCTGATCCGAAGGGACTAAGGGATTGGATAAATGACTCATCCTTATATATTGGGTCTGCGAATAAGAAGTTGGAGCAATATAAGCGCATAGTTAGGTACTTAAAACGGTGGAGAGACAATAAGTTCTCTACTGCTGTTGCTAAAAAAGTGTTCTCAATTGCTTTAACAGTAATGTCTAAACAGCAATTCCGTTCAAGCTTAGATGACAGCGAAAAAGCTAATGATTTAGTCGCGCTTCGAGATACCGTAAATGACATGCTTCATGCCAGTTATTTTAGCTTTCAAGGTAATGAGCAATATAGGGTTCGAGTAACTTTACCTAAGTCACCATGGAGAGATATTTTTGATGGAAGTAGCCTTAACACGGGGACTCAGTTTTACAACAAACTTACAGTACTGAAAAGTAAACTAGATCAGGTTATTGAAGAAACAGACTTAGTTAAGCAATGCAAGATACTGAACGAAGTTTTTGGCGATGATTTTGAAGTGCCTAGTAGCTCTTCAACAGCAAAGAAAGCTGCATATTCAACAGCTGGAGCTTCTGGTACTTCTCAGGGGGCTTAATGGCTGACAATATTGAGATCATCGAATATTTAAAAAGCAAAGGGTTTGCTTGCCAAGAACTCGACTTTAAAGGTATCAAGGCTATTTCTGTAGACGTAGAAATCGCAGAAAAGCTCATAGAGTTGATACACTTTCCATCGTCCGAGATAGCTGGTTTGCCTGTATTTTTACTTGCAAAGCCAAGTGAGATTGGTCACTTAGCACATGTTCTTAATTATCAAGAGTATGGCCATGATTTTGGTAGTATATGTGTCAATGACAGAGACTCTGTTTCAGTTAACTTTAATATGCCGTTATTGGCGATTGAAGAGTCGCTTAATCGCCATATAGATATTTTAGAGAAAGCGATAACTGATCCAATATGGAATAGGCAAGAGCTGTTGCGAGAGTTTAAGTCTTGTTGGCTAAACGTTTGTGATTTTGACGACAGGCCCGTGCTTTTAACTAACGATAACGGTGCAGTAGAGGAAATAGATGTCTTCAGGCCCGTTAAAGGGCGTAAGTTTGGTGTTAGATCCTACTACTTAGCTCAATCAAAGGATACTGAGCTCGCTGCAGCAGCTAAAATATACTGGCAAGATAATTCCGATAGAAGCCTTGCTGGTAAGGCGGTAGTGTTACCTTTAACTGAAATCGAGCCTGCACCATTAAACAAAGGCCAATTGGAAAATTGGTACTTAGATATTCTTTCGAAACAAAAACCAGACATTTTAAAAAAGCTAAATGATAACTATGGTCAATGGAAAACCTATAAGTATTGGCTCTTCTTTAATGCTCAGGTCCCATCTGGGAAGGTTTGGTTTTGCTTATCGTTTAAAAGTAAAAAAGGTAAAAAGCACTCTCTACCATTAACTGAACGACAATTAGAAAATTGGAATGTTAAAGCTGTACCTATAAGGCTTTTTAACAAAGAAGCTATTTTACCTAGGGGAGGGGCAAACTTAGACTTGGCAGAGACTAAGGTAGCGTTAGTTGGAGCTGGTTCTGTAGGAAGTGAAATAGCGCATAAACTGTCGGCTGCTGGAGTTCAAAATTTAACTATATATGACCCTGATAGATACAACATTGAAAACCTGTATAGACACGTATTACCCGAAGAATTCTTGAATTACGGAAAGTCCGGTGGGCTAAGCTTTAGCCTTAAACGCCAATTTTTATGGTCTAAAGCCAACTCATCGTTGAGTAAACTACTAGATCTCAGAAACTCAAAATTACTAAACACTTATGACTTGATCGTCATTGCTATAGGTAGTCCTACACACGAGAGGCTCTTTAAAGAGTACTTATTAGAGAAGGATATTAGAGTTCCAGTAATTAATACTTGGCTTGAAGGTTTTGGTGTTGGTGGGCATGCGGTACTTGATATTCAAGAACGTAGGGGATGCTTGCTTTGTGCATATGTTTGTCCAGATACTTTGGCTAGAGGGTTAGGATCAAATCTTAATTTTATAGAGCCTAATCAAAACGTAACTATTAATATGTCTGGTTGCGGTGAACAATTTATTTCTTATGGTGCAATGTGTTCTGCACAAACAGCTCTAATAGCAAGCGATCTAGCTATCAAATTCCTCGAGGGGAAAATTGAAACAAGTTCTAAGGTTAGCTGGAAAGGCTGCGAACAGGATGCCCAAAAGCATGGAATAACGCTGACAAATAGGTACTATCAGTTTACTAATTCATTGAAAATTCAACCGTTGTTTCATGAGGATTGTGATGTCTGTAACTGATGAAGTGCGGTTTGTCGGTTCAACCATAGAATTAACAGTAAGCAAGCAAGTTTATGACTGCTGGCTGAGGCATCGCCAAATGGAATCCGAGGATACGGAACAGTTTGGGGTACTAATAGGCTCGCGGATTGAAGATGAAAGCAAAATCTGGATAAACAAGTGTACAACACCTCAGAAAATGGATATTAGCCAACGAGCAAGGTTTACGATGAAAGATCCATTTCATCAAAAACAAATAGACACTGCATTTGAAGAGTCTAATGGTGAGTCGGGCTATATCGGTACGTGGCACACTCATCCACAAGGTATACCAATACCTTCAATTATAGATTTAAATGACTGGGATCAATGTTCATTACGCAACCCTGACAGGCAACTCTTGTTCGTGATTATTGGAAATAAACAGGTCAATATTTACATAAGAATTAATAATAAATTAGAAATGGTAACGAGGAAAATTGATGGCTAACAAAGCAGACCAGTTCTGTAATCAAGCAGCAAATTCACCAATTGAATCAGTGGAAACATTTGAACAATATATCGATAATTTAAGAAAATTGGTCAGTTGGAACCATGTGGGGATTTTAACAGATGAGGGTGTTCGGAATATCATCATATTGCTGATTTTAAATGATGAATTAGTTGGAACTGTACGCCTATCTCTTGCGCCAAGTATTGTTGCAAGCTGTTTAAAAGGCTTGACTGTAGAAAATGAGCCAGTTTGTTATAGATGCATTCAAGGCTATTCAATTTCTAGTGATGATCTTCTGCACTTGGAATCAATTGCAGGCATGTGGGACAAAGCAAAGGAGCAAAGTGCAGAACTTACCCACGATGAAATAGAACCTTTGTTCATCCGTTTTGATGATGATAGAAAAGAAAAAGGTCGAGGCCCTGACTTCACGAAGGATACCAAGGAAACCGTTTGGAGGGAAAGCTTCGGACGCTGTATGTTCACTGGGTGTGGCGAAAAGCTTGATTACGATGAAGTGTCAGGTACTTCAGGAAATTATGCGTACTTAGCTCATAACGTCGCTTCATCGGAACAAAGCGCAAGGGGAATCGTTGAGTTATCGAAAAAGCTCTCCAATAATCCGAATAACGTTCTGTTATTGTGTGATAAACACCATCGGCTCATAGATAAAGTGGCCGCTAGTGATTACACCGCTCCTGCATTGTCCGCTATGAGAAAGGAATTTAGTATTGTTGCTAATAGTTTATTGGACGGGCTAAAGTTCGAACCGATTCCTGTGTATGCAGTTTTATGGCCTGTAAATTCTCAGACGGTCTCACCTCCATCTTATCTGCAGGTAGCTAACAGTCTTTCAAGAATCAAAAGAAGGATGCATGAACAGCTCAATGTTTTAAGTAACAATGAAGAGTTATTAGTTGGATCACCGGACATACTTTGGAGTTTAATGCCAACTGTTATCCAGAATGCTGCTGAAAAAATAATTCAACAAACTAAGCAGTTTGGATACAGCGCTGCACTATTCGGGTTCGGGCCATCCTCAGCGCTTATAGGTTTAGGAGCTAGGTTGGGTAACAAAAATGCTGTCACCCCTATGCTCCGATTCAGAGAAAGCGGAAGCTGGTCTTGGCCACAAACAGAACCAGTTGGCGATTTTTATGAGATAGAAGGTAATAACAATTTACAAAGTGGTAGTGATTTTGTGATAAATATTGCCTTAACTGCAGAACCTGAAAGTTTAGTCGAGGCTTCAAAATCAGTCGGCGATAGGGTTGAGGCGCAAACTATTACGATCCGAGCAAGGAAAACTAATATGGGGAATGGTGCGATACCACACCCAGATGACGGAAGAGCTTTCTCTGCTTTTCTTCAATCACTGTTTCATGACCTCAAGTCAAAGTATGGGGCACAAGTTATTCACTTATTTCCTTGTACATCAAATGCTGCATCGGTATTTATTGGACAGGCATATGATCTGCACCACCCTAAGGTGATTGTATATGACTTCGACAATGGAACGATGGTACCAAGAATATGTTTAGAAAGTGAGAATCATCAGTGTTTAGTTAGGGCGATATAGAGCTGCTTTTGAATCACCAGAGTTTGGAGATGAATTTACTAATATCAAACGTGTTAGTTAGAAAGGTTTAGCTAGCTCATTTCTGCCCAAAATCTATTTATCTGTAGTATTCAATTTAGTCAACTGCTCTATCAAAATATCTTTTTCTGCATCAGTCATTTGATCTAAAAGACATAGTAGTTGGGCACTCTTTTCTGACTCACAGAAAAAGTAAGCAACGGGCACACCTAGTTCATCTGCCATCGCTTTTAGCGTTGCGTAATCTGGGGTGTGCTTGCCTTTCTCATAATGATTCATGCGTGCGCTCGCCGTTCCCGGTTCCATTCCTAACTGAATGCCCAGTTGCTTTTGGCTGATACCCATCGCTTTTCTTGCCTGCTTGAGCCTAAGAGGTAGCGGGCTAATTCGTTTGTCTGACACGAGTTCATTTTTGTCTGATCCTAGATAACTTAGATTGTCTTAGTTTTTTCACTTAAGGTATACTAAGGAATCCTTAGCTTTTTAGGTGGCATTGTCAAGTTTTAGCCTAATCAGAAAAAATTGAATCGATAAGAGGGCGATGAGGTAGAGGAAAACAATAAGAAAAACGTCACGGATTGGCTCATTAGATGTTGAAATTATTAATAATTGGTAAATACCGTGAACGAATCAAAAATCCGTATAAACAAAATACTTATTAGTATCTTAAAAAGTAAAACGCTGTCTCAATTTACTGCTATTGAGTTAAAAAAGTTATTCATAGAGCAAGTTCCTGCCACAAAAAATAAAGATGCCAACCAACTAGTGCATAGAACACTCGGCAAATTATGCCAAATTGGGTTCCTAGAAAAGCGTACTGATGGCAAAAAGATATTATTTTCTAAGACATTAACTTTTGATGAGAGTCGCCTACACCCAAGTAAACCAAGTCGTCAGACACAACAACCGAATGTGGTGAACCACGGTACAGCTCAATTACAAAAACTCAAAGCCACACTTAATCAATATCAAATTGATCTGCTTGAACACATTGGTGAAGCGGAGGAGTTTAAACGGTTATTTACTGAGTATCCTGAAACTAAAACAACCCTATATTCCCGCTATATGGAGGCACGTAACTTAAGTTCATCAATCGTTGGCAAAATTAAGGCTATAGAAGCCTGTATAAATGCACTTGAGGAGTTATGAGATGCAACTAAGGTCATGGCAGCAAGCCTGCGTAAATAAAGCGCTTAGCCTCTATCAGTCACAAAGCCACTTTATGTGCCTCGCGACACCTGGAGCAGGTAAAACTGTCATGGCTGCAGAGCTATCAGCAAGACTCATCGAGATGGGAACTATTGATTTTGTTTTGTGCTTTTCACCATCATCAGAGGTCAATGAAAGCATCCGTTCTACGTTTTCTCGTCGATTAAAAAAACGTTTTGACGGTTTAATAGGAGCAATTGGTAGTGTTTATACCTACCAATCGATGCCCTCTTTAACAGCTGAATTCTGGCAGCTTCTAAATAGCCATAATGTTTTGGTTATTATGGATGAGGTACATCATTTAAAAGGAGCTGAAATTAATGATGCTAATGCGTGGGGTGAAGAAGTTCTTGTTAATATCCAAAATAAGGCCAAGTATACATTAGCCCTTTCTGGCACCCCTTGGCGTTCAGATTCTGCACCAATTGTCCTATCACGGTTTACTGAGCCTGATAATACAGTTCATTGTGATTATATTTATGGTTTAAGGCAGGCTATTGCCGACGGCGTATGCAGACAACCACATATTACACTCATCGATAATGAAGAAATTAAATTAGATATTAATGAAGATTCAGAGACATTTACCTCGATAGCAGCTCTTTTAGAAGGCTCTAGTTACAGCTACCGTTCATTATTAAATAATCAACAAATCACGCACTATATGCTTAAACAAGGCGTTAGTAAGCTAGGAGATATTCGTAAAAGCACTCCCCTAGCAGGCGGACTTATCGTTGCTTCATCTATTAAGCACGCTAAACAACTTTATCAAATGCTAGTGACCGACTTTAAGCAAACAGCCTGTATCGTCACCTCTAAGTTGAAACATCCTTCACAGACGATTAAATCTTTTAGAGAGAGCGATATTCAATGGATAGTGAGTGTTGGTATGATCTCTGAGGGCACTGATATTCCGAGGCTACAGGTTTGCTGTCATCTGAGCAGTATTAAAACTGAAATGCATTATCGACAAGTATTAGGAAGAATACTACGAGTCACTGCTGATGAAGTTCAACAGGCTTGGCTATTCACCTTGGCTGAAACTAAGCTTACTGAATTTGCTTATCGTATTGGTCAAGATGTTCCTGAAATGCCCGTGATTACTAGTCAAAAAGCACGGCTACCAATAAATTTGGCATTCCCAAGTAAATTAAGCTCTAGCGGGCAGGATAATAACGAAATAGCTAGCTTGCAAATATCAGATTTAACGCTATCAACCAAACCTAGCATACAGCCACACTTATCTGATATTGAGCAAGAAAATCACTACAATTTAGCCTTGTTAGGCGGATACAAAGAGCAAATAGTAAGGATGTTTGACACTCATTTACATCAATAGGTGTATTCAAACACCCTATCAATAATTTCATCTTTCTCTTCTAGAGCATTTGGGTTATATCTTGAAGGGCTCGATAGCACTGGAATAGGAACGTCCTTAAATTCTATAGTAAATGGGTTTGAACTTAAGTGGTCACAGCCTAGTTTATCAAAAGTTTTAGCAAGTATTTGTTCATTTAGAGTATGAGCGTTATTCTGTAGCGCAATTTTACAAGCTTCATACAGAAAGTACTTTAGTTGCCTGAACTCCCCTCGACAAACAGCAAAGAGTGCTCGGGTTAATTCTTTACTGTGCAAAACTGGACGCTTGTCAAATGACATTCTTTTCGAAAAGCCAACTAGAAGCTCCCTAAAATGCTCACACTCTTCTTTAACGGTATAACTAAAATAGTCCAAGTGCTTCCTGCGCCGAAGCCTTGAAACCCATTCAGAGTCATTGATTATATCTTTCATCCAAGGCATCCCTACTAATACAATTGGTATATTTGCTTCTTCACTAATAAATTTTAGTGCACTCGTGATTATCTGGCGCTCTTGATAACTTTTAAACTTAACCAAGTCATGAAATTCATTAATGATAAGTAACTCTACTTTAGCCGCTGTTAAATTTTGAACCACTTTTTTGGTCAAATCGACTTTCGTATCACGTTTCTTTTGGTGACATGCAAACTTCTCTAAATCTGACAATATTTTTATTAAAGTTTTTTCTAGTCCCTTATTGCTCGAAACCTTTGTGATGAGCACTGGTACATCTGAATGCCTAAGGCCACTATTAGCGTTAACCCTTCGCCTATATTCTTGAATCAAAGATGTTTTACCTGATCCTGTTTCACCTGTAAGCATCATACATTGAGGATCTGATTGGTAACCTCTATTGAATCTTAGATCATCAAAGTCGTTAAACACTTCAGTCACAATGGGGAGTTCAATAAAACAAAGGCCAAACTCTTTAAGCGCTGCGTCCTGTTGAGGCGTCAATTTAGTCATCAATATCCTTCCAAGTCCATATCCCAATCATCATCTTCCATCTCTGCCTCTACTTGATTGCAGCTAATTGACTTCTGCGGTTCACTTTTGGAGAGGGCTATTGTGGATTTACCTGTTGAGCTAATATCAGCTAGTTGAGCTTTTTTCTTAAGTTCAGGAAGTTTGGCTTTAGTTTTAGATTTATTAAAGAGTTCTTGCTCTTGCTGTACTCGAGCATGAATTGCCATTCGAGCTTTAGCTAAACCAAGGTTATCCTTACTCTCGCGTATTGTTTCACGATTAATTTTCTTTATGACTTTATGTTCGTGAAGACTCAAGCCACTGACATAACCAGTAGTATCTGTACAAGGCACTTTTAGGTACCCACCCAACTCTTCTAGATAAACATGGATACTGGACAGATCATCAGGGTCTATCTTTATGAGTTTTTTTATTGTGTCTTTGGTTTGCGGGTAGTGCTTACGATAATCCGCTAATGCAGTTGAGTCATACATCAACTCTTCAAATTTAAAGCCATTTCGAGTTAATGTTCTTTCATCAGTAATCCCCATCAGCACATTAAAACGTTTTTCTTCTTCCACTGTCATCTGCAACGGTGGGTATATATCAAAACCATGCTGCCACTGCTTTATTGGAATACGTGTGTCACGAGAGTCTGAATCTTGGTGATAAATATCGACAACCCAACGATGAAACTCTTCGACAAATACTGAGAAGCGCATAATGGCGTCTTTTTCAGGTTTGTAGTCCTCTTTCTCTAGAATATTTGAAAACGTTTTTCCTGGGATCTCGGTTAAAAAGTATTGGTTAATCATGCCAAAGAAACGCTCAACAAACGGCTTCAACCATGGCTTACGAACTGGGTTATATTGAATATTTATACCTGCTTCTTTACAAGCATGGTCTAAACTCTTTGACCAAAATTCAGCTCCATTATCAACAACCAAGGTTTCAAATTTTCCATAACAAGGCCAATCATTCTGAAGCTCTATTCCAACATCGTTAAGAGTTTTAGGCTTTATCGCATGCACAATAGCTTTAGCCGCAGAAACATAAGAGGGAGCTTTGTAACTCAAATGGAAGCCTAAAACGCAATTGCTAAAAACATCAACGAGTAAAGTAAGGTAAGGCCTTCCCAAAGGGAGAAGTAGTTCATCATCGAGTAGGATTAAATCAAGTGGAGTATGATCTATTTCAACACGTTCTAAAATTCGAGTTGGCGGTATATGAGAAGAACAATATGCAAACCACTGATCAGCTTTGAACTTACCATGCCTAGCGACAGCAATAGGATAAGGTGGCAGTGACTTAATTCTCTGATTGAAAGCTGTATAGGAAATTATAGGGATCTTCCCATCAACAATTGATTCATTCTCAATGGTAATGGCGTCTTTATAGTACTGGTAAGCGGTCGTCACTTTAGGTCTTTTGGCATCTAAAAAGCGAGATAACGCTCGCTCAAAAAACACCTCATCACCTTCAACTCGCTTCTTTCGGTTGCCCATTTTATGGCGCTTAACAACCAAAGAGGCTAAATCTCCATTACTATCAATATAACTCTTACGCCAACGAACCACTGTACGCCAATTAGGTCGTTTTTCTGTATTGCCTTCAAACAGCTTATCAAGAATTGGGTCTAGCTTTTTTTGCGTCCAGCCTCCTGAGTTTTCCTGCTCAATAAAACTAATTAGTTTGTATTTATCGAGCGCTTTTTCTTTAAGGAAGTCAGGGAAAGTATCAAGATCTCGCTTAACTAACTCTGTATCATCTAACTTAACGTATTGAGCTGGGGTATCTGGCTTTTTGGCAGATGTAGACTCTGTGAACTCATCTTCAAAGTCCATCATGTATTACACCAAATAGATGGATTGCCAGTAAGGTCGTCTTGATTCAAATCAGCTTTTACCAAGCCTTTATTCATTAACGAATAAAGAAAAGAACGGGTTTCAGCGATCGGAAGTTTATATTCACTCGCAATATCATGAAGTTGAACTTTACCTGACTTTCGAATCAACTGGAGCAACTCACGTTGAATATCGGTCACGCCATAAATACCAGAGTATCGGTGTAGTAATTTGAGGTTATTTAAGATTGGATTTACACGGATTTGCTTGTCTGTAACGAGTATAAGCTCAGTACCAAGTAGCCGAGCAGCCTCTTTTTTAGCTACAAACTTTGCTCTAAAAACTGGATCGAATGTCTTACTGTAAGGTTTATATTCATGAAACTTTGTCGTCCCATCAATATAGCGAAGTATCGCGTCCGGTGTATAAGGTAATCTTTTACCCTCAAAACAGTAATAAAACCCTTCTGGTTGACTGCCAAAAGTCTCGATATTCTCATTATATTCATGATGGAAACATGCATCGAACTCCAATGTGCTCTCACACATTATCGTTTCGCTCACTTTTGCACTCGCGAATTTAAAAACGTTTTTATTGGGCGAAGGCTTGCGTAAATTCCGAATATACATGGACAAAACTCGAGCGACATCAGTACACTTAGTGTACAGTCGCTCGATATTTTGTCAAATTTGTCAGTCTATGCTTTAACTTTAAATTCAAGCAATTGATTTATATGAAATTGAATTGTGTACTTAAAATACAAAACACCATTTTATGTCAAACTATGCTTTAAATTTGTCAGACTATGGTTATCTTATGTCAATGTATGCTTTCAGCAACATAAAACCTGGTAAGCCCCTATTTTCTTAGACACTAACCACTTTTCATTGCCGCTTTAACATAGACATCGAAGCGATTTTTCTTGGTGGCAATAACTGTGCTGGGCTTAACACCATCTAAATCTTCGGCATAATCGGGACGCTTAACGACCACACGTTTGGTGGCTAAGGCCATTGCGGGAGCGAGCAGCCCATCTGCGTCAAGATCGGCACCGACCAAGGATTGGAATACGCGCATCTCTTTTTTAACTAGTGCAGATTTTTCACGGTGGGGATACATGGGATCTAGGTACACCACGTCAATTTCAGTGCCAGAGGTGTTGGCGGCATCGGCTAATGCATTAAGGCTTGAACCATGAAACAGACTCATACGCTCTTGCATCCACTGACCGATCTCGGCATCAAGATAGGCACGGCGCAAACCATCTTCTAATAGTGCGGCGACTACAGGGTGACGCTCAACCATGATCACTTTGCAGCCTAGGCTCGCCAATACAAAGGCATCGCGTCCTAGACCTGCGGTACCGTCAACAACGGTCGGCGTAACCGCTTGCTTAAGGCCAACAGCTTTGGCAATTGACTGGCCTCGGCCACCACCAAACTTGCGTCGATGGGCGACGGCACCACCGACAAAGTCGACATTAATACCAGCCAGTTTAGGTTCATCACGTTTATATAAACTCAGGATATTTTGTTCAAAGCGCAGTTCGAAAAGGGCGTCTTGATCCCACTTCAGGCCCCAACGTTCGCTCACCTCAACCAATGTTGGGTACTGACGATTAAAAAAGATAGCTGTTTGCAAAATACCTTGACCACAATTGAATAAAATCACTACGCCATTATGCCAAAAGCAGTCGGTGCTGAACATCTGATTTATTGGTGTCACGTGGAGGCTTTTGCACTCAGCGGTTTTACCTCGTCGCACTTACCCCCTATAATCGCCGTATTCAGGCAATTGCCCTCGACCATTGGACACCCCATGTTAAGTTATCGCCACGGCTATCACGCTGGCAACTATGCTGATGTGCTTAAGCACACTATGTTGCTGCAAACCTTGAGACTGATGCACAAAAAAAATAAGCCGATGGTGTATATCGACACCCATGCTGGTGCTGGCGGTTACGCCTTGTCAGATGAATTTGCCCAGAAGACGGGAGAATATTTAGAGGGCGTCACCAAGCTGTGGGACAAAACTGATCTGCCTGAAGCCTTGAGTCAGTATATTGCAGACGTTAAGCATTTTAATAGCACAGATGAGCTTGAGTTATACCCAGGCTCACCCGCCTTTGTCGATATGAACCTGCGAGAGAACGACCGTATGGTGCTGCACGAACTGCATGGCGCTGATCATCTGTTGCTGGACGAACAACTGGGCAGCGATAAAAAGATTAAGGTAATTAAAGGCGACGGCTTAAAGGGTCTTATTGCTTCAGTGCCGCCACTAGAGCGTCGTGGCGTCATATTAGTCGACCCAAGCTATGAGATGAAAACCGATTACCAAGAGGTTGCCAAGGCGGTTATTCAGGCCCATAAGCGCTTCTCTACTGGGGTGTATATGATCTGGTATCCAGTGGTTAATCGTGCGCAAACTGAGTCAATGTTTGAACTATTAAAGCAAAGCGGTATTCGTCGTCAGTTACGCATTGAACAGGCGATAAAAGCCGACAGTGATGAGTTTGGCATGACAGCGGCTGGCCTATGGGTCATTAACCCCCCCTGGCAGCTCGACGAGCTAGCACAATCGACATTAGATTACCTAGGACCACTGCTTAATCAGGGCGGCGGTTCGACGCAGGTAACATGGGAAGTGGGCGAATAAGCACCTAGAAAAATGCTTCGCAGGGAGTGCCTTGGTGATAGATCATCTGCCAACGCTCTCCCTCAAGCTTCCACAATGAAGTGCGCAGTGAGTAACGTTTTTCTAGCTCATTAATGGGTTTAAAGCTCGCGCGGTAGGTCAGCTGTGCTAAATCGGCACTGAGTAATCGATAGTGAATATCAAATACGTTAAAGCTTGGTGGCCTTGCTTGAGGTAAGCGCTGCAATACCTCTGGTTTACCAAAACTTACCCCTGTCGCCCCTATTTCTAAAAACTCATCATGAATCAGCTGTTGGAGTGCCGAAACGCTGGTGCGAACCTCTGGGGTTAATAGTGCAAGCTCTAACTCAATAATGGTTTGTCTCATCCGTGACTACCCCACTTTTTGATAGCGTTTCAGTAAAATCTTAACCCGTTTCACATAGGCCTGAGTCTCTGGGTACGGCGGTATACCTTGATATTGACTCACGGTTGTTGGGCCTGCGTTATAAGCCGCGCAGGCTAACTCAATGTCACCGTCAAATCGCGCTAGCATCTTGGCAAGATAACGCGACCCACCATCGATATTTTGATCGGGCCGATAAGGGTTCGTCACTCCCATCTCTTTGGCAGTATCAGGCATTAGCTGCATCAGCCCCATAGCGCCACTGCGCGATAAGGCAAACACATTAAAAGCCGACTCGGCATGGATCACCGCACGGATTAGTGCTGGGTCGAGCTGGTGTGTTTTAGCTGCGAGGTTAATCAGCTCGTCGTAGTCGGCGCTAAACAGCGGCATCTTTTGCCAGTCTAGCTCGGAGTTAGGTTTGCAGGCGTAGCAGTCATAAAGTAATACCCTAAACTCCTCTTTGCCCGGAGCATGATCCGAAAAAACCACCACGCCATTGCTTTGGGTGTATTGATAGACCTTAATTTTATTGTCGCTCACTGGCGCGTCAGCTGGGGCGTCGTTATTGGTCAATGTTGCCTTATCGCTATAACTTTTTTTATAGTGCGGCTTACCTTGAGTGGGCTGCTGTGCATGAAGGCTAACACTCAATAGCATTAGCAAGTACAGTGGCAGCACTCGGTAGTTAATGTCGGCACCAATAGACGAAAAGGTCATTACAATCCAATATCTTGATCGAGTTTGAGTACTTCAATCATAGCAAATAGCTGCTTCATCTCGCGGTTTATTTGGCTAAACTCATATTCAAAGGTCGCGCCATTAAAAATGGAGCCGAGCTCAAAACGGTTTTCGCGGCTAGCCAACATAATCAATAGCTTGTTCTCGTAAAATGCGCACTGAATTTTACCTGCAAACATACTCGCTAAGGATTGTAGCCGCTCCATAAATCCGACGGTGAGTAGATAACGCGCCTCAATCTGATCGGTAGAAAAAACATCAAACTGTTTCTCAAAGCGGGGATCTTCTAACTTCACTCGACTTAGGTTTTTAAAGGAGCTAGATAAGAAGTTAATTAAACCGCCGCGGCTTTTAACGACCACAGTGTGACCCTTAAACGCCTTGTGACTGCTTAACTGCACCATTACGCCACGAAATACGGTTTCTGTTTCGGTACGCTTATCACGGCGAACTTCTTTCGTCAGTTTCAGCTCATTAATGACGATCTCAACCCCATTATGACTGCCCTGCACATAGTCGTCGAAATGGGCATCATCGTAGCTGGGGAGTAATTTTGAACGTTTGAGTGTCGATAGGCTCATTGTGTGGGTATGACTAAAAATAAAGTCATCGCCAAAATAACGAAATATCTTAGGAAACACCTGCTCCTTAACATCGTTGCGATAACGCTTAATGGGTCGCGAGCACCACCACACCAAGGGGATAATCGGTACAGCTAAAAATATCCAAGGCATCTCAACATATTGGCGCGCGGCATACAGCATGGCGATAACCACGACACTGGCAAACATAGCGAGACTCATGTAGATACGCTGCCTAAGGGCTTTTAGGCAAGCAACACGACGGTTTTCAAACTTGCGAGTTAGCGGTTCAATATGTTCAGCGTAATGCGTCTTAAACTTATCCAGTTCAGCGCTATCGGCCACAAGGCGCTTAGGCTGACGTGAGGGCTTAATCGGCGCGCCAAATATAAAACTAATAATGTTCATTGGTGAGGCTCTACACGGCGACTTAGGTGAGTACCATCAGCACTCACCTATCAAATGTTACTTAAGATAATCGGCGGCATCGACGGGGGCTTTTGATGCTTCATCCGCTTCATAAAACGGCATCACTTTAACATTAGCCATTGACGCAATAATCGAACCTGGAAAGATTTCGACCGCTGTGTTCAACTCAGACACTGCTGAATTGTAAAAACGACGAGCGGCAGAGATATGTTCTTCGACTTCGTTGTAGGTCTGCATCGCTTGCAGCATAGTATTGTCAGACTTCAGCTCAGGGTAGTTTTCTACACTCACCATTAACTGTCCCATCTTGCTATTGAGTTGTTCCGCAACTGCCAGATGTTCCTTAATCGCTTGACTGTCTGCATTGTCGTAACCTGCTGTCACTTGGGCGCGCAGCGCGGTGATCTCAGTGAGTAGCGACTTTTCATGGTCCATAAACTTCTGTGCGATTTTGAGAATATTTGGCACAAGGTTAGCGCGCTTTTTTAATTGCACGTCGATGCCTGATAGTGCCTCTCGCCCCGCGTTACGCTTTTTGATTAAACTGACATACCAAAGGTAGGTAATAATCACTACAAGCCCTAACCCTAACAATAAACCTTCCATTTTGACGTCCTTCCTGTTGTTCTTTTTTAGTTTTTGCTCTTATAACTCCCCACAATTACCGATTTTGTTGAAGAATTCCAGTTATTTGTATGCCAATCGTCGCAATATAATTTGTTGTAAAAATCAACAATTAGCAGTTATCTGCTAGCTTTTACGCTTAAGTCAGATAGTTGACCTATGCATTAACAGAAACAAAATACCGTTTGAATTAGAAACAGGCGAAAATGACAAACAAGTCAACTAAATAAGCCAAATAAATACAGAGTTCATTGATTTTAAAAGCAATAAAACAAGTTATAATTTCATCATTTTTATACAAACCTAGCTGAAAATCACAATTTTTTCGACAAAAAGCTAACATTAACAGCACTAGAAGATGCATCCACCACAGTTAGAGATAACAGCTCATTTTGACCTATTCAGCTCAGGTACAGCGAATGATTGTTAAGCTAGCCTCATTGAATTGAAAGACGCTTGTTCGTAAATCCCATTTTGACCTCTTACCCCATAAGAGGTCTTTTTTTTGTCTGCGTTTTGGCCAAGTTTTAAACCCGACTAATGTTCAGGCTTTGTACAGCAATTTAGCGCTAATCTATTCACTAACCAAACAGCAACTCACCTCCCCATTGTGAGTTTTGGTGACATCATCCTATTGAGACCCATTCTGCTTCAGAATCGGGTCTATTTTTTTAATACCCCATCTAATTACTCAGATTTAAGTTTCAATTAAACCGCCTCTGCCATCATGCTTGGTTAACTCGCGATCGCGCTAAAGCGTGCGAGTACCAATACTAAATAAAAGGCACAAAGATGCCCGCAATGAAGGAAGTATGATGAGTACAAATCAACAGGATGGCCTGCCCTCCTCAAGTATAACGCCACCCACAGCGGGTCAAAGCGGTGCCTTTGTTCGCTTTTTAAATGTGGTTGAGCGATTAGGTAACTTGCTGCCCCATCCAATCACGCTGTTTGCGATGTTCTGTCTTGCCGTGATCGCCATCAGTGGCATTGCAGGTTACTTTGAATTAACCGTTACCGACCCAAGGCCTGTTGGTGCACCGGGTCGCAGTGCCGATGGTCTGATTCATGTCGTCAGCTTAATGAATGGTGAAGGACTGCGACTCATCGTCTCCAATCTAGTCACTAACTTTACTGGGTTTACACCACTTGGCACTGTGTTAGTTGCCCTACTGGGTGTCGGCATTGCTGAACGCTCAGGGCTACTCTCAGCCGCCATGCGCTCTTTGGTCATGGGGGCATCTAAACGCCTAGTGACGCTAACCATTGTATTTGCGGGTATCGTGTCAAATACCGCCTCTGAACTGGGCTATGTGGTACTTATCCCCATGGCAGCGCTAATATTTCACTCTCTTGGTCGCCACCCGTTAGCGGGCTTAGCCGCCGCATTTGCAGGGGTGTCTGGTGGTTACAGCGCTAACTTACTATTAGGAACGGTCGACCCACTGCTATCAGGCATCACCGAAGCGGCGGCGCAGATGATCGATCCTGAGTATCTTGTTGGCCCTGAAGTGAACTGGTATTTCATGTTTGTGTCGACGTTCCTGATCACCATTCTTGGCGCCATTGTTACCGAAAAAATCGTTGAGCCTAAGTTGGGCAAATATGATCCAGAAGAAGCCTCTATCGATTTGCATGCCCAAAAGATGGATGGAGTCACCGCCCAAGAAAAACGCGGTTTAAAGGCTGCGGGGGTCGCTATCTTGGTCTTGTCGGCTATCCTTGCGTTAACCATCATCCCTGACAATGCCCCACTGAGAAACCCAGAGACAGGCTTAGTCGCTGGCTCACCTTTCCTAAAGGGTATTGTTGCCTTTATCTTTATCTGTTTTGCGATTCCGGGCCTAGTTTACGGTAAGGTTGTAGGCACCATGAAGCGCGACAAAGATGTGATTGATGCCATGTCTCACAGCATGAGTACCATGGGAATGTACATTGTGCTGGTATTTTTTGCCTCACAGTTTGTCGCCTTCTTTAAGTGGACCAATCTCGGCGCCGTGCTCGCGGTCACAGGGGCTGATGCCCTGAGTGCGATAGGGTTAACGGGTCCCGTTGTATTTGTCCTATTTATTATGATGTGTGGCTTCATCAACTTAATGCTAGGTAGCGCCTCGGCGCAGTGGGCGGTGACCGCGCCAATTTTTGTCCCTATGCTAATGCTCGTCGGCTACGCGCCTGAGACAATTCAGGCTGCGTACCGAATCGGCGACTCGGTCACTAACCTTATCACCCCTATGATGAGCTATTTTGGGCTTATTTTGGCGGTGGCTTCTCAGTATAAAAAGAACCTTGGCATAGGCACTTTAGTGGCAACCATGTTGCCGTACTCTATCGTGTTCTTTATTGGCTGGACCTGCTTCTTCTTTATCTGGGTATTTGCATTAGGTTTACCTGTGGGCCCAGGAGCTGCGACCTACTATACGCCATAGCCCTGAGTGATAGCCTTGACTGACCATAAAAACGCCGAACTGAGTTCGGCGTTTTTATGCCACCTCGTTATAACCTGGCGACAATCTCATCCATAACCGAGATCACTCGCTTTGGTAACGTCGTTTGGCGTCGGTAACATAAATAGATGGGTTCACTTACAGGCACACTTAAGGGGTGCGAGCTGATCAACTCGGGGCGTGCGAACGCCTCGACAGCATAGGCAGGCAACACGGTAAAGCCTAACCCACGACTCACAGGCTCTAGTATCAGGCTGATCTGATTAGAAAAGCCTCGATGACTCAGCTGGTCGCAGTGCTCAAACTCTGTATAGTTAGCGGCCAATAACAAGTTAGCATGGTGTGCGCCATCTGGATGATTGATAAAGCCAAGCTGCTGTAATGACGACCAACTCAAAGATGTATGTGACGCAGGGGTTACCAGCAATAGTGGTTCTTGGGCGATCAATCGGCTTTGCACCTCACTTAAGATGGGCTGTCGAGTCATTAAGCCTAAATCAGCATCTAAGTCTGCAATCGCGGTTTCAACACCTGAGTTAGAGTTGATTCGGTAATCCAGCGTTAACCCGTTGTGCTGCTGCTGAAGGCCTAGAAGTTCAGTATACAACTTGAGACCAATACTCCCCGGCGACATTAATCGTACAAGCCCTTCAAAGGGCGGATCGACCTTAACCGACTGCTGCAGCGCATCGAGAGCTAGCAGAATATCTTGCCCTTGTTGATAGAGCTTTTGCCCTGCATCAGTGAGCGAAAACTGTTTACCCTCTCTTATTAATAGCGGTGTATCGAGCTGCTCTTCCAATTTACGAATATGCTGACTCACCCCAGATTGGGTCATATAGAGTCGCTCAGCCGTGCGAGTAAAGTGGCCAAGCTCCACCAGCGTACAAAAACTACGTAACCAGATTGGATTTATCATAACAAATTGTAATCAAGTCTATAGATATTGATTACCCTACATGATTTAACACAATTTGGAAGCCACACCACGATTGTTGGGCACAATCAAAAATGCCAACCCTTGTGTGTTGGCATTTTACCTTAACCTATTAGCTCAACAGCACTAGCCATTGATACCTGAGTGCCTGAGTAAGGCATCTATCTTAGGTTCACGGCCCATAAACCGCTTAAATAGCGTCATCGGCTCTAAGCTACCGCCCATCTCTAAGATGTTTTCTAAGAAACTATGGCCAGTCTCGGCATTGAAGATCCCTTCAGCTTCAAAACGGGAAAACGCATCGGCAGACAGTACTTCGGCCCATTTGTAGCTGTAATAACCCGCGGCATAGCCCCCAGCAAAAATATGTGCAAAGCTGTGTTGGAAACGGTTAAATTCAGCCGCCTTCACCACGGCGACTTGCTCTCTTACCTCGTTCAACTTCGCCTGAATTTCTGCGCCAACGCTAGGGTCAAACTCAAGATGCAGACGGAAATCAAACAGCGAAAACTCCAATTGACGCAGCATAATCATGCCTGACTGGAAGTTTTTCGCCGCCAGCATCTTATCTAACATCGCCTTCGGCAGTGGCTCGCCAGTTTCATAATGACCAGAGATCTCCGCAAGCGCTTCCTCTTCATAACACCAGTTTTCCATAAACTGACTAGGCAGCTCCACGGCATCCCAAGGCACACCATTGATGCCCGATACACCCGCCACATCAATCTTTGTCAGCATGTGATGAATGCCATGACCAAACTCATGGAACAGGGTAGTCACTTCATCATGGGTAAATAGTGCCGGTTTACCGTCAACTGGCGCATTAAAATTACAGGTGAGGTATGCCACCGGATCTTGCAAACCGCTTTCAGTTTGGCGACGCACGCGACAATCATCCATCCATGCGCCACCGCGCTTGCCTTCACGCGCATAAAGATCAAGATAAAAACTGCCTCGATGTTCGTCATTGGTATCTTTAATATGAAAGAAACGCACATCTTTGTGCCAAGTGTCGACATCTTTTTGCTCTTCAATACTTAAACCGAATAGGCGTGAGACGGTATAAAACAGCCCTGATAACACACGGTCTTCTGGGAAGTAAGGACGTAACAACTCTTGAGATATCTCATACCTATGGTGCTTGAGTTTCTCAGCATAATAGCTCAGATCCCAAGGAGATAAGTCGCTAACACCGTAGGTTGTCGTTGCAAATTCAGTGAGTTCGTTAAGCTCGGTTTCGCCCTGAGATTTAGAACGTGCAGCCAACTCATTTAAAAAATCCAACACTTGTTGTGGCGATTGCGCCATTTTGGTCGCTAGCGACTTATGAGCGTAACTATCAAACCCAAGTAATTGGGCCAGCTCATGTCTTAGGGCCACAATTTCATCCATCAAGGGACTATTATCAAATTCCCCCCCATTGGGCCCTTGGTCTGACGCACGCGTCACAAAAGCGCGATAACACTCTTCACGTAATTCACGGTTATCACTGTAGGTCATCACGGGTAGGTATGATGGAAAGTCTAAAGTAAATAGCCAGCCTTCAAGGCCTTTAGCCTCAGCCATAGCTTTTGCAGCGGCAACGGCTGATGCAGGTAACCCTGCCAGTGCTGACTTATCTGTTACCAATTTAGTCCATGCTTGAGTCGCATCAAGTAGTTGATTAGAGAACTGACTAGTTAGCTCAGATAAACGTTTAACCAATTTTCCGTATGTTTGTTTACCTTTATCGCTCAATCCTATCCCTGACAGCTCAAAATCACGTAGACTATGCTCGATGCTGGTTTGCTGTGCCTGGCTTAATGTAGCAAATTCATCAGAGGCTTTGAGTGACTTATAAGCTTCGTATAATCCTTGATGCTGACCAACATAGGTACCGTATTCTGACAGTAACGGTAAACAGGCATCATGAGCGGCACGCCACTCATCGGTGCTCAGTACTGAATTCATATGCGACACGGGTGACCAGATCTGGCTTAGCTCATCGTCTACCTGTTCAAGCGGCGTAATGAAATTGCCCCATGTATACGGACCACCAGCGGCTAACACCTGATCGATTTTCTGGCGACAGTTTTCAATCCCCTGCTCTACTGCGGGCTGAATGTGCTCAGGTTTAATTTGCGAAAATTGCGGCAAGGTGGCACCGCTCAGCAAAGGATTACTCATCATATTTCCTCGAAAATCTTAAGATACAGAGTAATAGATATGGGCGAACTCAATGCTATTCAAGCATGAGTGCCCAAGAGAATTGAAATGGCGCCCTCTAGCAGGCATATAAAATAAAAACTTTGATCTACGGCAAAAATAAGATTTACTCAATATTTACATAGCCGTAATTGATAAGCGGTTCGCAAATGCAATGCATTATCATTTACGTTTAGCACGTAACTGCCTATGCTCCATGTAAACAGGATACAGCCATCGGAATTTCATTGGGTATGAAACAAATCACTTTTTCATTAGCAACCAGTATGCTGCTTGTGAGCACGGTGACTTTTGCTAACGAACCAGGTCAAGCAACCAGTATCGACGACTCTCACATCACCAATATTATTGCCCACAGTGACGCGCAACCACTCGAATTTATTTTGGATATGGGCTGGGATTCTGAGTACATTTCCGAAGGACGCAACAATTTAGATCACGGCGGTATCTATTGGGGTACGGCCGCGGTGCAATACCAAGATCTCGTCATCTATACCACAGTGGGACGCGGTGACAGCGAAACCTACACCGAGTGGAACTTTGGTCTAGAGTATGGTTTTTCGATTGCTGAAAACCTAGAAGCATCGATAGGCTACCAACGTATCGAAGCCTATGGTGATGAACGCGGTAGCGATAATGAACTATTTGCGTCACTCAGTTACAGCGCTGTAGAGTGGTTAACCCCGTCAATGGCTTACACCTATTCTACCGAAGCAGGCGGATATTTTATTGAAGCAAGCCTGCATAGCAGTTGGCCTGTGACCGAGCAACTCACACTCACCCCCTACGTTACACAAGCATTTGATTTCCAATATGCTACCGAGGCACATAACGGCCCAAATCACTTCCAGTTTGGTATTGAAGCTGAGTACCAAACGAGTAGCAATTTAGTGTTATCTGGCCACATTAGCCACACATTAGCTCAAGAAGATATTAAACAAGAGCAACAAGGTAGCCACGACAGCTTAGACCAAACCTATGCTGGCATTCATTTAACTTGGAGCTTTTAACTTAACGCTGCACTTTAGCGTTTGCGAGTGGCAGGCTCGGTCGGTATCGACTAACTTTAAGCATGAAATCGTTGCAAGGAGCGCAACGGTCTAAGCATGAGGACATGGAATGTCTGCACAACGATATCACCCCCTTACCTCTATCATCGCGCTTAGTTTATGCTGCGTTTGCGTCTTTGCTGCCGACCCCGAACAGCCGATAACTGAAACACATACCCTGCCGCAAAATGTCGCCCTTGACAGTGAAGGCAACCCTATTGTGATACCCACCGGCGACAAGGCGGCACTGAACTATCACGCTGCGCCAGTGCAATCAATCTCCCAACCGGTTGTCACCAAGCCATTGCGCAAAAGTAAGCCCAAAAAACGAAGTCGTAAGCAGCAACTCGCTAGCCGTGATAGCGTTGCTGATAACCCCAGTTGTCGTTGGTTAAATAAGCGCATGCGCCACCTAGAAAAGACTTTAAAAACAGGCAATACCAAGCAGTTTGGCTACCAGTATGATGAACTGCAAGCACGACAATCTGAGTGGGTCTGCATGAAGTGTGGCGCAGAGGGACCCAATCAAGACGATCACAACCGCTGCCAATATCGACGCTAATCACCCTGCTGACTGAAAGCGAACCTCTGGCGACAAGGTCTATGATAAGGCACAAACATTGAGCACTGGTTTACCATGCTTTTTACCCCTACAATGACCGCAATATGCAATGGTTCGAATTTGGAGAAAATGATGGCTCAACACTTTGACTATATCTGTTTAGGCGCGGGTAGCGGTGGAATCGCATCGGCGAACCGTGCCGCTATGCGTGGTGCTAAAGTGCTACTTATCGAAGCAAAGGCGCTTGGTGGTACCTGTGTCAATGTGGGCTGTGTGCCTAAAAAGGTGATGTGGTATGGTGCACAGGTTGCTGAAGCAATGCACCTGTATGCCAAAGATTATGGTTTTGATGTCTCCGTGAACCAATTTGACTGGAGTAAGCTGGTCGAAAGCCGCGAAGCCTATATTGAGCGCATCCACGGCTCTTACGATCGCGGTCTCGAAAACAACGGCGTGACCTTAGTGCGCGGTTATGGTCGCTTTATTGATAACCACACCATTGAAGTCAATGGCGAGCATTACACTGCCGATCATATCCTGATTGCAACGGGTGGCTCACCAACTATTCCTAACATTCCTGGCGCAGAGCATGGTATCGACTCAGATGGCTTTTTCGCCCTTAACGAACAACCTAAGCGCGTAGCTGTAGTGGGTGCGGGTTATATTGCGGTAGAAGTCGCTGGCGTGCTGCATGCCCTTGGCAGCGAAACCCATCTGTTTGTGCGTAAACACGCACCGCTCCGTAGCTTCGACCCAATGCTTAGTGAAGCCCTAATGGAAAGTATGGCGACCGATGGCCTTGCACTGCATACGCATAGCGTACCGCAATCTGTGGTTAAGAATAATGACGGTAGCCTAACACTGACCCTTGAAAGCGGTGAGCAATATCACGTCGACACCCTTATTTGGGCAATAGGCCGTAAGCCTTCAACCAATAACATTGGTATTGAAAATACCGACGTGAAACTTAGCGACAAAGGCTATGTCATTGTCGATGAGCAACAAAACACCAGCGCCAAGGGCGTGTATTGCGTCGGTGATATTATCGAAGGTGGTGTTGAACTAACCCCAGTTGCTGTTAAAGCGGGCCGTTTACTGTCAGAGCGCCTATTTAACGGCATGACTGACGCCAAAATGGATTACAGCCTCATCCCTACCGTGGTCTTTAGCCATCCAGCCATTGGAACCATGGGATTAACCGAGCCAGAAGCCATCGCGCAATTTGGTGAAGCCAACGTAAAAGTCTACACCTCTGGCTTCACTTCAATGTATACCGCCGTCACCGCTCATCGCCAAGCATGCAAAATGAAACTTATCTGCGCTGGCGACAATGAAAAGGTCGTGGGTATTCACGGTATCGGCTATGGCATGGATGAGATTTTGCAAGGTTTCGGTGTTGCCATGAAGATGGGCGCAACCAAGGCTGACTTTGATGCAGTAGTCGCTATCCACCCCACTGGCGCCGAAGAGTTCGTGACCATGAGATAAGCTTTTTTGGTAAAAAACGGCTAAATATTCACTATGCCCAACATCAAGCTTTGCTTAGTGTTGGGCATTTTTTTATCAATAACTTCGATGCACTGCGCCCCACACTTAACGATTAGCGTTTGTTATTGTTACGATAAAAATAATTAGCTTTCCAATTAAAGTTTTTCACCCTATTTTCGCGTCCTCGTTGGCTAGGCTAGTAAAAAAAATCGTAACAACACCATCGTACTTTTTATTGATAAATTAGACACTAGAGCCATTTTAGTGGCTATATTTATAACGCAACCCTTAGTGTAGACTGACCTAAGGTTAGCGATTATTTATCCAATTCATCGTCCAGCGCTAGTTGGACCAAATGCTCCACTCTCAACTAGATGAGAGTTAGATTTTTTAAGGAATGCACAAATGCGCATTGCAATTTTGTCTCGTGGTGAAAACCTATATTCAACCCGTCGCATGAAAGAGGCGGGAGAAGCTCGCGGTCATGTGGTCGATATCATCGACACTCTGCATTGCTACATGGATATTACCAGTAGTAATCCGACGGTACGCTATATGGGTGCAGTGCTACCACAGTACGATGCCATTATTCCTCGTATCGGTTCGTCAATTACGTTTTACGGTACCGCCGTGGTGCGTCAGTTTGAGATGATGGGCACGTTTTCAGTCAACGAGTCGGTGGCGATTAGTCGCTCTCGTGACAAACTACGCTCGCTGCAGCTGTTATCGCGTAAGGGCATAGGCCTGCCCCGCACCGGTTTTGCGAGCAAGCCAGATAAAATTCAAGATTTAATCAAGAATGTCGGCGGCGCACCTTTAGTGATCAAGTTACTCGAAGGCACACAGGGTATCGGTGTGGTATTAGCCGAGACCAATAAAGCAGCCGAGAGTGTTATCGAAGCGTTTATGGGGCTTAAAGCCAACATTTTGGTGCAAGAGTTCATCAAAGAAGCGGGCGGTGCCGATATCCGCTGTTTTGTGGTGGGCGATAAAGTTGTGGCGGCCATGAAACGTCAAGCGGCTGAAGGTGAGTTTAGATCTAACCTACATCGCGGCGGCGAAGCTCAACTCGTTCGCCTCACTAAAGAGGAGCGCGCGACAGCAATTAATGCTGCTAAAGCGATGGGGCTAAATCTGTGTGGTGTCGACATATTGCAATCGAACAATGGCCCAGTGGTAATGGAGGTTAACTCATCACCAGGACTTGAGGGCATTGAGAAAGCGACAGGTAAAGATGTGGCCGACCTAATTTTCCAATTTATTGAGAAAAAAGCTAAGCCTCACGCCAACAAAACACGCGGAAAAGGCTAATGAAAACCCCGTTAACCATTGGCGGGGTAGATATTCTCCCCGGAGAGCAAAGACAGCTAGAGCTGCCTGTAGCACGTTTATATACCGACACCGAAGTGTCGATGCCAGTGCATATTATTCGTGCCAAAAGGGATGGGCCTATCATCTTTGTTAGTGCTGCGGTGCATGGCGATGAACTCAACGGTATTGAAATTATTCGCCGTTTGATTCAGAGCCAAGTGAAGCTCACCAGGGGCACGCTAATTTTAGTGCCTATGGTAAATGTGTATGGCGTCTTAAATCAGAGCCGCTACATGCCAGACAGACGCGATCTAAACCGCTGCTTTCCGGGCTCACAAAAAGGTTCGCTTGCTGGACGCGTAGCTTATACCTTTTTAAATAGCATCGTTGCCCACTGTGATTATGGGATTGACTTGCATACGGGCGCGATTCATCGGTCTAACTTGCCACAGATTCGCGCCAATTTGGATGACGCCGACACCTTATCATTAGCACAAGCTTTTGGGGTGCCAGTGCTACTTAACTCCAATGTCCGCGATGGCTCATTACGCGAATCCGCCGTTAATAAGGGCGCACGAGTATTGCTGTATGAAGCGGGAGAGGCGTTACGTTTTGACGAATTGTCAATTCAAACGGGTGTTCGCGGCATTAAAAATGTGCTTTCAGCACTTGGTGTCATTAGAAAGCGCACCGGTCGTAAAAAAATTGAACCCTTTGTCGCTAACAAGAGCGACTGGACTCGTGCATCGGCCAGTGGGTTTGTCTGTGAATATGCCAAACTTGGTGCCTATGTGGAAAAAGGCGAGGTGTTAGCCGATATCAATAGCCCTCTGGGAGAGCTGATCCAACAAGTGACCTCGACGCGTGCGGGCATTATTATCGGCAAACAAAATATTCCATTGGTCTTAGAGGGTGATGCGATGTTCCATATCGCTTATTTTGGCGATTCAGCCGATGAAGTAATTGAACATATCGAAATCATGACAGATCAAATTATGCCGTTGTCGAATTCGATACAACCCTGAAAGACATGGTTAAAGGTATGAGTATTATATGAAGAAAATGATTATTGGTAATCTTGAGGCCTGTCATTTACCAGAACTTGGCATTAATGATTTGCATGTCCGTATCGACACTGGAGCAAAAACCTCCTCTTTGCATGTGGACAACCTCAAACGCATTAAAGTGGCTGGGCGTCCCTTTGTCGAGTTTGACCTGCATCCCGATATCTATAATTTGGAGCAGACGGTGCATTGTCGCGCGCCCCTGCATGACACGCGCCGGATAAAATCGTCTAATGGCGAAGTTGAACAGCGTTGCGTCATCAAAACCCTATTACAGCTAGGTGAAGACCAGTGGCCAATTGAGCTGACCTTAAGTAATCGCCAAGATATGAGTTATTTGATGTTACTCGGCCGTGAAGGCATGGGCGATAAAGTGCTCGTCGATCCCTCGGCCAGCTTTTTAATCAATGGCGAATAAAGGGTAAAGCGATGACCATCGCTCTACCGGCAAAGATGACCACGTCGTCCAATTAAGGAAGTAAGATGACAATGCCAGATCCAGCCCCCTTCGTCGAAGTCTTGGAGCAAGACCAGCTATTAGCGAAGGTGATTGACATTGTTAGTCACCAGGAAGAGACTCCTGCATCACTGGCCTTTCTGGGTGATTACAGCGATGGTGAACTGGCTGACCTATTGGAATCGGTAACGGATCAGTACCGTTCGCCTATTTGCCACAATATCCCCATCGATCGCGGTTGGCCCATATTGCATCTGTTGCATTATGAAACCGCTCGTCACGTTTTAAACCTGCTCACAGAGAAACAGATCAAAGGGTTGGCAGCAAGAGTATCTGAAATCGATATTCTTACCTTTGCCGAAATACTGCCAAACGAGGTAGTTGAAGACTACCTTGACCATCAAGAGTCTCTGACCACAGAGCAGATGCAACAAGCACTGCGCTATCAAGATGAGGCAGTGGGTCGTTATCTCAACAGTGATATTTTACGCTCTCGCCCCACCGCCTCTGTGGGGCGGGTATTAGAGCGGCTCGCAAAAATAAAGAGCCGAGAAATAGTCGCTATTTATTCGGTAGATGCTCAAGGCGAGTACCACGGCGCCTGCAATATGGAGCAGTTACACAGTGTGCCACCTGAAGCCCCATTGTCACAGATTCTCTGCGATGTTGAGCTGGTCAATGATGAGGAAGATATCACCAAAGCCGCCCAGAACCTTAACCCTACAACCGGCTTTGCCTGGTTTCCCGTTGAAAAAGAGGGCAAGATCATCGGCGCCATTGCAGTGTCAATTTTGATGCAACGCTTAAAAGAGCGAAGCCTTGAAGTGCTCGCCTCAGACACCGCCCAAGACGAAGAGGATCTGTTTACCCCTGTCTCTGTGGCGGCAAAAATGCGCGCAATTTGGCTCACGACTAACCTATTAACCGCCTTTTTAGCCTCTTGGGTCATCGGCTTGTTTGGTGATGCTTTGCAACAAGTTGTAGCGCTGGCCATTTTAATGCCAGTAGTCGCCAGTATGGGCGGCATTGCAGGCAGCCAAACCTTAGCGGTGGCACTGCGCGGTATTGCACTGAATCACTTAAGTCGCAGTAACCTTAGGTTATTGTTAGATAAAGAGTTAAAAATTGCTGCCTTTAATGGGCTACTGCTCGGCGCACTCATTGGGTTAGTGGTCAGCTACTGGTTTTCATCAGTAGCACTTGGAGGCATTATTTTTGTCGCGATTGTATTTAACAGTTTAGCAGCCGCGTCATCAGGGACTGTTATCCCTTTTATTTTGAAGCAGATGAAAATAGATCCAGCCGTCGCGGGGTCAGTGATTTTAACCACGGTTACCGATGTTGTAGGCTTCTTTATCTTTTTAGGTTTAGGTAGTTTAATCCTATTAAATTGATGCTGAATCACCCAGAGATTAAGCAAAACTTAACCTCTGGGTAAGTGCAATTGAATTTCATCGAATATTATTAGCGACTATACTGCGATGCTTATTGGTCACACTGTATACAAGGCAAGATGAAGGCTCTATTTTCTCGACACGCTAATAGCGCAGCAACCGTGGTATTTATCGGCTTTTCACTGCTGTGTTTAACACCATTTATCTCATCGCCTATTGCGTTAATTCTTGGCTTTACCCTAGCCAGTTTAGGGTTTGTGCCAACACAGTTTAATCTCGCCAGTCTCACCAAGAAACTATTGGCTTACTCCATTGTAGGCTTAGGTTTTGGTATTCAACTCGATGCGGCAATAGAAGCCAGCATGGCCAATATCAGCCTGATATTAGGCTCCATCGTTTTTACCTTGATACTGGGTGCGCTACTGACCAAAGTACTGAAACTCGATGACAAACTTGGCCATATGATCTCAGCTGGTACCGCTATCTGTGGTGGCAGCGCCATTGCAGCAGTATCGCCCGCCATTAAGGCCAACAGCCAGCAAACCGCTATCGCTTTAGCGACGGTATTTGTACTGAACTCTATGGCGCTATTTCTGTTCCCAGCTCTTGGTCACCTACTAGAGATGAGCCAATATCACTTTGGAATATGGAGTGCGATTGCTATCCATGACACCTCATCGGTTGTCGGTGCAGCCTCCGCCTATGGTGATGAGGCACTGACAGTCGCCACCACGATTAAGCTAGCGCGGGCGCTATGGATTGTGCCATTGGCGTTGATCAGCGCGATGATATTTGGCGGGGATAAACGCAAACTCAATATTCCACTGTTTATCATCTTCTACTGTGTAGCGATTGCAACCGCTCACTATTTCCCTCAGGGAGAAGCGCTATATCAGCAGGTATTTGCGTTATCTAAACGCACCTTAGTTTTGTGTCTATTTTTTATTGGAGCGGGTATCACGATACAGCGGATGCGAGAAGCTGGCGCTAAACCTTTGCTTCTCGGCGTGCTGTTATGGTTGTCAATTGGGACGGGTTCGCTACTCTATATTCTCAACTTTAGCTGAGTCTTGATGCCATACTAAGGCTAGTATTGCGATAAAAGCACTAAGATCGATTAAAGCGCGCACTAATCCTGTAGTCAGCACAGAGGCCATCACAAAGACGACACAACAAAAAATAATTAACCACTGCTTCATTTCGCCTCCTTATGATTAGGCGGTTATAGAGAGTGGTTATTATTTATCAATCAGGCCAGCAGCAACAAATACCCGTTTTTACTAACAAATAGCCGAATCGGCTAAGGCGTCATTGACTCAACTGCGTAGGGATCATTCGCCGCATCACTGTTCCACTGATACTCGGTCAATCTCTCAATCCGACGAGCTTCAGCCTCACCACGCCGTTGACGGACATAAAATAACGCCGCATCGGTACCAGCTGAAACACCAGATGAAGTCAAAAAACGTCCGTCATCGACCCAACGAGCACTTGGCTGCCACAACGCCTGCTGTGACAAACTGGTAACCCATGAGAAAGCCATTTTGTTGGTGGTTGCACTCACTCCGTCAAGCAACCCTGCTTTCGCTAACAAGGCTGAACCAGTACAGACGGAAAATACCTTTTTAGACACGCTTGCCTGACGCCTAAGCCACGTTAACAAGGCTTCGTCATTGATCAATGTTCGCGTGCCTAACCCACCAGGAACCAACAACAGATCACAATCAACTACATCATCAAGCTGGTAATCTGTAACCACTCTGGGTCCTTGATAACTTCTCACTGTAGGGCTAGCACCAATCAGTTTAATCTGCACATTTTGCATGTGGCCTAACATCTCAATGGGCCCGTGAAGATCTAAGGTTTCATAGTCATCAAAAACTAAAGCTAATATTTTTAATGGTTGTTGTTGCGAAGCAAACAGTGATGGGGAAAGGGTAGCCGCAGCGAAAGTTAAGCCACCAGCAATTAAAAAATCACGTCGTTTCATTTAATTAATCCGTGTAAACAATCAGGAATGGACATCAGGTGCCGTCATGGTTCAGCGCGGGTGAGTATAGCTAAGCGAAGATAATGGCTTCATTGTTTGTTGCGGAGTTTGTCAGCGAGGCCACATTATCTGAATACCTGTGACCTCATCATACTGCCGACAAACTAAAAAATAGACGATTGCCCAAGGATTAATAAAAAGGTGAAGGATCAACCTCTAAGGTGCTGGGGGAAATGCCGCGCTCGATATGCAGTTCTGATTTACTCAAGTCGATCATAGCTACTTCAGTATAACGTTTATGCTTTATTGAATAGAAACACTTCAGTATTGGGTGCAAAGCATCTCTATCTTTGGCATCCCAAACGATACCAATTCGACCATCACAAAGCTGTACCAATGAGCCCACAGGATACACACCAATACAACGAATAAACTCATAAACCAGTTTTTCATCGAGATGGAACGGTGTCAGGCTAAGCAAAATTTTAAATGCGGCGGCCGGGCTCATTGCCTCTTTATAACAGCGGGTTGCCGTTAAGGCATCGAAGATATCAACAACACAGCTCATCCGCCCATGCAGCGTCAGTTCATCGCCTTTTAGGCCATTTGGGTAACCATTGCCGTCAATTTTTTCATGATGCATCAGACAGACATCTTGGCTAATTTGAGAGAGGCCTTCGGTTTCCGATAGTATCTCTTTGGCATGGACCTGATGCAGCTTCATATGCTCAAACTCTTCGGGTGTTAAACGACCTGGTTTGTGCAGAATTTTATTATCAACACGCACTTTACCAATGTCATGCAATATGCCGCCAACCGCGAGCTGTTTGAGCGCTTCACGTTCTAATTTTAAGTATTTACCAAATGTCACCAACAAAAAGGCGACGTTGATAGAGTGTTCAAGCAGGTAGGCATCTTTTGAACGCAGTGCAGAGATACACTTAAATGCATCGGCATCTAACATCACCGATTCAATCATGTTTTCCGCTAAGTCTTCGAAAGGCTCAACTTGTACAGCCTTACCATCAAAGGTCTCCGACAGAACCTTTTTTACTAAGCCTTTTGCTTCTTGCATTAATCGCTTAGCTTTCTCTTGAGACTGCTCTCTAGTGACTTTCTTCGGCTTTGTTGGCGGAGTGACGGACTTTTTCTTTAGGCCACAATCTTCCGATGAACGCTCAACATCGACCCAAACAAACTTAATGCCGTTTTTAGTGAGCTTACTAATAGCTTCACGGCTTTTTATCTGACCAGGGTTGGCGATATTGACCTTTCCTTGGCTATCGACAGCCGTGACAAACATACCTAAAGACAAACGTGGCACAGGTACTTTAATAACATCTGTTTTATTGCCAACTCTTTCGCCCATAAACCCCACTCAGATAGTAAAAATGCTCGAAATGACCCACACTCCCCCTCTATTCTAGTACGTCTAATACTTTAAGGCAGTGCGAGGTAGTCAATTTACGAGAAAATAGGGGGCTAATACTATGCCTAGCGGCGTTAAATCGCCAATAAATTTATGCAAACTTTCATTAATTTATTTAAGTTGTACAAGCCAAAACAAAAAAACCTTATACAGCAACAGCTAATATTAATCGGGTGACTCTTGTTATTGTGCTTCAGTGCACGTAATGCCATTCACTAACCAACGGCGACGAGTACAATTGACACAAGATCGCAATGTGTCATCAACCTGTTCATCCTCATCGTCGGCACAGAACTGGATACAACGTGATGCCACAAGCCGGGCCTGCCAATAATCATCATCAATAATATTCAATTGCCAAACATCCGCGACTAACCGAAAAATAGATCGCATATCAACTCCATCAATAATGTTGCAAGTGCTGCTTTAAGGCGTTACGCCAAATGCCGTCTTGAGGATAAACCAGCAGGCAAACCTGGTGGTCGTGATAAACGGCTTTGAGTTTGCCAGAGAGTGTCACTGATTCTTTAAAGCATAAAAACTGTCCAGTATGGGTGAGCACACTGTCGACTCCGGTTTGTTCTATCACCTCAGCTACCGAAAAAACCTGCTCACCATCTAATAAGCCTTTGAGCTTTACTTGTCCTTTGATGCGCCCATCGCTGCCCTGTAAACGCAAACCTAACCCAGCCAATGCACCAATGATCCCCTGCCCGGTGCCACCGTGCTCACTTAAGCTCACCTCTAACGCCTCCGCTAATCCGTAGGCCTGAGATTTAGTTTTCACACTTTGTTTTGCAGCAAGGCCAAAATCGATTAACGCCTGACGGTCAATATCTGATTGTAAGTCGAGTATTGCCAGACCAGGGTCTGCCGCAGTGGCACTTTCTTGCAATAAGTGCGCGACGGCGACGTCACGAATCTCAGCTAAAGAGAGGTGGGTGCGAACCTGAAAACACATCGCACTATTATGTGAGGTGTAAGGGATTTCGGGATGGACATAAAGTTGATGCCTTGTCACAAAACTACAGCGACTCAGTGGCTCACCGCTGATCAGCAGCGCTATCTCCTCGGCGATCTCTCCTGTGCCTTTTGTGCCTATATCATCGGTGTCATCAATACAGATCAACCAAGATTTCAATTTACCATTAAGCATTACTTTAACTCCGTATTATCTAATAGATCATGGCTTCTTAATCGCTGCAGTACAGGGGGGACTAACGTTGCGGCAAACACAGCAAACAGGCTGCCAAACAGTGCACTCTTAGCAAATTGCACTAGTGCCACGGCGATACTCATGCCCACAAGTAAATCTTCAATTAACCCCTTACTCGCCCACGCTAACGTTGCAACCAGCGCCAACATGATAAAACGCCATTTCAGACCGAGTAGTGTCGGCAGTATCAATAAACAGAGATCCATCGCTATGGCAGGCAAAGCAAACTTAAGCAGGATAAATGGTCCGCCTTTGCCCACACTCAACATCATCGCTAATAGCCCCGCCAACATGCCGCAAGCGCTTATCGCCCCCGCCTTGCCTACGGCCCCGTAGCAAATAAGATAAAAGAAACAGATCAAAAACATTGAATGACCTGTGATGCCTAGTTTTAGGCGTAACATCCCTTTAAGCGCCACCAATAATGTGGCACAGAACCCGATAAACAGTGCGTCATGTAGACTGAAACCTTTGTCACTCATTTCAATATTCCTTACCTAGTCAGGCCAATGGGTTGGTCTTTTATGGCTGCCAAAGCCACGGAGTTTGGCGGCCAATGCCATCTGCTTAGAGAGCTTTAACAATTGGATTAATAGCGGATACAGCACGCAGTAAATTAACTCCGGCCAATGCTTTGGATAACACAGTGCTTTGGCGGTGATATTGGCACCACGCATCACCTGCATTTGGTAAATCTCTCTGGTTTCTTTGGCCATATAGGGCAACAGGCTAAAGCTCGCTGCCATCACAAACGCCCACTTTCGAGGTAAACACCAACTAAGTACCTCACCAATGCGCTGAGGCGTGCAGACGATTGACAACCACCAACCTGGAATGATTGCCAGCATAATACGTGTCACCGCCAATCCTCCCTCATGCAAACGCTCTACGCCGTGGAGCAATAGATAGAGCATTGAGGTGATCAATAGTTGTATGGCGAAAAGCAACAGCAACCCACGTACTCTGCCACCTAAATAACGTCCATGCCCAAGCAAAGCAGCATTGATCAAAAGCAGGGGGATGAGTGCGGTATTGGGGACAAAAAATGCACCGCTGGCACAGCAGAGCGTCGCGACTATACATAGCGCACAGAGTTTAGCGCTGCGTACCACGTAATGAGGAGATGTTCGATCCCTTCCAGAGCGATCAAAAAACGGTGTTTTAACACGTTTAACCCACATCTTGATAACCATCAGAAACCATGCCATCGCAGTGCTTAAGAGCGACCTCACCGGCAAGCGACTCCGCGCGATAGCAGCGCAACGTCTGTTGAGCAATGCACCAGTAATGGTCCACGGCTAACTGAGGTTGAACACGATGATTGGAGAGTAAAATGGCACAGCCTTGCTGACTCAACTCATTAATGAGATCGACCACCACATCGACATAGCGGCTATCTAAACCCGCAAACGGATCATCAAGCAGCAAAAGTTTAGGCTGCAGGCACGCCAGAGAAGCCAAAGCGACGAGATGTTGTTGACCATAAGAGAGCGTATGAGGAGACAGGTTTGCCAAAGTGCTCAAGCCTAATTTGGTCAGCATGCCGATACCACGTTCTATTGGTAAGCCGTAACGCTTTAAGCTAAATTGCATCTCCTCAATCACCGTCGACTCAAACAATTGACGACTCGGCCTTTGGTGCAGTAGTGCTAAGGAGGCACCATAGCGTCCTAACTTAGGCCGCACACCCAGCACATTGAGATCCAGCGCCCCAATGTCAGATTGAATCCCCGCCAAGGCTTTAAGTAGTGTGCTTTTGCCGCTACCGTTGTCTCCGATAAGCGCAACCACCTCTCCTGGGTACAGGTTAAGCCCACTCGAATGGAACAGTAACTTGTTGTCGTTAAACTGCAATGTCAGTGCTTTGCTAACGACCACTGGCGCTAACAATGACAGGTCTCGGCGCCTGTTTAACCCAGGCAGTTGGCAGACAGATATAACCGGCTCATCACATGGTTGATAAGAGATTAACTTTCCGCCACTCAACATCCACCTGTGAGTCACACATTGGCTAAAAGCCCCTCGGTGATGCTCAACAATCACAATCGCCATACCACGGCGTTGCAACTCAAACAGCAGCTCAGTGAGCTCATCGACACCTTGATTGTCTAATTGTGCCCAAGGTTCATCTAGCAGTAATATTTGGGGGGACGACACCAGTTGTGCGGCAATCATTAAGCGATAGCGCTGACCCAGCGATAAGTTGGCAATTGGCGTATTTAAAGCGACATACAGCCCCGCCTGTCGCAAAGCATGCGCCACCAAATCAATCATCTTATTGCTGGGTACACCGCTGTTTTCCAGCGCAAAAGCCACTTCAGCCCCAACAGTTTGGCGCAGCAGCTGCACATTAGGATCTTGCATCACAACGCCAATTGAGCATGGCTGTTGGCAAACTCTCTCACCGGAAAAAGGCCGGGAGAGTACGCCAACTAGCAGCTTTAGCAGGGTCGACTTTCCTGAGCCCGTTGACCCATGGATGAGGTGACACTCTCCCTGACGTAGCTGTAAGCTAAGCTCATCAAAGAGCTCGCCGATTGCAGCCTGATAGCCAAAACTTATCGCTTTGAGCTCAAGTAAACACATAATGATAACGCTTTACAGCTGCCAATTAAGGCCGACAAACACTTGTCTACCCGCTTGAGGTAATCCCTCGCTCTGGTAATAGTGCTCATCAAACAAATTGGTCGCTCTGAGGTAGAGCTCTAGGTTATCACCCATAATTGGCTGGATGAGGTTCAAATCCACCAAGGTGTAATCGTCTAGATCCTGTTCAACCAGCATATTCTGCCCCGCAACTTTTTGCTGCAGATGGTAAACTTGCCCCACAATATGCTCGACATTGAGGTTGAGGCGCAGTGCAAATGGCAACTCATAATCGGCTTGTACTCTAAACTGATGGCGTGGGCGATATGCTAATGTCTCTAGCCCTGGCGTGGCATCTTTATCTTCAGTATCAAGAAAGCTATAGGCAAAGGTCACGGCTAGCTTGTCGATACTTTGGTTACGTAACGACAGATCGATACCCTTAAACTGATAACGCCCCATATTTTGATAGACACCGCCTAAATCTTTGGCGATATAGTTTTTGGTGTCGGTATAGAAGCCCGCTAAATGAAGGTCGGTACTCCAAGCAAAGTTTTGCGCCATGCTTAATTCAACATGCTCAGATGTCTCAGCCACCAGAGCATCATTACCTGAAGAGAGTGAGTAAAGGTTTCTCATCGACGGAAAACGTACTTTACGCGCCAGCCCAAGGTTGACCCGGGTATCATCGGCAACCTGCCAATAACCCGCCGCTTGTGCTGAATAGTCCGTTTCATCATCACTAACACGCTCTTGCTGGTGTGCTGCAGCGCCTAAGGTTGCGCCTAGCTGATCTTGCTGATACTGATATTCCGCAGCCAAGGTGTATAGCCACGCCGCATCATCAAACGATTCATTCGATGAACCGCCATTACCGCCGCCGGAACCAGAACCACCGCCATTGCCTCCACCAGAACCAGAACCACCGCCATTACCGCCACCTGAACCAGAACCACCGCCATTGCCTCCACCTGAACCAGAACCAGAGCCACCAGCACCACTGTTGCTGCCCGATGTTGTTTCTACAACCGGCTTGCTACTGGTTGACTGCCAGCTTTGACGCTCAGCAATCAAGGAACTCGTTAACAGATGCCCTTGCTCCAAATCAGCAACTAACTGCAGATTACCACCACTCACAGTAGACCGGCCGTCCTGAGTTTGTTGCATCAAGGTGTAATGGCTATCGGTATAGCGATTCTCTATCACGTCAGTTTGATTTTGATAAAGAAAACCCCGCAAGGTTAATTGATCGAACTTGTGCGCCATGCCCAACTGAATCGTCTGCGATTGATAATCATCGACACGCTCGAACTTAGGTTTCCCAGTACTGGAGCCATCGATGGCTGGCTTACCCCAATCACCGCTACGCAAACTGACATTTGCCATCAATTGAGTGCGGTCCGACAACCAATAACTTCCCTGAGCAAATAGACTATTGATGGTTTTGTCTGAGTTAAGGCGTGTATCACCAGACTGCAACGCGGTATCATAGTGATCACTGGATATGGGCCAGCCATCGGTCTGCTGACGCGATAGTGACATCAAACCCTGCCAACGTGCACCAGAGGAAGCGGCGGTGATATCGCCATTAAAAGTATTATTGTCAGCAGCTTCTAAATGCCCAGATAACCTAGGCGCATCATCGCCCTGCTTAGTCCGAATATTGATCACACCGCCCGCGCCACCAGGGCCATACAACACAGATGTGGGGCCAACGGATACCGTGACTGACGCTATTTGGCTAGCAGGGATAACACTGGGATCAAACTGCCCATCTTCGGCACCATTAGCGGGCACGCCGTTAATTAAGTAGATCACATGACGTGCTTTAAAACCGCGAATATCGACCCTAGGAGTTCCCTGTCCACCGGTTCTGACATAGACACCGGGAGCATTCTTTAGGATCTGATCTAGACTTTGGGCACCTAGCTCACGAATCTCCTCTTCAGAGATACTCCATGTGGTGGTGGTCTGCTCAAGTGGTGTCGGCCTTTCACCCGTAACAACGATCACCTCAGAGACATCTAAAATGGGATCGCGGGCCGTCTCAGCGGCATTCACAAAAGGGCTTAAAGTGATGGCTGACGCCACCATAGAAAGTTTGATAAGTTTTTGATTTGTTTTCATTACAGGCACTGTTATTGATCTAATAGCCCATATTGTTGGAGGGATCCATAAAGCGCAGCAAGCAAACAAAAACCAAAAACCAACCTAGATCGACTAATTTAAACATTGGGAGTGGGTGATTGATAATTGTCGGGACAGAATGTCCAAGCAAAGTATAAGGTCAGACAAAAGTTCTCAGTGTCAGCTACCACCGTCACTGCCTAGAAGAGAAGAGGATTTCTTGGCCAAGCTCACAGCTTACCTCCCTGTAACTTGACACTTTTTTGCTAGGATATTAGTTTGTGGTAAAGATTCTTATTTCCAATACAGAGTAAGTCTGTTCACTATCGGCTCCGCGGTTGCTTTGCACCGCATGCATCGACACTAAAGTAATAAGGTTGGAATATTCATTGAGCGTTTTCTCGCTATCACAGGCTATACAATCTTTAGTCAGCAAACTTGAGCGACTCGACATACATCAACATGGCGAACCTATTATTCAGGTGTCCGTGCCTGTATGCCCTTTGCCGACGATTGCGTGGTTAGCCAGCCAACCTTGTTATCCGCGTATTTACTGGAGAGGTCGTGACACCCAAGAGGAAGTGGCGGCGATAGGATCCTGTAAAGACTTTATTTTTGAAGATGCTGTAGACGATAACCAGCTCTCCTTGGCTTATCAGCAGCAACGAGCACTATCCACCAATCAAGATATTCGCTACTACGGCGGGGTTGCCTTTGATCGTGATACCGATTGCTGGCCAGAGTATGGTAAAGCGCATTTTGTGCTGCCACGACTCGAGTTAAGACGCAGCGGCCATGACTATAAATTGGTGATCAACCTCAACATTGAAAACGAAGAGATAGAGCAGGAGCGTCAAAACGCGTTGCAAGCTCTGCAACAGTTAGCATCGCCTTCACCGCTTTCACCACCAAACAAGATTCACCTGCTCAGCCGCAGTGATCGTCCCGATCACCGCCGCTGGACTGAGCTCGTTAACCAAGTCACTCACGAAAAATTTATTAAACAGACCCCAAAAGTGGTCTTGTCACGGCTGACTCAGTTGGAGATTAACGAAAAGGTCGATCCCTGGATGTTGCTCGCCAGTTGGCAGGGACGAAACCAAAATAGTTTTCAATTTGGCTTCCAATTTAGCCCCGATAGCGCCTTTATCTCCTGCACACCCGAACGCCTCTATCGAAGACGTCAGCGCGAGCTGTTTACTGAAGCATTAGCAGGCACGACAACGCGTGGCCTCAATGAAGAAGAGGATGCGATGTTGGCGCAGCAGCTATTGGATGACAGCAAAAACAGTCATGAGAATCAGCTGGTTCGAAAACATATTGTCGACGCTCTCACTCCGCTCAGTAACTATGTAGGTGCTGACGAATCGCCAAAAGTGTTTAAGCTCAGCCATATTCAACATCTTCACCGCGCGATTAGAGCCGAGTTGAAGGGCGGTGTTAACGACTTCCAAATTCTACAAGCACTCCACCCGACCCCTGCTGTAGGTGGTCTGCCAAAAGAGTCTGCAATTAATTTTATCAGGCAAAGAGAGGGCTACACCCGCGGCTGGTATGCGGGTGCCTGTGGTTACTTTAACAAGCATGAAAGCGAGTTTGCCGTGGCAATCCGTAGCGCCTTGATTGAGCCAGGTCGCATCAATCTATTCGCTGGGGCAGGCATAGTGTCAGGGTCTGAGGCTGATGCGGAGTGGCACGAGTTAGAAAACAAACTCGCCACGATTTTGTCTATTTTGACAGAAGTTTAGTCACTACGTGCTTTTGCTACCCGCTCTCTATCAGAGACATAACGTTTAAAGATCTGTTCAATGTCACCGCTTTTAATAAGCTGTTGCATCTGCTTATCAAATCTCACTTTGAGTAGCTTACCTTTCTCGGTTTGCGGGAATACAAAATAGACAGCTGGATTCAGTACATTTTCAATGATGACATATTGCCGAGGGTGGTCGAGATGACTGGCGAGTGAGATCATCGAACGTTTGTAGTCGAGCAAAGCATCTATTTTCCCATCATTAACATGGTTCAGCATTAATAACAGCTCACTGCTCTCTTCATAGTACATAGGGACACTAATGAAGCTGTCAAAACGATACGCTAGCATCGCCTGCACCTTTTTTTGCTTTAGACTGGTAATATCTTTCCAAACAGCAGCAAGTTCAGGGGTTACCGCCGCATCCACGCGATCGACCTCAACGGGTATCTCGCTGTAATAGCTAGGATCGACATCACCACGATAAAAACCTAGCCCCACATCAACACGCTGTTGATTGACTAAAAATAGCGCCCTAGAAAAAGGCACGATATCCAATTCCAACTGATAATCAGGCTCGGGGAATACATGCCGCAGTAGGTCAATATAATAACCAGTTCCATCAAGGTTACTGTATTTAGGCCAGTGATCGGTCACCGCATTAATTGTCACTGGTGCTGCACCTAACAGCGACAATGGCCAGCAAATAAGCAATATTAACCACCACCTAGCAAACTGCTGCATCTAACACCTCAAAGTAGACCTGCAATCCATTTAGTTTAGAACGCATTATGAAGTTAGGTCGCTCAATTTCTCAAAAACATTGCCACAAAGTTAGCGCTTACCGCTTGCTCATTTTTAATCCTCCACTATAATCTTCCGCCCTAACCATAAGAAGCCATCCAAATACCAAACATTTCGATGGACACCATAATTTAATCAAGCGGGTTCCCTCACCCCGCATCAACCCATTAAAAAGGCCACAAGATGTTAATGCTAACACCTGCACAAATAAAACGTGCTTTACTGCTATTGGTGAGTTTCCATATCCTCATCATCTCGACAAGCAACTACTTAGTTCAGCTTCCATTTCAAATATTCGGTTTCCATACCACCTGGGGAGCATTTAGCTTTCCATTTGTCTATTTGGCGACAGATTTAACCGTGCGAATTTTCGGTCAACAGGCTGCCAGAAAGATCATTCTCAGAGCTATGCTACCGGCCCTAGTGATCTCCTACCTAATGGGAGTGCTGTTCCATCAAGGTAGTTTTCAAGGCGGGCAAGCGCTGGCCGAGTTTAATAGCTTTGTATTTCGCATCGCCTTTGCCAGTTTTGCTGCTTACTTAGTGGGTCAGCTGATGGATATCACAGTGTTTGCCAAGTTGCGCCAAGCAAAAGCCTGGTGGGTGGCCCCAGCCGCATCAACTATCATAGGTAACCTTATTGATACCTTAGTCTTTTTTGGCTTGGCTTTTTACGCCTCAACCGATCAATTTATGGCAACACATTGGCCTGAAATCGCGACGGTTGACTACGGCTTCAAACTCATCGTCAGCCTGGGCTTATTTCTTCCCGTCTACGGTGTACTACTAAAGCTCCTACAGGAGAGAATTTTGCGTGTCGATGGGGAAAATTCGACCAACACACTGGCCTGACCAGTTGTTTTGCTATATCATCGCGGCTCTCAAATTTTGACCACATTTTTGTGCCGCCTTTTTTGGCGTATTTATCAGGAGATAAGATGTATCACATCACCATAGAGCGCCATACTCAGATCACCGACACTCAGCTACTCGCACTGATTGAATTGAATCGCGCTATACCTGAGTTTGAATCTCGCTATACATTGGCAGACTACCAGCAACGTCTGCAGAACAAGCCTGCCTTACTGCAATTTATCTATGTTGAAGGTGAACTGGCAGGATTTAAGCTAGGTTACAGTGAAAAAACGGGACAGTTTTATAGTTGGCTTGGAGGCATCTTACCTGACTTCAGACAGTTAGGGCTGGCAAAAACATTGTTAGTCGATCAGGAAGCATGGGGCAAAGACAACGGCATAAGCCACATTGAAGTCAAGACTTACAATCGATTTGCTACCATGCTGCAGATGTTGATCCGCCAAGGCTACCAGATTGCCGCACTACAAAGTGCCACAAATAAAATTGATGATAATAAACTGATTTTAAACAAGTTGATTTGCTAAAGAGACTATTGGAGCAATCTTTACATTAAAAGAGCTTGCAGAACCAAATGATAATGATTACTATTTACATGCGTTCCAAAGCTCAGTAATTTAAGCACTTCATCTCTGCTTAATCCCATTGAGTTCGCAAGCACAACATTGCTCACACACTCTTTGTGGCCGGAATATTACTATTCCGGCTTTTTTTTGTGCCTAATTTGAGCACTCTTATTTCGCGGTACGTTTCTTATTAATACTGCTGGAGAAATGCAGTCCTTCATAGGGTGGATTAAACTGATCATCAATGGCCTTATGATAAAGTCCTATGGTAAACAGGGTGCCCTTACCCACAGTCGAACTCACCTCTATAGTCCCGCCGATGCGCTTAATAATGCCGTAACTGAGTGATAAACCTAAGCCGGTACCATCCTTACGGGTGGTGTAAAATGGATCAAAAATACGCCCTAATTGCTCTTCGGGTATCCCTTTCCCTTCATCTTCAATCTCGATCTTTACCCCAATCGGCTCACCGTGAAGTACCCAGTCGTAAGTTCGGATCCAGATCCGACCCTGACCATCCATCGCATGCGCTGCATTGACCACTAAGTTTATCAACACCTGCAAGAGCTGCGGACGGTTGACTTCAATAGGGTAACTGGCGGTTAAATCTTGAATCAGGACCACTTGCTGCTTCTGAATTGAATGCCTCACTAGCACCATCATCTCATCGATAATCGGGGTGAGTTGGTGCATCTCCAATGGCGCATTAAATTCACCAGGTCGGCTGTACTGCAACAGACTACGAATAATGGTACTGATACGACCCACTTGCTGGATCACGATGTCAATCTCCTCCTCGACATCTTCAGCTTTATCTCCTAACTCAAACTTAAGTAACTCCATATTACCTAAAATCACCGCTGTGGGATTATTGATCTCATGGGCAATACCCGCAGTGAGCTCTCCTAATGCGGTCAATTTTTCATTGGTCACTAGCTGCTGACGTGTTTCATTCAGCAAGGCGACGTTACGTTGGAGTTCGTCGGTTTTCTCTTGCAAGCTGCGGGTGCGCTCTTCAACTTTTACCTCAAGTTGTTCGGCTGCCGCTTGGATCTGGGTATTACGACGTTGTAGTAGGTCCAACATACGATCAAACTGCTCTGCGAGGTTAGATAGCTCATTGTCACGTTCCAACCCTAATGACCCGATACGCAAATTTCTACCTGACTGCACCGCCTTCACCACATGGTGAATGCGTTCAATCGGCTGCAGCAAGCTGTATGCACCGCGATACACTAACAATCCCGACACCAGTAATACCAGCATCAAGATGGTGCCCAACTCAATGATGTTCAATAGATAGTTATGGATAAAGGGCGATTCTGAAAAGCCGGTATAGATCATCCCAATACGCTCACCCCGTATATCTTGCAGCGGGGCGTAAGCGGAGATGAACCAATCGTTATAGACAAATGCTCTGTCGACCCACAATAGGCCCTGCACTAACACTTTTTGCCGTACCTCTTCAGACACTAAGCTGCCTAGGGCGCGGCCCTGCTTCTCAGTACCTTGAGGGAAGAAATGCAAGGGTACATTGGTGCTAATACGGGTATTATCGAGAAATATGGTCACCGTACCGATTGAACGCTCTGGCAATGTACCTTTGTCATAAACCAGATCGCGAATATGATCGACAATACGAATATCGCGATTGAGCAAAATGCCACCATCAAGATACCAACCGATTGAGCCATCACTGCCCACAATTGGCAGTAGACTGCGGCTTAACATGCCACGCTTCTCGCTCTCTTTACTTGGCTTTTGTGAGCGCGGTGTATCAACCAACTTAACCACGGCATCAATCGCCAGTTGAGGGTCGAGCCGAGAAAGTCGCTGCGGCTGCAGTACCATCAAGCCCGAAATCGCCTCATTATTCTCAATTTTAGGCAGCATAACCCGGAGATCGGGATCAGCAGCGGCTTCAGACACGCTAACAAGACGTAAGAAGTCGAGGTTTAATCTCTCTTTTTTTATCGCTAATAGTGTGTTTATTTGTTCACGAGTCTGGCGAGTATTTGTGTTAATATCTCTAAACTCATTTTGGAATTCCCACGATGCCTTCACCAACTCAAGTTGATTCTCTTGAGTATCTTGCACAGACACCAAGGTATTGCTGGCTACCGTTAAATCAGCCTTTACCTTCATAAATAGCTGCTTACCTGTGTAGCTAATATTCCAGTAGATGGTAATAAACACTAAGCTGACTAAGGTCAGTAAGATTGGCAATAAGGTCAAAATCAAAATGCGATAACGCACTTTGGCCTGCATTTGCTGCCAATTAACACCAAAAATACGAGGAAAAAATGACATATTACTCTTCCTCGTTTTGACTAACGTCAAACCACTCTTTGTATTTACGATCGAGCGTCTTTCTCGACACCCCAAGATCCCTTGCTGCTGCAGATTTATTACCTTGATGTAGATCGACCACTTGGGTTACATGGTGTTTCTCAACCTCTTTAAGCGTCCAATCGAGCGGGTAACCTGACTCTCCAAGTACATCCGCTTTAGGTTGCTGTTTCCAATATTCCGCCGGAGGCTTACCCAGTAAAATACAGCGCTCAATCATATTACGCAGCTCTCGAATATTACCCGGCCATTCATGCTGTTGCAGCTTGAGCATATCTTCGTGGCTCCAAACCACCTCTTTCACCCCTAATTCAGCCGCCAATTGACGTGTAAAATGATGGGTTAACTCAACGACATCATCAGGGCGATCACGCAAAGGCGGAATCACAATATCCAGTACGTTAAGTCGATAGAACAGATCTCGCCTGAAGTTACCCGCTTCAACCTCATCGGCTAACTTACGGTTGGTGGCCGCGAGCACGCGCACATCGATATTAATCTCTTTTTCACTGCCCACTGGACGTATGGTTCTTTGCTCCAGCACCCTGAGTAGTGCTGTTTGCATCTTAAGTGGCATCTCGCCAATCTCATCGAGAAAAATAGTCCCGCCAGATGCAAAGCTAAACAGCCCCTCACGGTTACCTTTAGCGCCGGTAAACGAGCCTGCCGCATGGCCAAAAAGCTCACTTTCTAATAGCTCTGGGGCAATCGCACCACAATTGACGGGCACAAACGGGCCTTGGCGACCACTGAGCAGATGCAGCTGTCGAGCGACTAACTCTTTACCCGTACCCGACTCACCTTCAATCAAGATAACGGCATTGGTGGGGGCGACGCGTTCAATAACATGCTTCACTTCCATCATCGCGTCACTGCTACCGATAATGGTGGAGGATTGACCGATGGACACCTCACGACGAAGCATCAAATTCTCACGTTTAAGCAAGCGACGTTCAATGCAGCGGTCTACCGCCTTCATCATCTGCTCTAGGTGAAATGGCTTCATAATAAAGTCTGACGCGCCAGCCCGCAGCGCTTTAATCGCCACATCCATATCGGCATAGCCTGTCATGAAAATGATGTCAGAGCGACGCTCCTGATCATTGAGCGCTTCATCCCACTCAATACCTGAACGGCCCGGTAGACGAATATCGACAATTAAGAGATCGAAATGACAACGGCTACGTAACTGCTCGGCGTCTTCTACACTGCCAGCGGTCTCAACGAGGGCAAACTTTTTAGATAGGGCTTTCTTTAAAAAGCTACGCATCCCTGGCTCATCGTCAACGATTAACACAGATACGGCAGATGGTAGCGGCTTCATCTCTTTATTTGATTGGCTCATATTGTCTTCTTTGGACATTTTGACTCACATTGAATTGATTCTAGCATCAAAGTTCAGCAAATTGGTCACCCTGAACCAGTCTAAACATCAGTTGGGACAATATGTCTGGTAACAATTTACCCAGCATGGGACTTGCCTCACACTTTGCCATTACCGTGTGACATATTTTTCCGTTTACCTCAGTTGGCATTGTTTTTGCTGTAATTTGAGCGTATTGATTTTCGAACAAACGTGACCCTGGCGAATCACGTTTTTCACTCAAAATGCCAAGGAGCAGTAATGTTTAACCTAAGAACGATTTTTAGCATGGCGCTTGTCGCCACCACAATCGCTAGTGCACCAGTGCAAGCAGAAGAGATCATTAAGCTTGCAACAACCACCAGTACAGAAAACTCAGGTCTACTTAAAAGCTTATTGCCCAAGTTTGAAGCGGAAACGGGTTTCAAAGTACAAGTGATTGCCACCGGAACAGGTAAAGCCCTTAAACTTGCCAGACAAGGTGACGTTGACGTCGTCATGACTCACGCCCCAGCAGCCGAAGCTAAGTTCGTCCAAGAAGGCTATGGCCTGATGCCACGTGGCATTATGGAAAATGACTTTGTGATTTTAGGGCCTAAAAACGACCCCGCAAACGTTCGTAATAGTAAAACAGCTGAAGAAGCTTTTGCTAAAATTGCCAAGTCAGGGACACCGTTTATCTCTCGTGGTGACAACTCTGGCACTAATATGAAAGAGTTAATCATCTGGAAAGGCGCTAAAATTGAACCACAGTTTGCAGGCTACCGCTCAGTGGGACAAGGAATGGGTAAAACTTTGCTAATGGCAAACGAGCTACAAGGCTATACACTGTCAGACCGTGGTACCTTTGTTGCGTACAAGGCCAAGCTAGACCTTTCTGTTGATTACGATGGTGGCGTAGCGCTAGCGAACCCTTATCAAATTATGTTAATTAACCCGGAAATGTATCCAGACTTAAACCACAAAGGTGCTAAAGCACTGAGTGACTGGCTGATCAGCGCTGAAGCTCAAAGCATGATCAATAGCTATACCGTACAAGGTGAGCAACTCTTTAAGGCAACATATAGCGAATGAGTGAAGGCTGGTTAGCCCTGATACAGCAGGCATTAAGCCTGCTGTTTTCATTAGACCCCGATGTCTGGTCTATCGTAAGTGTCTCTTTTTCTGTCTCGTTTGCAGCGCTTGCGCTCACCCTAATACCGTCACTTGTATTAGGCTTTATCCTTGCATTTGCCCACTTTCCTGGCCGTTGGTTTGTCACCAACTTAGTGCAGACAATCCAGTCAATCCCTACCGTTGTTATCGGCCTTCTTGTCTATCTCATGCTAACTCGAATGGGGCCTCTGGGAGATCTACGCTGGCTATTTACTCAAAAAGGAATGATCTTAGGCCAAATGATGATCTGTGCACCAGTGCTTGTGGCAATGAGCCAAGCTGCATTTACTAGCGTTGATAAACGTGCATGGGAAACATCTCGTACTCTAGGTGCATCTTGGCTACGTTCCGTTTGGGTCGTTTGCCGAGAACTGAAAGTTCCACTGTTGATGGCCATCGTCGCCGCGTTTAGCCGCATTCTAACCGAAGTAGGTTGCTCCATGATGGTCGGTGGCAATATTGCCGATGTCACCCGTAATATCCCCACAGCCATCGCTCTTGAAACCAGCAAAGGCGACTTTGCCCAGGCAATCGCACTGGGGTTGGTATTATTAATTCTGTCGCTAATACTAAATTTCACCTTAGGGACTTTGCGTGGCAAAGCTGAACCGAGGACACATTAATCTATGGTTAAAGTGATCGCCAACAATATCGAAATGCGCTTTGGTGAGCGCTTTCTATATCGATTTGAGCACCTATCTTTGGCGCAAGAGCAAACTGTTCACCTGCAAGGCGATAATGGCTCAGGCAAGACCACCTTAATGAAGATGTTTGCCGGCCTGCAGGCACCGAGCGCCGGAAAAATTGTGACACAAGGTTTTTCAACAAACCCATGGTGGCGACGTAACCCGTTATTGGGCAAAGCCGTATACCTGCATCAGCACCCTTACCTATTTGATGGGACGGTTGACTATAATCTCAACTACGCCCATCCATTTTGCCAGTTGACCCGTGCCGAAATTGAAAGGCGTACTGTTCACGCTATTGAGATGGCACAACTTGGCAGTTTATTAACTCAGCAAGCAGCGAGTCTCTCTGGTGGTGAACGCCAACGTTTAGCAATTGCTAGAGCCTGGATAATGCGCCCCAAATTGCTGATGCTCGATGAGCCAACATCGAATATGGATAAACTGTCCCAGCAACTGGTTTTAACCATGATTAGCGACCTGAAACAACAAGGCACTGGCATGTTAATCAGCAGCCACCAAAACTGTTCGCTAACAGGATTATGCGAGCAAAATTGGTTGATTCACGATAACATCATTGCAGCAGGTGATGCGCCCACAGCACCATCACCCTTCTCGGCTGCAGGCCAACATCAACAAACTCAGGAATTAAACTATGTCACAGCGTATTGATGCAGTGATCCTTGCCGGCGGTATGGCTCGCCGTATGGGCGGAAACGACAAAGGATTGGTCGAGCTTAATGGCCAACCTATGATAAAGCACGCCATCGATAGGATAAAACCACAAGTTAAGGAGATCCTGATCAACGCCAACCGTAACCAAAATCACTATGCTGAGTTTGGTTACAAAGTGTTGAGTGATGAAGACTCTGGCTACTTAGGTCCATTGGCAGGCATGATCACCGCGCTAGGTCATACACTGGCAGACTACCTACTGGTTGTTCCTTGTGATTGCCCGCTACTGCCATTAGATCTTGTTCCACGAATGTTAGCGGCCATTGACACTAATAATGCAGAACTTGCAGTGGCGAGTGATGGCAAACGAGAACAACCTGTGGTGCTGTTAATGAAACCAGAACTCAGGGCATCGATGAAAGCCTTTTTAGACGCGGGTGAGCGCAAAATTGATTTTTGGTACGCCAAGCACCAGTGCGTCGTGTGTGATTTTTCTGATCAACCCAACGCCTTTGTTAACGTCAACACACCAGAACAAAAACAACAACTTTCTGAGGCAATTGCCAAATAAATTTAGAGGTCTACATGAGCATTCCGTTTAACAATCCGTTGTCGATTCCTGTTCTCGGGTTTTGTGCCTACAGTGGCACAGGTAAAACCACCTTACTTAAAAAGTTAATCCCCGAGCTCAATCGTCGTGGTATCAAGTTGGCGGTGATCAAGCATGCTCATCATAATTTTGATGTCGATATTCCTGGTAAAGATAGTTACGAAATGCGTAAAGCCGGCGCTCGACAAGTACTGGTCGCCTCCCATGTGCGCTGGGCATTGATGACCGAAGACTTAGTCGATGATGCACCTAAGCTGCCACACTTACTGCAACAGATAGAACAAGACAAAGTTGATATTGTCTTAGTTGAAGGATTTAAAAAGTTAACCCTACCTAAAATTGAGCTGCACCGCGCCGCCCACGGTAAACCTTTTATCCATACGCACGACGACAACATTCAAGCTATTGCCTGCTGTGATGACACCGAACTACCAACAGAATTAAAACGTCTTGATATTAACAACGTCGGCCAAATTGCAGATTTTGTGATTGCATATATCAAGCTGTGGCAACCGAGCCAAACCCAACGACCACTGCAAGCGCCGGAGTGTGGCTGTGAATTAGATACCAGCAAAACACTGTCCGTAAGGCAAGGCATCGATAGCATCCTCTCCTTTGTTAATCCAGTAATGGAAGTCGAACAGCAAGCCATTGATGACAGCAGTAATCGCGTGCTAGCAAGTGATGCTATATCGCCAGTGGATGTCCCTCAGCACACCAACTCGGCTATGGACGGCTACGCTTTTAAACATAGTGAGCCGATGCTAGCTCAATACACCATTGTTGCCGATGTGATGGCAGGACATAGCTATCAAGGTAACCTTAACGATGGCGAAGCCGTACGCATCATGACCGGTGCACCTGTACCAGCGGGTGCCGATACGGTACAGATGAAAGAGATGGCCATAGAGGATAATGACACCGTCAGTTTTTCAGGCTCTATTTCACTTGGCCAGCATGTGCGCCAGGCAGGTGAGGATATCGCAAAAGACCACACCGCACTGGCTGCAGGACACCGCTTACAAGCGGCTCATCAAGGTATGTTGGCCTCTTTAGGCTTTGGCACCTTACCCGTTTATCGAAAACCGCGTGTCGCCGTGTTCTCAACAGGTGATGAAGTGTGCCAGCCTGGTGAGCCACTCAAACCCAACTGCATCTACGACTCCAACCGTTTCACCATTAAGTCTATGGTCAAGCAACTGGGTTGTGAGGTGATCGATCTTGGTATCATTCACGACTCAGAAGACGCGCTTATTGATGCCTTAAAAGGCGCAGCAGCCCAAGCAGATGTAGTGATCAGCTCTGGTGGGGTATCGGTGGGTGATGCGGACTTTATCAAGTTAGCCCTAGAGAAAGTTGGCCAGATCAACTTTTGGCGCATCAACATGCGACCCGGTCGACCACTGGCCTTTGGTCAGATTGGTAACAGCTTGTTTTTCGGCTTACCCGGCAACCCTGTTGCAGTGATGGTCTCCTTTATGCAGTTTGTACAACCAGCGCTACGTAAACTCGCAGGTGAGAAAGACTGGTCACCAAGCATGGTGCCCGCCATTGCCGACTGCACACTTCGCAGCCGCAGCGGCCGAACTGAATTTACCCGTGGTGTCTACCACTTAGGGACGGATGGCAAGCTACATGTTTCCAGTACAGGCGCACAAGGCTCTGGAATGTTGAGTTCAATGGTAAAAGGAAATTGCTTAATCGTCATTGGCGAACAAAATGAGCAGTTAAATCCTGGCGATACTGTCTATATCCAACCTTTTGCCGACCTTTTATAAAAGGCCACCTTTTTAGCCGTTGCAGTGGGTCAGCCCCACTGTCTGTAGTAGGTAAGTTCGTATGAGTTTGATTGTTGATACCTTTGGCCGCACCGTTGAGTACTTACGTTTGTCGGTGACAGATAGATGTGATTTCCGCTGTGTCTATTGCATGAGTGAAGATCCCTGCTTCCTCGATAGAGAACAAGTACTCAGCCTCGAAGAATTGGCCTGGATTGGCCAAGCCTTTACCGAGTTGGGGGTCAAAAAAATCCGTCTAACTGGCGGTGAACCCTTGGTTAGAACTGACTGCGATCAACTGGTCAAACTACTTGGCGATCTCCCTGGGCTAAAGGAGCTGTCAATGACGACCAACGGCTCTCGACTCACCAAGTTTGCTGGCAAAATGCGTGATTCTGGGCTAAGTCGACTCAACATCAGCCTAGATACGCTTAAACCAGAGCTGTTTACTCAACTCACCCGTAACGGCAAATTAGAACGTGTTATTGAAGGGATCGATGCAGCCAAAGCTGCAGGATTTGAGCGCATAAAAATTAACGCCGTTATTTTACGAGGCCAAAATGACGATGAAGTGCTCGACCTCATAGAGTTTTGTCGTGAACGAGAGCTGGATATTGCCTTTATTGAAGAGATGCCTTTAGGCGTGATTGATGAGCGCAAAAAAAGCCGTCATTGCAGCAGCGATGAGGTCAAAGCCCTCATCAACCAACGCTACCCGCTGCACCTCTCCAATAAGCGCACTGGCGGCCCTGCCCGCTACTACACCATGCCAGGGAGCACTATCCATGTGGGCTTTATCTCCCCCCACAGCAATAACTTTTGCCATGAATGTAATCGTGTCCGCGTTACCGTTGAAGGCCGTTTACTATTATGTTTAGGCAATGAGCATTCGGTCGATCTGAAAACCATTGTGCGTGAATCACCTGGAGATATAGCGCGATTGAAGCATGCCATTCTTGATGCCATCAAGCTAAAACCCAAAGAGCATCACTTTGGTCCGGAAGGCGACACGCAGATTTTGCGCTTTATGAATGCAACGGGTGGCTAACAGCGGATCCTACCTAAGCAAACGCAGTGCGTTAATGCTCTCATGCTTTTTCGGTGATAAACTCAAGTAAGATCACAAGTAAGTATGAGCGCATTCGCCAATGGCTTTATCCCGAAAAAAATGGAATAACATCATTATCTTCGCCTCCATCTTTATGGTGGCTATCCTAACTCTGCTCGACAATGAGCGAGAAAAATTACCCGATGACGCTCAACCACTTTTTGATGATGCAGCGCCACTGCAACAACTTCAATATGATGATTTTTGGCTCAGTGAGGCCGGCTTTTCATGGCAGTGTGAAGCAAGTATTCTCAACTGTGATGAGTGGGCTAACGCCTGGAGTAAGGTGCAAATATCACCTATCGAAAAGCTGATCCCACCAGAATCGACACCTCATGAATTAGTGATTCAGATACAGGATATTGCAACGCCACAACTATGGCTGTTTTATCGTCAACAGGGGTTACTTAAGTCTCCTTCGGGAAACTGGTATCAAATTCCTCCGAGTCTTCGCGCATCACTCAATCCCATTATTAGCGCCGCTAGCCAATAGAGAACATCATGCCTGAATTACCAGAAGTTGAAGTCACCCGACAAGGGATATCGCCCCACCTGCTTGACCAAGAAGTGACTAAGTTGATTGTGCGCAATGGCTCGTTACGCTGGCCTGTGCCCGATATCGCCCAACAAATTGTTGGCCAAACGATTCGCAGTATCAGACGACGCGCTAAATATTTGCTGATTGATACGGATGCGGGGACCACCATTGTCCACCTCGGTATGTCGGGAAGCCTTCGCATATTGTCAAAATCCACGCCAGTGGAAAAGCATGACCATATCGACCTCGAGATGGCCAATGGTAAAGTGCTAAGATTCAACGATCCACGACGTTTTGGCGCTTGGCTATGGTGTGAATTGCCAGAAGCTGCCCACCCCTTACTGGCAAAACTTGGACCTGAGCCCTTACTACCCACTTTTAATGTGGACTATTTTCAGCAAGCCTTAAAAGGCAAGAAGAAGGCGATAAAGCTGTGCTTGATGGACAATCATATCGTGGTCGGCGTCGGTAATATCTACGCCAATGAAGCTCTTTTTGCCGCGGGAATCCACCCACAAACTGAAGCGGGCAAAGTCGATATTGCCAGGCTGACAATTTTAGTCACAGAAGTAAAACAGATCCTTACCAATGCGATAAAGCAGGGGGGAACGACTCTAAAAGACTTTACCAATGCCGAAGGAAAACCGGGATATTTTGCACAGAAACTCCACGTGTATGGACGTGGCGGTGAAACCTGTAACCAATGTGGACATCTATTAAGTGAGATTAAGCTAGGGCAACGCGCGACAGTATTTTGTGGCTTGTGTCAGACGCGGTGATGTTTTAAAGGTGATCTGAAGGCATTAGCGACTTTGAAGTGCTAGGTTCTAGGTGTTAGGTGCTAGGTTCTAGGTGCTAGGTACTAGGTACTAGGTTCTAGGTTCTAGGTTCTAGGTTCTAGGTTCTAGGTTCTAGGTTCTAGGTTCTAGGTTCTAGGTTCTAGGTTCTAGGTTCTAGGTTCTAG
>NZ_JAEC01000032.1 GCF_000518705.1 Shewanella colwelliana ATCC 39565
ATGGCATGGCCGCTCTTTGACATCCATGTCATCGCGGCATTTGTGAATCCATTCACTTCAGATACCACCGTGGAGCGTATAGGGACATATTCACAGCGTACCAAAAGAGTGCTTGCACACAAGCTCACCGCAGGTGATTGATTACTATGAAGGTACGACCCTCAAGCTCACTTAACCAATCCCCTCCCCAGCCAAACGCAACTAAGGCTAATCCAAAAAATGCCAAACCTTCATTCCAAGGCCACCAAACTTTGGGGCAAAATCAAGTCAGTTTTTTACTCCCCCCTTTCGACATCCGCCAAATCGAAGAGACGTTGAGATACCGAGTGTAGATACGCCGGTGAGCTTCCGAAACAGGGATGTTTCGGCAGAGCCTAAAGGGACTTATTCACGGCGTCTCACAGGCGTATCTGCACATCCCTCGCCGGGCAGGCGTTAGATGGCGATAAAGGTATGACCTTCAGGCACACACCCCAATAACAATGAACCAAAAGAGAAAATGTAACCAGCCTTCATTCGAAGGCTAACAAGTTTTGGGGCAAAATCACGTTAGCTTTTATCTTTTCATTCACACAAATACCATCAAATCGAAGAGAGTCAATAACCCAGTGTAAGCACGGTTTTGGCCTTCGAAATCATGGACAAAAATGTTCCCGACATTTTTCGGCATTCCCTACTTCCATGTAAGTCAGATGATTTCGCAGAGCCCACATGGAAGTGCTCACAACAATATCCCTATCTAAAAGCCAGTTCGACAATCCCTGTCTCTCGTTCATGGGCTCGAAGCTACGCTTCACTCACCGTGGAGCAGAAGTATCTGCACATCCCTCGCTGGGCAGGCATTAGATGGCGATAAAGGAGCGACCTTCAACGCATTTAATAAATGAACATATCGTCAGATGTTAATCAAGCAAACGTAACTCAAGTAAACATAAAAAATGCCAAACCTTCATTCTAAGGCCAACTACTGCCTGCTAAGCCAGCGAGATACTGCATTATAATGAAAACCTCGTTAGCGCCTGACACCAAATTCATCGGATAAAAAAACCGCTCATTGAGCGGTTTTTCTATCGGCGAGTTAATCAACTAAAACACTAGTGGTCATGGCCGTGATGACGGTCATTGCGCACAGGCTTTGGCACATCTTGCATATAAATAGCACGGTTGGCCTCAATCACCTTGTCTGATGGTAGCGGAACAATTTCAAATGCAGGGTCAAACTCTGTTAAGACCTTGGCTAGTGTCTCAAGGAATGACGCATCACCTTCAATTGTGGCCGCTTGCGTTTCAAGCAACTCTTTTACTGTCGTCTGCTGAAGATTAAGTTTGACGATGTCAGACTGCTTGATACGGAAAGTGGCCGTAGTCCCCGCTTTCTCTGCATCAATCTTAGCGTTACTCAAATTGCCATTAGCCAATTCAACCACATACACCTCTTTGGTATCTGGCAGCACTAAGTTAATCTCAAAGTGATAATCTTGCGCCTTAATCGAGTCCACTTTTATCGCTAAGAAATCCAGCAATGACCCCACAGGCATCTCGGCAATCACATCGGCAGAAGCGGACTTTAGCGCGCCAGCTTGGCGACCAATACGTAGCTCTTGCGCCCCAGAAAGGTAGACATTACGCCAGCCAGCCCCTTCCGACTGATAACCTAACTGCTCATAAGTATCGGCAAGCAGGTTACGCGCATCGTTATTACTTGGGTTATTCACCACCACTTTGTTCAATGCTGTTGCAACAAAGTGATACTCTCCCTTAGCAAAATCGGCTGTTGCACGCTTTAAAATTGCTTTGTCTCCGCCCATGTACTCCACAAACTTAGCCGCTTCGGCTTTCGTTGGTAATGGGTTTAGATTGGCGGGGTTCATGTCAAAGAACCCCAAATACATGTTGTATACGGCGCGCGCATTATGTGAGTAAGTGCCGTGATAACCATTAGTGTGCCAAGCATCTTTTATCGATTGGGGTAAGACTTTCTCTATTTCCCAACCGATATCTTGCAGTACTACGCCATTGTTGGCTAAGCGCAACGATTGATTATGCACGAAACCGTAATTATCACGTTGAAGCTTTAAAAAATCGGTGATATCACTGTTACTCCAAACTGGCGAGCTATGAGCTGAGAACAGAAACTCTGCTTCGCCGCCCCAATGTTGTAGCATGTTGTTGATCTCTTTAGACCATTTCAGTGCATCACGTACCTTAGCGCCACGCAGGGTATAGACGTTATGCATGCCCTTATAAGTGACTTCTGCGGCCCAAATGGTTTTCATACTTGGGATATATGCCACAGCTTCCGATACCGCTTCGGTACCTGAGGCGTCCATGAATACCACCTCTAAGCCGTCGATGATGACAGTCTCAAACTTACCATTATGGTTTGTTTCATAATCTGGCAACACATAAGTGACCTCACCTTTGGCAATACCATTAGATAATGCCGCATCGACAATCGTAGTTTCAGACGGCACCATAGTGGCACCATATTGGTAAGAAGTACGGCGCGACATGGCGTTACCCGCTAGCACGTTTTCATCGACCATCTCTTTAGTGATATCGGCAGAGCCGTAAACCTTCACCTCAGGAAACAGATCTTGTATGCCGCGAGAGCCGCCAAAATGATCCGCATGGGAGTGAGAGTAGATCATCGCGACCACAGGGTCGTCGTTACCAAATGGCAAGTGCTTAAGGGCAAATAGCAAAGAAGCTTTAGCCGACTCTCGCGTGGTCAGGGGGTCAAATACAATCCACCCATTATCACTACGCACTAGGCTCATGTTGGCCAAATCTGTGCCACGGATCTGGAAGATTTTGTCGTTAACCTGATACAAACCGTAGGCTTCATTGTTCATCTGTGCCTGGCGATAGAGCGACGGGTTAATGGTCTCTGGGGTTTCTTCACCAATGAACTCGTAAGCATCGGCAAGCAGTGCGGCCGTTTCAGCGTCAAGTGGCGCAATAAGGTTAGCGCGGCCTTCCTGAAACGACTTGGTATCGTCAAACTTGAGTCCTTTAGCAAACTCGCTGTTGTAAGCTTTAGTCGCCTCACTCGCTGGCTTGCCTTGGTACATAAACGATGTTGTAAGCGCATGTTCATCTTGACCAGCGCCATGACTGTGTGCACTGACAGAGGCACTATAGGTAAAGGTTGATAGAACGAGAGTTGCAAGGATGGTCTTTTTCATGCGAAATCACCTTCAAAGTAGTAATGAACTTTAGCTAAGGTGCCAGCACTGGCTGCCACCTTTGAATTGCAGTAATAATAACCAAACCACAATTTAGATAAACAAAGGTAACTATGGTTAACACTTAAGCTATACTTATGAATTAAGCACGATTGACCGCAACAAAACCCCCTATAGAAGGCAATTTTATGACCGACAAGCTGGACCTTAACCTCTTTAGTGTGTTTATGCAGGTATACCATCATCAATCCATCACGTTGGCGGCCGAGCAACTTAACGTCACACAAGCAGCGGTCAGTGGTTCAATAAAGCGCTTAAGTGAACGTTGTGGCCAAGATCTTTTTGTCCGCCATGGACGCGGTATTATTGCCACCCACTTTGCCCACCAGCTAATGAAACAGTTAAGCCCCGCCATGGATATCATGGACAGCGTAATTGATAATCTGCAAGCATTTGACAGCAAGCGGAGTAAGCAGGTCTTTACTGTATTAGCCTTTGAGTCCATCACTAATCAGCTGCATCCACATGCAATGAAGCTGCAGCAGCAAGGCTATCCACTGATCCGCTTTAAAGAAGATCACTCAACTGAGGAGCACATTAACGAAGCGCTCAACTCTCAACAGGCCGACTTGGCTATCGATACCATAGAGAACAGAGATAGCTCTCTGATTTGTGAGCCCTTAGTCAACGAAGAGATAGTGCTTATCTGCCGTAAAGGTCATCCACGGATATCCACAAGAATAACGACTGAGCAATACTATGATGAGCAGCATGTCACCTTAAAGCTGACTCGCGCTAATCTCTCTGCCGTGGATTTTTATGCGCAAGAAAGCGTTGCGCAAAGAACTGTGGTTGCCGAGTGCCACTCGTTACTGTCGCTAATAGGACTGGTGGCACAAAGTGATTGCGTGGGGGCCTGCAGCAAAAGCCTTGCAATGAAATACCAACAGGCTTTTAATCTGCAAGTCATTAAGATGCCGCTACGCTTTAAGCCTATTCAACTGTCACTGATTTGGCATCGAAGGCAGAAACACAATCCTGCCCATACATGGTTAAGAGACACCATCAAAAGCATCTTCAATAACGGCTCAGAACACCTAATTTGACGTTCAATACCCAAAGGCTGTTATGCTAATAAGTAACAAGTTCTCATTTAGTTATATGGCGATATGCTACCTTGTATCGCCTCAAAGACACGTATTACCTATGTTACATCGCACCATTGGGTGATTTTTTTATTGCAGAGATAAGCCAAGTATTATCTGCTTAGTCTCTGCCTCGGTGAAGTAACACCTCTCATGTATTGGGGTTTCTATGACAATCAAATTTCAACACCTCATTAATTCCATTGATATCGCCTTGGATGAAAATGATGAACAAGCACTACAAAAATTACTGGTAAATACCTCGGCGGCAGAAATTGCTCGCCTAATGGAATCGCTGACACAAAAAGACCGATTAACGCTTTGGCATTATGTCCCTACGCGCTTACGCGCCAAAGTCCTACTTGAGCTACATCAAGACCTACGAAGAAGCCTTATCGCCCACACCGATGAGGCAGAGTTAACCGCCAGCCTTAGCGCCGTGCAGATGGATGAGTTAGCTGACATCGACAGCGACTTACCCATCACAGTTATCTCTGCCATGGTGCAAGCGATGGATGCCCAGCGGCGAGAGCGTTATGACTTGGTCAAACATTACCCCGATGACAGCGCTGGCGGCCTCATGGACGTGGACATTACGGCGGTACGCGCAGATGTATCACTAAAGGCTGCGCTGAGGTATATGCGCAGGCTGCGCCAACGAGAAGGTGCCCTGCCCGATCATTTAGACAGTCTGATGGTGGTCGATCGTAACAATGTACTATTAGGGGTGGTGCCATTAAGCCAAATCATCTCCAACGATTTGAGCATTAGTGTTCGTGACGTTATGTCAACAGAGGTCACTAGCTTTACGCCGCTGAACTCAGCCCATAATGTGGCGCAGGCATTTAAAGATAAAGACTTGCTCTCAGCTCCCGTGGTCGACGACCAGCATAAACTCATTGGCCGAATCACGGTCGATGATGTTATCGACGTTATCCAAGATGAAGCAGACAAAGAGGTGTTTTCACGGGCAGGCCTTAATAGTCATCCCGATATGTTTGCCCCCATACTCAAAAGTTCTGGCCGCCGAGCAATCTGGCTAGGCATTAACTTAATGACCGCATTTCTGGCGGCATGGGTGATTGGCTTATTTGAAACCTCTATCGAAAAAATCGTCGCGCTTGCAGTGTTAATGCCGGTGGTCGCCAGTATGGGCGGTGTTGCAGGCAGCCAAACTCTCACCTTGGTCACGCGCGGTTTAGCCCTCAACCAAATTAACAATAAAAACATAGCCAAACTCATCGGCCATGAGTTCAGTATCGGGGCGCTAAACGGCATGTTGTGGGCGGCAGTGGTTGGTATTATCGCCTTTCAATGGTTTGGCGACTGGCAATTGGGAATGGTCTTTGGTGCTGCAATGATCATTGTGCTCGTCACCGGTGTATTAGCTGGTACAACGATACCGCCACTATTAAAAAAAATGGGCATAGACCCCGCTCTCGCTGGCGGCGTGGTGTTAACCACAGTCACAGATGTCGTGGGCTTTTTTGCCTTCCTAAGCTTAGCTACACTCATCATTTTATAAACTCGCGAGGGCCCAGTTTGTAATTCTAAGGCGGATCCTCTACCCTAATTAACCATAGTAAACCCATTGTATAGGGGCGCTAAAATAGTGTGATGATGAAAGTCCACTACGCTAGCGCCAATATTGAGCCTAATACAAATCACCACAGGAGAAGCATGTCAGACTCTGATATATCGCCGCAATTACATTCCGCCATGAGCATCCCCGAATATAAACAGATAATTCAAGATGCAGACAATTACCTCAATGACAACTTTACCCATGTTGCTATCGATGAACTTGTCAAAATGCGATCCCAGTTTTTTGACTCCTTACTTCTCCACCTCTGGCAGCATACGGACCTCGACAATAGTATCTCGCTCAATGCCATCGGTGGTTATGGTCGCCAAACGCTACACCCCCATTCAGATATCGATCTCTGTCTTATATTCGATAAGCCTCTAAGTAATCACGATGCCGCTCAAATAGGTCATTTCTTTACCCAGTTATGGGATATTGGATTAGAGCTGGGTCACAGTGTGCGCGGCTTAGATGAGATCAGCGCAGCCTGCGCCGAAGATATTACCATCGCCACTTCACTACTAGAGATACGCCACCTTGCAGGCCCTAGCGCACACGCAGAACAGGTATTAGACACACTTTACGAAGATAAGATATGGAGCGGTGAAGGATTTTTCCGTGCCAAGGTGGACGAACAAACCCAGCGCCATATGAAAGCCAGAGGCAGCGCGTTCAGTCTCGAACCTAATCTCAAAAACAGCCCCGGCGGAATGCGAGACATACAGACCTTGATCTGGGTGGCACGTAAATATTTTGCCGCAGCAGACATGGCCGCACTGCGTCGTTTCGGCTTTTTCACCGCCGACGAGTATGCAGAGTTATTAGAGTCGCAACATTTTATCTGGCGAACACGCTGGGCTCTACACACAGCGGCACAGCGGGCCGAAAACCGCTTACTTATAGCATTGCAAAGCGATGTAGCCAGGCTCATGGGCTTCGGTGACAACAGTAATCTGGCTATCGAAAAGATGATGCGCCAACTCTATCGCGCCATGCGACGAATAAGCGAACTTAATCAGATGTTGTTGCAGTATTTTGACCATGAAATTCTGTCGCAACCCGAAAAGCCATGCCAGATATTGAATGAACATTTCGAAATCAAAGGCCGATTAATCTACGCCCGCCACGATGACGTATTTGTTGACCGCAACCAACTTATCGCGCTGTTTTGCCATATTGCAGAGCATGCATCTGAGATTGATGCTATCGCGCCGCAAACACTTAGACTAATTCGTCAGGTCAGACGGCGCTTGCTCGGCGATCTGCAGGACTTTCAGCAATGTCGCAAAGGATTTGTCGCTCTATTTAAACACCCTGAAGGAATGGGGTTAGCCCTCTCCTTAATGCACAAGCACGGTATTTTGGCCTCATACCTTCCCCAGTGGCGGGAGATTGTTGGGCAGATGCAGTTTGACCTATACCATGCCTACCCGGTGGATGAGCACACACATAAACTGCTGAAAAACCTCTATGCGCTAAATAGTAAAAGTGATGATGAAACGCTAACGCTACCCAGCGCAATTTTTAGCGCGCTGGAAAATAAAGAGACGTTACTATTTGCCGCGCTTTTCCACGATCTTGCAAAAGGACGAGGCGGAGATCATAGCGAGCTTGGCGCAGTCGATGCGCTGCAGTTTGCCAAATTTCATGACCTAAAACCTTCTCAGGCCAAGGTTATCGCTTGGCTCGTCGAAAACCATCTACTCCTGTCACTCTCCTCTCAACGTCTCGATATTTACGACCCATCGGAAGTCAAAAACCTTGCTAAAACCATAGGTACTAAGGCCAGGTTAGACGCACTGTACTGCCTTACCGTTGCCGATATCAAAGCCACCAACGACGATCTTTGGACCAACTGGAAGGCAACTCTCCTAAGAGACCTTTATATGTCCATCAGGCATGCGCTGCGTAACGGTTTAGAGAATGTGTTAGAGCAACGCGCCATTGTCAGAGAGCATAAGAACGAAGCGCTAGAGTTACTCGGTAACAGTAATGACACCACTGCCCAAGATGCGATAAAGCAGTTGTGGAAACGCTTGCCGCTATCGTTTTTCAGTAGTGCAAAGCCACAAGAGATAGCCCATTACTCACAGGCACTTATTGAACATGGTACGCAAGATGAGCTGATACTTATCGACGAAAGCTACACCAAGGGCTCTAGTGATCTGTTTGTCTATATGAAAGATAAACCCGGATTATTTGTCACACTATTTAACACACTCGCCTCACTACAGATCTCAGTGCAGCAAGCCAACATCTCCAAGACCAAAGACGGTTATGTCGTGGAGTCATTAAAGATCCTCGATTATGACCACCAGCCCATCTCAACAGCCAGCCGACGTGGGCGCATTAAACAGAAGTTAAGACAGGTGCTATTTGAAAACAAATGCATTCCGAAGCAGCGCAAAAATAATCAGATAGGCTCATTTATCTGTGAGCCCAAAGTGGAGTTTTTGCATTCTCGAAAGAAAGATAGAACCCTGATTAGCGTAACAGCGCTAGACAACCCCAAATTTATGAGCCACTTCTGCCAAGGCTTTAGGCAATTTGATCTCAACATTCACTCAGCCAGAATTACCACGGTAGGAGAACAGGTCGACAACGTCTTCTTAGTCTCAGATAGAGATGGGCAACCACTTGACGATAAAAGTAAACAAGCGCTGAAATCCTTTTTCGTCGACACGATTAAAGAGCAACACCCTATTGCATAGATGCTAGATGCTAGATGCTAGGTGATAGATGTTAGGTGTTAGGTGTTAGGTGTTAGGTGTTAGGTGTTAGGTGTTAGGTGTTAGGTGATAGATGCTAGATGCTAGGTGTTAGGTGCAGCGTAGGTGAATAGGCAAGCTTGTAGAAGGCTCTATTCTGCAACGCGCTGCAAGTACATCTCCGTGTGTTCTGCGCCAGCATCTAATGCGAATAGCTTCACAAATGTCACGATGATATGCCAGTGATGCTCCCTACATGGCTCAGGCACTGCCCATATCCTTATGGGTCAGAGCGCAAAGAGCGGCCATACAGGCAAAGACCGCCGCGTTTACACTTGTTATCTACCGTTCCTTCGATTTGATTTCAGTTGTAGAGTCAGTGGTCAAAATATGGGGAATAAGTTAGGGCTGACTTACCTGAAAATTAGAGATAAAGCTCGCTCATTTATACCAATGGCTAATCTACAGGCATATTTCGAGCGGGTTGCTCTATGCTAATTGCCCCGTCAATATGGATATCCCTTTGTGGGAAGGCGATAACGATGTCATGCTCATTAAATAACTGATAAAGCCTAAAGCGAATATCACTACGAATTTTACGTGTGTCGGCTTCTGAATTAGCGCACACCCAAAAAATGCCATCAAACATAAGTGCGTTATCACCAAAATCAGCAAACAACACTACTGGCTCAGGCTGTTTTATAATGTCGTCGCGCTCATCCAGTGCTTGTTTAATCAAACGGGCAACCAAAACCGCATCAGAGCCATAAGCCACACCCACACTGACCGTTGAGCGGGCGTTATTGTCTATTAGTGTCCAGTTAGTCACTGTGTTTTCTAGCAACTGACTATTGGGCACCAACATATGCACCCCGTCGCTTCGGCGGATTAAGGTCGAACGAGTATTAATGCTCTCAACCACGCCTTTGGTTTCGCCTATCTCTAGAAAGTCCCCAATGCGAATGGGTCGCTCCCACATCAAAATCCAGCCACTGATGAAGTTATTAATGATGTTTTGTGCGCCAAAACCTACCCCAATGGCCACCGCACCCGAAACAAAGGCAAAAGCTTTAAGGGGGATATTAAGGATCTCAAGACTGGTGACCAACAAAATCGCAATGGCTAACACTAGGTAGATACGTGAAAACAGGTGCACCGCATCTGGCGCAACCTTTCTTTTATACAATGCGCGTCGAATCAACTTACCGATTCGGGTCACCACAAACCAAGCTAAAAACAGCAGTAAAGGTACCTGTAGCACTTGCGATACGGTAATCGATGACCCGCTATAAGTAAAAAGCACGTATGACATAGAGTCACTGATCAACTGCCAGTCCATTGCTACCCCAATTACCATCATTAATGTCTATTGAGTATAACAGTCTGAATAAAATCTGTAGTTTATGTTTGTTTAACGGGTCACCTCGCTTATCGCCACAGGGAATTAAACCGATTGCCCTTGATGTTGCCGCACGACCCTACGCTCAACAAAACTAGACAGAATAAACATCAACATGTAACCACTGCCAAGGGCTAACACCACGGCAACGACATTATCGGTAAACAGGGTATAAAAATAGTAACTGGCAACAAGGGCCACAATACCGCTAAGGCGGATCGCTAAGCTCTGGACAAACAAGCCATGAGCTTTGATAAAAGCCAGCTGATAGGCATTCAACATCATAAATACAAAAAACAGTGAAAAGTGCATTAATACGGGTGCCGCCTTGGAGTAAGTTTGAGGAAACACCCAATCAACCACTTGTTGCCCCGCAAACAACATCAGCACAAAGAAACTGATAGATACCAAGATGGCAATTTTGTATATCCACCTCTTAATTAACCCGACCTGCTCGTTTTGTTTTTCCCTCACGCAGACAGCCAGTTCGGGGAAAACAAAACGATAAATAGGGAATACAAATAACAAGGTCAAATAAGCAATCATGGGTCTCACCACCACCTGAAAGTCCCCCAACTCGTCAATACTAAAGTGAGCAATGGTTAACAATACAGTGATGTAAATCATCAGCAACCCAGCGCCAGCCTCAAGGGCTGAGGTAATACTTTTCTGAACAAAACTCTTAAGGCTTGGGGTCATATTGACCGACGCTAATGGCGTGGTGGCAATAACCTTGCGGCGATTGACAAACATGTACCCTGCGACGGCTAATGAAGACAACATCAAGCTATAGAAGAGTGATGCTATAGCTGTTTGATTTAAAAGATAAAAAGTGACTCCGAAAGCGATGACCTGCCCTAACGGCTCCATCCAAGTCACCTTGTTTGAAATATGATACATACGGTACATGGCGATTTGATTGGCAAAGTAGACCTTTAGTCCCATCCCCAAAATGATGCCGACCAAATGAAAATAGGCCACATCTAAATGCAGCTCATGCTTAATATAGGGAAGCACAATCCCCCATGTCAGCAATACCATTGCGATTAACGTGTAGCGAAAAATATTAGTAATATCTTTATCATTTTGGGTTTGCGAATAGCTCACCACCATAGATGAGCGAAAACCAGTCATTAAAATTAATGACATAGAGATAATATCCACCACGGTGTGATAAAGCGCCAAGTCACTTTTTACCACCCACTGCGCCAACCAAATTTTGAATCCAAACCCAATAGAAATACTGACCAGTGTCGCCCAAATCCCTGCAACAAACGCGCTTTTTACCCGCTCAATGGGTGTGACTGCCATGAAGACCTCAAAAATATGATAATAATCGGCTCAGTGCCAAAGCTAAGATTCTACCAAGCCAGCAAAAACAAAAATGTGACCGCACTTTACGAAAGCAAACAATCGACGAAACTCGATGATGGTGTAAACAAGGTTTAACACCAAGGAATAGATACGCCCAATGCCAAACAGGCACGGCAGCAAGCAGGTTTATTTAATCAGCAACTTTCATCACTAAAATGAAAAAAGGCGAATGTTTATTAACATTCGCCTTTTTATTATCCATTAATCTATTTTCCCCAGGGATTATTGGGGTCTTGCGATGGTGCTGGACGCTTGCTGCCTGAACGCTTGTTTTGCGCATAGCCATCTTGTGCTCGTGGCTTGTCTTTACCGTACTTAGGGCGTGTGTTGTTTTTCTTCATCGCCTCGTAATCGGCCGTCGCTTTGGCACGCATTTCAGCAATGAGTTCAATGGTCAACTCTTGAGGTTTACGCGGCACTATGCCGTCGGCAAAGCCACGTTCTCGAGGTTTTAACTCAAACTGCGCCGCACTACCCTTAGGCATACGCTTAAATCGATACAAGTAGAAGCTTTCAACTCGCTCTCTGGCCCACTCAGTTTTTTTCAGAAACTTAAGACACGCTTCCATGGTTGGATTGGTATTGAAACACTCTAGACGCAATGCTGCGTAGAGAATTTTCCAATCGTAAAAATCCACTAGCTCTGTCACCATTGTTTCTAACTTTAAGCCGTGAAGTGGGTTGTTTTGTTGCAGTTCAATCATGGGAGTTCCAACTACCGCCAAGGCGGTGTTTACTTTATTAAATTAAGTTGCGTTAAGTACAGTGACACCAACTCACGCTAAGCAAGACCCTTGCAGGTTGTGCCAATCAGGTTCGTGAACCATAAATCACGCTGCCGCTAGGCATGTACGATGGCTTAATAATAACAATAAAACCCTAGTTTCACCCAGCCCATTTCGCCACCTTAGGTAATTTCCTCATCAGGTGCACAAAAAACGCAGCCAAAAGGCTGCGTTCACTTTGAGCTCTTCCGGGCACTCTCCGCGCTTTCAAGCGTCACGGCTTTGCCCATGACTCACCACTATTGGCAAGCAGCACCATAGAGATCAACCGCCCAACTGCTATTGTCGATAAACGGATTTCTGTTTTTCTGCCACTCAAAGATACGATTGTTGCGACGACGTTCCCAGTCGCTCACCGGATCTTGTAGATGCCAGCTCAACAAGGTACACAAATCGCCGAGTAATGGTTCACCATTTCCGGTGACACCACTGACAACACTCAGATCTGGCGTACCGCTGCTGTCGTTACCTTCATAGCGTACATCCATATAGAACACCATACGTGCGACATCGCCTTTAACATCGTCTTTAGGCTCAAAACTATCTGCATCAGTTCTATTACCCATCGCCTCTGTTATCTCACTGCCACCTAAGGCAAAGTCTTTATTGCCACGGCTACTATTAACCGTCACATCGGCTGGACGCAGGTGATGGAGATCGGTATAGCCATGCTGACCACTACTTGGAAAACCATGACTTTTGGCCCAAACGTGTTCGCGATTCCACGCATCTAACGAAGTACTCATGCCAGCACGGTTAGTTTTTGGCTCTGAGCGTCCGCTGTATAACAAGATGACATTATTGCTATTGTTGGGGTCTTCGTCGGCATAGCCCAATCCATCCCACACTTGGCTATAGCTAAAACGTGTATGCCCTTTAATGGTCTGATTGAGACTGGCCTTTAGCGCCGTCCCCGATTTACCAATAGCATCAGCATAATAGGTAGTGAAAACATAGTCACCATTATCGCCAGCAGAGCCATCGCCAGAGCCAGAACCATTACCTTCACCACCACCCGTTACAACGGTGTAATTAACTACTAGAGAGACACCAGTGAACGTTTCATAAGCCTCAATATTAGCGTAGTAACGCCCTGCTACAGGTTGAGTAATAGGACACTCTTCATTATTGCCTGACAGATACGGCGCGCAGTCATACACGCTGGTTGTTGGTTCGCTGCCTTGGCGTACATAAAGATCCGCATCGCCTGTGCCGCCGCTCATTACGACATTCACATTGGTGGCACCTTGAGGGAGGTCGACAAAATACTTAAGTGTCTCTCCTCGATTGGCACTCAAGTTACTCTTTGGTTGACCATTGCCCAGTTCGTTATCGCTAACACCGGTTCCGCCACCACCCGTGCCGCAGTCAACGCTTAAATCACCCGTACCTGGTGAGCCTGCATTGTCACTGGCACTCCAATCAAGTGCTGATTTAGTGTTGATAATGCTAGTGCGCTGCAATGAAACATTGCGCACATTAAGTGACCAGCCTGAAACTCCACCTTCCCAAGCAACAAGATCGACCTCTTCTGCGCCCTTGTTTAGGCGTACATAATCCCCAGAGTTACCTAAGGTTAATGGCATTGGTGATAGATCAGGCGCAGAGCCAAACAAGCTGGTAAATCCCGCTTGATTAGCCGCAACGGTAAAATAAGCGCCTGGTGCAATAGTCCCTTGCAATGGCAAGCTACTACCGTTGTCACTGAGCTGGTATTGGCTTAAGTCTATGCTGGTACACCCGCCATTAAACAGTTCGATAAACTCTTCAACGCTGTCATTATTGGGTGCGTCATATAGCACTTCACTAATCAGTAAATTGGCATTGGCATTCAACGCCAAACCGGTCAGCAGTGCTGCGGTTGTTAATTTAAATATATCCATCAATGATATCGCTCTTATTTTTTATTATTTGATTCAGTACATAAATGAACTGACCCCGCACTTCTCATCCATTTAGATGGATTATGAGGAGCACTTGGGAGGCATAGTAACCAAGAGTTGTTACATTTTGATACATTTAATTTATCTTTTCGATAACCATTGCGTAAATTTAATATAAACCGATGGCAAGCATTGCATTTGTTTGTGGGTGAGAGTAGATAGCCAATTTTAGGTGTTTGCACACCTAAGGCTCGGCGGTAATCGGCCATTCAAAAGTAGCGTTTATCTGAATAGTCATATAACCAATCAGGGCGATACACCACCAGCAAAGTCACCGCCATACCATTGAGCAAGGCCTCAGGAAAACCCAATAATGGGATCAACAGTAGGTAGTTGTCTAGCAAGTAGTTCCAGTTATAGTCTGTACTCAACCATAGCCAGATGGACCAAGCGCTCATATGAAAGATGATCGACAAAAAGGCATTAATAAAGCCACCACAAAAAATATAGACAAAAAGATGGTGCGGTAGATATTTAAACACTTGGCTATAAACCACGAAACAGAGAAACAGAGGCAATGCGATAGCGATTAAGCCATAGAGACCAACATCGAAAGGGGATTTAAACATAAACGTGGTAAAAAACAGCACAGGGAGCAAAGCTGCTACTGTAGCTAACCGCCAACCAAACATCAGCATCAAGGTCACCAGCCCTAAAAAGTGCACATGGATCCCCGGGGTAATACTGGCATTTATCAGCCACAGGGTATTCACAGTGAAGGCGCTCAACAATAAGCGAGTTTGTAACGGCTTATCTTTACCTAAGCGTTGAATATCTTCACCAGGCCAAATTGCCCACAGCCACACCAACAAGGCTGCAATGGCCAACGCTTGCGTTAGACTAAGTTGCCAATTGATCTCACTGATACGTTGCAGCAAAAAGTCGCTCATTACTGGCTACCTCACATTTATGCCCCACATCTACTCTTCAACACCGCTATTCACCACGCAGCCAATGCACATGATTCAGCTCACCGCTTCAGGACCTTGTAGCTGCGGCGGCATCTACAGGACTACATTTACCGTTTATTTGGGTATACTTAAAACGCCGTCCTCAACCAAGGTTTAGCGTCATGCGAGAGACAATCCCAAATGTACATTTTAGAGAAACTCAACTTCCTGAGGTCGGCTTTGAAATCATCCCACTGTCATCGCTTTACAGCAAAGCCACAATGGGAAGTTTAAACCAGCTTTATCAACCTCACAGGGTTACCTTTCACAACCTAATTATATTTACCTCTGGCAATGGCGAACACTTTGTCGACTTTAATACCATTCCCGTTGAAAAAAACAGCGTGGTACTGGTCAATACCGGGCAGATCCAAGCCTTTGATGAAGTAAACAAACCTCAGGGAAAGCTAATCATTTTCACCGATGAATACCTCGCAAAAGTCGCCAGTACCATTGACACAAAAATCTTTGCCCCAACACATCTGGTATCCTCATACCGCCAGAGCTTTAAACTTACTATTAATCAATCTAATGCGCTAATAAACCTTAGCCAGCTAATCAGTACTGAATATGAGTCATCCCCCAACATTGGTTATTTACAGGTACTATTTGCCGCGCTACTAACCAAAATAAGTGAAACGAGACCCGATATTTATCACCATCATATGTCCCCGTCACACATAAAATGCTTCGATCGCTTTATGCTGGATCTGACACAGCATTACACGCTCACTCGCGATGCAAATGAGTTTGCTCGTCGTATTGGTACAAGCTACAAAACCCTTAATAAAATTTGTAAGATGGCCACTAATCGCAGTGCAAAACAACTCATTGATGCTTTCATTATTTTAGAAGCTAAACGACGTCTATCGATTGATAACCAACAAGTACAACAGTTGGCTGACTATCTTGGCTTTGATGAAGCAACCAACTTTATTAAATATTTTAAAAAGCACACTTTAATGACTCCTAATCAATTCAAAAAGACCCTAAGTGTTCGACATTTACCATTTCAACGCTCGCTTTAACCTGCTTCACCCTAAGCTATTTCCCTACAATGACTCCACATTCAAATCACAGGGAATTCACGATGAAAACCAGATTAATCGCCACGCTATTTGCCAGCGCAGCCTTACTAAATGCCAGTGCGGGTGTACAGGCACAACCGGAGTCAACAATGAGTATTTCAAACAAAGATAAGACCATAGCCCTACTGACCTCTATTGAAACAGGTGATCAACAAGCTGTGGGCTACATTAACGCCAATCAATATGTCCAGCACAACCTTGCCGTTGCCGACGGGCTTGCTGGATTTGGTGAGCTACTACAAGCACTACCGAAAGGCAGCGCTAAAGTGAATGTGGTGCGCGCCTTTGAAGATGGAGATTATGTATTTACCCATACTGAATATAGCTTCTTTGGTCCCAAAATTGGTTTCGATCTATTTCGTTTCGAGCAAGGTAAAATCGTTGAACACTGGGATAACCTTACCGTACGTTCTGCGCAATTAAACCCTAGTGGACACTCTCAAACTGACGGTATAACTGAAATTAACGACCGTCATAAAACAGAAGTCAACAAAGCCTTAATTGCTAACTTTGTAGAGACAGTTTTGGTTAAAGGTGACTATCACAAAATGGCTGAATTTTTCGATGGCGACAACTATGTCCAGCACAATAGCGTAATCGCCGATGGATTATCTGGCCTGACTCATGCGATAGAAGTTATGGCTGAGCAAGGGATCACCATGAAATATGACAAGAACCATACAGTGCTTGGAGAAGGTAACTTTGTCCTTTCGATAAGTGAAGGTAGATTTGGCGATGAACCAACGGCTTACTACGACCTTTTCCGTGTTGAAAACGGAAAAATAGCCGAGCATTGGGATGTAATGGAAACCATCATTCCAAAAGAGCAATGGAAGAACAGCAACGGTAAATTCGGTAACTTGTAATTCCACATCCTCTTACTTTTTTAACAAGCCGACTATGCCAATAAAGTGAGTCGGCTTTTCCTCTATTTTTTGTAAAGATCGCTATCACCTATTTGGCCAATCCATACTAAGCTGCTAGTATAAATATCCAACAAATAGAATAGTAAGACACTGATTACATGAAGATTACGCCACGCCACTGGTTACTCGTATCCTGCTTGTTATCCACCGCGACCGTTACAGCCGACACAACTTTAATCAAAAATGTAAACGGCTATAGCGTTAACCAAGGACACCTCAGTCGCTTTAAGGCAATTCAATTTACTGATCAAAATATCGATAAAATCTACCTAGACTCATCGCCTGCAGTCGCCGCAGGGACACGTATTATTGATGGCGCTGGGCAAACTCTATTGCCTGGATTAATTGACGCACACGGACATGTACTCGGCTGGGGCCTCAATCTAGTCAGGGTTGATTTAAAGGGCAGTCGCTCAGAAGCTGAAGCCATTACACGTATTAAGGCATTTCGTCAGCAAAACCCACAGCTGACATGGATTCAAGGCCGAGGGTGGAATCAGGTACTTTGGCAGAGCAAAAGCTTCCCAACGTCAGCATCGTTAGATAAGGCATTTGGCGACAGCCCTGTGTGGCTTAGACGTGTCGATGGTCATGCTGGCTGGGCAAACAGTGCAGCGATGAAGCTTGCTGGTATCACAGATAAGACTCTAGCGCCCAGTGGTGGAGAGATCGTCCGTGACGCAGCAGGCCAGCCAAGTGGTGTTTTTATTGATAATGCAATGGCGTTGATTGAACGGGCAATTCCTGCACTCACTATCGCCGAGCAAGAAACCGTACTGAAAGCAGCCATGACAGATTTAGCACGCCTGGGCTTAACCAGTGTGCATGATGCAGGGGTGGGATTTGACACCATCAGCGCCTATAAACGGCTAGCCGACAGCGGTGAGATGCTTATACGGGTGTATGGCATGGTGGCTGCTGGCGATAGTCATTTCGATACTCTCATGGCTAAAGGGCCTTATCATCACCCATCAGGAAAACTGGATTTTAGTAGCATTAAAATCTCTGCTGACGGAGCGCTGGGCAGTCGCGGCGCCGCGTTAATTGAAGACTATTCTGATCTTCATGGCCACCAAGGCTTGCTGCTCCATAGTGAGCAACAGCTCACCGACTATATGCGTAGTGCCATGGAAGCGGGCTTCCAAGTAAACACCCACGCTATTGGCGATCGCGCTAACAAAATGGTGTTAGATCGATATCAAGCCTTGATTAAACAAACCAATACTCAGGCTTTAAGGCACAGGGTTGAACATGCACAAGTGTTGCGCTTGGCCGATATTCCGCGCTTTGCACAACTCGGCGTTATCGCCTCCATGCAAGCCACTCATGCCACCAGTGATAAGAACATGGCCGAAGATAGGGTCGGTCCCCAGCGCATAAAGGGCGCCTATGCGTGGCGTAAATTACTCGATGCCGATGCGGTGATCGCCGCTGGCTCTGATTTTCCCATTGAGTCCGCTAATCCATTTTTTGGTTTACATGCATCCGTAACTCGCCAAGATCACACTAACCTCCCCCAAATGGGTTGGTACCCTAATGAAAAAATGACCATGGTTGAAGCCCTGCATAGCTTTACTGGGGCTGCCGCATACGCCGCGCATCAAGAAAATATGATCGGTGCACTCGCAGCTGGGATGAAAGCAGACTTTATCTTGGTAGACCAAGATCCCTTTAATGACGATGCACACACCTTATGGCAGACATCCGTCGCTGAGACTTGGGTAAACGGGGTGAAGGTTTTCGACGCCAAACAAGATAAACCTAAGTAATCCCGCGCTTGCCACTAGGTTAGACAAGTGCGGGTAAGTTATCAGATATGACAAAGCACCGTAGCCTCTGATGCAAAATGTTGCCGTAGGCTGGAGGGTTAAATTAAGAACGCCACGTTGGCAGACTTTAACCACTTCCGTAGTGCACTGAGGGGTTATTTAATATTATCAAGCAACCCCTTGGTCACTTTCTTGGCGTGCTTTTCATTGCGTTTTTCTTTCGCAGTCTTCAAAGGTTGCTTTTTACCTTCTCGGCCTTGTCTATGCTCTTTACTCATTTTCTGCTCCAGTGTTTACTGGGCACCTCAGCTTGGGCTAACCAATCGAAGCTTAGTCATTTTAACGAGCGTTTGATGTCCTAACGTAAACGAATTGACTTACTACTAGGTGTTTCATTAATCATCATAACACCAATAGGCAAACCCATTAGACCCAATTAAGCTCACTTTACCTCTGCCTAGACCGTCAGGGTCTATCTAGTCGAAGTCCAATAAATTCAATGCCAAATCAACATTCCTCAGCCAGCACCTATGCTTCCAAGCTTACTGCATAGAATTTTTCACCCGATCGCAAATCTCATCGTTTGCTCACTTAACCAGCGCTCTTTACACTTCTTTAATTGAACCCTCAAATGATATTAATTATCATTCTCGAAAAGTCATCATTGACTATCACTGCACGTACCATAAACCATTTCACCACCAACGTAACGGCAAGGCCGATACCTCAATTAAGAAGATAAACATGAACTTAGTCCCCGCTTTAAAGTGGTTCCATAATTGGATAGGCTTTTTTGTTAGCATCGTTATGCTAATCGCGCTTACAACTGGAGTGTATTTAGGTTGTGTCGATATGTTCAAGCGCCTAAACGATCATGGTCAGCAATTTCAGCCACTGTCTATCGAACAGAAAGCCGAGGCCACTGAAACCCTATTTGCACGTTATCCTGAAATGAATACAGTGCGCTTCCCTACTGAGCACACTCCTTTCATCCAAGTGGCAACAAGAGGAAAGTCCATTGCATTTGATAATGAGCTAAACGAGCTATCGGTAAACTTATCGTCAGACATCCCCTTCTACAGCACCCTCTTTTGGTTACATAGAAACTTGTTACTGGCAGACTTTGGCAAATACCTTAATGCGTGGGCCTCACTACTTGGCGGTGTCATCACCTTAATCGGTCTCTACTTGTGGTGGCGTGTGCGCAAAGGATTTCGACTCAAACAGTCCTTTCCTAAAAACACACGCTCTAGCAGCTTGTTAAAAAGTCACATTCAACTCGGGCTATTTATCTCTGTGCCGCTCATTATTCTTTGCTTAAGCGGTTTTTTAATTACTTACAAAGGCCTATGGACTGGCGCACTAAAACAACCACAAGCGGCGATTAGCTACCCGCTTAGCCAACCCAGCGATTGGCATAGCCAACTTGTTACCGCACAAGCATACTGGCCAGACTCTCTATTGGTCGCAGTAAGTAAACCTATGGTCAGAAACAAGGAACAAGCACCTGCGAAGACATTAGTTTATAGCGTGCGTTTTGATAGCCATGAAGGAGTGTGGTTACGCGATGCCGATCGGCTCAGCATTAATTATGAGCAGGGGCAAATAGAATCTGCGCTGAAACACAGTGAGCGTCCTCTATCGGGCAGGATTGCCGCTTTTATACGACCATTACATGATGCGCTCAACATGCCATTTAGCTATCTACTGTTGATCACATCTGTGGCTGCTATCGGCTCATTGATACTCGCCTTTAGCGCAGTGACCTTTTATCGACGCACATTTAAGCGCAAATCCAAAGCATCATAGCCGAGGAGCTCTTCATCCACAAAATAGCAGCTGGCGCTGCTATTTCGCCCATCAACCCTACTTAAACCGGCTGTTGACTTTATGAACAAATAAAACAATTGATCCACTTCAACTTTCATCCATAAAGCTGGATTAAACGCTTGTAATTCGTCATTGGGTTAGCTTTACTTAGGTGGTAACAATACTGTTTTTTTAACTGTCTAATTACAAGGAGTTACTATGCTAGGAGAAGATCACTCTCTTATTAATGAGTTCCCTGAGTATCAAACCGTCATTGTTAAATTGTCTCAAAACGACCCCGCCTTTCTAAAAGACGCCAGCCGCTACAATGCATTGGACAAAGAGATCCGAGAACTCGAGCTCAACGGTGCCCCCATTGATGATGAGGCCATGCATCTACTAAAACATGATAGAGCAGAACTAAAAGACTCACTATTTCAACGTTTAAAAAGTGAATAGTTGCGCATCACCTAAAATTCAAAATCAGCAGGGGTGAGCCAATAGAAAGCTCAACCCCTTCCATACTGCAACAAATGTTTCGAAAAAGGTAACAAACTGGTATCTTTGCTACGCATAACTAGAAAGGATACTCAAATGCTGCAACAAACTACCAAAATAGGCCAATGGTTAAAATTGTCCAACCTCTTTAAAACGTTACCAATTATCTTGCTAATCATCGCCGTATTCAACTCCTACTTCATCGTCATTGAAGGCCATGTTGGTGTTGTCAAACGTTTTGGCGAAGCTAAAGATCAGCAGAACCCAGGATTGCACTTTAAGATCCCGTTCATTGAAACGGTAGAGATGATCGAAGTCCGTACTCGTAAAAATGCTGAAAAAATGGCGTCGAGCACCAAGGAACAGATGCCTGTCACCATCGAAGTTTCAGTCAACTGGACGGTCAATAAAGAAGCGGCGTTAGACCTATTCAAACGCTATGGCGGACTCACCCAGTTTGAGCAACGTATTCTCGACCCGCGTTTCCGCTCAGCCACCAAAGACACTATTCCACAATTTGAGGCTGAACAACTGATCCAAGACAGAGCCAGTGCAATTCAAGGGATTGAACGTCGCTTAGCCGAAGAGATGGCAGGGTTTCCCGTTATCGTCGATAACATACAGATAGAAAACATCATTCTGCCGCAAAAATATATCAATTCGATTGAGATCAAACAAACCGAAAAAAACCTTGCCGCAGCCGAAGAACATAAACTTGAGCGCCAACGCCTTGAAGCACTCAGAGCGGTAAACACGGCAGATGCCAAAGCGAAGGGGATTTTGAAAGTTGCCGAAGCTGAAGCACAATCGATTCTGCTAAAGGGGATGGCTGAAGCACAGGCAATTGAAGCCAAGGCCAAAGCACTGAAAAACAACCCGCTTATCGTTAAGCTAACTGAAGCACAGGCGTGGGACGGCAAACTACCAACGACAATGATGGGCGAAGGTGTTATGCCAATTATGGATATACGCCAGATAGAAGAGTCTAAATAAACGTATTTGACTCCATTGGGGGCATCTTGCCCCCATCTTTTTCCTTAATTTCCAACTTGTAGGCTGGCACTCCACCATCGATGTGCTCATACTGAAATAGCTTCTTCAACAGCCACTCTCTCTTCCTATACCAAGGAGTCTCCATGCTGGTCACCTTTAAAACCAAGTACTATTCAGAGATCACCCTGTTTGGTCATATTGCTACCCACCTACTCAACATCATGGGACACAGCGGCACCGTGCCTGGTGCATTTCGCCCAGAAGAGCTACCCGCAGCACTGCAAAAACTAATGATCGCAGTCGACGATAAAACCAACATGACAACTGACACCACCATAGATGATGATAACGATGACGAGCATGATGTCAGCTTGCGTAGTCGAGCCTTACCAGTGATAGCGCTACTTCAGTCGGCTATCGATGCCAACGTCAATGTGATGTGGGAATAACATTTAGAAGTATTACCTTATCGCGAACTGATATTCGCAGACGCCCGTCACAGCGCAATGTCTTCCCCTCCTGGATAGCGTCACTGAAAGCCATCAGCGCTATACTCTTACCAACTTTGACTCGAACCCGCCTATTATCAATTTTTTATTGATAATAATTCGTTATTTTCACTGTTTTTATCTTTAGCTATTAGGTCTATTATCGCTCCATCCACAGCGTAACCCCATTTAACTGACGCAAGAGAGCGCACCATGGCACAGCTTACCATCGTTGCAAATATCATCGCCAAACCAGACAAAGTCGAGTTAGTCAAAGCGCAATTGCTTAAGCTCATCGCTGTCACACGTGCTGAAGAGGGTTGCATCAACTATGACCTTCATCAAGATAATCAAAATCCAGCACACTTTGTGTTCTATGAAAACTGGACATCAACCGAACACTTACAAGCACACTTGGCCAGCAGCCATATTGCCGAATATATTGCGGCAACCGAAGGCTCTGTTGACCAGTTCACCCTGAATGAAATGACACAAGTCGCCTAATTTTTTAGTCGATTGTTACCGAACAAACCGTTTAACCTGATTAATGGATCTTATTATGACTCACCCAATTATTGCTGACTTGGCAAACCGCTATACCACCAAAAGATATGATGCATCAAAACGCATTCCACAAGCCGATCTTGATGTCATTTATGAGGCAATGCGTCTGTCGGCATCATCCATTAACTCTCAACCTTGGAAGTTTATCGTCATTGAAAGTGACGAGGCAAAACAGCGCATGCATGATACCTTTGCCAACAAATTCCAGTTTAATCAGCCTCATGTAAAGTCTGCATCGCACATTATTTTGTTTGCTCACAATCCCAATTACACCCGCAATGATTACGCAAAAGTCGTGGATAAAGGCATTGAGGATGGCCGTACTAAGCCAGAGGAAAGAGAGCAAGCATTTGGTGGATTTGCCTTCGCCGAGCTCAACACTGATGAACACGGTAACACGGCGGCTTGGACAAAATCGCAAACCTACTTAGCTTTAGGTAATACCTTACATACCTTAGCAAGACTAGGCATAGATTCCACCACAATGGAAGGCGTCGATAGCGAGCTGATCGGCGAGATATTCAAAACGGAACTGGATGGTTTTATCTGTGAAGTAGGGCTAGCGATTGGCTACCATCACACCGACGAAGACTACAATGCTAACCTGCCTAAATCCCGCTTAGCCGCCGAATCTGTGTTCACGATTCTATAGTCTTAATTAGACATATTCTGACCATTAAAAAAGCGCTTATTGCCATCGCAATAAGCGCTTTTTTGTCAACAGACCTTCAGCTTATTCGCTGGGTGTATCATTCAACGCTTGCGCCAACCTCTGGGTATTACCAACAAACAGTAGATGAACTAATTTATCGTTTAGCACCAAGACCTCCTGCACACCTAGTGCTTGCAGAGCCTTAGCGTCTAGCAAACTGCTGTCACTCACTTCGACTCGCAAGCGGTTATCGGCAATAGTGCGACATGAGATCAGCCCCGTCAGCAACGCCTTTAACTGGGTAGCTTGCACCGTATCAACAGTCGTCGCAGCAGCTACCACGGGGGGCTCAGTTACAGCCTCTTGAGCAACAAAACCGCCAGACGCCAACATCTCGTCAATCTCGGTCCGGGTGACTTCAGCTATGGTTCCCACAATCGCCTGCACTGCATGGCCAGACACTAGCACGCCGCTAGCGCCCAACTGTTTTAAGCGAGCATGGTCTACTTGGTTGGCATCCACAACATCCATACGTAAACGGGTGATGCATGAGTCCACATTAACTAGGTTTTGCGGACCACCAAAAGCCTCGATAAAATTACGCGCACGCTCAGTACCCTCACCGCCAACCAGTTCAGCTTCTGAATCGGTACGGCCTGGTGTTTTCAGATCAAACTTAGTGATCAAAAAGCGGAACACCACATAATAAAGTACCCCATAGGCCAGACCGAGCATCACCAACAGACCGATATTTTCAGACTTACCTGATAACACAAGAAAGTCTATCAATCCGTGGGAGAATGAAGTGCCATGTACCACGCCTAGCATATTAGTTAACACATAAGCCAAACCAGCCATGAAGGCATGCACCACATACAGCAGCGGCGCAACAAACATAAACGCAAACTCAATCGGCTCTGTGATCCCCGTTAGGAATGAGGTCAAAGCGGCCGAGATCATAATGCCACCAACCATCACACGGTTCTCTGGGCGTGCAGTGTGCCAAATGGCCATTGCCGCGGCAGGTAAACCAAACATCTTAAACAGATAGCCCCCAGCAAGCTGGCCAAAGCCATTCCCCGCAGCACGACTTGCCTCATCCGCTTGCAAATAACAGGTCAACACACCATTAGCAGCTTTGCCTGTACTGTCAACACAACTGCCCGCCTCAAAAAAGAAAGGCACGTTCCACACATGATGCAAACCAGCAGGAATAAGTGAGCGCTCCACCACACCGTAAATACCAAAGGCTAAAGTTGGGTTTTGATTGGCCGCCCAGTGTGAAAATGTCTCGATGAGGTGGCCAATGGGTGGCCAAATAAACGACAAGATAACGCCGGTGAATATAGCGCCAAAACCGGTAATAATCGGTACGCTTCGCTTGCCAGAGAAGAAGCCAAGGTACGCCGGGAGCTGAATCTTGAAAAAACGATTAAAAGAGTAAGCGGCGATCGCACCCGCGATCATGCCACCTAACACCCCTACATCGGTACCTGGAGACATCACGCCGATGGTTTTTGTCATAATGGCATAACCCACTAATGCAGCCATCGCAGCGACACCATCGTTTTTCGCAAAACCAAGTGCGATACCGATAGCAAATAGCAGCCCCATATTGCCAAAGATCGCCTCGCCCGCTTGCACCATCAAGGTGTTAACGATGTCAGGCACAACACTAAAGCCTGCACTGCCCACGCCGAGTAAAATACCGGCCACGGGTAACATTGACACGGGCAACATCACCGATTTGCCTATTTTTTGTAGTACGGAAAAAGCCCCTGCCATCACGGCCTTTTTCGGTTTAGCTGCACTGATTGTAGTTGTTGTCATAGTAGACACCTTTTTATTTTAATAAGCTGCTAAGCGTTTACGCCGAGGCCACACCGCCAGTGACGGCGATTAACGTGTTAGGGGCATGCATCAATTCACGCACCGCCTTTGCATCAGCACAGGCCATCGCGTCGGCAGCCACTTTCTGACATGCTTGCTGACTTAAGCTACGTACTTGATGCTTAACCTCTGGTATAGAGGGGACACTCACCGACAACTCATCGATACCAAGTCCGACAAGAATAGGCACTGCATCTTTTTCACCTGCTAATCCGCCACAAACGCCAACCCATTTGCCTTTAGCATGAGCGGCTTTGGCTGTGATATCGATAAGGCGCAGCACTGCGGGATGTAAACCATCGGCAATGGCTGCAAGCTTAGGATGACCACGATCAATCGCTAAGGTGTATTGGGTTAAGTCATTGGTACCAATAGAGAAGAAATCCACATGCTCAGCCAATAGATCCGCCATCACTGCCGCAGAAGGAACCTCAATCATGATACCAACCTCGATGCCACTGGTATCGATAGCCAATTTTTCGGCTTCTTCTTGCAGCACCTGTTTGGCTAATTTCAGCTCAAACAGTGAAGCGACCATAGGGAACATAATGCGCAGTCGCCCGGCACTCGCCGCTTTCAGTAGCGCGCGGAGCTGCTGTCGTAACACAGCGGGTTTATCGAGCCCAACACGGATACCGCGCTCGCCAAGAAACGGGTTATCTTCCTTAGGCAGTGGTAAATATGACAAGGGCTTATCACCGCCAACATCTAATGTTCTCACCACCAGTGGACGCTCTCCTAAGGTGGTCAGCACCTGACGATACGCTTGTTCTTGCTCCGCCTCAGAGGGCGCCGAGGTTTGTTCTTGATAGAGAAACTCTGAACGCAATAAGCCAACGGCTTCACCGCCCATCGCCACCAGCTTTTCAGCTTCGGCAACCTTAGCAATATTACCCGCCACTTCGACTTGCACGCCGTCTGTTGTCACTGCTGTATTATCTTTATCCGCAAAGGCTAACGCCTTGAGCTGCTCGTTTGCCGCTTGTTGCTGGCTGAGTTCAGCCAGCTCTGAATCTGTCGGCTCCAGCAGCAGATACCCTTTTGCAGTGTCGAGTAACACTTGGGTGCCATGTAACTCCATCACCTTAGCTTCCACCCCAGCCATGGCTGCAATCCCCATGGCTCTAGCCAAAATCGCACTATGGCTAGACGCCCCACCTAAGGTGGTGCAGATACCCAGCACCTGAGCAGGATTCAACTTGGCGGTTTCTGATGGGGCTAAATCTTTGGCAACGATAATCGTGTTTTCGGGTAATGCTTCTGGAATCGTATCTTGCGGTAGCCCAGCTAAAATTCGCGACACTCGATTGCCAACATCAACCAAATCCGCAGCGCGGCCAGCCAGCAATTGGTTGCCCATCGCCGCTAACTTGTCAGCCTGACGGCAAACCGATTTGTCCCAGGCATAGGGAGCAGATTTACCTTGTTGTAACTCAACTAAGCACTTTTCATAGAGGTCGGGATCGGCCAGTAACTCTTGGTGAGCCACAAAAATATCTGCTTTTTGGCCCATCGCTTTACCGCGTAATTCATCGACTAGCTCAATCAGTGTTGCATCGGCTATCTTGATGGCGTGATCCAGTTTCTGCTGCTGGGCTGTTGGGTCACTTGCGAAGGTATCGAATTTAGGCACTTCGGCGTTGATCACATATAAACGCCCTTTCGCTTGACCGGGAGACGCTTCAACTCCGACTAATTGGCGCGGATCTTGACTCGTTTGCAGCAGCAGTGAAGGTTCAGCAAACGGATCGAACGCCTTGCCCGCCGTGTCGCTGGCCGCTTCATTGGCCCCCTCTTCTCCTAGACCTGAGGCAATCGCCGCACTTAATGCATCAATAGCCGCTTGCTGATCAGGGCCTTTTGCCAATATGACCACTTGGTCACCAAAGGCGATATCTAACCCCATTAAGGCCACGACACTTCGGGCATTAACCTGCTCACCCGCTTTTTCTAGCATGACGTCACAGCTAAATGGTTTTAGTGCTCCAACAATTGCCGCGGCAGGGCGAGCATGGATCCCCGTTGGATTAATCACCTTTATCGACGCAGACTGAAGCATGTCGCTAGACTTCACCACCGCAGCCCCCGCTTGAGCAAGCTCAGCACTGAACAGTAGATCACCAACCGCTAATCGCTTAGCAGTTGTTGGCGTTAAGCTAACAATACGCTCTCTGTCTGTCAGTAGCACAACGGTGCGTAAGCTTTTAACACCGCAGGCAACTTTGTCTAAATCAACTTCCACCAAGGGGGTTTTGGCGGCAACAGTATCGCCAACCTTCACCAATGCGTTAAACCCCTCCCCCTTTAGCTTTACAGTATCGACCCCAATATGAAGCAGAATCTCAACGCCTGCTTCTGTAGTTAATGTGACAGCATGTTGAGAGGGATGAACTTGAGTGATTTTGGCATCACATGGGGCATGTAAAACGTTTGAGGTTGGATCAATTGCAAAACCGTCACCCACCAACTTTTGAGCAAAAGCGGCATCAGGCACCTGCTCTAAAGAACAGCTCACCCCATTAAAAGGTGATAAGAGTTGGATCATGGTGGAAGTATTATTATTCATTGCCACTCCAAATATAACGCCAAAACCTCATTGTTTGGTTTCTGCGTCAGGTGTAAATAATTAAATGTAGCCAGCTGTCGTCGCCAACTAAGTTCTGCAAAAAGAGGGAGGGGGAAACGTTACTGCAACGTCAAATTATCCCATTAAACACAGATACTCTCTTCTATAAAACCGCAGACATCTTATGCAGAGTAGATACTGCGTTAACAATCTCTCAACTTAGCAAACATATTGTAGCGCTCACAAGTTGCAATCGAATGCAGTCATTCTACTTGTTATCAAAACCAGATTAATCGCACCAATAAGAATAGGCAAGACAATTTGTAAGCGCTTACAAAAATGTTAACACTATGGTTAATTACTTTAAGCAGATTAAAATCTCATCGCCTCAGTCACCATGATGCGGCAGTTGGTCAGTCATCAATAACCGTTGACTCATGCCGCAAGTGTCCTGAGCTATTGCTGGCCGCCGCCATACCGTATTAATGAACCAAAATTTGCTAACAATTCTAAGGTTGACTTTTATCAGTAGTCTTACAAGATAGAGCTGTTTAATTAACAGCACCTCTCCACTAGCAAGGAAATCAATATAACAATGAAAAAGTCCTTAATCGCCATTGCTCTGGCAACCACTTTCCTCAGTGCCTGTGGCACATCTGATGTCAACAACACTCAAGCCGTCGCTGAAACCAGCGCTCCAGCCACCAAAGCAGAACTCGGCAGTTTCGGTGTCGATTTAACCGCCCGTAATTTAGAGGTTAAACCTGGTGATGACTTCTTCATGTATGCCAGCGGCAATTGGTATGATCACTATGTCATGCCTGCTGATAAAACCCGTTACGGCGCCTTTACAGGGTTAGCAGAGCGCAGTGAAAAACAGGTCAAAGAGATCATCGACGACATTGCTAGCCGCACCGACCTTAATAGCGAAGAGCAACTTATCGCTGACTTTTATCATGCTTATATGGATACCGAGACCATCAATAAGCTCGGGATCAGCCCAATTCAAAGCACCTTAGATGATATTGCGGCTATCAAGTCGACCGATGATTTAACCAAGAAGTTTGGGCAATCTTGGTTAGTGGGTGGCAGCTCGCCGATTGGCGGTGGTATGTGGTTTAATCGCCTTAACCCTAACGAATATGAGATGTCTGTAGGAGCCGGTGGCCTAGGTTTGCCTGATCGCTCTTATTACCTCGAAGATAGCGAGCGCTTTGTTAAGATCCGTGAAGCCTACGTCGCTCATATCGCTAAGATGCTTGAGTTTGCTGGCGTAAAAGAAGCAGCCAAGAGTGCTAACGCTATTTTAGCGCTGGAAACCAAAATGGCAGCGGGTCAATGGCCAAGAGAGAAACGCCGTAACCGCGACTTGACCCTAAACCAAATCAAGCGTGAAGATTTAGCTAAAGAATACCCTGGGTTCAATTGGGATCTCTATTTTTCCCAAACGGGTTACCAAGTCCCACAGCTAAATATTTCGCAACCCGATCCAATCAAAGCGATGATCGAGCTAGTGAACAAGGAAGACCTTAACGTATGGCAAGACTACCTAATCTTCCATACCCTCACAAACAACGCCGAGCTACTATCTGAAGATATCTACGCAGCCAGCTTTGACTTCTTTGGCAAAACCTTAAGTGGTCAACAAGAGCCACGTCCACGCTGGAAACGCGCTGTCGCCCAAATGTCAGGTACCCAGTCTTTAGGTTTTGCCATTGGTAAAGTCTATGTGAAGCGCTACTTCCCAGAGTCATCCAAACAGCAGATGGCTGAACTGGTAGAGAATCTGCGCACCGCGTTAGGTCAACGTATTGATGGCCTTGATTGGATGGGTGATGAAACTAAGGTCAATGCTCATGCAAAGCTCAAAGCCTTCAATCCTAAAATCGGTTACCCAGATGTATGGCAAGAGTTTGATGGCCTAAAACTGACAAAAACAGATTTAGTGGGCAACATTCTAAACCTCAGACAGTACTTTAGAGCCGATAGTGTGGCCAAAGAGTTACAAAAGACGGACCGCAATCGCTGGGGCATGACACCACAACGAGTGAATGCTTACTACAACAGTTCATTTAACGAGATTGTTTTCCCAGCCGCTATTTTACAACCTCCATTCTTTGATCCTAACGCCGATCCAGCAGTGAACTACGGCGGTATTGGTGCTGTGATTGGTCACGAAATGGGCCATGGTTTTGACGATCAAGGCTCTAAGTCTGATGCCAACGGTATTCAGCGTAACTGGTGGACTGATGAAGACCGTGCCGCCTTTGATGCCAAAGCCGATCGCTTAGCAGAGCAATATAGTCAGTATGAGCCTATCCCGGGCAACTTCGTCAATGGCCGCAACAGCCTCGGCGAAAACATCGGTGATGTGGGTGGTCTAGCCATGGCGTACCACGCTTATCAGCTTAGCCTTAACGGCAAAGAAGCTCCTGTGATCGATGGTTTAACCGGCGATCAGCGTTTCTTCCTTGCTTGGGCGCAAGTGTGGAAAGAAAAACGCACCGAACAGAGCATGCTAAATCAACTGCGTGGTGGCACTCATGCACCGGGGCGCTACCGTGCTCAAGCACCACGTAACCACGATGCTTGGTATAAGGCCTTTGATGTAAAACCAGGCGACAAACTCTACCTTGCAGAAGATGAGCGTGTACGTATTTGGTAATCGTCAACATACGTAGATTTTACTCGTCCGCTAACATGCCAGTCTCTTGACTGGCATTTTTTCTCGCTCTCTTATGCTCTGTCAGACCAATACATAGCAAAGAGTTATATTGGGCAGGGTGTTAACCGAGAAAAATGCCCCGATATCAGTATTAAGTTAATCTCAGGTACGGCGCAAACGATAAGGAATTACAATGACGAATGAATATACTCCAGCGAAAGTGTGGGTCAATGACACAAGTGGCGGCAATAAATGGGCAAACATTAATAGCCCTGAGTCGGGAGCGAGGTTCGATAGGGCCTTACCTGTTGGTGAACATGATTTTCAACTCTATTCGCTAGGCACGCCAAATGGTCAGAAGGTCACCATTATGCTAGAAGAGCTATTAGCGCTAGGCATACAAGAAGCCGAGTATGATGCTTATCTCATTAACATTGGTGAGTCAGATCAGTTTTCATCAGGCTTTGTTGGCGTAAATCCAAACTCCAAAATACCCGCTTTAGTCGATAAAACAGGGAAGCAAGCGGTTAATGTCTTTGAGTCAGCTTCAATACTCGTTCACCTTGCAGAAAAATTTGAGCAGTTTTTACCCAAGAGCGGTTATGCTCGTACTCAGACCTTTAATTGGCTGTTTTGGGCCCAAGGCTCAGCGCCATTCTTAGGCGGTGGGTTTGGGCATTTTTATGCCTATGCCGATGTAAAACAAGAATATCCAATTAATCGCTTCGCCATGGAAGTTAAACGCCAATTAGACGTTTTAGATAAGCAACTTGCTAATAATCAATATATTGCTGGCGATGAATACACTATTGCCGATATGGCGATTTGGCCTTGGTATGGCAACCTAGTGTTAGGTAATTTGTATGATGCGGCCGAGTTTTTACAAGTCGACACCTATACCAATGTGATGCGCTGGGCAAAAATGGTTGAGCAACGTAAGGGCGTTCAACGTGGCCGTATCGTTAACCGCTCATTTGGCGAAGACTGGGAACAGCTCGCTGAGCGTCATAGCGCTGCTGATATTGACAAGGTACTCAGCAAGCAGCCTTAGTCACCAGGCCTAGATTACTGAGCGAAAACGGGTTATCTCCAGATGCATAAGATGAGAAAGGGAGCATTAAGCGTCCCTTTCTCTTGTTGCTAACAGCTCGATTAACCGTCGCGTTAACTCTTTATTTTACGACTCAGACGCTCAATAACCTGTTGATGTTGCGGGTACATCGCTAACAGTGTTTCTTGGCCAAACAATTCAAAATCATCGAAAGTAAAACCAGGTGAGACCATACAACCTACCAAAGAGAATCCCGGCTGATTCATTGCAGAGCCAAAAATAGCCCCCTTAGGTACCAAAAATTGCGGACGCTCACCGGAAGCAAAATCGAGCCCCAATTTAGCTGTGGTCAACTCTCCTTGCTCATCAATCATATAAATAGTCAGCGACTGACCCGCGTGGAAATACCACATTTCATCCGCAGTTAGGCGATGAAAGTTAGACACCTCCCCATCACGTAATAGAAAATAGATACTGGTCCAGAGTTGGCGAGCGTCATCAAACTGCTGTGCAGAACGATAAGATGAGCAATAGTACCCCCCTTCTACATGCTGCTCTAGCTGTAAATGTTGAATGAATTCATCTGCATTTTGCATAAAAAATACTCTGTGTGAGTTTTAGTTAGTTAATGCTTTGGCTTAACGCCATTGCGCACCATATCTTTACCTGTTTCGAACACTTCATCAGTGATCCAACGCGCATGAAGCAACTTATGATTATTATCAAACACGGCAACAAAGTGACGACCATCGGCATTGTTGGTCGCCATACCAACCCCTTCAACCCCTTTTAGGCCTAAGCCACCATTTTCCACTGACAATAAAAGGCACTCTAAGGCTGCTAAGCTATCAATCACATTCTGTTCATCATTCATCTTTAGATACTCACTATTAGCCATCTTTGCCTACGACGCTGTCGCGGCATTATCATGACGGGTACTTTACCGCTCAACGCCACCAATTTGAACCCTAAAAGTCGTCTAAGGTTATTTGGGCTAGCATCTCGACAACAAAGTTGTTATCAATTCAATGCTACTGAGCCATGATAGTCTAGTGCTACGACCTAGGAGAAACCGCCTGATATGAATAAGTTGTATTATGTTTACGATCCCATGTGTTCTTGGTGCTGGGGATTCAAACCCGCCTGGGAAAAAATCGAGCGAGCATTATCAGGTGAAGTAGAGATAGTTTACTTGCTTGGCGGGCTCGCGCCAGATAGCGACCAACCTATGCCTGCCGCGATGCAGCAACAGATCGCCGCGCATTGGCACAGAATAGAAAGCCAGCTGGGCACAAAGTTCAATCATGAGTTTTGGACAATCAATACCCCCAGGCGTTCAACCTACCCCGCCTGTCGTGCCATACTCGCCGCTCGGGCTCAACAAGCTGAACCACAGATGCTAACCGCCATCCAAGAGGCCTATTACCTGCAGGCCCGTAACCCGAGTGACAATGTGGTATTAATTGATTTAGCGAATAACTTGGGGCTAGATAAGGCTAGGTTCTGCATCGACTTACTGAGTGAAACAACACAACAAGCCCTATTAGCTGAGATCCATTTTACGCGATCCATCGGTGGCAATAGCTTCCCCTCTTTGTTTGTGCACACTCCCACTGGCATCACCCCAATCATTGTTGACTACCAAAACGCCGACACCTCTATTCAGCAGGTGCGAGAAGCCATTGAATTTAAGTAAGCGAGAGTTCGATTAGCTCCCTTCCCCCAATTGAGCAAAAAAAAGCGAACCTTAAGGTTCGCATTTTCATTGATAAGCTTTTCGTTTATCGCCTTTTCGCTTATGAGCTGGAGACCTACAGACCCGCTTTAAGCTTGCGAGCTTGGTGAAGCTTCTTGTAGCTTTCAATCAATCTTAGGTGCGGCTCAATACCCTCAAGCTGCATACTGGTTTTAGTCAGCCCTGAGAATCGAATCTCGCCAGTGACAGAGCCAACAGCATTTTCCATCACGGTTTCACCAAACATGCGCTTGAAGTTATGAATAAAGTGTTCAAGTTCTAACTCTTCATCTAAAGTCACTTCCAATACCGCGTTGACGGCTTGATAAAACAAGCCACGCTCAACGGTATTGTCGTTAAACTGCAAGAAGTCGCCAACCAGCTCCATCGCCTCTTCATGAGCACCTAACGCAAGGAAGATCAAAATCTTTAACTCAATAATGGTTAGCTGGCCCCAAACCGTGTTTTCATCAAATACGATACCAATAAGGGTCCGGATATCGGTGTAGTTGTCGAGCTGGCTCTCTTCGAAACGATTAACCAGATCAACCAGTTCATCATCACTCAAAGCGTGCAGGTCTAAGATATCTTCGCGGTAATCGAGCGCCTTGTTAGTGTTATCCCAAATCAGATCTTCAACGGGATAAACCTCTGAATAGTCAGGCACTAAAATACGACAAGCCGAGGCGCCAAGCTGATCGAACTCAGCAACATAAACCTCTTTACCTAAGGTCTCTAAGATGCCAAATAGTCCCTTGGCTTCCTCTTCGTTGGTGCCAGAAAAATCCCACTCGCAGAACTCAAAGTCATGCTTACTGCTAAAGAAACGCCAAGAGATCACCCCAGTTGAATCGATAAAGTGCTCGACAAAATTCTCAGGCTCACTGACCGCCATGCTATTAAAGGTCGGCTTAGGCACATCATTTAGCCCTTCAAAACTGCGCCCTTGTAACAGCTCTGTCAGGCTGCGCTCTAATGCCACTTCAAAACTTGGATGTGCGCCAAATGAAGCAAACACACCACCGGTTTTAGGATTCATCAAGGTCACGCACATCACAGGGAATTGACCGCCCAAAGAGGCATCTTTTACCACAACTGGGAAGCCTTGCTCCTCAAGCCCTTTGATGCCCGCCAAAATACTTGGGTATTTCTCAAGCACTTGCATAGGGACATCGGGCAGTACAATTTCTTGCTCTATGATTTCACGCTTAACGGCACGCTCAAAGATCTCAGATAAACACTGCACCTCGGCTTCTTGCAGGTTGTTCCCCGCACTCATGCCATTACTCAAAAACAGGTTTTCAATTAAGTTCGACGGGAAATAAACCGTTTCACCATCGGAGCGACGCTTATAAGGAATGGTGCAGATCCCGCGGTCAATGTTACCTGAGTTGGTATCGACAAGATGCGAACCACACAGTTCATCATCTGGATTGTAGATATCTAAACAATAGTCATCGAGCAAACCTGCTGGCAGCGCGTCATCATCGGTGAGCGCAAACCACTTCTCATTGGGGTAATGCACGAAATCGCTATTAGCGATATCTAAACCAAAGAACTGGTCATTATAGAAAAAGTTACAGTTGAGGCGCTCAATAAACTCACCTAATGCCGAGCACAGTGCGCTCTCTTTGGTCGCCCCTTTACCATTGGTGAAGCACATTGGCGATGCCGCATCACGGATATGCAGTGACCACACATTTGGCACGATATTACGCCATGATGAGATCTCAATCTTCATCCCAAGATCAGCCAAAATACCAGTCATATTTGAGATAGTCTGCTCAAGCGGCAGATCTTTACCTAAAATGTAGGTGCTCGCGTCACCCTCAGGCTGACCCATCAGCATGGCATTGGCGTCGGCATCGAGGTTTTCAACCGTCTCGATTTTAAACTCTGGCCCCGTTTGCACCACTTTTTTAACGGTACAACGATCGATTGACCGTAAGATCCCTTCACGATCTTTAGCTGAAATATCTTCTGGTAGCTCCACTTGGATTTGGAAAATCTGGTTATAACGATCTTCAGGATCTACGATGTTATTTTGCGACAGCCTGATATTTTCTGTGGGGATATCACGCGCTTTGCAATACACCTTGATAAAGTAAGCGGCGCAAAGAGCTGACGAAGCTAAGAAGTAGTCAAAAGGACTCGGTGCCGAGCCATCACCTTTATAACGGATAGGCTGATCAGCTGTGACGGTAAAGTCGTCAAACTTGGCTTCGAGTCTGAGGTTGTCGAGAAAGTTAACTTTGATTTCCATTGAATATGATTTCCACTTTGTCGCGAACACCGCGCATGGCCGAAGCCAAAAAACTTAATGGGGGAATTATCGGTGTTTTTGACTCATTAGTCTTGGGTTAATTAACGAAAACGGCAATAAGCCGCGTTAAAACCGCTAGCACCTACTAACGTATACAGTATGATTTAGGGCAACAAATGACAAAAAGCTGTAACTAGGCAGGAAGTGAGCCGAGATTGGTAGAGACGACCCAAGTCCCCACCAAAATTAGCGACACAGATTCAATAATTAGAGGGCTTCACTTCTTTGTGCGACCTTATGTTCATACATTAATTTATCTGCTCTTTCGATAATACTGTCTACATCATCGGTTTTATTATGCAGTTGGGTACAGCCGTAACTCATGCTCCACTGATGACCAGTTTGACTCAGGCCAAGCACGGTATAGGCAGCCTGAATACGCTCCATCACTCGGTTGGCATTGGCTACATCGCAATCAACAAACACTATTAAAAACTCATCTCCACCAATGCGGGCTGCGAAATCACATTCACGAATAGACATGTTAATCACGGTCGCCACCCCTTTAATCAACTCATCGCCCGCGTCGTGGCCATACTGATCATTGGTTTTTTTAAGCAAGTTAACATCAATAAAACTGACAGCCAGCTTTGCTTTGCGGCGGCGACAACTGCTGATATTTTTACCCAAGTAGTCAACAATAGCCTGACGATTATAAAGCCCAGTAAGCGCATCGTGCCGCGCATCAAAGTGCAGTTGTTTAAACAAGCGGTCTTGTTCCACTTGAGAGCTCGCCAACTTATAGGCTAAAAAGATAAACATGGGCACAAGCAACAAAAAGGCTAAGACAACACCGCTATTTAGGGTCTTGTACCCTTCGCGAATAGTCGTATCTGGAACAAACATGACCAGATAAGCACTCTCACCATTGGCAGTCTTAAAAGTAGAATTGGGCGATAACTGAAACAGACTAAAATAAAATTCTCCCCTGTCGGTTTCAACTTTACCGCGATCAGCTTGCTGCATCCTTCTCCAAACAATGGGATAGTCTTCAGCAAAGCGCACTTGCGCCTTGTCGGGGAACATAAACCGCCACTCATCTTCAGGCCTGTCCCCCTTCAAATAGTAGCCATCACGATTGATCAAATAGGCTTTGTCATTATCGTGGACGTTTAATGAGTCGATGATATCTAGCAGATCTTGACCGTTATAGTTGATCAGCCCAGCCCCTATAAACTCGCCTTGAGCTGAATGGATCGGGGTTGCAAATCTGATAGTGGGTTTAAAAGGCTGTTCCACTTCGCCATGTTCTACGTTGAGATCAAATGCTGAGGTGTAGGTCTGTTTAGGTGTCAGTCGCAAAAGGTCTTGAAAGTAATATCGATCATATTTATTTTGCAGCTGGTCTGCTGGCGCTAATTGCAACATGCCATCACGATTTTGTGCAATGCGGATGACCTCATCGCCTTTGGCGTTAAACAAACGTATCTGATCATAATGCTTGTACAGCAGGCTAATTTGAAACATTAAGGAGGTAAGATAATCTTTAGCCCGTTCACTGCCAGCTAATGCTGAGGCTGCTATGTTACTGTGTGCGTAGTAAGTTAAATCTGCACCCACAATACTCAATTCTGACACTAGACTATTTTCAATAATGGCCAACTCTGTGTATTGCATGTTTTCTCTTTCATGAGAGATACTCTGCATCGATACAACGTAAGTAATACCAATCACCATTAACAAAAACAGCAATAGCAGCCCTGAGTAGATAACCCCTCGTTTATATTTAGCATAACTCACGCCCGCAGCCACATTGTCTATACTCCCCATGATCCCCACCCAACCTTCATCAACACTTCCCCAATAAGCCGATTGCTTTAAACGAGCGCTCTCATAGATGAGTCCTTCTATACCGACTCACTAACGCTAGCTATCTCTGTAATAGTTAGATAGAAATGTAATGATGCGCAAGTTACACCATCGATTAACCTGATTAAGCTCAATGCCCAACCCGTTTTCGGCATACCTTAGTTTTGGCTTTTATCCGATTCTCGTTTAACCAAAATAAAGGTTAAGTACATCTTAGTCGGCAATGACAGTGCCATACCCACCGCCACACACACGGCGCTAATAATAATACCTGTGACCCCCAGCGATTCGATAGCATCACTGAAATTGTGCAGGTAAATACCAAGGGCGATAAAGCACAGACCAATACCAATACTGATCTTTAGCAGTAAAATCAGTGTTTCATCGGTCATTTATCCGCCCTAATATTACCAGCCCCAAAAGAGTATAGTGACGTTTTTAACGCGCTAGCGCGATGACTAAGATCAAGTTGAACCTATCCAATAAACAGCCTAAGCATGCAAATCTAATAGCGCCAGCTTAACCAGGCCCTGCATGCTGATTGAAAACCCAATAACTAAATCCCCACCCGCCCCCCTTAAATACACGGCCAAATCAAGGCTAATCGGCATAGCGCACACGAGTCTCCAATGGCTGGCGGAGCAAGCGATATCAAGCTAGGATTAAAAAGGTGCCGTATGGCATCTATAACTTAAAACTAAGATAAACTGAGCTTGAAAAACTGAGCATTTAACTCTGTTAGCAATATCAACATGAGAGTGGTCAATGATCGTTATCACAATAAAAAAAATAGTTATACTCGCCGCCGCTTTCTGCTTACCCTCCTTTTTTCTATACGGGCAAGTACCTGATTCTCGGTGCGCCAACACCATTAAAGTCGGCTTTAATGATTGGCCACCGTACGCCTGGCTGGACAATGTTGGCAAGGTTGTTGGCCTAGATGTAGACATGTTAACCCTAGTTGCAAAGGACCTCGGCTGCGAACTCGAATTTATCCGGATGCCAGTCAAACGAGCGCATCAAATGATGAAAACAGGGACACTAGACATGATGATGGGTGCCAGTTACACCCAAGACAGAACCCTTTACGCCGACTTCTCCGACACTTATCGCAATGAAGAGGTGAGGCTATTTGTTAGAGCCGAACAAGCCTCTCATGTCACCATTGAACAATGGCAGGACATTTTCAGTAAAAAACTAAAACTATTAGCGCCTGGCTATGGCTGGTATGGACAAGACTATTTAGCCACGAAACCTGAATTACTTCGCCAAGAACTATTGATTATTAGCCCCAATAGTAAGCAATCGGTGCAGATGTTAGCCTATGGAAGAGGTGATGTTCTGATTGGCGATGCGATATCACTGCCCTATATTGCCGCCCAATCGGCGGGACTCTCCATCACGCCTCTACCGCTGATTGTCGACAGCAATCATATCCACTTTATGGTGAGTAAGAAAACCACTCACTCTGGCCTATTAAAAGAGGTTAACCAGTCAATTTTGAACTTATCAACACGTGGGGCATTTGCACGAGTGGTTCAAAAATGGCAGCACGTTTCGGTCGCCAATACGCGGACCTTGCCTAGCGCCTCCCAGAAAGTCGATGACACCAATGGTGCAATGAACTTGAGCAGTCACAGCACACTCAGTCGATAGTATCGCTTATGGGTTAACCTGTGTGCGGGATTAATCGTCCTCTTAAAGAGCTTGTCCAACAGCCCTTAAGCTGCAGCAGGCAATGTATTCCATATCCTGCCAGCTAAAAGACTAATATTTATGTTTGCAAAACAAGCATTGCCGATATATTGTGCAATGCCAGACTAAAGACTTCGTTTTTAAAGGAATCATAATGACGTCATGCACGACTTGTATTCGAGCTAACCGCTGCCCACCTCAGGGCTAATTCAGCTTATTTAGCTAATCGATAGCTAATCCACAAGTTTAAAGACAAGACTCTGTAACGATAGTGCCATGCACTCGCTACAGCTTGACTATCTGTGCATTTTTTTAGAGAAGGTCATGAGAGCTTCTCGAGGATTCATTATGAACATTGACACACTTATTGTGTTTGCAGGAATTGTATTTTTAATCGCTATTGTCCCCGGCCCTAACGCGCTTTTGGTGCTATTTACGGCGCTCACCCGTAGTCGTACCTTGGCCTTCAGTAATATATTAGGTGTCAGCAGTGGTTTTATGGTGCATGCCTTTATTTCAGCTCAAGGGTTAAGCCTTATACTAAGCCAATCAAGCTGGGCATTTTTAATGCTCAAATATGTCGGGATGGCCTATCTGACCTATTTAGGGATAAGCAGTATCAGAGCAGGCTTAACCACTCAGGCTATAGCGATGTTACCCACCGATAACCGAGAAACTGAACAAACAGATAAGAGATATTCCTCGTTATTAAGCCATTTCACAAAGGGCTTTTTAACGAATATGCTTAATCCCAAAATCATCCTTTTTTACCTATCTATTTTTCCACAATTTGTGTCAGTAGAGTCGGTTGTGAGCGACAGTTTACTGTTAGGTGGGATTCAATCAGTTGTGGTTTCAAGCTGGTTTTTAGTGGTTATTATGCTGGCGCAGAAGTTTAAAGCCTTGCTTAATCACGTTAAAGCGGCAAAGGCCATTAGATACCTCACTGGTGGAATATTTCTTGGTTTCGGTATAAAGCTGGCCAGCACAAAACTCTAAGTTAATTAGCAACTAAGGTAGCCGTATTGCCTTAGTTGCTAAACGCCAGATTTTAAAACTATTTATCTGCAGATCGCATGCTTATCCTGATGTAAATCGTGCCCAACACCTAGGTAGCAAACATATTTAAAAACACCGACTACCAAGCCTCGGCATTAAAACGTGCTTCCCTGGCTTGTGCTAGCGTACATTGAGTCACATCCATAAGTTCTGCCAACGTAATATTAGGATAGCGCTCAATAAGGCGAGCAAGCTTAGCGGCTAAGGGTTCAAGCTTATCTGCATGCTGCAATAACGCGGCCGTTAACTTTCTCACTAGGTAACCCATGTCTGCATTGTGCGCCCTCTGCAACTGCGCAGCAAAAGATTGAACATCAACAGCTCCGCCCACAAGCTGCCAATGCCTAGAGCGACGTACACGCTTAAGGGTGCAGTAATTTTGCAGTGCCATGATTTGAGCTTGCTTAACCTGCTCCCGACCGATGCGATGGATAAGCGAGGGCAGCGGTACGGTAATCGCTTCATTCATTGCTAGGCCAACTCTGAGGCTAAGGGTTAAAAATCGTAGCCGCCATTTTTTCAGTCAGAAGCTAAAAAAACAAGTGAAGAATCCCGCTCAAACTAAGCTGCAATTTTATACGCTATGACTGTTTTATCTCTTTATTAACTGGCATTAGCACCTGCCATTTTAAGCAATAACTCATATTCAAACGGTATTATGTAACTAGCAGGTACTAAAGTGTGTTCTATCGCAGCATTTCTGTCAGAATTAATCGCTATCATCTGCACTAGGCTACAAATGGTTAACTTATCTCAAGGAGTATTTATGTCCCTTAGCCATCAGCAAAAAGTGTACATACCCAAGGACGTTCGCAGTAACCAATACATCACGGCGGAAATAAAAGTAACTGACGCGTTACTGGCTCATTACCCAGACTACAAAACCTGTTATAAGACACTCAGCCGTGAGATTTTTAATCTTGCAGATCAAGAAGATGTTCGTAACATCCATGTGATCACTAACGACAAACTCCCCGTTGTTCGTTTCCATACTGAAGCCTACTGTTTCCCCACGGCTGAGCAGATCATCTTTTTCTACAATCCTGAGTACCATGAGGCACAAACCCTACATAGTCAGGATGATTATCGTGCTCGCAAAATCCGCATCGTGTTCTTGGCGACAGGTGATGAGATCCGCAGTAATTCGGCTAGCTTCCACACTAAGGTACAAGACTTCGTTGCCAAACTCGTACCACAGCTGCCAGAAACCGAGCTGACGATCAAAATTCGCGATCATCAACACCTCTCTTATGATCTATTTGCTAAAGCAAAAGGCAACAAAGAAACCTATGGCTATAAGCTACGCGCTATCGGTCGCAGGTATAAAGCAAGAAACTGCCCGATCCCAGAAGACCATGGTTCAATCTGCTATGTCACGGTTAAACTTCCATTAAGCCGCACCCTCAAGCAGGCAATACTGCCCGAGCACACCACCGACTTCACTCCCCTGTATCAAAAGCTGGAAGATGCCTTTGTCCAAGCCGCGTCGGCGAAGCAGCTCAAACGCATTGCTATGGTGGCTAACGGCTTAACACCGCTTGTACGTAACAGTAAATACGATCAAGTTGAAGGTACGGATGAGGTACAAATGCTGGGGTTTGACCCTAACCTAGAAGAACAACAATTTGTCAGCCATTGGGATGGTAAGCACTTAGTCGAGATGGTCAGCTTTACCATAGTCGCAGGCAAAAAAGATTGTAAAGATGCAGGCTTTGGCCGCTTTATGAATCAAGTAGAAGATGCCCTCAAGGGTTTCACATCGGCACTCGCATTCGATAAAACACGAGAAAGCCTAATTGTTAGGTTCCATCAGCATATTAGCTACCATAGCCATAACAATACAAACAACTAAGTCGATACAGACAGCTTAGTGCTGCAATCCGAAACGCCCTGACAAAGCAGGGCGTTTTCTTGTATTGGTGAGTATAAATATGTGACGGGGATAATTTGGTTTTTACCGCTTAAAACAGCGCCATCCGTCACCTTAAGCAATGTGCTTTTATCACAGAAAAAAATGACTCATGCACAACTCATTTTGCATCACTCTCGCCAGTGCACTGGCTTGCTCAATGTTACCAATGACAATGGTCAACGCATCCCCTGTGGTTGTGTTTGACCCTACTTGCCATGGCAACGTTATTCACACACAACAAGAAGCCAGTCGTGACTTTAACTATCTCGAGTTTCAACGCAATAACCAAACATGTCAGTTAAAAGGTAAGATTGGCGGCGAACATCAAACCTATATTAATGTCCTCGGTTTTGCTGGTGATCAATTTTCAGTATCTTTAATTGAACCAGTGGAGCAACCAGGTTTTACCATTTCAGGTGAGGGATTAAAGGTATTACCAACTGCAGACAAAACATTTCAGGTGATTGAAATTGAAGCGAGGCAAACCTTCTTTAGCATCGAAGTTTTTGGCTATCCTTACGCTGAATATAAGATGATAATTCAAAAACACTAAATGGATTCGCTGCGCCCAAAGTGCCCCTCATGATTAAGGAAAACATCAAATGGATGCCATCAATCAACTACTAGCACATCAATTCGAAGAGGAGATTTACCACAGCGATGGCTATGGACACCTACAAGTGCAAAGCACAGCGACATATGACTTTGGCTGCGCCCCTGCCGAGCTACTCGACCAGATTGAACAGACAGGCCAGTGGCAAAGGTTTTTTCTTTCCATAGCTGAGCAGCCCGACAGCTGGTTACTCGCATTATCAAACCATCTCCCTTTGGGTAAACCCTACTCAATCAGCATCTTGGTTGAATTATTACAACGCCTACACAGTAGAGACTCTCGCATGATTTTGATTCAAGAGTCGCCAATGTGGAGCTGGCGCAGCCAACATATTCTGCAACTCCAGACTGTACTTAACATACTGCAGAAGCTAATTGATGAAACAACTCCGGCCCAGCAAAGTAGTGTGGAATCGAACGATTTTGGCTATGAAATCGAAATATCGATGCTTAATGACATTGCGCTGAAGTTAGCCAACATAAAAAAGCGATCAACACGCCCAGTTAGCCAATAGATGTAAATTGAAGGTTATCAAAAAGAGTGCGATAAAACGCGTCACTATGTGCAAGTGCCGTCAAACAATATGACTTAAGCAAAGATATAACATTCTTTAACAAACAACTTGAAGTGTTGCACCAATAAAATAGTCTCAATGGTAGCGAAATTGCTGACAACCATAACTGATTGTCAGCAACGCCTCAGTGGTTAACTATGGCGTTACAGCAGTTTACAGGCCGTTTTGGTATTGCAACGAGGTCGACTCTGGCACTAATCGCTCCAGCATAACGCTGGCTTCACGGTTGCCATTAAGCAGGGCGTCGAACTGCTTAATTAACTCAACTTTGTCTGGTGACTGTCTGTCACCCGCACCAATATTAGTCAAATCAATCATAAAGCCATCAAACATCTCACCTAGATCATCAATAATGTCCGTATTTAAAAACTGATCTTGGTTATAAATGCTTGGGTAACCCGCTTTTTGCTTATCGATAGCAAACGAATCGCCTTTGAGGTTTTTAATGCTGGTCGACTTATCGCACGACAACATACAGCCATTATCGATACGAGGTTTTTCACACCCCACGCTCTGCTGAAAGAAACACTGACGACTGGCCATCAATAAAATCGGGTGATAGATGCTATAGAGCATTTTAAAGTTATCAGGCCTTGCTATCTGCTTAATTTGCTGCCTATTTATCTCATTCGAAATAAAGGCGCCACCGCATTCAAATCCTTGCTTGAGTGCCAGTAACGCAAAGGAGTTAGTGGTATTTAAGAATGGTCCAGCAAGCCATTTTATGCCCAGTTGCTGTGCATGGTAGGCAATACCTGTGTTATTAGTAACAATCAGCTTTGGCTTTACTTGCTGCAAAATATTTAGCGCAACGTCAAAGTCCTTGCCAATTAGCACTGGCGGGAACCAAGGAATTAACCTAGGGTTTTGCAACAAGAAATCGACATACTTAGTACAGCCACGCTTATAGGCATCGGGTAGCTTAAAGTAGATATCACCATCAGTCACATCCGCCAGGGCGACATCCTCCTCATCACATATCAGTAGTGACAGCTCTATCGCTTGTCCCGCAGGCTTAGGGGAGTGTTCAAGCTTAGGTAATGGCACTTCAGCAATCACAGCAACATCATGGTTCAAATAAGCAAGCAGCGCATTTTTAAGCGTAGTAATTTCGCGATATGGAATACTTAAGCCATTGGTTAGCTGCTCAGTATCAAGCTCCATCAATTCATAGTTGGCGTTATTGATGTTTTTAAAGCGTTTTTCAATCGCTTCCTTATCAACACTTAACTCTTCACTCGGTCGCATCAGGCTTGTGGAACTAAAGCACTTGGTTACCGTTCTAGTACTGGCTTCGTCTCCAGCCACAAGACTATCACTTTGCTCGGTTGTCACGGTTAAACGTAGCGGCTCACCTTGTTCACTGGCAAAGCACAAACGAAGCTTTATTTTATCGATACTCAAGTGGGCAATTTTTTCATCCACTGAGGCATTGATTTCCTGTTTGTCTAACTGCAATTGCTGCTTAGCATCGTGGATCTGTACCACAGAGATCGACTCGCCTTTTTCGGCTTTGAGCCTATCAACCAAATGATTTTTAGAATTATCACGGGGATTATCGATAAACATCGACTGGTTTAAATCACCACGCAAAAACGCATTAGTAAAATCGCGGTTAAATACCTTATATAAGCGCTCACCATCTTGGGTGAGCTCGCCAGTTTCAACATAACCATCAATCTGCTTACGAAAGCTATCAATCACAGTATGAACATAGCTAGCCCCTTTAATACGGCCTTCCACTTTAAAGGAGTAGACCCCAGCATCAATCAATGCGGGTAAGTCGAAAAATGCAGAGTTATCTTTGATATTTAATGGAAAATTATGCCCTGACTCGGTCGTTTCATACTCTTCGCGGCACGCTTGGCTGCAACGCCCACGATTACCAGAGTTACCTGCACTGGCCGACGTTGAATAGCAAAGACCCGAAAATGCGACACATAATGATCCATGCACAAACACCTCTAATAAGGTGTCATGCTCCTGCCCCACTTTGGCTAATGCCGTGATCTCCCGCAAATTAAGCTCTCGCGACAGGTTTACCCGGCTGGCACCCAGTGCTTTCAAAAATGGAATTTGCCCCGCATTGTGAGTTGTTAGCTGCGTCGATGCATGAATATCAAGGGTCGGAAAATAGTTACGCAATACATACAGTAAGCCCAGATCTTGTACAATCACACCATCTAGCGTGGTATTAACCAACTTATTTAAAAGTTTAAATATGGTTTTAAACTCTTGCTCTAAGATGACAATATTGAGGGTTAAGAAAATTCGACAATCATATTGATGGGCAAGTCTGATGATCCCCACAAGTTGATCGAATGAAATATTAGCGGCGCGATTGCGGGCATTAAAGGTATCCAAACCACAATACACGGCGTCTGCACCTGCAATAATGGCGGCTTTAATAGCATCAATGTCGCCACCCGGCGCTAATAATTCAATCTTGGGTTTCATCACGGTAAGCAGGTCTCTGTAAACATTAAAGCGGGAATGGTACCCGTATATTTTGCCTATTAATATCGCTAAAGTAGATTAAACATTAGCAAACTCGTAAATAAGTCACCTAGGAATAGTCTATAAAATGAATAAAAATAATAATTTACCTATCATCTATTCCCTAAGAAACTGCCCCTTTGCCATGCGTGCTAGAATCGCAATTTATAAATCTCAGCAGCCAGTACTGTTGCGTGACATCGTATTAAAAGACAAACCCACCGAGATGTTAGTCGTATCACCTAAAGGCACAGTCCCCGTATTGGTCACCCCAAATGGCACTGTGATAGAAGAGAGCTTTGAAGTGATGTTGTGGGCGCTTAGCATGAGCGATCCCGACGATCTGTTGTGCTCGGGTGATGATGAGATGCTAGCGAGCATGCAAACCTTAATCTATCGATTTGATAATGAGTTCAAGCGCTACTTAGAAAACTATAAATGTGCTAAACGCTACAGCGAAACGAATATCATCGAATGTCGCCAAGCTTGTGAAGTCTATATCGCTCAACTGGAGCAATTATTAACGGCGCATCAATACCTGTTGGCCGATAGAGAGAGCCTTGCCGACATCGCCTTGCTACCATTTATCCGCCAATTTGCCCGCGTCGAGCGCCAATGGTATCTGCAAGCTCCTTATCCCCATGTTCGCCAATGGCTTAACCGCTACTTGCAAAGTAAGATGTTCAGTAAAGTAATGACAAAGCATCAATTGTGGCTACCTAATCGTAGCGATCTTCTGTTTGGTGGGTGAAATGATATAACGATCGTTTATGCCTCAAACTTGGTGCCGTCTCTATAAGGCTAACTTTTGCTGAGCTAGCCACGTTAATTTCTTGAGCCTCAGCGCAGTATTACCTACAATGACGCACGCTTTATTCACTACAGACAACGAGCATGAACGACACAACATCACAACCAGCCTTACCGGATCGCCTTTCAGTTAATCCACGTAGCCCACATCATGTGGCTGCCATTTTTGAACACGACATTGGTATTCGCGTTAATGGCAAAGAACGTTTTGATGTGGAAGAGTATTGCATCAGTGAAGGTTGGGTCAAAGTCCCTTCAAAATCCTTAGACCGTCGTGGACAACCACTACTCTTGACCGTTAAAGGCACCGTTGAAGCGTTTTACCGTTAAGACAAATGGTCCTTAAAGTCTAAAAAGGCGAACCTATGTGTTCGCCTTTTTAATGCGTTTTTACCCAGACTTAGGCTTACGAATCGACAGCACAGCCACCACAGCGATCAGCAATAGCCCGCCCATAATCAAAAACACATCGTTGTAGGCTTGAATATAGGCTTGCTGCGTCATCGTTTGTCCCAATAAGGCTTGTGCCTGAGCATTGGCAGTAATGGGGTCAGATCCCGCAGACTGCAGCATACTGGCACTTTGCGCCAAGTAATCTTGGGCATAACTACTCACCGCAGGAATAGACTCCTTTAAACGTGCCAGATGGGTACGCGCTAAGTTATCGGTCAGTGTTGCCACCAGTGCAATACCACAAGCGCCACCAAGATTTCGCATCACGTTCAACACGGTCGAGGCAGAGGCATTCTCTTCCGCTTTAATATGCATGGTCGCTAGTATGCCAATGGGCACTAAAATAAACGGCTGCCCCAAGGCCCTTATAATTTGCGAAGCAATCATCTGCTGGCCAGCAAAATCTGCGGTCATATGACTATTCATGTAATAACTAAGCGCGAACATCGAAAAGCCAAACGCGGCCAGATAGCGCCCATCGAAATGCTTCATCAGCTTGGGAACAAATGGCAAGACTAAGAGTTGGGGAAAACCCATCCACATGATCACCTCCCCAATTTCTAACGGGTTGTAATTATGTATCTGCGACAGATAAAGTGGGATCATGTAAATCGCGCCAAACAAGCCCATACCCAATAGAAAATAGGCCAAAGTGGAAATAGCAAAGTCGCGTTGCCCAAGCAGTCGCAAGTTGACCAGTGGGGTTCGATGGCGCAGCTCTATCCAAATAAATAGTGCAATATTCACGGCAGCGATAATGGCTAAATGACGAATCAAGTCTGAACCAAACCAATCCTTACGATTGCCCTCCTCAAGCACCACCTCTAAACACCCCATCCCTAGTGCCATGGTGACAATACCCGCCAGATCTACATTTTTAAGCTTGTCCCACAAAACTGGCTTTTTCTCTAACCCGTAGGCCAGCATTGCCATCACCAACAGACCTGGTGGCACATTAATGTAAAACAGATAATGCCAGCTAAATTGCTCGGTTAACCAACCACCCAATGTTGGGCCAATTGAGGGGGCAAAGGTGGCTGTGACCCCAAACAGCGCCATACCAATGGCACGCTTATCATCGGGTAAGAACTCTAGGATCAGTCGAAAAGCTAAAGGAATTAACGCGCCGCCAAAGAAGCCTTGCAGAGCCCTGAAGGCGATCATCGACTCAAGGTTCCAAGACAATGAACACAGCACCGAGGCAATAATAAAGGCAGAGGTTGTCCACAATAGGTAACGACGTGTCGATAACCCTGTGCTTAACCAGCCAGATAGTGGAATCGCTATCATCTCAGCCACTAAATAAGCGGTTGCTATCCAACTGCCCTCTTCTAATGTGGCCCCGAGGCTGCCTTGGATCTCTTTCATCGACGCATTGGTGATCTGAATATCCAGAATCGCCATAAAGGCACCAATTAGGCCACCAAACACCGCAATCCAAGCTCGGCGACTGCCCCGCTCGAACCCTTGCGGTTTAACCACTTGCGAAGTAACGTCTCGACTTCCAGCATCAAGTGCCGATGCGTTTCCCATTGAGTTATTGGTACTGCTAAGAGTGCTCATCCTAGCGACTCAAGTTAGCCGTCAAGGTCGACACTTCAGCCACAGAAGTATCAACATCCACCACCGCACTTAATCCGGGGACAACTCTTGCGGCATCAGCGCCTTGCTCTTTCAGCGGCAAACGAATACGTACCGGAATACGTTGTACAATTTTAGTAAAGTTTCCGGTGGCATTTTCAGCCGGCAATAAACTAAATTTGGAGCCGGAAGCCGGTGACAGACTATCGATAACACCTGTAAAGGTTTGGTCGGGAAACGCATCGAGACTAACCTGCACCGGCTGGCCAGGCTGCATATGCTGGATCTGCGTCTCTTTAAAGTTCGCGGTGATCCACACAGCCCCATCCGGAACCAAACTGTATAACGCTTGGCCTGGTTGCACATACTGTCCAACCTTTGCACCACGCTTACCTATGATGCCAGAAAAAGGCGCGGTGACCCTGGTATCGTTAAGTTGAATGTTGGCCAATGTCAGGCTTGCTGTGGCTTGATCTACGTCAGAGTCGGCTTGTGTCAGTTGCGCATTAAACACCGCTAATTCACGCTCCTTAGCGACTAACTGCGCTTTAGCTTCATCTAAATGCGCATTAGCTGAGTCAAACCCAGCTTGCAACTCATCGACATCATCTTGAGAACTATAGTTACTGGCTTTCAGCTTTTGTGCTCGGCTCAACTGCTGTTGTGCTCGAACCCTGTCAGAAACCGCGGCTACTACGCCAGAGCGTGCTTGGCTTATTAGCGCTTGCTGCAGATCGACCTTAGCGGCTAAGGTTTGCAAGTTCGCCTTAGCGCTTGCCAATATTGCTTCACTCTGGCTCACTTTCGCCACGAATTGACTATCTTCAAGCTGCGCTAATAACTGTCCAGCCTCAACATGTTGATTATCGCTCACATTAGCCAACACCACATACCCCGGCACTTTGACGCTAATATTAGAGATGTCGTTTTCAACATAGGCGTTGTCAGTCGATTCGGTAAACCTGACTAGCGTCCACCAGTAATAGCCCATTCCAATCACCGCAGCGAACAGTACAGGGACAACAAACACCATTTTACTTTTGGACATATTTGACTCCTAGATTTGTTAAACCTATTGTACTACTGTCTCACCAGGTTTATTAGATAGCTAAAATTCAACCAACTGTTTCACAGGTGTAACAATCATGGATCTCAATCAGGTACAAATTTTCGCGCAAGTGGTTGAACAAGGTAGCTTTACAGGTGCCGCCAAAGCACTGGGCATCACCAAAGCAACCGTCAGTAGAAAGGTCGCCGAACTGGAAGCGGATGCCGGAGCGCAATTGCTGTTTCGCACCACGAGAGCACTAAAGCTTACCGAGGCGGGGTCGAGCTATTACAACCGGATCAGTAAAATTTTGGTCGACTTACAAAACGCAGAAGACCAGCTCAGTGCCAATCAGGAGATCATCAAAGGCAACCTAAAAATTGTCTGCCCCATTGAACTGGGCCAGTTATTTTTGGGCCGTATTTTTGCGCAATTCTTAGCGGCTTATCCCGACATCACTATCGACGCCGAGCTGACCAACCGTAAAGTGGATGTCATAGAGGAAGGGATTGATATACTTTTTCAAATCACTGAAAGCAATGACGCGAGGCTACAGCAATACGAAATAGTCAATGCCCATAAAGCATTGATGGCTAGCCCAACATACTTGGCTAAACATGGCACCCCAACGGTACCGCAAGACCTTGCCCAACATACCGCGATTAAGCTGCAATCGGCACATATCGATGGTAGCTGGAAAATCTTTGATGGTAAGCAGTGGGTGGCGATGGAGCCCAAAGCACAACTCACGGTAAACAATGTCACTTTAGCGCGAGAAGCCGCTATTGAAGGGTTAGGTATCACCGCTGTGCCCAGCCTTATTGCCCAAGAAGCGTTAGAAAAAAAACTCTTAATACCCGTATTAGAAGATTACCCAATGCTGCAAACCAAGGTCACTGTGAGTTTTCCACAGCGCGCTTATCTGCCCCGTAAATACCGGGTGTTCATTGAGTTTTTATACGCGGCCGTATTTAAGCGCTGGCAAGACCGTGTGCTGCAAGTGCCTGACTTTGTGAGCCCTCCAGCTGAGTAAACGATGAGTCTACATATAATTCAGCGCTTCATAGAGCGACTCGTTGTGAAGCAAACACAGCAAAATGGAGATTGCCATAAAAGCGGTCACTTCGCCCTTTCTAATGCCTTCTCCCATAGCTGCTCAATCACATTGCGCTGACGTCGACTCAAGATCGGCCATAAAATCCGATTATCGGTAATAAATTGCTGTTCGAAGTTGGGTAAACCTGCTCGCTGCTCTGCACTCAAATTTTCGCTAATATAAAGGTTAACAGGCTCACTCCCTATGCCGTTTACAATTGCTTGCCACTGAAATTGCTCCCCTATAGTGAAATTAATCCACTCTTCAGCAATACGTTTTAGCCGCGGTTTACCTTCAAGTGTATAACTCAAAGCATGACCATCAACCCAACCGGTGGTGCCCTCTTTAGGTTGAGCTATCTTCCAGTGCTGCCCCTGCTTTTTTAGTCCAGGGAATGAGAACCCCCAAGCAGCCGCCAACTTGTTATCCTCAAGGTCTTCGGGCTTGTCTACACCTTCCCACAAGCCGCTGGCATTCTTAATTAGTGCGGTTAACTTATTCAATACCTCCTCACTACGCAGTTTGTCTATGTTAGCAATATCTTGCGGATCAAAGCCCAACGCCAACGCCGTAATATAAACATTGACCTCGTAGTAATCTGAGCTGAGAGAGTATTGCTGTTTCATCTGTTCATCCCACAGCACATTCCATGAGGTTGGTGCGGGTTGAACTTTATCTACATTATAAGCCAGCCCATAGGGACCATGAGCCAATGCCACCGAGTAAACGTTTGCGTCAACGGTGCAATAATCAGCCCACTGCAATGATGGTAATAGCTTGAAGTAATTAGGAATGTTATCAAGGTTTATAGCCAACAACAGTCCTTTCTCAATCAAATTAAATCGATCATCCTTGATGATGTTATGACTGGGTGTCAGGATATCCACTCGCTTTCTTCTTAACTGATAGAAATACTCCTCCGATGAAGAGACATAGGAGATTTTAAACTCTAAATCTTCATCGTATTTTTCTTTTATCAATGCCTTAAAACGCTCTACCTGTGCTGCTGGCGCATAGCCTTCCCAGGTCAACAACCTAAGCTCAATCCCGCCTTCAACTGGCAAGCAAACTAAGTAAAAAAGAAACAAATAACTGACAACCTTTTTGCTGGATATCATCGAGAATTAGCCAAAACCATCACGTCGCTTGAGTATAGTTGAAACTTAATTGCTCATATTGCAACTAACGCCCGGAATAATCATACGCAATAGTACCTAACCTTATCTTCATGACCTACAATATAGCCGCAGTAACATCCTTAGCCTCACTGTAAATGACGGGCGATGTGTTACGAGAAATGGGAGAACGCGCGTATCTTTAATCTAGTGACTTTGCTACCTTAGTGTTGCAACATTGTTCTCAAAGTGTGACTCAAAAATGGGGTTACTTTTTTAGGAGAGACGTGTGACAAGAACACTCATCATACTTATCGCATTTAGCTTATTTACTACGTTTTCCGTGAGTGCAAAAACACTTAGGTTTGCGGTTGTGCCAAAATTTCACGGCGCATTTTTTATCCAAAGTAACAAAGGCTGCCAAGACGCAGCAGCTCAAATAGAAGGGGTACAATGCATCTATCGCGGCCCAGAAATTGCGAGCGTCAGAACCCAAGATCAAATCATCGAACAGCTTATCAGTGAAGGTATTGATGGTATCGCAGTGGCTGTCACCCAATCAAAATTTTTAGCAGAGAACTCGCTCAAGAAAGCGCAACAAGCGGGCATACCTATCGTTACCTATGATTCTGATTTTGATGCCCTCACCCAAGCCAAACATGAACATCTTCGTTTAGCCTACATAGGTACCGACAACTTTGAGTTTGGCAAGGCCCTGGGTGTACAGCTAAAAACATTGAGGCCCAATGGTGGTACATTGATCATTCAAACAGGTAGACCTGACTCACCCAATTTAAATTTAAGAATCATGGGTATACGCTCAGAACTCTCAGCGAAAACCTACGACGCACCGCCTGGTGAACAACTTAACAACGACAATGGTTGGACTGAAGTAAGAGAACCATTTTCCAATTTTGACCAGTTAACTCAGGCCGTTAAGCAAATGGAATCGGTAATGAGAGGTAAACCAACCAAAGCGAATTCTTTTGTTGCTGTAGGAGGATGGCCACAAAACGACGCAGACCTCTACCGTAAAATGATTGCCCCCTACCAAGCCAAACTTGATAATAACGAGGTGGTGGTCGTGATCTCTGATGCCGCTCCACACCAATTAACCCTACTAAAAGACCGTCTCGCCCATATCAACGTGGGGCAAAACCCGTATGAAATGGGTAGACAAGCTATTCTTACCCTACATAAAATCGTCACGCAGCAAGCCTATGACCCAGTCATCTACACACCAATGAAACTTTGCACCCCAGAAAACTATGCCACCTGTGGCAAAAGCTCCCCAAAAGTGCCTATCAGTGATTAGTTGACCAGAGCCACACGGCGGCTATAGCGCTGGTTAAACTTAAACGAGCTCATGCTCAAGGTGCGCGCCGCATCAACCCAACCAACAATCATCGGCACTAATGTCCAACAAAATACCAAGTACATACTGCCCTTTACATAATGGCCTAAATAGAATTGATGTAAGCCGAACACCCCAAATAACAAGCCAAACCAAATTGTGAGGGTTTGGTTTTTAATGTGCACGTTAGGGTCGATGCCAGCAAGCGCTTCTAATCCTTGGCCCGCATGGCATTGGGGGCAGATCGCCACATTAAAACCGATCCTCTGAGCGCACTGCGAACATTGCACGTCTATATACTGCGAAAATGGGGCGTGATTCTGCGGCATTACAAACTCCTGTGTCATACACAAATAAAACCACTAATCAAAAGCTGCTTGAGACTTTTGATAAATATTAGGCCACACATTATGCGTACAAGTGTTCGCTGAAATATAGGTGTGTAGTTCACATTAATAAAATAAAAGGCCCAAAATCGAAGACCCTGTATGTCTACTAAATCGCTCACCTCACAGAACCATAGTCGTTATGAATAAATTTAGCGTGCTTTACCCAGCGACCCACTATATTGTAATTGACTTAATTAAAGTGAGCTTAATGATGTGATGATGGGTGCGCACAGCTTTGATGACAAAATTAAAGCGGGCAAAGTGAAAATGGAGGGCGACAGCCAGGTGATTAACGATCTAATGAGTTCATTAGTGACCTTCACCATGGCATTTGAGCTACTACCTGGCACCTTGCCAGACACAGCCAAGTAACTCGAAAGCCACACACCACAATTTGCGGTTTCCGGAAATGCTAAGCTCGGCACAAAGTCTAAAATGAACAATACCACTGATTACCATCAGTGGTATTTTTTGCCCCAGCGTCATACTGTTATCCATCGTACCCCACATCAGTCCCCCTTACAGAAGCTTAAAATTCTAGCTATTGAAAAATAGCCAAACTCGGCCTATTCTTGTTGGCACTAGCAAAGGATGCTACAGCCAATACACATTACCTCATCGCAAGGATGCAATATGGATTTAGTTCAATTGATATTAATCGCCCTTGGTTTGGCGATTATGCTTATTGTTCCATTTATCGCCCGACTAATCAGCCCCAGCAATGACAACAGCTACACTTATCGCAAGCACAAGGCGCTATTTTCGCCTGCCGAACGCTCGTTTCTTGGGGTGCTAGACCAAGCGATTGGTGACCAGTATCGCGTATTTGGCAAAGTGCGTATCGCAGATGTGATCACGCCCCAAAAAGGCATGAGCCGCCAACACTGGCAGGGAGCCTTTAATAGAATATCCGCCAAACATTTTGACTACCTGCTGTGTGACAAAGAGAGCCTGAACGTAGTGGCCGCGATTGAACTTGACGACAACAGCCATCAACGCGCTAACAGGCAGCAACGCGACCAACTGATCACCGACGCCTGCCTCACTGCCGAGCTACCACTGATACGCTTTAGCGCCCAGCGCAGTTACCATATCGATAAGGTGCGCAGCAGCATCCACACCAGCTTAAAGCCGCTTGTTGCGACTAAGGCCTCACAACATATTAATCAGGCCACTATTTAACGTAAGCACGAATTGAGAATTCAACCTCTGGCAGGCAAAAGCAATCACTACCCCATGCTATTTCGAGGTTGCTTTCTCACTGTTCTCCATAGAGAATAGCGCCTAGATGAAGTGATAAATACCGCATAGGAGCGCCAACGACATGATGACAAAATGGGCGATACGTTTTTTACAGATGGCAGAGCTCGTCGCATCTTGGAGTAAAGATCCCTCCACCCAAGTGGGTGCAGTGATCACTGAGAACAATCGCATCGTCTCTTTAGGTTTTAACGGCTATCCACATGGTATCTCTGATAGTGCTGAAACCGATAATCGTGAGATGAAACTACTTAAGACCTTGCACGCCGAAGAGAATGCCATTCTCCATGCCAAACGCGACCTCAGTAGCTGCGAGATCTGGGTGACTCACTTCCCCTGCCCTAACTGCGCCGCCAAAATCATTCAAACTGGTTTGCGCGCTGTCCACAGCCCACAGCCTAGCGAAGACTTTTTATCGCGCTGGGGCGATAAGATTAAAGTTAGCCAAGATATGTTTGAACAAGCTGGCGTCACCGTCGATTGGATGCAGGTCGACGCAGCACCAGCAGAATAGATCTGCTCACCACCTTATCGAAACAAATAACTCATGAACTGGGCTAATGGATTTAGCCCACGTTAATCTAAGGAAAGATAATGAAAACAAGATCTCATACCGCTATCGAGGTTTAGTAGCCACTATTCAGATAAAGCGATAAGACAGTGCTGCTGGCCAACAGCATTCACCACTGCTATTAGTCTCGCCTTTATCCCCTGCTCTATACCAACGCCACCTTGAACCAAATCATCGACTGCGATAAAAGCCGTGGTCGTTAGCTTGCTGCTATCATTTTGGTAGGCATAGCCTGGCTCTACCACCCAGCGTTTTGCAAGAGCGTCCGCAGCGCTTTCTTCACCCTTTTCATTCTTCACCTGAGTGTCCGCCGGTGCGCTCGTCAAATGCTCGGCTTTCTCTGCTAACGATCTCACCAAGATAAAGTCGAAAGACAAGATGAAATCTTCATTACTGTACCAGTCTGCTTTTAGGGCCTGAAAATTGAGCCACATCTCAAGCTGGGCCAACAATGGCTTAAGCGAACTGGAAAACTGGCTATCGGCCGTGATGGTAATAGGAAACCCTTGCTGCATAATTGTCTGTTCCTGTTCCTTTTGCATTTGCTGTTAGCGCTGCGTAAGCCTTTTTAGTAAAACGTTAACCATGGTAGACGCTGGCGATAACTTTAGATTTTGCTGGCTAACCAACCCAGATGCAACCACAACCAATTAGTCGCGCCCAACAAAAAAGCAACCAGATGGTCGCTTTCTTAATGCTTTAGATAACTAGCCAAACCAATATAATTAGTCGCTGGCGAGAACCCCAAGCAGCGTCATGGCGTTACTGCCGATAGTAAGACAAAGAAGCCGCTGCTTTTCGCCGCGTAGTTGACTGCTGTCAATGAGTAGTGAAAAGTAGCGGCAGATGCCGTATTGCTGAGGTTAAGTAGCCATGAATTACTCGTAGTCGGAAGCGTAAGTCTCCTGATACGTATGCGAATAAAGCTCAAACAAGTTACCAAATGGGTCTTCTAGGTAAACCATTTTCGCTTGCTTGCTATCATCTTCTGGGTGGTAACGCATGATGTCCATACGCACTTTACCGCCAAACTCCTCAGTGCGCGCGATGGCCCCTTCAAAGTCATCGGTTTGCAAACAGAAATGGAAGATCCCCAAACGAGAGAAATCGACTTCGTGACGCTCTGCACGTTGTTTCATCTCAAACAGTTCAACACCTATGCCATCTGTGGTGACCAGGTGCGCAATATTAAAGCCTTTAAAGCCTTCGCCAAATACGGCAATACACATTCTGCCAATCGCGGTTTCGCGCTCTTCAATGACTTTGGTGTTGTCCATCACTATGTTAAGACCTAACGCTTTAGTGTAAAACGCTACCGCGGTGTCCATATCGCCAACCATAATACCTACGTGATTCATTTTCATAATATTGCTCCACACTCTGAGATGAGATAACTCGTTTGTTTTGACTGACATCTTTAACTAACCCGTCATTTGACTGAGTTGGTCGCTTCAATTCACCAGCCGTTTCGATGAGTGAAGTATATGGAGCAAGAGTGATTACGTAAAATTATCAATAATTATGATTATAAGTACGTTTTGTTATTATAATTCTAAATATAGCTAATATCAGCTAACCGTGAATAGCCTTTGAGTCTTGAAAGATAATAAGTGATCACAACAGATCTAGTTGGAAACAAAGTACCTTTATTTTTCAATGAGTTACAAAAAAGATAATAAGCCACCCATAGTCAATCAATACCATAGCACCATTATTTGCTGATTACTTCTATGGCACTACACGGGAAGGCAACATAAGTGAGAACACTCATTGAGATAGCTGCGAGCGGAGCATCTGATAGGTTGGATTTGATAGAAAAAAGACAAAAAGGCAGAGTTTAAGGCATCACAAATTGACCTGAGTGACAGGCCGAGTGCAAAAGTGGGAGGTGACTAAATGCTAGCTAAATGGCAGATGCTGACAACTGCTTGCAAAGTGCCTTCGTCGTTTTTCTAGGTGGGTATAATA
>NZ_JAEC01000033.1 GCF_000518705.1 Shewanella colwelliana ATCC 39565
CAGTTAATGGTTAACTTTAGCGAAAGAATACAGACACTTGATTTAGTGTGATTCAATTTTAATATCTCTTGCTTCTTGAAATACAGAATTGAGAGCAGCTTTTCAAATTTACCAAATTTGTCTGGAAACCATAGCATTGTGGCACCACCTGATCCCATCCCGAACTCAGAAGTGAAACGCAATCGCGCCGATGGTAGTGTGGGGTCTCCCCATGTGAGAGTAGGTCATTTCCAGGCGCCTAATTAAGTAGAGAAGCCACCTTATTAAGGTGGCTTTTTTGCGTTTGGGCCTTTTAAAATAATAGATCATTAGCGTGAGACAGCCCTTAAGTGAGACGGGTTACTTATCTACTTTAGCACGTGCGTGTCTTACCCATTTCGCCCAAGACACTGCATTTATGCGTCTCGGTTGCTGGCACGCCCATGTGTCCTCTTCGGGGATAATAAAGAGTCGCTCATTTCTAGGTGCTTAATTTCTCGTAAAGAGAGTCGATAAAGCCCGCTTGTGAAATAATTACACGAGCAAGGGGGAGCTATTGTGCATGGATGGTAAACATGTGTCCTATTCGTATGGTAGGCGGGCTTCCATTCAAGTAGGCAGGCCACCTGAGAGCTGTTCACTGGTAATGCCACTGTGTCTGCCCATCTTGATAATGCTTGATAAATTCTGGTCACAGTTCCAATCATACTACTTCGCAAGGAATCTCAATCGCGTGTGATCTGAATGGGTAACATGCTACGTAAATAGAGGTATAATATTGGTCATGAACTGTCGTCTCGGATGTGGTGCTTGTTGTATAGCGCCTTCAATAACTAGTGCCATACCTGGAATGCCCCAAGGTAAACCCGCTGGTGTGCGTTGTATTCAGTTGAATGATGACAATCTTTGTAAAATTTTTGGCAAACCTGAACGCCCCGATCTATGTGATCGGTTTGCGGCAACAGAAGATGTTTGTGGTACGACTAATGAAGAGGCATTATGGTTGATCTCTTCACTCGAAGCAGCGACTCAGTCTTAAAAGGTTCACTATGCAGTTAACGCGTTATACAGATTTTGGTATTCGTACATTAATGTATTTAGCACTTTCTCCTGAAAGAGAGGCGTTGTTCAGAATTGCTGAGATCACTGAGGTGTTTGATCTGTCGCCCAATCATGTATCTAAAATTGTGCATCATTTGGGGAAAGAGGGTTACTTGCAAACCATTCGAGGTAAAAGTGGTGGATTCAGGCTTGGAATGGCGGCTGATCAGATCAATATAGGTCAGTTGGTTCGTATTTTAGAAAACTCATTAGCACCAATTGATTGCAGCAAACCTTACTGTCGTTTTACGCCTGCTTGCCAGTTAAAAGGCGTTCTTTCTGAGGCTGTCGATGCATATTTGGCGGTACTAGATCGCTATACATTGGCTGATATTGTCAGTAATCGCCAAGAGCTCAAAGCATTGCTACCCGATCTTTCTATTCCGGTATTAGAGCTATAAGTTCACTCATTAACGTAGGTGTGTGGTAGTTGGGCTGTTTTTGGGCTCCTGTTGTGCAACACGATAGGGTAACAGAGAGGAGGTCCGCACTAGCGTTATCCCTTGTTCAGCTAGTCTTGGTAAATTCTCGTTGAGAAACCGTATTGTTTCTGGATAAGGGTGAGCTATTGCTACCACGCTTCCTTGAGCGTTAGCTAGCTGAATTAGCTGTTGGAATTGCTTTTCTAATGCAGCTTCAGTGACATCATTATCTAGAAATAGTTGTCGTTTAAGTAGCGGTATACCCAGCATATTAGCCGTGTCAGCAGCCTTGCTATATCGTGTTGTCATGCTATCGACAAAGTAACTGTCCTGCTGTTTCAAACTCTCCATTAACCACTGCATCGGCTCATCGAGTTGAGTAAGCAGGCTACCCATATGATTATTTACCCCTTTCGCGTAGGGGATGCTATCAAGTGCCTGATTAATTGTGTGCTTAAATTCTACTTCGCCCATTTGGTTCGTTAACCCGCCGGGTCCTAATACTTTGCCATTTAATGCCTGCATTGGAATGTGAAGCATTATTTCATGGCCACGTTTGTTGGCACTCATGGCTATGTTCTGTCCAAGTGGCGTATGAGGTAACACCGATAAGGTGATTGTTGAGGGGAGGGTCAGTACGGCCTCATCGGTTTGACGATATCCGATATCGTCAATGATGATTGAAACTTGTGAGGCATTAACTGGACTGACAGAAAATAAGACGGCAAATAAAAGTAATAAGCGCACAGAATTTGGATTCACTAACTATTGGTTTTTATCCATGTAATAGCCGAGTTGATGATGTGATCTTGAGCTATATCTTCATGGGGCGACAGTTCAACGATTATAGGCATACTTTGTAGGTCAGTAACAGCTTCAGTTACTATCTTTATGTCTGGCTCTATACCAATACTATGGATATCTCGCCCTTTTGGGGTAGTGTAATGTGCGGTGGTCAACTTTATTGCGTTACCGTCCATTAAGGTCGGGATTAAACTTTGCACCGTCCCTTTACCAAAACTCTGCTCACCAATTACCGTTGCGCGACCATTTTCCTGAAGGGCGGCAGCCAGTACTTCAGAGGCTGACGCCGACCCTTTGTTGATAAGCACTAATAATGGCAACTTGGAAAACAAGGTTTGTGGAGAAGCGAAGTAGTCGGAGTTGGCATCGAAAAAACGGCCACGGGTTGATACGATTCGCCCTTTAGCAAGAAAAAGGTCAGCGATTTTTATGGCTTGGTCTAATAGTCCTCCGGGATTATTACGCAGATCCAATATTAAACCATTCATGGGTTGTCCTTGCCATTGAGTGAGTTGATGAATCAGATCTTCATTGGAGTCCTCTTGAAAGCTTGAGAGCTTAATATAACCAATTCCATCACCAAGTAACTCAGCTCTGACAGAATTAACGTCGATAACACTCGGTTTAAGTGTTACATCAAACACCGCATCAGAGTTATGGTGAGTAAGTGACAAATTGATAGCGAGATTGTTTTGGCTATGAAATTTAATCTCTTTTAATACATTGTCGAGGTGATTAGCGCTAACAGACTCGTTGTTTACTTTGACTATTTTGTCGCCAGGTAGTATGCCCGCATTGGCCGCTGGCGAGTGAGGGAAGGGGCTGATAATGGTGACATAGTCTTGATCGGTCGCTATCTCAATGCCAAAGCCAAAATATTCGCCAGCGTTGGCATCTCGAATATCGGTGAAGGCATCTTTATCGAGAAAATTTGAATAGGGGTCGAGCTTAGCAAAAATGCCATCGATGGCGGCTTCGATTAACTCTTCCTGGGTTATTTTATCGACATAGTAGGTTTCAACGGTATTAATTACGTCGATGAGTAGTGGGTAATTGAGTTTAGATTCGAAACGTTCTGCGTTCTCTTGTCCTGATAGAGTGATGGACAAACCTAAGGTTAATCCGAGGGCAATACAGGTGAGATAACGAATAATATTAGACATATACAACCCCTTTTAAACGGGGTTGTGGCTGTATTAACGTCTGCAGTATCTCGCAGGATCGACAGCTTGCCCCTTGTGCCTTACCTCAAAGTATAGGCCAGGTTCTGTTTGTCCACCCGAGCGTCCGACCAGTGCGATGGTTTCGCTTTTTTTAACCGCATCACCAGCACTCTTTAGCAATGTTTGGGCATGACCATAGAGGCTCATATAACCTTTACCATGATCGATCACCATTACCATGCCAAAGCCGCGTAACCAGTCAGCATAGATCACTTGTCCGTCAGCAATGCTATTGATGTTTTGTCCCTCTGGCGCAGAGAGCATGATGCCCTTCCACTTCACTTGTCCCGAACGTTGGCTGCCAAAGCCAGATTTAATGCGTCCTTTGGTGGGCCACCTCAAACCTTTATTGCTAACTAAGCCATTCATGGCTGGGCTATCTTGCATCGCCTTGAGCGCTTGCTCTACAACTCGCTTTAAGCTGGCCTCTTCAATTTGAAGTTGCTCTAGTTTTGCTCCGTGGGAATTAAGCGTGCGCTTTAGCTGGGTTAAGGTTTGTTGCCGCTGTGCCTGCTCTTGGTTCAGTGCTTTTGCTTGTTGCTGCTGATTTAATACTAATTCATTGAGGCGATTCTTTTGCTGGCGCTGTGCTGTTTCAACGGAAACTAGTTCGGTTAAGGTTTTTTGCAGTTCATTAATAGAGGCCATACGCGCATTATTGAGGTATTGGTAGTAAGCCAATAGGCGTTCAATGGTTGCCGGGCTCTGTTGGTTGAGCAGCATTTTAGTGTAATCATGGTTGCCCGCTAGGTAGGCGCTAGCCAGTTGATTGGAGAGCGTGTCTTGCTGGGTCTTTTTGAGTTTGTCTAGTTCTGCTTTACGCTTATCAAGTTCTGTAAGCTTATTGTCAGTGGCGGTTAACGCTTGCTTGGTCTTGTTAACCTTCTTGGCAGCTTCTGCGATCGCTTGCTCATCTTTTTTTAGTAAACTGATGAGCCTTTCATGTTGTTTGTTGGTGTTTTTGAGTGTCGATTGCTGACTACTTATCTGCTTTTGCAGTGCTTCAAGCTCGGTTTGTCGCTGTTTTAGGTCTGATGCCTGAACAGTACAAGAGAGCATGATAAAGCCAGCAAAAATGCTGGCTTTATTAAAACAGTTTCGCAAAAGCAAAGAGGTATTACTCGCTTAACGTGATAATAGAGCGTCCAGTCATCTCTGACGGAACTGATTGTTCCATCAAGGTTAACATGGTTGGGGCTAAATCACTTAGTCTTCCGTTAGGTGATATTTCACCTTTACGGCCAACATAAATTAGCGGTACTAACTCACTGGTGTGTGCCGTATGCGCTTGGCCTGTTTGCTCGTCTGTCATCTGCTCTGCATTACCGTGATCGGCGGTGATCAAACACTCACCATCGACCTTAGCAAGAGCTTCTACAACGCGGCCAATACAGGTATCGACAGCCTCACAAGCCTTAACTGCCGCATCAAAGTTACCAGTGTGCCCGACCATGTCGCCGTTAGGGTAATTACAGATGATGACGTCATATTGGGTTGACTCAATCGCTGCGACTAACTTATCGGTTAACTCGGTAGAGCTCATCTCTGGTTGCAGATCATAAGTCGCTACTTTAGGCGATTGGATTAGGATCCGATCTTCGCCTTCGAAAGGCTCCTCTTTGCCACCATTAAAGAAGAAAGTGACGTGGGCATATTTTTCAGTTTCAGAGATACGTAACTGCGTTTTACCACTGTTTTGTAGCACTTCACCCAAGGTGTTAACTAAATCAACTGATGGATAAGCAATGCCGGCATTAATATCGCCAGCATATTCTGTCAGCATGACAAAGTTAATCTTAGGCGTGACTGCACGCTCAAAACCGTCGAAGTCAGGATTAACAAAGCTACGAGTGATTTGACGAGCGCGGTCAGCACGAAAGTTCATGAAGATTAGGCTGTCGTTATCATTAAGCGTTGCAACCTGACCATCAGCATCAGTAATAGCAGAGCTTGCGACAAACTCATCATTCTCATCACGTGCATAGGCCGCCTCCAGTGCATCAACAGCATCAGTATATTGATGTTGTGATTTCCCTTCGGTGATCAGCTCATAGGCTTGAGATACGCGATCCCAGCGGTTGTCTCTGTCCATGGCGTAGTAACGGCCAATGAGCGAGGCAACACGACCTGTGCCTAAAGCGGCAAAAACTTCATTGAAGTGTGCCAAGCTAGACTTTGCACTCCGAGGTGGTGTATCTCGCCCATCAAGGAAGGCATGCAGATAAACCTTCTTTGCACCACGTTTAACAGCCATTTTGCACATGGCTTCAATATGGCTTTCATGGCTATGAACACCACCAGGAGAGAGTAACCCCATGATGTGCACCGCACCATTGACGGCAATGGCTTTATCAACGGCAGCGACTAATGCTGGGTTGGCATCAAATTCACCGTCATCAATGGCTTTGCCGATGCGAGTTAACTCCTGGTAAACCACACGGCCAGAGCCGATATTGATGTGGCCAACTTCAGAGTTGCCCATTTGTCCATCGGGTAAACCTACGTCGAGGCCTGAGCCAGAAATCAAACTATTTGGATATTGTTGGTTGAGTCTATCGAGTACTGGTGTGTTGGCGTGATATACCGCATTGTTATGGGTATTCTCACGGTAACCCCAGCCATCGAGGATGAGCAATGCCAATGGGCGTTTGCGTGTCGTCATGGTGGTACCTTTAAGTTTAAAAACAAAGATTGAATTCTAAAATTGGTTAAATATTACTACGGACGCCCTAGATCAAAAAGCGATTTACACCGATAGAGGCCATCGACCTTGTCACATTTTAGACTGTTGCCAAATAAGCGGGACACTTAAGAGGCTAACAACTTGCTGCAATATGATGTCGCAATCGGTTATACTCTCTGCCCTGACAGTCTTTCAAGCCACAGAAGTAGGCCGTAAACTATGCAAGAATATATTGAATTTTTTAAAGCCAACCCAATGCTTAGCCTTGCTTGGATTGGTTTATTTGTTGCACTTATTGTAAGCGTTCTTAAGTCTAGTGTTTCTAAAATCAAAACCGTAGATCATCAACAAGCGACGTTGTTAATTAACAAGCAAGACGCCAAAGTGATTGATGTTCGCTCAAAAGAAGAGTTTAAAAAAGGTCATATTGTTGATGCTGTTAACGTTCCGTTATCAGAAATTAAAAATAATCAGGCATCAGCCCTTGAAAAGTATAAAGCCAGTCCCATTATAATGGTATGCAATGCTGGAATGACCTCGGCACAAGCAGCCCAGCTGATGGTAAAAGCAGGTTTTGAATCTGTTTATAATCTCAAAGGCGGTATGGGTGAGTGGCAACAAAGTAATTTACCTGTGGCTAAGGCCAAGCGCTAATTATACCCATTCAAAGATTGCTTTTTTAAGGCGTCTTTGAGTAGAGTGTCATCTCTTTAAAAAATGGCTTGAGCGATGCGTCCATCGTTCAAGAAAAAACTAAAACCGGGATGGTGGCTGAGATCTAGTTTAGGACTCGAGTAACAAAAGCCCTAAAGAAGATTCTCCCTTAGGGAGAGTCCAACAAATTATTAGGTAGGAAATTATGGCTGAAGTAGCAAATAACGAACAACAGGGTCCACAGTTCAACATTCAACGTGTTTACACTAAAGACATCTCTTTCGAAACGCCAAACAGCCCAGCTGTTTTCCAAAAAGAGTGGAACCCAGAAGTTAAGCTAGACCTTGACACTCGTAGCGCTAAGCTAGCTGACGATGTTTATGAAGTGGTACTTTCTCTAACTGTTACCGCTAAAAATGGCGAAGAAACAGCATTCCTATGTGAAGTACAACAAGCAGGTATCTTTGCGATTGGTGGTCTAACTGAACAGCAATTGGCTCACTCTTTAGGTGCATACTGCCCTAACGTTCTATTCCCATACGCTCGCGAAGCCGTGGGTAGCCTAGTTGCTCGTGGTACTTTCCCACAGCTAAACCTAGCACCAGTTAACTTTGACGCACTATTTGCACAGTACGTTCAACAGCGTCAAGCTGCAGCTGAAGCGGCTCCTGAGTCTGCTGAAGAAGCGAACGCTTAATCACGCATGAACAACACAGCCGATATTACGGTACTGGGGGCGGGCTCTTATGGCACCGCCCTTGCTATTTCTTTAGCCAGTAACGGTCATAAAACACTGCTTTGGGGCCACGAGCCCGAACATATCGAGAACCTTAAGCGTGATCGATGTAATAGTGAGTTTTTACCCGGTATTGCACTGCCTGACTTACTCATTCCTGAAGCCTCTCTTGCCACGGCGCTAGCGGCCTCTAACAATGTGTTAGTTGTCGTGCCAAGCCATGTGTTTGGTGTGGTACTAAAGCAGGCTAAACCGCTGCTACGCGACGACTCTCGTATCGTTTGGGCGACCAAAGGGTTAGAGCCAGAAACCGGCCGTTTGCTTCAAGAAGTGGCGCGAGAGGTGCTTGGTGACAAGTATCCACTAGCTGTGCTGTCTGGGCCAACCTTTGCTAAAGAGTTAGCGGCGGGGATGCCAACAGCCATTGCAGTAGCAGGAACCGATGAGCACTTTACTAAAGAGCTCGTAGAACTGCTGCACAGCCCTAAGCGCTTGCGTGTTTACGCAAACGATGACTTTACAGGCCTACAACTTGGTGGTGCTGTTAAAAACGTTATCGCGATTAGTGCGGGAATGTCTGACGGAATTGGCTTTGGTGTTAATGCTCGTACAGCGTTAATCACCCGTGGACTCGTTGAGTTGACGCGACTTGGCGAGGCCATTGGCGCACAGCCATCAACCTTTATGGGGATGGCGGGTTTAGGTGACTTAGTGTTGACCTGTACTGACAATCAATCTCGTAATCGTCGCTTTGGTTTAGCACTTGGCCAAGGTCAAGATGTTGAAACTGCCCAGAAAGAGATTGGGCAAGTGGTTGAAGGTTATCGCAATACCAAAGAGGTCTATACCTTAGCTAAGCGACTTGGTGTCGAGATGCCGATCACAGAGCAGGTCTATCGGGTGCTTTATCAAGGTGGAACGCCCCATGAAGCGGCGAAAGCCCTGTTATCTCGAGATAAAAAATCTGAGACATCAGATAGCGACTCATAAGCGTATCGGTTTATGTGAATAGTAAAAAGGGTGCTAAAATAGCGCCCTTTTTGTATGTAAGGTAAAGGCAATTTCAGTGAAACATCATGACGTGATCATTATCGGAGCAGGTGCTGCGGGTCTTATGTGCGCCGCGACAGCGGGTTATCGAGGTCGTGATGTATTAGTGCTAGACAACGCTAAGCAAGCTGGGCGAAAAATTCTCATCAGCGGCGGTGGTCGTTGCAACTTTACCAACCAAAAAGTCGAACCGGCTAACTTTATTTGTGGTAACCCCCATTTTGTGAAATCGGCGTTAGCGCGCTACTCCTCGCAAGATTTTATCGAATTGGTCGAACGTCATGGTATTGAATATCATCAACGGGATCACGGCCAGCTGTTTTGTAATGACTCAGCTAAAGAGATTGTAACCATGCTGCTCACTGAATGTGAATGGGCGGGCGTCAGCGTTAAGCTGCGTACAGAGATAACCAATATAGCTAAAGTGGACAGTGGTCAGTTTTTACTGTCGACCTCAAATGGTGACTTAAGCTGTGAGTCATTGGTCATCGCAACCGGTGGCTTATCTATGCCCAAACTGGGTGCCACACCTTTTGGTTATCATGTTGCAGAACAGTTTGGCCTTAAGGTGTTACCTACCTATGCTGGATTGGTGCCCTTTACTTGGCACAGCGAACAAAAACAAAAGTTTGAGGCTCTGTCAGGGATAGCGGTACCGAGTACCATTACGGCGAAAGACGGCACCCAGTTTAGCGAGGCTTTACTGTTTACCCATCGTGGTTTATCTGGTCCTGCTGTGTTGCAAATATCTAACTATTGGCTACCCGGTGAAACCATTTCAATTAACCTGCTGCCAAATATGGATGCCAACGAAGCACTCGCTCAAGCATTGGCAAACCATCCTAAACAGAGTTTGCGTAACACCTTGAGTCAATGGCTACCTAAACGCTTGGTAGAGGTGTTATTTGAAGAGTCGCTACTGAATATGGCGCTTAATCAATTAGTCCACGCCCAGCGCGATCAAGTCATTGCCGATCTGCACGATTGGGAGCTGCTGATGAACGGTACCGAAGGTTATCGTACCGCTGAAGTGACTTTAGGCGGGGTTGATACCAACGAACTATCTTCAAAAGATATGCAGAGCAAGAAGGTGCCAGGATTATTCTTTGCCGGTGAAGTGATGGACGTTAGCGGTTGGCTAGGAGGGTTCAACTTCCAGTGGGCTTGGGCATCGGGTGTCGCAGTAGGTCAAGCGGTTTAGTTTTGTCAGCGAAAGTACCCATACAATTTCAACTTACCAGAACAACTCAATGACAGAGCGTCACTCTGCCATTGAGTAATTACTCTGAACGCCTTTCAGCTCACAGATATTAATAGAAGTTCTCACTTAGCTTGATCCCCTTCACTCTCTGGTTTGTTATCGCTATGTTGTCTTGCTGCGCAGGCGTATAACTAGCGTTAGGTCATGGACGACAACAACAATAATTTACCTAAGGATGGCGTACTCTACCGCTCATTGTTGATGAGCAAATATGGGGGACTAACGAATGTTTTTTATTCATATGATGTTGCTGTTGGCGGTGATCTTTGTTGGGATCCGTTATGGAGGAATAGCCTTTGGCCTGCTCGGTGGCTTAGGGGTATCCATTTTGGCGTTTGTGTTTGGCATCGCGCCAGGCTCACCGCCCATAAACGTGATGTTGATAATCTTGGCTGTGGTGGCGGCCTCGGCGACCTTGGAAGCCACTGGTGGCCTAAAGCTCTTGGTGCGTTATGCCGAGCGTTTACTGCGTAAGCACCCAGAGCAGATCGTATTTCTTGGCCCTTTGTGTACTTATTCGCTCACCGTATTAGTGGGGACCGGACACTCTGTGTACCCATTGCTGCCTGTTATTTATGATGTGGCATACAAAAAGGGAATTAGACCTGAGCGTCCATTGGCTATTGCCACTGTAGCCTCACAAATGGGGATCACAGCAAGTCCCATCGCAGCCGCTGCTGCAGTCGTCATTGCTACGGCTGTGGACAATCAACTCGATATTGGCCTTATCGATGTACTGATGGTGACGATTCCATCAACCTTGATTGGTGTATTGGTTGCTTGCCTATGGAGCCTTAAACGCGGTAAAGACTTAGATAATGACCCTGAATTCCAAGCGCGTCTGCAAGATCCAGAGTTTAAGGCGTCATTGCTCGACCCCGAAACCACCACTAGTGCAAGCGACAGTCAAGATTCTACGGCTAAGAAAGGCCTCATAGTGTTTTTATTGGGGATATTATCGGTCATCATTATAGCGTTATTCAGTAAACAGCTTTTACCTGAAGGGGTGAAAATGTCTGTGGCTATTCAGTTTATGATGCTGTCGGTGGGGGGGATTATTTTACTGGCGACCAATGTATCACCTAAAAAAATAGCTACAAGCAATGTGTTCACGGCAGGCATGACCGCTGTGATCATTATCTTTGGTATCGCGTGGATGAGTGACACCATTATCGGTCACCATAAATCGTATTTGGTTGAGTCGGTCAGTGATATTGTTGCTGTATATCCTTGGACATTTGCCATTGCGATGTTTGTGGTGTCGGTATTTTTGAAAAGCCAAGCTGCGGTGTTAACCATTATGCTGCCGTTAGGGTTTTCTCTGGGTATCCCGGCGCCTGTATTAATTGGCGTGCTGCCCGCTTGCTATGCTTACTTCTTCTTTCCATTTTATCCTAGTGACTTAGCGGCCATCAGCTTTGATCGCAGTGGTACGACACGTATTGGCAAGTATGTGTTAAACCATAGTTTTATACTGCCAGGTTTTATCGGGGTGACGACTGCAACCGTTGTGGGTTACTTTATATCAATAACCATTAATTGATGTCATAAACCTTGGTAGTCCTATGGTGCTACCAAGGTCCTCGTTGGGAGATTGTGTGCGGTTATTCTTTGTCGTGTTAATCGTCATGCTAAGCGGCTGTGCATCGTCGCCTCCTGTTGCTGACATGAAAAATGTTCAGCCTACTTCCGCTTCATCGCAACGTATTTCGGTACAAGAGTTTGAAACCAAGCTACTTAGCTTTTTTCAGCAATGGCAGGGCGTTCGCTATCGTTTAGGTGGCATGAGTCATCATGGGGTTGATTGTTCCGGGCTGGTGGTGCTGGCCTACAGCGAGATACTTGCTCTGCCGTTACCCCGCACCACGGAAGAGCTGGCAAAACTAGGGAAGCCAATTAGCAAAGCCAATTTACAAGCGGGAGATTTAGTCCTATTTAAAACGGGCTGGTCGACAAGGCACGTCGGAATTTATTTAAGTGATTCACGTTTTTTACATGCTTCAACGAGCCAAGGGGTAATGATATCTCGATTGGACAATCGTTATTGGCAGCAAAAGTATTGGCAATCGCGTCGACTATAAATTGCGCTGGATGAGTTCGGTCATCCAGTGCAACCGCTCATCTGTTATGTGTTTACGTCCAGCCTTTGTTGGAACCAGTTTCTGCTAAACTGATATTAAGACGTCATCAATTTGGAAACTGGGCGTAGATTGAGGGGTGCATGGAACAACTACCTGTAGTGCTTGTTGTTGATGGGGCGAGTGAAGCCTGTCATTCGGTGTGCCAGTTTTTGACCGGGCAATATCGTCTGCTGACTGCAGACACCGTTGAGCAGTGCCTCATTGCTGCCATGCAAAAACCTGAGTTAATTTTGTTAAACATGGCACTTCTTGATGACTCGGATATTAGTGTTTGGCAGCAGTTAAAGTCCAATCCTGAAACTCAAAATATCCCCGTTCTGGCACTGGTTAATGACGATGGCGAAGGGCTCACAATGCTGGATAGTGGTGCCGCAGACTTTGTCTGTAAACCTATTCAAGCGGTTATCCTTAAGGCACGCGTTGCTACCCATATTCAATTGCAGTCTCAGGGCAATAAACTTAATTTTCTTGCATTACATGACCAGCTAACGGGTTTGTATAATCGGCATTTTTTGGTGGAGCGCGCCCATCAAAGCTTGTCGAAAATACAGCGTCATCAAACGGCACTCTCTATTGTGTTGTTAGATTTAGATGGTTTCCGCCATATCAATGACTTTAATGGCCACCATGTCGGTGACTTGGTATTGCAAATCGTGTCAAAACTATTGCAAGAATCCTTTCGTAAAGAGGATGTGGTTGCCCGCATGGGGGGGGAGGAGTTTGTGATTCTAATGGAGTCGGGCATTGAGGAGGTGCTTGATAAAACTGAGTCCGTGCGCCAGTTATTACAGAACCTCAAACCAATGGGATTACCGCTAACGGGTAGCTTTGGCGTCGTCAATGTCAATGCCGATAATCTCGACTTCTCACACCTTATGTTACTGGCCGATGAGGCGGTTTATAAGGCTAAAGCTGACGGACGTAATTGCATCGTCTGCTATGATCAAGGGCATTACCTTTCACAAACCAGCCACTAGCCATAAGCCGAAGCGAAGATCGGCTTGTTCTTCCCATTTAGCACTGTCTCAGTAAGCGTAAAATATGTTATTTTATGGCCACACTATGTGTTGGGCGTTCTGCCCACATTTTCCACTTTTACCTGTAGTAGATAAGGATTTATGGAATGGCAAAAGCAAAAATTGGCATTGTGACCGTCAGTGATAGAGCCAGTGCTGGCGTGTATGAAGATATTTCAGGCAAGGCTATTATTGATACGCTAAACCAGTATCTTACATCAGAGTGGGAGCCAGTGTATGAGGTGATTCCTGATGAAGCTGATGTCATTTCAGCGACCCTTATTAGGATGGCTGACGAGCAGGATTGCTGCTTGATTGTTACTACAGGTGGTACCGGACCAGCCAAGCGCGATGTGACCCCCGAGGCCACAGAAGCGGTATGCGACCGCATGATGCCTGGCTTTGGTGAGTTGATGCGCGCCGAGTCGTTAAAATTTGTGCCGACAGCGATTTTATCTCGCCAAACCGCGGGACTTCGTGGCGACTCACTTATCGTTAATTTACCAGGTAAGCCTAAGTCGATTCGTGAATGCCTCGATGCAGTATTCCCAGCTATCCCTTATTGCATAGACCTGATGGAAGGGCCCTTTCTAGAGTGCGACGAAGCGGTGATAAAGCCATTTAGACCTAAGGCAAAATAGCTTAAGAGGCTGTTGTGAATAACCTAGCGACATCAGTGGCTAGGTTTTGCTTTAAGGTGTTTACTCATAGAGGCTTTCAGTTGCGCCTCATTGTCTCGCTCCCTCTCACTTTTATGTTCTGCCATTGCATCTTCCACCAGTCGCTCACAGCGTACTCTCTCTGATTCTTGTTGTAATGGGTCAATAGCGCGATCGGTTTGCGCATCACATAGCGCACTGGCACAACCTGAAACTGTCGATACGAGTATCACCAGTCCTAGGGCTCGCTTGGTTTTAAAAAGTTGCTTGTTCACATGTTTACCTGACAGCATTTTAAAAAATGCCACTCTATCATAGAAATCAAAGCGCTTTGTGGCGATTAGGCTAATGACTGACATGAGTCGCGACTAATTTTATCGTCGGATCAAGCTGTACATCCTGGCGATGCTTGCCTTCCATAACGGTTAAATAATAAAGACCTGTGGCTGGCGATTGAGGATATTTTGGCGATGGTGGCCGTCATATGCCTCTTCGAATAATCTGATGCGCACTATAGCCCGTAAACAATAGTAAGCTTGGTATCGCAATAAAATGTGCGAACAGATTGGGTTCAGTGCTGAAATTTAACCACAATAGTAGCGTCCAGCTACCCCCTAAGTAACAGAGGCTAAGTAGCAGGTGTAATCTTGGTTTATTCATTGACTATTTCCTTATCCTTTACACTAAAGCCAGTATAAAAACTCGACAAACAGCATGAAAGTGTCATTATTGACAAAATAAGGGTGATTAATGACAGTTTGTGGGGGCGAAATGAAAACGGTTATGATTCTAGCGGCGGGTAATGTTGTGGCGGGTGGTATCGTTGGCTTTTTAGATGTATTCAGCTTTACCAACGCTTTATATCGCCGCCTTAATCCTGAGGTCACGCAAGATCTATTTCATTGCCATATTATCTCTGCTGACGGGCAAGCGATCACGACTAATCAAGGCTTCCAACTGCCTGCAATGGCCTTAAGTGATGCACAGTCAATAATGGCGGCAGATGCGGTGATATTGGCGTCCTCTTTTGTGACCAATAAAGCAGAATTTCAACTATATCAACAGGAGTTCGAAGGCCTGTTAACGCCGCTACAAGCCTATGCGAAAACAGGTAAACCCATTGCTGCCTATTGTTCTGCAACCTTAATGCTAGCAGCGTCAGGCTTGCTCGATGGCCGCCGTGCGACCACGGTTTGGTGGTTGTCTCAGATGTTTGAGCGCAATTTTGAACAGGTTAACCTTTGCATGGATGCATTGGTGGTGTCCGATGAGCAGTTTCATACCGCAGGGGCAACGACATCAAATTTTAGCTTGGCGTTACACTTAGTGGGCTTGCTGGCTGGGGAGGCGTTGGCGCAGCAGATGGCTAAGATATTACTTATCGATCCAAACCGCTGCTCGCAGCAACCCTTTATGACCATGGCCATTAATCCCGAGCAGCACAAGGATGAGTTGATCCACAAGATCCAGCAGTGGATGCACTCTAATCTTAACCACAATTGGGTTTTAGATGAGGTGGCCGATAAGTTTGCCGTGGGTAAGCGCACCTTAATCCGCCGTTTTAAGAAAGCACTAAATGAAACGCCCGCGAGCTATATGCAGAGGTTACGTGTTGATGAAGCCAAGCGCCTACTAGAAACCACTGAGTTGGCGCTAGAGCAGATTGTGATACGAGTGGGTTATGAAGATGTCAGCTCGTTTAGAAAACTGTTTATTCAGCTTACGAGTCTTTCACCTCGTGTCTATCGGCAAAAATTCAATACCCATACCTGCTGTTAGGCTGCAATTAGAGAGCATTGATCCGCTGCTTTAAGTCGTAACTGCTATCTGTCACGATTTTCTCTAGAGTTTGTACTCTGTCTTCTAGATGGCGGTTTTGTTTGCGAAGCAGTTCAAGTTCATCGAGTTTGATATCGGCCTTGGTGATTTTCTTCATTCTGAAGTAGTGTTTAAGGCCTTCGCTAATTGCTGTGCTGATGATAAGTGCCAGCATAATAACCATAACAATAATCTCTTTATCCATCATAAACTCCTTATTAACTTTCTGTTTTAGCATTGTTTGCGTATTTATCGACAACCTTGCCAGTTGTCGCCCATATCAAGACTCCGCCCCAAGCTATAAATGATAGCCCTGCTGGAATACACGCCAATAAAATGAGCTTAAAATGCTTGCGGTTAAACATCAGTGCGAGCATGGCAGGTAGAAACCAGATAATGAGCACTCCAACAGCTAGCAGAGCCATAAATGCATAGTTTTCTTGGGCTAAAATTTTATCTATAAACTCCATTTTCTCTCTCCTTTAAGTTAAGCCCGTCGCCGTGAGTACGCCGGGCTTAACGGTTTCTATTTATAATCCGAAAACAATCTTTTCACTTTTCAATGAACGCTCCATGCCGAATGCCAGCACGATGGCAATGGCGACAGTGGTCGTGCTTGATAGTGCAAGTTGCAACATTGGGATCTCCTGGCCTTTGATAAAGGCTATAAGTGCCTGCATCTGTCCAGAGATTGGCAACCATTGCAGTGTATCTGGCGCAATGTTGTAACTCGCCGCCATCGACAGCATCATAGGAACAATCAGTACTATGGTGAGATATGACTGCGCCTCTTTAAAGGATTTAGCCATAAAGGAGACAAAAAGCTGCAGTGCTGCGGCCATTAATGATATTGGCAGGCCGATCACTAACATCAATGCGATAAAGTCTGGGGTAATATTGACGCTAAAACCAAGCTCCTGCCAAGGCACAAAGCCATAGGCGATTTTTGAGATCACTAAGGTTAAAATAAGCCCCACCATGGCAAAAATGGTGACTGCTGCAATTTTTGCCAGCACGATATCGCGGGTAGACACTGGATGACTAAGTAGCAAAGCCAGTGAATTGCGCTCGCGCTCACCTGCGCTGGTGTCTATAGCTAAGTTCATACCTGAGATAAATACCGCGTACACCATCATGAAAATGGCAACACCTAAGATCATACCGCCCTTAGAGTCAGAGGTGGCCTGATCTTCAACGACAACCTTTAGTGGCTGCACCACCTTAGGGTCGATACCGCGAGCGATAAGACGAAGGCTGCCCATTTCGGCGCTATAAACTTGCAAACTTTTCTCTAAACGTCTGATAGACGATTGCAGCTTTTCATTAGAGTTATCGGCGATAAGCGTGATCTCCGCCGGCAGGCTGTTAGCCATGTTGCTTGCGTAGTCTTCACTGATGATCAACTCTATCTGTTTACGGTCGGCATCATCGCCTTGGCTTATCTCATTGCTGGCAAGAAACTTAACCAAGTCAGGGGCTCGTTCGCTGTGGCTGATGGTGATGTTGAGTGCTTCAGGGCTAGTTATTTGGCCGATAAGCAGCATAAACATGCCACACATCATCAATGGGGCACCAATGGCATAGTAAAGGCCAGCCATGACCGAGCGCTTATCTCTGGCGGCATCGGTCAGCTCTTTTCTGACCATAGTGATTATTGTACTGATCATGCTGCAATCCCCTCGTCGGTGCCTATGAGTTCAATAAAGGCATCTTCCAATGATGTTTTCCCTGTCTGCTGACACAGCTGTTCTGGGCTACCTACGGCTACTACTTTACCTTCAGCCATGACAATCACTTGATCACACAATGCGGCCACCTCTTGCATCACATGGCTAGAAAACAGCACACAATGCCCCGCATCCTTGAGGTCTTTAAGTAGGTCGCGAAGCACTCGGGTGCTCATCACATCTAAACCTCGGGTTGGCTCGTCGAGAATGATATTGGTCGGTTCATGCACAATTGCCTGTGCCAGTGCCGTTTTCATCCGTTGTCCCTGAGAGAATCCTTTGCATTTACGATCAGCAATATCATTCATATGCAGTTTGCCCAGTACACTGGCTGCTGCGTTTTTGGCATCTTTACGGCTCAAGCCATTAAGCTCGGCAAAGTAGCTGATATATTCCCGCGGGGTTAAGCGCTCATACAGCCCAAATGGATCTGGGAATAGTCCCAGTTGTTGTTTAGCGGCGACCGGGTTTTGAGCGACATCAATGCCATCTATCTCAGCATGGCCATTATCTGGTTTGAGTAAGCCAAACACAGTACGTAAGCAGGTGGTTTTACCTGCACCATTGGGGCCTAGCAGACCTGTGATTTGCCCATCTAATGCCTCAAAGCTAAGGTCATTAAGTGCTTGGACGTCGCCAATACGTTTTGAAAGATTCGATACTTTAATCATGGTCCGCTCCTTGTGCGCTTGCTGGCACCGAGTCATCAGTTTTTTGGGGAATCGCCTCAACAGTACTGGCATTAAGGTAAAAGTTACGGCGAACATCTTTATTCAAACATTCGTCACTGAGCTCATCGACTTTACCTTGGCTAACAAGCTGCGCGATAAGGTCATTACCACAGCTTTGATAGGCCACACCATGAGTGGCATATGGGGCTACGAAATGTTTAGCATTGCTGAGTTTTTCCATTGCCATTTCGCCCCAGCTTGGTGGGGTGGCAGGGTCAAGCTCTCCCGACAACACTAAGGTTGGAATGGCACTATCGATAGGGGCTGAAAAATCACTGTCTACCGCTGGAATGTTCCAAATAGGGCAGCTTTGATCGAAGACTTTTAACATCTCTCGGCCAAAATAGCCTTGCTCTGCCTGCTGGCGCTCTTCACTGCTGAAGCGTTGCCAGTCTTCTCCGCAAACTACAGCAGCATGCATACCCGCAGCGATACCTGTGCTGTTAATGGTGAGCGCGTAAAGCCCCATAATAGGTTGAAAATTATCTTGTGCGGCCTGATTAATGGCGTGTGGGATCAGGGCTCTGACATTTGGCATATAGAGCGCCATGCGCACCGCACCCATAAACTTGGCTTGGGTCATGGTGAGCTGAGTGGGCTCACTGGTAAGCGGATCTCGGGTTTGGCTAATCGCAGGGCCTTGGCTTAGTCTGTCATTAACCTGGGCAAAATCGGTTGCCAACTGCGGGAACTGCTGCTGACATAAGGTATTGTTTTGACAATCTTGTAGCAGTAGGTCAAGTGCGCGGCTTATGGCGTCACCTATGTGTAATACACTTTGCTGCATAGGCACTACGCCATCGATAGTGACGGTAGATAGAGCCTGTGGATACTGACGCATATAGAGTTGTGCCATACGTGAGCCATAGGAGATGCCATAAAGATGTAGTTTTTGATAACCTATGTGTTCACGCACCGCTTCAAAATCTTTGAGGGCTGTATTGCTACCATACTGGGTCACATCTGCGTCGATACCATCTAAGCATGCTTGGCTTTCTGCGCCGATATCGACATCACTATCGTTAATAGAGAGTGCTCCTTCAAACCCTTCTCCTGTGCACTCAAGTAGATTTGATTGGCCCGTACCACGTTGGTCGATGAGCAGAATATCTCTATGTTGACGCACTTTGCTGAAGATTTTATCGAAACCAGGGGCGTTTTCGATGGCCGATTGGCCTGGGCCACCCGCGATAGCCAGCAGGGCTTCGCTGGGGAAGCTAGGTTTAATCGCAGGCAATATCACATAGTGTACTTGAATTTGTTTGCTATCGGGCAGATTGTAGTTTTCTGGCACCGATACGCTGCCGCAGCGCAACCTATCTGAAAGCCCTTCTACATAACAAGATTCAGCCGTTGACGTGTTGTCTGTGTTGGCCCAAGTGGGCTGTGAGAATAGCAGCAAGCCAGCCGCAGCAGGGATCATTAGAGCGCCTAGCTGTTTGAGGCTTATTTTGTTGCTTGGGTTATTGCCCATATGATTAACCTTTCCATGAAGCATGATACTTATTCCTTAGTTGAAATTTACTGTATCTATGTTAATTTAGTACTGTATCGGTGTATCAATGTATTAATACAGTGACTAAAGGCTAATGCTAGAATTACTTAATGTCAACCCCAGTAGTGGCGATCCAATTTACCGACAGTTAAGCGAACAGATTGTGCGTTTGATTGTGGGTGGGCAGCTGCAGCAGCAACAGGTATTACCGTCGGTAAGGCAGATTGCTGAGCATTTAACGGTGAACCCTATGACGGTATCACGAGCCATACAATTGCTGGTGGAGCAAGGGTGGCTTGAGCGTCGTCGTGGCCAACCCACAAGGGTTGCGGCGCGGGAGGAGAGTGAAACAACCTCTGGCGCGCAGTTGCTGGTGCCACAAGTCGAAGCGCTAATTGCACAGGCGACCCAATTAGGTGTTAGCGTCGAAGAACTTCAAGATGTGATTGCGAAAGTTTGGCATAAATAATTAGGATGATTGAATATGGACCACAACGAACAGCCCATTTTAGCGTTTCAGCACCTGAGTAAGCAGTTTGATGATCAGCTTGCTATCAATGATCTCTCTATGGCGCTATACCCTGGTATGGTTGTGGGCTTACTTGGGCAAAATGGTGCCGGTAAGTCAACATTAATGCGTTGTGCTTTGGGCATTGTTGATGTGAGTCAGGGTCAAGTTTCATTGTTAGGCGAGTCTAGTGGTGAGTTAAGTTCAAAGGTGAAAGAGCGCTTGGGTTATGTGCCTCAACAACCCTTTGGTTATGAGGGATTCACCGTTGAAAAAGCCCTTCAGTTACATAGAAGCTTCTACCCAGATTGGGACATTAAATTAGAGCAAGATTGGCTAGCACGCTTTGAGCTTGAGGGGAAAAAGCAGGTGCAGCGATTATCTGTGGGCCAACGGCAATCTTTAGCCCTGATTATGGCCATGGCGTACAGACCTAAGTTATTGATCTTAGATGAACCCGTTGCCAGTTTAGACCCTATCGCTCGTCGTGAATTTATGTCTGATCTGTTTGACTTAGCCTTAGATTCCGGCTCTGCTGTATTGTTTTCTTCTCATATCACCTCAGACTTAGAGCGTGTGGCCAGTCATCTGGCATTGATGAAAAAAGGTAAGTTGGTCATCTTTAAAGAGATAGACCGCGTGCGAGAAGAGATTCGCTTAATCACCTTAAAAGCCAATCAATCGTTACCCAATGAATTACTGGTATTAAATCAACTCGGTGAGCAGTTATTAGTTGATAACTACCACGAAGGAATAGCGCCCCTTTGCGACGCGGTGGCGTCAGTTAATCTTGAACAGTTGTTTATGGAGCTGCATCGATGAGATGGCCAAATTCGCTGCGCGGCATGATGTGCATGTGGTTCTTTGACTTGGGGAGTGTCAGCTTTCTCGGTACGGCTATGTTGGCGTTTGTGTTGATGTTGCTGTTGAGCATGGGCGGTAAGCTTGAAGCGATATCAATGATGCTGGGCATGATGCAAGTATCTACATCGGCCGCGATAGCGTGGCAGTTTAATCGTTTAGCTGCGACCGAATGGGCAGCCTTGGTTCCGCATTACCGCCACAACGTCTTGATTCAGGCTGTGTTTATTGGTTCTGTAGTGACGAGCATTTCAGTGTTCACCAGTATCTTGTTGGAACTACCTATGGGAGTAGAGCTGGTGCTGGTGGCTACGCTCGCTGGCTTAAGCTTTATCTATTTTTGCTGCCGTTATGTCAAAGGTTTCTATTTCTCTTTCTTTTTGTTCTTGCTGCTGCCATTTTTAGACGATATTGCTAAGCAGATCCCTGGGCCGAGCTTGCTGATTATTGCCATCGCAGTATTTATGGTTGCAGGGCTGCTATGGCGAGAGATCGTGGCGTTAAAATGGCACAACGAGGCGCGTTCTGTTTACCTCAATGGATTAGAGATGGGTTGGTTTTGGTTGCCAAGCTTTGGTTCGTTGCGATTCATGTCTTACATCGATAGGTTTTTGCATCCAGCAAACTTTTTCTTGGGCGCAATGCTATCGATGATCGTCGTCACTATGCCGATCATCGCCTTGTTGGTCACCCTCATTAACTACATCGCTGATATAGAACTGCCTGTGCTATTTATTTTGGGTCAGTTTAGTGCCATCTGCTGCGCAATGGTGCATTGGAGCCGAGTTCAGCGTTGGCGAGCGGTTGAGGCACTTTATATGTTGCCCGGATTTGACGGTAAACAGGGGATGGTGGAGGCGTTTGCTGCGGCGCAATATCGACTGTTAGCTCTGCTTACGCTAATGATGGCGGTTATCGCAACTTTAGTTGGCCTGTCGAATGATTCATTTACCTTTGTATTGTGGGGTCATGTGGTACTCAGTACCTTCTGTGCCTGTGCGCTCCTGTTGGGTTTTGGTTGTGCAGCCAAAGGCGCGATACATATAACGTTGACTATGCTAGTTGTTGTCGCCCACTCTATATGGTTGTCCAGTTCACTGATTGCCATACGCGATGGTGAAGAAATAATTTACTGGTTATTTGTAGACATCGGATTAGTGGCGTTTTCCATGCTAACCCTTTGGTGGGGAAAGAAAAAGCTCTGGAGTGGCGATCTGGCGTAACCCCACGAAATCCATGGGTTTTGTGCACCGCTTAACAGTATTTGAGCAAAAGCTCTTATTTTTTAGCCAATGTTAAAGTAAAATGCGCAAAACAGGTACACTTGTACGCTAAAAAAGGTCATAAAAAATGTCACTCGAGCAATATCATCCAATTCGTCTGATTCAAGAGCAGAGCCGCCAACTCGGTGAGGCGACCGCCCTTGAAGGCTATGGAATGGCCGCTCCGTGGGATCGCATTAGCTGGCGTTCTTTTGGTGAAATTAGTGACAACCTTGCTAAAGCGCTCATTGAAAAAGCGATTGAGCGTCAAGATAAAATCGTTATTTTGTCGCAAAACTGCCCACAATGGACCTGTGCGGATGTCGGTGCGCTAAAAGCGAAAGCAGTTGTGGTACCCATTTATCCAACTAGCACCATTGAGCAAGCGCGTTACATTATTAACGATGCACAAGCCAAGTTGATATTTGTCGGTGATGCAGAGCAGTACAAGATGGCCTGCGAGCTTGTTAAGCTGTGTGATAGCTTGGTTGATATTGTGGTTTTTGATGCCAGTGTCGCCTTGAAAGATAGCACTCACAGCCATTTTGATACCTTTATAGCGCAAACCTTTGCTGCGGCGTCGGACGTCGAATTAGCGGCGCGTATTAAAGAGAGTCATCTCGATGATTTAGTCACACTCATTTATACCTCTGGTACCACGGGCGACCCTAAAGGGGTGATGCTCGATTATCGTAATATTGCGTCTATGGTGCGCCAGCACGACACGGTACTGCCGTTTATTGCTGGTGATGTATCGTTAGCCTTCCTGCCATTGAGTCATGTATTTGAGCGCGGCTGGAGCTTTTACGTATTATGCCGGGGTGGTCATAATGTCTATCTGCAAGACCCTATGACGGTAAAAGACGCCATTGTAGATGTTAAACCGCATACTTTATGTGTGGTGCCGCGTTTTCTTGAGAAAGTCTACAGCGCTGTGCAGGACAAAGTCATCAAGGCGCCCGAAACGCGTCAGAAACTATTTACTTGGGCTATCTCGGTGGGTAGTCGTCAGTTTGAGGTGGGGCAAGGGCGTGCTAAGGGCTCATTAGCGTTAAATCTGCAATGGAAATTGGCGAATAAATTGGTGTTTAGCAAGCTGCAGCAAGTGTTAGGGGGCCGCCTAAAATTTATGCCGTGTGGTGGCGCTGCGCTGGACCAAAATGTTGCCAGTTTTTTCCATGCGATCAACGTACCTGTACTGTGTGGGTATGGGATGACCGAAACTGTCGCCACGATTACCTGTAATACTTTGGATAACCGTGTTGCTGGATCCAACGGAAAAACTCTGCCAGAAGTTGAGATAAAACTGGGCAAAGACAATGAGATTTTAGTTCGCGGTGATACCGTGATGCGTGGTTACTATAACCGCCCAGATGATACCGCTGCGACTTTCGACGAGGGGTGGTTGAAAACTGGTGATGCTGGCCATATCGACGAACAAGGCAACTTATTTATTACAGACCGTATTAAAGAGTTGATGAAAACTTCTAACGGCAAATATATTGCGCCTCAGCGTGTGGAAGGTACTGTTGGCTGCTGCCCGTTTATTGAGCAGGTTGCTATTATTGCGGATGCCAAAAATTACGTGACAGCCTTGATTGTGCCAGCCTTTGAGTCGTTGGAGAGCTGGGCACAAGAGAAAGGGTTGCACTATGAGTCACCGATTGACTTACTGCGCCACAGTCACGTGATTGAACATTTTGAGCAGCGCTTAAAGACTTTGCAGAGTGAGTTGGCAGGATTTGAAAAGATTAAGAAGTTTACCTTGCTGCCTGAGGCGTTTTCGATGGAAGCGGGTTTAATCACACCAACGATGAAGCTGCGCCGCAAAATGATTTATCACAAGTATGCCAGTGAAATTAGTGCCATGTATGTTAAGTGATCGGTAACTGATTAGAAAAAGGGACGTATTTACGTTCCTTTTTTATTGAGCTGTTTTACCAATGTGGAGTCCTGTTGCATCCATTTCTGTTCTCAGTTACCGTCAGCAGCACAATAATAAAACGATAATCGATAAAGGAACTTCCCGTGTCGCAGACCTTTTTTACCTTAGCTATTCAACCACGATTCAATGAAACCGATGGCCTAGGTCACATCAATAACACCGTCATCCCCGTATGGTTTGAGGCGGCGCGTGAACCCGTGTTTGAGATCTTCAATCCCAGCCTTAATCTGGCTGAGTGGAACCTCATTGTCGCTGGGTTTACGATTGCCTATACCGCGCCGACTAACTACGGTAAACCCGTAGAGGTTAAAACCTGGATAAGTCGAGTGGGTAGTAGCAGTTTTGAAGTCGCGCAGCAGAGTTGGCAAGCTGGCAAGATGACCGCTGAAGCTAAGACGACGCTGGTGCATTATGATTATGCTGTGGAAAAAAGCGTCCCGATTGCAGATGTGGTCAAACAGGCTCTGTTGCACCTAACTGGCGGGTAGCCTGAATAGGGCTTATTTAATCTAAGTTGACTTTAAATAAGCCTTAAAGAAATTTCTTTACATACCAGCAGCTTGCGGTTATTTGGTATTGCTGCGCTTTTGCCCAGAGTAACCCGTGCCTGACTAAACGCTCTGCTAACCCTTTACCGCGTAAGGCCTCGGGAACATACGTGCGTGAAAAATCAACATGATCACCTTGCAAGCCATATTCTAATACAGCTTGATTATTGTCGATTTCGATAACAAACTGCTGCTGTTCAGCTTGATGTTTAATGGCTATTTCTGTCATAAGGTTTTATCACTCCGATTGAGTATTGTCTCTGTTATAACAGTTTTTGCTTGCGGTTAGCTATGGCTATATTTGGGGGCTACCTTGCGTCGACCGGACTGCTATGGCGCAGATAGATTATAATTTTTTTCACTTTTTAGTTGGGTCAGTCTAGGTGTTGAAAAATAGATGTAACCATTTTTTTAGGGCTCGTTATCTCCCGTCTCTTACCATGGCGCTTTGTTTGGCTGGCGTAGGCACTAAAGTACATGCTGTCGGTACGGATTTGCGTCATGTGATTGAGGCTAAAGTTAAAGGCGACATCACCAGCACTATAGTGTTAACCGATGCCAACCTGATTTCGTTAGGGATTGTCGATTTTAACCCTAACTCTTTAGTCGACTTGAGTGAGATAGGCGATATCAATGTTGGTGATGAAGAGACCCTACGTCGGCGCAGCCAGCTAAAGAGTTACACTGTTCCTTGGGAAAGCGATGACGTACAGCTGACACCACAATGGACTAGATCTGTTGGCGTACGATTTTCTTATGTGAGTGCGACTGACAGTATCGAGGGGATTGACGATAGAACACTTCAAAGTCCGTTAGAAGACACGAGTTACCTTCTGGCGGGAGAGTATCGCTGGAAATATGAGATCAATCAAAACTGGAATCTCGCTTTGGGCTTAGGTGGTCAGTTTCTGTGGCTAGAAAACAGCTTAAAATATCAAGATCCCCTTCTCGAAAGTTTCAGTAACCTTATCGACAACGCCTTTGTTAATACCAGTTATGGTGCACTTATGTTTGACCCCAATGCGGAGTTAACCTATGCCAGTCAATGGTATGGGCATAAATGGGAGTTTATTAGTTCACTACGTTACGCTGTTGGACGTACAGTGTTTACAGATGACGGTGCTCAAGCGGTTTCCCCCCAAGTTGGGCGTTTTAGTAACGCTTTCGTATTTCATTATCAGTTGCCTAATGCATGGGATAGCCGTAATGAACTGCGCATGCTGATTAAGCGGGTTGATCTGACAGGTGATGTGGTCGACCCAATGGGGACTCGCGACTATTATGAACTCGGTGCAGGCTGGATAGTTGAAACGCCATCGTTATCCTCTTGGCTAAACAATATTGGCGTGGGGATCACGCTTAATATCAATAGCGGCCTGAGTGGCGGTGGCATTGTATTATTGCTCAATGAGGAGCTTTGATTCACTTTTCCACCACCCAGCTTTGTTCTTTTAGGCTATTTTGCTTGATGATCGCGTAAAACGGCGAGTAGTTCTGGCGTTAATTCTGCCTTGGTTTTAGTGTTGAAATTAAACATGACCGCCACCGATGAACCGACTGTGGTTACAGCTTGCTGCTGCTCACTAAAGACTTGATAGTGCATGGTAAAACGGTCGCTTTGAATATCACTAATACTCACACCAACATGCAGCGTATCGGGGAAGGTGATCGGTCTTTTATAGCGGGCGCTATTGTCGCTGATCACTGGGCCTAGGCCTGATTTATACATCTCATCGAGCGGAAAAAATCGGTTAAAAAAATCGATGCGTGCTGTTTCAAAGTAGCGAAAATAGACCACATTGTTGACGTGCTGTAGGGCGTCCATTTCCCCCCAAGCAACCGAGATAGAAGTATGAATTGGGTATTGTTGGATAAATTTTTCCACGGGGATCACTTCCTTTTGCTCTTTCAAATTTAAACGCTTGTTTGATTGAGCGTAACAGCATGACTATGTAGCAACAAGAGGCAACTGCAGGAACAAAAACAGGCACCTTAGGTGCCTTTTGGGAGAGGGCTAACTTAACGGCTAGATCTCTAATTCGTCAAAACTGGTGATCTGTTTGAAGTCGCCAGTACGCTGAGTGGTTTCACGAACCATCTGTAGTGTGCGAAGACCAGCTTGATCGGCTGCTTTAAGCTCTTCAATGACATCAGAGATAAACAGCACTTGTTTAGGCGCTAAGCTGATGGTGTTGATGATGTTGCTGTATGCCTGCTTGAAAAGCTTATTACCTGTACGGGTATCGAAATGGCCGTCGAAGTATTGAGTTAAGTCGCCACCGTCACTGTGACTAAATAACAGTTTCTGCGCATCAACTGACCCTGAAGAGAAGCTATATAGACGTACATTGTGAGCTTTAAAGCCTTTCACTGCTTCGATAAAATCCGGGAAGATATGCCCTTTAAATTCACCTTTGGCATAACCTTGTTTCCAGATTAAGCCTTGCAGGGTTTTCAGTGGTGTCGCCTTACGGTCTTCGGCCACCCATTGTTGCAGGATCTCTATGACTCGGTCGAGTGACGCTTCTGGCTCTAATGCGATATCACGCACATCACAGATGCAGTTGTCGACTAATACATTGCTTTGATTTTCTTTAATGAAATCAGGGAGAGCCTTTGCCGAATAGGGGAAAAGGGTGTCCTGAATAAAGTTTAGGTCGGTTGTTGTACCCGCTGTATCTACAACAATGGCTCGAATACCCATAACGTTGGCTTACTCCACAATGCATTACTAAAAATGATAGCTTAATTTACACTCCAGATCCTAAGCTGTATTGCCCCCGTTGGCTAGTGAATTATCACCACTAATGTTGCGATGGGCTGCTTAGCTGACAACTTTGCAATCAAACGACTAAAAGGACGAATATTAACCATTATTGACGGGATTCTGTAGAAATATCATACTTGCACGTTCTCGTCATATATTCAAAGGATGGAAATTGACAATGAACGTCTCAAAAATCATCACCGTTTTACTGATACTCATCATCGGCAGTCTTGTATTGCCTTTAGCCGCAAAACCGTCGGTTAAATCTCTGCCTATGCACTTATCCGCTTGTGATAGCACTGAGTGCAGTAAAAAATTTAAAGAATACAAAACCTTGTCTCGTTATGGTCATTCTGATGCCATGTATACGTTAGCGGAGATGTATCGTGTGGGTTATGGTGCAAATATTGATATGCGTTTGGCCACAAAGTGGTATCGCCGTGCTGCGAGGTTAGGTAATCCTTTTGCGCAATATAAAGCGGCGATTATCTATCTTCAGGATACAGAAGAGCAAGATGTTGATAAGGCGATGCGCTATCTTCGTTCAGCAAATAGAGCCGATCTGAGTGAGGCTACTCATCTCTTAGGGATGCTCTATTTGGAGGGGGACTTAGTTGAAAAAGATGCTGAAAAGTCGAAGGAGTATCTCACTAAAGCCTATGAAGCTGAGTACCCGCCAACGATGATGTTATTGGCTGAGGCGAGTGACATCGCGCTAGCGTCTCAGGTATTGGCTGCAAACACGGTTAAGCATAAAAAACAGAGCATTGCGGCTCCTACCGATGAGATGGAGGTTATCGAGGTTCAGGGGCTGAGCCTTGAGGAGGTATTTAGTTATCATATCTCAATAATGCGAAATGGTGTGCCGGATGGAGCAAGTGGTACAGGTACGTCACTGCGCGGCAGAACCTGTGGCGAGATGATCGCTTGTAACACTGAAACCGATAAAGAGCGAATTAGAGACTTCTTGATGTCAACTTGGTAGTCAATGAGTATTAATTTTTTAGGGGGGGGAATCGCTATCATCCCTAACCTAGTACTCATATGTGGTTATGCAAGAATCAATGGAAAAATAAAAACGGTGAGTAGGGAAAATATGATAAAAAAAATACGACAGAGTTTGATCGTCATGCTCGTTTCCATGGGGCCTTTAAGTTTGGCTCTGGCGGCGAACGTTGATGAGAGCAACCACATTGAAACCCTTAAGGTGACCTCGCGCTATTCGGTGCAGCCTATAGAGTTTACGGTCACACTCCCGCCTAACTATAGCCATAACAGTGATCAGGGTTATGTGGTGTTGTTTGACTTTCATCCTCGCAGTCGCGCTTATCTTGATGGTATGCATGATTGGATGAGTCACAACGGCGCTTGGCCATGGCTTGAAACGATTATTGTTACCGCGCCAGATGGCAGCGAACCGCTCGGTAATATGAAAACCGCAGCGATCGAAGAGCAGGGCGATACTCAGTTACTCGACTTTATGCAACAAGCATTGTTGCCAGCTATCGATGCCAACTATCGCACCAATGGTTTTCGCATCTTTAATGGTTTTACCGGTAATGCAGGGTTAGTGCTTTATACCTTAATTAACCGACCAGGGCTGTTTAATGCTTACTTTGCGGCTAGTCCTGTGTTGAGCCAAGACTTTGCCTATGTGATAAAAGATGCACCCAAAAAGTTGGCTGCGATGCAGGGTAGACCGCGTTTTCTGCTGATGAGTACCAGTGATAGCGACTTTGAGAAAAGCCAGTTGGCTGACTTTGCCTTAATGGAGCAAGTCTTAACGACCAATGCCACTAAGACGTTGGATTATCACATTAAGCGCTTCGATGGCAGTTACTATATGACGCAGCCGATATTGGCTACCGCTTATGGTATAGAGCGGTTATTCAATGACTATCATCAAGTTTTGAGTGCAGACTCTGCGATCTCCAAGCGAGGAAGTGATGCCATTATCGCGCACTATCGTTACCTGTCAGAGGAAAAGTATGGCTTCGATGTTCCTTCTACTGAGTCGCTGATAGCTTTAGCCGAAGCGGAGTTTGCTAAAAATGAGGCGAAAGGTTTAGTGGTTTATCAGGCGGCTGTCAGCGCTAACCCTAACTCTCACACTGCTCACGATGCGTTAGCTGGTGCCTATGGCAAGATGAAGCAGTTCGACAAGGCGATTAAACACGAGAAGCTCGCGCTAGAACATACAGACCATCCGTTCTGGACTCGTAAATATTCTCAGAACCTGGCCGCTTTTGAAGCTAAAAAGGCGCTGTGATCGTTAATTTTATCACTGAAGATAATGTTTTAAGACGCTATCGCCAATGTGGTTCGTTTACGGATGAGATGAAAGACCTATGATGTCCCTGTTGTTATGACAGGGCTATTGCGAAAACAAAATTGCTAATGCATTGCATGGGAGGCAAAGGGCTTTGTGACCTAAGCCCCTGTTAATTCAGCGTCAGTAGGCGTAAATTTGAGTGACTGTTTAGCCACTGTTGGATTGTTAGCGTCATGGTTAATACTATTTTGTTAGTTTCTCAAATCAGGTGCCCTCACTGCGGACATCAGCAAAAAGAAAACATGCCAACCGATGCGTGTCAGTTCTTCTATGAATGCAAAGGCTGTCATCAAATACTTAAGCCACTGGCTGGCGACTGCTGCGTGTTTTGCTCCTACGGCACAGTCAAGTGTCCACCCATTCAACAAGGTGGTGATTGTTGTAAAGCTAATGCCACTAAGCAATAAGTACCTTTTTAAGCTTGGCCTATTGATTTCTGTTAGCGAGTTTTATAATTTTTACCTGCTACTTTAATCTTTCCTATGGAGGGGAAGCCATGCAACAAACCGTGATTAAGTCGTCAAATGCCACTATTCAAAATGGCGTCGCACGTGCAGATGGTAAGTTTTGGATCACTGAAAGTAATATCCATTTTGAGCCTTACAACACAGAGTTTGGCTTAGGCCCCTATAAGATCGATAGGCAATCGGTATCTAAAGTCGATAAATGCGTGGCGACGGGTGGCGGTTTTATTCCTGTGACCACAGATGCCATTAAAATCACCCTGTCAGATGACAACTCCTATAAATTTATTTTGGCATTTGCCGATGAGTGGCTTGAGCTGCTGCGTCGTTAAGCTGAACTTTACCCCATTTCATAACGGTGCGAGTAAATTATGTACCTAGGTCAATGCCTTTGTGGCGAAATATCGATTAAAGTGAATGGGCCGATAACGGATATTATCCATTGTCACTGCTCTTTATGTCGGAAAAATAGTGGTACAGCGTACGCGACTAATGGTTTTATTAACCGTGCTGACTTTGAAATTGTGGCAGGAGCAGAGAGCCTGACAACATTTTCATTTAAGCCTGGTCGTAACCGACATTTCTGTCGTCGGTGTGGGTCACCTGTTTTCAGCAGTAATAAACAAGATCCCAGTCGACTAAGGATACGTTTGGGCATACTTGACTCAGATATCTCTGAAAAGCCAGCATCTCATAATTTCGTTACTTCAAAAGCAAGCTGGGATGATTTGGACGCCAACTTACCGCGTTATGAGACATTTGAGCCAAGTAGAAAGTAGTCATTCATTAGTTGTTGAGAGCGACGATAAAGCACACACTTCCTCTGCTATAATCGGCTGTCGCAAGCGATCGATCACCATAAATCCATGGTTGTTAACTATGCAGGCTAAGTATCAAATACCTTTCGGGTAAACAAGCCAAAACGATGTGCAACCACTTCGCTTTGGCTAAATACAGACTATTGATGAACCAATTTGCCAGCTTTCACCACATCCTTACACACATCGACCCCATAACTGTAGGCGAGTGCGGCTGGGGTCGTGACATCCCAATGACAGAAGTCCGCCTGCATGCCTGCGCGCAATACGCCTACACTCTCTTCAATACCCAGTGCCTTAGCCGCGTTGCGTGTCATACCTGCGATAGCCTCTTCTGGCGTTAAGCGAAACAGAGTACAACCCATGTTGAGCATCAATAGGCTAGAACAGAGCGGCGATGAGCCGGGGTTGTAGTCGCTGGCAAGTACCATAGGCACTTGATATTTTCGCAGTAAGTCGATGGGGGGCATCTGGGTTTCGCGGAGGAAATAGTATGCGCCAGGGAGCAGGGTGGCACAGGTGCCGCTTTCACTCAGCGCTTTGACACCCGCTTCGTCTAAATACTCAACATGATCCACCGACTTAGCCCCCAGTTTGGCGGCCATAGCAGAGCCCCCTAAGTTAGATAGCTGCTCTGCATGGAGTTTGATATCCAGTCCCGCTTTTTTGGCGGCGCTTAATACGCGTTCCGTTTGCGCTAGGCTAAAGGCGATATTTTCACAAAAAACATCGGCGGCATCGGCAAGATTTTCACTGATCACCGCTGGCAGCATCTCATCTATTACTAAGTCGACATAAGCATCGCTGTTATCTTTATACTCTGGTGGAATCGCGTGGGCGCCTAAAAAAGTGGTTTTCACATCCACATGGTGATGTTTGCCAAGCTCTCGGGCGACCCGCAGTAGTTTGAGCTCTGTTTCGGTATCTAGGCCATAACCTGATTTAATTTCAACTGTGGTGACGCCCTCTTTTGCCAGCGCATTTAGACGCTGTCTACCTAGCTCAAATAGCTCCGCTTCTGAGGCTTCGCGGCAGGCTTTTACTGTTGAAATAATACCGCCGCCAGCACGAGCAATCTCTTCATAACTGGCACCTTGTAGACGCAGTTCAAATTCATTAGCACGGTTGCCTGCAAACACTAGATGGGTGTGAGCATCAATGAGACCTGGGGTTAGCCAACCGCCTTTGCCTCTGTAAACTGGCGTTGACAATACATCAAACTGCGGCAGCTCGCTACGCGGGCCAATCCACGCAATTTTTCCCGCTTGTACCGCAACGGCCGCATCAGTAATAGCACCGTAAGGCGCTGAAATAGAAGGGTCCATTGTTGCTACGTTAACGTCAATCCAAACCTGATCCCAAGACATCTAATTTCCCTCTTTGCGGGCACTTATGGTGCTAATGGCAAAATATTTATGTGAGCTAGCTTGTATTTACTTGTATATACAAGCTAGGATTATAGCGGTAATTTTTACCCTTTGAAAAGTGATATCGCTGTTCTTTGATGTGCCATCTTAACATTGAGAACGGCTAGTAAGCGTTAAGGAGCTTAGATGGCTACGCCCAAGTTTGCTGAAATTAAGCAGTTTATTTTGACTAAGGTTGAGTCGGGAGCATGGCAAGAACATAGCCGGGTTCCCTCTGAAAACCAATTAGCAGAACTGTTTGAGTGTAGCCGTATGACAGCAAGGCGGGCACTGACTGAGTTGGCCGAAACCGGTGTGCTCGAGCGCTCTCAAGGGTTAGGAACCTTTGTTGCGGGGCTAAAATCACAGTCATCGATGATGGCGATCCGTAATATTGCCGATGAAATTAAGGACCGCGGTCATGGCTACAGTGTGAGGCAGTTAGGATTAACTCAAACAAGTGCCACAGCCCAGATTGCTATTGCTTTAGGGCTCGAAGAGGGTAGCCCTGTATTTTACTCTGTGCTGGTGCATTGTGAGCAAGAGTTACCCTTGCAGCTTGAAGAGCGCTTTGTGAACCCGCAATTGGTGCCCGATTACCTTAAACAAGATTTTAGTTTGCAAACGCCTCACGAGTATCTCTCCTTTGTCGCACCGTTAACGGAGGCGCGCCATACCATTGAGGCGGTTGTCGCAGATAATGAGCAGCAGCAACAGTTACAGATTGAGGCGAGCGAGCCCTGTTTACAAATTTTACGCCGTACTTGGTCACGCCAAGGGGTGGTGAGCTTTGCACGTCTGATTCACCCTGGTAGCCGTTTCCGACTTGGCGGTCATTTGACCTTCAATCGCTAGTGCATATCAAACACTTTACGGGAACGACCTGTTTCCCATAAACCCTAGTGGTGACAGGTTGAAGCAAAAATAATGATAAAAATTGAGTTAAATCGATTAGATAAAACAAATTGAGGTAAGCAACAATGGATAAGAGACACGACCCAAGCCGTCGCATCATCGCCCCACATGGCACAACTCTGAGCTGTAAAAGTTGGCTCACTGAAGCTGCGATGCGTATGTTGATGAATAACCTTCACCCTGATGTGGCTGAGCGTCCAGAAGACCTTGTAGTCTACGGCGGTATTGGTCGAGCGGCGCGTGATTGGCAGTGTTACGACAAGATTGTTGAAGTCCTACAGCGCTTAGACGATGACGAAACCCTGTTGGTACAGTCTGGTAAGCCTGTGGGCGTATTTAAGACCCACAACAATGCTCCTCGAGTGATCATTGCTAACTCAAATCTAGTGCCACATTGGGCTAATTGGGAACACTTTAACGAGTTAGATAAGAAAGGTTTGGCCATGTACGGCCAGATGACGGCAGGCTCTTGGATTTACATTGGTACGCAAGGCATTGTGCAGGGCACCTACGAAACATTTGTTGCCATGGCTAAGCAGCACTTTGGTGGTGATTCAAAGGGCAAGTGGATCTTAACGGGTGGACTCGGTGGCATGGGCGGCGCGCAACCTCTTGCTGGTACCATGGCGGGTTACTCAGTGCTTGCTTGTGAAGTGGACGAAACTCGTATCGATTTCCGTTTGCGTACCCGCTATGTGGATAAAAAGGCCACTAGCTTGGATGAAGCGTTAGCCATGATTGATGACGCTAACAAAGCGGGCACTCCTGTGTCTGTTGGCTTGTTGGCCAACGCGGCCGATGTGTTTGCCGAATTGGTTGAGCGCGGTATTACCCCTGATGTGGTGACCGACCAAACCTCAGCACACGATCCACTCAACGGATACTTGCCACAAGGCTGGACCTTAGCGCAAGCGGTTGAGATGCGTAAGACCGATGAAGCGGCTGTGGTTAAAGCAGCTAAGCAATCGATGGCTGTGCAGGTTAAGGCGATGCTAGCGCTGCAAGCCGCAGGCGCTGCCACTACCGACTATGGTAATAATATTCGTCAGATGGCGTTTGAAGAGGGTGTTGCAAACGCATTTGATTTCCCCGGATTTGTGCCTGCCTATGTGCGTCCTTTGTTCTGCGAAGGAATTGGCCCATTCCGCTGGGTTGCTCTATCTGGCGATCCTGAAGATATCTATAAGACTGACGCTAAGGTCAAAGAGCTTATTCCTGATAATCCACATCTGCACAACTGGCTAGATATGGCTCGTGAGCGCATTGCATTCCAAGGCTTGCCTGCACGTATCTGTTGGGTAGGGCTAAAAGATCGCGCGCGTTTAGCGCTAGCCTTTAACGAGATGGTTAAAAATGGTGAGTTATCAGCGCCAGTTGTGATTGGTCGCGATCACTTAGATTCAGGCTCTGTTGCTAGTCCTAATCGTGAAACAGAGTCAATGCTTGATGGTTCTGATGCTGTGTCTGATTGGCCACTAATGAATGCGCTGCTCAATACGGCCAGCGGTGCTACTTGGGTGTCTTTGCATCATGGCGGTGGCGTGGGCATGGGCTTTAGCCAGCACTCGGGTGTCGTGATTGTGGCTAATGGCAGTGATGATGCCGCAGAGCGGTTAGGGCGTGTACTGTGGAATGACCCTGCAACGGGCGTCATGCGCCATGCCGATGCTGGATACGATATTGCAAAAGACTGTGCAAAAGAGCAGGGTCTAGACCTGCCGATGCTGGAGAAGTAGAAGATGAGTCATTTAATATTAAAACCAGGCACTCTTAGCCTGCAACAGTTACGCGAAATTAGTCGTAGCAAAGTGAGCCTTGAGCTATGTCCTAGTGCCATCGCCGACATCAATACCAGTGCGGGGCTTGTACAAAAAGTACTGGATGAAGGTCGCACGGTATACGGTATCAATACTGGTTTTGGTTTACTGGCCAATACCAAAATAGGCACCGACGACCTGCAGTTGTTGCAACGTTCAATTGTACTGTCTCATGCAGCGGGCACAGGCCAATATATGCAAGATGCGACAGTACGCTTGATGATGGTGCTGAAGATTAATTCGCTGAGCCGTGGCTTCTCTGGCATTCGTCTTGAGGTGATTAACTTCCTTATCGCCTTGGTCAATGCTGAGGTCTATCCTTGCGTACCCGAGAAAGGCTCTGTCGGGGCGTCGGGCGATTTAGCACCATTGTCACACATGTGTTTACCGCTACTTGCCGAAGGTGAGATGAGCCATAAAGGCGAGTTGATTTCAGCGGCAGAAGGCCTTGAAATTGCTGGCCTTAAACCATTAGAGCTCGCAGCTAAAGAGGGCTTAGCGTTGCTGAACGGTACCCAGGCCTCAACCGCATTGGCACTTGAAGGCTTGTTTAATGCAGAAGATCTGTTTGCAGCAAGTTCAGTGATCGGCGCCATGAGCGTAGAGGCCGCCATGGGAAGTCGCAGTCCGTTTGATCCGCGTATTCATGCTGCACGCGGCCAAAAAGGTCAAATCGATTCGGCTGCCGTGTTCCGTCACCTATTGGGTGATGAGTCAGAGATCAGTCTCGATCATGTAAACTGTGAGAAGGTTCAAGATCCATACTCATTGCGCTGTCAGCCGCAGGTACTGGGAGCATGTTTGACGCAAATCCGCCATGCGGCTGAGGTATTAGGCACTGAGGCTAACGGAGTAACGGATAACCCTCTAGTGTTCCAAGATACGGGTGACATTATCTCTGGCGGTAACTTCCACGCAGAGCCAGTGGCGATGGCCGCAGACAACTTAGCAATTGCGATTGCCGAGCTTGGCTCTATCGCCGAGCGCCGTATTGCACTGCTAATTGACTCAAACTTGTCAAAGCTGCCTCCATTCCTCGTTGAGAATGGCGGCGTAAACTCAGGCTTTATGATTGCTCAGGTAACGGCTGCGGCATTGGCTTCTGAGAACAAGACTTACGCTCATCCTGCGTCAGTGGATAGCTTGCCAACCTCTGCTAACCAAGAAGATCATGTGTCTATGGCCACTTTTGCGGCCCGTCGTCTGCGTGATATGTCTGAAAACACTCGTGGTGTATTGGCGGTTGAGCTACTCGCTGCAGCGCAGGGCCTGGATTTCCGTCGTCCTCTGCAACCTGCAGTGGCTGTTGCTAAAGCCAAAGCTGAGCTACGTGAACTGGTAACCTACTACGATAAGGACCGTTTCTTTGGCCCAGATATCGAAGCTGCTACCGATCTACTGATCACGGCTAGTTTTAATGCATATTTGCCAGCAGATATCTTGCCAAGCTTTTAAGCATCAGCAGATACAGCGGATTTATAAAAGGGCTTAAGGGCCCTTTTTTGTATTCAGGCTTAATCCGTAGGCTTTAGTCTTAGGTCGAATGTCGCTGTTGTTGAAACGAGAGATGTGTAATAGCGTAGTTTGATGAGTTGAAGATAGTTAATCCTAACTAAGGCTAGGCAATGCAAGCATTCCAAGATTTATATCCAGAAGATCTCAGTCACTGTTATGGTTGCGGCAGAAATAATCCTCATGGTCATCAGCTAAAAAGTTACTGGGATGACGATGAAACCATCGCGCTTTTCACCCCTAAGTCTTTCCATACCGCCATTCCTGGCTTTGTTTACGGCGGACTGATTGCATCGTTAATCGATTGTCACGGAACTGGTAGTGCTAGCGCTGCTGCAGCAAGGGCATTTTGTGATAGTTCTCAAGAGCCACCAAGGTTTGTTACCGCTGCACTGAACATTGATTATTTAGCGCCGACCCCTATGGGGATAGAGTTGGAACTGCGCGGCGTCATCCGCGAGATTAAACCTAAAAAAGTGGTGTTAGATATCAGCCTTATCGCTGCTGGTGTTACCTGCGCCAAAGGGCATATGGTGGCAGTGAAGATGCCTGCGAGTATGATGATTGAAGCATAAAAAAGAGCAGAGAAGAGCCTGCTCTTATTTGTCGTTGAACACTGAGACGAGATTACATCCGTGAATCCATCTCGGTGACCTTGAGTGTCATCAGCTGTTTATTCCACTGCTGCTTATCTATACCATCAATCCAAAATACGCGGCTTTCTCTTATCTGGCCTTTACGTAGGTAGGATTCGGGCATTCTAAATATCGCTTTCCATACCTTGACGGTTTCTTTCTTTATCAGTGATCCCGAATCTGAAAAAAGGCCGATTTCGAGTTCAATAACGACGTAGTGCTCAGGGCTATTACTGGATAACTCAAAGGTTAAACCTAGGCGATTTTTATCATCCCATTGACTGTCTAGGAAGCTGACTTTGACCCCATTCTTTGCGGTAGACTTGAGCAAGGTTGCTTGTTTCATTGCGCTGGCGGTTAGGGTATCGGCAACGACGTGTGCCGTAGCACTGTTTTGCTCGGTTGTTGCAATAACTGAAGCACTGGTTGCTACTGAGGTTGCCTCTAGGTTATTGGTAGGTGTCTGACTTTCTAGAAAAACATATTCCCAAGTGAAGTCATCATTGATTTGAATTTTTGTACCGTCTTCTAGGGTGACAATGGCGACTTTTTCAGGGGTGATTTCTGCCGAATAAGCTGACACGCTAAAGAGCATCAGTGTGATGGCGAGATAAGTTAGCAGTGTTCTGTGCATGGTTTATGACCTGTTGGAGATGATTGACCTAGCATAGACAAACTTAAGTAAAATTAACACTAGGTAAGTCAATTAACACCAAACTCATCAAGGTGTTGGTTTACATAGCAAAGCCAATGCTGATCACCGCAGACTCGGTGGCCGTGTTATACCCAGCGCCAATCATTAGCCCCATGTCTGTCATGTAGCGAAGGCCCACTTCTCCACCCCAGTTTTTATCATCATCTTTTTCCCATACTGGTTTGCAGTCGGTGCATAGTGGCATGATGTTGGTGGTGGAGTGAAGTTCGGCGATGTACACGCTGGCGCCACCATAAACACTGAAGTGGCGAGTGAGGCTGTAGCTTAAACCAAAACGCCACAAGGTTTCCCGTGTGAAGGCTTCACCGGGTTCTTCCACCTCGAAGGTTTCATCTTTGCTGCGTGCGTAACCAATGTAGTAGCCCCAGTCACTATAATCTCTGTCATAGTGATAAGGTGCTAGGGTGATACCATACATATCATTGCTAGCAGGAACATAGTCGACACTGATTGTCATTGTGGGCGCAAGTTTGAAAGTGTCATCTTGAGCTTCATTGGCTGCGTGTAAGTTGGTACTCATTAGTAACATGGCACAAGCAAGCAGACGTTTAGACATGGTCATCTCAATTATCAATGGTTAGAAATGGATTGTTGTTAATCTTTATATTACAGTCAATGATTAGTGCTTAATTACCTTTAAAAATAGATGCTTGTAGTTTATTTGTTGGTATGGTTAATTGAGGTTGTTAAGTCTGGTTTGCATACTTGAGTGATTGCACAGAGGAGAGATATTTTGGATCAAGAACTACGCTCACAAGTGTCCCATTGGCTAACAAGCGTTGGTATTGCCAGTCCTGATGATGGTGTCTCCACTGGGATCATGGTATTGGGTTGCCTGCTGGTTGCTTTTATCGGTTATGTGCTGGTTAAACGTGGCGTGGTGAGCGCTATGAATGTGGTGATCCAGCGTTCTCGTGTGAGCTGGGACGATATCTTTATGAAACATCGAGTGCTGGAGAAGTTCGCTAAACTTGTTCCCGCGCTGATTCTTAATATCATTTTGCCGCTAGCCTTGACCGAACATCCCCTTGTGAGCAGCTTGGCTGATCGTCTGCTTGATGTCTTGATTGTGATTTTGTTTGTCCGCGGCGTATACAGTGCACTGGATGCGGCCAATGAAATTGCCGATGTGAACTTAGTCAGTCGGCGTTTGCCCATCAAGAGCTTTGTGCAGCTGTTTAAGCTATTTATGTTCTTTGTTGCCATCATTATTTCAATCTCGGTGTTGGCCGAACAGTCTCCTGTCTATTTCCTTAGCGGCTTAGGTGTGGCCACTGGTTTAGTGATGTTGGTGTTTAAAGACACCATTTTGGGCTTTGTGGCCGGAATCCAATTGGCGGCAAACCGCATGGTGAGCCCTGGTGACTGGATTCAGATGGACAAGTATGGTGCTGACGGTGCCGTTGAAGAGGTATCCCTGACTACGGTGAAAGTTCGTAACTGGGACCAAACCATCACGATGATCCCCGCTTATGCTTTAGTATCGGACGCCTTTAAAAACTGGCGCGGTATGTCGGAGTCGGGGGGACGGCGAATAAAGCGTGCGATCAATATTGATATCTCATCAATTGGATTTTTAACTGCTGAGCAGAAGCAACATCTGGGTAAGATCAACTACATTAAGGCTTACTTAGAAAGAAAGCGGGTTGAGATTGCTGAGTTTAATGCCAAAGTCCAAGATGGCGACATGCCAGTCAATAGTCGGCATTTAACCAATGTGGGCACCTTTAGGGCATATCTGCTGGAATATATGCGTAATCATCCTAAGGTGCATCAAGAGATGACCCTGCTAGTGCGGCAGTTGGCACCAACAACAGAAGGCTTGCCGATAGAGATCTATATTTTTACCAACGATATACGTTGGGCTTTTTACGAAGATATTCAGGCGGATATCTTTGATCATGTTTATGCAATATTGCCCGAGTTTGGTTTGCGTGCATTCCAAGCACCATCGGGGGCGGACATTCGTAGTTTAAAGGGGTGAACAAAGTTACTGCAAAGTAACATCACAGACAACTCAGGTTTGAGGTTGGCATAAGCGGTTTTAACATTCCTCAAACCTTTGAACTTTCGGGCACTTTACACCTGATAGTCCACCAGTCTTTAAAGCCAGCTATTCTCTCGTTACTAATATCGCGGCAAGTGTGATAAATACGCCGCCACTGGTTCTGTCAAACCAATGCAGTTTATTGCTTGACTTAAGGGCTGGTGCTAGCACATTTGCCATGCTGGCATAGATCATCACAAAGCTAAAATCCACGATAGCCCAAGTAAGTGCCAATATCGCAAGTTGGGGTCCTTGGGGAGCGGTTACATCAATAAACTGAGGAAATAATGCAGCGAAGAACAGTAGATCCTTGGGGTTACTGATCCCAACCATAAATGCCTGCTTAAACATCTGTTTTGGCGAACCTTTGCCTCGAATATGTTGCAGATCTAACCCTTGAGCAGAGGCTTTGGTCAGTAGTAACTTGATACCCAGATACAGTAAATACGCCGCGCCGCAGTATTTTAAAATGGTAAACCCATATTCAGTGGCGCTAAGCAGCGCGCCTAATCCCGCTGCAGAGGCAAACATCAGTAACAGTGCCGACGTGACGCTGCCCAGTGCCGTTGCCAGACTGCGAGTTTTACCAAAATGGATGCCGTGGCTCATTGAGAGTACCGCCATTGTCCCGGGGGAGATGGCAATTAAGAGGATGGCAAACAGGTATAAAAGCCAGATATCAAGCGTCATGATTGAAAATTGTATACAAAGTTCTAGGTTGCCGCACTATAACCAGTGCGGCAAGTTTTGGCAATCGCACCGTCAAGCCGCTCTATGTTTTGTAGTTAGGGATGACCTTAGGGTGACGACCTTTGATTGTGCGATAGAAGGCGAGAATATGTGACATATCAGCTTCGATATTACCTGTAACTTCTATCGGCTTTGGGATCATCACTGTCTTTGAACCAAAATTTAGTGCAACAGTGACGATTGGGACGTTGGCGGTGTTGGCAATATGATAAAAGCCTGTTTTCCAACGTTCAACTGGGCTACGAGTGCCTTCTGGGGCTAAAGCTAGTTTGAACTCAGGATCGCTTTGGAACAACTGGGCAACAGCGTCAACGAGGTTGTTATTTTTACGTCTATCCACGGGGGTTCCACCAATAGCTTTGAAAAACCAGCCCCAGGGCGGGATAAACAGCTGATGCTTGCCGAGGAAGTGAATCTTGTCTCCCAAGGCTCCGCGCGCGAGTACGCCAACAATGAAGTCCCAATTACTGGTATGGGGACCAACAATGACCAGGTATTGCGCAATAGCAGGCATGGCGCCGTCAATTTTCCAGCCGGCTATTTTTAGTATGGCTTTACAAAAAGTTTGAAACATAAGTTAAACTCGAATTAGATAATCATGTGCTTTAGGCTCGTTTTTGTTTAAAGGATAATGCCTTAGCGATTATTATATACTACACCTTAATTTCTCCCTTTGGAGTACAAGATGGTAAAAAATGGATTGATAGCCCTGTTGCTGATTGCAGCATTTCAGGTGCAAGCTGTGCCGACGGATGATATTGCACAAGTTTTATCTGAGCAGCAGGATGCGTGGAACCGAGGAGATTTAGATGCCTACATGCAAGGCTATTGGCATGATGAAAAAGTGCGTTTTGTTTCAGGAAAAAAATTTCGTTATGGCTGGGAAGAAACGCTAGCCGCTTATAAGAAAAACTACCCTAATAAAGAAGCCTTGGGGGTGTTGAGTTTCAGCATCAATGAAACCAAAATGCTAAGTAACTATGCTGCTATTGTGGTGGGGCGTTGGGAATTAAAGCGGGTAAAAGACAATCCTAATGGCGTGTTTACCCTGTTGGTTGAGAAGGTTGATGATAAGTGGGTAATCACTCATGACCATACTTCCGATTAGGCGGTTGAAAATTTAAAGCTCTGCTTGCCTAAATTTCTGCCTTTGCCGTCATAGCGTACTTCGGTAAAACTGATGTTTCCTTGCTGATCTTGCAAGATAATGGAGGTGGAGCGGGTTCCGTATTCTAGGTGCTTAATATAGATTGAAGAAAGCTGCCGCTCCCACTCTAGCGCCACTCCGGTTTGTGGTAGTTCGCTATCTTGTGCTTGTGTTTGATCTGTCATGATGGCAAGTAGCGCATCAATATCTGGCTGCTGGTAAGATAAATAGTGTTCTAATGCTTGGGTTCCTTTGGCCATTTTGGGCCAGATATCATCTAATGCACCATTGCTGATCGCATGAAATCCAGGGGTTAATCGTTTTACCTCTTTGCTAATACTGTGATAGCAGTAAAGTTCATGCTGGCGGCCAAAAAGCAGATTGAAAGGGTTATATTGGTGACCATGTTCTCGCAACCAGCCCACTGTAGTCGATGCTGGATCGGATAGGGCATTGACGACCAATTCACCGCGGCTGCGCATATCTGGTTTGTGTAACTCGGGGGCGCGGATATTGGTTAGGCCTGCAATATATCCCTGACGATTAATGCCGAGCCAAGAGCCCCCTGCTTCGAGATCTCTGCCCGCTAATAGATTGTTTTCAGGTGGCCAAAAATGAGCGGGTTCAGTAGGCCGGAGATGAAACTCATCACGATTAGCGCAAATGATCACTGGGTAATCGGGGTGGGCCTCAATGGCCACGAAGAGAATGCACATGGGCTAAGCCTTAAAGTCAGTTCTATATCAGTTCGATGAATAAAACGTTGATCTTATTTAATAGGTTTAACTTAGCCGTCATCCAAAATAAAAGCTATCTAATGATGATGTTTATGCTTGTGCACTTCGCCTGTTACAGCGGGCTCGTGATGGTGTGATGGCCTATCGTGATCATGGTGGTGCCCTTTCGGTTTCCAAAGCATGATACGCGCCATAAATTTACGCGGCCCTAAGCGCAATAGACTGCTCGCAAATAGCAGGGCTATGGCAGCTAAGGCGGCGATGTTCAGCTCTTGCGGCAGTGCAATAATGGTGTGCCATTGCGGAATAAGCCATTGGGTGCCCAGCAGGCAGATAAGTATGACTCCCGACAACATTACTCGCTGCATCCAACTCATGAGTTTGAGTTGCGCCAGGTTGAAAATGGGCGCGGCAATCAATGCCACCATGACAGCCTCAATACTCCAACCGCTGTATGCCAGTGATAGGGCGAGAACCGCTCCTCCTAGATTACAAAAGCGCATTGGTAGAAAAAGTACGAGCAACACAGCCACTTGTACCATTGGGTTAGACAGTGGTACTGATGGGTGGCCAATAAGGTTGGCCAGAATAAGGCTCAAAATTATCCATGGTGCACTTCTATCGACCAAGTGGGCAAAGCCAAATCGGAAGGCTGATTCTGGCAGGTTGAGGTGAGGATCGGTCGGTTCGACCTTAATCAATGTGAGCAATAGTCCCACAAGCGTTACGCCGATTAACTGAATAATGGCAATGCTGGGGCCCAGGAGTAGCAAGGTGATCACAAGGGCTTCTGGGCCAGCTAACCGTTGTAACCAACGCTGTGCCAATCCCTTATTATGCGGTGACAGGCCGAGTTTGAAGCGTAAGCTAGCTATGGCATAACTGAGTAGCAATACAGGACCTAAGGTGAGTAACCATGCTATTAGCTGCTCTGTTGTGTGGCTATGATCATGATGTTCATGACCGCCAGAGTCCATGATTAGCAGGACAAATAGCAAGGCGATACCCAGCAGGCTTCCGATGCCAGCTTGATATTCATACTTACCTTGGACATCATTCAAGCTATTGCCATGGGGTTGGTGCAGTACCACATGTAAAATGGAACCTGTGACAAACGCTTGTAAATAAACTGTTTTATCTAGGCTTAAATGAGCTAAAAGTTGCTCACCAGCAAAGTAGCCAGCGCCTGTAAGTAGCATCATCCCCACTAAGACTGTCATTGCCCACCGGCTTCCCACCTGTGGCTTTAGTAGCCACCAAATTGCTAAACCGACGGGAAGTCGGTGCAGTATGACACCTAGCGCCAGTAGCGCCGAATTGCCATCTTGTTGAGCCAATACCATAGCGCCGCCATCGGTAATAGTGTGCAGCAGTAAGCCCGTAATCCCTAAGGTTAGGGTGAGATTGTGGGTGACTTCAGAATAGCGATGAAATAGACGTTCACTGATCGTGGGGCCCCATAAGCCTATGATCACAAAGACAATGGCAAGAAAGCCCCCATGTTCCAGCAGTTCAGGAAGAATGTGGATCAACACTAAGCCGCCAAGCGAGACGAATATAAAGCCGTCTAAGCCTTTTTGTAGGCCAGTACCTGTGGTAAAGAACCGATAAAAAACCGGGCCAAGCAACAGCGCAATACAACTGGCGATGAGATAGTACATAGATAGTGTTAACAAGGGAGCCTAGAAAGCCAGCTAGTATATCAGTGTTATTGACACCAATCGAATAATTAGCGTCAAGGAGGGATGATATTTACACTCCTTCATGAACTGTAGGAAATTGGCAAGTTTGTGAGGTTTTACGCCATTAGCTGGGATTTTGTTATGTTATTTGCTGAATACTATTGAAAATACGTTATACAATATAGGTCTACTTCATTAGAAGATCATTGAGTTATGGATATTTTTTCAGCCGCCGTTATGTTGTTTTTAATTATGGATCCCTTAGGGAATCTGCCAATTTTCGCTTCAATATTGCGCCATATCGATCCTAAAAAGAGACGCAGAGTACTGATTCGCGAGTTGTTGTTTGCGTTGGGGATCATGCTGCTATTTCTATTTGCTGGTGAAGCAATCCTTAATTTTTTGAATTTGCGATCTGAGTCGGTCAGTATTGCTGGTGGCATTATCTTGTTCCTTATTGCGATTCGAATGATTTTCCCACAGCCTGGCGGCGTTGTTGGTTTGGCCGCAGGTGAGGAGCCGTTTATCGTTCCGATGGCGATTCCTTTAATGGCTGGCCCTTCGGTATTGGCGGCATTGATCCTATTAGCCCATACCGACAGTACCCGCATGGTGGACTGGACGATTGCGTTATTGGCGGCCTGGGGCGCGAGTGCGGTGATTTTGCTCTTCTATAAGGTGTTTACTAAACTGCTTGGTGAGAAAGGCCTCACCGCGGTAGAAAGGCTGATGGGGATGGTACTGGTAATGATTTCTGTGCAGATGTTCCTTGATGGTGTTGCTAACTATATTGCGCATACGGGTCAGGTGAACTGATCGGTATTAAAACAGCGAGTGCTTGATTGGCTTGGGCGTTTGATATAATTGCCAAGCCCTCAAGCCCTCAAGCCCTCAAGCCCTCAA
>NZ_JAEC01000034.1 GCF_000518705.1 Shewanella colwelliana ATCC 39565
TCACTGTATGCAGCAATGGTACAGTCTGAGTGATGAGGCGATGGAAGATGCGCTTTACGAGATTGCTTCGATGCGTCAGTTTGCACAACTGTCACTGGATAAAGCCATTCCTGACCGCACTACCATTATGAATTTCAGGCACTTGCTGGAAAAACACAAACTCACTCGTAAGTTATTCCAAACGGTCAATCAATGGCTGTCGGATTGCGGTGTGATGATGACGCAAGGAACATTGGTAGATGCAACGATTATTCAAGCACCCAGCTCCACTAAAAATAAAAAGAATGAACGTGACCCGGACATGCATCAGACTAAAAAAGGCAATGAATGGCACTTCGGTATGAAAGCTCACATTGGCGTGGATGCAAAGAGTGGCCTCACTCATACGCTGGTGACAACCGCCGCCAATGAACATGACTTGAACCAGTTGAAAAATCTGTTGCATGGCGACGAGGGATTCATCTCTGGTGATGCTGGTTATCAAGGCGCGGAAAAACGCGAAGAGCTGAAAGATACTAATGTGGAATGGCTGATAGCAGAGCGTCCCGGCAAAGTTCGGGCGCTGAAGAAGCATCCCCGCAAGAATAAAACCGCTATCAACATCGAGTATTTAAAAGCCAGTATTCGGGCGAAGGTAGAACACCCGTTCCGGATCATCAAATGTCAGTTCGGCTTTATCAAAGCACGCTATAAAGGGCTGACGAAAAATGACTCACAGTTAGCCATGCTATTCACCTTGGCGAACCTGTTTAAAGTAGACCAGATGTTACGACGACAGCCAAGATCTGTCTGAAATCCGGGAACAGCCTGGAATTAGGTCGAAATTCGGCGTAAAACGGCAGTATGTTGGCCAAAATTGAACACTTAGCGTTCAAAAATCAGGCGGGCCGCTCAAAACCTCGCTCGATACCTAAATTGCAGGACTTGTTCGCAGTTTCCCTAAGGCATAGCCAGCTGGCCACTGTAATACCTGATCTATTACAATGGATTCGTTTTGAAGAGCCTGCGGATGAAGCCATGATTAGTTGGTTAGCTGCAAAGAGTTGCCATCATTTTAGTTCCGCGGTATCGCTTTGGGCTGATTATTGTCAGTTAGCTGAGTCAGAAAGAGCCAATATTGTTTCTCAGGCTAAGGTCCTACCTTGGCAAACGTGGTTAAGTGAGTAAAAGTGTGAATAGCGAAAATAAGCCGAGAATTGTCACCTTAATGGGGCCAACGGCTTCAGGTAAAACGGCATTAGCTATTGAGCTTGTTGAGCAGCATAACTGCGAGATTATTTCCGTTGACTCGGCCTTGATATACCGTGGTATGGATATCGGCAGCGCTAAACCGAATAGTGAAGAGCTTGAACGGGCACCGCACCGATTAATTGATATTCGGGACCCAAGTGAGAGCTACTCCGCGGCCGATTTCCGACAAGATGCGCTGAATGAGATTGCGTCGATTATCGACGTAGGTAAAACTCCGCTTTTAGTTGGCGGCACTATGCTTTATTTCAAGGCGTTGCTGGAAGGCTTATCACCCTTACCGGCGGCGAATGAGTCGATTCGAGCACAGATAGCATTAGAAGCCGAGCGAGACGGCTGGGATGTATTGCATCTGCAATTACAACAGATAGATCCCGTGTCTGCGGCGAGGATACACCCGAACGATCCGCAACGTTTATCCCGAGCACTTGAGGTGTATCGGATTAGCGGTAAAAGTTTAACCCAGTTAACCGAAGTTAAGTCTGAAGCCTTACCCTATTCTGTGGTGCAATTTGGTATTTCACCTAAAGATCGTAAAGTGTTACATCTTTCTATAGAAGAAAGATTCAAATTGATGTTAAATCAAGGATTCATCGAAGAGGTAGAGCGCTTAAAAGCGCGCGGCGATCTACATTTAGACCTACCTTCGATGCGTTGTGTGGGGTATCGCCAAGTTTGGCAGTACCTAAATGGTGATTATGACTATGATACAATGGTCGAAAAATCCATTGTTGCGACTAGGCAATTGGCCAAGCGTCAATTAACATGGTTACGGGGATGGCCTGAGCTAAATTGGCTTGAGAGTGGTGACGAAACAAATCTAGCTCGACTTATGCAGTATTGTCGCTAGCTAATTCATTCACTCTATATAATACTAAAACTAAACCAGAAATTGATGCTGTATTAGGTTTAAATTTATTTTAATAAAAAGGAAATTATAAAATGGCAAAGGGGCAATCTTTACAAGACCCGTTTTTGAACGCATTACGTCGTGAACGCGTTCCTGTTTCTATCTACCTTGTTAATGGTATCAAGCTTCAAGGACAGGTTGAGTCATTTGATCAGTTCGTTATTTTGCTTAAAAACACCGTTAGCCAAATGGTGTATAAGCACGCTATTTCTACCGTGGTACCTGCGCGCCCATTTAACGTGAGCAACCACCACGCTACGCCAAATCAAACTGGTGGCTATAACGCACCACATGATGACAGCGCTGAGTAATTTTCTGAGGAGTCAACTTTTTGTTTGATCGCTATGAAGCGGGAGATGCTGCAGTACTTGTTCATATCGACTTTGCAGACGAAGACAGTAGGGAAGATCTTACTGAACTTCGCTTATTAGTTGAATCGGCAGGGGCTGAAACCGTTGGTGTGATAACGGGAAGTCGTCGTTCTCCAGATCGAAAGTTTTTTGTTGGATCAGGCAAAGCGGAAGAGTTAGCGGCATTAGTGGCTGCTACAGAAGCGAGTGTGGTGATTTTTAATCATCCCCTAAGTCCTGCTCAAGAGCGTAATCTTGAGCAAGTTTGTCAGTGTCGAGTGTTAGATCGCACTACACTGATTCTCGATATTTTTGCCCAACGTGCGCGTACGTATGAAGGTAAATTGCAAGTGGAGCTAGCGCAACTGCGCCACATGTCAACACGCCTTATTCGTGGTTGGACCCACCTTGAAAGACAAAAAGGCGGGATTGGCTTGCGCGGCCCAGGTGAAACTCAACTCGAAACTGACCGTCGTCTATTGCGTGGTCGGATAAAAACGATCAACAAGCGACTTGAAAAAGTCGATAAACAACGTGAACAGAGTCGACGCGCGCGAAAGCGCAGTGAATTAGCCACGGTATCGCTAGTGGGTTATACCAACGCGGGCAAGTCTACCTTGTTTAATTCACTTACCGTGTCAGAAGTGTATGCGGCAGATCAATTGTTTGCCACACTCGACCCGACATTAAGAAAGCTTGAGTTGCGAGATGGTGCGGTCATATTGGCCGATACCGTAGGTTTTATTAGGCATTTGCCTCATGACCTTGTTGCCGCTTTTAAGGCAACGCTGCAAGAAACGCGTGAAGCTGATCTGTTGTTACATATTGTTGATTGTGCCGATGACAATATGGGCGACAATTTTGAGCAAGTGCAATTAGTGCTTAAAGAGGTTGGTGCTGAAGATATTCCACAATTGGTCGTTTGTAATAAGATCGACCTGTTGGAGGATGTGGGGCCTAAGATCGATTACGATAGTGATGGTGTCCCAACGCGTGTGTGGGTTTCGGCTCAGCAACGCAAAGGCTTGGAGCTGCTCGAAGAGGCGATCGATAAAATAGTTGGTCGCGTCGCCATTGAGTTAACCTTGCAAATCCCAGCGACGGCTGGACATTATCTTGGTCAGTTTTATCGACTGGATGTGATACAGCAGAAAGAGTATGACGATCTGGGGAACTGTATCTTATCTGTGCGTTTATTGGAGTCTGATTGGCAACGATTAACGAAACAGAGCCAAGGGGAGTTGGAAACCTTTATTGTTGAAACAACAGCGGTAGAGTAGTTTTTAGTAATCTCGTTTAATTCATACACCTATGGAGTGCTAAATGGCTTGGAACGAGCCCGGTAACAAGGGTAAAGACCCTTGGGGAAACAAAAGTGGCAATGACAAAGGGCCACCAGATCTAGATGAAGTGTTTAAGAATATCTCTAAGCGCTTTGGGGGAAAAGGTAATGGCTCTGGTGCTGGTTTCAGCGCATTTGGCTTGGTCATTGTATTAGTCATTGCCGTTGTCGTGTGGGGACTGTCCGGTTTCTATACGGTGAAAGAAGCTGAGAAAGGCGTTGCCTTACGATTTGGCCAATATATTGGTGAAGTCGGGCCAGGCTTGCAATGGAAAGCGACTTTCATCGATGAAGTTTATCCAGTGAATGTCAGTAACGTTCGCTCGATCCCTGCATCTGGCAGCATGCTTACTGCTGACGAAAATGTCGTGCTAGTCGAGTTGGATGTCCAGTACATCGTTGTTGATCCGTATCGCTTTATGTTTAGTGCTGTCGATGCTAATGCGAGTTTGCGTGAAGCCACTGATAGTGCGTTACGTTATGTTATTGGTCACAACAGGATGGATGACATTTTGACCACGGGACGTGATCAAATTCGTCGCGATACGTGGGATGAAGTCAATCGTATTATCGAGCCTTATAATCTGGGGTTAGAGATCCGAGACGTCAACTTCTTGCCTGCGCGTCCGCCTGAAGAGGTAAAGGACGCATTTGATGATGCTATTGCAGCACAAGAAGATGAGCAGCGCTTTATACGTGAAGCTGAAGCTTATTCTCGTGAGATTGAGCCAAAAGCCCGTGGTACTGTGCAGCGCATGGAGCAACAGGCTAACGCTTATAAAGAGCGAGAAATCCTAGAGGCTCGCGGTAAAGTTGCACGCTTTGAACAGTTACTTCCTGAATACCAAGCTGCACCAGAAGTGACTCGTAATCGTCTTTATATCGATGCGATGTCTTTGGTTTATTCTGGTTCGAACAAGGTACTTGTTGATTCTAAGAGCAGTGGCAACATGATGTACCTGCCTTTGGATAAGTTGATGGAGCAAAACCAATCAACTAAAAAGGCTAAAGCCGCAGCCAAGGCAGACACGTCTAATCAGGAATCAGCGAATAGCATGGTGAACAGTTTAAGCATGCCGCTTGATGGTCGCGCTTCTCGCAGCGATAGAACTCGTGAGGGGAGAAATTAATTATGGGTAGATTAACTGTAATTATTGTCGCAATTTTAATTGCGCTCGGCCTGTCATCACTGATGGTAGTCAATGAAGGTGAGCGAGCTATCGTATCTCGTTTTGGTAAAATCTTGAAAGTAGATGGCGTTACTCGTGTCTATGAACCAGGTTTGCATATCAAGGTGCCGATGATCGATAAGATCAAGCTACTGGATTCACGGATTCAGACCATGGATGGCGCAGCGGATCGTTTCGTTACTTCTGAGAAGAAAGACCTTATGGTCGACTCCTATGTGAAATGGCGCATCCTTGACCATGAGAGATATTACCTTGCTACTAATGGCGGTAATAAAGCTCAGGCGGAGTCTTTACTCCAACGTAAGATTAATAACGATCTTCGTACAGAGTTTGGTCGCCGCACCATTAAAGACATCGTTTCCGGTAGTCGTGATGAGTTGCAGCAAGATGCATTGAAGAACGCATCTGAAAGTGCTGAAGATCTTGGTATCGAAGTGGTCGATGTGCGTGTTAAGCAGATTAACCTGCCTGCAAACGTAAGTTCAAGTATCTATCAGCGTATGCGTGCAGAACGTACCGCTGTAGCGAAAGAGCATCGTGCTCAAGGTAAGGAGCAGTCTGAAATCATTCGCGCTAAGACTGATGCTAGCGTAACAATCCAAATCGCTGAGGCGGAGCGTAAAGCTCTTGCTGTTCGCGGTGAAGGTGATGCGATTGCCGCTAAAATATACGCTGATGCGTATAACAAAGATGCTGAGTTCTATGCGTTCTTACGTAGCTTAGAAGCGTATAAAGCCAGTTTCGACGGTGGCGCAAACGTTATGGTCTTAGAACCTGACAGTGACTTCTTTAAGTATATGAAGCGTTCTGACGGCAAATAAGCCATGTGACTAAAAAAGCCCGACAAGTTCGGGCTTTTTTGTATTTAATTTTTGTAACGTTCTAATTTAGCTAAAGTTGTTATAGCTGGTACTTCAATTATCTTTGTTAATTTCTGCTCGTTTACGCTATTTCTTCTCCTACTTTAAGTGCTAGAACGGTATTTTTCCTAACATAGTTAACTTTGTTCGCTGTTTTACTATGATCTGGTTCTAATTTTTGGCTATAATGAGCCCCGCCTCAAATTTGATTTTTGTGCTTTGGGGTAAAACCCCAATTTCAAAGAAATTTTAAAACAAAAATTCCAACACTCTCTGGAGATAAGTGGATGAGCAATGCGCCAGTCGATACCGGACGTCGCAGATTCCTGACCGCAGCAACCGCCGTAGTAGGTGGTGCTGGTGCCGTCGCTGTAGCGGTTCCTTTTATAAAGTCATGGAATCCGAGTGCCAAAGCGAAAGCTGCAGGTGCACCGGTTGAAGTAAATATTAGTAAAGTCGAGCCGGGTCAGCTGATCCGTGTGGAGTGGCGTGGGAAACCTGTATGGGTTGTCCGTCGCACCGAAGAGATCTTAGATGGTCTTGCAAAGCATGATAATCAGCTTCGTGATCCTGCGTCAGTTGAAGAGCAGCAGCCTGCCTATGCGCAGAACGCCGTTCGTTCAATTAATCCTGAGTTCTTCATTGCCGTAGGTCTTTGTACTCACCTAGGTTGTTCGCCAACGTATCTACCTGATACCTTCGGTGAGCAAGTTGAGGGTGTTGCTTCGGGCTTCTTCTGTCCATGTCACGGCTCTAAGTTTGATATGGCTGGACGTGTATTCCAGGGCGTACCTGCACCACTGAACCTTGTTGTCCCACCTCATCAATATATTGATGATGGCAACGTGATCATCGGTGTCGACCAGGGAGCTGCGTAATGGTTAAAAATATTATCGATTGGATTGATGCTCGTATTCCAATGACGGCCACTTATAACCGTCATGTGGGTCAATACGCGACGCCAACTAACTTTAACTTTTGGTACTTCTTTGGCTCATTAGCCATGCTAGTCCTTGTTAACCAGCTACTAACCGGTATCTGGCTAACCATGAACTATGTACCAACGGCTGAAGGGGCATTTGCCTCTATTGAATACATCATGCGTGATGTTGAATATGGTTGGTTGCTGCGCTACATGCACTCTACCGGTGCATCGGCGTTCTTCGTGGTTATCTATCTGCACATGTTCCGTGGTCTTATCTACGGTTCATACCAGAAGCCAAGAGAACTTCTCTGGTTATTTGGTATGTTGATCTTCCTCGTGTTGATGGCTGAAGCGTTCATGGGTTACCTCCTTCCTTGGGGACAGATGTCTTACTGGGGGGCGCAGGTAATTATCTCACTATTTGGTGCGATTCCCGTAATAGGTGATGACCTAACACTTTGGATCCGTGGTGACTTTGTTGTCTCCGGTGCTACCCTAAACCGTTTCTTTGCGCTGCATGTTATTGCATTGCCATTAGTCTTGGTTGTATTGGTATTCCTACACTTAATCGCGTTACATGAAGTGGGTTCAAATAACCCCGACGGTATCGAAATTAAGAAAAACAAAGATGAGAATGGCTGGCCAAAAGACGGTATTCCATTCCACCCTTACTACACAGTAAAAGATATCATGGGCGTCGCAGGCTTCCTGATTGTCTTCTGTTATGTGTTGTTCTTCATGCCTGAGGGCGGTGGATACTTCCTCGAGAAGCCAAACTTTGAAGCGGCTAACCCGATGAAGACACCTGAGCACATTGCGCCAGTGTGGTACTTCACACCTTTCTACGCGATTTTGCGTGCGATTCCTGACAAGTTATTGGGTGTCGTAGGTATGGGGTTAGCGATTGCAGTATTGTTCATTCTACCTTGGTTAGATCGCTGCAACGTTAAATCTATCCGCTACCGTAGCATGATCCACAAGCTGAACATCAGTCAGTTCGCTGTATCATTTGTTATCTTAGGATACTTAGGTGCGGTACCAGCGACGCCAGCGCTAACTATAGCTGCGCGTATCTTTACTCTGACTTACTTCGGTTTCTTCTTAGCACTTTGGATTTACAGTAAGAATGAGAAGACCAAGCCTGTACCAGAGAGGTTGACACACTAATGAAAAAATTACTGATTGCATTAGTTACCTTGGTACCATCGCTCGTATTCGCAGCAGGTGGTGCACACGTACACTTAGAAAGTGCTAACGTTGATTTGAATGATACTGAATCACTGCAACGCGGCTTGGATAAATTCCAACACTACTGCGCAGGTTGTCACAGTACGCAATACCAACGTTATAACCGCGTCGCGGAAGACCTAGATATTTCAATCGACGATATGCGTAATAAGTATATGTTCGATGAAAATGCCAAGGTTGGTGACTTGATGGAAAATGCGATTCCAGAAGTCGATGCCGCGAAATGGTTTGGTGCAGCGCCACCGGATCTCACGCTAGTAGCTCGTGTCCGTGGTGAAGATTGGATTTATACATACCTAAAAGGCTTCTATAAAGATGAAAGTCGCCCGTTTGGTGTTAATAATTCAGTATTCCCTGCGGTAGGTATGCCTCACGTTCTTCAAGAACTTCAAGGCCTTCCAGTTAAGCAAGAAGATGGTACTACGGTAGCTACAGGCGGTTCATTGACTGCTGAAGAGTATGACCAAGTTGTTCGTGACATCACTGGATTCCTCGTTTATTCGGGTGATCCTGTCAAACTTGAGCGTGAAAGCTTAGGTTGGTGGGTTATGGGCTTCCTGTTTATTTTCTTTATTGTGGCCTATCTCCTAAAGAAAGAGTACTGGAGAGATGTACACTAACCCCCAATAAAGGTTAGAATGTATTATCCGCATATTGTAAACGGGGGGCTTTGCCCCTCGTTTATTTTTTGCTTTTCTTAGCTTTTGATTTTAAATCTTGGAGGGTATCAATGGCTGTTGCTGCCAATAAACGCTCAATCATGACCCTGTTCTCAGGCGCCGACGATCTCTATAGCCATCAAGTTCGCATTGTGTTGGCTGAAAAGGGCGTTACTGTCGATGTTCTGCAGGTTGATCCTAGCGAAATGCCTGAAGATCTTATTGAGCTAAACCCGTACAACACTGTACCAACTTTGGTTGACCGTGAATTAGTCCTGTATAACTCACGCATTATAATGGAATACTTGGATGAGCGTTTTCCTCATCCACCACTAATGCCGGTTTATCCAGTGTCTCGTGGTCAAACTCGTTTGATGATGCACCGTATCGAAAATGATTGGTATACGCTAGTTGAACGCATCAGAAGCGGTGATCGCGCCGATGCGGCTCGTAAAGAGTTGCAAGAGAGCTTGACAGCTATCGCCCCAATCTTCACTGAAATGCCTTACTTTATGGCTGAAGAGTTTGGCTTGGCTGATTGCTACTTAGGCCCACTATTATGGCGTCTACCAGTATTAGGCATTGAACTTGATAGCCGCACAGCAAAAGAAGTTAAAGCTTACATGACACGTCTATTTGACCGTGAGTCATTTAAAGCTTCTTTAACTGAGGCCGAGCGCGAAATGCGCATGAGTATCTAATGAAGTCGATGACCCCTAATCGTCCATATCTGCTGCAAGCATATTATGATTGGTTGATGGATAATGAGCTCACCCCACATGTGGTTGTTGATGCTTATGTTCCAGGTACTCAAGTGCCGCAACAGTATGTCAAGGATGGACAGATAGTGCTTAATATTACTGCGAGTGCAGTGGGTAATTTGCAAATCGGTCATGATTTTATTGAGTTCAATGCTCGTTTTGGTGGTGTACCCCAGCAGGTAGTACTGCCTATGGCAGCAATCGTGGCTATTTACGCCCGTGAGAATGGTGCTGGCACTGTGTTTGATCAAGAGGAAGCTTACCAACTCGAGCCCGAACTCGAAGAAAGTGGCTTAACTGTTGTCGACGAACCTTCTGCAGAGCCTGTGGCTAAAAAAGAAGAGAGTAAGCCAAAGCGCCGTGGACACCTTACGGTTGTCAAATAGGCCGAGTACTTGTAACTCATACTAAGAACCAGTCGAAAGACTGGTTTTTTTATGTCTCAAGCCAGCGTGTTAGCATGGTGTTTTTGGATGATAAGCGTGTGTCACTGTGGTAGCATCTGCGGCCATAATTCCTCCTCTAAAAACCTAGGGCTTGTAAAAACGCTATGATCTTAATGATCGATAACTACGACTCTTTTACCTTTAACTTAGTGCAGTATTTTCAGCAGCTAGGTCATACTATCGTGGTTAAACGAAATGATGAGATCACCATAGCGCAGATAGAACAACTCGCGCCATCTCATTTAGTTATCTCCCCAGGACCTTGTAGCCCAAATGAAGCTGGGGTATCGCTTGATGCGATTAAACATTTTGCCGGAAAATTGCCGATCTTAGGCGTATGTTTGGGTCATCAAGCCATTGGGCAGGTGTTTGGTGCTAACGTCATTAGAGCCAAGCGTGTTATGCATGGTAAAACGAGCAAGATTTGCCATACGGGTATGCGGCTCTTTTCGCAGTTGAATAACCCGTTAACGGTAACGCGTTATCACTCCTTATTAGTGGAAAGCCTACCCGCTGAATTTGTATTAGATGCGTGGTTCGACGATCCGCAGCATGGGCGAGAGATTATGGCGATGAGTCACCAACACCTCCCCATTTATAGTGTCCAGTTTCATCCGGAGTCTATTTTGACCGAGCAAGGGTTAGAGCTGTTAAACAACTTCTTCAGCTTGCCTGGTTAGCGTCTGCTTGGCTGGATTATTCATTAAATTTAGCTCAACCCGCGCGCATCATTTTCTAGCCAATAGTCATCGAGTGGCTATTCATCCTATTGCTGGCAAACTTTGTTGCTATGTTGTCGATATCCTTTTCAATCTGTTACAAGATTTATCATTAATCATCCACGTCGATAAGCCATTTTATGATATAAAAGGCATCAAAATAACGACTGTGTGGCTGCGGCTTAGCACAGTGATAACGATAAGGAAGAAGGATGACTGGCGCTTTTCGTGGTTTTGGTCTTAGTTTACTGACCCTCACAATATTAGGTGGTTGCGCGACCACCCCCTCAAATGATACTGCTCAGGCAGTCGCTCCCATTCAAGTGGCTTTGGCGACACCCCCACAAGTTGATCAAGCGTTAACGCTTAATCAAATAATGGCTAATCCTGATTGGATGGGGATTTTAGCCAAAGGCGAATACTGGAGCGATGATAGTCAATCGATCTATTTTGCTCGTCAGGCTCACGGTGCACCCACTCGCGATTTTTATCAACAAGCCATTACGGCGCAAAGCGCAGAGCAGCTAGCACTGAATCAGCTGCATTCAGCCGATCAACAATATGGTGTGTTGGATGGCAGTAAAAGCCGCAAAGCTTATATTTATCAAGGTAACGTCTTCGTTAAAGTGCTGGCCACGGGGCAGGTTTCACAACTGACAAGATTAAATAAGCCAGTAGAGGATGTAAGATTTTTAAATAATGGCGACATCGCTTATTGGCAGGGCAATGAGGTTGTCCGTATTCATCAAGACTCTGGCTTAATAGAACAGCTAGCGTTGATTAAGATGGAGAATGCCCCTAAAGGTGTCCAAGAACCAGATAGTTACATTGCTAAACAACAGCACAGATTGATTCAGTATGTTGCGATGCAGCAAGACAATGCGAAACACAAAGCAGCATATAAAGAGGAGTTAGCCAAGGCTGATCCAACGATGGCGCCAGAGCCATGGTATTTAGGTGACGCAGAGACCATTTTAGAAAAGAGCTTATCCCCAGATGGTCGTTACCTTATTTTATCACTCATGGATAAAAGCTATAGCTGGCGCAGTGAGCATGACATTATGCCTAACTATTTAGGCAAGGATGGTTATGTTGATGCGGTTCCTGTTAGAGCGCGAGTTGCCGAAGATGAAAATCCAGGACAACGCCTGGTATTGCTTGATTTAGCGGAACGTCAAAAACATGATGTCACTATCGAAGGCTTGACGGGTTTTGATGAGGATGTACTCGCCAGCGTCAAAGTGGAAAACGCGCAAGCCAAAGGTGAGCGCTATAAGAGTGAAAAGCAGCCCCGTAAAATCCAATTGATGCAAGATTGGGGTTGGAGTCAAAGTGCAATTCAGTGGCACAACCAAGACAACCAAGTGGCTATAATGCTCGAAGCTGTTGACAATAAAGACAGGTGGATCGCATCGCTTGATCTCAACAGCGGCAAGTTAGCGACAGAGCACCGATTACACGACGATGCATGGGTTAATTACAACTTTAACCAGTTTGGTTGGCTACCTAATAGCGACAAACTTTATTACCTTTCTGAAGAAACGGGTTACTCCCATTTATACCTGAAATCATTGGTTGGTAAGCCTCAGGCCCTTACCCAAGGCAAGTTTGTCGTCAGTGACATCACTTTGGGCCCCAAAGCACAATTTATCTATTATAAGGCGAATAAGCAGCACCCTGGTATCGATAACGTGTATCGCGTAGAGATAGCCACTGGTGAGAGCGAGCAGTTGACACAGTGGAATGGCCAATTAGATTACAGCCTGAGCCCTGATGGAACTCAGTTATTGTTAAATGCTTCTCGTCGCACAGAGCCAAGCGAACTGTTTGTCCAGCCTATTGGCGGTGAACTAAAGCAGCTAACCCATTATACCAGCGATGCATTTAAGCAATATGCATGGCAAGCACCTGAAGTTGTTGCTGTCGCTTCGACCCATGGCGCGGCAGATGTTTATGCGCGTGTTTACTTGCCGCAAGGCTATGACAAGAACAATGCGCATAAGTACCCAGCGGTGATCTTTAATCATGGTGCGGGTTATCTACAAAATGCCCATTATGGTTTCTCTGGTTACTTCCGCGAATTTATGTTCCATAACCTGCTAACGCAGCAGGGTTACGTGGTGATGGATATGGATTATCGTGGCTCAAAAGGGTATGGACGAGATTGGCGCACCGCGGTGTACCGTAACATGGGGCATCCAGAGGTTGAAGATCTTAAGGATGGCGTGAGCTGGATGGTTGCCAATGCCAATGTCGACGCAAATAAAGTTGGCACCTATGGTGGTTCTTATGGTGGCTTCCTCACCTTTATGGCGCTATTTACTGAGCCTGAGTTGTTCCAAGCAGGTGCAGCGTTGCGTCCAGTAACAGATTGGGCTCACTACAATGCACCCTATACGTCGAACATATTGAATACGCCAGATGTTGATGCTATTGCGTACGAGCGCAGCTCACCGATTGAACATGCACAAGGCCTACAAAAGCCGTTGCTGATCATGAGTGGTGTGTTAGATGACAATGTATTCTTCCAAGACAGTGTCCGTTTGGTGCAGCGTCTTATTGAGCTGGAGAAGCCAATGTTTGAAACGGCAATATACCCGGTTGAGCCTCACGGATTCCGCCAACCATCGAGTTGGTTAGATGAGTACCGCCGCATCTATAAGTTGTTTGAACAAGAGTTGAAGTAAGCCGGTTTTAGGCCTCCTATTGGAGGCCTTTTTTTATATTTGGGAGTGGGGAAATGATAAGAGTAATAGGCTTGTTATTCATTGCGTTAGTGTCATGTTTTACGCTGGGACTCAAGGTGCATGCTAATACAGGGATTGCGTCGATGGTTGACGGTTTGTGGCATGATGTGAATAGCAGTGAATTTACTAATGGGGTGATGATCCTTGCGCAAGATGGTGATCAAATTAAGATGAGTCATTACGTCGAGTACAAAGGTGTTGCTATGGTTGAATATGGTACCGGTACCCGCATAGGGAATACGATAGAGGTCGATGTGACGGTGACGCGCCCAATCCCAGGCTGGGTAGTTGAAGGTAAACACAGATTACAACTATCGGCTGATGGTACAAAGTTAGAAGGCCATTATTATTCCAGTGAAGGCAGTGGTCCGTTACGATTCCAACGTGGGGGTAAGTAACAGAATTGATCAGCTTATGTCGACTTAATCCCCTAGGCCAGTTATCCATGATAAGTGCTAGTTCAAGTTATACTGGTATTGTAGTCTTTTAAATCAGTAGTTTCGTGTACTATATGTTTAATCGAATGAAGGCGATGGAGAAATGGTTAGGTGAGTAAATCGGTTGCTGGCGGTGTGCGTCCAGGCGTGATTATTGATATAGAACATAGGTTATTGAAGCAGCTCATTGTGGGTAAGCAAAAGGTTGCGGCCTCCATGTTTGATGAGCTTGATCGCGAACTCGAAGGTGATGCGAATAAACTGGATATCGAACGTGATGCCGTGCTGGAGCGACTCACTAAACAGATACAAGCTAAACAAGTATTCGAAGCGGTATCGGCACAGTTAATCACCACAGTCAAAACGACCTTAGACAATCAACTTGCCTCACCAGAGTTGTTATTAAAGCATTCGGGTATTAACGAGACTCAGATGTTAATGCTGGAAGCTTTGCATCAAAAGAATATAGATTTAAACCGCTTACGCCTTCTGATCACCGACTTACCTTGGTTATGCCGCGATTTAACCAATATGGTTAACAGCCCGACATTTCGCCATAAACGCCAACAACGCTCAGATATAAAGGTGACCGATATTAAGTTAGTGCTTAACTTCATTGGGGTTGAGAACTTACGGATGTTGATTCCGTATTACTGTTTACGTAACTGGCTGCCAACGGGTCACGCGAATCTGCTGTGGACCACGAGAAAGCTGTGGCGCTACGCGATGATAACTGGCATCGCTGCTAAGGCGTTAGCTCAGCTGAATGAGCAGGATATCGCACTCAGCTATAGCTGTGCACTCCTATACCAACTCGGTGCCTCTGTAGTGCTTAAAAACGGTGCCAAGGTATATGAGAGTATTTGGGGTAACTGGCTGAGAGAGGCAAGTGCCAGTCGAGATAAAGAGTTGTATGATGCGGTGCTTGCGACTGAGTTCCCTGCCGAAGATGTGTATCAATTAGTGCTGCTACACAGTCACCAGCTCAACTGGCAGTTATTGAGTCTGCTTAACTTCGGTGAAAGCGAGCTGACCAAAGTGCAAACTGAGTTGGGCAACCACTTAAGCTATAGTGAATTGTCGACGTTCGGCGCAATTGTTGCCAGAGCCAGCTGCTTTGCCAAGGTGATGATGCTAGAAGATATGCGCATGATTGACGCTAAAGAGAAGCGCTTAATGTATGATTACTATGAGCTAAGTGAGCAGGAGGTTATTCGTCTTAAAGGGCAGAATTACCGTAAGCTGGATCTGATATAGTGCCAGTTGCGGCGCTTCTCACCCTGACAGTCTATGACTGCCTTTTTGTGTTAAAAAGCAGCAGAATTCAAACAACTCAGCTAATTATAGCGATTTAATGTGTTTATATATTCAAAATTGGTGCATGAATAACAAAAGTGGGCGCTAACAACTTTTTTTATGACTAATTATGCCGCAAACCCCCGTAATAAACGCTTGTATAACTCTAAAGCTCAAATCTTTATGCATTAATCATGCAGTGAATAATTGGGTTGAGTGTAAGAAACTGGTATTTTGATCACATTTTCGCTATTAATGTCACTTAAGATAACTAAACAACCGTCGCCGCCATAGGCAATCGATACGATAAAAGACGGGTACGACAGGCTTTTAAGCCATCGGCAACAATGAAAGGATGAGAGGAATGAGCGTGAACAACAAGCTAACTAGAGCCCAATTTGATGAAGTAATGGTGCCTAACTATGCACCTTCTGCAGTGATCCCTGTTCGTGGTGAGGGAAGCAGAGTATGGGATCAAGAAGGCACCGAATTTGTCGATTTCGCTGGTGGTATTGCAGTTAATTGTTTAGGTCACTGTCACCCAGCACTCGTTGGCGCGCTTAAAGAGCAAGGTGAAAAACTTTGGCATCTTTCTAACGTGATGACTAACGAACCTGCATTGGCTCTAGCGACTAAGCTGGTCGATGCAACATTTGCTGACAAGGTCTATTTCGCCAACTCAGGTGCTGAGGCCAACGAAGCGGCATTAAAACTCGCACGTCGCTATGCATTGGATAAGTTTAGCGCAGAGAAAGACCAGATTATCGCTTTTGATAAGGCGTTCCATGGCCGTACTTTCTTCACAGTAAGTGTCGGTGGTCAAGCCGCTTATTCTGATGGGTTTGGTCCAAAACCACAAAGTATCACCCATATTCCATTTAATGATATCGCTGCGCTTGAAGCGACTATCTCTGATAAAACGTGTGCCATCATGCTTGAGCCACTTCAAGGTGAAGGTGGTATTATCGATGCTGATGTTGAGTTTCTAAGAGCGGTTCGCGCCCTAGCAGACAAGCACAATGCATTGGTTATCTTCGATGAAGTCCAAACGGGTGTTGGTCGTTTAGGTGAGCTATATGCCTATATGCGTACTGAAGTGGTACCGGATATCCTGACAACGGCGAAAGCCTTAGGCGGTGGCTTCCCAATCGCAGCGATGTTAACCACTGACGCGATTGCAGCGCATCTAAAAATTGGTACTCATGGTTCAACTTACGGCGGTAACCCATTGGCTTGTGCTATCGGTAACGCTGTATTGGATGTGGTCAATACGCCTGAAGTGTTAGATGGCGTTAAGCATCGCGAACAGTTGTTGCGTGATGGCCTTAACAAGATCAACGAAAAGTATAAGGTATTCGCCGAAGTACGTGGTCAAGGACTACTGCTAGGTGCTGTGTTGAACGAGCAATATCAAGGTCGTTCAAAAGAGTTTCTTGTTGCCTCAGTTGCTGAGGGGTTAATGACCCTAATCGCGGGTGCCAACGTTATCCGTTTTACTCCTTCCCTAGTTATCCCTGAGGCTGATATTGCTGAAGGTCTTGCTCGTTTCGAACGCGCTGTAGCGAAAGTGGTTGCAGGCTAAGAGACATATTAAGCGCGGATCATTTATTCGCGCTTTTTTGTCGATAGGAATACTTGAACCTCAAACACTACACGCCTGTCTTACTTTAAGGGGTCGTGTTTGGGTCTCGAGCAAAACTGAGGAGATCGAAGATGTTAATTATCCGTCCCATCCGCTCAAGCGATTATGATGCGCTATATCAGATCGCCGTGGAGTCAGGTCATGGATTCACGTCTTTACCCGTAAATGAAGAGCTACTTCGCAACAAGATTAAGCGTGTTGAAGAGTCGTTCGTAAAGCAGTTAGATAAGCCGTTCGATGAAGGCTATCTGATGGTGCTTGAAGATACTGAAACGGGCGAAGTCGTTGGTACTTGCGGGCTAGAAGCCGCAGTGGGCATGGTCGATGCTTTCTATCATTATCGCTTAGGCACCGAAGTTTATCACTCGGAGCAGATTGATGTACGTAACGAGGTTGAAACCTTAACCTTATGCCACGACTATACTGGCTCTGCTGAGCTGTGCACCCTATTTTTACGCGAGTCATATCGTAAAAATAATAATGGCCGTATGTTATCGCGCAGCCGTTTTCTCTTCTTGGCTCAACACGCAGCGCGGTTCGGCGAAACTGTTATAGCAGAGATGCGTGGTGAAAGTGATGCCGAAGGCAATTCACCTTTTTACAGTTGGCTGCAACAACACTTTCTTGGCATTGACTTCGTTCAGGCCGACTATCTATCTGGTTTAGGACAAAAAGCGTTTATGGCAGAGATGATGCCAAAGAATGCGGTATATGTCTGTTTGCTGCCGGAAGAAGCACAGAAAGTGATTGGCGAAGTTCATCGTAATACACGTCCAGCGCTTAATCTATTACAAGCCGAAGGCTTTAGATGCCGAGGATATGTCGATATTTTCGATGGTGGTCCAACGGTAGAGTGCAATATTAACGATATTCGCTCGGTGAAAGAGAGCCGCCTATTAACGGTAAACATTGGTGAGATGCCTGCATCAACCACTGGTTATATCATCTCAAATACTTTATTAGCGGATTATCGCGCGACATCAGCCGATCTGCTGGTCAGTGATGAAACTGATGAAGTGACGATTTCAGCTGAGCTTGCAGCGGGATTAATGGTTGCTCAAGGCGAACAGATCCGCGTTTTAGCATTGTAGGATAAAATTATGAGTCAATTTATAAATGGTCAATGGGTTGCTGGTCTAGGTCACGATGTGACGTCGAAGAACCCTGCAAACAATGAAGTTATCTGGCAGAGCAATACGGCAACGCCTGAGCAAGTTAATAGTGCTGTTGATGCTGCGCGTGCGGTGCAATTTGATTGGTTTATGCTGGGTTTTGAGGGGCGTTTAGCCATCGTAGAAGCTTATCGCGATCAACTTGAAGCGAGTAAAGCGGAAATAGCTGAAACGATTGCTCAAGAAACTGGCAAACCTCAGTGGGAAACCGCGACTGAAGCGGGCGCTATGGTCGGCAAGATAGGCTTATCTGTTGCCGCGTACAACAAGCGTACTGGCACCACTGAAAATGACACACCAGCTGGCCGCGCTGTGTTGCGTCACAAGCCGCACGGTGTTGTGGCGGTATTTGGTCCTTACAACTTCCCAGGGCATCTGCCTAATGGACATATTGTTCCTGCGCTGCTTGCAGGTAACACTGTGGTCTTTAAGCCGTCAGAGCTTACCCCTAAAACCGCTGAGCTAATGCTTAAGTTGTGGGAACAGGCGGGACTTCCTGCTGGTGTGATTAACTTAGTTCAAGGTGAAGTTGAAACTGGTAAGGCGCTAGCATCACATCCGCAAATCGATGGTCTGTTCTTTACTGGTAGCTCGCGCACAGGTCATATCTTGCATCAACAATATGCCGGTGACCCTGGTAAAATTCTAGCGCTTGAGATGGGTGGTAATAATCCACTTATTATCAAAGGTGTTAAGGATACCAAGGCTGCGGTTCATGACATCATTCAATCGGCTTATATCTCATCAGGTCAACGTTGTACTTGTGCACGTCGCTTGTATGTGGAAAAAGGCGCCGAAGGTGATGCGCTATTAGCTCAACTGGCTGAAGCCGTTAAGCAGATCAAAGTGGGACCGTGGAACGCACAGCCACAGCCATTCATGGGATCTATGATTTCAGAAACTGCGGCCAAAGGTATGGTTGAAGCGCAGCGTAACTTGGTTAACCTAGGTGGTACGGCGTTGGTGGAGTTAACCCATCTTGAAGCGGGTACAGGTCTTGTTTCTCCGGGCCTTATCGACGTTACCCAAGTGATCGAACTACCAGATGAAGAGTACTTTGGTCCGCTGTTACAAGTGGTTCGTTATACTGACTTTGATGAAGCGATTAAGCTAGCAAACAATACCCGTTACGGCCTTTCAGCGGGGATATTGGCCGACAGCCGTGATGATTATGACTATTTCCTTGCGCGTATTCGTGCAGGTATTGTTAACTGGAACAAGCAGATCACGGGCGCATCAGGCGCGGCACCTTTTGGTGGCGTAGGCGCTTCAGGTAACCATAGAGCCAGCGCATTTTATGCTGCCGATTACTGTGCTTACCCAGTTGCTTCGGTTGAAGCTGATGCGGTTAGTTTGCCTGCCACGTTAAGCCCAGGCCTAACTGTTTAAGAGAAACACCATGGGGCAGCTTGTTTGAGCTGCGCCATTTTTAAAAGTCGTACACGAAAGATTGATCTCTTTACTCTCGTTGTACTTATATCGTGATAACCACAACTCAGCTGCCACAGCAAAAGACTGAGAGCACGATGCCGTTAAGGAAGAAATTGATGCACACAGATGTAAACCAGTTATTTGCCGCCCTTTGGGACGACTATGTTGAAATGACCCCTTCAGCTGCTAAGGTACACCAGCTTTTGGCTAAGGGTGAGACCATTATCAATGACCATATTGCGCTGCGTACTTTTAACATTGAAAAAGTGAACTTAAGCGTGCTGGCAAAGCACTTTGAGTCCCTTGGCTATGTTGCCTGCGGTGATTATAATTTTGAAGCGAAAAAGCTTAAAGCTAAGCATTTTGAGCACCCAGATCCGAAACAGCCTAAGGTGTTTATCTCTGAGCTGATGGTTGAAGCCTTTAGCCCTGAACTGCAAGCGACTGTGAAAGCTTTGGTTGAGCAAGTTGACGTGGCAGCGACCCAAGCTGAAAACTTCCTCTACTCGGGTCGCCATTGGGAACTCGACTACAGTACTTATGAGGCCTTACTGGCTGAAAGTGAGTATGCGGCTTGGGTTGCTGCATTTGGTTACCGCGCTAACCACTTTACGGTATCGATTAACCATTTACCTGGTTACAACACGATTTTAGAAGTCAATGAAACCCTAAAGCAGGGCGATTTTGTCTTAAATAGTGTCGGTGGTGAAGTCAAAGGTTCTGCAGAAGTCCTGCTTGAGCAGTCGTCGACAATGGCAGATAGAATCACTGTTGACTTTAAAGACGCTCAAAAGGCGATTCCAAGCTGTTTCTATGAGTTTGCACTGCGTTACCCTCAAGCTGATGGTGAGTTGTACACAGGCTTTGTGGCAGCCTCTGCTGACAAGATTTTTGAGAGCACTAATAACGGTTAATCCGAGTGAGTGAATTTCGTTAGAAAGCCGATGCGGTCGCATCGGCTTTTTTATGGGTGTTTTTTACCACAGAGCCAACTTAAACTGATTGGTATTACTTGAGTGTGAGTGAGGCGCTTAACGCGTGCCATTGGCAACCTTACAGCTTATTAAAGGTCAGTTCGACTTTTAAACCACTTAAGTGAGTGCTGTGATCAAACTTCAGTCCAATTTCATATTGCTCGGCGATATCTTTAACAATAGAGAGACCGAGCCCATGGCCCATGATCTCTTCATCTAAACGCCTGCCTCTATGGGTAAGTAGAGTGAGTTCGTCGCTGGCAACGCCCGGCCCATCATCTTCAATGACAAGGGTTAGGGTATCGTCATGGTTGACCACACTGACTTGCACCACAGTTTGTGCCCATTTATAAGCGTTATCCATTAAGTTACCGATAAGCTCCATGCCATCTTCGCGGTGAATTGGCAGCCTAGACACTGTGGTTGAAAGCTCAAACTGGCAGTTAATCGTTTTGGCACTGTGCACCTTAGCCAATGTTTGAGATAGATCATGCAGATCTTTAGGCAGTTGCAGCTGTGCGGCTGGTAGCATATCGCCGGTAATTCTCGCTGCGGCCAGTTTGCGCTCAATCATCTTATGCACTTGGTCGAGCTGTTTTTGCAATGCTATTGCGCTGTCTGGATCTTTGAGCCCAAGAGCTTCGACTTGCTGCTGCATCACTGCCAGCGGTGTTTTTAGCCCGTGGCTTAAGTTGCCTAAGTTATTGCGACTGCGTTCCATCTGTTTGCTGGAATACTTGAGCAATTCATTATAGGTGTCGGCTAATGGCGTTAGTTCTGGCGGAATTTTCGTCGCATCCAGTGCGGTGATCTCGCCCTCACGCAGTTTGACCAGTGCGTGTTGCATGTCGTTTATCGGTTTAAAAGATTGCCTGAGCACCAAAAATATCCCTGCTATCATGGCTAATAACATTGCGAGGTTTACGCTTAATTTTGTGCCATATACTTGGGTAAACACCTTTCGGCCAATACTGAGATCTTGGGCTACCGTTAGGGTGGCGTTTTGGTGGGCAGCTTGGTTGCTTAGCCCTAAAGAGAGCAGTTGGATATCATGATTTTGCGGGCCTTTTGTCTGCCACACCCGAGTTTCTCCTTTATTCAACGACTGGATATTGAGCCGTTGATCCCAAAGTGAGCGCGAGCGCAGCTCAACACCTTCCATATTTAGCTGGTAGTAGCGACCAGAATAAACGGGATTGTAGAAACCAGAAAGTTGACTTTGATCTATGCTGATGTCGCCATTCTCGACATTAATGGCGAGTAACACTTGCTCCAAATCTTCCTCAAGTCGGTCTATGATTGAGTCATGAAAGGCTTGCCTGAGCATAGATTCGAAGAAGGCGATGGCAATAAATGTTGAGATAATAACTAAGCCTGTTAACCACAGGCTTAGTTTAGTCTTAATCGAGATCATTGTTTCAAGCCGTGAAAGATATAACCTTGGCCTCGTCGAGTTTCAATCGCAGTTTTACCCAGCTTTTTACGCAGATGGGTCACGTAAACCTCAACCACATTACTCTCTTTTTCATCATCAAATTGATAAAGTTTGTCGGTAAGCTGTGCTTTGGAAAGTAATTTTTTCGGTGACATAAGGAATATTTTAAGTAGCCGAAACTCCATCGCGGTGAGTTCAAAGTGATTGTCACCCACAGTCACGCTCTGCTGTCCCTCATCCAAGGTGACCCCTTCAAAGCTCAGTTCTTTTGAAGGCGTACTGGCTTTGCCATGCGCGCACTGTATTAACGCATGTATACGGGCTAACAACTCTTGGGTATGGAAAGGCTTACCTAAATAGTCATCAGCACCAGCATTGAATCCCTCAACCTTTTCATGCCACTGACTGCGAGCGGTTAACATGATGACAGGCGTATTGATACCTTGGTTGCGCCAACGCTCTAGCAATTCTAAGCCATTGCCATCAGGCAGGCCAATATCCAAAATAACGCAGTCATAGTTGGTTTCTTTAAGCAGATAGTCTGCTTCAGCAGCTCTGTCGGTAACATCGGTGACATAACCTGCTTGCTTTAACTGTTTTTCCAGCTCTTCCACTAATAGTGCGTTGTCTTCAACCAGCAGCAATTTCATTGTCTGAGTGTACCTTCAAGTTCATTCTCGTTATCAACTGGTGTGGCCTGCGAGGAGGTGCCAGGGTCCAGAACATCGAGTGAGAGTTTATATGACAAAGATAATACTACTTTTCAACGGGCTGATGTAAAGCAGATTAATTTTGTGGTGGATTATAGTGATTGGTATTACTTACTGTTCGTGTCATGACAGGTTAATGGCAACTGTTGGTAGCTTTGAAGTTGACCGGTTGCCGCATCAATACTGAGTGATACTAGCTCGCCTTCAAGGGTTTTAAGTCGTAGGTCGTAGCTCCAGCGGCCTTGAGCTTGATATAGATGGGCGTCAATTAATTTTCCTGCACAGTATTGCTGTACATGCACCAAGGTTAGATCTAGAGAGAGGATTTTACCTTGGCTAACCAGTTTTTTAGCTTGGTTATGCTCAAGCTCAATAGAGGTCGACGCATAGCTTGTGCCCAGTAAGATCAATGTTAGGACAGTGGTGCTAATAAGGGAGATAAAATTCACTAACGCTATCCTAAAAAAAATGGCCTGACTAGATGTCAGGCCACTTTAGCGAAGATCTATTAAATCTAACTTAATGTACGCTTAGCGAGTACCGTATACCACGATTGTTTTACCGTGAGCTTGAATTAAGTTCTGCTCTTCAAGCATCTTAAGAATACGGCCAACCGTTTCGCGTGAACAACCAACAATCTGACCGATCTCTTGACGAGTGATCTTGATTTGCATGCCATCCGGGTGTGTCATCGCATCAGGTTGCTTGGCTAGATGTAGCAATGTCTGTGCAATACGACCTGCAACGTCTAGGAAAGCTAAGTCACCCACCTTTTGGCTAGTGCTTTGTAAGCGATAAGCCATCTGTGAAGAGAGTTTCATCAAAATCTCAGGGTTTACCTGAATCAATTGCTTAAACTTCTTGTATGAGATCTCTGCGATTTCACAGGCTTGTTTAGCGCGAACCCAAGCAGTACGCTCGGCTTGCTCTTCAAACAGACCTAATTCACCGATAAAGTCACCCTGATTTAGGTAAGAGAGAATCATCTCTTTGCCTTCTTCATCTTTAATCAAGACGGCAACAGAACCTTTAACGATGTAGTACAAGGTATCAGAGTCTTCACCAGCATGGATCAGAGTGCTTTTGGCTGGATACTTATGAATGTGACAGTGTGATAAAAACCATTCCAAAGTTGGATCAGGTTTTGGCTTACCAATCAGAGCCATGCCTATGTTCCTCGACTGATTAATGTAAATACAAGAATATGCTAAATAAGCAGATTACGTCAATTAAGTGGGAAAAACCTCGCGAGAGATCAAAGTTTGCAATAAATATGCAATCAACAACTCAATAAAACTCAATGTAACTTGCTTTCAATTATGGGAGTTTATTTTGATACATTAGTAATATATGTCAACTAATACCGTTAAAAGCCCACGTTATTTAACCGACAATGCTGCGTAAATCACATCTAACTTGTTTATTAAATCACAGTTTGCCGCACACACAATGGATTTTCATGCACATTAATACGTTTTTTTCTCGACTTGAGGCGCTAATTATTGCTAACGTTATTCTCTAGCGTCATATTTACGGCGTATCTGGGGTCATTTTCCAAGGTTGTGATCAAATTACAATTAGCCAAAAGGCTATGTAGCTTGATGTAGGAGAGCATTAAATCGTGAAAACATCTGTTTGGATTAAAGTTGCAAGCTTGATTGCTGCTATGGCAATCACAAGTCACGCTTGGGCTTTCTCAACTCCTGCGACTGAATCCGCTGCAATGGCTAGTAAACTGGCGCATATTCAGCTCAAAGCTGCTCAGGGAGAGCCTGAAGCCGAATTTTTACTGGGCCTGATGTATCTTTCGGGTCGTTTCGTTGAACAGAACCAGCAACTGGGTGCGCAGTGGGTATCACGGGCAGCGGAGCAAGGTCATGAAAAAGCCGCACAGACTATTGCTGATTTAGCATTTGACGGCAAAATTATTGCGAGAGACTTAGCGCTGGCGGAGCGTTGGTATCTGCAGTTAGCAGCCCAAGAGAACAAATGGGCACAGTTTCGTTTAGGTTTTATCTATGCCGCTGGTGGAGAAGGGGTTGCGCGCAATTGTGGTAAAGCAGTGGATCACTTTCTTGCCGTCGGTGATGAGATATCTCTTGGCAATGTGGTGTGGATTTTATCAACCTGTCCAGAGTCAAAGTATCGCAATGGTGATAGAGCATTAGAGATTGGCAAAGGCTTAGTTGAAGCTAACAGCGCCGATCCGACCAATTTAGATAACTTGGCAGCCGCTTATGCAGAAATCGGTGATTATACTGCTGCCATCGATACTCAGCAGCGAGCGATTGAGGCATTGAAGCAGGCCGCTGAGCAGAATCGCTCCAGTGAGTTTGAGTTGAGATTACAAAATTATCAACAGCAGCAACCCTACCGTGAAGTCGTGCCTTTAGGACAGTAATGTTCATTGAGATTAACAATACGCCAGCATTGCAAGATGCTGGCGTTTTTTATGTCTGCTCAATGGTGGCTCTACAGCTGGGCAAGTGCTAAGGCTACGCGCAAAATAATCGTGAAACCTTATGGTGTATTTAATGCGTATATTTGTGTTTGAGCGACAAGATGGAGTGTGCTGAAAGAGGGAGTAACTGAGGAAATTCGGGACGTTAGCATACTCAAGGAAACAAACAGATCAAGATGGGGGAATTCACTCCCAAGAGTATACTAACTATCAGTCTTTCGCCTGAAATCCCGATAGCAGTGAGTCTACCCTTAGAGACTTAAATGAATCTTAAGTGTTTGAATTATTCGTTATCCAAATCCAGTAGATGCTGTCTTTTTTCTAATAAGTCACGGATCAATGGCGTTAAAATCAGTTCCATAGCCAGTGACATCTTGCCACCCGGTACCACTAGGGTATTGATACGCGACATAAAGCTGCCATCGATCATTTTTAAGTAGTAGGGAAAATCGACATTGTTAATGCCACGAAAGCGGATCACCACAAAGCTTTCGTCTAAGCTAGGTATCGTTTTAGCACTAAACGGATTAGAAGTATCGACAGTGGGAACACGTTGGAAATTGATATGAGTACGAGAAAACTGTGGTGTCATATGGTTAATGTAATCATCCATACTGCGCACAATTGATCCCATCACTTTTTCACGGCTGTGGCCTCTATCGGAGGTGTCTCGAATGATCTTTTGGATCCACTCAAGGTTGACGATAGGCACCATGCCGATAAGCAGATCCACATGCTGGGCAACGTTAACCTCATCAGTGACAACACCACCATGTAAGCCTTCGTAGTACAGCATATCGGTATTATCAGGCAGTGGTCGCCATTGGGTAAAAGTGCCTGGCATCTGGTTAAAGGGCACGGCTTCATCGAAGGTGTGCAGATAGGAGCGTGTATCGCCTTGGCCTGTGGCGCTATAATCACTAAAACACTGCTCTAACCGAGCGAAATCGTTGGCTTCTGGGCCAAAGTAACTGATGTTTTTATTGTCAGTTTGGCCTTGGCGTATCTTCAGCTCCATTTCAGGACGCGTAAAATTGTGAAAGCTATCCCCTTCAATAACAGCGGCATTAATTCCGAGTTGACGGAAGATATGACTAAATGCGGTTGTCGTCGTGGTGGTACCGGCTCCAGAAGAGCCCGTTACGGCAATAATCGGGTGTTTGGCTGACATCTTTTTACCTAAAAAACGCTGAAATTGATGCCAGCACAAGGCATCAGTGAACCCATAGTTATACGGCACACACCCTACACAGGTCAATATTACCGTAGACTTGCCCTCAGGGGCCTAGCCTTTAAATAGGGTGTTCTCTTTGGATCTAATCGCAATTGACTCATCATCTTCGCTGTATTCGACCACTAGGTCATTGCGCGCCAGTGCCGCTCGACATTTGGTGATGGCATTCGTCACAGCCTGATCATCCAATGCGGCGAAGCTACCGTCTTCAGTCTGAGTAAACAGAAACTCTTTGATTAAGCGATCTAAGGTTTCGCTTGGCAATTGTAGTAGTGATTCGTAAGGCACTAACATGGTGATTTATCCGAGTGAATTAAAAAGCTGACAATACGTTTTTCTAAATAGTAGCGGGGACGAAAAGGAGTACCACCATCAATAAAACCCACATGGCCGCCATTATTGTGCAATTCATAAGTGACTGCTGGGGCTAATTGTGAATTGGCTGGGATCACTTCATCATTCATAAAAGGGTCATCCTTGGCGTGCAGCACTAAGCAAGGGCGAGTGATCTGACTTAAAAACGGCAAGCCACTGGCCCGATGATAATAATCTTCCACACCATTAAAGCCGTGGAGCGGGGCGGTGATCTTATCATCAAATAGATGGAAGGTGCTCAGCTGCGCGACTTCATCATTGCTAACGGGCATGAGTGCAGTCAATTGTGGATTGTTTAGCTTATCGCGTACTTTTTGTTGCAACTGCTTGATTAAATGGCTTTGGTAAACTTTAGAAAAGCCTTTCTTAAGACGTGTTGCGCAAGCAGCAAGATGCAATGGTGCAGAGACCACCACAGCGCGTTCGATTAGTGAGGTTTCGCCCCGTTCGCCTAAATATTTAGTCAGTACATTGCCGCCCAAACTATAACCAACGGCCAGTAATGCTGAGCTTGGGTGCTGCTGTTTGAGCATCGCCAAGCAGGCATGCAGATCTTGGGTGTCACCACTGTGGTAGCTTCTGGCCAATCGATTACTTTCACCGGAGCAGCTGCGATGATGATGAACCACGGCGCTTATCTGCTGTTGGGCTAAATCTTGCAGCAGGCGTCTGGCGTAATGGGAGTCGCTGCTGCCTTCAAGGCCATGCACTAGCACCACAATGGGCGCACCAGTTTTAGGCTGGCTTAGCCAATCTAAATCGATAAAGTCACCATCTTCAAGTTCAAGCCGTTGGCGGGTTAGGGGTGGTCTGTCCACCTTAGTCAGTACGGGTAAGATCGTTTGGACATGGGGATTTTTAGCCCACCAAGGTGGCGAAAAGTATGGCTTTGTCATAATTGGCTATTGCTGAAAATTAAAACGTGTGTTTAATTGTTGAATGAGTCGCTAGTGTAACATAGATTTATCAACTGGCTTTTTCATCTACATAGCACAACAGATTAGCCGACTTTCCTAAATAAAAACCTCAAACAGGGGAGATGATGAAACGAAGAACATTTCTGACTACCGCACTGGTGGGCACAGGTGCATTAGCGCTTGGGGTTAATCTCTATTCACCGTCTCACGTTAAGATTAGTGAAGCCTTAGATGAGCAGCATCGACTGCTGTTTAGTTTATTGATCCCGGTATTTCTTGATGGTGCACTGCCTGAAATTGAATCTCAGCGTATCGTGGCACAGAACCAAACCATAGAAGCAATCGTGGCAACCATGGGGTTGTTGCCTGATGATAGCCGTGCAGAGCTGGAAGAGTTACTTGAGTTATTGGAATCTCGTGTAGGATTACTGTTATTAACTGGCAGTATGACGCCGTTATTAATGCGCCGTCCGGCTGAATTGGTTGAGATGTTAGAGCGCTGGCGTGCTAGCTACCTAGATATGATGATCACCGCCTATCAGGGGCTGCGTGAATTGGTGATTGCCAGTTATTACTCTAGCCCCGAACACTGGACTCGACTGAATTACAATAAACCCACATTTTTAAATTAAACCTTTTGCGTATTGCTCATTAAAACAAGCAGACCATGGTCTGTTGATAAGTGGTTGAATATAAAGGTTGGAGGAAGTCTGTTGGCCATACAAGATCCGATACAACAAGGTTTAGCCTCAGGTTGGAAGCACATTGATGCGAGCCAAGTGACGCAGGCGCAGACCCTAGAAGCTGATGTCGTGATTGTGGGCAGTGGCGCTGGTGGTGGTGTCGCCGCAGAGATTCTCAGTGAGGCGGGGCTATCGGTGATTATCATCGAAGGTGGACCGTTAAAGTCATCTGAGAGCTTTAATATGGAGGAGCGCCGCGCTTACCCCAATCTCTATCAGCAGGCCGCGTCAATGAAGACCAAAGATAAGGCGATTGGGATCTTTCAGGGGCGGGCCGTAGGTGGCTCGACCACTGTCAACTGGACCACTTCGATTCGTACGCCTCAAAATGCCCTCGAGTACTGGGCAAAAGAGAAATCTATAACGGGTCTGTCTGCTGAGTCACTCAAGCCTTGGTTTGAAAAGATGGAGCAGCGGCTCAACATTAGCGAGTGGGCTTATGAGCCCAATCGGAATAATTTGGCATTAAGGCAAGGTTGTGAAGCCTTAGGCTGGGATTTTACCGTGATTAAGCGCAATGTGGCAGGCTGCTGGAACAGCGGTTATTGCGGCATGGGCTGCCCAGTTAATGCCAAACAATCTATGCTACTCACGACGATCCCTGCGGCACTTAATCGCGGGGCGACATTGGTAAGTCGCGCTAAGGTGAGTCAGATTGAGCACACTAACGATAAGGTCTATGGCCTTAAAGCTCAGGCGTTGAGCGAGTCGTTAAAACCCACAGGCGTGGAGCTGTTGTTTAAAGCTAAGCATTACATCTTGAGTGCTGGCGCTATCCATACGCCGACCTTGATGATGCGCTCAAAGCTGCCCGATCCATACCATATCTTGGGTAAACGTACCTTTTTACACCCAACGTTACTCAGTGGTGCCATGTTTAATGATCCTATTAATGGTCATGCAGGAGCCCCTCAATCAATCTATTCTGATCAGTTTGTTTGGCAAGATGGTGCTGAGGGTGAACTGGGTTACAAATTGGAAGTTCCTCCGGTGCATCCGATTTTAATTGCCTCAAAAACATTAGGCTATGGTCAGAGTCATGCAGAGCTCATGGCCAAGTTTAATCAGTTACAGGTCACTATTGCCTTAGTGAGAGACGGGTATCACCCTGATAGCCAAGGTGGTCAGGTGAGGCTAACAGACAGTGGTTTTAGTTTAGATTATCCGCTCACGGATGCTTTTTGGCATGCGGCTCGGCGCGCCTTTGCTAGCATGGCAGAGTTACAATTTGCGGCTGGTGCAAAGCAAGTACTTCCTATCAGCGAGGGGATGCCCTACTTGTCGAGTTGGACTGAGGCAAAGAAGGCGATTGCCGAGATGGATTTGGCACCACTTAAGACAGTGGTTGCCTCGGCACATGTGATGGGCGGTTGCCCTATGGGGGAAGATACTAAAACGGCCATGGTCGATAGTGAGGGCAGTAGCCACTATTTCGATAATCTATCTGTGATGGACGGCTCGCTGTTTCCAACCAGCCTTGGGGCAAACCCACAGTTATCCATTTATGGTATCACGGCCAAAAACGCTAGTTTACTGGCGCAAAGATTAACCGCTAAACCTCAGTAGCAGCAATTTGTAGTTCACTGAGTTGTGATAACTCTACGCCGAAAAGAGACAGGTAGCGAGGCAGGTTTTGCTCGCGACTCTCATCGGGCAGCTGCCTAACTTTATGCAGAATCAGCGCTTGTGCCTTACGTTCTAGCATCAGTTCGACATCGAGCATCTGTTGGTATTCGCTGTCGGCCAGGTTGCATTTGCTTAGCTTACGCAATTTACGGTAAGGCTTAAGCACTTTCTCTTCCCAGCTATCTATCTGCGTAAAGAGTTGCTCCCAGGCTTGAGTGCTTAATCGATAGGCTTGCCCGTCAAGCCAGGTCGCTAACAGCAATAAGTTAACATTCACACCATAGTCATCTTGCAGTTGCAGATAACCTCGCTGTCCGTTGGCATATAAGGTATCGCACTCTTGCCATAGTGACAGGTCAAATTGATTTAAATAGGTCATGTCAGCTTCCTTGTTGAACCCCTAATACAGATTAGCTTAACTCAGCTTTAACGCTTTGCTCAATGGCTTCAATCTGCTCTTGTAACTCTAACCACTCCATTTCACTCTCTTCGAGCGATTGGGTTAAGGTGGTGCGTTCACTAAGCACTTGGGTTAATTTAGGCTTATTATCAGCATCGTACAAACTGGTGTCGGCGAGCATATTTTCTAATTCGCTGAGGCGTTCACTGCATTGCTGCTGTGCTTTTTCGAGTTTGGTTTGTATTTTTTTAAGTGGCGACAATTTTTGGCGTAACTCTGCTTCGAGACGCTTTTGTAGTTTTTTATCTTGTGCTGGCGTGGCATCCACAACCGACTCAGACTTATTAGCGCCCTTGGCAGCATCGAGTAACCACTGATGGTAATCATCGAGATCGCCGTCGAAGCTGCGGACTTCACCCTGATCAACTAGGTAGTAGTCACTGCAACTAAGGCGTAGCAAGTGTCTGTCATGCGACACGATAATCATGGCGCCCTCAAACGATTGCAGCGCCATAGTTAGCGCATGGCGCATCTCTAAATCTAAGTGGTTAGTCGGTTCATCGAGCAGTAATAGGTTAGGGCGTTGCCATACCAGCAGAGCCAGTACTAGGCGAGCTTTTTCACCGCCAGAGAAGGGGCGCACGGGCGCTAATGCCATATCACCATTAAAGCCATAGCCACCTAAAAAGTCTCTTAGCTCCTGCTCTCTATGGGTGGGAGCCAGTCTAACTAAATGTTGCAGTGGTGAATCATCGAGGCGCAAAAACTCTAATTGGTGCTGGGCAAAGTAACCGATATTTAAACCCGGGTTTGTCTCGTACACGCCGCTCATGGGTTTAAGTTGTTCGGCCAATAACTTGATCAGTGTCGATTTACCTGCACCATTGCGTCCAAGCAAACCGATACGGGCACCCGGAACGAGGTTGAGGTGTACATGGTTCAAAATTGGCGTGTCGTTGTAACCCACTGACACCTGTTCCATCTTAACTAGTGGATTAGGTAGGGCATCGGGTGCTCTAAAGGCCATATAAAAAGGGCTGTCGGCTTTGGATGGCAGCAGGTCCGCCATGCGCTCTAGCGCTTTTAAGCGGCTTTGGGCTTGCTTTGCCTTACTGGCCTTATAACGGAAGCGGTCAACAAAAGACTGCATATGAGCCCGCTCTTTTTGTTGTCGTTCAAAGGCAACTTGTTGCTGGGCCATACGCTCGGCACGGATACGTTCAAAGGCACTGTAGTTACCTTTGTAGTAGTTCAGCTTGTGGTGTTCAACATGCACAATCTCATCCACAATCGCATCAATAAAGTCGCGGTCGTGACTGATCAAAATGAGCGTACCTTGATAGGCCTTAATCCACCCTTCGAGCCAATACATGGTATCTAAGTCTAAATGGTTGGTTGGCTCATCGAGTAGCAACAACTCAGAGCGGCACAGTAGTGCCTGGGCTAAGTTGAGGCGCATACGCCACCCCCCCGAGAAACTCTTCACGGGATTTTTCTGTTCGGTGTCACTAAAGCCCAAACCTGCTAATAAGCTTGCTGCGCGAGATTGAATGCTATAACCGCCAATGGCGTCAATCTTGCCATGTAGCAAGGCAATATCATGACCATTGTCATCGAACTGGGCTTGATGCAGGGCTTGCTCAAGTTGACGATACTCTCTGTCCCCATCGATAACATATTCGATGGCGCTCACTTCAAGCGCTGGTGTTTCCTGTGCGACGGTGGCTATCTGCCAACCCGCTGGCACGCTGAATTCGCCTTTGTCCAGGCTCAAGTGACCGAGAATCAGTGCCAACAAGGAGGATTTGCCTGTGCCATTAGCGCCAACCAACCCCACTTTGTGGCCGGGATAAATCGTCAGTGAGGTTTCATCCAAGAGAGTCTTGGTGCCACGAATCAGTTGCGCTTGAGTAATGGTGATCATTGAGGTCGGCTTGCTACTTGGGTGGACATAATTGGGAGGGGATAATAGCGTAAAGTCGGCTATTTAGGCCACTCTTTAGGGGGATTATTGGGGTCTTTTTGGCAAAGCTGTGGCAAAATGGCGGCAATTGACAACCCATTTATCATCACAGGTTAATCACAACGTGAGCAAAGTCAGAGTAAAGAAGCGTTTCGTCGCGGGGGCAAAGTGTCCTCAATGCAAGGCAACCGACAGTATTGTGTTGTTCAAAGAGCAAGGTGTCGAAACCGTCGAGTGCGTAGAATGTGATTACCGCGATCAACAAACGGAAGAGCAGGTTGCCGCGAAAGCGACGGGTGATGTGATCGGCGTGTTTAAGCCTTAATTCTCTCTGCGCAAGTCAGAGTGCTAGGCCCTATGCTTGGTGGCTAGCACTCGCTCGTTTAGTTAATCTTTAAACCCATCTTGTAGAAATAGATGGCGAGTCTGATTAAATCTCGCCTCTTCGGCTTGAATAAAATCGATAGCCAGTTGTGCGTTTTCTTGGCGGAATTTGTCAAGCTTGGCAATTTCGTACTCATTCATTACGATATTCATCGCTTCGATGGTCCATTCGCACTCACCTAAACCGATATCCACTTCATCGGGATCATAATGGGTCACCATCCAGTCTTGTAACTGTTCATTGTCTATCTTGGCTTGTTGCCATGCCGTGAGTTGATCGATAAGTTGCTGTTTGCTGATATTGGCTTGGCTCATTGTTTTAAAACTCACGCAACGGCTTCACCGCAGTTTTCCGTGAAAACGCGCCGATATTGACCATCATGTAAAAGATGGAAAAACCTTTTGCGCGGGTCTCTGTCGTGGTCGACAAGGCAACGGTACCAGTGATCACCGCCTTGATAAACGAGCCACCAATCATGATAACAATCAAAATTGGTACAATTGCCCAGCGGATATCGGCTAACGCACCACTAAAGGTAGGTAAAAAGTAGAGACCCGCGGAGAATGAACCCGCCAACCATGCGGCTTCTACATCGGTAAAGCCTAAAATACGTGACAAATAAAGGGTGATAACGATAAACACCCCGTAATATACCGCTCGTTCGAGCAGCTCGACACCGTTGGCGATCCAGTAAATTCTAGGAAAGCGCGGCGCCGCAGTGGACCTAGCTTTATTATTCATTTTTAGTCTTCCAGGCGAAAAAACACCTCAAACTACCCTGAGGCGAGCAAGGACGCAACCTTAGCGTCATGATAGGGATCAACTTTTGACTAAAGTGCACTCCAAATTAACTAGAAAAACAACGCGAAATGGTGTTCAAGGACTGTGATAGTGACTCGACAAACATTCACAAAGAGATATACATACGATAAATACACCTGGCTGCGCCACCTAATTAATCTCCTACAAATCAAGCATTCACTAATGCGCAACACTTCGCAGCATTAAAAAGAAAAGCTTTTAACAAAACGCCAATAAATGTAAAGTTATCAATCGAAAAAACACTGCTGACATAGAATACGCAGAAACACATCCTTAGGAGTTATCTTCATTTAAGAGAGTTAAACTTATACAGATGTGACAAAGGAATAAAAATCAAACTAAAAGGGAGCGATATGAAAATATTTTATCTAATACTAACACTAATAACCTTTCAGGCTTTAGCATTTGAAGATAAAGGTTATGTGAAAACGTACGATCTTAACAAAAATTATTACCCATTAAGCACTTCGAGTTATGATCACTTCTCTGTAAAAGCTGGTACATTTTTTTTCGGCTGTAACGAAAATGGTTTACACCCCTGGGTCATTAAACACGGTGAGTTTACTCCTCAGAATCTATGGAAGAATAATTCAGAGTACATTAACTGTTCCAACATCAGTGATATATACCAATTAAGTAAAGATGAAGTCGTCTTTAAAATCTCATTGGTAGGCGACACATTTATCACAGATGGCACCACACAAGGAACAAGGAGGTTTGATGAGCTAGATATAATAAAAGAAAACATCAAAGCTAATAAAGGTTCAAACTATATAGCAGAAAATATACTAAAAATAGGAGAAAGCAAATACATTTATTCGCTATACGATGGAACCTATCTATTCGATATCAAACAAAACTTTAGCACTAGATTCCATGAAAGAGCGAACTTCTATGAGGCTCAAAAATGTACATTGTGGAGCAAAAGAGTTGTTTGTATACTAGGTGGAAAAATTTACGCAACAGATGGTACAGAGAGTGGCACAAAGTTAATTTATGAGTTTGAATCAGATAAGCATTATAAACTATCAGATACCAATAAAAAAGATGAATACGTTACAATTACATTATTGGATGACATTTCAAAGCTTGTAAAAATAAATATTTTAACAGGTGAGTCACACACTCTATACGAGAACAAAGATTACTTTTTTACACCATATAAAAAAGTATTTCACTCAGAAAATGCTTCCTACTTTATAGCCCTAGCCGTAAATTCCATGGGTTCAGGTGAGTTGACATACAACTTATTTAAGTATAACAATAACACGAAATTAACTGGTTTCATTCACAGGGAAAAAATAGAGAATTATTATGGGGACCTATCTCTATACCACATAGGTCAAGATATCTTAATAAAAGGCTATACCAGTTCAGAAGATTACCTATACAAATTCAACAGCAATAATGATAGTGATATAAAACGCTTAACGCTTTCAATTGATGATACAAAAGTTGTCTACTTGGGAAAATCAGAGAAAGAAGTATTTTTCGATAGTTCATTTAATAAAGATACTCACATAATAGTCTATTCGCAAGAGAAAGGAGATATCAGAGACATCTTCTATGGGAAAGGTCAACTGACCAGCAAAAATTTAATCCATGACAACAAAATATTTTTCGCAAAACCTATTCAGTCGGATAAATTGATTGGTCAAGGGCTTCACGTATTAAACAATGATACTGATACCTTTGACTATGTATCAAGTATAGATAAGGGCAATAGAACAGTTTCAAGCAATACAAAGCTTTCCAGCAGGAATAGTCAAGATGTTTTTGCTTTTGGTGAATTGGATGAAAAATTAAAACTGAGAGAAATCACAAAGCCAGGCGATACAGAAATAAACCATGTATTTTTTAAAGCATCATTGATGGAGGGAGCAGAAGTTTTAGATGAAACTCTTCCTGTTGAGTATCCAAAATATAGTTCACTTTCTTTGGCTAACGAAAATGATGATGTGTTTTACTTGCTAAATGGAAAAATAAATAGGTACAACAACACAAGCCAAACAACCACAGAACTAGTCGATTATGCAAACCTTAGCTTTTTAGAGTTGATTTTAGCTGATGAAAGAAGGTTAATTTCACTAACAAATCAGCGAAAAGTAAAAATCATCGACACTGAATCAAATAAAATTTATTTACCCAGTGAGGTGGGTCTAAAAGATACTACTACGGGAAAATGCCACGATTTAGTTGCAAACATAGACTTATCAAGTGACTCAGGAGATAAATTAAACTTTTACAAATGGGATGGCAATCAATACAAGCTTAGAGAATCTATTTCTATAGCTTACAATCTTTACACTTATATTGATAGCAAAAACGGAAGAGCATACTATTCAAAATATTACCCATCCCAAAGCACATACTCTATCAACTATTATGATTGTAAGAACGGTATAAACCAAGAACTATATAAAACCAATGAAAATGAACATGTCAGTGAACTACATTACCCCGACGGTAAAATTATTTTTTCAACTCAAGAATTCACGTCTAATAGTTCAATCGCTTTGCTGAGGTCAATTGACCTAGCTTCGAAAGCCATAACATTGCTACATGATGACTTCGACAAGTTCAGACGAGACTCAATGCTATATAGCAACAGAGAAACTTACTATTTCGAAAAAGACACAAACCAAATAAAGCTGTATTCAATATCAAACAACACTAGCACCGAACTGAGCACCCTTAATAATTATTATAGTAGTTTCACCCCCTCTCCAATCACATTTTATAACGACCCTAACCAATGGCTCTTCGTCCCAATAGGAATTGTTAATGGAATATTCAACATGGCTATTTATATGCCAGAGTACGATCTATGGCATACGGTAAAAATTCCCAATGTATTTGAAATAACTAACATCAATGACAAGGGGTTTTACTTGAATGGACATTACTATTTCACATATAAATCAAATCAGTTTGGAGACGAGTTTTTTACTATCAATCAAGAGTGCTTAGCCACCAAAATTGGCAGAGGAGAAAACTGTAAAAATCCTTATGAAAATAGAGCCCCAATCATGCTTGATGTTGTTAGTCCTACGTTAATGGCCAACCAATACCTATACATCCCAATCAGAGCATGGGATGAAGATATGGATAAATTGACATTCTCCATTAACCAAGTTCCTAATTGGGTAAAGTTTAACCCTGACAATGGGGAAATTCATGGAAAAATCCCATCAGATTGGAACACCAGCGTTGATAATATCATCGTTAGTGTTTCAGACGGTATAGATACAATCTCTAGCCAACCATTTTCCATTAATATAAGAACTGAAGATGGAGGAGACAATACTGGCGCAGAAGGTAACGGAAGTAATAACGAAGAAAATACTACGACACCTGATAGTTCAAACAGTAGTAGTTCATCAGGTGGTGTTATGTTTATTGAAATACTCTTATTAATACTCACTATCATGTATCGCCGAAATGCATTAATAGGTTCAAAATTGGTGACAAGAGATGAGTGTTGATCTTAAAGAGTAGATAAAGACATAAAATGTGGCCGTTCAAGTTAATAATCGGCTGTTTTTCAACATATAAATATCTAGATTTCGGTGAGGTGTGTCAAAACGAGGCACCTCACTTATTAATTCGTCCTAATATCCTAATAACGTAATAATTCCCACTTAGGTCAGATAGCTATACAGAGAGCTAGACTGTCTCGCGATTTTCTTATGCGCTCTTTCTTATTAATATTAGGAGCATTAAACTTGATCAATCATTACGACATAACTCTACGCCGTCGCATCTTCTTAAGTTTATGACTATAATCTGCGCTAAGGATAACCACTATTGCCGATGAAGGCGATGGCTTTGGCTGAATAATCGCGCCAAAACCATCGCGACATTGATAACCTAAAACTTGAAGCGCGACACCAGTTCGTTAAGCTGCACCGCCATCTCCCTTAGGTCGCTACAGTCGATAGAGGTTTGTCTGACCACCTCGCTACTGGCGCGTGAAATATCGGCAATCGCGGTCACATGGGGATTAATTTCGCCCACAACATTAGACTGCTCGCCAGTGGCATTGGCTATCTGCACACTCATCTCATTCATTACCTTAATATTGTCGGCAATGCTTTGCAGATGCTCACCAGAAGTGGTGGCTTCTTGCTGGCTTTCTTGGCTCAAAGAGGTACTCTGCGCGATGGCATCAACGGCTTCACGGGTTTTAGCCTGTAGTTTTTCAATGATGCTGCGAATATCTTCCGTTGAGGCATGACTGCGAGAAGCGAGCGTACGAACTTCATCGGCAACCACCGCAAATCCCCGGCCTTGCTCACCCGCTCTAGCGGCTTCAATAGCGGCATTTAGCGCCAATAGATTCGTTTGCTCTGACACAGCACGTATTACTTCAAGTACCGTATCGATAGAGTTGACGTCTTCGGCAAGTTGACTAATGGTCTCACTGGTATGGCCCAGTTGATCGCTCATGGTCGAAACACTGTTAATGGTATTTTGCACCGAAAGATTACCGTGGTTGACTGACTCATCAGCCACGTGTGCATTTTGTGCCGCGTTATTTGCACTGCCAGCTATCTCTTCGGCCGTCATGCCCATCTCATGGATAGCGGTGGCCACTTGTTCAATCTTACTGACCTGTTCGTTAATTTCATGTTCCATGTGCTTGGCTTGATTATCTATCCGCTCGACCGCATCGAACAGATCATGTCCGGTTGCTGAGACGCTTTGCAGGGTTTTGCTCAAGTAAGTCACAAACTGGTTATAGCCTTTTGCCATGCTGCCGGTTTCGTCTTGGCGGCTGTCATCAAGACGCAGTGACAGATCACCTTCTCCTTCACCTATGGCATTTAGCATCGTCGCTAACTCGCCAAACGGTGCAATGAGACGGTTAATCAGCCAAGTACTGGTGAACATAATAATCAGCGCCAAGACTATGCCCATGAATACTAACGACCAGGTTGCATCATTTAGTGCGCCGTAAAGTTCGCTTTGTGGGATTTCAGCAATCAGGTACCAACCTATAGTGTCGATATAGCGGCTGGCGACCAATGTGTCGACGCCATCTTTGACATATTGCGAGGTGGCAAAACGTTGCTTTGACAGCAATTTTACAGTGTCCATTTCGCCTTGTGCGCTGAGGCTTTTGCCGCCTTTACTGGTGTCTGCATGGATTTTGATCACCCCTTGACCGTCGGTGAGGTACACCAAGCCATTTTCACCTATCTGGTACTGCTTAATATTTTTGGCCAGCGAATCCAGTGATAGACCCACCCCCGCCACACCAGCAGCTTGGCCATTGTTCTTTACTAAGTAATTGATAAATAGAGTCGGCGTTTGGTTAAGATCGTCAACGTCAATGGCTAAGTCATAATCTTTTCCGCTGGAGAGAAAGCGATAAAACCATTGATCGCGTTCATCATTTTTGGACAAGGTTTTAAATAATCCTTCGTGAGTAAAATAACGACCAGAGGTATTTGAGACTAAAAAAGCGGTGATGGTGTTAAATTTCTGCTTAATATTTACCAGTGATTCGATGATCCCGATATGGGTGTCGTCAGGCTCCCCTTGGGCGAGTAGCCGCTGATAGTTGAGATCGCTTGCCATCACTTTTGATACCGTGATTGGCATGAGTAACTGCGCATCAATATCGTTAGCCACTTCACCTAATACCGCAGGCAGCTCTCGGTTTAGGGTACTGTCGAGAATAATGCTACGGCTACTGCTGAGGGCGTATACGCTGATTAAAAAAATGGATAACACGACAGAGGTAATTGTTGCGAGTACAACTTTACGGCGGATATTGAGTTTTACCATAGTACTTTCTCCTTAGGGCCACATAAGTATAGAAAAGAAAAAGCAACTCTGTAGGTGTCTTTTACAATAGAAACAGCTGATTAATCGCCATTCTATGGTCAGCACGGCTTAACTTGTGCTGCGGCCAAGTTAAGCCGTGAAGCTTAGGTGAACTCGGTGAACTTGTGGTGACGATCGCAACAGTTGAAAAATTGATGTGTAATAGATGTTGAAGAGGTTGCGTCATTGCTGCGCTCGCGGTAGTTTGGTGTGTTTTTTTTCTTGGAACACACAAAATGAATAATAAAGTTACCGCTAACACAAGCACGGGCTTTCCGCGTATTTTTTGGATAGCCAATGGTGTTGAGCTGTTGGAGCGCGCAGCGTATTACGGGGTGTTTATCGTTATCACCCTTTATTTGTCGCGTATTTTAGGCTTTACCGACGTAGAAGCCGCATGGTTGGCCGGTTCCTTCTCGGCAGGTCTCTATTTCTTACCCACCTTCAGTGGGGCATTGGCCGACAAAATTGGTTTTAGGGGCGCGCTACTGCTGGCCTTTGGTTTGTTGACCATAGGTTATGCCTCGCTTGCTATCTTCCCTATGCTTATTGAAACACAAGGGCTGGTGGAATACGGTAAAGAGACGGTGTATCACGGCTTACGTGAGGCAGATATTCGCTGGGCAATTGTACCAATTTTGATTGTTATCATGATAGGTGGCTCGTTTATTAAGGCGGTGATCACCGGAACCGTTGCCTTGTCGACCACGACAGAGACCCGCGCCAAGGGTTTTTCTATCTTTTACATGATGGTCAATATCGGTGCGTTTTCAGGGAAAACTGTGGTAAAGCCGTTGCGTGAATCTATGGGTGACTTAGGTTTAATAAACCTTAACTATTTCGCCGCCACCATGACCTTCCTTGCATTTATCAGTATCTTCTTGTTCTTCAAGAGCACCGAGCAAAGTCGTTCGAGTAAGAGCTTAGGCCAAATCTGGCAAGCCTTGGTCAAAGTACTTGGGAATGGACGCCTTATTTCATTAACCGTCATTATTTCAGGCTTTTGGATGGTACAGCACCAACTGTACGCGACCATGCCTAAGTATGTGTTGCGCATGGCGGGTGAAGGTTCGTCTCCCTCTTGGTATGCCAACGTAAACCCTTGGTGGTCTTTTTGTCTGTTAGCCTTATCACGGCAATGATGGCCAAACGCAGTGCGCTGTCGTCAATGACCATAGGTATGTTTATTATGCCAGTATCGGCACTTTTGATGGCCTCGGGTAATATGTTTGACCCCGCTGCCACCATACTTGGCATGCACCCTATTGCGGCGATGATGATCATAGGTATCGTTTTCCAAGGCTTAGCCGAGTGCTTTATCTCGCCACGCTTTTTGGAATACTTTTCACTACAAGCACCTAAAGGTGAAGAGGGACTTTATTTAGGTTTCTCACACCTGCACTCATTTATCAGTTCTCTATTGGGCTTTGGTTTATCAGGTTACTTATTACAAGCTTACTGCCCAGATCCGCGTACTTTTAGCGACCATGCCGCGTGGGTTGAGGCCTCATCCAATGCGCATTACATCTGGTATGTGTTTGCTGCCATCGCCAGTTTATCAGCCGTGTCGTTGATCATTTACGGCGCTGTGATTAAACGCATGGATGCTAAAGACAGTGATAGCGACAACGATGAGGGCGAGTTAGTTACCGCATAAACGCCCGACCAATGAGCCCCTAGCACAGCAATAACGCTTTCTAGGGGCTTTTGTTTTACACGCTCTTTTCCCTCGCAGGTAAAACATTGCTATAATCGCCGCCTATATAGGGCAAGGCTTAACGCATGCGAACGCGATGCAGTTAGGCGTGCCTCCTAACATGCTTAACATTCGATTTGCCGAGCCTAGATTGATTAACATTCAACAAGGCTCTGTATGATCCGACTAGGAAAATACCGTGAGCCAAGCCACCCCAAACACTGACACTGCATTTAACAGCCTGCCGTTAAAGTCTGCGTTACTCGATACGCTAACCACCATTGGCTTTGAGTCGATGACACCGATCCAGGCTCAGAGCTTGCCCGCCATTCTTAATGGCGAAGACGTGATTGGTCAGGGGAAAACAGGGTCAGGTAAAACGGCCGCGTTTGGCCTAGGTTTGCTTAACAAACTCGATGTGAAGCGTTTTCGTATTCAGGCGTTGGTGATGTGTCCAACCCGAGAACTGGCCGACCAAGTTGCGGCGGATCTGCGTACCTTGGCACGTGGTATCCACAACATCAAGATTTTAACCCTGTGCGGCGGTGTGCCTATGGGGCCACAAATCGGCTCGTTAGAGCATGGCGCACATATTATTGTGGGCACTCCTGGTCGTATTATCGATCATTTAGATCGTCGTCGTTTAGATCTTGAAAACGTTAACATGTTAGTGCTTGATGAAGCCGATCGCATGCTAGAGATGGGTTTTCAAAAAGAGCTCGACGCCATCATGCTTGAAGTGCCGCGTGAGCGTCAAACCTTGCTATTTAGCGCCACTTTCCCGGAGCAGATTCAAACCATTAGTGAGCAGTTTTTAGTCAACCCTGTCATGGTAAAGGTTGAAGGTAAGCATGACGGTAACACGATTGACCAACATTTTTATGAGTGTGGCAACAACAATGACCGTATGAAGGCATTGCGTCTTTTGCTGCTGCAACATAAACCAGAAAGCGCCGTGGTATTTTGCAACACTAAGCGTGAAACCAAAGATGTTGCGGCCAAACTGACTAACGATGGTTTTAGCGTGGTCGCCCTTCACGGTGATTTAGAACAGCGTGATCGTGACCAGATGCTACTGCGTTTTGCTAACAAGAGTGCCAGCGTAATGGTGGCCACTGACGTGGCAGCACGCGGACTCGATATCGATGCACTGGACATGGTGGTCAACTACCATGTTGCCTACGACACTGAAGTGCACATTCACCGTATTGGCCGTACTGGCCGCGCCGGCAGCAAAGGCGCAGCGCATACCTTCTTTAATCATGAAGATGCTTACAAAATTGCACTGCTTGAAGATGAAATTGGCCGTGACATCATTGGTGAAGCACTGCCAAGTGAACATCTATTAGATACGTATCCACCGCAGCCACGCATGGTCACGATTCAAATTGACGGTGGTAAGAAAAACAAAGTACGTCCAGGCGATATCTTAGGTTGTCTAACAGGTGATAACGGTATCGAAGGCACCGAAGTGGGTAAGATTAAGATCACTGAATTCCGCTCTTATGTTGCCGTTGATCGTAAAGTGCTGAATAAGGCACTTAACAAGATCACTAAGGGCAAGCTTAAAGGTAAGAGCTACCGTGCATGGGAACTGCGTTAATTTATCGCTTTAGCTAGCGATTGGCTTAATTAGCTATCACGTTATTTCGAAAAGGAGCTAACTCACGTTAGCTCCTTTTTTGTTGTTTGCTGTTTTTACGTTTGGCATGAGTCGCGGCAGGCAGCATTTTTATTTATTTATTGAAAGTCTTTGAAGGTCGAATCTTCGCTGTGATACCAATCAGTATAAAGATGTTATCGCTCAGCGAGCATTTAGCGCTTATGAAGCAAGGCTCTTAATGGTTCCAGCTGTTTCAAGTGGTCAAAAGAATAAGCAACAAGTAGAAGATAGTGCTAAAGAAGCGATAGAGACTTATGCTAAGAATACTGGTGAAAATAGAAACGCCAATGGTGCTTCAAAGCCACTTGAAATAACAATTACCCAAGGGTGTAACCAAACTGGTACATGTGATGGTGTCGAAAACCCCGCAACTCGAATCAATTTAGGTACTGCAGTAGGAGGAGTCGCTGCAGGGATGCTATCAGTGAATAATGCTGATATTCTGAAGCCGAAGCAAAATGTTACTCAGCACAGAAGTCCCACATTAAATAAACCAAGGATAGGTGTGGCTAAAAATGCAGATGATGTTCTCATTAATATTACAGATGTAAGCAAGACAGCATCAAGAGTATTAATAGTTGGAGGGGTTGCAATTGCCGCAACAGAGGCATTAATTGATATGCGTAATCCGTTACTTTCTCAAGAGCAAAAGGTCGGTAGCGGAGTAAATGCAAGTACAGATATAGCTGTGATAGGCGCAAGTACACTTATTGGCGGACCTTTAGGGATTGGATTAGCTGCTGGCTACTTAGCCGCAGACTACTATTTTGACTTTAAGAGTCACATTCAAGAAAGTATTAAGTATTATAGGCGAGAAGAAGAGAAATAATAATGGAGTATATTTTTAAAGTCTTACTTTACGCTCTTTGTAAATATGAGAAGAGCAAAGGTGGTAGTAATATGTACTCATTGGGAGCATCATTATCGACTCTTTCTTTTTTCATTTTGTTGAATATACATAGTGCGCTGTTACTGGCTGAGGTGTTTTTTTCAGGCGTTTTTTTAAAGGTTAATGATTGGATCTATCATGAAAACCATTTTGTTTTAATCACAGTGGCTTGTTACTTGATTCCATTTGTTTGGTTTCTGTTAAGGCGAACAAAATATGACGATTTCATGACTTTTGAACAAGAAATGGAAGCTAGCCTTTTAGTTAAGAGGTTTGGAATCTATAATGTTATTGTTTATATGGCGATTAGTGCTTTGACTTTTATGGTTATTTTCTTTAGCAAAATTTGAACTTTTGGGTTTACAATAATTAAGACACCCAAGATTCCTGGCTATGGCGCAGTATTGCAGCATCGAGGTTACGATGTGTTTGGTCGGCCGCGGGATATTGCTGCAGGCAATAACCTATTAGCTAGCTGGCAAGGAGTTACTAAAGGTTATACAGATCATGAACATTTAAACGAGCAACAACTTATTCATATGAACGGTCGGATCTACGATTTCAACGTCGGTCGTTTCCTGAGTGTCGATCCCTTCTTGCAGTTCCCCGAGAACAGTCAAAGTGCTAACCCGTATTCGTACATCTTGAATAACCCTATGTCTGGGATAGATCCGACGGGGTATAGCGCTGTAGGGGATAATCACCAGGAAGAAATGACTAAGGTCAATGAAGGTGAAGCCGTTGTTGAAAATAATAAGACAACTAATGGCGAGAAAAATGTTAACAGGGCTGTCAGAGATAACCGTTCTGCCAACAAAGTTGGTACCTTTTCAGCGTCAAGGGCATCCACTTTTGGTGGGAGTGGAAATAATGATTCAGCGAGTAGTGGTACCAGTGGAGTTGAAACCGATAATTTAGAGGTGACTGGCGGAGACAGCAGTAAAATCACTACAAAAACAGAAAGTAAAAAAGTAAAAACTCTAAGAAGTGCTGACGGTGAAAATGAAGAGGACTTTCTTGCGCGACTGAGTAGTGAGATTTATGTGGGATTACCAAACGAGCGCAGAGCATTGTGCGAATATATGTACTTCGGGCGACCAGTTTTCCGCAGAAATTTCTACTGATGGCACGCCACTGCAATGCGGTATTGCTACAAAATCTTGTTCATCATCAAATGAAAAACCTCTGGGTAAAGCAATGCATGCACACGTAAAGCGCTTCAGGATTAACAAAAAGTTAAGAGAAATGTACCCAAATGTCTGGAACTCAACCCAAAAGAGAGGGACTGCTGATGTGCATAATTTCTCACAAACAGACAAAGACTTTGTTAAAGGTGGAACAGGGCTGTATTTGGCAACTCCAGATGGCTATGAATATCTACCACCCACAAATAAGGAATAATCGAAAATGAGATTTAATATTTTCTGGGTGACAATCTGTATCATTGTCACGAGTTGCACTTCTTACGCAGCACCACAAGAGAAGCCAGACCTTTTATATACGGGCATACCAGACCTATATGTAGAGCTTAACGAGATTCACCTAGTTGACATTAACAGGGTAAGGTATTCTGCATATGCAGACCAAGGTATCGGCTTGAGTAAAGTGACCATAGCCAGAAATGGGGCACTGATTGAGGTTACTGGGCAGTGCTTTCAAGATATTCACTTCC
>NZ_JAEC01000035.1 GCF_000518705.1 Shewanella colwelliana ATCC 39565
TCGATGATATCCTAACAGTTACTCGCCCTAGCGCTTGAGCTCAATGATCACGTGCTAACCTCTGTGCCGATATGGCCAAAAACCATAAAAAATATCGATGATATCCTAGCAGTTACTCGCCTGCGAGGTTGATGCTACAGATCCAAAATCCTGAACCCAGATTTAATAACTATTCTGCAGACTATGTAGTAGACGATCCATTGCCCTGTAACCTAAAGCTTGTGCAATGTGACTACGTTCAACCATAGGAGACTCGGCCAAATCGGCAATGGTGCGCGCCACACGCTGTAACCGATGGTAACTGCGTACAGACAGGCCAAGTTTATTGACGCTTTGCTCTAAGAACTCCAGATCAGTTTGCGAAAAACCACCAGTCGCTGCGAGTTGTTTACCCGTTAACTCAGCGTTTAGGACGCCTGCTCGGGTAAGTTGACGCTCTCTTGCTGCCTTTACTCTGCCGGCAACTTGTTGGCTAGTTTCTGTGGGCTGATGTTGCTGCGTCAAGGTGCCTTCGGGCAGCCGAGGAACATCAATCGTGAGATCGAAGCGGTCAATAAAGGGTCCAGAAAGCCGTGATAGATAACGTTGAATTTGATCTTGGGATGCCCGAGCATTCGCGGTATCACCACAAGGACTGGGGTTCATTGCGGCAACCAGTTGAAAACGGCTGGAGAAGGTCAGTTTAGCGGCGGCTCTAGATATAATCACCTCTCCCGTTTCCATCGGCTCTCGCAAACAATCAAGCACTTTGCGAGGGAATTCAGCGACCTCGTCGAGAAATAGCACTCCACGATGCGCCAGTGAGATCTCGCCGGGCTTAGGGTGACTACCTCCGCCGACAAGGGAGATAGCTGAGCTGGTGTGATGAGGGCTGCGAAAGGGCCGCTGGTAAAATTGATTGGTAGGAATGGTCTGCCCTGCCACTGAATGAATTGTGGCGACCTCTAATGCCTCGTCATAGTCTAGTGGTGGCAGCAGTTGCACAATACGGCTGGCAAGCATGGTTTTCCCTGTGCCTGGTGGGCCTAGAAAAAGTAGATTATGGTTCCCAGCAGCGGCGATTTCGAGTGCGCGTTTAGCCTGATATTGACCGATAACATCGCTGAGGCATTTCTGTTGCGAAGTTGCCTCTTCGGCTACCCATTGCAGCCCCGTAGCGATGCTAGGGAGTGATTGCTGCCCATGAAGGTATTCACTCAATGCTTGTAGGTGGCTAGCGAAAAAAGTCTTTTGGTAGCCCACTAAGTCGGCATCACAGCGGTTATCGAGCGGAATCACCACGATTTTTTGCTGCTTGCGCGCATCAACGATAACCGGCAGTAGTCCATGGCAGTGACGTATGTGGCCTGATAATGCCAGCTCACCCACAAATTCATGATCTTTTAGTGCTTGTGCGGGGATCTGTTTAGAGGCGGCTAAGATACCTATAGCGATGGGAAGATCGTACCGTCCTCCCTGTTTTGGCAGATCGGCTGGCGCTAAATTTACAGTAATACGTCGTTGAGGAAATTCAAATCCGGCGTTAATGAGTGCGCTGCGTACTCGCTCTTTAGCTTCTTTGACGGAGGTTTCTGGCAGGCCGACTAAATTGAACGCGGGTAGTCCGTTACTGAGGTGCACTTCAACGGTGACTTCAGGGGCATCGACACCAAGGCTGGCTCGGGTGGTCACACAGGCTATTGCCATAAACAAATCCTTTTGTTTTGTTGGTTGAGATTATCGTGTGGCGAGGCAGTAATACTAGTAAGTGTAGCAGGCATTTGCTGGTGTGAATTTATTCTCAATCGCAGTGCTTACTATTTGTAGACTGTGGTGTAGTGCGCAATATTTGCCCAATTTAGTGAATTTATATTGCCTAATTTTAGGTTTCTGATATACAGACCACACTTATCTGCATCCACTCAATACTAAGTGCTTTATTACTCCTCTTCAGGCGTTGTTACTGCATCAACCACCGCTATTTAGACGGGGGAAGATAAAGAGATCCTGTTACTAGTTTGAGTAGCCTAGAGCACTTTTCTCGTTGGGTTTGCAGTGGTTGCGCGAAGCGGTATGTCTGCCATGCCGCTCGTAGGTTAATGTCGCTGTAAAATTTTTTAGGTAAATAAATGAGTCTCTTTGATAACACCATGATTATCTTGTTGTTGATTGCCACCAGTTGCTTTTTCTCCATGTCAGAAATTGCGTTAGCGGCTGCACGAAAAATTCGGTTGCGTGCCATGGCTGATGAGGGAGATATGAGGGCGGAAAAAGTGTTGCAGCTACAAGCACACCCGGGCAGCTTTTTTACTGTGGTACAGATTGGGCTTAATGCTGTGGCCATTATGGGGGGGATTGTGGGTGAGTCGGCATTCACTCCCTATTTTTATATGTTGCTGTCCAATTGGGTTGTCGATCCTTGGTTGAGTCAAATGAGTTTCGTGTTGTCTTTTGTTTTGGTAACCAGCCTCTTTATTTTAATTGCAGATTTAATGCCTAAGCGTGTGGCGATGGCGATGCCTGAGTTGGTGGCAGTCACACTGGTAAGCCCAATGATGGTGTGTATTCGTATACTAACACCGCTGGTCTGGGTGTTTAATGGCTTAGCGTCTGGAATTTTTAGGTTGTTACAGATCCAAACGGCACGCAATGATCAGGTGACCTCTGATGACATCTATGCGGTGATGGATGCAGGGGCTGAAGCGGGCGTATTAGATAAAGATGAGCAGAAGATGATGGAAAACGTGTTTGAGATGCAAACCGTGCCAGTGACTTCAGCGATGACAGCCCGTGAGAGTCTCATTTACTTTTTACTGCAAGACAGTGAAGAGGAGATCAAGCGAAAAATATCAGATGAACCTCATACTAAGTTTTTAGTGTGTGATGGTCAGCTTGATACGATAAAGGGGGTTGTGGATGCTAAAGAGCTACTTATTAGGGTAATCAATGGTCAGAGTATCTGCTTAAGTGACAGTTCGCTACTGCATAGCTGTCCAATTATTCCCGATACATTAACCTTATCTGAAAGTATGGAGTATTTTAAAAATACGCGTGCCGACTTTGCTGTGGTGATGAACGAATATGCTTTAGTGGTCGGCATTGTGACCACCAATGATTTACAAAGTGCGGTAATGGGAGCATGGTCACTCCATGAGAGCGAAGAGCAGATCATCGCCAGAGATAAGCACTCTTGGTTGGTGGATGGGGTTACTCCCATTACTGATGTAATGCGTACTTTCGGCATAGAGTCGTTTCCTCAAAGTCAAAATTACGAAACCATTGCTGGATTTATCATGTATATGCTGAGAAAAATTCCACGTCGTACTGATTTTGTTAATTATGCTGGATTTAAGTTTGAAGTGGTTGATATTGACGCTTATAAAGTCGATCAGTTACTTGTTACGCGTATTACAGAAGGAGATAAGGCGTTACTGCTTGATGAGCCTAGTCAGCTGGTTAGTTGAGTGATGCATGTAGATAGATGATGATATTTTCGTCTCAACGCTCATCGTTGGCTGAAAGTGTTTACGATTGGGGGAAGTCGTTAATGTCGTCATTCGTGGAGTAGGTTTCGTAGGTGTTACCACTTCGCTTAGCTTTGTACATGGCAATGTCGGCATTTTTCATTAAGGTTTTTCTGTCTTCGCCATCTTGTGGGTAGCATGCAATGCCTATACTGATCCCAACAGCTAGACGATGGCCTTCGCATAAAATATCTTGCATGATGTGCTGCTGAATACTTTGTGCTAATTGTTTGGCTTGATCAATACAAGACGATGGTAGTACAACTGCAAATTCATCACCACCTAGCCTGACGGCTAGAGCTTGCATTGGCATCATGGTCTGGATTCGGTGAGCGATTATCTGTAATACTTTGTCGCCAGCGTCGTGACCTAAGTTATCGTTGATCATTTTAAAGTCATTAAGATCCATCATTAAAAAACAAAAATGCGTGTTCTCGTTTTGACTTAGCTCGTCTATTTTCTCATACAGTTGATGTCGATTGGCGAGATCGGTGAGTGGATCGTGGTAGGCTTGATAGTGCTTTTCGGCCAAGGTGTTTTGCAGGGTTAAAATGGTTTCTTGACTCATTTTGACGACTAGCCAAACAAACCCGCCCCCTGCTGAAAATACCGCAGCAACAACCATCTCCAGCGATGCCGTGTTTCTATGCATCAGCATCCATAAAAAACCCACGTAGCCTAAAATAAACATGCCAATCATTGCTAACAGGAGGTGCCAACCACGGTGTCCTGCCTGTTTTTGGTGGCAGATTTGATAAGTCGGAATTAGCGAGCCCAGTAGCCCCATTAAACCGATTAACACAATGAATACGGCAACGGCTGTCATGCGTGCATTAGCTCCTCTTCAGTGTCGAGACGGTATGAAACTTTGTAAATTGAATTTAAGTATAGGCCAAGTTTTGTAACTGTTTATTTAATACAGGCTTTAACCTAAATGTTGGCAGAATAAGCGAGGTCGGAGTGGTAGTAAGTTTGTGATCGTTGCACGATTTTAGCGCACCTAAGGTAATAGTCATGTGGAGGCTGTTCTTTCATTTATTGTCTAAATGCTCTTCTTTGTTAGGCGATGGCTATTAGGGAGACGGTTTGATTTTATCTAACTGATCCAGTTGGTATTCAAGCATACGTTGCAGCTCACCATCGGCTCGCAGTGAAGCGACTTTGCTGTCAAATAGCGCTTTTATCTGGTGCTTGTATTTTGATTGATGCGAAATCAGCATATGAAAAGGCTCCGCTTGCGTCCCTGGTACTCTAATCCCTCTAAGGAGTTTGGACAGCTCATATTCGCTATTGATTGCCAGAGTGCCACTAAGGGTTTCCTTGCGGGCGAGAAAAAACTGACATCGTCCGCGCTGTAACATTTCTGGCAAATGGGCGAGATCGCGAATTTCATATATTGTTTCATTTTTAGTGATGCCAAAATTTTGGTAATTGAACCCTTTTATCCCACAGATGGTACCGTATTGCCTTAGGTCGCTGAGGTTGTGTACTCGCACTCCATCTGGAAAGCTGAACTTAAGGAAAAAGTAACTTGGCGTTAAATGGTAGTAGGCGGCTGAAGACAGAAAGTCTCTACTTCGTTCTGGGTTGAGCGAAGCACTCATTGCCGCATCAATGGTGCCTTCTTTGACATCTTTTAAGCAGCGACGCCAGGGTAAGGCGATAACCTGATGCTTAAAGTCGCTTACGGAAAAAACACGATTGAGGAGATCGATATCATAACCAGTGCTGGTCCCCTTTTTGCCATTTTCTCTTTGAAAATAGTTAAATGGTGGAAACTCGGTATCTTCAACGCAAAAGGTGATCGTTTGCTCGGTGGCTTGAGCCACAGGCAATAGGGAGAATAATAAACAACAGATAATCACGATTAACCATCGCAAGTGGCTCATATTGAGAAAGTCCAATTAAGTCTATGCAATGAGTATAGCAGAGCAAATTTCTTATTAAGTTTATCGCTATATTGGTGTTACCTCTTTGAGGAAAGCTGCCAAAACGGGTTCATCTGAGCGACTTTTTTTACTACAACATCCGAGTTCAAATGGTGCAATGGCGACTGGAGAGGGGAGTTGTTGGATCCTGTCTTTAACCGGACTATTTTGAATGACTATCTCAGGAGTAATACTTACGCCACAGCCTAGAGCCACCATAGAGGCTATCGCCTCTTGGCCAGAGACTTGGGCATAAACGTTGGCATTCAGTCCTAACTGTTTAAACCAATTGTCGATGCGTCGACGTCCGGGGCCGTGCTCAGGAATGATAAAGGGTAATCTGTCCCAGGGGATGTATGATTCGGTGAGTAATTGTTGTACGGCACATTTAAAGGTCGGAGCGATAATCACCAGTGGCACATCATCGATTTTTATAAAGTGCAGTGATTCAGGAAGGGTTTCTGGCAGTGCTGCGATGCTGATGTCGGCGCGATTTTGGCGCACCATATCGACCGCATTGGCGGCATCTCCAGTGGTTAGGGCTATCTCAACCAAAGGATGTTCGTTACGGAATCGGTCGAGTAACGCAGGTAAATGGCTATAGGCTGCGGTGACAGAGCAGTATAAATTGAGTCGGCCGCGTAGCAGATCTTGCTTGGGGTCGAGACGGTGTTTTAGTTTGCCCCAGTGGTCCAGTGTTTGTTCGGCGAAGTGGCGATATTCAATCCCCGCGCTCGTCAACGCCACGCTGCGATTGTCACGTTCAAATAACTTTGCACCGACTTCGTCTTCTAATCTTTGCATCGTGCGGCTCAGTGTCGACGGACTGACATGCATCTGCTGCGCAGTTTTAGCAAAGTGCAGGCTATTTGAAAGATGCAAATAGAGTTTTATTGTACGAATATCCATCAAAGCCGCCTATGTTACTAAATAACCTGTGTTGCAAAATATGCAATGTGATGTTTCGAATATATCATTTTAAGCAACGCTAGTCATCGGCTATAGTGATCTCAATCACGGCTTAGCCAAGGCGGTTAAGCAAGTTTTTTACGTCCTCATTCAAAGGTGGAACATCCGATGGCTAATTACTTTAACTCTCTGAATTTGCGTCAACAATTAGATCAGCTAGCGCAATGTCGCTTTATGGATCGCAGTGAATTTAGCCAAGGTTGTGACTACATCAAAGGCTGGAATATCGTTATTTTAGGTTGTGGTGCTCAAGGGCTTAACCAAGGTTTAAATATGCGTGATTCTGGTCTCAATATCTCTTTTGCACTGCGTCCACAGGCGATTGCAGAGAAGCGTGCTTCATATCAAAAAGCTACAGGCAACGGTTTCCGTGTCGGTACCTTTGAAGAGCTAATCCCTGATGCAGACTTAGTGTTAAACCTGACACCAGACAAGCAGCATACCGATGCGGTAAATAGCGTCATGCCTTTGATGAAAGAGGGGGCTGTATTGTCTTACTCTCACGGTTTCAATATCGTCGAAGAGGGAATGCAAGTTCGTCCCGATATTACCGTTATCATGGTGGCGCCTAAGTGTCCTGGCACTGAAGTACGTGAAGAGTATAAGCGTGGTTTCGGTGTGCCAACATTGATTGCCGTTCACCCTGAAAATGATCCAAAGGGTGATGGTTTCGAAGTCGCTAAAGCCTATGCGAGTGCTACAGGCGGTGACCGTGCAGGGGTATTGCACTCATCATTTATCGCCGAAGTGAAATCAGATCTGATGGGTGAGCAAACTATCCTTTGCGGCATGCTGCAAACCGGAGCCATCCTTGGTTATGAAAAGATGGTTGCTGACGGTATTGAGCCAGGTTATGCCGCTAAGTTGATTCAACAGGGTTGGGAAACGACCACAGAAGCACTTAAGCATGGTGGCATCACCCATATGATGGATCGTCTATCAAATCCTGCCAAGATCAAAGCGTTTGAAATGGCTGAAGAGCTTAAAGGTATCCTTGCACCGTTATTTGAGAAGCACATGGATGACATCATCAGCGGTGAGTTCTCTAAGACGATGATGCAAGATTGGGCTAATGATGACGCAAACCTGCTTAAGTGGCGCAGTGAGACCAATGAAACTGGTTTTGAAAATGCACCGCAGTGTGATGAAACGATTGATGAGCAAGCCTATTTTGACAAAGGTATCTTCCTAGTTGCCATGATTAAGGCGGGCGTAGAGCTGGCGTTCGATACCATGGTATCAGCAGGCATCGTTGAAGAGTCAGCATACTATGAGTCTCTGCATGAAACGCCTCTTATCGCTAACACGATTGCGCGTAAGCGTTTGTATGAGATGAACGTAGTGATCTCTGACACTGCCGAATATGGTTGCTACTTATTCAACCACGCAGCGGTACCTATGCTACGTGATTACGTTAATAACATGTCATCAGAGTACTTAGGTGGTGGACTACAAGACACTGGCAATGGTGTTGATAATCTACGCCTAATCGAAGTGAACGATGCGATTCGTCACACGTCAGTTGAGTATATTGGTGCCGAGCTTCGTGGTTACATGACTGAGATGAAGCGCATTGTCGAAGAAGCGTAAAATATAATGTCCATGGACTAAGCCCAGCATAACCCTGTGGGCTTAGTGCCATAGAAACAAAGCTATGTGTCGCCGAGGATGATTGGACATAGAGAATAATTTGGTCAAATGAGTAGCAAGGTTATCAAAGCAAGCGTCGCTTCATGGTAGATTTTTGTTGAAGAGATTAACTGTTTCGAGAGATAGCCGCAGGTTTTGGTTGTGTTATTCGCAGGCTTTGTGGTATTGATTAAAAGGTCTACAGAAATTGATTCTCGTAGACACCGAATTTAAGCAAACACACTGATTAGGAATTTCCAATACACCATGTTTAACCAAGCTGCCCTACTCATTATTGAGATTATTACCGTCGTGATTATTAGATCACAGCGGGGGCATCGCATGGCGCATCGAAAAACCTAATTAGGTTAAGATTGCAACAAGAACCCCCGCTCCGAAAGGACCGGGGGTTTTTTGTTTTTAGCGGTTTGAACTGAACGCTTAACCCCGAAACAATGAAATGCAGGAAGTCACGAATGGAACAAGGGCAGAAGATTAGAGGCGCAGACGCCGTTATCAAAGTACTCGCCGCACACGGTGTCACTACCGTTTTTGGTTATCCGGGTGGCGCGATTATGCCCATCTACGATGCACTCTACGGCGCACCCGTTGAGCACCTGTTGAGTCGTCACGAACAAGGGGCTGCATTCGCGGCGGTTGGTTATGCTAGGGCGAGTGGTAAAACTGGTGTTTGTTTCGCGACCTCGGGCCCTGGGGCGACCAACCTAGTCACCTCGCTTGCCGATGCCCTACTCGACTCCGTGCCCTTAGTTGCCATTACTGGGCAAGTTTCCACTGCCGTTATCGGTACCGATGCGTTTCAAGAGATCGATGTGTTGGGCATGTCACTGTCGTGCACTAAGCACAGCTTTATGGTGACCGATGTCAATGAGCTTATTCCAACCCTGTATCGTGCCTTTGAGATCGCGGCCTCGGGTCGCCCAGGCCCGGTGCTGGTGGATATACCTAAAGATATTCAGATTGCGCTGCTCGATTACAAGACGCCGCTATTGGCGATTAGCCCCGAGCCTCAAGCATCTGAGCAACAAATCGAGGCTGCCAAAGTGTTGTTGAGTGAAGCCAAAAAGCCAATGCTCTATGTGGGCGGCGGTGTTGGGATGGCTGGTGCAGTTGATCAACTACGTGGCTTTATCGATGTTACTGGCGTGCCATCGGTCGCGACACTCAAAGGGTTGGGGAGTATCCCTCACGACGACGCTGGTTACTTGGGAATGCTTGGCATGCACGGCGGTAAAGCTGCCAACATTGCCGTGCAAGAGTGTGATTTATTGATTGTGGTTGGCGCACGTTTTGATGACCGAGTGACGGGACGTTTAGCCACATTTGCTGAACATGCCAAGGTTCTTCATCTTGATATCGATGTGGCGGAGTTGGGTAAATTACGTCGTCCTGATGTAGCGATTGCTGGCGACCTGCGTCAGATCTTACCGGCGATTGCACAGTCGCTTGAGATTGCCCCTTGGCAGGCAGAAGTTGCTAGTCTTAAAGCCAACCACCAATGGAACTATGAGCGTCCTGGTGAGCTAATTTTCGCCCCTAAGATGCTTAACCGTTTGGCGAATAAACTCCCTGAAGACAGTGTTATCGCTTGTGATGTGGGTCAGCACCAGATGTGGGTAGCGCAACATATGTGGTTTAGGCGTCCAGAAGATCACTTGTCTAGTGCAGGCTTGGGCACCATGGGGTTTGGTTTACCGGCCGCGATTGGCGCTAAAGTCGCCCGTCCTGACGCCTGTGTAGTCGCGGTGTCAGGTGATGGCTCATTTATGATGAATGTCCAAGAGTTAACCACTATCAAACGTCGCCAAATACCGTTAAAAATCTTGCTTATTGATAACCAGAAACTGGGCATGGTTAAGCAGTGGCAGCAACTGTTTTTCGAAGAGCGATTTAGTGAAACCGACCTGTCAGGTAACCCTGATTTTGTCACCATGGCATCGGCGTTCGATATCCCTGGTCGCACGATTACTCAAGGCGATGAAGTTGAGCAAGCATTAGATGAGATGTTAAATGCAACAGGGCCATTTTTACTGCATGTGAGAATTGATGATGCTCATAACGTGTGGCCACTGGTACCGCCCGGTGCTTGCAACCGAGACATGATGGATGAGATGGAGAAGCAGACATGATCTATAACTTAGCCCTAACCCTAGTACAGCAACCCGAGGTATTGGAACGGGTACTGCGAGTGACTCGCCATCGTGGTTTTAAGATCACTGAACTCGGTATGCAGCTTGACGCCAACGGTGACACAAAGTTGGATATGGTGGTTGAGAGTGAGCGCGCATTAGAGCAGCTTAGTCACCAGCTCAATAAACTAATCGATGTAACAGAATGCAAAGTCGTATCGACTAAGCAGCTAACCCAAACCGCAAACGCATAAATGCTTAGAAGATAGGTGACAAATTATGGCCGCGAAAACTGCAGAATTTATTTGGTTCAATGGTGAAATCATGCCTTGGGGTGACGCCAAGGTGCACGTGATGTCTCATGCGCTGCACTATGGGACATCAGTGTTTGAAGGTATTAGAGTCTATGATACTCATCTAGGACCTGCGGGTTTCAGGCTCACTGAGCATGTACAACGCCTGTATGATTCGGCCAAAATTTACCGCATGCCTATCCCTTACTGTTTTGATGACACCATGCAAGCGTGTCGTGATGCAGTATTGAGTAATAAGCTTAACAGTGCCTATATTCGTCCATTGGCTTTTTACGGCGATGTGGGCATGGGGATCACCCCACCTAAAGATGCACAATGCGACCTACTGGTGGCGGCATTTCCATGGGGAGCCTATTTAGGTGAAGAAAGCATGGAGCGAGGTGTTGATGTGGCGGTAACGTCATGGAATCGCCTAGCGCCGAACACCATCCCAACGGGTGCGAAAGCAGGTGGTAACTACCTATCTTCATTGCAAATTTCGACCGAAGCAAAACGTAATGGTTTCGATGAAGGGATAGCGTTAGACGTTAACGGATTGGTCAGTGAAGCTGCTGGTGCTAACCTGTTTGTCATCAAGAAAAATAAACTTTATACCCCGCCAGCCACAGCGGCTATTTTAATGGGGATCACCCGCGATACCATCATTACGCTTGCCAGAGATAGCGGCTATGAGGTGGTTGAAGAGGCGATGTCACGTGAGTTTTTATACTTAGCCGATGAGATATTTATGACAGGCACCGCTGCTGAGCTAGTACCAGTTCGTAGTGTCGATCGCATCGAAGTGGGCGCAGGCAAGCGTGGCCCAATTACCAAGGCTATTCAGCAACGTTTCTTCGGCCTGTTTAATGGTGAGACCGAAGATAAATGGGGTTGGTTAGAACCGCTATAAATCTGCGTGGATTTATCCCTCGTTTGATAGATATTTAAGATAAGATGACTCAAAGCCTGATAACTCCTTAGGGGTTATTGAGGACTCAAATTTCAAAGCTAGGCGATCTGATGTCGCCTAACGATAAAAAGGAAGCAGTATCATGGCAAAATTACGTTCAGCTACCAGTACCGAAGGTCGCAATATGGCTGGTGCTCGTGCACTTTGGCGAGCAACAGGTGTAAAAGATAACGATTTTGGTAAGCCGATTATTGCCATTGCTAACTCCTTTACCCAATTTGTACCAGGTCATGTGCACCTGAAAGATATGGGGTCGTTAGTGGCGGGTGCGATTGAAGAAGCGGGCGGTATTGCAAAAGAGTTTAATACGATTGCCGTTGATGATGGTATCGCCATGGGGCACGGCGGCATGCTCTATAGCTTGCCGTCACGTGAGTTGATCGCCGATAGCGTAGAGTACATGGTTAATGCCCACTGCGCCGATGCGTTAGTGTGTATCTCTAACTGCGATAAAATCACCCCTGGTATGTTGATGGCGGCGTTGCGTCTCAATATTCCTGTAGTGTTTGTATCGGGCGGGCCGATGGAAGCGGGTAAGACTAAGCTATCAGATAAGATTATTAAGCTGGACTTGGTTGATGCCATGGTTGCCGCTGCTGATGACCGTATCTCTGATGAAGACAGCGAAAAAATTGAGCGTAGTGCATGTCCAACTTGTGGTTCATGTTCGGGGATGTTTACTGCTAACTCGATGAACTGCTTAACCGAAGCCCTAGGGTTGTCGCTGCCGGGTAACGGATCTATGTTGGCAACTCATGCCGATCGCCGAGAGCTGTTTTTAGAGGCGGGTCGCCGAGTGATGGATCTTGCCACACGTTACTACAAGCATGATGATGAGTCTGCATTGCCGCGTAACATAGCTAATTTTAAGGCGTTTGAGAATGCCATGGCATTGGATATCGCCATGGGTGGTTCATCGAATACCGTATTGCATCTACTGGCCGCAGCCCAAGAGGGCGACGTCGATTTCACTATGGCTGATATCGATCGCATGTCACGTCAAGTCCCCCATTTATGTAAAGTTGCGCCATCTACGCCTAAATATCACATGGAGGACGTGCATCGCGCTGGCGGTGTCATGGGTATTTTAGGTGAGCTTGACCGCGCGGGTTTATTGCATACCGATGTGAGCCATGTCGCAGGTGACAATCTTAAAGCGGTATTGGCTAAATATGATATTGCCCAAAGCAGTGACGAGGCGGTGCACAAGTTTTTCTCAGCAGGGCCTGCAGGCATTCCAACCACTAAAGCCTTTAGTCAGGCCTGTCGCTGGCCAAGTGTCGATGTCGACCGTAAAGAGGGCTGTATTCGTACTCGTGAGTTTGCCTTTAGCCAAGAGGGCGGGCTAGCCGTGTTGTCGGGCAACATTGCTCTAGATGGTTGCATCGTCAAAACCGCTGGCGTAGATGAAGCCAACCATACCTTTATGGGCAGTGCTAGAGTCTATGAAAGCCAAGATGACGCCGTTGCAGGCATCTTAGGCGGCGAAGTCGTTGCGGGCGATGTGGTAGTGATTCGCTATGAAGGCCCTAAAGGTGGCCCAGGCATGCAAGAGATGCTTTATCCAACGAGCTATTTGAAGTCAAAGGGGTTAGGCGCAGCGTGTGCATTAATTACCGATGGACGATTTTCTGGCGGTACGTCGGGGCTTTCTATTGGTCATGTCTCGCCAGAGGCCGCAGCAGGCGGCACTATTGGTTTAGTTGAAACCGGGGACCGAATCGAAATCGATATTCCTGCACGTTCAATTAAGCTTGCTGTAAGTGAGATAGAGCTAGCCAGCCGCCGCGCAGAGATGGAAGGGCGTGGTAAGCAGGCCTGGAAGCCGAAAAGTCGACAGCGCGCGGTATCGCTTGCGCTTAAAGCCTACGCGATGCTTGCGACCAGTGCCGATAAAGGCGCTGTGCGAGATGTTAGTAAGCTGGAGGATTAATATGTTGGCATTAGCCTCACAATCTCAGTTAGATCTGGCGCACTATTATCTGCAGAAGATATTGCTATCTTCTGTCTATGATGTGGCCAAGGTTACCCCACTGTCTAGCTTAAATAAGTTGTCCGCGCGCTTGGGGTGTCAGGTGTTTCTAAAGCGTGAAGATATGCAACCTGTGCACTCATTTAAGCTACGCGGCGCCTATAACCGAATTGCGGAGCTCAGCACCGAAGAGTGTGAACGCGGTGTGGTGTGTGCGTCAGCGGGTAATCATGCTCAAGGTGTGGCGATGTCAGCATCGGCGCGCGGTATCAGTGCAGTGATTGTGATGCCAGAAACTACACCCGACATTAAAGTCGATGCGGTGCGTAGGCTAGGCGGCAATGTACTCTTGCATGGTCAATCCTTTGATATGGCTAACGAGCATGCCCAGCAATTGGCCAAGACAGAGGGGCGTGTGTACGTCGCGCCGTTTGATGATGAGGCAGTGATTGCAGGGCAAGGTACGGTAGCGCAAGAGATGTTACAGCAGCAGCGTGATCTCGAAGTGGTCTTTGTGCCTGTTGGTGGTGGTGGCTTGATTGCAGGCATTGCAGCCTATTACAAAGCAGTGATGCCACAGGTCAAAATTATCGGTGTAGAGCCGGAAGATTCAGCTTGTCTTAAGGCCGCGCTGGCGGCCGATGAGCGGGTAGTATTGCCGCAAGTTGGGCTCTTTGCCGATGGTGTTGCCGTAAAGCAGATTGGCGCAGAGCCCTTTAGGTTGGCTCGCGAATATGTTGATGATGTGGTGACCGTCACCTCTGACGAAATTTGCGCTGCAGTGAAAGATATTTTTGAAGACACCCGGGCCATTGCCGAACCTGCGGGAGCGTTATCACTGGCCGGTTTAAAGAAGTATATTGGTGATTCAGGTAAAGGGCAGAAGGTGGCAGCCATCTTGAGCGGGGCTAACGTCAACTTCCACAGCTTACGTTATGTGTCGGAACGTTGTGAATTGGGCGAGCAAAAAGAAGCGATTTTGGCAGTTAAAGTCCCTGAGCGTCCAGGTATCTTTTTACGCTTTTGCGAGCTCTTAGAGAAGCGCGCTATGACCGAGTTTAACTATCGCTTCTCTAGTCGCGATAAAGCGGTGGTGTTTGCGGGTATTCGTTTATCTAATGGTCAGGTTGAACTTGATGAGATCATCGCTAACTTAGAAAATGATGGCTTTGAAGTGCAAGATCTCTCCCATGATGAAACTGCCAAATTGCATGTGCGTTATATGGTGGGAGGTCATCCGCCAGAGGCGCTTGAGGAACGTTTGTTTAGTTTTGAGTTTCCCGAGCATCCCGGGGCCTTGTTTAAGTTTTTAACCACGTTACAGAGCAAATGGAATATCAGTCTATTCCATTATCGTAATCATGGTGCCGCCTATGGTCGGGTATTGGCTGGATTTGAGGTACCTGAAAGTGACAGTATCGCCTTTCAGCAGTTTTTAACAGAACTCGGCTTTGTCTATCAGGAAGAGACTCAAAGTCCTGCTTATAAACTGTTTTTGGATAACCGCGATTAATGGCTATTTTTATGGCCGGCGGCTACAAATTTTAACGGTTAAAGGGGCGCAGTAGCGCCTTTTTTTATGTTATCTTGCAATGCACTAAGACCAATAAGATGCCAATCATGGCACTACAATAACTGTTAATACGTAGGGAGATAACCTAACGCCTGAGCGGACGTTATCTGATAACACGACAGTTAGCCTTAACCCTAACTTTTTAAGCCACGGCTTTAAAGAGGAAACAAGATGTTAGCAGCACCTAAAGTAAACGCGTTTAATCCCCCACGTAGAACATTGATGGGTCCAGGCCCGTCAGATGTGTACCCCGAAGTATTGGCAGCCCAAGCTCGCCCGACTATTGGACACTTAGATCCCCTTTTTGTCGGCATGATGGATGAGCTTAAGTCGCTTATTCAGTACGCCTTCCAAACTGAAAATGCTATGACGCTTGCGGTATCTGCCCCAGGCAGTGCTGGTATGGAGACCTGCTTTGTTAATTTGGTCGAACCCGGCGAGAAAGTCATTGTGTGTCGCAATGGTGTTTTTGGGGAGCGGATGCGCCAAAACGTTGAACGTGTCGGCGCGATTGCCGTTGTGGTTGACAATGAATGGGGCGAGCCCGTTTCTGTGAGTGATGTTGAAGCCGCTTTAAACGCCAACCCAGATGCGAAATTCCTGGCTTTTGTCCATGCTGAAACTTCAACCGGTGCGCTATCAGATGCCAAACGCCTCTGTGCGCTGGCCAAGCAGCATGATTGTCTCTCTATCGTTGATGCGGTGACCTCATTAGGTGGGGTTGAGCTGCGAGTCGATGAGTGGGGTATCGATGCGATTTACTCAGGTAGTCAAAAGTGTCTCTCCTGCGTACCAGGCTTATCGCCCGTTTCGTTCTCACCAGCGGCGGTCGAAAAACTTAAAGCCCGTAAAACACAGGTACAGAGTTGGTTTTTAGATCAAAGCTTAGTGATGGGCTATTGGAGTGGCGATCAAAGTGCGGGTGGTAAGCGCAGTTATCATCATACCGCGCCTGTGAATGCACTGTATGCGCTTCATGAGTCGCTTCGTCTACTTGCCCAAGAGGGGCTTGAAAATGCGTGGATGCGTCATCAGAGCATGCATCAAGTCTTGCGCGATGGACTCGAGTCATTAGGGCTTAAATTTGTTGTTGAAGAGCAATCTCGTTTGCCGCAACTCAACGCCGTGTATATTCCTGAAGGGATTGATGATGCCTTAGTGCGTAAGCAATTACTGGAGAACTATAATCTAGAGATAGGCGCGGGATTGGGGGCATTGGCTGGTAAAGCATGGCGTATCGGTTTAATGGGCTTCGGGGCAAGACGTGAAAATGTTGCTCTGTGTCTCAGAGCCTTACAAGAGGTACTTAGCTAGTCACTCACAAACAGAAGGGGAACTTAGCTTCCCCTTTTTAGTGACGGATCACTCGCGCCGAGCTATCTAATCTATTGTCATGCCAAAGGAGATTAGCGACACGGTTGAGACCACCGTGACCAGCGAGAATATCGTCCCCAAAATTGCAAATATCTTCTTACGCTGTTTCTGGCATAGCCCCGCTATACCTAACCCTGTGGCGATCAGTGCGGTACCGATAAAAGCAAATAGCAGTAACCCCACTACGATAGCTTCTATAGATTCTTCATTCATGCCGCCAGGAGTGGTGGCTTCGAGTACACCTGCGACAATTAATAAGCCAAAGATGAGCACTAACGAAACGATGCTTAATACAAATGAAGCAATACCAAGCCCTGAATGTTTGGCTTCAATAGCTGGGGTTGCTGACGTTGTTGAGTTTGCTGGTGTGAGTGTAGCTTCCATGCGCTGTCCTTGCTACTGTGGTCAAATCAGTGAAAATAGTTCGACTGACTTTATTTGGATTAAAAATACGCTTCGTAAGAAACCACTTCAACAAAAACATTTAAAATTAATGGTTTATAGTTTTATGGTGCGGGTTATCCATCATCGATAGCAATAGATGCTAGGCGCCCAATTGATGTCCTTATTTTTTATAATGATGAGTTTGAGAGGAGTTAGATCGGGATTGAGTTGGGCTTTAGCAAGATGCCAAAAAGTGAAAGTGACTTTTCACCAGTCGTAGATAACTAACCAGTTTAATGGCTATGAAATAGAGAGAAGGCACCGAGAGGTGCCTTCTCTATTGCTAAACCTTAATAATTCAGGCAAACCGCAGGCGGCAGTGGCGTGTCATCTTCTACCATTAATGCTGGAAACTGGTTGGTGATCTCAGTGTAGGTTTCAGGGTATTTCAAACGTACCAGTGACATTAAACGTTGATGATGCGGATGGATATTGGGTTCAAGTAGCATTAGCAAGGATAAGTACTCCAATAGATGCTCAGGCTTAAATTGGTAATGGCTGGTATCTAGTAACAGGTAAAGCGGATCTCGTCCATTAGCTTTAACTGGGTAGCTAATATGCTGATTCACCAAATGGTTGAGCAGTGGGAAATCGTGTTCAAGTATCGCAATATCTAGCCAACTTTTACCCGCAAAATCAAGTTTGTCTATGTCCAAACCTTGGTTGATAAGAGAAATGGTTTTGCTACGCGCAACTTGGTACAAAGTGTCGTAGTCGAAAGTCTCTTGACGTAATTCGCTCAGTTGTAATAGCGTGAAATACTCAGGGTTGTAACCTAATAGCTGATAGAAAAACCAACGATTTACCGCCTCTTCTAACTGCGCGTTCTCAACCATTTCAATGGCTTCATTTATCTGACGCTTAGCCGCCAGCCCATATACCGTGCTGCTTAAGCTGTTATCGACGCCTTGCCAGCTGGGGAGGTGTTGCTGCTGTCGATAGGCAAAGCAATCGGCTAATGCAGGATCAATGTGATGTAAATTTGTGGCGGTGACCTCATGCCCCTCTTTGATTAGTTTATTGCTAAAGTAATCAAGATTATGTGGCTGCCATTGAGTATCGACCTTGTTAACCAGCGATCGGCAACTTGCCACCATTTCAGGTGTGGCACTGTTTGTATTTAGCGTTGCAAAATTGGCGTTAAGTTCCGCTAAAAATGGGGAGTGAGCATCGAATACTAAGGTAGCCTTTGGGGCTATTTCGGTGAGTGTGAGGCCATACATCTGCTGTAAATGTGTTATTTGTTGTGCATCGAAACGGTAAATATGACGAGGAAAGAAACCTAAGGCCTTTTGTTTCGACAGAATGCTAAAGTTGGCAGTGCTATTTACCCCGTGAAGCGCTTTAATTATGTTGGCTTGTTTTGCAATTAACTCATCTTCTAAAGGGGTATCCATGCGGAAATAGTAATCTAGACGGGCAAGGGCATACTCCATGGTTGTGCCAAGGTAGGCATCGTCACTGAGCACGCTGTTTTTTGCCAGTAGAGCTGTGACGATTTGCTCTCTGCCATAGTAGGCTGCGGTATCGATAAGGCGTAGCGTTTCGCCAAAGCCGATAAGCGCGTCAGTATCATCTATTTGTTTAACGGCTAGTAACAACAGCGGCTCATCTAGTGAATCTTGTTTCAGTAACCAATCAACATCCTCAATGGTGAGTTTTACTTCTTTAATCAGGGCTAGCGCGTCAGCTTGGCTGAGTGATGCAATATTATCTATTTGAGGTTGAGGAATACTTCTCTCGACTCGAACAAAAGTAGGTAAGTCAGGTGCTAAGGCTTTTACTTTCTCTGTTAGATTTTGATTCTGCTGTTTAAGTTTCGAGTTCTTTTTGAGCTGTTCAGCTCGCCAACTCGCAGCGAAGTTTGAGTTTAAAAAGTGATCGATAGCCAAGGTGATATCATCGATAGAATACCCCTTGTCTAACCATTGAGCCCATTCGATCTTTCTAGCCCAATTCCATCGTGTTTCTTTGTTAGATTCGATAAGTAACTTACAGCTTTGATAATCCTTAGGCGCGTTAACCTCTGGTTGAGCGGATTCACTATCGAGAGTGACGGGTGATGAGAGGGGTGGGTTTGTGTTTATGCTGTCATTTAACGGCGACGAGCTAGTAGATGGGGTTTGGTTAAACCAAAATAGCACAGCTATACAGACGACTACGGCGACAATGACCTTCTTCATTTAGTTTCAATCCTTAAAACTAGAATACAATTATAGTTATGTTTTATATGGGAATAGTAGCATTAGTGTTCGTCATAATATAGCTGCGATAACAGGCAAGCTTACGCTTGCCTGTTGAGGGTAATGGAAAACTAACCTGAGATCAGTTGCACTATGATAAGAATGATTAAGACTGGGCAAACAAATTTTACGTAAACAGGCCAAATCTTCCAAAAAAGACCATCGGCATTGGCACCATCTTGTGCGCGAATAGCGGTAATCAGGCTGTTTCTGTTCCATACCCAGCCCAGGTAGATGGCGATACCTAGGGCAATAAGAGGTTGGGCGCGTTCAGTGGTGGCGGTGATCATAAAGCCAAACAGCAGCTCAAAGTTTAACACCATAATAATAGACAGCAGCGTGATCACTCCTGCCACTAAATAGGTGGCGCGGTGGCGTTCTATGTTGGCTTTCTCAACAATGTAGCTGGTCGGTACTTCGACAATCGATATTGCAGATGTTAAGCCCGCAATGGTCATTAGTATGAAAAAGATGATAGCAATCAGCGGCCCTAGGCCCCCCCTAAGGTGTCAAACAGGGCTGGTAATACCGTGAATACCAGCGTGTCGGCATTTAATAAGCTGCCGTCGGCGCTGAAGATCTGCACGCCATTATGCTGTGCCACATACATGGCTGGGATGATCATTAACGCTGCAAGAAAGGCCACACTCGTATCCGTTAAGGTGACGTAAGCGGTGAGGGTAGCAATGTTTTCCTGCTTGTTAAGGTAAGCGCCGTATACCATCATCGCGCCAGTTCCAATGGTCAATGAAAAGAAGGTTTGCCCTAGTGCGCCGACTAGCACCTCGGTTTCCCAAATTCGGCTAAAATCAGGGACCAATAGCGCAGTTAACCCTTCAGACGCGCCGGGTAGCGTAAGAATATAACCAACGCCTATTACCAATATCAACAGCAGTAATGGCATGAGTCGTTTAGACCAGCGCTCAATTCCTTGTTGCACACCTTGGCGAATGACCAGAACAACCATCAAGGTGAAGATAAGAGTGAATAACAGGTTTCGTTCAACCGAGAAGGCCATTAACCAGTTTGCCATTGGTTCAAAGCCCGAAAGCTGGGCAATGGGCGCAATAGCAAAGCTGACAAACCAGCCTGATAGAATCATATAAAAAGTGCAGATTAAGCTGGCGGTGATAATAGAGGCAAAGCCAATAAACTTACCGACTTGGCGGCTGAATGTTGAGCGTCCAATATTCGCCATGGCGTCTGCGGGGTTAGTTTGGCCGTGACGACCAATCATTAACTCTGCAACCAGCATGGGGTAGCCGAGGATAAGAATGAGCACCAGATAAACCAGTAGAAATGCACCGCCGCCATGGGTTGCTGCTTGCGTTGGAAACCCCCAAATATTGCCGACACCGACGGCACTACCTGCTGCGGCCATGATGAAGCCAATTCTTGAACTAAAATGGCTGGAATCGTTTGAACTCATCGTGCTCTCCCCTGCAAAAGAGGGCGAATCATAGACCTTTATTCTAGCGGGTCAATAGTAAAGTCCTGCTGGTTTTAGGCTCTTTGTTGGCGAGTGTTTCTGTATTTTTGCCTTTTTGTGGATAATTATTGCTAATTAACATTATATCTTGAGACTTACTTGCTTTGTGGTTTGAGTGGGGACGGTTAGCGCGATCTGATTGCGCCAGAAAATAAAACCCAATCTGTGCAAAAGATCGGTTTTATTGCCTGACACTAATGAGGTGTTGGGCTTGTGGCTAGGATTTTGGTAATGGAATTGCGGTTTGGTTTTTCACCTGTTTCAGTACAAAGCTTGAACGAATACCGGCAATATCTTGCTGGGTGGTGAGCTTCTCTAATAGAAAGCGCTTAAAGGCTTCCATGTCGCACACCAGGACTTTGAGCTGATAATCGGCATCACTACCTGTGAGTAAACAGCATTCAAGTACTTCATCGTAGCTGCTCATTGCTAGCTCAAATGCATCGAGTATTGCTTGGCTGTGCTTCTCTAAGCGGACCTGGATATAGGCGGTGAGCTCCAGATCAAAGTGCTTTGGGTTAAGCAGTGTGGCATAACCTGCAATAAAGCCGGCCTCTTCAAGCGCTTTAACCCTGCGTGAGCAGGGCGACGCCGATAACCCTACAAGCGAGGCTAACTCTTGATTGGCTAAACGACCATGTTGCTGAAGCAACGCCAGTATTTTCAAGTCGATATCATCTAGCTGCAGGGTCATATTAAGTACTCTATGGCGTGGTTAACGGTTTTGTATTGGTGAGCGTTGCGATTAAGGTGGCAAGGCGAGGCCAGCATCGATTTATTCCCCAAATACAGGCTAAACCTATAAGACCGCCGATAACCGTCGAGGCCAGCACGTCTTGTGACCAGTGCATTCCTAGCAGCATGCGGCTAAAGCCCATACCTAAGCTCCACAAACATAATAGAGATGGTAATAGATATTGGCCGCTAAGCAATAGGAAGTAGCTCATTACCATAGATAAGGTCACGGCAAATAGCGTATGCCCAGAGGGGAAAGCGAAGCCGACTTCATTCCGCCAATGACTGGCGATAAGAGGCGACAATTGCAAATTATGGGGGTCAGTGGTGAATTGATTGACGGCATGGTTGATAACAGGTTTGCGTTGCGCTGGGGCTAGTTGATAAAACTCGTTAATATTGAGCAATTGTTGCTGATGCAGTAATTGGGCATTGGGTCTAGGTTCGCTGAAGTACGGTTTTAGAAACTGGTTGAGCGCTAAGGTCGATACCATACTAATAGAGACCGTGATAAACAGTGGCAGAAAGTGGGCTTTGGATATTTGTCTAAAGCACAAACCGAGCAAGACTAAGACGGTAAGTACGCCAAATGGCGCTGTGCCAGAAGAGGTCAACCAATAGAGGCCTTCTGCCTGGGATGAATTAAGTGAGATGAGTGGAAACATGGCTGTGTGAGTTAGCAGTAGTATGGCTGGCACACTGATAAGCAACATCCACCCAAGTAACAGATAGATTTTTCGGCGTAATGAAAGTGTCAAAGAGAGGCCTCACAAAAAACAGCAAGGCTAACCTGTCCATGTTGGGCTGGCTAGCCTTAGCGACATAAACTGAGATTAATTTTGCTTCATCTCTACAAGGTCTTCTGGGCTATGTCGGGTGATATACATCAAAATTCCCAGCACCACGACTAATAAACCTGTGCCCATCAATAGTGCATAATCTTCGAGTTTTAGAATGGAGTAAAGCACACTATAGAGGGCGATGAGCATGGCCGCCATTATTCCTCCTCGTTTGGCGCTGCGAGTGACGCTGCCAATATAGATTGAAACCGAAAATAGCGGCATAGCGGCGGCTATCAGATAGGCATAGCCAAATCTAATATGTTCTGAGAGTGACAACAGCACAAGGTAGAATAGCGTCATGGCACTGGCGACCAATAGATATTGAATGGTAGATAGCGACTGTGCTTGGCCCAACTCAAAAATCAGCAACATGATGCTAGTGAGGATGATGAAAAGCAGGCCATACTTTACTGCTCGCTCAATTTTTCCGTAGTGAGTAACTGGCTCAAATAGTGTGGTGTGGGCGTTGACCTCGCGTAAGTTGATTTGATTGTTTTTACTAAAGCGCTGCGGATAGTTACGGGTTAAATGACTCACATTCCATGTTGCGCTAAATCCATTGCTGTCGATTTCGCGAGCCATGGGAAGTAGACCACTAAAGCTAGGGTGGGGCCAATCGGCATTAAGGTTAATTGTGGTTTGTTGGCCTGTAGGCAACACACTCAGCCCCTGAGAGCCTCGTAGATTGATAGTGAAAGCCAGATTTAATTGCTTTGTGCTTTCGGGTAAGTTAATTGCTTGATGAAAGCCTCTATCAAGGCCTGATAGCTGGCCAAGTCCGGTACCCGGCATCAGCGTATTACTTTGCTCAATCGGCTGTTGAGCCCCACCGCTGCTTGGGGGGAGTTGTGGTTTAAATAGGTCGATACTGTCGATAGCTTGATTTGCTGAGATACCAAATACCAGTCGTGCACGCTCAGGATACGTATTGACGATATTTGGTAGGTCAATCTTGCCGATATCGAAGTTAGCAGAACCTGATAGGGTGGCGTTATATACCAAAGATTGAAAAATTCCCCGAGAGAGAAAGTCATGTTTAAGACTGATATCAAGGTTGAGATCTGTGGGTAAAATAATAAATTCACTATCGACGGTATGCCGAGTTTTAGTGAGCTTACCCTGCTCATTAAAGCTTTCTTGAATCATCTCATAGGTATAGGGGAGCACAAGCGCTGGGCCTGCAATCTCTTGTTGCTCCCCCCATGATTGGCCAATTTCCGCCACCACCTGATTATAAAGCTGTTGTCTGTCAAAGGTCATGTCCATGACTAACCCTAGGGGAATGAGTGAGCCTAGGGTTAACAGTGCGATGAAAAGTATTTTTTGGCTTAACGGACTATGGCTAAGTCCTATGCGGTTTAACATATAAATTCCCTCTTATACCGATCGGTATCTAGCGTTATGGTGTTTGGCTATATTTAATCAGGTTAAAAGGAGATAAGGGGGGCAGACTGGTGATCAATGGTGGCGAAAAAGAGGCAATAAAAAAGAGCGCATTGCGCTCTTTTTTAAATCAGTAAGGGCTTATTCTTGATTAAGCTTTGCTTCTAAAGCATCAACTTGTGCTTGTAGGGCTTCTAGCTTTTCGCGGGTTTTTAACAGCACATGTTGCTGCACATCAAACTCTTCACGGGAAACAACATCAAGTTTCATCAACTGATTTTGTAATATCTGCTTGCTCTTGTCTTCAAACTCGCCTGCAAATTGCTTTAGGCCGCTAGGTAGGTTGTCGCTAAGTTGCTTGGCAACTTCTTCGATCTTCTTTGGATTAATCATTGTCTAAGTCTGCTCTTGGCCATCAAGTATGTATGGTTGAGAATTGTACCTGAGCTAGCTGGGATTAGAAATAAAAAGGCCTAGCTATACTAGGCCTTTTGTGACTTTCGCGATAGCTACCCCTTATCTGGCTGGGCGAATTCTTCATCAAACACTGGTAAAGGTTAGTGCTTCTCTGCCAGATAGACATAGATAACAGGCAAGGAAAACAGGGTGAATAGTGTACCGATAGCTAAGCCTGATACGATCACTAAACCAATATTAAAGCGTGCCACAGCCCCCGCGCCAACGGCAAATAGGAGTGGAATCAAACCTGCCATCATGGCCGCCGTTGTCATCAAGATAGGGCGCAGTCGAATCGTAGCCGCCAGCTTAATGGCGTCAAGCTTACTCAAGCCGTTATGAAGCAGCTCCTCTTTTGCCACTTCACACATCAAAATCCCGTGTTTGGTGATAAGCCCAACTTGGGTATAGATGTGCATCGACGATGGGCCAAAAATATGAGTCCAGCCAAGCGCGATTAGTGCATCACTAATGGCCAAAGGTACCAATAGTAAGATAGCCAGTGGGTCTTTAACTGAAAGCGGTTAGATTGGAAGGCTAAGTTGCGGCGGCTTGCAGCATTCATCTGCGTCAACAAGCAGACTAATATAAAAAATGAGCCAATATTTTTGGCATCGAAATAAGAGAGATTCTGGTATGATCACTGGCTGATTTAAATGTGCTTGTTTAGTTTGGTAGTCATCAATTCATGAAGCTCAATCCCGGTCAAAATGATGCCGTACACTATGTTTCAGGTCCCTGCCTTGTATTGGCGGGTGCCGGTAGTGGTAAGACGCGTGTGATCATCAATAAAATCGCATACTTGGTGCAAAAGTGTGGTTATCAGGCTCGCACTATTGCTGCCGTGACCTTTACTAATAAAGCCGCTCGCGAGATGAAAGAGCGTGTGGCGCAGTCTATGGGACGTAAAGAAGCGCGTGGATTGTGGATTTCGACCTTCCATACCTTAGGTCTGGAGATCATAAAGCGTGAATACAAGGTGGTTGGACTCAAACCGGGTTTTTCACTGTTTGATGATCAAGACAGCTTGGCATTGCTCAAAGAGCTGACCGAAGATGAGTTAGATGGCGATAAAGATCTACTGCGTATGTTGATGACGGCTATCTCTAATTGGAAAGGTGATCTGGTCATCCCAGAACAAGCGAGAAAGATAGCTAAAGATGAGCAGGCACAGTTGTTCGCGCTTCTCTACCAGCGTTATGCACAGCACATGAAAGCCTATAATGCGCTGGATTTTGACGATCTAATCCTGATTCCCACGCTGTTACTCAGGCACAATCAAGAGGTGAGGGAACGCTGGCAGAAGCGGATTCAATATCTGCTGGTGGATGAGTATCAAGACACCAACACCAGTCAGTATGAGTTAGTTAAACTGCTGGTGGGTGAGCGTGCACGCTTTACCGTGGTGGGGGATGACGATCAATCGATTTACTCATGGCGCGGCGCTAAGCCTCAAAATTTGGTGCTATTAGGTAAAGATTTTCCCTCACTGAGATTGATTAAGCTGGAGCAGAACTATCGCTCTAGTCAGCGCATATTGCGCGCGGCGAACATTTTGATTGCCAACAACCCTCATGTATATGACAAATCGCTGTTTAGTGAACTAGCTTACGGTGAACCGCTAAGAGTATTAATGGCGGCCAACGAGGAGCAAGAGGCTGAGCGAGTGATTGCTGAGATGATTCGGCATAAGTTTATGGGTAAGACCCAGTATGGTGATTACGCCATCTTGTATCGGGGTAATCATCAGTCTCGCTTGCTTGAACGCTCATTAATGACCAACCGTATTCCCTACAAGTTAAGTGGTGGTACCTCATTTTTTGGTCGTGCAGAGATTAAAGACATCATGGCGTACCTGCGCCTGGTGGTAAACCCCGATGATGACAATGCGTTTTTGCGGGTGGTTAACTTGCCCAAGCGTGGTATTGGTCCTGCGACATTAGAGCGTTTAGGCAACTATGCTAATGAAAAACAGATCTCCATGTTTGAGGCCATTTTTCAATCTGAACTGAACCATCATTTGCCACCAGCGGCGATGGCATCCCTGTATAAGTTTGGTAAGTTTATTGTTGATACGGGTGAAGAGGCTAATCGAGGCGAGCCAGTTGAAGCGGTGAAACATCTGATTCGTAATATCAATTACGAAGACTACCTCTATGAAACCAGTACCAGTGCCAAAGCAGCCGAGATGCGCATGAAAAATATCTCTGAGCTTTATCGTTGGGTAACGGAGATGCTACAAGGGGATGATCTCGATGAGGGGATGACGCTGCCTGAAGTGGTCACGCGTTTGACCTTGCGGGACATGATGGAGCGCAACAGTGAGGATGAAGCCGGCGATCAGGTGCAATTAATGACCTTGCACGCCTCTAAGGGACTGGAGTTTCCTTACGTCTTTATGGTGGGCGTTGAAGAGCGTATCTTGCCGCATCAATCCAGCATTGATGAAGACAATGTCGAGGAGGAGCGCCGCCTCGCGTATGTTGGCATCACGCGAGCGCAAAAAGAGCTATGGTTTATGATCTGTCGTGAACGTCGTCAGTTTGGTGAAGTGATGCGCTGTGAGCCTAGTCGCTTCTTAATGGAACTACCGCAAGATGATCTGATTTGGGAGCATCGTAAACCCGCGCAGACTGAAGAGCAGCGAGTACAATCGGGCAAAAGCAACATTGCTAACTTGCGAGATATGTTTAAGAAATAGAGCATGTTAGATAACCGCTTAGGCGTAACGGTTTGTCTCGTGATGCTTGGGAGGCTCGAGTCTTGTGCTATCTAGCGTTTCACCTAATGCCTGACCTTGACCGAGTGAAAAGCCTAAGCTCGCTAACTGTTGTCGTTGCAGGTCAGTTTTTACCCCATCAACATACAGTTCGAGCTCTAATGCTTGGGCGCTAAGCTGGTGGGCCTTAAGCAGGTTTTTATGCTGAGGATGATTCAAGTGGCTGATGTAGCTTGGATCGAGCTTTAGTCCGCTTAAGGGTAAAAAACTTAAACTGCTTAGGGCACAATGGGCGCTGCCATAGGCGCTGAGCCCAATATTGACGTTGAGTTTTTTTAGCGTATCAAATGCATTAATGTGGCTTTCACTGTCTTGTACAAACGCCTTTTCATCAAAAAAGGCCCAGATGTGATCACTTGGAAAAAAGCTCTGTTTTATTCGATTTTTTAATTTACGCACCGCATGTTTATGCTTGAGATGTTGACTGGAAATATTGAGGTGCACATGGGTGTCGGCATTCATGCTAACACTGAGTTTGTTGTAGTCGTCGTTGAGTTGCTCGATGAGATAAAGGTCGAGTTCTTTAAGTAAGTTACAGTGCTCGGCGATATTCGCCAGCTGTGCCTGTTTAATTTTGCCTAACTGAGTATGTTGCCAATACAGGCGTGGCTCAAGAGCAACCACTTTTTGGGAGTCTAGAGTCATAATGGGAAAGTACTGTAGCGCGAGGGCTTTTTTCTTGAGCGCTTCGCGCAACTCGATCTCTAAGGTGACATCGTATGCTTGCTGATGACTAGTGCTATCGTCAAATATCACATAGCAACCTTTACCGTTGGACTTAGCTTGATACATAGCTGCATCGGCATCTTTAAGCAGTGACTCGCTGGTGTCGGTATTGTTTTTACCGCTAAAGGCGATGCCAATACTCGCGCCAGAGGTGAAACTCTGATTCGCTAACTGATAGGGAGTGGCTAACTCTCCTAAAATTCTTTCTGCTACTTCAATGGCATCATGGTTGTTATTAATCGAATCTAACAGAATGACAAACTCATCGCCGCCAATGCGTCCTAAGGTATCGTTTTCTCGGATACAAAGGTTTAATCTGCGCGCCGTTTCAATCAGGAATCGATCCCCTTGGATATGACCTAAGGTATCGTTAATTAATTTGAAACGATCAAGGTCAATAAACAATAGTGCAAACCTGTCTGAGTCATGCCGCCTGACATGTTTAACGGCTTGAGCGAGTCGTTCTAAAAACATGGCGCGATTTGGCAAGCCAGTTAATGTGTCATGACTTGCATCGTGCACCAACTGTTGCTCCACCTTACAACGCTGGGCAATCTCTTTTTCAAGGTCTTGATTTAGTGTGGCTAATGCACGAGTGCGTTCAACGACTTTCTCTTCTAACTGTTCATAGCTTTGCTGCAGTGATTGAGCTGATAGCTTACGTTCGATTGCAGAGGCGATATGCTGTGACACAAAGGTAAGCAGACCGAGATCTTTCTCTTGGTAGGTTTGGGAGTCGCTAAAACTATAAATGGTTAACGCTCCTCGAACGACGCCTTGAATAAACAGTGGAACACCAATCCATTGATAGATAGTTTCTGTGTAGTTGAGCTGTGGTGCTTTGGCGTATAGCAGCTTGTTCTGTATCAGTGATTTGATATCACCACTATCGAGTAATGAAGGACGCTTATGCTTTAAAATATACTCGGTTAAGCCATCAGCTAACGGACGGTTCTGAGGTTGACCAACGTTGAGCTGTGAGACGTAGAAAGGAAATTGCAAGTTGCGCCCTGTGTCATCGAGCAATGCGATATAACAGTTGTTTGCGGGCAGCAGATGACTAATGATTTGATGTAACTCCGCATAGAAAGTGCTGTCATCAAGATCTGCATTCGATAGTTCTGCTATTTCGAAAAGCGACTTCTGCAATTTCTCTGCTCGACGGCGCTCAGTGACTTCTCGTTGCAACTTATCGTAAGCCACGCTGAGCTCTTTAGTTCGGTACTCGATGGCTGCTTCTAGATTGTGCTGATATTGAACGCGTTCAATAACCCCGGCAACATGTTGGCTGATGAAGGTCATCAGCTCCATTTCTATGTCACCATAGCAAATGGCTGGGTTGTAACTTTGAACCGCTAAAACCCCAATGGTTTGCTCACCACTAAAAATGGGCACACCTAACCATTGATGACAAGAGGAACCTCTGCTGACAATTTCGTTATTGGCAATCAGTTGTTCATATTTTTCATTATCACAAAGGAGGGGGGTTTGATGCTTAAGCACATAACCTGTTAAGCCACTATGTAGGGTTTGAGAGATATCTTCGCTTGGATAGAGCTTGCTGGGGTGTTGATCTTTTTCATCAACGAAAAATGGTACATCGAGTCTATTGGTTTGCAGGTTCAGGATAGCGATGAAAAAATTGTCAGCGGGCAACAGCTTATTGAGATTATTTTGAATGCCCGCGTAAAATTCGTCAGCGTGCTCAACACGTGCTGCTAGATTTGAGATATCTAACAGAGTATTTTGAATGATTTCTGAACGCTTGTATTTTCGAGCGAGGCTCTTTAAGCGTTTAATCCTTTTAAATAACCGACCAATTTCTCGTGGCGAGTATTGGTTTGTTTTTTCCCTAAACATGGCTCCGCCAATCGCTTAAATTTATTTTTATTGATTAGGTTTGAGGTAATAGCTATTGATAGCATAAAAAAGCACCATCACCAAGTCATAATTTTGACCCCAACACCATCGTAAAAGGCCTAAATCTGTTAAAAGTTGAGCAAACGCATAAAAAAAACCGTAATAGCTATAGACGTGCCGTTAAATAATCCATACTATATGCGGCGCTAACAAGGCAGGCACCCATAGCTCAGCTGGATAGAGCGCACCCCTCCGGAGGGTGAGGCCGAGGGTTCGAATCCTTCTGGGTGCACCAGTTGGGTTTGAGGTTAAGTTAGCAGTAAGAAGATTAAAATCAGTGGTGATTGTAGCTCAGTTGGTAGAGCCCCGGATTGTGATTCCGGTTGTCGTGGGTTCAAGTCCCATCAGTCACCCCACTTCTTCTTAATATTCGGTGATTAGCGCAGCCCGGTAGCGCATCTGGTTTGGGACCAGAGGGTCAGAGGTTCGAATCCTCTATCACCGACCACATTATAAAGTAGCGAGCAATGCTCGGTATTTGTAAGTTAAGTAAGATTAAAGATTTTCGGTGATTAGCGCAGCCCGGTAGCGCATCTGGTTTGGGACCAGAGGGTCAGAGGTTCGAATCCTCTATCACCGACCACTTTCGAAAAGCCTTCTGAGAAATCAGAAGGCTTTTTTCGTTTTAGCATTTTGAATGATTCAGCCAGCTGATCTATTCGATGACTGAGTCTTCTGGTCAGCGGATTTAGGGGTAGCGGATTGAGAGGTAGCGGATTGAGGGGTAGCGGGTCAAAGCGTCAGAGATTCGAATCCTCACGCTTTTCATTGCCGACTACTTTCGAAAGCCTTCTGAAAAATCAGCAGGCTTTTTTCGTTTTGGCCCCCACCAATGAGTATCGTAGACAATAAAAAAGCTGCCGTAAGGCAGCCTTTTTATGCTGATAGGTGTTATTGACTACTCAACGGGCTCTGGTGGATAGATAAAGCCCATATAGGCATTGGTCTTCAATGGCTCGAAACGTGCCAGCTGTGGCTGTTCCTGAATCCCTGTGACAATGATTTGGATATCCAGGCCTCTAGCAACGTTAACCAGTGCGCGACATAATTCACTGCTGTGCTCACTTTCATCATAAAAGGCGAAAGACTGATCCAATTTGACGTAACTCGGTCTGAGAGTTTGCAAGTAGGCCATTGAGCCAAATTGACGCCCAAAGTGGTCAATACCAAAGTGTGCCCCATTGTCTCGAATGATATGGCAAAGTGCTTCGCACGACTCAGGGTCACTGTATACCCCAGCTTCAGGGATATCGAAGACGATACGTTTTGCCAAGCGATGGTTGCGTAAGAAATGATTAAGCCACTCGTGGAACTTCTTGTCACTTAAACTATGGAACGTTAAGTTAATAGCGACAGGCTCATGATTTCTATCAAGTAACCCGCTATCAGCAATAGTTTCGATGAGGCACCGGTCGAGCAGAGAGCCTAAAGATAGCAACTCCACATAAGGCATAAATTGCCCCGCATGGATCTCTTTGCCAGCGATTTCTAATTTACAATAAAGTTCGCGCTGTACTATCTCGTCACGCTCTGTGAGATAAACCGGTTGCCATTTAAATTGAAAGTTCTTGTTTTTGATCGCTGAGCTTAAGTGCTCTCGCCACTGCTCTCTGGTGTAAAGCTGTTTTTCGTTACTTTCAAACCAGTGGAACACCTTATCATCGGCGATAGCTTTTTGTAGTGCATTATCGGTTTGCGCCAAAATCTGTGACACATTCATGTCGTCAGTACGCTGGGCGATACCAATATAAAACTGCTCATTAGGCTTACAACCAGCCTTAGATATCTCCTGATTCACCGTTCTAATAAGTGTATGTAAGTATTTACTGCATACTTCTTGCTCACCACTGGTTATAAGGAAGGCAAACTCATAGGCGGCAATTCGTGCGATAACAGAAGGCGCAATTTCGTCGAGTTGCTCTTTCATTTTTTCAGAGAGTAAGCGAATAGTTTCATCGCGAACTTGGTAGCCATACTTGCCATGAACATCTTCGAGCCAATCAAACTTAGCCATCATTAACGAGCCATTATTGGGCTCACCTAACCAGCTATTGAGACGGCCCATCATATACTGACGATTGGGGAGTGCTGAGACTTGGTCGACAAGGTTTTTCTTTCTTAACTCGGAGACCTCTTCATCTAGGGAGCTAAAAATCTGTTTAAGTTGGTGTGACATGCTATTGAAAGCAGAAACCACTGATTTAAGTTCAGAGGTTTTAGGTAAGGCCATATCTGGTCCGAATTTTCGGTGGGCGATATCTGTGGCATGTTCGGCGATGTCGTGTAAGGGTTTAAGGATCCAAGTTAACCCAAAGCGGGCCAGCATGATCGCGATTAAAAAAAGTATCGATATCATGATGATGGCGTTTGTCAGTGAGCGCCATAATTCATGGTAACCAAATCCTGGGTGAGCGGTGATTTCTAAATTCGCCAGCTGAATCCAACCTGAGGTAATAGTGCTCTCTCGTTTGATGGTCTTAAAGAAACCTAAATCAATAAACCACTGCGGTACACCATCAATTTTAAGGTCGTTTTCCCAAACTTGTTGTTTTCCATCGACCAACCAGGTGAGCTTTACTTGCTGATAGTAGCCACCTTCAAAGATGACATTGATCAGGGTTTCAGCACCCACGATATCACCGGCTTCGAGGTCGGGTACTAGCATAATGCCCAGGCTGTTGCTGGTGTTGTTAAGATCCGATTCCATCTGCTTACTTAAGAAACTCTGTGTCTCAGTAAATTGCACATAGGCTAGGCTCATAACGACTACGAGAAACAAGCCGAACAGCAGTGAGTATATCTGTCGAAACAGTGTCATTGTTCTAGCTACTCCAATCTTAATTTGGGCATTCTGAGTCTCTCAACACCCAATCTGTGTTTAAGGTCATTCCATTTTTCAAGACGAGAAGATGAACCTGCCAGTACACCGCGTCCTTTCTCTTTGTTTAACCACAGCTGTCGACCATTAAAACTGTAAACAGGAATGAGATCTTTTCTTTGTGTTGCGGGCTTTATTTGTCGATCTAAGTTGTCCAGTACCAAGGGGATTGAACCTGGTGTTTCATAGTAGGCTAACACCATATGGTATTGATTGACTGAGGTCGCTTTGACCATAGTGATCCGCAACTTCTCATCGGGTATGCCCAGTTGTAGTAGAGTGAAGTATTTAGCGATAGAGAAATCTTCACAATCACCACCATTTACGCCGATAAACTCCATAGGGCTAGCCCAATAATTACTATCACCCCAGAGTTTGATGTCATCGATAAATCGAAAAAGATTGAAAAAATTGTTTACCTTAACAATCTTCTCTTGCTCGCTAAGACCTTTTGACTCTTCAAGCACCTTGAACCAAGCATTAACTCTTTTTCCAGCACGCTCACCATATCTTGCCTCTAATGTAGAGGTGATATGGTTAACGTCGAGTTTTTGAGTCGGAGAAGCGTAAAGGCAAGAGATACCAAAAGTCACTGCCACAATGCTAAAGTGGCAGACCTTTTGATAATGCTTATGCCTGCGGTGTTTAGCGCTCATCTTCCCCGACTTTTAACGACGTATTATTTAACTTCTTCATCTACCGTATAGATATGCCATTTCATATCTGCGGTCGTATCTTCGCCTGTGACTTCTGCAATAACACGTCTGTTGCGTGTGTGAGCCATCTGCGTATGCGTTGGATCAACCGGTCTGTCATAGCTGTAGCCGATAGCGGTTAATCGATCTGCTTCAATACCAAAGCGCTCTGATAACGTTGATATTACAGCGTTAGCGCGGTTTTGAGATAGTGCTAAATTGTGATCATAAGAACCCGTTTTACTACAGTGGCCTTCAATGGTCACTTTAGTGTTTGGGTACTCTCGCATAAATGTAGCGATAGTTTCTACCTGATCATAATATTGCGGATCGATATAGTAAGAGTCGTTAGCGAAAAGAATCTTGAGTTCTTGTCGCTCATTAATGGGTTTTATTTTACCGCAGCCATAGTTATCAATGGTTGCTCCCATGACGGTATCGTTGCATCGTTCACGAGCGACAATGACGCCATCTTTATCGTTATCATTGAGATCGAATACTTGGTTGGTTGGTGTGTCCATATTTACGGTATCACGCATAGAACAACCACCAATAAGTGCGATACTGAGTATAATTAATAGGGCTTTCATTATTTTACTCCCCCTTCGTAGTCACGCTCACCTTGCCAAACGTCTGGGCGTGTCACTCGAAGTGATTCCAATAGTCTTCCTGTAGCATTTAAGATACGGTACTCAGCGATGATTTCATCGTATTCCGCTTCTAGATAATCTTTTCGTGCCTCAAACAGCTCGTTCTCGGTATCCAATAAATCGAGTAGAGTGCGTTGGCCAAGATTAAACTGCTGGCTATAGGCGACTTGGGTATCTTTTGCCGCCACAACATGGTCTCGGATATACATTTTTTGAGGCTCTAATAGTTCATAGGCATTCCAAGCGAGGTTAACCCCCTCGATCACTTGGCGATAAGCACGCTGACGGATCTCTTTCGCTTCACCGACTTTATAAGCGGCTTCTTTTTCTCGGGCGAGATCTTTACCGCCAGCAAACAAGTTGTACTTAACCCGCACCATCGCGACGAGATCATTGCTGTGACCACCAACATTTTGCGATGCGAATGCAGAGTAGCCGTCTTCACCGTCTAAGTTGTCGTTCCAATTGCCGCCAAGCTCTAACGAAAGCTTAGGGTAGTAGTTTGACTGGGCGGATGAACGCTCATTTTCTGCTGCAGAAATATCACTAGCCGCTGACTTAAGGATTGGATGACTCTCTTGTGCAACCTTGAGGCTATTGTTGAGATCTGTTGGCAACATATCGTCATCAGGCACTGGTACTATTAAATTTTCAGGCGCTTTTTCTACAATGCGCATAAATTGTGCTTTGGCATCATAGAAATTATTCTTAGCTGAAATCACATTAGCGTTGGCACGCGCAAGACGACCAGTAATTTGCGATAAATCAGCAATCGAACCTAGCCCTGAGTCAGTGCGTTGTTTAATCTGTTCGTAAATATCTTTATGGCTTTGCAGGTTTTTTTCTGCAAGTGTAAGTACTTGCTCACTGCGGATATAGTTGACGTAGACTTTAGCCACATCTAACGCCATATCTTCGGCAGCAGCAAACAGTGCCCATTGATCGGCGCTTGCTTCAAAGCTGTAGCGGTCAACTTCACTTGAGGTGTAGAAGCCATCAAATAACATCTGCTTGATGCTAAAGCCAACTTCACCACGCATCAACTCGATAACACCTTCATCGTCCACGTCGCCCTGACCTGCTTTACGACGGCTCGATGGGCTATTGGTTTGTTCCCAGCCATACCCACCGCTAATATCGACAGTAGGCATATAGCCAGCGATAGCTTGATTGACTTGTTCTTCACGTGCTTTAAATCGATTAAAGGCAATGCGGATATCGGGATTGGTATCCAGCGTATGCGCTACAGCTTGTTCAAGCGTTTGGCTAGCGGCCATACCTGGTATCAACATCGCACTAATCGCTAGCGCCATGGCGCTTCGCTTTAGGTGATGTACAGTTTGCTTTCTCATTAGGTTAACCCCCCTGGTTATTTGTTGTGAACTTAACGTTCACGCAGGGCAGAATCTCTTGCCCTCAAAATTGGATTAAGTATGTACTCAAGAACTGATCTTTGCCCAGTTATTACGTCAACCGAGGTCAACATGCCTGGAATAATAGGCATCTGGGTTCCATCGTCTTTCGTTAAACTTGATAGTTCAGTTCTAACCCTTACAAGATAGAAACTGTTTCCCTCTTCATCCTGTGTTGTATCGGCACTAATGTGCTCTACAACGCCATTCAAGCCACCATAACGGGTGAAGTCATAAGCGGTAACTTTGACAATGGCGGGTAAGCCAGGATGTAAAAATGCGATATCTTTTGGAACAATTTTGGTTTCAATCAGTAGCTGATCTTCTGACGGTACAATCTCGATGATGTCTATACCGGGTTGCACCACGCCGCCGAGCGTATTGATGTGGACGGTTTTAATTGTACCATTGACTGGCGAAACGATTTCCGCCTTGCTCACTTTATCTTGAGCGCCAACTTGCGCCTCGGTCATACGTGACAAGCGGGTTTGCATGTCATTGAGTTGTGTGCGAGTCTCTGCGGTAAAGACGAATACCGCCTCACGACGCTTTAAAATCGCCTCATCTTGAGAGGCTTTTACTTTTGGTCGCAATAAGCGGACTGACGCGAGCTCGCCACGTATATCATTCACGATACGTTCAAGTTTGAGTAACTCGACTTCCGGTACAATGCCTTTGTCTGCTAAGGGGCGCGTAAGCTCCAATTCTCGCGTGACCAGTTGGAAACTCGTGGTGAGTGTACTGATTTTAGACGCGAGCTCTTGGGTTTCTTGCTGTTTCTGCTGTATCTGCCTTGCAAGAATTTCTAATTGATTACTGAGATTGTCGAGTCTACCTTCATACTCTTCTGTTTGTCGGCGTACTAAATCAGGCTCTGTTTCAACTAACTCTTGTGTAAATTGCAGTGGTTGCTTGACTACTTTGACCTGCTCTCGCCAGTCAGAAGCCATATCGGAAATGGTGATGCTGTTAAGCTCGGTACGCAGACGCAATACATTAGCTTGTAGACTGTAGACTTCTTGTTCTTGCTGGGCGAAATCGGAGCGAAAACGGGTATCATCAATGCGCACGAGTGGTTGACCTTTTGTGACCACCATCCCCTCTTGTACATAGAGGTCCTGCATAATGCCGCCATCTAAGCTTTGAATTACTTGAATTTGAGAGGAGGGGATCACTTTTCCCATTCCTGTAGTGACTTGATCAAGCTCAGCAAAATAGGCCCAAAGTAAAAAGCATAGCGCTAATGCAGAGAGTGCCCAAATGATCAATCTATGGCTTGTTGGTGCATCAGTCATCATCGCACCATACACGTCATCGACCATTTCTAGTTCATGGGTAGTTAGGTGCTTACTCACTCTTCGGCCCTCCCGCTAATAACCCTTTGGAGAGCTGATTAAGAACGGTTTCTTTAGGACCGTCGGCGACAATATGCCCACGATCTAACACAATAATGCGATCCACTAAGTTAAGTAAGTGCATTTTATGAGTGATTAGCAAAAGGGTTCTTTCTTTTGTGACATTTTGCATGGCACGAATAAACTGTTTTTCAGCGCGTGCATCCAAGCTAGCGGTCGGTTCATCCATTAACAATACTGGTGGGTCATTCAGTGTTGCTCGTGCGAGGGCGATGGTTTGTCGCTGGCCACGAGATAGCGATTGACCGCCTTCGCCCACTTGCTGATCTAAGCCTTCGGTTTCAATGTCGGTAAACTGATTAACCCCTGAAAGCTGAACGGCTCGAATGAGTTGATGTTCAGTCACCTGACGTGTACCAAATAGAATATTGTCACGTATGGTACCGTGAAATAGGGTGATATCTTGAGGTAAGTATCCAAAGTTTCTGCGTAAATCAGTAGGGTGGATTTGCGCCGAATCTAACCCATCATAGCGTAAGCTACCTTTAGAGGGCTGATAGAGACCCACTAATAGTTTTGCTAGGGTACTTTTACCTGAACCGTTACGACCAATAATTGCAACGCGCTCACCAGGGGTGATAGAGACGGACATAGGGTGCAATACGGGGCGCTCTGAACCTGGGTAGTTAAAGCTGATGTGATCCGCATTGATTTGCCCTTGCAGACGTTGTTTACTGACAAGATGACCTTTGTTTTCAAACTCATCTTCTTGCGTCATGATTTGATCTAATTGTCGTAGCGCGCTAGCGGTATGGTTACCGCGAGTCATCAATCCAGCCAGCTGAGCCATAGGAGAGATAGCACGGCTAGAGAGGATCACCGCCGCGATAATGCCACCCATAGAGATAGCGTTGTCAGCAACACGGTACACACCAAGTATCACCACGCATACGACTGACAGTTGCACTGTAAAGTTAGCAACATTCGTGACTGAGGTGGAGATCTTCTTGGCTTTTAATTGCCAATTGGCCGTGTGCCCAATCATCTGTTGCCAGCTTTTTTGCACTAAACCTTCAGCGCCACTGGATTTTATTGACTCAAGCGATGCGAGAGATTCGATAAGGTGACCATGTTTTAAACTGGCAAACTTATTACTCTCCTCGATAGCAGCCTTTAAACGTGGCTGCATAATGAGCGTGTAAATAATAATGATTGCACCGCCAATGAGGGGGATTAATGCAAGGTCGCCTGCCACAATATAAATGACGATGACAAAGAATATTGCAAAGGGCAGATCGACTAATGTGGTTATCGTCGCCGAGGTCAAAATCTCTCGAATACTATCGAATTCCCCCAGTTGTCTTGCCATGCCACCTACACTAGGAGAGCGCTTTTCAAGTGGGATACCTATCGCTTTAGCAAACAACCGAGATGAGACAATGATGTCAACTTTTTTACCGGCAACATCAATTAAGTAGGCCCTAAGCTGCCGCATCACTAAGTCAAAAATGTAAGCGATACCTGCACCGATAGCGAGTACCCATAAGGACTCGAAAGCGAGGTTAGGCACCACTTTATCATAGACATTCATGATGAATAATGGAGAGACTAGTGCAAAGAGATTGACCAGAACCGATGCGATCAGGGCGTCACGATAAATGGGGGCGGAGTCTTTAAGCGTTTGCACCAGCCAGTGGCCATTATTGTCATGAAGGTGCAGGTCAAAGCCCATGTCACCGCGGTATTGCTGTTTAACCAGAAACAGATAACCCACATAAATTGCTTCAAGCTCTTCGATAGAGAGCTGTTCTTCTCCGCCAGTTTCAGGCAGTTGAATGACAGCTTTATCATTATCAATATCGATTTCCCGCAATAAGCAGGCTTTTTTGTCTTTGAGTAACAAAATACAAGGCAAAAAAATCGGTGAGACTTGATCTAGGCCTTTGCGGGTGAGTTTTGCTGCAAGTCCGGCACGTCCAGCGGCTTGTGGTAACAGTTCAGGTGTTAATACACTGCCAGACAGCGGTAGCCCTGCGGCTAATGACTCGCTAGAGCAGGGGCTGCCGAAGTATTCGGTTAATAACACTAAACTGTCTAACAAGGGATCGACAGTCACTCTTTGGGAGGCTGAAACTGTCCATTGTTCAGTTTTTGGAGACGCTGATGCTTGCACCTTAAAAACTTATCCTTAAGATTTTATTAATATTTATCGTAAAACAATTATAGAAGTAATACGTTCACATAACAAAAGTAATAATCGCACTAGCTAACTCTGGCGTTCACTAGTGCGATTATCTCCATTTGTTAAGGGATCATTATTGGTGAGTCATTCAGATCTAACAAGTTCTGTTCGGATGCACTACTTTGTGTAGCTATGTCGTCGGATTGATCAACGATGAGCGCCCCCTCGCCATTATTTCCTAATAAACTATTGATTATCTGCCCATCAGTATTACCAAGTGAACTGAGGTCAACGCCATCTAGCACGATAAACTGATCGTAATCGGTGTCACCATCTCCATCAGCGTTGATAGATATCGTAGTATTACCTTCATTGAAACTGAAATGCAGGTAATTAGACAAATTATCACCGCTCTCACCTTGCAACAGGTCACTTAGATCTAGCTTATCTTGATTGATATCGAAATCGGTAATGTGATCAGTACCAGACTCACCTTGCTGCCACACGAAGGTGTCTGCATCAGTACCACCCGTTAAGGTATCGTCACCTAATCCACCGATAAGGGTGTCAGACCCAGAACCACCAATAAGATGGTCCAGACCACTTCCGCCTATTAATAGGTCATCACCACTACCGCCATGAAGCTCGTCATTACCACCTTGGCCGAAGAGAATATCATCCCCTCGGTTACCGGCGAGAATATCGTTACCATCATCACTACGTGATGTGTCAAACAGTGATGGATTTGCTGACACATACTCGTGAACATCTTGAATAGAAACGTCAGCCGGATTTTCACCAGTTTGTTGCGCAACAAATTTTTGCAGTGCAGCGTAGCCTTGTCCCTCGATGCCATCAAATGCCACTATGTCACCGAAGATGATGTCGTTGCCATCGCCTGAGTTTACTGTGTCATCGCCTTGGAGCAATAATTGCTCTGAGCCTAAAATAACACTGGCCAGCTTGCTCGCATCAATATTAGTAGCAACATTACCATCAGAATCATAAGGGGTTAACCTGTTGAGACTGATGCCGCTGCCAATGCCGATAGCTTCGACGTTAGAAAGAGTGTCTAGTACTTGGAATGCGCTCTGAGCTCCGCTTACCGCTTCATTAGATCCCTCAGTAGGTATCGCAACGAAGTAGTTACCATTGGCGTCTAGTTCTAATTGGCCTATTTCTGTTTTACTGCCCCAGCCATTATTATTACCTTTCTCTTTCCACTCATAAACGATGCCGTTTGCTGCGATAATCTCAAGCCCGTTGTAAACTAAAGCTTGTCCTGGGGTATAAAGATGAATTAAATCAGCTAAGCCCATATCGCTGCTATATTTATAGTCCAACACTTCAATATCAGTAATTGGAGTCTCTTTCATATAATAATTTGGCTCACCATCGGTAATGAAATAAGTGAGGTTAGTACCATTGTTGCTTGCAGCATCTCCATTGGTGAACCACTCTATAGCAGCATCAAATGCAGCTTCATAGTTGGTCCATCCATCGTCACTAATTTTGCTTAAAGCAAGAGTTAAGGTGTCGAGTGCGTTAGGGTCTGCAAGGTTCACTGATAGAGATATGTTGGCATCAAAATCAAAATCGACAAGTAGAACATTTACCACACCAGAGTGTAAGCCCGTTGCACTTGACTGCAGTGTTGTAAATACTTGTAATAACTGAGATGTAGCTGCTTCAATTGCACTACTCATACTGCCAGAAGAATCAAGGATGAACGCAATATTATAGTTTTCACCTTGCACAATTTGAATACCAGAGGTATCACTCACTATTACGTCATGGTTTTCTGAACCATCAATCGTGTTGTCACCGTCAGTACCGTTTGTTTGAATGTAATCGCGCACTACAACCTGAGGTGTTACTGCAAAATGACCTTCTGCACTATCTCCATCAGAATCGGTCGCGGATACGTTAAAGTCCAACTGCCCATCGGATGTTTGTTCAATAGCTTTATATTGATAAAACTCCCACTGGCCAGTGCTTGGGGTAAACTCGACTTTAAATACCAGCTCTCCCGAATCTGTCTGGCCTAAGAGTGTATTACCTGACAGTGAGGTCAAGATGCTTTGACCATCACTAGTAAATAAGCCATTCTCATCCGTTCCATCAAATACCAGAGAGCCTATACCATCAGCTCCCCAATCGGTATCTACCGAACCAGTAGCGTAGCCAGAAGCGATATCGTCATAGCCTAAAAATTCGATTCTCTTGATTGCAAAATCGCTGTTGTCACTCGGATTGTTAACGCCATTATCGAGTGCTCGAATAACCATTTGGTCGAAACCACCCTGCATTACGTTAAATCGTTCGGCATAGTCTCCGCTGTCAGCATTAGAGCTAAAAGTTTGCGAGCCTATAAGCTGTCCATCACGGTAAAAATCGACTACGCCAACTTCACGCTCGCCGCGAAACATATTATCGAAATCAATGTTTACACCATAAGCAAGCCTGCCTGCATCAAGCGTAATAATGACTTCTTCTGATGCTGATGTTCCATCAGCAAACTGACGGAAATCAACTTCGCCTGCTAGGTTAAGGTACGGAGAGTTAACACTTTGAACACCGATGCCACTACTGTTACCGAATATGTTAGATTCTGTTAGCGTTGAATCTGTGGCAGAGGTGAAACCTCTCGCTGTGATAGTGAAACCATCAAAATCTAGGTCACTACTACTACCCCGACTATTTGTTAGGGAGAAACTGCCAACTAGTGCATCAGGGATGTCGGTATCTGATACAGCTACAGTGGCAGCATCAGCGATTTCCGGAGCATCATCTGCTACCTGAACAGTCATGCTAGATGTAGCGCTATTGCCTTGTGCATCAACAGCAATCACATCAATACCACTAATGACTAAGTTTTCTGCGCTAACATTGTGAGGGAAGGTATCTAAGAGCTCTACTGTTACCGATACGCTGCCTTCTTCACCACTCTCAATACGGCCGCCATTTAGAGTTAGGCTGATAGCCTCTTTCCCCATAAAAGTGCCGATTAACTGGCCATTGTCATTAAATGACCATTTAATGTTTGCGTTAACACCAGATATTTGGATGTTATCTGTGTTGCCAAACTGGAATGAAGTAATAGATTCACTGCCAGACTTAAAGCGTAATTGCTGGGAGTCAGCATCGGAACCATTACTGTAAAGATCGCCTTCACTGAGCAAGGACATAGCACCAGTTGTCAACGCTGTTGGCGATGTCGGTGTGTTTGTGCCTGGAGCATTGAGGTCAACATGAATAGAACCGTTTGCGCTGTCGCCATCGCTATCTGTTACCGTCACATTGAAATCAAGATCGACATCCGTCGTCTCAGTAACGATGTTTTGTGCTGAGGTGCCAGTAAATTGGAAATTCGCATGGTTACCTTGTGCACTCGTGGACACCTCTATGTAACTAATTTCACCCAAGTTACTGATCACTTGACCACTAGTGATATCACCTTCACCCAGCAGGTTTCCGTTTGCATCATAGGCTTTAAAGTGAGCGTAAGTCGCTCCCTCAAACTGAATCGATGCGGAGGCGACATTATCGGCATAGTCTACGATTAGCGCTTCGCCTTGGTCTACCCAAGCGTTCTGTACACCAAACCCATTGGTATTACCGTTGACTGTGCTAGAGACTAAACCAGAAGTTGATGTAAGCGTGAAGATCATCTCATGGGTTGGATCTACATCACTGATATCGTTGTTTATAATGTAATTAGTTCCATCGAATGTGACATAAGCTGCTGGAGTGTTACCTCCTTTACCACCACTCATATCTGCAACGGTAATCGTTTCTACTTGGTCAATTGGGCGTACGACATCAAGCTGATAGCTGTCGCTATTTGGATCTATCGATAAGGTAAATATTATGGATTGACCGTTATTATCAGGATCATAAGCCGAAGGTGTAGCACTGGCATCAGAATACGCGATTAAGATACTTGGGTTGCTTGGATCGACATAATAGAAGACGGTTAACCCTCCCGCAGTAATTCCTGAATTTGAGAATGTGCCACCACCGGAAATATTGCTCGACAGATCTGCGCTATAGTTTTGATCTGCACCATCGACGTTAATAACACCTTCATACTGACCCACCGCATTATTGCCAACAAGATCCTGTGGCGTTAGGTCTACACCATCATCGACCACTTTAACCGAGACAGTGCCTGTAGCTGTAGCACCAGATGCATCAGTTGCAATTACAGTGATGCCATCAACCGTAAGGTCATTAACAGATACATTGTGAGACAGGTTATCAAGCAAGGTTACCGAAACACTTACTGATCCTGCATTGCCTGCTGAGATTGCGTTGCCAGTTAAGGATAACTGCAGTACGTCAGTGTTGCCGATACTACCAATTAGATTGCCTGATGCATCTAATGACCAAGTAAGGTTGCCATCTAAACCATCTACAGTAATGTCGTTTAAGTTTGTAAATGCAAATGCCGTAACATCATGTGCACCCGCAGTGAAACTAAGGCCTGCACTGTCACTATCTGTCGCAGAGCCTAGGGTGTTAGCGTCATCGACCGTCAAGTCGACATTGCTGCCGCCGGAAACATCATTAACACCATTAATTGTAATGGTGACGGTTGTCCAAGTTACACCGTCTGCATTATAAACTTTAAACTCTTCCGTTAAGAACTCTCCGCTATTAAGGTTTTGGATCGCACTTTGGCTGTTGTCAGCGGTGTAGATCCAGTTGCCGTAAGCGTCGACGGACAGGGTTCCGTATTGGCCCGTCAATGTGTCTGCGGTGAACTTGTCTTCACCTGCATCGCCGTCCGTGCCCGCATCTAAGATGCCCGAGGTGATGAGGTTTCCATCGACGTTAACCGCAGTATCTTCTGTCACACTGCCAGTGTCAGGCAACAAAGTTGGCACATCGTTGGTGCCCGTGATGGTGATGGTGACGGTGTGCTCGGTGCCATCTTCGCTTAGTACCACAAAGGTTTCGACTTTGGTCTCGCCTTCAGCCAAGTACTGCACCTCGGCGTTGGCAACGTTGTACGTCCAGTTGCCATTGGTATCGATGGTTAAGCTGCCCAGTGCGCCATTGCTCGGCGTGCCGTTACCGGCTTGGAATACAGACTGACCTGCATCGGCATCATCAATGGTGAGGAGGCCAGTGTCAGTCAGGGTTGGGTTGCTGGCATCTTCGGTAACCGCTCCACTGTCGTCACCGGCGAACACAGGGATGTCGCCGTCTGGAGTTACAGTGATCATCAAGGTCGCACTTGCACCGGTATTGGTGGTGTAAGTGATCACCGGAACGCTGCCGTTCCAGTTGTCATTCGGGGTGAAGGTGTAGGTGCCATCGGCATTGATGACTAATGAGCCGCCTTCCACCTCAACCGTGGTGCCCGCTGCAACGGTTTCGCCGTTAACAGTGAAGCTAACCACTGACAAGTCGCTGTCGATATCGCTGTCGTTATCCAATACGTTGCCAGTGGCGACGGTATCTTCTGCAATGGTGTTGCTGTCGTTAGCCAGCACAGAGGCATCATCAACAGGGGTGACTTCAATGGTTAAGGTCGCACTTGCACCGGTATTGGTGGTGTAAGTGATCACCGGAACGCTG
>NZ_JAEC01000036.1:0-6904 GCF_000518705.1 Shewanella colwelliana ATCC 39565
CCCTCGTCGCCATGCAACAGATTTTTCAACTGGTTCAAGTCATGTTCATTGGCGGCGGTTGTCACCAGCGTATGAGTGAGGCCACTCTTTGCATCCACGCCAATGTGAGCTTTCATACCGAAGTGCCATTCATTGCCTTTTTTAGTCTGATGCATGTCCGGGTCACGTTCATTCTTTTTATTTTTAGTGGAGCTGGGTGCTTGAATAATCGTTGCATCCACCAATGTTCCTTGCGTCATCATCACACCGCAATCCGACAGCCATTGATTGACCGTTTGGAATAACTTACGAGTGAGTTTGTGTTTTTCCAGCAAGTGCCTGAAATTCATAATGGTAGTGCGGTCAGGAATGGCTTTATCCAGTGACAGTTGTGCAAACTGACGCATCGAAGCAATCTCGTAAAGCGCATCTTCCATCGCCTCATCACTCAGACTGTACCATTGCTGCATACAGTGAATGCGGAACATCGTTTCCAGTGGATACGGACGACGACCATTGCCCGCTTTTGGATAAAAGGGCTCAATCACTTCCAGCAGTTGAGTCCATGGTAACAGGTTGTCCATCCGAGATAAGAAAATCTCTTTACGGGTCTGGCGGCGCTTGCTGGAAAACTCACTATCGGCAAAAGTTAACTGTTGGCTCATGGGAGGTAATGGCTGTGATTTACTATGTAGCTATGATCTCACATCAGGGACTTATTCGCATCTTCCCTTAGATATGGGGGCACTTTCTTTATTATCAACTGCCCAAGGCGAATAGTTAACTCTATGCCTAATTTTCTCAGTAATAATTCCCTTTGGTTCACAGTTTCTAACCAATCTTCATCCACTTTCACCGAAATTGGCATGAGCAATGGCTGCCCTATCAAGCCTAAGGGATACTTGATGCCAATCTCTACCACAGCAAGCTGCCGAGCCACCTCATTTAGCGGCACCAGCAACAATTTATCCTCCTGCGTCATCACCCAAAACTTACCCGCTAACACAGGTGGCATTGCCGGTATCTCAGTTTGAGAGACTTGAACCCCAACTGGAGTCACTGAAGGCGTGCGCAATAGCTGAGCATAACTATCAACTGCGCGCTGTGAGGGCAATTCGGTATTGCGCCATGCATCCGGCGCCCGGCCCGAAGGCACTCGGTCGCTCACCATACGGTCATCGCGCCCAACCACTGATGGGCCAGTTTTTCCATATGAATAAGGTGCGCTATGCTTTTCACCAGCAGGTAATGCCGATGAAGCCCCAACCTGATCTTGGTGTATTTGAATATCAGCACCAGCCATTACAGGGGCTTTGTTAGTGGATTCAATATGTGTTATTGAGCTTGGTCGAACAAACACGTCATCTTCCAACCCTAAACTTTCAGCTTGGGTTAGCGCAGACTGCAATGCCTGTAAAATAAAGTCATGCACGTAGCGACTCTCATGAAATCGCACTTCATGCTTAGCGGGGTGAACATTGACATCCACCTGGTGAGGATCAAGCGTCAACATCAACACATAGCCGACTTGTACGCCAGCTAACTGTTGAGCAAATGCTTGGCGCACCGCGTGGTTAACTAGACGGTCGCGGACAAGACGGCCATTAACATAAAAATATTGAGTATCACTTGAAGTCGCATCGAAATGCGGAGACTGTATATAGCCACTTAACTGCAAGCCATTATGGCTGCAATCCACACGCAAGGCCTGCTCAGAAAATTGCTTACCACTGACCTGCGCCAATCGCTGCAAGTATTGCGTATCACTCATCGCTGGGCGGTAATTGCGCACCATTTTGCCGTTATGCTTGAGCGTAAAGTGAATCTCCTTTCGTACCAATGCAATGCGTTTAAGCCACTCATCGATGTGGGTAAATTCAGTTTTATCACTCTTTAAAAAACGGCGTCTTGCTGGTGTATTAAAAAACAGGTCAACCGCCTCTACCGTTGAGCCGACAGGATGTGCGGCAGGCATCACCTTAACCGCCATATCAGACCCTTCGGCATAAGCCTGCCATGCTTCAGTTTGCTCTGCAGTGCGGGATGTCAACGTCAGCCGTGAAACTGAGCTGATACTAGCGAGTGCTTCACCACGAAAACCAAAACTCAGTATGGCATCAAGATCGTCTAAGCTCGCCAATTTAGACGTAGCATGGCGAGATAGCGCTAGTGCTAGCTGCTCCTTAGCAATACCCGATCCGTTGTCTTGGATCTTAATCAGTTTGCTACCACCTTTTTCAATCTCAATATCAACGCGCGTAGCACCCGCATCCAAGCTATTCTCGACCAATTCTTTGATCACCGAAGCTGGACGCTCAACCACTTCACCAGCTGCGATTTGGTTCGCTAGTTGGGGAGGCAAAATTTTAATCGTCATTTTGACTCCGTTAAGCGCGAGGAATGACCAGATTCTGGCCAATACGTAAGGTGTTAGATTTTAATTTATTCGCTTTTTTAATACTGGCAACCGAAACCTGATAACGGTGGGCGATTACCGATAACGACTCACCTTTTTTGACTTTGTGGCTGATCGACGAACGGCTCGCAATTAAACTATTGACGGGGGGATTGGCCTCAAAATAACGAACCACTCCTCTTTGCACCGCATTAGCGATATTATTTTGATGCTCACGCTGAGTCAGCAATCGCTCCTCTTTATGATTAGAGATAAAGCCTGTTTCTACTAAAATAGAAGGAATATCTGGCGACTTTAACACAGCAAAACTGGCGGACTCAGGCTTATGCTTATGCAATTTAGTCACCTTGCCTAAATTCGACAAGACGTCATCGGCAATGTTATGGCTTATCGCCATCGACCGATCCATCGACATATCCAATAAGGTCATAGCTAAATACTGTTCGTTATCGGTGTTTTGAATAATCTCACCAGCACCGCCCAATAATTCTGAATGTTTCTCTTTTTGCTCCAACCAACGACCAATTTCACTGTTAGCACGGCGCATTGAAAGCACCCATACAGAAGCACCTTGAGGTTTAGGCGAGGTAAACGCATCGGCATGAATAGAGACAAGCAAATCCGCCTTGCTATTACGCGCAATTTCCGAACGCTTATTTAAATTAACAAAATAGTCGCCCGTACGTGTCATCACTGCTTTCATACCCGGTGTAGCGTTAATCTTGGCTTCGACTTTCTTGGCGATTTGTAACACCACTTTCTTTTCATAAATACCAGATGGGCCAATAGACCCAGGATCATCACCACCATGCCCAGCATCAATCGCAACAATAATATCTCGCAACTGCTCTTTAGGTTGGCTAACCGCGGTTTGCTTACTGCCATTCCCACCTTCTAAGTCAACCACTAAACGGTTGCCGTATGGGGCGGTAGGCGATAAAGCAAATAGATTACTTTTTACTGGCTTGACGAGATCGATAACCAGACGCAGGGTGCCTTTTTTAGGTGGCTTACTTACCCTAACTTTCTTTACCAGCTTACTGTTATTTTCAATTTTACTCAGGTTAATTGCCGTTGATGTTGCATCCAGGTCGACGACTAAACGGTAAGGGCTAGTTAAAGTGAAATGGGTATATTTAGGCGGGGTGCTAAGATCAAAAACCACACGCGTAGACTCAGGTGCGGCCCATATGCGAACACCTTCTAATTTATTTGCGCTGTGGGCCATTACTGGGAAACTGAGCAGTAACAGCAAAAATATATTTTTTATCAACGAATTAGTTTTTATCATTATTATGTAAATTATCTAACAGTTGCTCACCAGCTTGGCTTTGCGGCGTAAATGTCACCATTCGACCTAAAGCTTGATATTGAATATCAATGGCTAGATCGGCAGCAGGTAAAATCCCTTCGCCTTTATCTGGCCATTCGACAATGCACAAACTGTTATCAGCAAAGTAATCACGAATGCCCATAAACTCTAGCTCTTCAGGATCACTGAGACGGTATAAATCAAAGTGATATACATCAACCCCGTCTAATTCATAGGGCTCCACTAAGGTATAAGTTGGGCTCTTTACCGCCCCCTGATGACCTAAACTCTGAATTAACCCACGACTAAACGTCGTCTTGCCGGCCCCTAATTCTCCGCTTAAATAAAGCGTCAGCGGCGGCCTAATTAGCTTTGCCAGTCTTTGACCTAAGCTAACGGTTTCAGATTCATTTTCAAGATAAACTTTTAATGCAGCCATTTCTCATTCGTATTCGTTAGATAGAGTTTAAACCTCGTATAGCCTGATACTTTAACCGAAACTGTTAGCTATCTAAACAAACATTAGCGTAAATTAATCTGTATCAGGTTAAATATTATCCACTAATAGACGAATAAACGGGAAAAGATCGCAAGCTAACATTCCCCTCTCTCCCTCTTTGGCCGCCATATCTGCTGCGACACCATGTATCACTACCCCTGCACTCGACGCATCCATAAGCGTCATGCCTTGTGCCATTAACCCCGCGATAATACCGCCAAGTACATCACCACTGCCGCCACTGGCAAGCCCTGGATTACCAACAGGCGCAACATGACAAACGGTGCCATCAAAGATCAGCGTGCCCGCCCCTTTCAATACCACAACTCCGCCATATTTGGCCTGCAATGCTTTCACGGCCGAAAATCTGTCGCTCTCTACATCCGCGGTTTCAATGCCGAGCAACCTTGCCGCTTCTCCTGCATGAGGCGTTAGCACCCAATTCCTTTGTTTTCTTGGTTCAAGCGCCAATAGATTTAAAGCATCAGCATCCATGACGCAGGGCTTGTCACTGAGGCTGGCCGCTTTAAGCAAGTTATAACCCCAATCATGTTTTCCAAGACCTGGGCCAATTAACAAAATATCAGCCCATCCAAGACGCTCATAAACTTCCATATCAACGAGCTCACAGCCTCTAAACATCAGTTCAGGACGCCCATTGTTGATAATAGCAAGATGTTCTGGACGAGAGATCACTGCCACAAGGCCTGCTCCAGATCGTAAACAGCTCTCTGCAGCTAAACGAGGTGCCCCCGCCATACCAATATCACCACCTATTACAGTCACCTTGCCGCAAGCGCCTTTATGACTATTTTGGGCTCGCTTTGGCATGCCTAAATCAGTAAGGCGATGGGCAATATTGATAATATCTGAGGGGGGGAAGAAAGTAGTAAGGCCAATATCAGCAAACACTACACGCCCAACGCGATCTCTGGCCGCTCCAGTAAATAAGCCCTGTTTCAGCGCGCCAAATGTTAGTGTGACGTCGGCCTTTATCGCTAATTCGCCAGCACCTGTGTCGGCATCAATCCCAGACGGTACATCCAAGGACAAAATCCAAGCATTTGACCGATTAATGGTTTCGATAAGCTTACGGAACGGTTCATTCACCTCACCATGAAACCCAGTACCCAGCATGCCATCAACAATAATATCAACCTCATCAATGACGTCTTCAATTGACTGGATGACATGACCACCTGCGGCAATAAACGCCGCTTTTGCATAACTAACCCCACTGCCTAACTCTTCACGCTCAATCGCGTAAAGAGAGACCTGGCAACCAGATTCCAAAAGCAGTGTGGCACAGATGTAAGCGTCGGCTCCGTTATTTCCATATCCTGCGACGACAAGGATTTTTTGCTGAAGCCTAGCCTCACCATTTAACAGTTCAAAAGCAGCTTGTCCGGCTCTATCTATGAGCTCAAATAAACTGACTACACCCGATTGGATCGCTTTTTCTTCAGCATCTCTTATAAGCTGCCTAGTGTATAGGGCCAAAGGTAACTGCGCATCGCTAAACAACATAAAACGTCTCCAAACATCAAATCTGAACCATCAATCGATAGTAGTTAAGCATATTCGATATTAGAGCCTCTTCTATCCATTTGATTCCCTTTAAATAGCACTAGTTGCACTTAATTTGATCTCGCACAATTTATCAGGCAGCAAACCCATAAAAGAGATAACCTCGACTTGGTTTACAGACGAATGTGACAAACAAAAAAGGCACCTTGCGGTGCCTTTCTCTACTTTAACTTAACGCTTAAATATCATCCATCCGGATACTGCTATGCACTAAACGTTGCTGCTGAATCTTTTCAACTCTAACCAGATCATTCAGCGCACTTTTGACTTCACCCGGCACGGAAGAATCAGCCGTTTTCTCAAACAAAGCAATGAGGCGGTTATCCAACTCTAAGTGCAGATCAAGTAGATCCTCCTCGCTCATGTTGGCCTTAGGCGTTATTTCTTGGCAACGCTTGATAAAGTCTTCAAAGGTGATGTCGTTATACCATAGCTGCAACAACCGTGATGGAGCCTCTTCGATATAATCGTCAATCTTTTTAGAGACATCTTTTTGGTGCTGCTGAAAATATTCAAGCATCAACTTAACGCGTGAAGAGTCTACTGCGCTGTACATGCGGCTATATAATTTAGCCATCTCCAAACGGCACTTTGAGACATACGCCAATTGCTCACTAAGCTGTTGAAATCTCATCTTTCTCTTCTCCAATCGATGCTAAAACTATCGGCCATAATTCTGAGTTGGTTTCATTATGAGGCCATTCAGGCAATCTTTTTTTGAACAAGGTCATAGTTTGTAGAATTTTGCATACGCTACTTTAGATTTCGTTAAAGAAGTTCACCCAATATCACGCAAATGGAGATTCTGTGATCTCATAGTCATCAAAGATAGGTAGCCTATGCTGCTCGGCAGCGTGGTAAACATAGCGCTAGGGATATGGAAGGCCATAGGTAAAACGCTGGAGCGAGAAATCGAGTTCGAAATAGATACCAGTAACTGACATGATGACAAGGCATAACCATTGTTCAATATAAGGCGTCAACGGATCTAAAGTAGTGAATAATTTTAAGTGGGAGGCTGTTACGAAAGAAGATTGGAGCGACATATCGGGTTCGAACCGATGACCTATACCTTGGCAAGGTATCGCTCTACCAACTGAGCTAATGTCGC
>NZ_JAEC01000036.1:6914-42726 GCF_000518705.1 Shewanella colwelliana ATCC 39565
TTGGAGCGACATATCGGGTTCGAACCGATGACCTATACCTTGGCAAGGTATCGCTCTACCAACTGAGCTAATGTCGCATTTCAAGCTTTGCTAACAGCGTCGCTAGCAAAAAGTTGAGGCCGCATTATAGGAGAATTTCATCTCTTCGCAACCCCTTCTTGAAAAAATTGTACCGTTTGCTCAAATTTTAAATACTTTGTCACGATAAAACTGCAATTCAGCAATCGATTCTTGAATATCTATGAGCGCTTGATGAGTGCCTCTCTTTTTAAACCCGGCCATGACTTCAGGGCTCCAACGCCTCACGAGTTCCTTAACCGAACTCACATCAATATTGCGATAATGGAAATAATCTTCTAGCTCTGGCATATAACGATTCATGAAGCGTCTATCCTGGCCAATGCTATTACCACACATGGGTGAAACGCCCTTGGGAACATAATTTTGCAAAAACATAATTGTTTGCTCAATCGCCTGCGACTCAGTAACTTGACTCGCTTTGACCCTCTCAATCAACCCAGATTCACCATGATGCTTTTGATTCCAATCATCCATCACGGCAAGCGCTTCATCTGATTGATGAATCGCAATCACTGGCCCCTCAGCTAATATGTTGAGCTCTTTGTCTGTTACGATAGTTGCTATCTCAATAATTCGGTCAATGCTGGGGTCTAAGCCAGTCATCTCTAAATCAACCCAAATCAGATTACTTTCATCTGCAGCCATATATCTGCCTTATCATTGCGGTTTGCCTAAATTCAGGCTTTTTTATTCGATACCGTGTATCATACTGCTTTTTTAGACGACACAAAATAACCTTTATTTTGACGATGATGCCACTGTGAGTAAAAAGAAACCCCTAAGCCAAGGTCAACGCCGTCGTATGCGGGCTAATCATGAAAAACGCCTACAACGCCAAGAAGCTGGAACAAGTACTGCTGAGTTACAGGATAGCTCACTAGGACCAGAACAGCTCGGAACCGTGATCTCTCGATTTGGCCAACATGCCGACATTGAAACAGAGAGCGGCGAACAAGTTCGCTGTAATATTCGACGCAATATTCAAAGTTTAGTCACCGGTGACAAAGTTATCGTTCGACAGGCCATCGAAACCACAGCCACGATTGCTGGCGTAGTCGAAGCAGTCCATCCTCGACACTCATCACTCTCTCGGCCAGACATGTATGATGGCATCAAGATTATTGCGGCAAATATTGATCAAATTCTCATCGTATCGTCGGTCGTACCTAGTTTCACAACACAAATTATCGATCGCTACCTTGTTGCCGCTGAAGACACTGGCATCTCGCCAATCATCATCTTGAATAAGGTTGACCTACTCAGTGAGGAAGAGGCTCCAGTAGTAGAGGCAGCATTAGCGCGCTATGAAGCAATTGGTTACCAAGTCTTCAAGGTTAGCAGTATATCTGGTGAAGGTGTTGATGCGATACAGGCTTTACTTAATGACAAAGTCAGTGTTTTTGTTGGGCAATCTGGTGTGGGTAAATCATCACTCATTAATGCATTAATGCCTGATGCAGAATTATTAACAGGCGATGTCTCTGAAAACTCGGGGCTTGGACAGCACACCACTACCACAGCAAAACTGTTGCATTTCCCTAGTGGCGGCGATTTAGTCGACTCACCGGGGGTACGAGAGTTTGCCTTGTGGCATCTGCCCCCTGAACGGGTCGGTTGGTGTTTCGTTGAATTTAGAGACTACATAGGCACCTGTAAGTTTAGAGATTGTAAGCACAAGCAAGATCCAGGCTGTGCAATCACTGAAGCCTATGCAGACGGCAAGATTTTTGAAGATAGGTATAATAATTACCACAAGATCATCGATAGCCTAGATGAACAAAGACATGCCCGTCACTTCCGCAGTGATACCGATTAAGAACAATAAAATAGCTATATTGTATTTGAAGGATAAGTAACGTGGACAAACTAAAAATTGCTTTACAATACATCATGCCAAAACACCTGTTATCGCGTTTGGTTGGTAAGCTCGCTGCAGCTGAACTCGGCGCTGTAACTACGGCGGTGATTAAGTGGTTTATTAAGCAATACAAAATTGACATGAGTGAAGCGGCCAATAGTGCGCCAGAGTCCTATGCGAGCTTCAATGCTTTTTTCACTCGAGCACTTAAGCCAGGGATCCGCCCACTCTGTGACGACGATGACTATATCGTTCACCCAGTAGATGGCGCCGTCAGCCAGTGCGGTCCAATAAAAGAGGGGCGTATTTTTCAGGCGAAAGGTCATGAATATTCATCACTTGCGCTTTTAGGCGATCAAGCCGATGATGCCAAAAGATTTGAAGGCGGAGACTTTGCTACCATCTATCTGGCTCCAAAAGATTATCACCGCATGCATATGCCAATAAAGGGAACCCTGTCTAAAATGACCTATGTTCCTGGTGAGCTCTTTTCAGTCAATCCGTTGACCGCTGAAAATGTACCGGGCTTATTTGCACGCAATGAGCGGGTAGTGGCGATCTTTGAAACTGAAATTGGCCCAATGGCAATGGTTTTAGTCGGAGCAACGATTGTAGCGAGCATTGAAACCGTCTGGGCTGGTACTGTCACCCCACCAACAGGCAAGAAAGTGTTTACGTGGGATTACCCAACCCAAGGTCCTGATGCATTAACGCTTGAGAAAGGCGATGAGATGGGGCGCTTCAAACTCGGTAGCACGGTTGTAATGTTGTTTGCAAAAGATGCAATAGAAGCGTTTGCCGATGGCGTAGAGCCAAAAGCTGTCACACGTATGGGACAAGCTTTCGCTAAAATAGATTAGAGAAACGATTGAGCAATCAACTAAACAACCGCACTGGGTTACTAGAACTACATATAGCCGTATTACTTTTTGGTGGTACGGCGCTTTTTTCTAAACTGATCCCACTTAGTGCCCTCGATATCACGCTACTGCGGTGTTTTATTGCCGCCATTGTCCTTGCACTGCTTGTAAAAAGTATGGGGTCGCGTCTACGCCTCAATAGCCAAAAAGATTATTTTGTCGCCATTGGTCTCGGCGTTATCGTCAGTCTACACTGGGTTACCTATTTCGCATCAATGCAACTCTCCTCCGTTGCAATCGGTATGATTGCCTTTTTCACCTACCCTGTGATGACAGTATTAATTGAGCCTCTATTCACTAAGACACGACTAAAACGTGCTGATTTGATCAGTGGACTCGTGGTACTAATTGGCGTTGGGCTACTTATTCCTGAAGCAACATTAGGTAATGATGTCACGCTAGGTATTGCTGTTGGCGTGCTGTCTGCCATGTTTTTTACCGCCAGAAACCTTCTCCACAAACGATACTTCGCTAGCTACAGCGGAGCCCAAGCTATGTTCTATCAAACCTTGGTAGCCGTGCTGTTTTTACTCCCATGGCATGAGGTAGAAATTAGCAGTATCGAACAGCATGTTTGGTGGCTCATCCTCCTGCTAGGTGTTGTATTTACCGCAGCCCCTCACGCGCTATTCACTTCGGCATTACGCCAGCTAAGTGCCAAAACAGTTAGCCTAGTCTCCTGTCTACAACCACTTTATGGAGCGCTATTAGCACTGTTACTACTGGGAGAAACCTTAGAATTAAAAACGGTCATCGGCGGATTGTTAGTCGTCATTACCGCAGTTTACGAGACCCAGCAAAGCCATAAGCAATCTCGGCAGCAACAGCGCACCAATGACTAATCATTTCCAATACTAAGAGTAACGATTTCAACACAGCCATTTTGTTAACTTAACCGACTAAATTTCCTCATACACACATATCATTTTCAACCTATATTGGTAAGATAGTTCTGCCCCTTAGCACATTAATGGAAATGCCAAAGCTGCTTATGTTACGTATTTTTCTGATTCTTTTTTTACTAGCGACTTTTAGCGTCCAAGCTAACTCTCCGTTGTCGCTCAATAAACAACTCGGGCTAGGCCAAAATAGTACGGTTGAAACCAAAACACCGGCACAACAACTGGCACATATTCAGCAGCAGATAGCGCAACAGCAGGCGCTGCAGGCCAACAATGAACAGCTTCTCCACCAATACAACACGCTGCGCAGTAACCTTACTGGTCAACTAGACGAAGCATTAACCCGGCTGATATGGAGCCCCCAGCAAGATCTGTCACAGCAAGCATCAATGTCATACCTACGCTTGTCTGAACTAAAAGAGATAGAAACCGATCTCGGTGGGCGGATTAACGAGCTCATAAAGCGGCAACAATTACTGCCCAAGCTTATCAGTGACGCCAATCAATTGGTGATACAACATAAAAAAGCCACCAATAACAATGAAGATGAACTCAGTCATGCACAAAAGCGTCTGTATGCACAGACCTTGTCTACGCTGGAATCAGAGCTCGCCAGCAGTCAAAAACAGATAAGCATAGCCCAGCAACAACTCACCTTGGTTCGCCGTCAACTGTTGCAGCAAGAGCGACTCATTGAAGAGCTTAATAGCGCCATCGCCGACCAGCGCCACCAAACAACGGCAGCGACCATTGCGGCGAGTCAAATTGAAACGGCATCGACTAACGATGTTGTCGCAATCGAGCTGAATGAACAAAATCAACGGTATGGACTACAACTACAAGCGCTGACTCTCAAAATGAATCAGGCGGCGACAGATCAAGAAAAAGCTGAAACTCAGTACCAGTTTCAGGCTAAACAGCTGACAAACATCCAACAGCAGATCGCCCTAGTAAAACTTAATTCGGCCTTTGGTGAACGTTTTCTGCGTATTTTGTCGTCACTGCCGAAGCCGCCAAATCAGAATGCTGTCATCAATGAAATTGCTAATGCGCGAATTGCAAGATACCAAGTAGAGCAGGAACAAGGGCTTAACAATGGCTACGCTTCCTCAAATCATACGGCCCTGCAAAGCAAATTACTGACATCGCAACAGTTGCTTCAAAATCAGTTACTGGATAACTATGACCTCTACATTAGTGATTTGGCTGATTTAAGACTGTTATACGAACAGCTAGGTCAACAGTACAGAACCTTAAAAACCACCTTAAATGAACATCTATTCTGGGTCGCCAACGCTAATAGTATTGATAGAAGCTGGTTTGTCGACCTACTTCAGAGTAGCCAGTGGTTAATGACTCAAGCGCCTTTAGGACAGCTATCGGAATCAGTCAACTTACAAAGTACTGTCTGGTCTTGGTGGATAATTTTGTTGGTTTTATGTCTGATGATGCAAGACTTACTCACCCCGAGATTTAACCAATCAATGGCCAATAATCTTGCTTTTGTTGGTAACGTTACTCAGGATAAGTTTATCTACACTTTTAGTGCCCTGATAAACTCGCTACTTTACAGCGCCATCAAACCGCTCCCCGTGATCACCGCAGGACTCATCTTCTATTTCTCAGAGTACAACTTTGTCTCAGCAATCGGGATGGGCATACTGGCCATTGGCCTGCTCTACTACCTTTACAGTTTCACCTATCTGCTTACCCTAGATAACGGTGTACTGATTGGTCACTTTAAAGGTGAAAAGAAGGTGATTAGAGGCGGCCAGGAACGCCTACGTAGCTTTACTTTAATCACCATGCCCATTATCGGCATCATAGGCTTTACTGAGATTTTAGAAGCCTCATTGATACGTAATAGCATCGGCCGTGGCGCCTTTATCTTATTTGCCGTGATGTTGTTTTGGTTTTACAAAGATATTCTAGCGCTCTCAAAGCGCGAACATAGCTTTCATCAAGATGATAAAAACAAACGCCTATTACAGAAGCTACTGTGGGCCGTATTGATATTGCTACCACCCACTTGTGCAGTATTAGCATTTAGGGGCTACTATTACACCGCCTTTCAAATGCTATTACAGCTCCAATTATCACTCATTCTTTCTCTCAGCTTTATGCTGCTGTATCAGCTAATCAAGCGATGGATGCTCATTGAGCGCCGTCGTATCGCCTTTAACCGAGCTAAAGCGAAAAGGGCCGAGATTTTAGCGCAACGAGAGAAGGAAGATGATTCACCAAGCAGTGAGCAAGGCGACACCTATGAAGAGCCAATCGTTGATTTGGAAACCATTTCGAGTCAATCCTTAGGCTTGGTGAGGTCATTACTCATTTTGGCCTTCTTAGCCAGCCTGATTGGATTATGGACCCAGACCCATAGCGCTATTTTCTCCTTCTTAGATGGCATCACGCTGTGGACAACCTCAAGCGTTGTTGATGGCATAGTGCAACAGATCCCCATCACGCTTAAGTCTCTACTCTTGGGGCTTATCATTGTGGGCTTCTCTTTAATGATCGCCACCAATCTACCCGGTTTGCTAGAGCTGATGATCCTGCAACGCCTCGACCTCACTCAAGGAACTGGCTTTGCGGTCACCACAGTAAGTCGTTACTTGGTGGTCTTTTTCGGTATGCTAAGTGGCTTCTCAACCTTGGGAATGGAGTGGTCGAAACTACAATGGCTAGTGGCGGCCCTATCGGTCGGTTTAGGTTTCGGTTTACAAGAGATCTTTGCCAACTTTATTTCAGGCTTAATTATTTTATTCGAAAAACCTGTGCGTATTGGCGACACCGTCACGATCCGCGATCTAACGGGTACCGTCACTAAGATTCAGATCCGAGCAACCACCATCGCAGATTGGGATCGCAAAGAGATTATTGTCCCCAATAAGGCCTTTATCACCGAGCAGCTCATCAACTGGTCGTTGTCAGATCCAATCACCCGTGTGATTGTCTATGTCTCGGTCGCTAGGGACTCCGACCCCGCTCGTGTGGAAGCAGCGCTCTATCAAGCCGTTCAGGAGTGTGACGATGCGCTTGCGACCCCAGAGCCTGAGGTTTGGTTTGCTGGTTTTGGTAAACATACGCAAGATTACGAGATCCGTGCTTATGCTAAAGATATGAGTACCCGCTGGCCACTCAGACATAAACTCCATAAACAGGTCAGCAAAAAGCTGCGCGAAAATAAACTTGAGTTGGCTTATCCGCAACTCGAGGTCCATATCAACGGTGGCCAAGCCAAAGAAACACAAGGGTTAATAAGAAGCTGATGAAGGTCTTTGCTCATCGTGGTGCCAGTGGCTACGCTCCAGAAAATACCCTGGCGGCGATGAGAAAAGCCATTGATTTAAATGTCACGAGTATAGAACTCGATGTTCATAACGTGGGCGGCACACTATACGTGTTTCATGACCGTCGGCTGGATGGCAAAAGCTCTGGAACGGGCTTAATCGAACACGTATCGCCCGAATATCTTACAGCCATCACAGTTGATGGAGAACCCATTCCAACCCTTTGGCAAGTGCTCTGCTACCTGAAACCCTACAACAGCGTGGTTAATATTGAACTTAAAGGCCTCAATAGCTTAGGACCATTTATCGACTTATACCCTAAACTCCTTAATGAAATCGGCTATCGCAGTGAGCAACTGTTAATCTCCTCGTTTCACCATGGCTTTTTAGCCACGCTAAAACAAAGATTACCTAGCGCAAGACTGGCACCGCTACTTGAAGGCATACCCGATGACTTAGCGGCCTGCGCAACACGCCTTGATGCTTACTCAATTCATCTCAGCCTAAGCTTTATCACCCAAGAGTTGATTGACGATGCCCACGCTCGAGGCCTAATGGTCTATGTCTATACAGTCGATCACCCTCAAGACATTCAAGATTTGGCTAAAATGGGTGTAGACGGTATCTTTAGTAATTATCCCGATGTCAGCCAAGCAATCATCGACAGGTTAACTCATCCGAAAACAAGCTAGCCTTAGCGTCATCAGATGATATGACTACTAGGAACAATAACCTAAATAGTCGCTGACTCAATGCAATAACACGACTATCGATACGGTCTACATTGACTGATAAAAATAATAAAAGAGGTAGGCTATGGAACATAAACTCTTACTCCTGACCAGCGACAACAACCGTTACAGAGAGCTTTTAGCCTCGTGCCACCTCCCCAACCTGACATTACTCGGCGACGACCCCAAAAGTATCTTAGATGCCAACATTTGGCTTGCTGAACCGCCATTAGCGGCTCCGTTGGTTGGGCATGCCAAGAACTTAATCTGGCTGCAGTCGACGTATGCTGGGGTTGATCCATTAGTCAAACCTCGTTTACGCAGTGACTATCAACTGACTAACGTAAAAGGCATCTTTGGCCCGCTGATGAGTGAGTATCTGTTTGGTTATCTGCTAGCACATCAACGACATCACCAAAAGTATAAGAGTCAGCAAGCAGAAAAAATCTGGCAGCCAAGCAACTTCAAGTCATTGCAAGGCCAAAACCTACTGCTGCTCGGTACGGGAAGTATCGCCAAACATATCGCGCAAACAGCCAAACATTTTGGTATGCATGTCACGGGAATTAATCGTGGGGCAAAGCCTACAGTGGGTTTTGATCAGGTGGATACCTTAGCCAACCTACCTCTACACTTGCAACAGGCAGATGCTATCGCAGCCATCTTACCCAGTACGCCCGACACGCAAGGAGCATTGGATAAAATGCACCTTAGTCTCATGAAGGACGATGCCTTATTGTTTAATCTTGGCCGCGGTGATGTCTTGGACTTAGATGCGCTCTACACCCAATTGCAACAACACCCACAGCAACAGGCAATATTAGATGTTTTCAATAAAGAGCCTTTACCTCAAGAGCACCCTATTTGGTCACTAGATAATGTCATCATAACGCCACATATCGCAGCACCGAGCTTTCCAGAACAAGTTGTCGAGATATTTGCCAACAACTATCACAACTTGCTCAATGGCAAATCGCTGTCTAATAGCGTTAATTTTGAACGAGGGTATTAATTGAGGTACATAGTGAGCCATGGCGCACACCGTTATGGCTGAAAACGGCTTTGCTCACAGTTTTTAATAACGGGTAAAATAAAAACTATTGATAGACTATAACCAGAAGTTATTGGTAGTGGGAATTATTATCATTTAGAATTGGCATTATCTTAGTAAAGAGAGCGCCAATATGTACGTTTGCCTGTGTCATGCTATTACCGATACCCAAATTAGAGAAGCCGTTGATCAGGGTGACCTATCGCTTGCTGATGTAAAAAAACGTCTTGGTGTTGGTAATCAATGTGGGAAATGCACTCGCATGGCAAGCGAAATCATCCAAGCGCGTCTCGATGTCACCCCCAATTTTTACGAAGTCGCCTAGCGATTTTGCAATAAAAAAGCTGCCTATTGGCAGCTTTTTTATCACCAGGCTTGGCTATAACACCTGTTCATCTTCACCTAATTGAACTCTATCTACACGTTGTAACCCACGGGGCAATTTAGCACCACGGCGGCCACGTTCACCGCGATAATGCTCAAGGTCGCTGGGTTTTAACGTCAATTTGCGTTTACCGGCCCACAAGGTAACCGCCATATCTTCAGGTACCACATCCAAGTGAATTAATAACTCTTCGCGACTTTTTGCTCTGTCACTAGGAATGCCAATAATCTTATTACCCTTACCTTTACTCAGTTGCGGCAGTGCATCAACAGAGAACAACAGCATACGGCCTTCGTTGGTAATAGCTAGAATAGACTCGTTACGCGATTTATCGACCCGCTTAGGCAGCAAGACCTTGGCGTTAGCCGGTAAACTTAACAGGGCTTTACCCGCCTTATTACGCGATACCATATCTTTGTAATCGCCAATAAAGCCGTAACCTGCGTCCGAGGCTAATAGGAAGCATTGTCCCTCTTCCCCCATTAACGCATGTTCAATCGTTTCGCCAGGTGATAACTGGAAGCGAGTCGTCAAGGGTTCGCCTTGGCTGCGCGCTGACGGCAATGTATGGGTATCGGTGGCAAATGCCCTCCCCGTTGAACCAACAAATACTGTGGGGCAATTACTGCGCCCCGACGCCGCACAGAGGAAACTATCTCCAGCTTTATAAGAGAGTGCAGTAGGATCGATATCATGCCCCTTGGCGCAACGTACCCAACCTTTCTCAGATAACACGACGGTTACCGCTTCAGCAGGCACTAACTCTTGTTCGGTCAATGCTTTTGAATCACTGCGCTCAACCAATGGTGAACGTCTATCATCACCGTAGGTATCACCGTCTTGTAGTAGTTCTTTTTTGATCAACGTCTTCATGCGGCGCTCGGAGCTTAATAATAACTCCAGTTTTTCGCGCTCAGCGGCAAGTTCGCTTTGCTCAGCCTGAATCTTAAACTCTTCGAGTTTTGCCAGGTGACGCAATTTAAGATCAAGAATCGCATTAGCTTGCTCTTCACTTAAGTTAAAGCGAGACATCAACTCAGATTTTGGATCGTCGTGATAACGGATGATCTCAATCACTTCATCAATATTCAGGAATGCGACCATCAAGGCTTCGAGGATATGTAACCTTGATACCACCTTTTCCAATCTGTGCTCTAAACGACGCCTAACCGTGGTCATACGGAACGTTAACCACTCAGTTAATAGCTGTTTAAGCCCTTTAACTTGTGGACGACCGTTGAGTCCCAATACATTGAGGTTTACGCGAAAGTTTTTTTCTAAGTCAGTGGTCGCAAACAGATGGGCCATCAGTTGATCGCAGTCAACTCTATTTGAGCGCGGCACGATAACCATGCGCACAGGGCTCTCATGGTCTGACTCATCACGTAAATCCGCTACCATAGGTAGCTTTTTAGCCTGCATTTGCGCGGCAATTTGCTCTAAAATCTTGCCGCTACCCGCTTGATGTGGCAATGCGGTAATAACGATCTCGCCGCCCTCAATGCTATACACCGCTCGCGCCTTAATTGAGCCGCGCCCCGTGCTATAAATCTTGGCAATATCCGCTTTCGGCGTAATAATTTCTGCCTCGGTGGGATAGTCAGGTCCTGGCACAAGTTCCATCAGCCGCTCTAAGTCAGCCTTAGGGTTATCGAGTAATTCAACACACGCAGAGACTAATTCTCGAACATTATGTGGCGGCACATCGGTCGCCATCCCGACCGCGATACCGGTAATACCATTAAGTAAAATATGCGGTAAGCGAGCAGGTAACACCAAAGGCTCTTTCATGGTGCCGTCGAAATTCACGCCCCAATCAACTGTGCCTTGGCCTAATTCGGTTAGCAATACTTCGGAAAACTTAGATAAACGCGCTTCGGTATATCGCATCGCCGCAAAGGATTTAGGGTCATCGGGTGCCCCCCAGTTTCCTTGACCATCTACCAATGGATATCGGTAAGAGAAAGGCTGCGCCATCAACACCATCGCTTCGTAACAAGCACTATCACCGTGAGGGTGATACTTACCTAGCACGTCACCCACGGTACGAGCCGATTTTTTATGCTTTGATTGTGCAGAGAGGCCTAGCTCGCTCATCGCGTAGATAATACGACGCTGTACAGGTTTTAAACCATCACCAATGTGTGGCAATGCACGATCCATAATGACGTACATTGAGTAGTTTAAATATGCTTCCTCAGTGAAACGTCGAAGCGGCATCTGTTCGACACCATCGAGACTTAAATCAATCGCATCACTCATTCATCTTGATCCTGTTGTTCACTCGATTCACTCTCATCGGCAATGACATCTTTATAAAATAATCGATATACATTGCCCTTTAAATCATCTGAAATGTATAAGGCACCATCTCTGCCAGTGAGTAAGGCATATGGCCTAGCTACGGGGAACTCACCATCCAGAAAACTCACTAATGTCTGTCGCTTGGTCACTGTATTGCCATCTAACGTTAGCATGACGACCTGATAGCCGATTTTACTCGAACGATTCCAAGAACCATTTTCCGCAACAAATAGTTGTTGGTGATATTTTTGTGGGAACTGTTGACCGCGATAGAACTGTAACCCCATTGGTGCTACATGAGCTGGCAACTCAAATACCGGAGCGGTAACCTTTAAACCTTTGGGTTTCTCATAGGCAGGTTCTAATACACTGGTGGCATGTATATAGGGAAAACCATAATGCGCACCGACGGTATCAACACGGTTAATCTCATCGGGAGGCAAACGATCACCCATCCAGTCACGCCCTAAATCAGCAAACCACAACTTTCCATCTGCTGGTGACCAATCAAACCCCGTCACATTACGAATACCTGTGGCGATCTGCTCACTGCTACCCGTTTCAATATCAATAGCAATGATGCTGCCAAAAGGTGCTGGCGCCTCACAGACGTTACAAGGTGCGCCAATAGCAACATATAATCGCCCATCGGGACCAAATCGCATTGAGCGATGGCTCTTATTGGTTTTACCTGGTAAACGGTCATAGACCTCTTTACCACGTCCAGGGCGTCTTAAGCGATTCTCTATATCAACATAGCGAATGATGCGGTCTTCTTCGGCGACGTAGAGATCACCATCATGAAATGCCAAGGCTTCTGGGTACTCAAGTCCTTTGGCGATAACATAACGCTTATCTACACGACCATCAGCATTTGCATCAACAAGAGCCTGAATTGTGCCAGATTTATGTGACCCAACAAACAATGTGCCTTTGTCACCAAAAGCCATCTGTTTTGCATCGCCTAAGTCTGAGGCATATAGCGATAAACCAAATCCTTTGGTGACAGTGATCATAATAGGCTGGTTCTGTGCACTGCTAGAGGCAGAAAAAACCATTGCCATCAGGGATAGCAATGCCAGCGAAAACCTACAACTCATTGTTTTTTTGTGCATTATATTATTCTGAGTCAAACCATCTCTCATTTGTTAGCTTATAAAAGTGCCAGATCACCTTTGGTCTCTAACCAAGTCTTTCTGTCGCCTGAACGCTTCTTAGCCAACAGCATATCCATCAGAGCCATCGTATCATCAGCATCATCAATAGTCAGTTGAACTAGACGACGAGTATTTGGATCCATCGTGGTTTCACGCAGTTGGAGTGGGTTCATTTCACCCAAACCTTTAAATCGTGTGACCTGGATTTTTCCTTTTTTCTTTTCAGCACTAATACGATCTAAAATGCCCTGTTTCTCTGGCTCGTCCAAGGCATAAAAAACCTCTTTACCCACATCGACACGAAACAGCGGCGGCATCGCCACATAAATGTGTCCTTGCTCGACCAGCACCTTATAGTGCTTTACAAAGAGGGCACATAACAAGGTCGCAATATGCAAACCATCAGAGTCAGCATCGGCTAAAATACAAATTTTGCCATATCTGAGCTCCGAAATATCGGCACTATCGGGGTCACAACCTATCGCAACCGAGATATCATGGACCTCTTGCGAAGCGAGCACTTGTGATGCATCAACTTCCCACGTATTTAAGATTTTGCCGCGTAAAGGCATAATCGCTTGAAACTCTCTATCGCGTGCCTGTTTTGCACTACCACCAGCAGAGTCACCCTCCACTAAGAACAGTTCGCCGCGCATCGGATCTTGACCACTACAATCGGTTAATTTACCGGGTAGTGCTGGCCCAGAAGTCACTTTTTTACGCGCAACTTTCTTGGCGGCTTTCAAGCGCTTTTGAGCATTGTTAATACACATGTCAGCCAAGGCTTCTGCTTGATCTGTATGGGTATTCAACCAAAGACTGAACGCATCTCTGACCACTCCCGAAACAAAGGCAGCGCTTTGACGGCTAGACAATTTCTCTTTTGTTTGCCCAGCAAACTGCGGATCTTGCATTTTAATCGACAGAATAAAACTGCTTCTATCCCAAATGTCTTCGGGCGATAGCTTTATGCCTCGTGGAATAAGATTACGGAACTCACAGAACTCGCGCATTGCATCCAACAAACCTTGCCGAAAACCATTTACATGGGTTCCACCCAGTGGTGTAGGAATAAGGTTTACATAACTCTCGTTAAGGTAATCGCCACCTTCAGGTAACCAAGTGATCGCCCAATCAACAGCTTCTGTATTACCTTGAAGACTGCCGATAAACGGCTCCTCAGGTAACATCAGCGCACCATTTATCGAAGATTGCAAATAGTCAGTTAGGCCACTTTCAAAGCACCACTCTTCAACATCACCCGTTTGCTTATTAGAAAACTTGATCCGCAAGCCCGGGCAAAGAACCGCTTTAGCACGCAGCAAATATACCAGTTTGGGGATGGAGAAATTGACCGAATCGAAATAGCTAGGAGTTGGCCAAAAGTGAACTCGAGTGCCTGTATTACGACGACCACAGGTTCCCGTCACCGTTAAGTCTTCGACCTTATCGCCATGCTCAAATGCCATATCGTAAATTTGGCCACCGCGTCGCACAGATATCTCGACCCGGCTCGATAATGCATTGACCACAGAGATACCAACACCGTGCAAACCACCAGAGAATTGATAGTTATCATTGGAGAACTTACCGCCCGCATGTAGCTTGGTCAGAATAAGTTCAACCCCCGGGATCCCCTCTTCAGGGTGGATATCGACAGGCATACCTCGACCGTCATCGATAACCTCTAACGAGTTATCTTTATGAAGAATGACATCGATTTTACTTGCGTGACCCGCCAGCGCCTCATCGACACTGTTATCGATCACTTCCTGACCCAAATGATTAGGACGAGTAGTATCGGTATACATGCCGGGACGACGTTTTACAGGATCTAGCCCGTTTAGAACTTCAATTGCATCTGAGGTGTATTGGTTTGTCATAGCACACAAAATATATTGTTATTCAGGCCATGTTGCGGCCCTACATGTCTATTTGTCAAGAAACAGGAACTGGCAGATCCTATCTAATTGTTGCTTGTAGCCGATAAAACTGTGATCACCGCCTGCCTCAACCAGCATTTGGCAATAATGATATTTATGCACTGCTTGCTTATAATCGAGCACTTCATCACCCGATTGCAACAGGACAAAAAAACGGTCTGGATTTAAAATAACTTGGGTATTATATCGTGCGACTTCCTGCTTGTGCACTGGTAATACCTGGTATTGCTCATCGGTGTACGGATTATACTGCTCACCTAAAAACTCATCGAACAATTCAAACGGTTTTACAGCAGGATTAATCAATACCGCCTTACCACCATAGTTTTCAACCAAATAGCTAGCAAAATAGCCGCCGAGTGATGAGCCAATAAAATGTAATGACTCGCCCTTTGCGACTTGCTCTTCGACAATTTCAATCAACATCGCCATCGCTGCTTTTGGCGTCGCTGGAAGTTGAGGCTGAAAAAAAGACAACTTAGGGTAATGGCTGGCAATATATTGGGCTGTCACGATCCCCTTGTCTGAAACAGGGGAACTATTAAATCCATGTATATAAAGCAGCATATGTTCTCATCAATCCTAGGAGTCGTTACGCTGTCGAGCGTCGTCTGTTTTCTGTTTGGTTCTGATAACGAATAAAGCTGTTAATAGAAAGTCTTTGCCTTGATTTTAACAAAACGATGAGCCCACTTACTGACATGGCTTCACCTTGCCAATATATCGAATAACTAGCCGTAAAAACATCCTCAAACATCTAAGCTGTCTATGCAGGCAATCTAAACTTTAATGGCTGTGTTTATCTGACTATTAACCTAACTTGGCAGCTAGGTTAACATATTATGATACGAACATCGGCGGTGAATTTCGCAAAATTAGGCACTAGTATCCGCTCGACTCGTGATCAGGAGAAAACTTGTTACCTGGCACACGATAAACATTGGTTAAAATGCTGCCATCCGCTTTAAGCTCAAGTAAGCGATAACCAGGCTGCTGTGCATCGAGAGCAAAATAAGGTGATTTAGGTTTGAATTGAATACAGGTTGACGGTGTAGCCATCAGACGCATTGGCCCCTGCTCACCTTGATGAACTTGATCTAAACTCTGGTGCACATGCCCCCAGAGAAGCCCCTTAACCTGAGGGTAGGTTGAAACGGCATCAATAAACTCACTACCATTGTCCATACAATGTTGATCGAGCCACTTACACCCGACGAGTACTGGATTATGGTGCATGACCAAAAGCGTATGTTTATCAGGCTGATCCGCGATAGCCGCCTCAATTAATTCAAGCTCAGCTTCCGCCATATGACCACCGGGCTTACCGCGCACCGTTGAATCAAGCATAATTATTTGCCAGTTTCCCGCCAAAATACGTCGGTCGCCAAAGACGCTAGGGCCTTGCATATGTAAGTGCATAATACGCGGATCATCATGATTACCCGGCAGGTAATGGCATGGCACATTGAGTGGTGCAATGGCTTTGACAAAGTTATGGTATGACTCATTCGAATAGTCTTGGCTGATATCACCCGTCGCCAACATCAAATGTGCAGGATAATCGACGGCCTTAATCGTATTTAATACGGCGTCAAGACTATGAGCGGTATTGACACCTAATAACTGAGCCTCGGGATCAGCAAATAGATGCGGGTCAGTCACTTGTACGATCCTGACACTTGCACACTCATCAATAGAATATGAGATAGCCTCTTTTAGCACATTAAAACCCTAAGATGCGGACTGACAGATAACCCGAGCATGATTGTCAATCTTTAGTAACTCTTCAAGAAAAGCATTAACCTGATACTTTTCATCTCTATGGTACATACGTATATTTGGATAATCATATACTGCTCTTAGACGGTAAATCTGTCGACTAGTTAACACTTCTGCTAATTTAGCGTCATGATAAACACGCACTACAACTTTAGGGGTATCAATATATTGAGATGCTTCAACATGCCGTTTTATCTCGACCAACTGGGTATATTGCGTGTTTTCCAACAGCTTCACATCCAAACACCCAAAATCCCCTTCCACTTGCCAACATTCGCCCTGCTCACACTCTGCTGGTAACCAACGCAACATATTAAAATAATTACGAGTGCAAAGGGCCAAAAACCGACTCACATCAACTTGATAGGGGTTAGACCTTTGATTTAAAGAGATTGTCACGGGTTTGTTCTCAACGACTGGTAATTAAGCTGTAGCCATTGTAAGCCAATCACTGTGGAAGCGTTGTTAATACGACCGTCTACAACCATCTGATACGCTTCTTGTCGGCGAATAACATGCACTTTAATATCTTCATGTTCATCACTTAAGCCGTGTATGCCCTGTGCCGCGGTTGCATCCACCTGTGCCCAGTAAAAATCAAATCGTTCACTGGTGCCCCCAGGGCTAGAAAAATAGTTACTGACACAGGTCATTTCGCTGGCACGTAAACCTGCCTCTTCATGCAATTCACGGTGAGCCACCTCTTCAGCGGTTTCACCTGGCTCAATCATTCCAGCCACCAATTCATAAAGCCAAGGTGATGCCGCTGACTCAATAACGGGAATACGGAGCTGCTCAATCAGCACCAAACTATCGGTTTCCGGATCATAGGGTAAAACCACCACGGCATGACCACGTTCAAACACCTCACGGGTCACTTCCTCACTCCAACCGCCACGAAACAGTTTGTGTTTAAATCGATACTCTTCCATGCGGAAAAAACCTTTATATAGGGTTCTTTGGCTCAGCATTTGAACATCATCGCGATTAAACTCTTGCTTCATGAACTCATCCTAGCTTTTACAATGCCAATTACGAATAGTGTGAAGCCCTAATATAACATGCTACAACGCAAAATTTGCAGACATAAAATCAAAAACTGTTACACTTCATAGTTGACTTAAAAATGGTTAATTTCTTAATATCTTAACTCTATAAGTTTAGATGTATCGGGAAGCGTCGGGAAGCGCAAACCGCTTTACGCAAATGATTTGCTGAAGCCTCACTTAACTTTATTAAGTAATTGCTCCGTTATAAGGGGTATTTATGTCTCAAAAAGGACAAGTAATGAAATTTAAGATTCGCACCTTATGTGCAGCGTTGACTCTAGCGGCAACGACTTCTGCCGTGCACGCCGACGATTTACTGCAGATATATCAACAAGCACTAACCAATGATCCTATTGCGCTGCAGGCCCAATCACAGCGTGACCGCCTCTACGAGCAGATTGAAGAAAATCGCGCGCCGCTACTTCCGACCATTAGTGCAAGCGTCGGTTACGGCAAGAGCTGGACAAACGTTGACGACGATCAATACAACAGCGGCCTAAATGCTGGAGTTTCGCTTAAACAGGTGGTGTACGACCACAGCGCATGGGTTGGGCTAGACTTAGCCGAACTTGCAGCTTCACAGGCTGATGCGGCATATGCATCGACATTGCAAACACTTATTATCCGTGTGACTAGCGCCTACTTTGACGTGCTATCGGCAAAAGATAACTACGAGTTTAAAGGTGCTGAAAAGCGTGCGATTGAGCGTCAATTAGAACAAACAAAACAACGCTTTGCTGTAGGTCTAACAGCTATTACCGATGTGCATGAAGCACAGGCACAATACGACTTAGCTCGTGCATCTGAGATTTTGGCTGAAAACCAACTCATTAACAGCTACGAAGCGTTACGTGAAATCACAGGTATTGACCACAAATCGATTAATATTTTAGACACAAATCGTTTCAGTGCAGCAAGTCCTTCGCCAGCTAAATCACAAGATTGGCTGAAAATGGCAGAGACCAACAGTGTGGATCTATTGACCACTCGTATCGGTAAAGATATCGCGCAACAGACGATTTCACTTTACAAAGCGGGTCATATGCCCTCACTTAGCCTAAGTGCTGGCTACACCACCAATCTGGAACTAAAGAATCAAAGCGGTGATCTCAGTGATTATGACAACGCTAATGTCGGTCTAACCCTAAGTGTCCCGATTTTTGAAGGCTTTAAAGTCAGTTCTAAAGTCAACCAAGCCCAGTATCAATATGTTGAAGCCAGTGAGAAGATGGAACAAACTTACCGCAAAGTGGTAAAGGATGTTCGTAACAACTTCAATAACGTAGGTGCATCGATCAGCTCAATCCGCGCTTATGAACAATCAGTAGTTTCATCTGAAAGCGCCTTAAAAGCGACTCAAGCTGGTTTTGAAGTGGGTACACGTACTATCGTTGACGTACTTAACCGTACTCGTGACCTGTACGATTCTAAGCGTCAGCTATCAAATGCCCGTTATGGTTATATCAACTCTATCCTAGCGCTTAAACAAGCAACAGGCATGCTTAATGAAGATGATGTGATTGCTATCAACAATGGCCTAATCGCGCCAGAGTAAAGTTAGCCTCTATCAAGACGCATAAAAAAAACCGCCTATTGGCGGTTTTTTTTATGCTGCGATGTGCGATTAGAAAACTAATTCAACACCCGCGAAGTAACCTTTGAACTGGCTATTTGCCGTAATACCGTCAAAGTTATTCACATCAAATTTAAAATCACGGTACCCAACACGTAATTTAGTGTCTAACGCTACACCATCAAACGCCCAACCTAGACCAACAGAGTAGTCATAAACACTGCTCTCATCGATACCTAGCATCACATCGGCAAAACCGTATAAACCAAGCCCTGGAATGCCCACTTCAGCATTTGCGTATGCCATGACCACACCACTGCTTAAATCTTTCTGTTCTGGGTGTCCAGCATCGGCAACGCGATATGAACCATGCATCTTCTTATATGCAGCACCTAAATCTAAGGCAACCATGTCATTATCAAGCAATTCGTAATAAAGCACGAAATCTGTGTTGCTTAAATTGGTAGCGGTAGTGACATCGCCACTAAAGGTATGATCACCAAATGCCCAATCACCAGACAATGTGGCATCGCCCGTCGCATCTAACCGGTTTTCACGGATTTTGAGGTTGGGCACCAAAGGAATTGGATGCTCTACAGCAACCCAAAAACTACCTTGTGACGAAGAACTGTAATCAAAATCTTGCTGAGTTTGACCACGCCGAGCAAAAGTACCACTGGTATCCGCCTGCCAATAGTCGCCACCGACTTTAAAACCCACCAGCGTCGCTGCTTGTGCCGATGTCGCGATTAGCGAGCCAAATAGTGCACATGCAAGTATTGTTTTTTTCATCATTTAACCTTGAGTCAATAAGTTAGTTAGATCAATTACCGCGGCATTTGCGCGGGATACATAATTGGCCATCACTAAAGAGTGATTGGCGACTATGCCGAACCCCGAACCATTTAAGATCATTGGGCTCCACACAGGTTGCTGAGTTTCCTCCAGCTCACGAATGATCTGCTGCAGGCTAACTTCGGCATTTTTCTTTTTAAGCACATCGGCAAAATCAATTTCAATGGCCTTCATGAAATTGAGCAATGCCCAAGTCGCACCACGAGTTTCATAAAATACGTCATCAATTTTCCACCAACTGGTTTTTATCTGCTGGCTAGCAAAGTTAGGTGTCGATTGGCTGGCCTCGCTGTCGCCCGCCAAATCGGTATTCAAACGCTCCTGCCCCACACTTGCTGACAAGCGCTGCGACATACTCCCTAAGCGTTTTTGCACCTCTTTCAGCCACTCATTGAGGTTATCCGCACGCGCATAAAACTGTGCATCAGGGTTATTGCTGTCGGACATTCTAGCCCTATACAACTTCAATAACTTTACCGCATCGCGATATTCGCCTTCCGCGCTAGGCACTAACCAGCTAGTGTGCTCAATATTAAGTTTTGAATGCGCCGCCAATAGATCTTTGTCGGCTGTAGATTGTGACTGAGAGCGACTGAACTCTTTACGCATAATCAAAGCTAGATCGCGCGCTTGCTCAATCGCACCAAATTCGAAAGCGGGCATGTTATCCATAAAGAGTGATGGTGGCATAATATCATTTGATAGCCAGCCACCATTTTTATCCAGCAAGGTTTCTACTGTCTCAATCAATGATGTGGTCGTCGCATAGCCCACAACGTTATGGCCTGTTTCACTGTTTAACTGGTGCGGCGGAATGACATCAGGCTCCACACTCCACCAAACGCCAATAAAATAGCCAATTAAAACCAGAATCGCAGCAAGCATGCCGCCTCTTTTCCATGTTATCTGCATACCTATTGTTCCTTAGTGATGATGGTGGTGTTCACCACCATCTTGGTTAGCCAACTCTTGTTTACTCACCATTAAACTGATCGTCTGCTTAGTACCGTTGTCAAACGTCAGGGTTAAATCAACGCTTTCTCCAACAACTAACGGTTTTTTCAAGCCCAGCAACATAATGTGGTCGCCAGAAGGAGCGAGCGTTAAATGACCGTGCTCCTCTAGGTTAAAGCTCGATTGCTGACGCATTTTAACCACACCATTCTCTTCAACTAGCGTGTGCAGTTGTGCCTCGTTTGCGACATCTGTTGTCACTGCAACCAATTTCACCGCTGGGCCATGATTCATCAAATTAAAATAAGCAGCGGTATTGGGCACACTTGGCGGCATTGCTCGAACATAGCCATCAACCAGCATCACATTTGCCAAAACTGAAAATGAAGTGCATGATAGCAACACTAAATTAAACGCATGTTTGAAAATATGTTTCAATGTCTTAAACTCCTTTTTATCTCATTTAGCCAAATAAGGAATATTGACCTATGAGTACCGTTCAAATTCAGGATGAGCAGGGCGTTCGTATCATCACAATCAATCGCCCAGAAAAACGCAATGCGCTTAGCCTCGAAATGTACACTCAACTCACAGAATACCTTATCCAAGGGGAGTCCGACAACGGAATTAACGCCTTTATGATTAAAGGCCAAAATGATTGTTTCACCTCTGGTAATGATGTTGCTGACTTTTTAAAAAATAGTGACTTAGGACCAGAACATCCCGCGTTTACTTTTCTATTTACCCTACTGGATCTAAAAAAACCTGTCGTCGCAGCAGTCACTGGACCAGCGGTGGGCATAGGCACGACTTTGTTACTGCATTGCGATCTTGTTTACGCTGATAATAAGGCTAAATTCCAACTGCCTTTTGTCAACTTAGCCTTGGTCCCTGAAGCTGGAGCGAGCTTGCTACTTCCTAGGTTAATGGGCCAACAGAAAGCCGCCGAACTGCTACTTTTAGGTGAGTCCTTTGACGCAGCTAAAGCGCATACCCTTAATATCATTAATGCGGTTGTTGACTCAGAGAACCTGATTGAATTCTCGTTATCTCAAGCAATTAAATTGGCGAGCAAACCCCCTCAGGCACTACAAGCAAGCAGGCAATTAATGCGTGATGACATCGAAGTCGTGAGGGCGCAAATGCAAAAAGAGTTAAAGCAGTTTGCCATTAGGTTACAAAGTGACGAGGCGAAGGCACAATTTAGAGCCTTTCTGAGTAAATAACGCTTAACGGCTAGTCGAAGAGAGTATGAATAACGGCTAGTCTAACTGACTAGCTTGGCCTATGCCCCATGCGGCAATGAGCAATAATAAAATCGGCCAAATTAAAGAGAAACCTAAAAACATCATGATAATGGCGATAAGCACGCACACTGATGCAACAACCGCGATGACACTAAATGCCAATGTAACCCAAACTAAAATGCTAAACAGTACCGCGCAGGTCAATGCGGTAGCCCAAAGTCCGATATCCATCCATTGCAAAGACTCAAGGCTAATGTAAAAAAATGAATGCTCGAGATAGTTAGCGAGAAAGAGCACCAATACACCCACTGTCACGATTCCTGCTGCAGCGACCGTAATATCGAGTAAGCGCTGACTCAATGAAACTCCTTTGCCAGTGTTTGTCATCACAGACTAAATTTCCCGTTGCCATTTTGGCAGTACCAACGCCAATACAAAATAAACTAATAGTCCCATCGCAGGGTTCATCGCCACGGCAAGCGCCCACACAACACGAGTCCATAAACATGACCAATCAAACTTATCGGCGGTCATGGCAGCGACACCACATACCATTCTTCTTGGACGTTTTAAGCGAGTAACTAGATCATCAATGTTCATTTCAAACTCCAACTTTTGCCTCGTCAATTAAGATATAAGGCGTAAAACTCATTGAGCTCGGCATCTTGTTAGATAACTTTGTGCCATCTAAAGCTACAGACGACCGCCGCACATAATGCAAAGCTCAACACGGGTAAAAACAATAACGCTGCAAGTTCAAACATCATTACTGTTATTCCTTAACCATTGCACTGGTAATCACTGTCTCGTCGTTTTGATTAGACGCTTCGGCAACACTCAAGGCCTGCTGCTCAACGCTGCTATCAAATAGTGACTCCGACAACTGCGCCTGAACCGAAAGGCTTAACTCTCTTTGCGCAACAGTCATCATCTCTTGCATCTGAGCCGAAATGTTACGTTCTAACGTTGCGCTAATATTCGTAGGGATAAAGTCATCTGCCGTTGCAGAGAAGCTTGCGCCAACGAGCAATGAAGCGATTAGTGATACTTTAGTTAGCTTGTTCATGATGTCTTCCTTTTCATATTGATTGTGACAAGTAAGATAATACAAAGGGTGTGCCAACTTTTTTAAATACAGATAAGATATTGTTTTAATGATATAAAAACAGAATATGATAGCGATAAGGAGAAATCGTTCGATGTAGCACGGGAACTAAATAGCGAGTTTCACTATTGGCTGGTTAAATTCACTAACTCGCAGTAAGACGCTGAAGAACAGACAATAAAAAAGCCTCCATTTAATATGGAGGCTTACCTAAAAAACAACTATTTAATTGAATTATATATTATTTTAAATCCATACTCGCCCGAGCTTGGTGTAGTACTTCGATACCTGCGCCAGGCTTATGTGCATTTTCACTGACATAACGTCGCCATGCGCGTGACCCCACCTCACCTTGGTACAGCCCAGTAATATGCCGAGTGATATGGTTTAGTCGTCCACCATCTTGTAAATGTTTCTCTATATAAGGAATCATTTTCTCCAAAACAGCATCTCGACTCAAAACAGGTTTGTCTTCACCACATAACCGTTGATCGACCTGTGCCAGCATGTAAGGGTTTTGGTAAGCTTCTCGTCCAACCATCACACCATCAACATGCGCTAAGTGCTCCGCGCACTGGGTTAAGGTCTTAACACCACCGTTGAGCGAAAGGTTCAAGTGCGGGTAATCCCGCTTCAATTGGTAGACTCGAGGATAATCTAACTCCGGGATTTCGCGATTCTCTTTTGGACTAAGACCTTGTAGCCACGCCTTTCTAGCGTGGATGATAAAAGTATCGCAGCCAGCTGCACTCACAGTATCGATGAACTGAGTTAGAAACTCGTAGCTATCTTGCTCGTCAATACCAATACGTGTCTTCACGGTGACAGGAATATCGACCACAGCTCGCATCGCCTCGACACATTGAGCAACCAGTTCTGGCTCAGCCATTAAACAAGCACCAAAGCGACCATTTTGAACACGATCCGATGGGCAGCCTACGTTGAGATTTATCTCATCATAGCCACGCTCAGCCGCCAGCTTAGCGCACGTTGCTAAATCAACGGCATTAGACCCGCCTAACTGAAGCGCTAACGGGTGCTCCTCATCGTTATAGGCCAAATAATCACCTTTACCGTGGATTATCGCCCCGGTCGTCACCATCTCGGTATATAGCAAAGCTTGCGCCGACATCAGCCGCGCAAAATAGCGATAATGCCTGTCAGTCCAATCCAGCATAGGGGCAATTGAAAAGGTGCGATTAATAGTTGATGGCATGGTATTTAACGACATAAAAAAGAGTAACCCATAGTTTAGCAGCCCTCACTCTAGAGGTGGCCGCGCATTTTACACTGGTCGCTGAACAATTGCACAGGTTTGCACAATCAATAGCGTGGCCAATGCCTCAAACTCACATTTTCAGGCTATGATAGATTCACCCCTTAACGACTGAAACGGAGCCCATGATGTGTGGTCGCCTCAATATCATTGCCGATCCACTCAATCAATGGGTCAGTGATGCGCTTGGATTAACCTTTGCCTCGCAGCAACAACTGGATCTCCATCCAACTCAGTCTTTAGACATAGTAACCTTAGAAGAAGGCCTAATGCACCAGCGCAGCGCAACATGGGGGATTAAGCCATCGTGGTCCAAAGCGCTAATCATCAATGCGCAGCAAGAGACCGCAGCGCACAAAAAAACCTTCGCAAAGGCCTATAAAACTGCGCGTTGTATCATTCCCTGTTCGGGCTGGTACGAGTGGTCTTCTGGTACAAACACAGCCAAACAAAAGTATCTATTTCGTCATGTATCAGATAGGCCACTATTCATGGCTGGCATACAGTTTTTCAATGAATCGGCCAACCGACAGGTCGTTACACTAACCACCTCCGCGAATCAACTTTGCGCTGACTACCACCCTAGAATGCCGTTTCTTCTCCCCAGTAAATGGGTACCACATTGGCTTAGCGCTAATGATACACAGCAATCAAATTTCAACGATTTCATGGGTGGCTGGCTTAGAGTAGATGCGATAGCAGCATCACAAATATCAAATGTAACATAGAGTTAGTATAAAAAGTTATGCTTAACCTTCTATTATCTATGCTAAGGTTAATGATGATAATTCAAGCTATAAGATAAAACTTCACCTAAGCTTATATAACGCTTAACGTCAGAAATGGAGCCTAACGTCAGATGAATGTTAACTTTATCAACCCTTTTTTGGAGTCTTTGCTCAACGTATTGCAAACCATGGCAAATATGAGCCTAACCCCAGGTAAACCTAACCTGAAAAAAGATAACTTAGCCAAGGGAGACGTGTCTGGCTTAATTGGCATGGTTGGGCCTCAGACCAAGGGGTCACTGTCGATCACCTTTGAAGAACCACTCATCCTTGAAATAATGAATAGTATGCTCGGTGAAAAGCCCAGCAGCATCAATGAAGAAGTAACTGACTTAGTTGGTGAAATAACCAATATGGTCACTGGTGGTGCAAAAAACCTTTTGGGTGATAAAGGTTACGAATTTGAAATGGCTACGCCTATCGTCGTCTCAGGAAAAGGTCATACAATCGCACATAAATCTGATGGCAAAAAAATCATCATGCCGTTCACCAGCAACTGGGGAAATGCCTATATCGAGATCTGCTTCGAAAGCTGATCAGACGTTAGCCCTGCGGGGCTAGAACGGCTGATTCACCATCACCCAAAACTGACCTCCTTGCTCACTCACAGCAAAGTCGGTGCGAACCACAATCCCCTCAACCTCAAATCGCACACCCGCCCCTAATGTCCATTTCATGTCTTGGTGCAAGCTCTCAACAGTAAACTCATCACTCACTTGCCCGGTTTCAGCAAACAGTGTCCACTGCCACCAAGGTATGTGGTACAAATTAAAAAGAGGCAAAGTCGTTAATGGTTGCCATTTAGGCTGCATACGGTACTCAGCGGAGTACAATACCGCACTGCGGCCGACAAACTGCTGACCAGCATACCCTCTAAGCTTATTAAACCCACCTAAAGAGACACCCACAAAACTCGGCGGGCGATGATATTCGCCAGTATCTAGATTGCCACTTTGCAATGTGGGCGTATCCGCTAAGTAAAGATTAAACGCTAGCACTTGTTTGGCAAACCAGTCACTTTGACCTAAAGACAGAAACAAGCTTTGTTCAAATTCCCAAGTCGTCCAACTACTGCGCGATGCACTGCCAAAATCACGCGTCAGTGTCAGGCGAGTTTGCCCGCCTTGAGTACTGTTTTTGCCATTGTCTCTGTTGTCCCAGCCCAATTGCAACGCTACGCCTTGAGACTCATCAGGTAGATAATCATAGCCTTGTAGCTGCTGCATTCGATAAAACGGGCTTACGGTAAGGCTACTAACACCTGAGGTGAGTGGATTCCAAGAGAGTGCCTCTGTTGCTGGGACAAGTGACTTAGCTGCACCATTAACCCCTCGACCCCACGGCAAAACATACTTCATGTGCAACTTAGCATATGACTCATCGCCAAGGGTTATAACACGTTCAGTCTCAGTTAATTGACCGCTACTTGGCTGGTTAGCAGCCAGCATTGACTCGCCACGATCTGTGTCGATAAAGTAGATCCCCTGCTTATAACTGGCACGATAGAATTCGGCTGAAAATAACCATTGCTCTAGCTTAGGTAGCTGATAAGAATTAGCAGCCAAATAAGTCACCCATGAATCATTGGCACTGCCAAGTCCCACGGCAAGCACAGAAGCCTGCATTTGGCCGGCATGCTTTAACACACCTGCACCGCCAACGGCCGTACTTAATGTTTCAGTTGAAAAAATAAAGGGAACGGCAATAAACTCACTTTTCAAAGACTGGGACCGCTCCAGGTCTGTTGACTCAACAGGCTCATCAATCTCTTGTGTTGACCACGCGGCGGCACTAACTAACAAGCTGCTACCAGCCACGATTAAACGAGGGTAATTTAAAACATTCAAGGAGGAAAATTTCCAAATCGACTCATTGCATCCGGCATGACAGAGTCGATTTACAACTGGAATCTATTGGGCAGTGATCAGTCCAAACACACTGCTACACGGGGGGTAAGCTTGGTGACTAGCTCATAAGCAATAGTCCCGATATGCTCGGCAACATCTTCTACGGGCAGGGTTTTTCCCCATAACATAACATCATCACCAACGACATCAATTGCATCGATACCCAGATCAACCGTGAGCATATCCATCGATACTCGACCGACAATAGGCACCAAGCGACCATTTATCCAAACAGGTGTCCCTTCCGGTGCATTACGCGGATAGCCATCGCCATAGCCAATGGCAACAACGCCTAACTTGGTATCCTTTTTAGCATGCCAATAACTCCCATAGCCAACGGGATCGCCCGCTTTATGATCGCGCACAGCAATAAGACGAGACATTAATTCCATCGCAGGAATTAAACCATGATTACTCCCAAAGTCGCCCGCAACTGGGGAAACCCCGTAAAGCGCGATACCTGGGCGAATCCAATCGGCTTGAGTCTCTTGCCAATAAAGGGCGGCAGCTGAGTTTGCTAACGTCCGCTCACCCGGCAGCCCTTGCGTCATCGTATTGAAACGCTGAGTTTGCTCAGCGGTCGCTGGGTTATTGGGCTCATCGGCACAAGCAAAATGGGTCATTAAGTGGATAGGCTTAGCCACCTGTGGACACTGCATTAAACGTTGATAGGTGTCATTAAACTGTTCTAGATTAAAGCCCAGACGGTGCATACCCGAATCGACTTTCATCCACACGGTTACTGGTTTTGCCAACTGTGCGCTTTCCAGCATTTCGATTTGTGACTCATGATGCACAACAGTTTCAATGTCATGTTGCACCAGTAAAGCTAAATCAGACTGACGAAAGAAACCTTCTAACAGCAACAACTTGGCCGAAACACCGCCAGCTCTGAGTTCCAGCGCTTCCTCAAGCCGCGCCAGCCCAAAGCCATCGGCGCTAGATAGACAATTGGCCACATTGAGTAAGCCATGGCCATAACCATTAGCCTTAACAACCGCCATGACCCGGCTATTAGGCGCCAGTTCACGTAAACGTTGTAAATTAGATTTCAGCGCAACGCCGCTGATCTCTGCACGAGGAAAGGGTTTCAAACAGTAACCTTAAATATTATGACGCTATCACTTAACAGAGGGTAACGTAAAAACCGGGTTCAACGGGCTACTTAAATCAAGTTTAATTTAACCCAATGAACCGTCTTGATTAATCTTCTTCGAACTGAGGACCAGCGTAGTTATCAAAACGAGAATATTGCCCTTGGAAAACCAAACGCACACGTCCAATCGGCCCGTTACGTTGCTTACCAATAATAATCTCCGCCGTCCCTTTATCTTCAGAGTCGTTGTTATACACTTCGTCACGATAAATAAACATGATCAAATCGGCATCTTGCTCAATGGATCCGGATTCACGCAAATCCGAGTTCACGGGGCGTTTATCAGCACGTTGCTCCAATGAACGGTTGAGCTGCGATAGCGCGATAACGGGGATCTCTAACTCTTTAGCCAGCGCCTTAAGCGAACGTGAAATTTCAGCGATCTCTAGGGTACGATTATCTGATAGAGCGGGCACTTGCATCAATTGAAGGTAATCGATCATGATCATCGACAACCCACCATATTCACGCGCAATACGGCGAGCACGGCTACGTACTTCTGTTGGCGTTAAACCCGAGCCATCATCGATATACATCTTACCCTGCTCGAGCATGATCCCCATGGTTGAAGATACACGCGCCCAATCATCGTCATCAAGCTGACCGGTACGGATTTTGGTTTGGTCAACACGACCCAGTGACGCCAACATACGCATCATGATCTGTTCTGAAGGCATCTCAAGACTAAAAATAAGCACTGGCTTATCTTCATTGAGCGCCGCTTGCTCACACAAGTTCATCGCAAACGTGGTTTTACCCATAGATGGACGAGCCGCCACAATAACTAGGTCACCAGATTGGAAACCTGCGGTCATCTTATCTAAGTCGCCAAAGCCACTAGATACTCCGGTTACACCGTTATGCGGGTTATTATATAGCTCTTCGATTTTATCGACCGTTTTTTCCAAAATGGTCTTAATGCCCTCAGGCCCCTCATTGGCGTTAGCGCGTTGCTCAGCGATCTTAAAGACCTTGCTTTCGGCCAAATCCAGTAGTTCACCTGAGTTACGTCCTTCAGGGTTAAAACCCGCATCGGCTATTTCGTTGGCCACTTTGATCATTTCACGTACAACCGCACGTTCACGAACAATAGACGCATAAGAGAGAATATTACCGGCACTTGGGGTATTTTTAGCAATCTCGCCTATGTAGGCAAAGCCCCCCGCATCTTCGAGGCTATCTTCAACTTCTAACTGCTCAGAGACGGTGATCAAATCTATCGGTTGCCCCGCAGCAACTAGCGACTCCATTGCCATAAAGATCATCTTGTGAGAGCGAGAGTAGAAATCCTCTTTCACCACAGCTTCGGCCACTTTATCCCAAGCGTCTGAATCTAACATCAAGCCACCGAGAACAGACTGCTCCGCTTCAATAGAATGGGGCGGCATTTTCAATGCATCCATCTGTATATCTCTTGGCTTCTTCTTAGCCTGAAAACCACCTTGCTGTGCCATTAACTCTCCAAATTTCCAACGATTAGGCAAAATATGGTATAAAACCGGGGTCAAGCAGAACATTAACAGAACATAAGACTCTGTTCGTTCACAACTCTCTATAATAATTAAGGAATAAACATGCGCAAAGCATTGGTTGCAGCCTTAATGCTGTCATCAGGCATTGTTATTGCCGATGAAGGGCAATGGCAACCTTATCAAATGCCTTCGATCGCAGACAAACTTAGCGAACGTGGTATTGAAATTCCAGCAAAACAACTTGCCGATCTCACCCAGTACCCAATGAACGCCGTTGTCGGGCTGGGCTATTGTACCGCCAGTTTCGTGTCGCCCCAAGGTTTAGTTGTCACAAATCATCACTGCGCGTATCGAGCCATACAATACAACAGTAAAAAAGAGCACAACTACATCGCCGATGGTTTTTTAGCTAAGCAGCAAAAAGATGAACCTTCTGCAGGACCTAACGAACGCCTCTATATTACAGAAGCGGTCACCGATGTCAGTGCCGAGGTCAAAACGGGCTTGAGTGATGACCCGCTAAAACGCTTTGAAACCATCCAAGCAAATCGTAAGGCATTAATTAAAGAGTGTGAAAGCGATGAAAACTACCGTTGCTCTGTGCGCAGTTTTCACAATGGCTTAGAATACTACCTAATTAAACAGCTGATCATTCGTGACGTTCGTTTAGTCTATGCACCACCAGAAAGTGTGGGTGCCTTTGGTGGTGATATCGACAATTACGAATATCCACGCCACTCAGGCGACTTTACCTTCTTACGCGCCTACGTTGGTCAAGATGGTAAACCTGCAGCTTATAGCGAAGACAACGTCCCGTTTAAGCCAAAGAGCTATTTAAAGATAAATGCTGATGGCGTTAAAGCTGGAGACGGCGTGTTTGTTGCCGGTTATCCAGGCTCTACCAGCCGTTACCGTTTAACCAGCGAACTTAAGTTTGCCAGTAACTGGCTCTACCCCACTTATGCTGAGCGTTATCAGCTACGCATCGATACTATCGAAGCGATGGGCAATCAAGATAGCAATATCAAACTGAAATATGCTGGCAGCCTAGCTTCTATGGCTAACCGCATGAAAAAGTACAACGGCCTACTCGATGGTTTTAAAGCCACTGATATTGCAGGTATCAAGCAAGCTCGTGAAGATGATTTTCGCCAGTGGCTTGCCGCTGATACGCAATATCAAAGCTATCAAGCTCAGTTCGATAAGCTCGAAACCTTATTGATTGACCAGCGTCATGCCCTGCAAACCCGTTACTACTTTGAAAATGCACAATCGAGTGCACTGCTCTCAACCGCTAAACAGCTTTATCGCCTAGCGAAAGAGAAGACCAAGTCAGATGCACAGCGTGAAGAGGGTTACCAATCACGTGACATGAAGATGTTCACGGCGCGTCTTATGCGTTTAGACAGCAGTTTTGACTTGTCGATGGATAAGACATTGTGGCTGCAAGATCTCAATGCCTATCTGACGCAAGACCATCGGGTTGAGGCGTTAGATAAGATGCTTAACAGTGATGACAGTAACATCACCTTATCTGATAAGTTAGATGGCCTCTACTCATTAACAGGCTTAACGGACCAAGCTAAGCGTTTAGCATGGATGGATGCGGATGTTGCAGCATTTGAAACCAGTGCCGATCCGTTTATTCGCCTAGCGGTTGCGCTATATGATACCAATATGGCGCAAGAGACAGCGCAAAAAACCTTGGCTGGAAAGCTGTCAAAAGCCCGTCCTGACTACATGGAAGCGGTGATAGCCTATTACAAAGCCAACAACTGGCCTGTTTACCCTGATGCCAACGGTACCTTGCGTATTACTTACGGCATGGTTGATGGCTATCAGTCAAAGGATGCGCTCTATAAGCAACCTTTCACTCGCCTAGAAGGAATCGTCGCCAAGCACACAGGCATAGCACCATTTGACGCCCCACAAAAGGTGTTAGATGCGATTAAGGCTAAACGCTATGGACGCCATATGGTGGAGAGCGTCTACCAAGACCCTGCGTCTTGGTTATGCCGTCTATTCTCTTGTTTGGATAAACCTGAGAGCTTTGGCTCGGTGCCAGTTAACTTCTTGTCCAGTGTCGACACCACTGGCGGTAACTCAGGCTCGCCAGTCTTCAATGGCCAAGGAGATTTGGTTGGACTTAACTTCGATTCTACCTATGAAGCCATCACTAAAGATTGGTTCTTTAACCCGACCATCACTCGTGCAGTGCATGTCGATATTCGCTATACCTTATGGATGATGGATGAAGTTGACCATGCCGACAACTTGATCAAAGAGCTGGAGTTAGTGACAAACTAACGCTTAAAGGGCCAGTCTGTTTTAGCCTCGAGATCGCCACTGCGTGGCTGCTAGAACGGGCTAAGCCCTAGGAGATCGCAGACTTCGTCGGCTGCTGGTTTGTAAACCGCCGCCCTAGCCCCTAAGTAGCTTCTAGCTTCTAGCTTCTAGCTTCTAGCTTCTAGCTTCTAGCTTCTAGCTTCTAGTTTCTTAACATATTTCAGGCACAAAAAAACACCGCCTAATCAACTTAGTGCGGTGTTTTCTTTAAAGCTCTTAAACTGAGGTATTAGTCTTCTGCAACAACAGAAACTTTAACAACAGCTTTAACTTCAGTGTGAACTTGAACATCAATTTCGTATTCACCAGTAGTGCGGATAGCACCTAGTGGAAGACGAACTTCGCTCTTAGCAAGTTCAACACCAGCAGCAGTTACTGCATCAGCGATATCACGGTTACCAATTGAACCGAATAGCTTACCTTCATCACCCGCTTTAGAAGCGATAACAACAGGCTCAAGTGCGTTGATTTTCTCAGCGCGCTCGTTTGCAGCAGCTAGGTCAGCAGCTAACTTAGCTTCTAGTTCAGCACGACGTGCTTCAAAAACTTCAGTGTTAGCAGCGTTAGCAACAACAGCTTTACCTTGTGGTAAAAGGTAGTTACGTGCGTAACCCGCTTTTACAGAAACTTGGTCACCCAAGTTACCTAGGTTAGCGATTTTATCTAGTAAAATAACGTTCATTTTATATTCCTCTAAATTGATGCAGTATTACTGATGTAAATCAGTGTACGGCAGTAGAGAAAGATAACGAGCACGCTTGATAGCGCGAGCTAGTTGACGTTGATATTTAGCGTTTGTACCAGTGATACGGCTAGGAACAATTTTACCACTTTCAGTGATGTAGTTCTTTAGAGTAGCGATATCTTTGTAATCGATCTCTGTAACGCCTTCTGCAGTGAAACGGCAGAACTTGCGACGACGGAAATAACGTGCCATGTGACAGTCTCCTAAGTTTTCAATTCGACATTTTCAGCGTGTAATACCAAACGGTTTTGGCCATTTCGCCCTTGTTGAAGTGCGATAAAACCTTGTACCTCGATATCCACACCGGATTTCAGTTTGTCTGTTACGCTTTCAAAGCGCTCGCCACTAAATATAACTTGTATCTGGCAGTAAACGTTTCTGAGCATTTCAGCTTCATAAACCTGCGATTTGTGTTCCAACATAATTACGCAATGCGCAATGCCCGCTGGGCTTTTAAAGCTTCTAGAACGATTTATAGTTCCAGACAACACCAAGTGATTGGTGGCCACAAATAAACTTACTCTGCTGTGTTTTCAGTGGCTTCTGCAGATGCTTCAGTTGCTTCAGTAGCAGCTGGGCGATCTTCGCTAGAACGACGTGAATCACGCTCGTCTTTCGCTTTAGCCATTGGAGAAGCTTCAGTGATGGCACCTTTAGTGCGCATAACCATGCTACGAAGAACAGCGTCGTTGAAACGGAAAGCTGTTTCTAGCTCTTCAACCGATTCTGCAGTAGCTTCAACGTTCATAAGAACATAGTGAGCTTTATGCAATTCGATGATTGGGTAAGCCAATTGACGACGGCCCCAATCTTCTAAACGGTGAACTTGACCGCCAGCTTGGGTAAGAATACCCGTGTAACGTTCGATCATACCTGGCACTTGTTCACTCTGATCAGGGTGAACTAAAAATACGATTTCATAATGACGCATTTTTTGCTCCTTACGGTTATCTAGCCTCGTTGTTGGCTCAGTCAGACCAAATGGAGGCAAGGAACTAATTAAAGTGACTGAATTAAGCCGCGGAATATTACATGGGAAGTGCCAATAACTCAAGTGATATCTTTAGCTATTCACTTTGCCGATTGAACGATGAAACGGTATGATGGTGAACTATTGCGATGGTCCCTTTACTCAAGCCGTACAAGAATAAAAATAATGTTAAGAGCTTCTCTATTTTTCACCACCATACTTTTATCTCAAAGTATCTGGGCGTTAGTGCCACCTGACTATCAAGAGCCACCGAGCGACTTTACCGCCGAGATAGAAGCCGGGCTGCAGGTCAATACCGGTAACACAGAGTCGAGTAGCTTTAATGGCCGCACCAAACTTGTCTACGACACGGATATCTTTAGACAGGAAGGTGTTTTTAAAGCCTATTACGCTGCCGACTCAGAGAAGACCACCGCTGAGAAATATGATGTAGAGCTCCAGTCAAGTTACAAATTCTATAGCGGTTACGTCTTTGCTCGGGGTGACTTTACCGAAGACAGGTTTGGTAGTTACACCCGCATCTCAACCGTTTCCACGGGTTATGGTTTTGACGCCATTGGCGGTGACCGTACAAAACTAAGTTTAGAGATAGGCCCAGGTTATCGATATAACCTACCTCAAGGGAGCGAATCGGAACCCAGCCCTGAAGCCGACCGCGACATCATTTTACGTACAGCGGCGAAATTTGAGCAAAAAATCCACGAATATACTAGCTTCAATGCCGATCTCACCGCCGAAGTCGGCGAGAACAACAACACACTGACCTTAGATATGAGTTACAAGAACACCCTGTTCCAAGATTGGGCGTTTAAGATTGGCATGAACGTTAAATATACTGAGATAGTGCCAGAAGACTCTAAACAGACGGATACAGTCACCACCTTTAACCTGCTGTATACCTTTAAATAAGGTAGCTCACCTGTAGCTGCACAAGGTCTCAATGGCGATTTGATAGGCGAAGCGCTGTTTCAATTGTTTTGCGTTCAGCCGACTTGAAATTTTAAAGGGCTCTGCGAACCATGGCTTCATGGTTCATCAATTGCCTGCAGCAGGCTGTTAACGCCCACCTCCATGCCTACACCAAATTATCACTCTCTTCGATTTAGCCTTACAGGTATCTCTTGGATAACCAAAAGTTAACTCATTTTTGAACAAAAATAAGCAGACCTTCGAATGAAGGTGTTGGCATTTTTGGCTTATAACATTTGGCTGTATTGGTTTTTATTTCGCTGACGGTAGCGTTGACTTTACATTGTTTTGAATTGCTTGCAGCAGGCCCCACGTGCAAACACATTTGTGACACGGTGAGAGAAGCGTAGCTGCGTGCTTACGAACGAGAGGCATGGACGCCGAACTGGCTTTTAGACATGGACGTTGTTCGAGCACTTCCATGTGAGCTCTACCTCGGTATCTGACGTGAATGGATTCACAAATGCCGCGATGACATGGATGTCAGAGAGCGGCCATGCCTCAGAAGGTCACAACTGAGTTCGCACCGAGCTTTCTATCTCTTCGATTTAACCTTGCTGCTATCACTTGGGCAATCACAAGTTAAATCGTTTCTGGACAAAAGTGTGTTTGCCTTGGAATGAAGGTGTTGGCATTTTTGGCTTGTGACATTTGACGAAGTTGTTTTTATTTATTGATGGTAGCGTTGACTTTCATTGTTTTGAATTGCTTGCAGCAGGCTATTCGTGCAGGTACTTCTGTGACACGCCGCAAGTACGTTCCCTGTAGGCTCTGCCGTGACATCCATGTCACGGAAGGCCACAGCCGCACCTACACCGAGTTTTCATTCTCTTCGATTTAGCCTTATTAGTATGACTTAGGCAATCAGAAGTTAAATCGTTTCTGGACAGAAATTGGTTAGAGTCAAAGCTCTTAAAGTGATGATTATTATTAGGGAAAGAATGGCAAGCTGATATACGGTAACGCCTAAATAAC
>NZ_JAEC01000037.1 GCF_000518705.1 Shewanella colwelliana ATCC 39565
GCCTTTTTTAATATTTCATTATGCTCCTGGAGGCGAGCCAGTTGCTTTTTCAGCTCTCGTATTTCAATCTGTTCGGGCGTTATAGGCGATGCTTTCGGTTGCTTACCTTGTCGTTCTTCTCTTAACTGTCGAACCCATTTTTCCATGGTCGACTTGCCCACATTCATTGCTTTCGCCGCTTCAACAATGGAGTAATTTTGGTCTAAAACTAATTGAGCAGATTCGAGTTTGAACTCAGCACTAAAAAGTCTTCTTGTACGTTTCGTCATAGTGTCACCTGTTAACTTATGAGGTGATGATATCACCTCATACTAGATGGCCAAATTAACTATGCCACTACATACATATTTTATACAATCTTCAATATACAATAAGCGAATGTTAACTAAATGAGTTTTTGACAGGCTTTAAAACAAGACGTAAGAAAAGAGCGAAGATAGGAACACTATCCACAGCGGCAGTTAATTGAGTAATTAACCCAGATAAGATTGATAGATCAGTAGATTAAAAGAGAGGATAGAGGTTAAACGCTAGCCGTTACACTGCTTACAATACGGTCTGCAAGCTGCTGTAATACACCTTCACGTAAGGCACCACCAGATAGATGCAGTGATTCGATGTTAAGCAGGTTAAAAAGAGCGAGCAGAATAGCGATGCCAGATGCAAAAGTCGGGGCGCGCTCAGGGTGCAAACCAATGATATCCCTCATGCTGATATCACTCTGAGCAAACACCTCTTGTTGCAATTGTTTAAGTACTGCAGGAGTAATGGTCTCAGACAAGCCTCGTGCGTTAAGCAATTCCACCACAGATTGAACCGTGCCAGATGCGCCAACTACGCCGTGCCAACCATACTTAATCAGTTCGCCACGATAGGTTCCTAATGCTAATTCAACTTGGCGTTGAGCAGCATCGAAATCCAATTGCTGAAAGGGAAAACTACTAAAGAATTGATGGTTAAAGGTCACACAGCCCATCGGCAAGCTGCTTTTAAGCAATAATTGCGTACCATCACCGATAATAAACTCGGTACTGGCGCCACCGATATCGATAACTAGACGTCGCCCTTCACCATGAGTAGTGGCAGCCATACCCTGATAGATAAGCTCAGCCTCACGCAGTCCAGTAATGATCTCAATCGGGTGACCGAGTATCGGCAACGCCGCTGCACAAAAGTCATCGGCATTCGTCACACTTCGAAGCGTTGCAGTAGCAATAACTGCGATATTGTCGCGACTGACTCCCTCTTTATCGAGCATATTGGCAAACATCTCGAGGCAATCGAGTCCGCGAGCAAACACGGTTTCATTCAACATACCATCAGCACAAATTCCCTCGGCCAAGCGCACTTTACGCTTATATTTGGCCACGACTTTAGGTTTGCCGGCGACGGTCTGCGCCACCAGCATATTAAAACTATTTGAACCTAAGGTAATGGCCGCATAACGCGGCAACGAGGGAGAGCTGATCATTTAGCTATGTCTACGTGTCCTATCATGACGTCTTGGACGAGCACCAGGACGACCACCTTGTGGCTTGCCACTTCCTGAACGACCACCTGGACGAGGCGTATGCTTACGATGAATGCGTACAGGTGTCGGAATATCTTCCAACAGTGCTTCGCTATCGTAATTGGTCACAGGAATCGAATGCTGAATGTAGCCTTCAATTGCAGGTAGGTTAAGCGCGTATTCTTCACAGGCAAAACTGATTGAAGCCCCTTTTTGACCAGCACGACCAGTACGACCAATGCGGTGTACATAGTCTTCACAATCATCAGGAAGATCATAGTTATAGACGTGTGATACATCAGAAATATGTAGGCCTCGAGCCGCCACATCAGTTGCCACCAAGATATCTAGTTGACCGCTGGTAAACTGCTCAAGAATACGAATACGTTTCTTTTGCGGCACATCACCAGTGAGCAAACCGACACGATGTCCGTCACCTTCAAGCCATGCCCAAAGGTTTTCACAGCTGTGCTTGGTATTTGAGAATACGATCGCTTTTTCAGGCCAATCCTCTTCAATCAAGGTCAGCAGCAAGCGCATCTTCTCTTCCTGTGAAGGATAGAAGATCTCTTCTGTAATATTTTTCGATGTCTTTTCGCTTGGTGCAATCTCGACTTTCTCAGGCTCATTCATATGATCATAAGCCAGCTCCTGTACCTTCATTGACAATGTCGCAGAAAACAGCATATTTAAACGTGACTTAGCATCAGGCATACGTCTAAACAGGAAGCGGATATCTTTGATAAAGCCCAAGTCGAACATACGATCAGCTTCATCAAGCACAACAGCCTGAATAGCACTAACATTGATAATGCCTTGACGCACATAATCGATAATGCGGCCCGTGGTACCAATCAAAATATCGACACCTTTGTCGAGTACTTTGCGCTGCACCTCATAGCTTTCGCCGCCATAGACAATACCAACTTTTAAGCCTGTGTGTTTGGCAAGTAAGTTGGCATCTTTGGCAATTTGAATAGCAAGTTCACGGGTCGGTGCCATCACGATAGCGCGTGGCTGATTGGTTTCACGACCTTCAGGAATTGGGGTAGTAAGTAAGTGGTTAAAGGTCGCAACTAAAAACGCTAAGGTTTTTCCTGTACCTGTTTGCGCTTGACCCGCAATATCTTTGTGCTGAAGTAAAATCGGTAATGATAATGCTTGAATTGGCGTGCAATATTCAAAGCCGCTTTCGATTAGTGCCTTTTGTATCTCTGGATGAAGAGAAAAGTCGGCAAACTTTTGATTTGATAAATGTGTTTCGCTCATAGCGCCAGCATACCAGTTAGGGTTGCAATAAGAAACTCAATCGTTTGAAATAGCGGCTAATAAAAAAAGACCTCTGAAAGCCGCTAAAATATCTTGAAAAGCAAATTTCAGTCCCAATATACAGGTTAAGCCATTAACAAACCAGCAATGGCACCCTAACTGGAGAACATCATGAGCGATAAAATTATTACCTTAACTGACGACAGCTTCGAAAACGACGTAATCAACTCAGAGATCCCTGTACTGGTTGATTTTTGGGCTGAATGGTGTGGTCCGTGTAAGATGATCGCCCCAATCCTAGACGACGTAGCTGATGAATACGCTGGTAAGGTTACTATCGCTAAACTAAATGTTGATCAAAACAACGCTTCACCAGCTAAGTACGGCGTACGTGGTATCCCTACGCTGCTTATGTTCAAAAATGGTGAGCTTGCTGACACTAAAGTCGGCGCGTTATCAAAAACTCAGCTTAAAGAGTTTATCGAAGCAAACAGCTAATGCTCCGATCCCTATGACATTTTGCTCATAGAAAGTGATTCTCGACACAGCTTCATCAAGTAATTGTGTCGGGAGTCGCTAAATTTCTAGACGCCTTGCCTCGTTAGTGCTACTTTAATAACCAGACTCATTCTAACTAACCCACTTCCTTGCTATCCGATCAATATTCTTTAAATCAGCACTACCATAGATCAAAGATGGCATTGTCACGTAAAAAACAAGACCCACCAAGATGAATTTATCAGAATTAAAAAACACGTCGATTTCAGATTTAGTACAACTCGCCCAAGACATGAAGCTCGAAAATATGGCCCGCGCTCGCAAGCAGGACATTATTTTCTCAATCCTTAAAGCCCACGCAAAAAGCGGCGAAGATATTTTCGGTGGTGGGGTTTTAGAGATTCTTCAAGATGGTTTTGGTTTCCTACGTAGCTCTGACGGTTCTTATCTAGCGGGTCCAGACGACATCTATGTATCTCCGAGCCAAATCCGTCGCTTTAATATGCGCACGGGTGACAGTATCTTCGGTAAGATTCGTCCTCCAAAAGAGGGAGAACGTTATTTCGCCCTACTTAAAGTAACCGAAGTTAACTTCGATAAGCCTGAAAACTCTCGTAATAAGATCCTATTTGAAAACCTTACCCCTCTGCATGCTGAAGAGCGTATGCGTATGGAGCGTGCTAATGGTTCAACAGAAGATATCACGTCGCGTATTCTTGATCTGTGTTCACCTATAGGTAAAGGTCAACGTGGCTTGATTGTTGCGCCGCCAAAAGCAGGTAAGACACTATTACTGCAAAACATGGCGCAAAGTATCACCTACAACAACCCTGAAGTGGTGTTGATGGTACTGCTAATTGACGAACGTCCTGAAGAAGTCACAGAAATGCAACGCATGGTAAAAGGTGAAGTTATTGCTTCGACCTTCGATGAACCAGCCAGCCGTCACGTACAAGTAGCGGAAATGGTTATTGAGAAAGCCAAGCGTTTGGTTGAACACAAGAAAGATGTTGTTATCTTACTGGATTCAATCACCCGTCTTGCTCGTGCGTACAATACGGTTATCCCATCATCAGGTAAGGTACTTACTGGTGGTGTTGATGCTAACGCACTACATCGTCCAAAGCGTTTCTTCGGTGCTGCACGTAACATTGAACATGGCGGTAGCTTAACCATTATTGCGACAGCATTGGTTGATACTGGCTCCAAAATGGATGAAGTTATTTACGAAGAATTTAAAGGTACTGGTAACCAAGAGTTACACCTTTCTCGTAAAGCTGCTGAAAAACGTGTTTTCCCAGCGATTGACTTTAATCGCTCTGGTACTCGTCGTGAAGAGAAATTGACCACACCTGATGAGCTACAGAAGATGTGGATCCTACGTAAAATCCTTAATCCAATGGATGAAGTGAGCGGTATGGAATTCCTTATCGATAAGCTGGCAATGACCAAGACCAATGATGAGTTCTTTACTGCAATGAAACGCGCTAAGAGCTAATCAAAAAGATTCACGAAAATGCCGCTAACTCAATTGAGTTCAGCGGCATTTTTTATAGCGCAGCCATTCACTGTTTATTGAAAAAGTGATTCATTCTTTGCTGACACAGTTCACGCAAATGATCCCGCAGCAGTAACACCAGTGGCGTGACATGCTGCCGACCAGGGCAGACAAGATAGAGATCCGCACTTTCACCAGTATACTGCTCGAGCAATGGTACCAGCCGACTGCTCGCAAGATCATCGGCTAAATCTAACGATGATTTATATACCATCCCCTTGCCTGCAATCGCCCACTTGCGCGCGACTTCAGCATCATTACATGTTCGATTTCCCGATACCCGTACCTTGTGCGCCAGTCCATCTTGATAGAAACACCACTGATCATGTCTCCGATCATCTAACATAAAAAACAAACAGTTATGTTTTTCTAGATCGGTAAGTGTTGCGACCTTGCCATAGCGGTTTATATAGTCAGGCGAGGCGCACAACACACGCTGGGCAGCACAAATTTTAAAGGCGACTAAATTAGAATCTTTAGGATTGCCTGAACGCAGCGCCACATCAATTTTGTCATGATAAAAGTCGGTCAAGCTATCGGCTAGATGAAGCCTTAGCTGCAACTGCGGATGTTCATCCATCAATAGATCTAACCAAGGCAAAATAAAGTTGCGCCCGGCATCAGAAGGTAACGCGATACTTAATGTACCTGAAATTTTATCTTTAATACTGGCAAGCGCCTGCTCTCCTAAACGAAGATCTTCTAGGGCCGAGCGGCAGTAACTAAGGTAACGCTCCCCCGCTTCAGTTAAGCGTAAACTGCGAGTACTACGAATAAACAACACGGTATCGAGCGCTTTCTCCAAACGTTTCAGGCCTGCACTCGCTACCGCCGTCGATATCTCCAACTCCTGCGCTGCTGCGGTCAAACTGCCACAATCGGCAACACGAACAAACAAGATTAAGTCAGCTAATTGCATCAATAAAGCGCTCGAGTGGTAACGGTTTGTTCATGCTAAATTTTATCGACCTAAAAAGAAAGCCTGCATTTAGCAGGCTTTTTACTGGACAGTAAAGAAGAGGACTAAACCAAAGCGGTCGCCATTTTACGTCTCAAATAAGCGATTTGCTGCATATGCGGTAGATCTTTGGGGCAGTTATCCTGACAACCAAGCAAGGTCATACACCCAAATACCCCATCTTGATTGCCAATCACATGATAGAAGTCTTCAACACTGCGGGTATCACGGCTATCTAGCTCAAACCGAGCGATCTTCATCATGCCCACCGCACCAACAAACGTATCACGCATCTGTTTGGTGGCGCAGGCCGAGACGCACACACCGCACTCAACACAACGTTCCAGCTCATACAGCTTTGCCGCTTCTTCTGGTGCCATAGGGGCTTCAATGCGATGAATATCGACTTCATCAGCTTTTGGATGCAACCATAACTTCAAACGCTCAGCGAGCTCCCGCATAAACTTACCCGTATTGACTGACAGATCACCAATCAACTCAAAACCAGGCAGTGGCATTAAGGTGATCTCAGCTTTAGGATATTTACTGGTTAAGGTACGACACGCGAGGGTGGGAAACCCATTAATCACCATGGCACAACTGCCACAGATCCCTGCTCGGCAAACAAAATCGAACTGCAGTGAAGGATCTTGTTTCTCTCTCAGCATATTCAATGCAATAAACACTGTCATCCCAGGCGCTTCTTCAATCTGGTATTTAACCATTTTAGGCTTATCACCCGGTTCCTGCGGATCATAGCGGAAAATATTGAAGGTTAAGGTTCTGCCTTGGCTCATTTCGTTTCATCTCCAAGCTGCGCGCGATTGCTCAGCGATTTTTCATGTAGGCGCTCATTTTTCTCTTGTAGAGAAGGGGGGACTTCAAAGGGCATTGACGCATGTTGTCGTGCATGCCTGTCTGCCTCATCAGGCAACTTACTCAATATATCGATGATCTGCTGCTCACGTTTTTCCGTGTCTGGGTGCGCAATGGCATTATTAATCCCATAACCACGATACCCCGGAGGCAACTCCATCGTCATCACATCAAGCTGTTCGTAATCAAGCGCTGGCAGCGTGGCATCATGACTCGGCCAGCTCGATAATGTGCGGTTAAGCCAGTCTTTGTCATTTCGCTGTGGGAAATCTTCTCGGGCATGTGCACCGCGACTTTCTGTGCGAGCCTCGGCACCACACGCAACCGTAAGCGCTACTTTAAGCATCCGCTTAACTCTCAGCGCCTCCACCAGCTCAGGGTTTGCATGGCGCTTCTTACAAGTTAAACCGATATTTCGAGAACGAAGCAGCAGTGCTTGCAGCGCTTCAACGGCCTTATTAAGCTCTAGGCCGTTACGGAAAATCCCAACGTAATCCATCATAATTCGTTGCATCTCAAGCTTAATATCAAATGCAGATTCGCTGCCCTGGCCTTCAACCAGATCATCAATTTCACTGCGTACTTGAGTAACAAATTTATCCACCAGCGCCGTATCGATCTCTAAGGCATTTTGCTCACAGAAGTCGGCAACATATTTACCAATGATCATACCGCCCACAACGGTTTCAGCCAGTGAGTTGCCCCCTAAGCGATTAAAACCATGCATGTCCCAACACGCCGCTTCACCAACGCTAAATAAGCCTTTCAAATGTGGGCTCTGACCTGTTGCGTCGGTGCGAATACCGCCCATTGAGTAGTGCTGCGTCGGTCTAACCGGAATCCAGTCTTTGGCCGGATCGATACCTAAAAAGTTTTCGCAAATCTCTTTTACTTCACGTAAATTAGTCTCAACATGCTTACGACCAAGTAAAGTGATATCTAGCCATAGGTGTGGGCCGTAAGGGCTATCTACCCCTTTGCCTTTACGCATATGCTCAGTCATACGGCGGGATACCACATCGCGCGAAGCCAGCTCCTTTTTCTCTGGCTCATAATCTGGCATAAAACGATGGCCATCTTTGTCACGTAATAACCCACCGTCACCACGACAACCTTCAGTGGTCAAAATCCCCACAGGAACAATTGCTGTAGGGTGAAACTGCACCGCTTCCATATTACCCAGTTTGGCAACACCGGTTTCCAGTGCCAGCGCCTGACCAATACCTTCACAGATAATCGCATTGGTTGAAACCTCATAGATGCGCCCATAACCACCTGTCGCAATGGTGGTCGACTTGGCGATATAAGCCCTGAGCTCTCCAGTAATAAGGCAGCGTGCCACCACACCATGACAACGCGAACCATCATGGATTAATGACAAGGCTTCAATACGCTCATGGACAGGGATGTCTAATGAAATCGCTTTATTGTCAACGGCGTAAAGCAATGAGTGACCAGTGCCATCTGCCGTATAACAAGTGCGCCACTTCTTGGTTCCACCAAAATCACGGGCATTAATGAGTCCGTGAGCCGCTTCAGCTTCTTCAATGGTTACCTTTTCGGCATTGACCACGACCTCACGTGGGCCTTTGGTTACCCGTGTCCAAGGCACGCCCCAGTTGGCCAGCTCTCGCACCGCTTTAGGTGCACAATGAGCAAACATCCGAGCGACCTCTTGGTCACAGCCCCAATCCGATCCTTTGACAGTATCTTGGAAATGGACATCTTCATCATCGCCCATGCCTTTTACTGTATTGCCAAGACTTGCCTGCATCCCGCCTTGGGCCGCAGCCGAGTGTGATCGCTTTGCGGGGATCAGTGACAGAACGACCGTGTCGAGTCCTCGCTCTTTCGAGGCAATGGCGACTCTTAGCCCTGCCAGCCCTGCGCCAACAACGAGAGAATCGGTATATATCAGTTTCACGCTTGCTCCTTAAATAGGGCGGTAGAGTTGTGAGGTATAAGGTTTACGTTATCAGTTATCGATCATGCATAAGGGAGAAAAGCTAATAGCGATGCTATGCCAATCACCACAAACACAACGCTAACTATGGTTTTAATTTTTTTAATTCTGTCGCGGCTATTGAGTGCACGCTCTGAGCCCCATTTAATTGCCACTCGGTAGATACCTATAGCGGCATGCAGCTCCACACATAAAAGTAGTGGTAGATAAACCATCCACACACCTTGGTTCCAAATGCGATCGGCGCTGCCAGCAGGGCCAATGGTTTCTGGTGCACTGCCGATTAACCAAAGGTGAACGGGTAACAGCAACAAAATGCCTACACCCGTAATCGCTTGCCAGACCCATAACTTAGTATCGCCGTGGTTAATCACACTCATCTGCTGCCTTAAGGCACGCTGCTGCTGCAAGCTTAATGGCAATTTATGCATCGCAACCAGTACATGTATGGATGCTAGCAGGCCAACACCGATAGCGATAAGTGAAACCACCCACGGATAGCCATGGCCATCTTCACTCAGAAAACTCAGCTCCATGGTTTTAGCGACAAAAGTCATGGCATCTTCACCCAATAAGATGGATGAGACCAACACCAGATGGGTCCACAGAAACACGGCTAAAATAACACCCGATAGACTCTGGCTCATGTCGAGCCATCCGCTTAAATTCTTTTTATTGTTTAGCGACATATACACTCCCACGCAGTACGAGAAATAAGTGATGTTTCCATCGAAAACAAAAACACTTACACCTAATGTCGCTCACAAACCCAAGCAAAACCGTGAGATAGATCAAAACACTATCGAATACTTCATAAAACACTAATTTATGACACAGTGCTCACGATCAAGGTACAAATGGTGTGATAGGTAAGCTCAGCTCTCGACCAATCAAAATGTAGGAGATAAGACTCAGTAATCCGATACTAATCAGATAGACAATCAAGACTTTGGCAACCTTACGCAGCCCAGCTCTATTAGCCGTCAATCCCCACTTAACCGCCACACGGTAAAGACCAATCATGGCGTGGATCACTACCGCTGGCAGCAATAAGGCATACAGTAACCAGGCGTTGGCATGATAAACACGTTCAGCCGACAGATGCGGTCCAATCTCGGGATTAGTGATCATGGTAAAGATATGCACAGGCGCTAAGAAAAATAGAATAAAGCCAGTAACCAACTGCCAAAACCACGCATGGCTATCTTTATGGTTAATGCCACTCATGTGCCGTCTTAGTGCCCGCCACTGACCAAGCTGCGCAGGGAATCGACGCAGCGCCACCAGCGCATGTAGCATCACCACGATTAAGATAAAAATAGAGAAAAGTTTAGTCACCATCGGAAAACCGTGGCCAGTACTGCTAAACATACCGCCTTCTAGAAACTGCACCACATGATAAAAGGCTTTCTTACCCAGCAAAATGCTCGATTCAAAATGCAGATGCGCCAGTAAGAAGCAGCCAAGCAAGATACCGGTAATACTCTGTACCTTGTCTGCTTTTGCGGACCAAGGGCTTCCAAGTGAAGCATAATGGGTATGGTGAGATTGCAAGCTTTTAACGTTCATGATCTTAATACGCCTAGTGTCGGGATCTACACCATACCAGTAAGGTTATCACTTAAAATACTCAAACAAACAAAGCGTGACTAAGCTCACCAAGGCCGATGCAATCATTTGACGGCGATCACAAACAATTGCCAAAATACAAACATAGGTAAAACCATTTAACCAATAAATTTCAATAATTTAAACAGCCATTTCAAACAATACAATCTTTACAGATTTATGGTATTAACCGTTTGAAACTTCATATTTTCTGCTGTGATGACAAATTACCATTACAGAACACTCGGCCTTTAACCACTGCATGGTTTACAATAACGCCATTATTGACTCAAGAGAGAAGATCCCATGGCTTGGATCCAGTTAAAAATTGATACCGACAACCAACATGCCGACCTATTAAGCGACATGCTCATGGCTTTTGGTGCACTGTCGATCACCTATGAAGATGGCAAAGACACCCCAATCTATGAGCCAAACTTGGGCGAAACTCCACTTTGGAGTCATACCGTTTTGACCGCGTTATTTGAAGCCGATTACGATCTCAATCCAATCGTAGAGATGTTGAAACTTCAACCTTACCTTGGCGAGACATTCAGCCACAAAATTGAGCAGGTCGAAGATAAAGATTGGGAACGCGAGTGGATGGACAACTTCCATCCAATACAATTTGGCCGTCGCTTATGGATCTGCCCAAGCTGGCGTGAAGTCCCTGACCCACAAGCCGTCAATGTGATGCTCGACCCAGGTCTTGCCTTTGGTACCGGTACACACCCGACTACGGCATTATGTCTTGAATGGCTCGACAGCTTAGACTTAGCGGATAAAGAGGTTATCGATTTCGGTTGCGGTTCAGGTATTCTCGCTGTCGCAGCACTGAAACTAGGCGCCTCTAAAGTCACAGGTATCGATATCGACTACCAAGCGATTGATGCTTCTAAAGCCAATGCAGAGCGCAATGATGTTGCCGATAAGCTAGCTCTCTTCTTGCCAGAAGATCAGCCACAAGACCTCAAAGCCGAAGTCCTCGTCGCCAATATTTTAGCTGGTCCTTTACGAGAATTAGCCCCACTGATCGCCGAAAAAGTACAACCAGGCGGTTTGCTCGCGCTATCAGGCCTACTTAAAGAGCAAGCCGAGGAGATCTGTGAGCATTATACACAGTGGTTCGTCATGGATGAACCTGCTCACAAAGAGGATTGGAGCCGCTTGACAGGCACCCGTAAATAGCGGTAAAAGCCAGCGGCTGTAAGGCCGCTGTTTACTTCTCACCAAGCAAAAGTCAAGTAAAAAAGTTGCTCTCAGGTCATTTATTGACCTTTTCACAGGCTTGAAAAAGGCGTACTATAGCGCCCCTTTGAAGCGCAAGGTGTAATGATAAATGCAGATTGGACCCTATCAACTGAAGAATCAGCTGATCGTGGCTCCTATGGCAGGAGTCACCGACCAACCCTTTCGAAATCTCTGCCTACGCTATGGCGCAGCCTTAGCCGTATCGGAGATGCTTTCGTCTAATCCTGAGGTTTGGGATACAGATAAAAGCCGCCAGCGCATGGCACATGCTGGTGAAGATGGGATTCGCTCAGTACAAATTGCAGGTGCCGATCCAGATATGATGGCCTACGCCGCTGTTGTCAACGTGCAACAAGGGGCTCAAATCATCGATATCAATATGGGATGTCCTGCAAAAAAAGTGAATAAGAAGCTAGCGGGATCTGCGCTACTTCAGTATCCAGAGCAAGTAAAAGCAATTTTACAAGCTGTCGTTGCTGCAGTAGATGTGCCTGTGACCCTGAAAATTCGCACTGGTTGGGCGCCAGAACATCGTAATGGTGTTGAAATAGCTCAAATAGCAGAAGATTGTGGCATCGCCTCATTAGCCGTTCACGGCCGCACGAGACAATGCATGTATAAAGGCAACGCCGAATACGACACTATCCGCGCTATTAAACAGAAAGTCTCTATTCCTGTTGTAGCAAACGGAGATATCTGCACCCCTGAGAAAGCACAATATGTGCTCGACCAAACGGGCGCCGATGCTCTAATGATAGGAAGAGGTGCTCAAGGAAGGCCTTGGATATTCAGAGAGATCCAACATTACTTGGAAACAGGTAATAAGCTAGCGCCCATTGAAGTGGACGAAAAGCGTCAAGTGATGCTGGAACACCTCAAAGACTTATATGCATTGTATGGCGAGTACAAAGGTTTACGTATCGCCAGAAAGCATGTTGGATGGTATCTGGACCAAGAAGCACAGAGACCATTTAGAGCCGACTTCAATCGGCTGGAAACTGTTGAAGACCAATGTTCCATGTTGGAACGTTATTTTGATGAATTAGTAAAGAATTAATAAAGAGCAGAATACGAATGTTTGATCAGACAACTCAACCAGAAGCTCACCAGCTTACCGTAGGCAAAATCGAAACCGCTAACGGGACTATCAAGCCTCAGTTACTACGTGACGCAGTTAAGCGCGCAGTAACTAACTTTTTCGCTCAAATGGACGGCCAAGAAGCTGAAGAAGTTTACGAAATGGTGTTATGTGAAGTTGAAGCACCTCTACTAGATATCATCATGCAGCACACTCGTGGCAACCAGACTCGCGCTGCCAACATGCTAGGTATCAACCGTGGTACTCTACGCAAAAAATTGAAAAAGTACGGCATGAACTAAGAAGCAATTCTTAACATGTTGTATTGAAACGGGCTTTCCAGCAATGGAAAGCCCGTTTTGCTATGCGTGCTACACACGGAAAAATATGAAGAACTGACATCCCTCTAACCAATGTAAAACTAAAAGTAGCGGCTAACTAACTGAAAGGGTTAAACGATGACTATCATTCCACTCAAGTTGCTCATATGCTAAAACAAACTACCAAGCCTTCTCGCTCTCTACTACAATCTCTCCCTGTATCTCATCAAGCCACTTATCAAGCGCTACCTTTTTCTCATTAATATAGTGGCTGCGGTTGTAGATCCCTGCAACACCTGAGACAGAGTGACCTAATAGGTGCTCTACAACATGAGGTGGAATACCTAAGTCATTAAGTCGAGTCGCGAGGGTTCTCCTTAAATCGTGCAAGGTCCACTTCTTCTCGTGTTGTAGCTTTTCCCAGATCTTGCCGCCGTAAACGCTAACCGACTCAGGGCTCTTTAACTGCCCAAGCAGATAAGCTCTCCACGCAACCTATCTTTACGCTTCATAAAACCGTACTTATTCTCGCTAAAAAAATCACTGAAACACACTTTTATGCGCATAAAAGTGTAAAAACTTGCACTTTAATGCGCATTAAAGTGTAATAAGGATACGCTTTAATGTTGGAATAATGGTCATGCAAAGGTTACTACTCGATAAACTACTACAGTGGAAAGGCAAGAGTGAGCGTAAACCCTTATTGATTGATGGTGCTCGCCAAACAGGTAAAACTTATCTGCTGCAAACTCTGCTAGGCGAAACATTTGAACAGGTTTTACGCATTGATTTTCTTGAGTCGCCAGAGATGGCTGAAGCTTTTGCTGAATCACTTAACCCTAGCGACGTTATTTCAAATATTGAGTTACTAACTGGTGAGATTTTCAACCCAGAAACCCACTTGCTAATTTTAGATGAAATCGGCGAATGCCCTCGCGCCGTTACAGCGCTAAAATACTTTGCTGAAAAAGCACCGCATATGTTCGTTGCGGCTAGTGGCTCAAATATCGGCTTACTTAATACTTTCCCAGTGGGTAAAGTCGAGCAACATAACCTGCGACCACTGACCTTTCATGAGTTCTTAATCGCCTCTAATGAAGCACCACTGATTAAAGCGTTTGAAGCACAATCGCGTGCATCGGCCGCCCACACTAAACTTTTCGACAAACTCACCGACTACTATTTCACAGGTGGTATGCCTGAGGCCGTTAGCACTTGGTTTGCGATGGCTGACAAGAGTATTTTGAAACGTGTTGAAGCGGTGACAGATATCCAAGCCGATTTGATTTCGGGCTACCAAAGAGACTTTGGCAAGTACTCAGGCAAAGTTGATACAGGACTCATTGAGGCGGTATTTAACAGTGTGCCTTCTCAGTTATCTGCAGTAATAGACGAATCAGTAAAACGCTTTAAGTTTAAAGGCGTCCATGAACGGAAATCTCGTTATGGTGAATTAGAAAGTGCCATTACTTGGTTAGATAAATGTCGATTAGTATTGAAAAACTACCCTATAGAGGGCGCACCTAAAAGTCCGTTAGCTGCCTATAAAAAAGACAACATGGTCAAACTGTTTATGTTTGATGTTGGCTTGCTTAACCATATGCTAGGCGTGAGCTACAAAGAGATTAAGCAGCAGGGCTATGAGTACAAGGGCTATGTGGCTGAAAACTTTGTGCAGCAGGAGTTTGCAGCCCAAGGTATCGACCCAACATATTCATGGGGTGATGCCAGAGCTGAAATAGAGTTTATTATCGCTGATGATGAAGGCCGCATTGTCCCTATTGAGGTAAAAAGCGGTAAACGCACTAGAGCGAGGTCACTGGAGTCCTATATTGGCAAATGTCAGCCGCATAAAACGATTAAGCTAACAGGGACTCAGGGCTCACCAGCCACTGAGCAAGTTAACCTAGTCATCCCTCTTTATTTTGCAGAGTTTGCTGTTAATAAACACCTAAAGAGTTAAAGGAGATCTCTAAACATATCACTCAAAATCCTTCAATCGCTGCGACCGATCCTTTAAGCCATCAAGAATCGACTCCCTAATATGTGATGGAAAGTCTTCTGGTAGCTGAGCTTTAACCCTGTCAATGACCTCATCGACTCTAGCTTCTATTTCTATCAAGATGGCAGCCATGACATCAGTATCAAAACCAACAGCCTTTGCAGTTTGAATAAAATGCCTCGGAAAAATCTGTGCTATCGAATACTTCTTACCTTTACTGGCCTTAAGCCCCATAGCAAGCTTAGCATCTCGAATATTGAGCCCCTTACCACCTATCACTGGGTACATGGATATGATGTCGTAAAAGGGCGTTAACCGATAACCACCACCAGCATCAATAAATAACGAAAAGTTTTTAGCGTGACCATCTGTCGCGGCTAGCAACCAAAATAAGACCTGAGACTTCATAAAATCAAGCCTATCCTGATCTGCATTGGTAGAGCCCACTAGATAAGGCATGATCTGTTCAATACCGGGACCACCATGGCTTTCATATTTTTTAGCGAGCGGAACATTTAATGTCTGGCAAAAATCCTCTTGCGGTAAGCGCATAATCCATTGGCCATCACTTGATAACTTACGGTCAAACCTGTCTACTGCAAGTGCCTTTATATCGCCCACTTTGATTATTGAGCAATGTGGTACTGCTAAGCCAAACTCCCTGACTATCATCATGCAAAGGTATTCGTTTTCAACGCTATCAGACATATCAATCCGATATGAATGGCTCTGTATATCACCAATAGGCAATTTAATAATATGCGTTGTGGGTGTTGCTTTTATAGGGAGTTTCCACTGGCCATCCAGATTAAGTAAGGCTGTCTTTTCCTGCGCGCCCGCAATGGAGATCCGAAAATCATCTTCATCATTTAACATGCCCAATGGAATGTCTGACTGGTAACCTTTTAGTACCTTTTCCAATGCCTCATCAGATAAAGGTTTGGCTTCAATCTTTTTAACTTCAAAAGGCGCTTGCCCATGCGGTACTAGCTGCAATGCACCAACACTGTCTTGTCCAACTTTACTCAGTAGATCGAATGCTTGTGTCGATTGAGCATTGTGACGAGCAACAATCCGGTTTCTCACTTCAATATTGTCAGGTAATAGGTTATCAAAGAAGTTATACACTTCATCGCCTTTGTACACTTGCTTTCGAAGTGGCATAGATAAGGAGATTGGACGACTACCTTGTGTATCTAACCACTGCGGTGCGTACTCAAACAAGTGGGAACCTGTTGTCGACTTGGTGAGCTCCCCCACCAGATAGCCATTCATATAAATATCGAGTACAGCCATTACCACTCCTCCTTCCACTCTTGGTTTTGAGCAGTGGCTTGAGCTTGATGATCATCAAGAGGCTTATCTTTCACACTAGAATGGGCCAGCTCGGGATTTCTAACCTTGATATCTAACTCAAGATTAAGTGCAGATAAGATCTTAAACAGCGTTTCTAATTTCGTAGAGTCAGGGTTTTGCTCAAAGCTTGAGACTGTATCCTGACGAATACCAACCTTATTGCCCACTTTGCTTTGCGACAGCTTCATGTTCAATCGCGCATCTTTTAAATACGCACTAAGCTGTTTTGAGTTTGTCACCTTCATGATTGGCCCACCTATCCACTCGATCCCTCCCTAACTTTACACGCCATAACAGGTAAATCAAGCTTTACACGCTAAAACAGGTAAAACAGGTAAAACAGGTAAAACCAACTTTACCTGCTAGAGCCGTTAAAACTAATTTACGCGCTACAGCAGGTAAAAACAAAAAAGTGACAAGACAAATTACAAAGCCTTCTCACTCTCCACAACAGCCTCACCCTGTATCTCATCGAGCCACTTATCAAGCGCTATCTTTTTCTCATTGATATAGTGACTACGGTTGTAGCTCCCTGCCACACCCGAGACTGAGTGGCCTAATAGGTGCTCTACAACATGAGGTGGAATACCTAAGTCGTTAAGCCGAGTCGCAAGGGTTCGCTCAGCTTTTTTACTGTTAGCTTTAGGGACTGTCTATAGCCCTTTATCGAAAAACCATTCATTCCAAGAAGGCCAACGAACCTCCTAGTTTACGCCAGCTGCGATTTGGCCCGCTTCAGTTTCGGCTAACTTTCATTTTGTACACTTATGTGACACACGGTCGCGACATATAGCTCACGTGTTACTGATTGAACAAATTAAGACACTATATCCCTAACGCTATAGGTAGACAGCGTTCACTCACAATACAAACTAAAAATAAAATCCAGCGTCATCTAGAGACAATTATGCCAACTAAAACAATACTTTTACCCTCAATATTAAGCCTTAGCCTACTGAATGTTTTTGCTGCCAATGCTGAAACCTTTAAGTTTGTCGACCAGCAACCTGAAACCGTCGACACCTTAGTCGTTTTCCAAACGGGCGAAACCACTTCGCCACAATTAACACACCTTGATGAACTCTCTAAACAGCAGATAACTCAGGCCTTAGCACTGCAAGGTTTTACGGGTGAAGCCAAACAACTCGTTGAAGTGCTCATGCCACACGGTATTAACGCTAAGCGTTTACTTGTCGTCGGCGTGGGGAATGAACCACAACTTCAGCCAGGTGATATCAACAAGCTCGGAGCAGCTATCACCGCTCACTTTCAAAAAACAGATAATGAAAATATTCATCTACTCACAACAGACATAAGCAATGGGGTGAGTAATGCCAGCTTTGCCGCTGAACTCGCCCATGGTATTAATCTGCGTGCTTATCAATTCGACAAGTACCTCACTAAGAAAAAGCCTGCAGAAAAACACTACACAATCAGCGTAGCGAACCCCAGTGCCGCAACAGATAGATATCAGCAACTCGCCGCCATTGAGAAAGGGGTATTTTTAGCTCGAGACCTCACCTCGGAGGTCCCCAGTGCCATGACGCCTGTCGATTTTGCCGACGCGGCCAAAGCACTCAAAAAACTAGGGGTAAAGATCACCATCTTAGCGCCCAAGCAGATTGAAAAATTAGGAATGGGGGCGCTGCATGCCGTTGGCCGTGGATCACATGAGGGAGCACGTTTAGTCATCGCCCACTGGCAAGGCAACAGTGATGCACCTATCGCCTTAGTCGGTAAAGGCATCACATTCGATTCTGGCGGCTACAACATCAAGGCGACAGGCGACTCTATATCACGGATGAAATCTGACATGGCGGGTGCCGCAGCGGTACTGGGCACCATAAAAGCTATGGCTCTGCAGCAAGCTGATGTCAATGTCGTCGGCGTTATGGCGATGGCTGCCAACATGGTGTCAGATACCGCCTTTGCACCAGGAGATGTACTGATGACGGCTGAGGGGCTCAGTGTCGAAGTACTCAATACCGACGCTGAAGGTCGACTCGTCCTTGCGGACGGTATGTGGTACGCGCGGACACACTACCAACCTAAGGTGATGGTGGATATTGCCACCTTAACGGGCTCAAAAGTACGCGCATTGGGCAAACGTTATACCGCAGTATTTAGTGACGATGACACCCTAGTCGATGAGCTAACCTTCTCTGGTCGCGCCGTCGATGAACAGCTATGGCGCTTACCTTTAGCCTACGAAGACCTATTAAAAAGTCCGATTGCCGACCTTAAAAATGCGGGATATGGTGGGCCAGGCGCAACCACTGCGGCAGTGTTCTTAAAGCAATTTAGTGGCGATACAAAATGGGCACATCTCGATATTGCTGGCAGCGCGCTCGCTGCCAAAGATGAAGGTGTCACGCCCATAGGTGGCACTGGGCATGGGGTACGTCTATTAAGTCACTGGATCATGAATCAATCTCAGTAAGCTTTAGCTCATAGCGTCAGTAGTTACTAACACTCACAAAAAGCCCTGCATTGCAGGGCTTTTGTTAATCAAGCTATTTTGGCCTACACAGTTTCGCTCACCCTTGCTGGGTTCGCTTACCTATGACGACTTTGCTTATGCTCACTACGCTGGTGCCCCATACGATAAAGAATGGGGAGCACAAATAGCGTCAGTATCGTCGATGAGATAATCCCGCCAATCACTACCGTTGCTATGGGACGCTGCACCTCAGCGCCAGTACCTATATTCAGCGCCATCGGCACAAAGCCAAGGCCAGCCACCAGCGCCGTCATCAGCACTGGCCTTAGCCTAATTAGCGCGCCATCAATAATCGCAGGTATTAGCTCGCCTTTTTCTTGATACAATTGGCGAATAAAGCTTAGCAACACTAAGCCATTAAGCACCGCCACACCTGAGAGCGCAATAAAGCCGACACCTGCTGAAATCGACAATGGCATATCCCGTAGCCACAGTGAAATGACCCCGCCAGTTAAAGCCAGTGGAATACCAGTAAAGATAATTAAAGCGTCTTTGACAGAACTAAAGGCCATGACTAGCAAACCTAGAATAAGCGCCAGTGTTAATGGCACCACAATCGATAAGCGCTGACTTGCCGATTCTAATTGCTCAAAGGTACCACCGTATTCAAGCCAGTAACCCGCAGGCATATCCACCTGTACAGCAATTTGCTGTTTAGCCTCACTAACAAACGTACCTAAATCACGACCACGCACGTTAGCACTAACCAGAATTCGGCGCTTACCGTTTTCACGGCCGATCTGATTTGGCGATGGCGCTATATCGAGCGTTGCCACTTCCGATAGCGGCACATACTCGCCTGATGGCAGCATTATTGGCAGTTCGTGCAAGTGCTCTACATCTTGGCGGATCGCTTCAGGTAAACGCACGACCATTTTAAAGCGGCGATCGCCCTCAAAGATAGTACCTGCTTGCTCGCCCCCGATTGCGGTAGCAACAAAATCTTGCAACTGATCCACTGTTAACCCAAAGCGAGCCAATGCCATACGATCAGGTTGGATCGTGAGCATTGGTAAACCAGTGACTTGCTCGACTTGCAGATCGGCAACACCATCGATCTTTTCTAGCACTTCATGGATCGCGTTAGCTGAAGCTAATAGCTGTTCGAGATCATCACCCACAACCTTAATCCCCAGATCAGCGCGCACACCTGAGATCAATTCGTTAAAGCGCATCTCAATTGGCTGTGTCAGCTCAAAATTATTACCCGGTTGCCCAGAAACAGCAGCTACAATGTCAGCCGCTAAAGCGTCGTGACTCATCTTAGGATTAGGCCATTCATTACGCGGTTTTAGCATAATAAAGGTGTCAGCAATATTTGGCGGCATAGGATCGTTAGCCACTTCTGGCGTACCGATCTTAGAGAACACATTTAGCACCTGTGGGAAATGTTTAATGCGATCTTCTAACTGCATCTGCATATCTACCGATTGCTCAAGACCTGTTCCCGGAATACGGATCGCCTGCAGCAAGATATCTTCTTCATTGAGCTGTGGAATAAACTCAGATCCTAGCGTCGTTGCCAACCAGATAGAGAACCCCACTAACGCCATAGCCGCACCGAGTACCAACCAACGCAGTTTCATCGCTGCAATGAGTAACGGCTTATAAACTGATTTAGTGGCGGTAATAACACGACTCTCTTTTTCAGTCACTTTGCCTGTCATAAACAGCGCTACAGCAGCTGGTACTAGCGTTAACGAAATAACTAGGGCTGCAAGCAGTGCCATCACTACGGTTGCTGCCATAGGGTGGAACATCTTGCCTTCAACGCCCGTTAAGCTAAATAGCGGAATGTAAACTACGGTAATGATCAGCACACCAAATAGGCTTGGGCGGATCACTTCATTAGTCGCTTCAAACACCAGTTGCAGACGCTGCTTACGAGGAAGCACCTGCCCACCATTTTGCACCTGTGCCTGACCTAACCTACGAATAGCGTTTTCAACAATAATTACCGCACCATCTACGATCAGACCAAAATCGAGTGCACCGAGGCTCATCAGGTTAGCCGAAACACCTGCTTGCACCATACCTGTCATAGTGGCGAGCATCGCTAACGGAATAACTGCTGCGGTGATAAGTGCGGCTCGTGCGTTACCCAATAGAATAAACAACACCACAATAACTAGTAGTGCACCTTCAACTAGGTTTTTCTGTACTGTATATACTGCTTTATCAACCAAAGTGGTGCGATCGTACACCGCTTCTACTTTTATGCCATCAGGCAATGACGCTTTAATATCTTCAAGCTTAGCGGCAACCGCCAGCGACACCTGACGTGAGTTTTCGCCCACCAGCATCATGGCGCTACCCAGTACAGTTTCTTTACCGTCACGGGTTGCCGCGCCGGTGCGCAGTGCTTTACCTATGCCTACGTTGGCTACATCACTTATAAAGACAGGCGCACTATCAATATGCTTAATAACCACTTGCTCAATGTCGCTAATGGTCTTGAGCTGCGCAGCCGAGCGAACCGTTAGCTGTTGCCCTTCTCGTTCAATAAAGCCTGCACCACGATTATTGTTACTGGTTTGCAAAGCCAACTTTATATCGACCAAAGACACACCGTATTGCAGCATGCTCGTTGGTAATGGCGTGATATGGTATTCCTTATCATAGCCACCAATCGTATTGATCTCGGTAACACCCAGGACTTGAGCTAACTGCGGCTTAATGATCCAATCTTGGATCTCTCTAAGCGCCGTTGCATCAAACTCGCTGCCATCGGCTTGTTTGGCATCCGGTAGCGCTTCAATGGTGTACATGTAGATCTCACCTAGACCAGTAGAGATCGGTCCCATCTCCGGCTCGATATCACTGGGTAACTTGCCCTTGATCGCGTTTAAACGCTCATTGATCAAGTTGCGGGCAAAGTACAGATCTGTGCCCTCATCAAACACCACTGTTACTTGCGATAACCCATAACGCGATAGTGATCGAGTATAAGAAAGCTTAGGGATCCCCATTAACGCATTTTCGATCGGGTAAGTAATTCGCTGTTCGGTTTCTAGCGGTGAATATCCCTCAGCGCGAGTACTAATTTGTACCTGCACGTTAGTAATATCTGGAACTGCATCAATTGGCAGTTTTTGATAGCTCCATAGCCCTACTGCTACTAGCAGCATGGCAAGGAACATCATCATCCAGCGTCTATTTATCGAGAGACGCAATATAGATTCAATCATTGTCGTCTCCTTTTAGTGCACGTGGCCAGCGCTTGATTTCTCAAGATCTGCCTTCAACAAAAAGCTCTTTTGCACCGCATATTCTTCGCCAGCTATGAGTCCTGACAACACCTCTGTCATTTGGCTATCGCGCAGGCCAAGCTCAACCACACGTTTTTCAAAACCTTCTGCATTGCGCACAAACACCACTTGTTGGCCTTCCATTTCTTGCAGCGCAAGGTTGTCAATCATCAAGCCAACAGCTTGCTTGCTCAAGGTGACGTAACCAGACACTAGACTGCCCAGCGGCCATTGGCCGTTAGTATTATCAAGCGGTGCACGTGCAAGCTGATATAACTGTCCTTGTGGCGCACTCAATAGATATTCAAGCTTCGAATCAGCTTGCTGCTGTGTGCCAGTGACCAATAACTGCTGGCCTACCGCAACACTGCGCATTTGCGCAGGAAAGATCTGATACTCAGCCCAAAGGCGACTGTCATCGATAATGCTTAGCAATACATTATCGATTGCCATTTCACCTGCATTGGCGCTCCGTTCAACGACCATGCCTGAAATAGGTGCTTTGATTGAGTAACGTTTTAGGCTTGAGTTAGACTCAACTTCAGCGATAACTTGTCCAGCTTTAACCCTATCGCCTACGTTAACTTTCATTTGAGTAATTAAACCAGCAAAGCGAGCTTTGACTTGGCTGCTGGCAGCTTCTGGCAATACGGTACGGCCATACACGGTAACGGTTTGCTTAATATCACCCGCTTGAGCAATTTGAGTCGCAATACCTGAGCGCTGCATCTGCTCTGGACTAATATGCACTTTGCCCTCTTCATGCTCATTGTGGCCGTGTTCATCATGCCCATGCTCATCCTTATGACCATGATCATCATCGTGCTCATCCTTATGACCATGTTCATCCTCATGCTTATCATGTCCGTGCTCGTCATGACGCTCTGCTTGATGCTGATGTTCAAGCTCATGGGCGTGATCATCTGAAGCATTCACCGGCATAACAAGCATACAAGCTGTAATGGCCGCAGTGACAGCAAGATGAACGAGAGAAAATTTTGTTAGTGTGTTAGCGCTCATTTTGCGTGTCCTTTAGCTGCGTTAGAAATAGCTGCGTTAGAAAAGTCTGCTGGATCGGAAAAGTCATTAAAGAAAGTATGTTGTGAGGCAGGTAGTGGTTCGGCAATCAATTGCTCAATATCGACGCCGTAACGCAGTGCAGAGGCCGCTGCATCAATCAGTGCTCGACGAGCAAATAACAGCTCTTCACGCGCAGTTAAATAATCAAGATAGCTATACAAGCCTTGCTCATAAGCTCGTTTAGTGTCTTCAAGGGCTAAGGTTAAGGTAGGAATAACACTCGCTTGCAAACGATTAACCGTCACCATCGCCTGTTTACGGCTAGCATAGGCGCGATATAACTGGCCATAAAGCGCTAATAAAGCCACTTCTCGGTTAGCAAGCACTTGCTCTTTTGCCGCTTGAGCAGAAAGGATTTCGCCAGCATTTCGCTCACCATTAAACAGCGGCATACTAAAGCCAGCAGTCAATGCCATATCGTTGGTTTGCTGAAACTGTTTAACGCCAACCGACCAGCTGATATCACTGCTCGACTGGGTTTTAGCAAAACGTAGTTCAGCCTCTTTGAGCTGTGCCAGAGTTAAATAAGCAGTGATAGCTGGGCTGTACTTTACCTTCTCGAATAATGGTTCGAGCGCGACATCATCACTAAAGGCAAACAAGTTGCCTTGCAGCGAATCAAAGCCGACCTGAGATTCCCCCCACATCATGCTTAAGGCTAATTTAGCGTAATCGAGCTGTTGCAACTGAGTTTCGGCAACCAGTTTTGCATTGAATACAGCGGCTTGAGCGCGCTTCACTTCTGCATCGGATGTCACCGCAGCTTGAGCGCGCTTAGCCACAACCGTTTGTGTTTCTTCGGCAAGCAGTAAGGAGTCAATGGCAAGCTCAAGTTGAGACTGCGCCGCCAAGACATCAATATAACGACGAGTCGCTTCTGCTAGTACGTTTAAAGCGGCAATTTTTTGCTCAGCATCTAATACAGCACGCTGTTCACTGACAATACCGCTACGGGCATCCAGTTTATCGCCGAGCTCAATCACCGATGATAGAGACACGCTAAACTCCGCACTGTCGATGCCTTGAAACTCGCCGCTTCCCATTATGTTGTCGGCATCAAAGCCTATTTCAAAACCCGGTGTCAGCGCTTGTGTTTGCGCGGCACCATCGAGTGCCTTAGCTCTAAACTGAAACACTTTAAGGGATGGGTGCTGTTGTTGGACCCGTTCGATAACTGTAGTTAACGACAGCGCCTCTGTTGGCGTTTCCGCCTTTACCACCAAAGGCGCGACAAGAAAAAGAGCAATAATAACGAGGGTGCTACAAAGCCCTCGCCAAAGACAACGCATAGCCACTTTTAAGGCGTCGTTGCCAACATTAGTATTATAAAACATCAGAGAATAAGCCTCGATTTAATATAAAAATACAGAGCTGTTAGTTAAACCTGCAACAGGCCCAACAGATCTTTAGCAAGCCATTAAAAGCTCACTAAACTGATAAGATTTTGATTAAACGGTTAAGGCTTTAGGGGGGCGTAGAAACGCGAAGTAAGGGGATTCAACAGAAATAGAGCTAAAGGTAAAAGTGTGGCTATTAGGACTTACCGCCATAGACTTTAGCGCAGTGACAGGATGCATCAAGGTCATACAGCATGAGCAGCAGTTATTGCTGCATTCGACGCAGTCATCGTCTACATGGCTTTTTATGTCATCCTCATCACATTGTGATTGGCTATCGGCGCTTTTAATTTGCTCAACAACATAGCTTACGTCACTGCCACAATCATCGTGGGCCGAAGTACAGTCGTCAGCCATGGTCACCATAGATTGCATCGTTAAAATCACGATCAATAACATCCGCCCCAGCGCTGCTGGAGAGATGATTAATGCGCGAATAAAACGACCTAGATTAAACATTATGGCTTAACACGACCTTTGCTTTTGTTGACAATCATTACTGAGCTTGTTGGACACTTAAATAGCTTTTACTGCCAGCTAGTGTAAATTAATCACTATTAAAACACTATTCGAATAGCCAACTTAGCGCCGCTGTCCGATAAAAATATCCAAAAACCTCGACAAGCCCACATTAACGTCATCGCTTCTTTACTACCTATATTGAGTTATTTTATAGCAAAAAGTGTGATTACCCGAGCATTTTACTCAAGTAATAATTGAGCCCAACTAAAGGTGCGAATAATATACTTGTTACATATAAAACATACCTTGGAGATGTCAATGTCTCAACCAAACACACTTGAGTCGAAAACCCTTCAGACCAAAGAAGATCTGCTCGCTGCGCGCGTTGGTGAGTTAGTCGCTAACGATTTCCGCACAGCCCATCTGTTTAGTCAGTATGGTATTGATTTTTGTTGCGGCGGTGGCATCAGTTTAGCGCGAGCGATTAAACGTTTCGATGCCGATGAAGCCCCTCTGCTTGACGCCTTGATAGCCTTAGATGCTCAAGGCGATAAACTTCAAGGTTTAGAGCAACTGCCCCTCCCCGACTTACTTAACTATATCGAATCGACTCACCATACTTTTGTGAGAGAAAAAGCGCCTCTGCTAGTGGAATACAGCCAAAAGATGGTGCGTGCTCACGGCGAAAACCATGCTGAAATCAAACCATTGGCAGGCTGGATCCATGCATTAGTGGAAGACTTAATGCCGCACCTGATGAAAGAGGAACAGATATTGTTCCCGGCGATTCTAGGCCTGCACAACCAAGTTGAAATGCAAAACTGCTTTGGCCATATCGGCAATCCTATCAATGCTATGCAGTATGAGCATGATGATGCATTGCAGATCTTCGAGAAGATCAGTGAGCTCACGAATGGTTTTACTCCGCCAGCGCACGCTTGCACGACCTGGCGTGTTTGTTACGCCACCCTGGCAGAGTTTGAGTTGGATCTAAAGCAGCACATCTACTTAGAAAACAATCTCCTCTTTCCTCAGGCACTAGCACTAACACTGTAATATTCGTCATCGACAGTCTGCAGTACCTCAAAAACCCATTAATAAATAGCCGCCAGTAGCGGCTATTGCGACACCAGCTAAACGGGTCACGGCAAATTTTGTTGGTATATTTTGCATGATAAAACCCAATGCAACCCCACAGATATGGATCACCGCTGTACCAGATAAAAATCCTAATGCATAAAGCACAGGGCTCGCTAGTTCTGGCATCTCTGCGCCATGAGCATGACCATGAAAAATCGCAAATAAGCCAACGAAAGCCATCGCCGCATAGAGCGGAATACGCTTATCTAAGGCGATAGCACCGCCTAGCAATAACACTGACAATGCAATACCAATTTCGACAAAAGGCACCGCAATGGCAAACACACCCAATACCCCGCCCACTAACATAAACGCCATAAAGGCCAACGGCACACGCCAAATGGCATGACCCCCTAACTGAGTGCTCAGTAGCCCAACACTTAGCATGGCAAGTAGGTGATCAAACCCCAGTACAGGGTGATTGAAGCCAGTGACAAAACCTGCTCCGCTAGTGATTTCATGGGAAAAAGCGGGGGCAGTCCAGCAAAGTAGTAATAGGGGAAGTAGTTTCTTTAGCATCTATAGGTCTCATTCCGTGACATTGAAAACAGACAGTAGATTAAATTAGTGACAAGGACTGTGACCAAAAATAGAAAATGGCGTGATCGATAAGAAAAATAAAAAGGCTCGTTAGCAACGAGCCTTGATGCGGTTTAAATGGCCACCTGATTTAACGGCGACCAACGCAATGATGCCTGTTTTTGCTCAATCAATTGTTCTATTAACTCTCTGATTTTTGGCTCCGCATCAATGAACTTATTCATGTTTGCGCCACCCATACGCGCATCATAAATGGCTTCACCATCTAGCTTGCCATCGCGAAATACTCTTATCTCAGCATAGACCATGTATAAAGCTAAATCCCATGCCCAGTTTGCCGTGTATGTGGCTGTCCACTCACATTGCTGGCTGGCATCTAACTGATCGATAATACGATACTTAATCTTTTTCTCTGTCAGCACTTTCTCGACTTCAGCAAGAAATCCTTCACGTACATCGGGGTTTTTCTGAATGCACACTTCATCACTATTATTAACTTGAACAGGGTCAACTCGTTGCTTAATAGAGCAAGCTGTAGTCATCGCCAATACCGCAATAGTCACTAAAACCTTTTTCATGATATTCCTTATCATTAACAGTTAATTAAATTACTCATTATGTAGAACATAGGAATGATATCAGTCGAAGGTATGACAAAATAGCACCTTAGGTTGGTTTATTGGTACTAAAGCGATAATTGCCTCAAATAAGGTTGAGCAAATCACTTAATGCGGACAGCTGTATATGCGGCAACATCCCGCTACCAGCAAGTTGAGGTTGGCGGCCGACAGCGGGATTTAACCAAGCGACTTGGCAACCAGCTTGGCGCGCACCCTGTACGTCAGCCTTGAAGCTGTCACCAACATGCAACAGTTGCTTACTTTGGATACCAAGACGATGATAAGCCTGATAAAACATATCTGGATGGGGTTTCATGCGCGTGCCGTTACCTGGGTGCAGCACAAATTCAAACACGTCTTGCAAGCCGATATTTGCGGCGTCAACGTTACCGTTGGTGATACCTATCAAACGGTAATGTTCACCTAAAGTGCCCAACATCTCCAATATTGATTTAGCGACAACAAAATCCGAACGCTGTGTTAGAAAGTAATCCAGCCCTTTTTGCGCACCTTGCGCCGCGCACTCAGTATCATAACCCAGTGCCAATAACCCCTGCTCTAACGTCAGTAAACGCGCCGCAGAAGTATCATGTTTTAACAATGGAAAATGGTCAATGAGCGCCTTCTTTAATTGAAGCCAGTCCTCAAAATCCCAACCTGTCGTCAATGGATAGTGCTTGGCTAAAAATGCCAATAACTTTTGCTCGGCATTGATAATAATAGGGCGATTGTCGTACAACGTATCATCGAGATCGAAGCTGATAGCGGAGATCAAATGCGGTTTTAAGGCAGTATTAATCATTGCCACCTCGCTTCTTGGCTCTTGGATGAGCGCCATCATAAACTTTTGCTAAATGCTGAAAGTCTAAACTGGTATAAACTTGAGTGGTTGATAGATTCGCATGGCCTAAAAGCTCTTGTACTGCCCTCAAGTCGGCGCTTGATTCCAGCATATGCGTCGCAAAAGAGTGGCGTAATTTATGTGGATGCACTCGCACGTTCAAACCTTGTTGTTGACCCCATTTATCAAGGCGCGCTTGAATACTGCGATGTGCTAAACGCTTGCCCTTAGCTGTCACAAATAGTGCATCATCTTCGCAAGCTAAACTGGCCCGCTGTGGCAACCACTGCGCTATCGCGTCAATCGCCAACCGACCAATAGGTACAATGCGCTCTTTACTGCCCTTGCCCATTACCTTAACTTGATGCTCACTGAAATCGATATCCAGATGATTTAAGGCTGCAAGTTCTGCCAATCGTAATCCTGACGAATAGAATAGTTCCATAATGGCCCTATCTCGCACCGCCAGTAGATCATCTCCCTCAATTGACAGCAGATGAGTCACGGCATCCAGATCCATATTCTTAGGTAATGGCTTACCCTGTTTTGGCGCACTAAGATTGGCTGCAGGGTCGACCGTAATCAAGGATTCCTGCATCAAAAAGTGAAAAAACTGCTTCAGTGCCGAGAGAGATAGAGCGATTGAACGCGCGCCCAACCCTTGTCTATGCAAACGGTTAAGTACACCTTGCAACTGCTCACTACTCAATTGCTGCCATTGAGATCCCTCAGCTAATAGCTGCTCGACTCGGCGCAATTCAAAAAGGTAGTTTCGTACAGTGTGCGGTGACAATTGACGCTCTGAAGCAAGATAGGTTTCAAAGCGCTCAATCAGACAGATAGACATTAGCGAATTACAATTTTGGCAGAAGATGATCAAGCAGTTGCTTGAGCTGATCTAATAGCAAGTTATCCATCTCAGGATGGAAATGCATTGGGTCTTTGCTGGCGATAGCAAAAATCACTTGGCCACACTGTTCCGACAGGCGAGACAGCGCTACCGACCCGACCTCACTGCCAAATAGACGTTTAGATTCAGTATTGGTTAAACGGCCAAAATAGTAGCCTGGCTTTAACCTATCCCGCCATATATTCGACAATTCACTGTCGATATCATGCACGGTAATTAACCTTACATGGGTAAAATTAAACTGCTCTTTTAGCTCGACAGACAGTGTTTGCCTTAGCTCACCAAGATCTTCAGCTTGGAGCAGTTTCAATGACAGCGCAGTATTAAACATGTAGATCTGTTCGTTACGCGTTGCCATGGCCATTAAAGAAGTGATCTCCTCCTCTAGTTGCGCCACACGTCCACGTAGCATCTCTTGTTTACGCTCAACCAGCGAGACAGCTCCACGCTGCGCATGAGGAATCCGCATAGCCAATAACAGCTCAGGATAACGGCTAAAGAAATCAGGGTTGTCGAGCAGATACTCGCGTATCAAGATCTCATCAAAAGGAAGTGGCGTCTTCTTATTCATAACGTCTGTCATTACTGTATCTGTCCATCATATACATGCTCTGCAGGCCCCGTCATCCAAAGGGGCTTACCCTCGCCTTCCCAATTAATCGTCAATGTTCCACCAGGCAAATCGACACGCACGCGGCTAGCCAATTTGCCTTGAAGTTGGCCAACCACAGCTGCAGCACATGCACCACTGCCACACGCCAAGGTTTCTGCCGCACCACGCTCATAGACTCGCAGCTTAATATGGTCACGACTCACGACTTGCATAAAGCCTACATTGACCCCTTTGGGAAAACGCTCATGGCTGGTCAATAAGGCGCCTAGGTTGGCGACATCGGCCGTTTCAATATCTTCGACATCAAGCACGCAATGTGGATTACCCATAGACACTGCGCCGCATAAAAAAGTTTGTACACCGGTCGCGAGTTCCGTTTGCAACAAATAGGTTTTTTCTGCTTTTTTAGCCGTGAATGGAATACGGCTGGGGTCCAAAATTGGAATCCCCATATTCACAGTTACATTGCCATCTTTCTCTAAGCGTAAAGTGATTTTTCCAGATGAGGTGCTAACCTTGATTTTTTGCTTATTCGTCAGACCTTTGTTTCTGACAAAGCGCGCAAAACAGCGAGCACCATTACCACACTGCTCAACTTCACTGCCATCGGCATTGAAAATCCGATAATGAAAATCTAACTCAGGATCATAAGGCGGCTCCACCAATAATAGCTGGTCAAAACCGATACCAAAGTTTCGATCAGACAGACGTTTTATCTGCTCCGGCGAAAAATAGACATTTTGTGTCACGCCATCGACCACCATAAAGTCGTTGCCTAAACCATGCATCTTGGTGAATTGGATCAAAAGAGTGTTCCTTTAAATAACTGAGCTAACTAACTTTCACATCCCCCGATTATGGGAGCAGTTGTTCACCTTGCCATAGTTGAGCGATTTTTTCTCTCTCTCGCACTAAATAATGTGCGCTACCATCAACCATCACTTCGGCCGCACGCGGACGAGAGTTATAGTTCGATGACATAGTAAAACCATAGGCACCAGATGAGCGAACCGCGAGGAGATCGCCAGATTCAAGCACTAGCGAACGATCTTTACCTAAAAAGTCACCCGTCTCGCAAACTGGGCCAACAATATCATAATTTAGCGTGTCACCTTGACGTGGATTAACCGCAATAATGTTTTGCCAAGCACTGTAGAGTGAGGGACGAATTAAGTCATTCATCGCACCATCGACTAAAGCAAAGTTTTTCTCGCTGTTCTGCTTTAAGTAGAGCACTTGCGTAACAAAAAATGCCCGCATTGGCGGCAATTGCGCGACCCGGTTCAAAGATCAATTTCAGCTCACGGCCTGCCAACCTTTCTAACAATGCCGATGCATAATCACTAGGTTGCGGCGGTACCTCATCATCATAGGTAACACCTAAGCCGCCACCCACATCAAGATGAGATATGCTAACGCCTTTTTCTGCCAAGCGATCGATAAGGCCTAACATTCTGTCCATGGCATCGAGAAACGGTTGTATCTCTGTCAGTTGCGAGCCTATATGACAATCTGCGCCTTTGACCTCCAGCCCAGCTAGTTCATGGGCGCGCAAGAAGATAGCTTCCGCCTCTTCCATGGCGATACCAAATTTGTTCTCTTTAAGACCCGTAGAAATATAAGGGTGAGTACCAGCGTCAACATCAGGGTTAACACGCAGAGACACTGGCGCGACTTTCCCCAGTCTTAATGCCACTAGGTTTAACTGCTCAAGCTCGGCAGCAGACTCAACATTAAAGCAGTAGATACCAAGCTCTAATGCCATCTCCATTTCACTGACGGTTTTGCCCACACCAGAAAACACCACTTTTTTCGGGTCGCCACCGGCTTCAATTACCCGAGCAAGCTCGCCACCTGAGACAATATCAAACCCACTGCCTAAACGGGCCAGTACATTGAGCACGGCCAGGTTTGAATTCGCTTTTACCGCATAACAGATGAGGTGGGGATGGTTAGCCACTGCGTTATCAAAAGCATGCCAATGACGCTCTAATGTTGCACGAGAATAAAGATATAACGGCGTACCGTAGGTTTGTGCTAACTGAGCTACGACACAATCTTCAGCCTGTAGTTCGCCATCTTTGTAGAGAAAATAGTCCAAGAGATTATTCCTTATTCTTCTGTGGTGCTTGCTCTGATGCTTGTTCGACTTTGTCGCTATTGTCTTGTTGTGGTTGATTATCTTCCACTTCAGGCGCTTTATAGAGAGGACCTTTTTGACCACAAGCCACTAAGGATAAGCTACCAAGCAGTATTAAGGAGATTAACTTCATTTTGCTTAACATCAGAAATTCCAGTATCTAAAAGTCAAAGGAGGCCCATGATTGGTGCCATTGTGTTGGACATACCTAAGCAGGGTTTGCTTGGCAACCTGCTCAAAGGGATATTATCCCCCTCAGTATAAATGGATAATTATCACTTCAATCGTCAAATATGCAGTACTAATCGCTAAAAACATAAGTTTAATAAAATCGATTTAGGCAATTTATCCCAACAGTGCGCAGCCTTAAGGGCAATTCAACGGTGCAGTGACAACGGCGCAAAAACAAAGCTTAGGTATATCGACTCTGATGTTTGCAGAGTTAGGTATTGCGCGTCAAGCAGATATCGGCCTAAACCATGCCATAGTGAATATATTTAACTTGGAGTCTGGCGATTTATCATATTCGGCCAATAACACCCATTTCCACATGAAAAAATTATGGAGCATCTCATGCTGCATTGTTACTATGTCGCCATTGCAAATTATTCCAACTCAAGGATGCCCCAATGGCAATGACAGACTCCGAGTATCATCAACTCGCTGATGAGATGTTCTCCGCAATAGAAGATGCCATAGAATTGGCTATCGATGAGCAAGATGCCGATGTGGATATCGACGCATCGGGTAACGTGTTACAACTCGAGTTCGAAGACAGATCAAAAATCGTCATCAATAAACAGGAACCATTGCATCAAATTTGGGTTGCGACCCAGTTTGGCGGCTATCACTTTTCTTTTATCGAGGGAAAGTGGCTCGATGAACGCAGTGACGCGGGCGAATTTATGCCATTTGTCATCGCATCTATTCTGCGCCAAGGTGGTATACAGCTTAAGCTCTAGCCTAACCCTTTATGCGGTGTGTCAACCCACACCGCTAAAACTCCATTTCAGCTTCATTGATATCCACTCCAAAAGGCACGACTCGTAGCTTTCCCTCTATACGTATTAGCCTAAAAAACTGCGGTAAGTTAAAGCGTTCAGTTTCCAAATAAGATTCATCGAAGGCGTGATGGTGACTAACTTGACTAACGAGTTCGTCAACATTCGTTCCTGGCTGCACATAATGTTCAAGTTCATTTTCTTCATTAAGGATATAAACATCTATCCCCTCTTTGTCTTGACGAAGAAAATATTGAATAGCACCAACGGCGGCAAAATCACCGATTACTTCAGGAATTTTACTAAAGGGGTCGTTGCCCAAATCGGGCCGAGGCAAGGCGAGCATTCTGTGCTTAGAGAGTCGCTGATAAAATGCTTTAGCATCGCTCAAGTCCTGATACATCATCCCTTTGGAGTTAAAAAACAAACCATATTTAACTTTACCGACCTGCAAAGGGTGCACCATGGTCGATGAAGTACGCGCTTGTCGACTTAAACGATCGGCACGATGAATCAGGGTGGTAACAGTGCGTTCAAATTGAGTTTTTAAACGGTTAGAACAGCTAATCACGTCAACATCTGTACTGCCATTGGCTCGCTGCATACCTGGAGTTACGTATACCAAGGCATCCAGAATTGCGGTGTCACCTTCAAAATGATGGCAATGCCACTCTCCCCAGCTATTTTGGCAGATAACATCCAGTGAACTCAGCATATTAATACACTGACGTCCAAGCGAAAAAATATTGGCATTCATATAATCGACCATAATCTCCTGGCCACGCCAACCTTGGGTTGGATCGGTATTAAAATTAATCAAGAAGATCACTTTACGAAAATGCCAAGGCTGACAAAGATCCATCTTAGACACCCGCCATGAACCCGTATTGACCATCGCAGGCAACCGGCGAGCAGCTTTTGTCAACTGAGTGGACTTTATGGCTTGCTGTGCATAGTCATGCCAAGTGGTTCCTTCGGTAGAAACACCATTTATCGCTGCCCAAACTAATAGTTTTGCCTTGCTATGAGAGTGGTAAACCGCCCGATTTCCCATAAATTCTCTGGCATTTGGCATACACCGATACAGATAATACTCTTGAGTTTTTGGACTAAAAATAATGGTGAGATGTGGCTCTGCAATGGAGTGGCTCCAGAGACGGTTTAAAGCAATAATCTGCTTGTCATCATCACTAAAATAGGTATGCAATTTACGCGTTAATAAACCTAACTCAGATATTTTTAGGCTTTCACTCAACTTATTAACCGAGGCAAATTGCAATAAAGTCTGATAGCTACCTAACATCAGCTCATTCAACTGCTCATTAAACCATTGCAGCTGACCGCAATGCCATTGACCACACTCATCTAAGGTACTTAATAGGTTATCCGACCATCCCCAATCCTGAACTAAAGCGCCCAATTTGTGGTAACGCCAATCTTTAGGGTGATCGGCCACCGACAACCGTATGCCACACTTTAAATAGAAACAGCGGCGTACAATCTCTAAACGCCTTGGATCTTTCTTTTGGATTAAATAAGATTCAATCGACTCATACAGTAGATAGTAAGCATCATTAAACGCTGAAAAATCGCCAGCTAACGTACGCTGCCATACTTTGGTGGTCACTAACTCTGTGTCAGGATAGTCGCTAGCATATGCTTCTAATAACATTACTTTTAATAACGCTTTATGCGGTTTATCCAGCCCTTTGTATAACTGCCACAATGATGCGCCAAAATATTCACTTGCTGGAAGATGGCTAACGTCCCCCAAAAAAAGGTGACTTTCACTCGTTGCCGCATTCGGCCACCACGCTACTCGCTTGCCCCCTAAACAGATATGGCTGCGATAGAACTCTTCTAGCAATAACCAATGTTGGGCACTGCCACTACTTTCACAGCCCAATGCTGCACCCGCTTCCTCTTTGCCAGCTTTTGAGAGTAGGAACTGCTTAGGGTGCACGAGATAGATATTGACCTCTAAATCATGACGCTCAAACCACTGAGTGATTTTAGTGGCCTTTTGCGCCAACAGTTCACGTTCTTCATTGGACAAGGTTGGGTCATAAACTATCCAAACATCGATGTCACTTTTAGGGTTTTGCCCAAAGCTTGCGGTGCTCCCCATAGAATAAACGCCATAGATAGCGCTTTGCTGTGAGTGAAAAACCACGGGCTTGGCAAGCGCCAATGTTTGGCACGCCTCTAGCGCTTTGTCATTAGGAAAGTAATCAGCGATTCCAGAAGGGGTCATTGGGCCGTTGTAGCCAGGATAACCAGACCGATGATAATGAAAAAGTAATGGGATTAAATGAAATAGGTGCCGCTGAAGCGGAGTAAGTATAGCGATAGCTCGCGCCATACGAACCCGATTTAAGCGATCTGCAGTGTCGACAAAGTACTCGTTGTCACTCAAGGCCAAAACCTACTCATAAATAGATATCATCTACATGCTAACACCTTGTCACAAAACAGCAAGCAAACGAGACGTTGATCACACTTTTTATTGATCTAGATATGGGTACACTTCAAAGAATCAGCAGCACTTTCTTACATCTACTTGAAACCAATGTTAGCATTAGCGCAACTATAGCCTCTGATGGAATATCGAGCATGTCTCAAAACGTCATTCGTATCGCTACACGTAAAAGTCCACTTGCAATGTGGCAAGCTGAATTTGTCAAAGCTGAACTAGAAAAAGCTCACGAAGGGCTTGTGGTTGAGCTGCTACCTATGAGCACGAAAGGAGATGTCATTTTAGATACTCCGTTGGCAAAAGTTGGTGGTAAAGGTTTGTTTGTTAAAGAGCTTGAAGTTGCAATGCTCGAAGACAAAGCCGATATTGCGGTACATTCAATGAAAGATGTACCTGTCGATTTTCCAGAGGGTTTGGGTCTTCAAGTGATCTGTGAACGTGAAGATCCGCGTGACGCATTCGTCTCAAATACCTATAAAACCATCAGTGAGTTACCTCATGGTGCCGTTGTCGGCACATCAAGCCTACGTCGCCAGTGCCAAATCAGAGCTGCGCGTCCAGATCTCGAAATCCGCGACCTTCGTGGTAACGTGGGTACCCGTCTTGCTAAGTTAGATAGTGGCAATTATGACGCCATCATCTTGGCTGCTGCGGGCTTGAAACGCCTGAAGCTAGAACAGCGGATTGCTAGCTTTATCTCAGCCGAAGAGTCACTGCCAGCTAATGGCCAAGGTGCCGTAGGTATTGAGTGTCGTACCACCGATGAGCGCGTTAAAGCCCTGCTTGCACCTTTAGAGCATATCGAAACCCGCTACCGCGTGATAGCAGAACGCACAATGAATACTCGCTTAGAAGGCGGCTGTCAGGTACCTATTGGGGCCTATGCAGAAATAGTGGGTGAGACACTTACCCTTCGTGGTTTAGTGGGTAACCCTGATGGTAGCCACGTTATCGAAGGCACCACCTCTGGCCAAAAGACAGATGCAGAAGCATTAGGCATCGCATTGGCTGAAGAGTTATTAGCTAAAGGCGCTAAAGAGATATTAGACGCCGTATACGCTAAGTAGCCAAGTGAAAGTCTTACTGACGCGCCCTGAGGGGCGCAATCAGTTTGTGGCTAAGGCACTTACTCAACAGCAGGTGCCTTACTGCATTACACCTCTGCTAGCGGTGACGGCCACCAATGATATCAATGACCCAATCGCCTTAGGATCATTTCGCAATGCCGATATCGTTATCTTTATCAGTACCAATGCAGTCGATTATGCCGCCCAGGCACTAAATAATCAGTTTCCCAATCATCCCCGCTATTTTGCCGTTGGTAGAGCAACCTACTTAGCGCTCAAAGCACTGAATATTGATGCACTAGAAGCCCCCCAAGATTGTCAGCAAACAGAGGGCCTACTCACCCTGTCTGCACTACAAGATTTAGCAGGGAAAAATGTCACAATAGTTAGGGGCATTGGTGGACGAGAAGCACTCGCAGAACAACTAAGACAACGCGGGGCCAATGTCCACTACTGGCAGGTTTATCAACGCGTCGCTCCCTCACTCACTCCAGCTGTTGCTGCACAATGGCAACAAGATAAGATAGACACCATAGTGGTCACTAGTGGTGAAATTCTTGCTAATCTAATCAAACTTGTTCCTAAAGAACTATTTGCTTGGCTGCACGCATGTCATATCATAGTCCCCAGCGACCGTGTATATGATCAAGCGATCAACGCTGGTTTTAATCGTGTTACCAACGCTAAAGCAGCCAATAACGATGCCGTACTCAAAGCCTTAGGACTTTCAGCCTAAGTCGTTTCGCCCTCTCTGCATCGATTATCTGCCTTTCGTCATCAAGGATCTGTTGAATGGAAAATAAAATGCAAGAAAGCCAAACGGTTACACAGACAGCAAACATCAGTGAAACCGTCGACGCCACCTTTGCCGAGTCGGCTAAGCCAACAGATAAAGCCGTTAAAGCCGATACCGAACACCAGTCTCGTGGGGTTTCTTGGGGATTTCTATTTAACCTTGTATTCATTCTATTGTTACTTTTCGCCACCTCTAGCGGTGGGTTTTATCTTTACCAAGAGCTTACACTGCAAAAAGAAAAGTCAGCTGAGTTGGCCTTACAACTTCAGCAGCGTCTCAATGACCCCGTCGCTCGTATCACTCACTTAGAGCAACAGCAACGCGTTGTTGAGCGTAATTTTTCCGCTAAATTGAACGAAGTCACCAGTACTCAAAACCAAGTTCAAGAGCAAGTAAATAAGCTCGCTCAACGGAATCCAAATCATTGGATGGCTGAAGAGGCTAAATATTTAATGAGAATGGCCGGCAGTAAACTTTGGTTAGAAAACGATCCACAAACTGCGCTAGCATTGCTAGAAGCCGCTGATGATCGAATAGAAACCATGAAAGACCCGTCATTAATACCGCTACGAAAAGCATTAGCACAAGATATGACCAATGTCGCAGCAATCAAAACTACTGATGTTGCAGGGACAGTTTTAACCCTCGACACCATTATTGATAACCTCAATACCTTAAAACTTAATCGCAGTGAATCAGAAATCACCACGACTGATGACTCATTAGCCATGACAGAGTCTCTAGATGATTGGCAAAGTAACTTGGCAAAATCATGGCAAGCGTTGATCGAGGAGTTTGTTGTGATCCGCAAACGCACGACAGATCACGCACCACTGTTAGCTCCTGATCAGCAATGGTATTTGGTGGAGAACGTACGTAACAAGCTATTACAGGCCCAACTCGCCCTATTACGCCAAGACCAAGTGAATTACCGTCAATCAATAGGGTTAGCGAGAAAGTGGATTTTTCAATATTTTGATCTGGGTGACCAAAAAACAGAGCAGACACTTCAAGCACTGGATGCACTCGTTACGTTAGAGCTTCAAACCCCGAGCATTCAACAGTTTGCTGCGACGCCCTTGGTAAAGCAACTCGTTACACATGGTAGCCTGACAAAAGTTCAGGAGACACCACAATGATTAAAGCGCTAATCTATTTAATTATCATACTCGTTGGATTGGTCGTCAGCCCCTATCTATCTTGGTTTAACGGCTACATCTACATCGCCATGGGCGATTATGAGTTAGAAACCAGCTTAATATTTGCCTTATTAGCTGCGATTCTATTTTACGCTGTCTTAGTGTTACTAGAATGGTGCGTGGTTTGGACTCTAAACCTGCTACTTAGCAGCCGATTCTTACCTGAAAAGTGGCGTCGGAAAGCCGCTAGGAAACACACCTTGCTAGGTGCCCTTGCATTAGCTGAAGAAGACTGGCCTATGGCAGAAAAAGCCATGGCAAAAGGGGCTGAAAAAGGCGAGATCCCAGCACTTAACTTGCTCGCCGCAGCGCGTGCTGCACAACATCAAAATGACCCAGAAGCAAGAGATAACTATTTGGTTGAGGCAGCTAAGGAGCCGCTTGCAGCTAAAGCGGTCGCAACAACGCGTATACGCTACCTATTGCAACAAGGTGAGCTTATTCAGGCGCGAACCCAGCTTGACGCGCTTAATCCAACCAGTAAAAGTAAGCTACCGCTATTGCGTTTAGCCGTTGAGCTGTACCGTGCCCAGCAAGATTGGGCTGCGATGAAATTACTGCTTCCAACCATCGCTAAGCGCAACGTACTTAGCAATGATGAATGTACACAGCTAAACTTACAAACTAACCATGCGCTATTAACAACTGCGGCAAGTAATAGTGAACAGGAGCTTGAAAAGGCTTGGCACTGGTTGAGTCGCTCAGAGCGTAAGCAAGCTAACTATATTGCGCTTTATGCCGAAGGTATCGCTCGTTATGGACGCCAAACTGAATCATTAAAGTTACTCATGAAGCAGTTGAAGCATGAGGCTTACCCAGAGATACTTAACGCACTTACAAGGGTCATTACGCCTGCCGATTTAGATGCCCGCAAACAGCTGTTCGATTTAGAAAAGCGCTATGTTGACAACGCCGACTACCAAGCCTGCATTGCGACAATTTATGATCAAAGCAAAGAGTTCAGAGCATCCAAACAGTGGTGGGAAAAAGTGTGTAATCAAGCCCCCTCAAAACAACACTGGATAGCCCTTGCTGAGGCCCAAGAACATCTTGGGGAGCAAAACTCAGCGTTACAGAGTTACCGCAAAGCGGCAATTTTTTGACGCTTTTTTATACCATTTACTGCTAAAAACCACCTTCATTGGTGGTTTTTTGTTCTCACCAGCATGCAAGCATCATCAACACTAATGATAATCGTTATAAAAACAGCCTATTAGTTTTATAAATTAAAAAGTTATAAAAAAACCTATAAACCCCTGTCTTCCTGCGTCATTTGACTCTATTTCAAAGCCAACCACACTTATAGAGATAAGTAAGGTAGAGCAATAAATAGCTAGGTGCAAAATAGATGATATTTGCCCTAGATCTTAGTCAAAGTAGGGCGGGTACAGTTATGGGCGCATCAATTACAACACAGGACGCAGTAGTAATTAATCTTGTCGGTCAACTCAAGGTTAAAGATGAACAGGGAAATGTCAGAGAAGTCAAAATTGGCGACTTGATTCGTTCGGGTGAGCAACTCATTTTTGCACCCAATGCAGAGTTTAAACTTGAATATGAAGACGGCTCATTAGCGAGTCAGACTAATTTACAACAACCTCCAGAAGAACAAAGTACTGCAGCAGCAAGCACAGAAATTGATGCCATCAATGAGCTAGCAGATGGCCCAGTCTCATTAGATGCTGAAATTGCCGCACTACAAGCCCAAATTTTAGCCGGTGACGACCCAACCCAAGGATTACCAGAAACGGCAGCTGGTGCTGGTACAGCAAGTAATGAAGGTGGTTCAGACTTTGTTACCTTAGGACGTGCTGGTGACGAAACGATTGCAGGAGCAGGCTGGGATACTACAGGTTTCACGACCACTACAGATACCCCACCAGAAACTGTTACTATCCCAGAGCAACAATTAGCTGCCCCTACAGTATCCTCTGCAGTCTTCTCAATTTTTGAGGCCAACATGCCTCAAGGTAGTGACCCTTCAGCACTATTAACCAATCTTGCAGCCAATATCCAAACTAATGCAGAACTGGGAATAGCAAGCCTAACAATCAATGGTTTTAATATTATCAACGATGGACAGTTTGCAGGTCCCATTGTGATTAACACCCCGAATGGTGTACTGACCATTACCGAATTTGACAACTCAACGGGTCAGTTTGTCTATGATTACGCGCTCAACTCAAGTGTCGATCACAGTGCGAATGACCAACTTCAATTGGTCTTCAACATCGAACTGGTGGATAGTGCAGGGAATGTCGCAAACGGCAGTATTACCGTTAATATCATCGATGACCAACCCGAAGGCGTTGCCGATACCAACAGTGTGAGTGAAGATGGTGCAGCGCAAATTGCAGGTAATTTACTGGTTAATGACACATTAGGTGCCGATTCGGCAGAAGTTACCGCGATCACTAACGCACAAGGCACATCTGTTGCCGTTTCAACATCGAATACCATTCAAGGTGAATTCGGTTTACTAACGATTTTTGCCGATGGTAGCTATACCTATCAACTTAATAATGACTCTAATGCTATTCAGTCGCTGGCCTTAGGTGAGCAGATTAACGAATCGTTCAACTATTTACTCACTGATAGTGATGGTGATGCCGTACTCGTTCCATTAACCATAACCATTACTGGTGCCAACGATCTCCCCGTCTTAACCGTGGGTGCCACTGGCGCGGTAGTGGAAGATGACAACAACCCGAACCTAACCGACACGGGTGCACTCAGCTTCACCGATGTCGACACCACTAATACCCACAATGTCACCGACGTCTACAACGGCGATATAGCCTGGAGCGGCGGGGATCTAACCACCGTGCTTAGCCCTGCCCAACTGGCTAGCCTCGTCGATGGCTTCAGCGTCGACAGCGACAGCTGGGATTACAGTATTCTTAACAGTGACGTGCAGTTCCTCGCCCAAGGCGAAACCATCACCTTAAGCTTTGAGGTGACCGTCACTGACAACAATGGTGGCAGCGACACCAAGACCGTCACCCTCACCATTACCGGCACTAACGATCTCCCCGTCTTAACCGTGGATGCCAGCGGTGCCGTAACCGAAGATGACAGCAA
>NZ_JAEC01000038.1 GCF_000518705.1 Shewanella colwelliana ATCC 39565
GGTTAGGGCTTTTTATTAGAGATAGTCGGCCTGTCATGCGTGCCGAAGGCATGCGGGTTCAGCTTTTGTTAAGAGCTAGTCCGCTCCGCCAACACAAGGACGAAAGCCTCTGCAGCAATGCAGAGGCTTTTTTCGTTATGGCGTCACGGATAAATCCACCCCAGCTACGCTAAAGCTTCGCGCTCGTATGCTTGTGGCTATCGCCACACTTGCCCACAAACATTACGATAAGCCCTAGCAACAATGCTAGGGCTTTTTCATGTCTGTTTTTCAGAGACATGGTCATGACTGTACAAGGTTAAATAGGTAACTCCTTGCTGACGGAGCGGTTACTTTTGACCATCCATGGTCGACATGACCTTTGTGTATCATGCACATCGTCGTTCAGTTGCTTAGGCGCTCAGCATCGAAACGTCGGCCCGTCCTAATTGATGAAGGCAAGCCTGTCTCGTCAACATTATGATGGAAGCCTCAGGCGAAATGCTGTGGCTTTTTCGTTTGGCGAAGCTACCTCTTTAATCGGCATTAATCTGTACAAGCTTCGTATTTATAAGTTTATAGCTCGGAGATATTCCTCCATACACATTACGATATGCCTTAGCTAGAATGTCCGAGCCTAAATATCTGGTATTTCTCTAATTCAGCAGCCCCCTTGTCTTATCCGTATTTTTTCACGTATTAACGGCCTATTTAATATCTTAGCTTCTCTTGGGTAATCATCTTGCCATGGTCTATTCAACGGTTAGTATTCGATGCATATTGGTAGTCAGTTCTCTCACTTCTATAGAAAAAATAGAGTTTCCTTTTCCAAAGACGCTGGAGAATAATATTAATAGTGTGGTTAACGTTATGTTTTATATTAATAAAAATCTTCTCTGTTTTGTTGTTCATGTGTTTTGTTTTATTCATTGGTGATATATTGATTGGTGAAGAGAGCCTGCACAGGGAAGTTATGGCATAATCAGGGGCCGCATTTTCCTTTACCTTATGCTGGTTTATGCATGCTAATAATAAAAATTGATATTGGGTGATATCGCCTTTGCTTAGAGCTTTTTTTCGTCCCTCACTGTTAGTTATCACGCCCATTATCTGTGTGGTGTTATTTGCGCTGTCTATTGTGTCTATCTATTTTGTAGAACGTGATCAAAGTAGAAGCGATGTTTATAACAGCAAAATTCACGCCTTGTCTCAGCAGCTGTTGAGAATGGATCATATACTCTCTATTGCCACATTTCGTGAGGATTCTTCGCGTATAACGGAAGAGATATCGCTTGTAAGCAGTGATCTATGGATGTCTGTTTACACCTTAATTGATGATCAAGGTATTATTCGATTTGCCAACCATGCAGTGTGGAGTGAAAGTTCTGCGAGTTTGGTTATTGATGGATATAGCCATCAACTCCATCAGCAAGCGGTATTAGAAAAAGCATCTTTGATTCAATTCAATCGGCAGCGAAAGTCAATACAGGCTTATTACCCTATCGCGGTAGCTATGTCTGCTTTATCTGATGAGCAGCCAAATCTGATTTACCTGGAATACGATATCTCTCCAGCCCTCTCTGCTTCCGATGATGAAGTATTTATGCGGTTGGTGCGTATTGCATCAATTTTCGCGGTCGGTGGTGGACTCGCGTTGATACTTTTATATATCGGTGTACTTAGACCCATTAGGCTGCTTAATAGACAAGCGAGCGGTCTTCCAATGGCCACTGGGGATTTCCATCCAATGCCATCACGATTTAGCGAAATTTCGGCGTTAGGCCATCATCTTTATGAATTTAAACAGCGTTATCATATTGGCGCTAAGCAGTTGAAGGATAGCGAGCAGCGCTGGCTATTTGCTGTAGAGGTTTCTCGCTACGGTATTTGGGATTGGAATTTAACTGATAACTCACTATTTTTGTCAGATAGATGGAAGGATATGCTTGGCTATAGTGCGGATACGCTTAAAGGTGAGTTAGCGACCTGGGAGAGCCGACTGCACCCAGAAGATAAGGCATCGACACTTGAGCTGCTGAACCAATACTTATTGGGTAAGTCTGATGAATTTGAGAGTGTACATCGTTTACGGCATAAGCAAGGGCACTATGTTTGGGTTTTAGATCGCGGTATGGCCGTAGAGTGGAGTGACAAAGGTAAGCCCGTCAGAATGATCGGGACCCTGTCTGATGTTACCGAAGATGTTCGGAATCAAAGGGCGGCCCAGCATCAGACAAAACATGATCCACTCACCGATTTAGCTAACCGTAGGGCCTTAATGGATGTACTTTACGGTCTAACGCATGAAACAGACTACAGTGCATCGCTGTTTATGGTTAACTTAGATAATTTCAAAGTGGTTAATGATGCGCTTGGGCATCATGGCGGTGACCGATTACTCATTCAAATTGCAGCAAGGTTGTCGAGCTACTTCTCCTCAAACGCATTGATTGCTAGATTGGGTGCTGATGAATTTGTGATATTAGTTAAACGATTGCCCAAAGATCCCGTTATAGCAGCTAAGCGTTCCCAAGCGGTAGCGAGCCAGCTTAGGCAATTGATTGCTCGTAGTTTTAGCATTAGTAATCATACGTTTAACCTCTCTGCTTGTGTCGGTACGACGATAATCAATAATGATGAAGATGTTGAACCGGAACAACATCTAAAGCGTGTCAGTTTGGCATTAGCCCAAGCGAAGGAGAATGGTCGAGATGGGTGTGTTCTCTATAGCAAAGAGATGGATAAGCAGGCCGAAAAGCATCTGCTGATTCGTACAGAATTAAACCATGCAATTGCTAGGGAGCAGTTATCATTGGTTTACCAACCACTCATTGCTCGTGATGGCTCGGTTGCGTCGGTTGAAGCATTACTGCGTTGGAATCATCCTCATCATGGGATGATATCTCCTGCTGAGTTCATTCCTATTGCTGAAGGTAGCGGATTAATTTTAGAGCTAGGGCGTTGGGTTTTACTGGAGGCTTGTCGTTTTATTCGTACAATGGAAATGCAAGGAATTGAGCCTCCGATGGTCTCTATTAACGTAAGTGCAAGACAGTTTAATCAGTTAGAATTTGCACAGAAATTATTGGCCGTTTTGAAGGGGCAAAATGTCGCGCCTAACAAAATTGAACTTGAGCTGACCGAGTACGCCTTATTGACCGATATTGCACAGGTCCGCCACTCTATGTGTTTACTTCGTGAGGCGGGTATTAGTATTGCGGTCGATGATTTTGGTACGGGTTATAGCTCTCTTAGTTATCTAAAGGGGCTGCCTTTGAATCGGTTAAAGCTTGATGCCAGCTTTATTCGAGATATGGCGGATGGCGATGCCTCAACCGCTATCGTTAAATCAGTTATCGATATGGCACATGGCCTAGATTTGAAGTTTGTAGCTGAAGGCGTAGAGATTCAGTCGCAGTTTGAGCAATTGTTAGATTTACAGTGTGACCTATTTCAGGGCTATCTGTTCCATCGGCCAATGAATGGCGAAGCATTGAAAGCCCTGCTATTAACAAATTGTAGTAAAACAAAAAAGGAAGTTAGCGCTACCTCTTAACGGTATCTGTTGAACGTTCTATTTTGTGTGTTCATCTAAAAACTGCATTAATGCTTTTAGGGCTATTGTGCGGGCCTGATCGCTTTCCATAAATATTTCATGGCGTGCATCGGTGATGCTGACTAGCTGACAATGTTTACCTGCTGCCCTATCCTGAGCCCGGTTATCAACAATGGTGTCTTGGTCTGCCTGTAAAATTAAAATTGGGACAGTACTATTCTTTGCTGCGGTTCTCGCTTGTTCGGAAGCCTCGATTGCTTGCCATAGCCAACGATTCGTTGGGGAGCCTAGTTGTAAACTTGGCTGTTGAGCATAGAGCGCACGGTAAGCGTCATAGCGGTGCTGACTGTTCGTCAGATCATTTTTTTCAAAAGGGTCAGGGCTATAGTCCTTGCCGCCTAAGACATAGTTAGGCGCAGAACTTGAGTCATTATCTAACTTTTTGGCGAGCCAATGTATGAACGCCCTATTTGCTGGGAGAACAATACCATACATGGGGGCAGAGAATACTGCAGCTTTGAAGGTAGCAGGATGATGCTGTATATAGAGCGTACCAATGGTACCGCCCATTGAGTGGCCCACAAGATAGAGTGCGTGGTGATGGGCTGGCTTGACTATAGTGTCGATGAAACAACTAAAATCCTTAACATAATCATCAAATCTGTCGATATGACCTTGATGTGGATTATGTGTTGTACGACTGGATAGGCCCTGACCACGATGGTCAATCGCGTAAATGCTATAGCCTAGTTGGTAGAGATCATAGATTAATTCTTTATATTTTAAGTAGGTCTCGACTCGTCCACTACTGATAACAATTGCTTTTGTCGATGCAGGATTATGAACCCAGCAGTAAGCCAATTCTACACCATCGTTAACGGTGAGTCTTTTGTGACTAATTTGCTGCCAGAAACGGTCTAAATTAGTGCTATCTAGCGCCATTTCTGAAGAAAATGTGAGCGAAGGTAGCTGATTAAGAGTGGGATTAGCAACAGTAGATATTGAGCTTTTAGCAATTGATGGGCAAGACCATGAGTGTAACATAGCATAGCCATTAAGCTGAATTTCAGTCCTGTTGGGTCCAGTGATTGATTCTGCAGAGTAGTGGGATCTCCACTACTCTGCATTGGAGTTAGGCTTTTGCTTTGTACTGGGCAATAAAGTCATCGATCTGCTGTTCTAGCAGTGCCATAGGTACGGAGCCGTTAGCCAGTATGGCGTCGTGGAAGGCGCGGATATCAAATTGAGTACCTAAAGCGGTTTCAGCTTTTTTACGTAAACGTTTAATGGTTAACTCACCCACCTTGTAGGACAGTGCTTGGCCTGGCCAAGAGATATAGCGGTCAATTTCGGTAGTCACATTATGCATTGAAAGTGCCGTATTGCTTGCCATAAAGTCGAGTGCTTGTTGTCGGCTCCATCCTTTTGAGTGCATGCCTGTGTCGACGACTAACCTTGCTGCGCGCCACATCTCATAGGTTAAACGTCCAAAATTACTGTAAGGGTCTTGATAAAAACCAGCTTCAAGGCCGAGAAATTCTGAGTAAAGCCCCCAACCTTCGCCAAAGGCTGAAATATAGCTATAACGTCTAAATTTTGGTAGCGAGTCAAGCTCTTGATTTAACGATATTTGCAGATGATGTCCTGGCACTGCCTCATGCAGTGTTAGTGCCTCCATCTCATAAAGCGGGCGCTTGTCCAATGCATAGGTGTTAACCCAGTAGTAACCTGGCTCGTCATCTCTATTAGACCCAGAATAGCGTCCGGTAGTGTATTTTGGCGCTATCTCGGCAGGCACCTCTTGAATACCATATGGCGTGCGAGGTAGCTTACCAAAATATTTTGGTAGCATGGCATCGGCTTTTTTTGCGATATAGGCGGCTTCTTTGAGCAGCTCCTCTGCTGTTTTGGGGTAGAACTGTGGGTCGGTGCGTAGGAAGTGCAGGAACGCTGAAAAGTCGCCGTTAAAACCCACCTCATCAATGATGGTTTGCATCTCTGCGCGAATACGTTTGACCTCTTTAAGTCCAAGTTGATGAACTTGCTCTGCGGTCATGGGTAAGGTGGTGTAGTAGCGTACCCGATTCTCATAGAACGCATTACCGTCAGGTAGGCTTGATGTAGCAATAGAAGTGCGAGCGCCAGGAATATAGGTTTCGGTCATAAATTGGTAGTAGGTCTGATAGGTCGGTAACACTGTGTTTTCGACTAACTCTTTACCTAGCTTGGTTAAACTTGCTTTTTGCTCGGCACTAAAGTGCTTGGGGTATTGTGTAAATGGCTTGTAATAGCCACTTTCCTCAACTGGAACGATAAAGGCGCTAATACTCTCTTCAAACCCGTTTAATACCACTTTCGCAGGAGTAATACCGGCTGATAAGCCCTGCTGAAGCCAGTATGTTTGCTGGGCAAAATATTTAGGTAGTGCTTTGAGCTTAGCAATGTAATCTTGGTAGTCTTGCTCGCTCTTGAAGCGTGCTTTGGCTATCGAGGCAATATAAGCGTGGAAGCCACTTTCTGCTGAGATAGGTAGGTAGTGATCTTTATAACGATAGAGGTCGACACTGTTTTGTAACTGGTACTGCAATATCTGAGCATTGATCTTGTCTTCTTTAGAAAGTGAAGATAAGTCCAATCGTTTAAGGGAGGCGAGCAGGGCTTTCTCTGCTCCAAATGTCTTTTGTAATGCCGCGGGGGATAGGTCGGCTAGTTTACCCGTGGCACTTTTATCGCCCTGTGAATACGCTAAATCTGGGCTAGAATCTAATCTAAGTTGCCAAGCACTATCTATAATGGATTGCAGGTTACTGCTAGCCTGATTCGTGGATTGATTTGCTTTGCTGTCACTCTGCTGGGTAGCATCTTTGGCGGCATTATTGTAATCCGATGTCGTGGTGTTAAGTTGGCACGCACTGAGGCTTAATATGAGAAGGCTGGGCCCAACGAGCTTGTACATGAGAGTCTCCCTTAATTATTTTTTTATTTGTTCAGGGATTATGCACGAATTGTTCTTAGAACGTCATAATTGGTAGCGATAAATGTGTTAATTAGATTTCTTAAGCCATGACAAGCAAGGTTGTTGGATGACATTAATTGTAAGTCTTACCGTTTTGTTTTGTGCTGGTTAGCACTAGAGACTTGATACAGAAAAGCCGGTGATCACTCACCGGCTTTTCTAGATATCTAAAAGGCTAGATCACACGAGAGAACTGTTGTTGGCGTGCTTTGTCACGATAATACACATCAAAACAGATACAGATGTTACGGATCAAGAGACGACCCGTGTTGCTAATAGTGATCTTACGATCTGTGATATCAACCAGCTTATCATCAATAAACGTTTGCAGTAGTTTAAGATCTTCAACAAAGTATTCTTCAAAGTTAATACCTAGTTGTTGTTCAATCTTGGCCATATCGAGATCGAAGTGACAGATTAATTGCTTAATCACCACGCGACGAATTTCATCATCACGGTTGAGTTTACAGCCTTTCCATAATGCGTGACCCGATTCATCGACCGACTCATAGTAAGGGCGAATATCTTTTTGGTTTTGTGCATAGCAATCGCCAATCTGGCTGATTGATGAGACACCTAGACCGAGTAGATCACACTCTTCTTGAGTGGTATAGCCTTGGAAATTACGATGTAGACGACCTTCATTTTGCAAAATCGATAGCTCGTCGTCAGGCTTAGCAAAGTGATCCATGCCAATATATTGGTAACCTGCACCCGTTAAGGTTTCGATCGTCTGATGCAGCATGTCGAGCTTTTGCTGTGGCGAAGCGAGGTCTTCATCTTTAATCTTACGCTGCGCAGCAAAGCGTGCTGGCAGATGCGCGTAGTTGAACACTGAGAGACGGTCCGGCGATAAATCTAGGACACGCTGCATGGTTTCTGCAAAAGTCTCAGGTGTCTGATGTGGCAAGCCATAGATAAGATCTATATTCGTTGACACAAAGCCCATTGCTTTTGCTTTTGCCATCAAGTCGAAGATAAACTGCTCATCTTGCTCGCGATTGACCGCAATTTGAACTTTCTTATTGAAATCCTGTACGCCGATAGAGATACGGTTAAAGCCAGCTTCTTTGAGGGTATCTAACATCGATAGCTCAATTTCACGTGGATCGACTTCAATAGAGTATTCGCCTTCATCCGCAACGTTGAAATGCTCTTTGATCAGTGCGGATAGTTTTAAAATTTGTTCAGGGTTGAGAAAAGTCGGCGTGCCGCCGCCCCAATGGATCTGTGTGACGAGATAATGCTTAAATAGTGGCGCGCGTTTTACTATTTCTGCAGCCAGATATTCAATATATTGATCGGCTTTATGTTGGTGACGAGTAATAACTTTATTACAGCCACAGTAGTAGCAAAGCTTGGCGCAGAAAGGAATGTGGGTATAGAGCGAAAGCTTATCACTTTTGCTGTTTTTAATAGACGTCAGCAGATCATCTTCGGCAAAAGAGTCGTCAAATTCCAGTGCGGTCGGATAAGAAGTATAACGGGGACCGCTGTAATTATATTTTTCGATCATCGACTGATCCCAACTAATTTGGGTGGGCTGCTTCAAGGCGTGTCCTCCGAAGGTGGTAATTTAGCAACTAACGAAGTATGCAATGTTATTGATTGAATAACATTGATCCATGTTGCAAATTGGCACTGCAATTAATAATTGCTGCTGAATATGGTTCAAAATTGGGGGAATGTCTGTGGCGTTTAGTCGTTTTTGTGCACAGCCTCACGCCATCACATCAGCTAACGTGATGGGCGTAGTCTTTTGCCAGTTGTTGAACCTCTTCTAAAATAAGAGGTTCAAGTGCGGCTTCCGATTTCATTCGTGCTAAATCGAGCTTCATACGAGCTTGCTTATCGAGTGCTTTTCTAGCATCCATAATCGGATGTTTTTCAATGATGTCAAAGTGTTTGAACAGTGAAGGGTAATGGCTGTTAACCTCTTGGGTTAGGTTAAGCAGACCAAATAACTTGCCAATGCGCATCACACCTTCAGAGAGTTCACATCTATCTTCTAACATGGCGACGGCAATATAGTGGATATCGCCTTGCAGTGCTTTCTCTTTTGCTGCAGTAGCTGCTTGTTGCGCTGTTAACAATGCTTGCTGTTGGCGAGTTTGCTGTCTTACTTTAAGCAGTAGATTGGCGGCATAAGCTGAGAGCAGCAAGATAATAGTAGAGCCAATGATGATAAGCGCTGTAGTCATGTCAGATCCTGTTATACAACTTTATTAAATGCCAGATATAGAAATGGCATCGAATTCGATGCCATTAACGTAATGTGGACTAACTTAGTCTTTATTTTGATAATCTTTCAATAGATCGGCACCCGATTCAAACTGTTGAAGAAGGTCATCATCAGAACGCGTCGCTGTTTTTACAACATGCTCAAGGTCGTCTTCTTCGGTAATGCCTAAACGTTCCATTAAGCGCTCAATTTCTGACAGCTGCTTCTCTAGCCAAGTTTGATCTGCCTCGTTGAGTTCTCTGCCCTCTTCAAGCATATCCAGTAACAAGTTAAGGCGTGGATCATCTTCAAGTTTTAACAGCTTCTGCTCATCACTGAGCTTAGGCGTTGCCGCTTTGGCTTTCTTCTCTACGGGTTTAGCGTCTGGCAGGTTAAGTTGCACTGGCTTCTTGCTGCCATGGCGCGGATCTTTTGCTTTCTGTGTTCCACCAAGAGACTGTTGGATCTGCTTTTCGTCATGACGACTGCCCGCTTTATTGCCTGAATTCTGCTTCTTACCACTTAGTGCGCGGTCTTCTTTCTTCGTTCTTGGCTGTCGTTTAGGCGCATTTTCATTGATTTTGCGCGTTTTTTTACGGGACATAGCATTAATCTCAACTACAAAAATATCGTGAACTTATCTTATCTGATGTCAGATAAGTGAACTTGGGTCGCGTGTTATATCAGATTTTGATGGTTTTTGCACCAAAATGAGATCGTTTGATGCGAATAATAGCTTAAAGTCAGCTTGCTGAGCTAGAAATTGAAAGGTTGCCTGCTGATAAAAGCTAACGTGGGTTAAATTATTCTTGTGATGCCACTTAGCAAATCCGTTTAACTGGACTAATAGTTGTGTGTTAATCGCTATCCAACCCCCTGGTTTTAGGATTGAGCAGAGTAAGTTCCACTCTTTATTAGGAAAACGAAAGTGCTCGAATACCTTGTAGCAGGCGATGAAATCATATTGCTGCTTTAACAAGCTATGGTCGGGGGCAAAGAAAGGATCGTATTGATAGAGTTGGTGGCCCCGCTGAGAAATAGTATTGACCACACTGGTCTCGAGAGTGCGACCAAAATTGAGGCCTAGCAAAGGTTGTGTGGTTTGTTGTGCGCACTGTTCAAGTAAGCTCATCACAAATTGCTGTAATGCCTTGTGCTTATTAGCTGCTGTTTGATATTTATTTAATTCAGCTGCCGGGGGGAGGTGAGAGTTGGCGTCGGCAAAAAGGAGTTCACATGCTTTACAGCGATAGATAGCACGTTTTCTGTCTTGATAGAAAGGTACGCAGTTATCATTGCTACACAGGGGACATCTTCGCATTGGTGTGAAGTGACTCTCTTAATGATTTAGATGGTATATAGTTTGCCATAAAAAAAGGCGACAGTATTACTGTCGCCTTCCAAAAAGTACCAAAGGTACTCAATTCTGATTCCAAGTTTCCATACTTGCTATGCGACCTTCCCAGTCGGATTCCATCTTATTTTTTAGTCTGCTTCCATGCATAGTTTTTCGTTATTGGTCTTCCAGACACTTTTTTTATTTCCCTGTTGCCTTCCTGACCACAGCTTCCGTAGATGGTCTTCTTGACACATCACAATCCATATCGTCATCTATGACGCCAAATAAACCATCCTTGTCGGTATTGCTTTAAGTTCAGCAATGAGCAGTTAAACTGTCTTCTGAACGTGTAAGGGAGAGTGCTAATTAGCGCATTGGCCTTCCTAACCAATATCCTTACCTAAATATTTATGACCAGACTTCAATGTTGAAGTACGACTCTTATTATTTTTAGTGAGTGGTCTAAGTATTATTATTGTTATTGCTTATCTTTATTCTTATATCTTAAATGTTTACATACCGAAATCTGAAAGCTGTTATTAGATAGATTTTATACAATCAGTTGGGTTCACCTCGGTACGGGCACAATTAAACCGAAATCTGTGATCTATGTCAAGCGACATTTTTATTCAGTTTACGTAAACGTAAACCTGGTGTTGTAAAAAAGGGCAGCAAAGCTACCCCCTTCATTGCACCAGTAAAGTTTACTTAATGCTTGATATATATTTAGATAATGCTTCGATATCTTCGCTTGTCAGCTTCTTAGCGACATCTTGCATCATGCCATTTAAGTCGTTGTTACGAGTTGTATCATGGAACTTATTTAGCTGGATCTTGATGTAATTGGCATGTTGACCAGCGATGGCTGGGAAGCCTGCTGCTTCAGAACCTTGTCCACTTGGACCATGACAAGCGATACAAGCTGTGATGCCACGAACCATGTCACCACCTTTGTAAAGCTGTTCGCCTAGCTCTGGCACATCTTTAACATCAGCCACAACCAAGGTTTGTGCATTGAAGTAAGCTGAAAGATCTTCAATATCTTGATCGCTTAAGGCTGCCGCCATAGCGCTCATCATGGGATCGTTACGACCCTCTTTACCACCTGTGTGAGCGGCTTGACGAAGATCGTGTAGTTGCTTATTAAGGTAAGTTACTTGTTGACCTGCAAGTTTTGGGTACATGTCTATCATGCTGTTACCATCAACACCGTGACAGGCAGAACAAACGATTGCTTTAGTCTTTCCCGCTTCAGCATCACCTGCTGCTAGAGCCGGAGTTGATAATGTGGCTAAAATTGATAGCGCAATAGCTAACTTTTTCATGGCGTTCCAACTTTTAGTTAAATTTTTTGTCCTGAGCTTACGAGAGTGACCTGCAAGCGTGATAAAATGTGATTTATGTGATCGGAGTAATATTTTACACGAAATTGTGCAAATGTAAGCAACTCTTCGATATTAAAACTGAAGAATAAACAAATTTTGGAGTGGGTAGTGACTGATTCTCGTATTGATTTTCGACAGGCTAAGTTTTTGATCAGTGCGCCTGACATTGCTCATCTCAATGAGCACTTGCCTGGTGACGTGGGGGTGGAGATCGCTTTCGCTGGTCGCTCGAATGCTGGTAAGTCGAGCGCATTGAACCAACTAACCGAACAAAAGAGCTTAGCTCGTACCAGTAAAACCCCAGGTCGAACGCAATTAATCAATGTATTTGCATTAGACGAACATCGTCGATTGGTGGATTTACCGGGTTATGGTTTTGCTCAAGTTCCTTTGGCGCTAAAGAAAAAATGGCAACAGGCATTAGGTCAATATTTACAAGAACGTGAATGTTTAAGTGGCCTCGTTGTGTTAATGGATATTCGTCACCCGTTGAAAGATTTAGATGTTCAGATGATTGAATGGGCGGTAGACAGTCAAATTCCGGTGCTTGCGCTGCTGACAAAGTGTGACAAACTCGCTCAGAGCGCACGGATGAAGATGGTTAACGAGGTGCGTAAAGCGCTGGCTGATTTTGGGGATGCGGTAAAGGTTGAACCATTTTCTTCATTAAAGGGGACTGGTAAACCTAAAGTGCTTGGGATTTTAAACGAGTGGTGTCATCCCGATTGGTTAGTTGAGGCGCTTGCTGAGGAAGATCAAGAATAAGGACAATGTGTTAAATAGGGCTCATGACGCTTCCGTAATGGAGGCGTTTTTTTTGGGCTGAAGATAAGTATGTTGTGGTAGATAAAAAAAAGCCGACGGCATAGGCCATCGGCTAAAAAAATAGCTCTTTTGGGGAGAAGCTAAATTTCAACAAGACTCAAGTACCATCAACCTCTAATTGATGGCGCTCAATGTCGATAGCATATCGCGAATTGAAGCTTAGTTAAAGTATTTGCTCTAAAATAAATTTCAGACGAAAAAAAGCCCCAGCAAATAATTTGCTGGGGCGCCATAATTTGGCTGTTCACTTAACGTGAAATAAAAAGGTCTGAAAGATAGAACATCTTAACCTCTGTACCCTACGCAGAGAATAATACTGCATTGGACGTATTATGGGAAACTGTTTTTTATAAAAAACGACAATAATGTGACCTGTCTCTAACTATTTGTTTAATTAAACATCGATTTTTGATCCAAAATTTACATTTTAGGCTTATAAAATAACTGTTTAGCTATAATCTCGGGGTATGTAGCTAAGTGTATCAATCGAGTCCTATTAAGGATTTTATTAGATTTGTTATTATTTACAGTTGGTTAATAAGCTTAGGGCTGCTTATTGAGGAGGGAATGATATTGCTTATGGTGGATAGTCCTGTGTGATGGATGTGGAGCAGGAGATAAAGAATTTGTTATAGGCATCACAATTGAGCGTTCAGAGGGTTTAATCGCTAGCGAAAGGACCGCGCTTTGGAGGAGTGTTGGCGCAATGTTCTTGCGGTGCTGTATCCTAACCAATCGTTCAAAACCTGATCCAGCTTTCTAAATAATTATTATTTTCTCAGTTTATGGGTATGCATAAAGGGTGTTTACAACCTCTGAGGGTGAGTGGGTGGAATGGATAAAGTATTAAATAAACCGCCCAGGCCCTGTTGACCGCAACACGTAAAGGCTATGCATAAGGGTAAAAGTTGGCCTTTTAGGCCTGCTATCTCTTCGGTGGATGAACTTAAAAGAGATCAAGCATTCCAGACCGTATTGTCCATCTTGAATCGGCCATTATCTCATGCCTGCAGGGTTTTCTAGCTCTAGATAGAAAAAAGCCTCATCGACGTGAGGCTTTTTGTGCGTAAATTGACGGTTAGCTTAGTGCGCTTGTTCCCAGTTGTCGCCAATGCCGGCTTCCGCGAGTAGCTCAACATCTAAATCGGCTGCCTGAGCCATAAGATGGCAAACTTTTAGCTTGAGCTGCTCAGCTTTATCACTGTCTACTTCAAAGACCAGTTCATCGTGCACTTGCATCATCATGGTGATTTCACCATCTGTTTCATTTGTTATCCAGTCGGCAATTTTTAGCATCGCTTTTTTGATGATGTCTGCTGCAGTGCCTTGCATTGGTGCGTTGATGGCTGCACGTTCAGCTGCTTGACGGCGCATAGCGTTTCTATCTTTAATCGCAGGCAAGTAGAGGCGGCGACCAAATAATGTCGATACATAACCCAGATCAGCGGCTTCTGCGCGGGTATCTTCCATATATTTAAGGACACCCGGATAGCGCTTAAAGTAGATGTCGATATATTGCTGTGCTTCGGCGCGCGGGATGTCTAATTGGCGAGCTAACCCAAAGGCTGACATGCCGTAGATTAGGCCAAAGTTAACCGCTTTCGCTCGACGGCGCTGTTCTGTAGTGACGTCATCAAAATCAACGCTAAACACTTCAGCAGCTGTGGCGCGGTGAATATCTTTTCCTTCTGCAAAGGCTGCTAGCAGCCCTTTGTCCTGTGATAAATGCGCCATTATGCGTAGTTCGATTTGCGAATAATCGGCCGCCAACACCTTACGCCCCTCTTGGGCGATAAAAGCATGGCGAATACGACGACCCTCTTCAGTGCGGATAGGAATGTTTTGCAGGTTTGGCTCACTAGAGGATAAGCGTCCAGTTGCCGCGTTTGCTTGATGATAGCTAGTGTGGACGCGGCCTGTTTTGGCATCCACCATCAGCGGCAGTTTATCTGTGTAGGTGCTCTTAAGCTTGGATAGACTGCGGTGTTCGAGCAATATTTTTGGCAATGGGTAATCCAATGCTAGCTCGACTAAAACCTCTTCAGCTGTTGACGGAGCCCCTTTGGGCGTCTTTTTAATAACCGGATAACCAAGTTTCTCAAAAAACAGGGTTTGTAGCTGTTTCGTCGAGCTGAGGTTAAAGGTTTCACCCGCTATCTCGTAAGCTTTCTGTTCTAACTCATCTATTTTGCGTGCGAGTTCATCACTTTGTTGGCCGAGTAGCATACTATCAATCAACACACCTTGGCGCTCTATTGCAGATAATACCGAGACCAAGGGGAGTTCTATTTCGGTAAATACCGACGCAAGCTGTGGTGCTTTTTCCAGTCTTGGCCATAGATGCTGATGCAATCGTAAGGTGATATCAGCATCTTCAGCTGCATGGGGCGCTGCGGTTTCCAGTGGTATTTGATTAAAGGTTAGTTGCTTAACGCCTTTGCCGGCTACCTCTTCGAAGCTAATGTTCTTATGACCTAAGTATTTAAGTGCCAGATCATCCATATTATGCTTGGATGCAACTGAGTTGAACACGTAAGACTCAAGCATGGTGTCGAAAGCGATTCCGCGTAATGAGATGCCGACGTTAGCTAAAATGCTCATATCATATTTAAGGTTTTGGCCCACTTTTTTAATGTTGGCATCTTCTAATAAGGGTTTGAGTTTAGCCAATGCAATTTCTGTGTCGAGTTGCTCTGGTGCGCCGGGATAATCATGTGCCAAGGGGAGGTAAGCTGCAGTACCTGGGGCGGTGGCAAAAGAGAGTCCAACCAGTTTTGCTTGCATATAGTTGAGGCTGGTGGTCTCAGTGTCGAGTGAAAATAGCTCGGCATTAGCGAGTTTTTCAATCCATTCATCGAGTATGTCCCAACTTAAAATGGTGGTGTAGTCAGTCGTGATATTTTGCGGAACAGGTGCGCTATCATCGCTGCTTGAGTCGACCGTTGCTGTGTTCTTAGTACCTTTATCACCAAGAACTTCCGCAAGCCAGCGCTTGAACTCCATTTCACCATAACATTTGATCAGTTCATCTTTGTCCGCTGGGGTGATGGTGAGTTGGTGCCAGTCTTGTTCTAATTCGACATCAAGCTTAATGGTGGCGAGTTCGTAAGATAGCTTAAGCATGTCGCCATGTTCGGCAATTTTTGCCGGCATGGTCTTAGAGCCTCTAAAGCCCAGGTCCGGCAGCTTTTCGGGGGTCGCCAATATCTGCTCAATGCTTCCAAGTCCAGTTAACATGGCCAATGCTGTTTTTTCGCCAACACCAGGTAGTCCTGGTATGTTATCTGCCTTGTCTCCCTGCAGAGCGAGTAGGTCGATGATGAGCTCTGGGCCAACACCAAACTTTTCGGTGACTTCATTGGGTCCTAAGATGGTATTGGTCATAGTGTTGATTAAGGTGACATTGTCATCAACAAGTTGAGCCATATCTTTATCACCAGTGCTGATAAGGACGGCTCGGCCTTCTTTACTGGCTTGGGTGGCTATAGTGCCAATTACATCATCAGCTTCCACGCCAGGAATACAGACTAATGGCAGACCTAGGGCTCGAATAATACGATGTAGAGGTTCGATCTGTGTCCTCAGATCATCTGGCATTGGCGGCCGATGTGCCTTGTAGTCGGCGTACATATCGTTGCGGAAGGTTTTACCTTTCGCATCAAAGACCACCGCCATTTGCGATGGCTGATATTGATTTAGCAAGCTGCGCAGCATATTGATTACGCCGTAAACTGCGCCTGTGGCTTCACCTTTTGAGTTGGTCAGGTGAGGAGGTGCATAGTAAGCGCGGTAAAGATAAGACGATCCATCCACAAGCACGAGCGGGTTTTCAGCAATAGTTGGCATAATTTCAATTCATTTATCGGGTTTCGATGATGGCGCTAGCATGCCACAGAAGGGCGATTTCGGCCACGCAAAATTACTCACTAGGCTGTGGATAAGTCTGTGAGCTAAAAAATTATCAGCGATTAATTATCACGACGACGAACAAAAGCGGGTGATGTAACCTATTGAATTTTATTTGTATTATATTTTTTTGTGAACTAGGTATTACTTCCGAGTAAAAACCTCTAATTTGTGGACTTTTTTATTTGTCTATCCATTTTTTAACTCTCTCTTGGCGAAAAGCAAATGCCTTGCTAGAGTCGATGAACTAACTTAGCACGAAAAATAAACAGATCAAGCGCTTTGTTATCTGCTTGTTAAAACCATTCGGTCTATCAAAGGAGTTTTTAATGAAAAAAATAGCTGTTTTGTTGAGCGGTTCCGGTGTCTTTGATGGCAGCGAAATCCATGAAGCAGTACTAACCCTGCTTTCTTTAACTCATGCCGGGGCTGAATATCAATGTTTCGCGCCAGACATTGAGCAGCTACATGTCGTGAATCATCTCACTGGTGAGGTTGCGGTAGGCGAGCAACGCAACGTATTGGTTGAAGCGGCAAGAATTGCCAGAGGAGAGATAAAAGCCACCACTGAGCTTGAAATTGAGCAGTTTGACGGACTAGTGATCCCTGGTGGGTTTGGTGCAGCCAAAAACTTATGCAACTTCGCTATTACTGGCAGTGAGTGCAACATTGCGCCATCGGTTAGTGAGTTCATCCAAGCATTCGTTGATGGGCAAAAGCCGGTTGGCTTTATCTGTATTGCGCCAGTGATGATTCCGAGGCTGTATCATTCTGGTGCAAAAGGTACCATAGGCAATGATAGTGAAACTGCCCATGCGTTCAACCTGATGGGAGGCGAACATCAAGAAGCTAGCGTTGAAGATATTGTGGTTGATGAAACCAATAGGCTGGTGAGTACGCCAGCCTATATGTTGGCGGAAAATATTACACAGGCGCATATAGGTATCGAAAAGCTGGTGAAAAAAGTGTTGTCGCTCGCGGATTAGTCTAGCTTTTATGTTAACGGCCTAGGCTGGTGCTTAGGCGCGTTTTCTGCTGTCTATAAAACCTTGAATAATACCCACTATCAGACCGCCTATATGTGCCCCGTTGGCAATCGATAACCCGAATAGATCGGTAAAGCCAAACACAAGCCAAAGCAACATAAAGCCGATATAAGCGGGCGGTAGTCCAATTCCGGCTTCTGGGCGTTTAACCCCCATAATCCAGGTGTAACCCACAACCGCATAAACGACACCAGAGAGTCCTCCGAAGTTTGGACCAGCAAGAAAATATTGCACAACATTGGGCAGGGTGCCTGCGACCAGCAGCAGAATTGCGAGTGGCGCGACGCCTATCTTGTTTTCAATTTTTCCGCCTAAGTACCACCACCACAGCAGATTGAAGATAATATGCATGGCAGAAAAGTGCATTAAGCTTGGGGTGAAGAGCCGCCAGAATTGGTTTAGCCCACTATCTGGTACGGCACCGAAGAAAGAGAGGTGCTCGAACAAGGTATTGGCAAAGCCAACATTGAAACCTAAAAAAATGATGCCGCAAATCGCGATGACGCTGAGTGTTAGAGGGCCAGCACCAGAGATAAACTGAGTAAAAAGCTGTAGGCCTGGTGCACCATAATCGAGCTGTTTTTTGGTTGTGCCATTATCCCAAGATGCGGCAAGGTATTTGTCATCAAATGGGTTCTGTATAAAACGCTCATATTCATTACGTGCGGCGTGATAGTTGTTTTCATCCACGACCGCTAGGGCGACACCTTGCTCTGTATGAGTGATATGACAGGCGATGCCTTGGCCTTTCAGATAGTCGACGAGTGCCTGAGCGGCTCGTTCATTGGGTAAGTGACCAATCTCTAGCATCATGCGCTCCTAAGTTGATTGGTGTTAGTTTGCCTCGCGCCAAGCTTGAAAGCCACCATCTAGACTGTAAACCTCATCGAAACCTTGTTCATTAAGGTACTGCGCGGCATTTTGGCTGCTGATGCCGTGATAGCAGACGACAATGAGCGGCTTATCCATATCGGCGTTACCAATATAGGCGGCGAGGTTCTCATTAGTAAGGTTGGTAGCGTTAGCGATATGTCCTGCCTCAAAGCTCGCGCTATCACGAATATCCACAATTTGGATATCTGTTGAGGACGCTTGCATTTGAATGAGTTGGTTGATGCTTAAGTGTTGAAAAGCTGACATAGAAAACCTGACGAAATAGAAAATATAGAGAGAGTGTGCAGTAAGGGGCTGCCGCTGTACAGCCCCAAATCTGTATCGGTTAATCCCAGCTTAAGATCACTTTTCCAGATTGACCTGAGCGCATGGCATCAAAGCCGGCTTGGAAATCATCAACTTTAAAGTGGTGGGTGATGATAGGTGAGATATCAAGACCTGATTGGATAAGACTTGCCATCTTATACCAAGTTTCAAACATCTCGCGGCCATAGATGCCCTTGATGATTAAGCCTTTGAAGATCACTTTACTCCAGTCGATAGCCATGTCACCGCCAGGAATACCTAGCATAGCCACTTTCCCGCCATGGTTCATGGTATCTAGCATGGAGTGGAATGCTGCTGGTACACCAGACATCTCTAGTCCCACGTCGAAGCCTTCAGTCATGCCAAGCTCTGCCATGACATCCTCAAGCTGTTCGGTTGCGACGTTTACAGCGCGAGTCGCGCCCATTTTACGCGCTAGCTCTAGGCGATACTCGTTGACATCGGTGATGACAACGTGACGAGCGCCAACATGGCGACACACGGCTGCTGCCATGATGCCGATAGGGCCCGCACCTGTGATCAACACATCTTCGCCGACTAAGTCGAATGATAAGGCCGTGTGGACGGCGTTGCCAAATGGATCGAAGATAGAGGCTAGATCATCTGAGATATCATCAGGGATCTTAAATGCGTTAAATGCTGGGATGACTAGGTATTCAGCAAAGGCACCATCGCGATTGACGCCCACCCCGGAAGTGTTACGACATAAGTGAGTGCGGCCTGCACGGCAGTTTCGGCAATGGCCACATGTGATGTGCCCTTCGCCCGATACGCGGTCTCCAATAGAGAAACCACGTACTTCTTGTCCAATTTCAACCACTTCACCAACATATTCATGACCCACAACCATAGGCACAGGAATGGTGTTTTGCGACCATTCATCCCAGTTGTAGATATGGACATCTGTGCCACAAATAGCCGTTTTACGGATCTTAATTAGCAGATCGTTATGGCCCACTTCAGGTTTTGGCGCATCGACCATCCAGATGCCTTCTTCAGGCTTTAATTTACTTAACGCTTTCATCATAGAGTCCTAAATAATGCCCATCTCTTTAGCGATGCGGGTGAAGGCATCGATGGCGCGATCTAACTGCTGGCGAGTATGGGCCGCTGACATTTGCGTGCGGATACGAGCTTGACCTTTAGGTACCACTGGGAAGGAGAATCCGACGACATAGATATTCTCTTCAAGTAAACGGTTAGCAAAATCACCGGCAAGCTTGGCATCACCAATCATCACTGGGATGATTGCATGATCCGCACCCCCTAAAGTAAAGCCTGCTTCGGTCATTTTTTCACGGAAATAACGACTATTTTCCCATACCGATTCACGCAGTGCTTGACCCGTTTTTAGCATTTCTAATACATGGATAGATGCCGTTACGATAGACGGTGCCAGAGAGTTAGAAAATAGGTAAGGACGAGAGCGCTGACGTAACCAATCAATGACCTCTTTCTTGCCCGATGTGAACCCGCCTGACGCGCCACCAAGGGCTTTACCTAAGGTACCGGTAATAATATCGACGCGGTCCATGACGTCGCAATATTCGTGGGTGCCACGACCATTCTGACCAATGAAGCCTACAGCATGAGAGTCATCAACCATCACTAATGCGCCATATTTATCGGCAAGATCACAAACCCCTTGGAGATTAGCAATGACCCCATCCATTGAGAACACACCATCGGTAGCGATCAGAATATGGCGTGCTCCCGCTTCTTTAGCGGCTTTAAGTTGAGACTCAAGATCGGCCATATCATTGTTGGCATAACGGAAACGTTTCGCCTTACATAGACGCACGCCATCGATGATTGAGGCGTGGTTGAGTGCATCGGAGATAATGGCATCTTCTGCGCTAAGCAGTGTCTCGAACAGACCTGCGTTCGCGTCAAAGCAAGATGAATAAAGAATGGTATCTTCCATGCCTAAAAATTCACTTAGGCTTGCTTCCAGTTGTTTGTGAATATCTTGAGTACCGCAAATAAAACGCACTGACGCCATACCGAAGCCATGATCAGTCAGGCCCTGTTGAGCGGCACTAATGAGTTCTGGATGGTTGGCGAGGCCAAGATAGTTGTTAGCGCAGAAGTTCATCACTTCAGCGCCGTTTACCTCTATTTCAGTTTTTTGAGGAGAGGCAATTACGCGCTCACTCTTGTATAAGCCTTCTGCTTTAACTTCAGCAAGCTGCTGGTTGATCTGGTTGTAGAATGAGGTCGTCGCCACCTGTAATCTCCTTCTTTTATATAATTATATTTTTAATATTGATGAGGTTGGCTCTGTGCATTTGATTCGAGAGAAACCACATCAATGATATAAGTTAGGAATCATTTTAGCCGTTATTGACGGCTTGAGTTTAGCTGTATCTGCCTGATTGATGAGTGCCTTAGTTTAGCTTAAATTCACTCATAATTTCTGTATGCTGTTTTGTGTCGCTATCGTTTGCGGCGCCTACGCCATGCGATAGATTGGCCGAATTCTAACCTTAAACAGGGCGCGTGCCACACACTTTTTTTGTGCTATTAACTAAGATAGTGCTAGCGCAACTTTCACATAACAAAAAGTAATGTGAAATGTCACATTTTGGGTGCTGATAAACTGAAGATTTAGGGGGAGCTAGCGATAACTAACGCAGCCCCCTGACGGCCTAATCTTCTTGCTCTGCCTTGGCAAGTGCTTGGTAATGTTGCTCTAGGCGGATAAAGGTCGGTTTAGAATTGGGGGTTGCATAAGCCTTAAATATCATCAGTACGCGCAAAAGTCCTTCATAGAGTGACGTTTTGGTGATCTCTGTGGTATTGGAGTGTGTTAGACGATTACTGATCCAGAAGCAGGCAACCATACGAATTGTGTCGGCCAATGGGGTGATCTCACTGTCATCAATCACCAATACACCATCTTGTTTTAATTTAGACAAAATGCCCGTTGCACGAGTTAAAAAACGTTGTTGAGTTTCTGTGTATAGGCGGTTCAGCTCTTCATCTCGGCCCAAAATAATCACCAAGTTGGCGTACATAAAGCGGAATTGCCATAAAGTGTAAAACAGAGCATCGAAATAGCCGATAAGTAGATCAACATCGACCTCTTCCCCCTCATAAGGTTGGAAACCCGACTCTAGATGTTGTTCGTAAAGGGTGAAGATGGAGCGAATAATGTCTTCTTTATTGCGAAAATGGTAGTAAAGGTTGCCCGGACTGATCCCCAGATGTGCGGCAATATGGTTGGTGGTAATGCTTCGTTCACCATGCTCGTTAAAGAGTGCCAGGCTGGTATGTACAATTTTGTCACGGGTTTTCATGCAGATCCTAAATGGGTCAGTTAAGAGTTGTACTCAATCACTCTCTAATGGGCGCTGTCAACGAAAGGCCACCCATTAAAATAGAAATTGAAAGGTAAACATGCTCTTAACAAAAGTCAATTGATGGCTAATCAGACCAGTGCCTATTTGGCATCACTATAGTTGTACGCTTAACTCGGATGCTTGGCAACTTTGAGGCTGTGCTAACGTTTGATAATGCTCCTCTAAACGGTTGAAGGTGGCAATAGAGGTTGGCGTGGCGTGTGCCTTGAAAATCATGATCACTCTGAGTAAGCCTTCATAAAGGCAAGTTTTGGTAATGGCAATAGAGGAGGAGTGGGTTTGTTTATAGCCAATCCAAAAACAGGCCACCATTCTCATGGTATCGGCTAGTGGCATGACCTTATCATCGTCAATATGCAATAGACCATCGCGCTTGAGCTGCCCTAAAATATTGCTAGAACGATCGAGAGCTAACTGCTGAACTTGCAGATAACGTTGCAGTAAGGCCTCGTCGCTGCTCAAGATATAGGTCAAGTTGGTATACATAAAACGGAAACGCCACAGGATGTCAAACATAGTATCGAAGTAACCAACCAGCAGCTCGACATCAACTGCTTTATTCTCATAGGGCTGAAATCCTGCGTGGAGGTGTGTTTCATACAGGCTAAAGATAGAGCGAATGATGTCTTCTTTATTCTTAAAGTGATAATAGAGGTTACCAGGACTAATCCCCAAATGTGCCGCAATATGGTTAGTGGTAATACGCCGCTCGCCCTTAGTATTGAATAGTTCTAGGCTAGCGTGGACAATTTTTTCACAGGTTTTCATGCTATTACCGCTGTTATGAGGTGAGTGATTTATCTTAACCTAAATAGGAGGCCAATCGAAAACGGGGTTGTTAGCACATGTAAATACCCTAATTGTCTCTGTTTTCTGTGCTTATGTTAGTATTACGGCAACTAAGTAAACAAAATGCAATCAAGCGCACACTTTTATGAATCGAATCTTATACTCTGCCCTGTTATATCTACTCTCTCCCTTATTGCTACTCTATTTGGCTATTCGTTCGATTAAAAGTCCCGCTTATCGCAGCCGCTGGAGTGAGCGTTTTGGTTTAAGCCAATTAGCCCCAACCGATCTGTTGATCCATTCCGTTTCAATGGGGGAAACGTTAGCGGCAATACCACTGATCAATAAAATCATGGCGAGCTATCCACAGCTAAGCATTACAGTGACGACAACCAGCCCCACAGGATCGGCGGAAGTAGTAAAAGCTTTTGGTGATCGAGTGCAGCATTGCTATCTACCGTTTGATTTGCCGCTATGTGTGCAACGGTTTTTATCTCAGTTGCAACCGAAAACCTGTATTATCATGGAGACTGAGCTTTGGCCAAATCTCGTTCATTTGGCAAAAAAGCGTGGCATAAAGTTAATGCTAGCCAACGCGCGTTTATCACCTAAATCCGCCACACAATATGAAAAGCGTGCAGCATTATCTGTGCCTATGTTACAAGCATTAGATATTATCGCCGCGCAATCAAAACCAGCTGCCGAACGTTTTATTGATCTCGGCACTGCACCTCATCAAGTTACTGTGTGTGGTAGTCTCAAGTTTGACCTCACCATTAAGTCTGAACTGTTTGAACATGCGTCGGCAATGCGACAGCGCTGGCAGCGAAAAAACGCCTCTATTTGGGTCGCAGGTAGCGTACATCCGGGTGAGTTTGATCTCATGCTGGCTGCACATAAGCGAGTGTTAGACGCTGACCCTAGTGCTCTATTAATAATGGTACCAAGACATCCTGAACAGTTTGATGCAGCGGCAAGCCGGGTGGTTGCCGCGGGTTTACGCCTTGCTCGGCGCAGTCTCAATGATAATGTCGACGAGCATACGCAAGTGCTGTTAGGTGACACCATGGGCGAGCTACTGAGTTTTTATGGTGCTGCGGATCAAGCATTTGTTGGTGGCACTTTAATAGCCAATGGTGGTCATAATCCGTTAGAACCAGCGGCAATGGGCTTGCCTGTATATGTTGGGCCTAATCATTGGGATTTTGCCGAAATCACCGAGTTACTTCGAGATGCTGGCGCATTAACTGTGGTCGATAGTGCAGAGTTGCTAGCGCTGCAGTTGAATAACAAATTTGCAGACAAGAGAGCTTACCTCACTGCCAGAGATGCTGGTTTAAAGGTGGTTGAAGAGAACAAAGGCGCGCTTGAGACGCAATTTGCACTTGCCTGCCGTTTAATAGAAGCGTAATTCCCGGCGCACAACCTGAGTCGTTTAACGGCTCGCCTCGGCATAGCCTGCTAGCAACTGTTGCCAGTCAGGCTCGCTAAAATGCAAGGATGCTAGCTTCGCTTTCTCCTTATTGAAGGATCGCAATAGGCGCGCTAAATTGGCCTGCTGCCAAGATGGAGAAGGAGGCCTTATTTCGCCTCTGTCGAAATCGATGAGGGTAAAGTCATCGCCGCTAATTAAGATGTTTTTCGCATTCAGGTCGGTATGATAGACGCCACGCTGGTGGAATTTGGCAATTAATTGTCCAAGTGCTTGCCACTGCTGCGCAGTCATCGGCAACTTGGACAGTTGAGCGACCAAATCTTGTGCCCCTTCAACACGCTCGATGATTATATCGCCACGATAGTGTATGCCACTGCGTTGAATCTGCGCCGCTATAGGCTTAGGGACGGCAAAACCTTCATCAAATAGCTGTTCTAGCAGTTTCAATTCTGCAATGGCGCGGGTCCGATTTAGGCCTGTGTAGAGGTAAGCATCGCGGCTCACTTTTTCTATTAAGCCACCACGATAGTAATGGCGTAATACCCATTGCGAATGATGGTTGTTAGTGACAGCGCTCGGATTGACAAACCAAGTGGTATAACGACCTTTCGAAGAGCCTGTAACACAGCCTATATCTTGCCAATAATCGACAGTAAACCAATCTGGTGTGATGGGTTTGAGTGCGGGCTGACAAAAAGCAATAAAGCCAGCATCAGTCGGTTTGATCTGCATAAGTGAATCGACTCAATTGGGTTGTTTGGCGCGAATAGGCTAATTGTACCCGATATTTACCCGCTGTCAGAACTCTTTGCGTGCTTAAGGGCTTGCATGACGGTTTCAAGATTTTCTTGCCAGGGTTTCGGCTGTGCTATGGACCACGACGCCTGTGAATTGAGCGCGCTAAATGCTGGCCGTATCGCTTGAGACGAATATTCACGGCTTAATATCGGCTTTATGGTGACCGGATGGTTAAGAAGTCCGTTTCGCTGCCCGCTCTCTGCTATCTGCTGAGCAAATTCATACCAAGAGACAGCCCCTAAATCGCTCCAGTGATAGCAAGGTGCTAATAGGTCAACTTGGGTTAGCCGCCAAATAAAATGTGCCAGCTCGATGGCCGATGTAGGGCTACCAACTTGATCCTTGATGACACTCAATGTTGTCTGCTGACGCATCACTCTGAGCATGGTTTTGACAAAGTTATTACCAAAGGGCGAGTAGATCCAGGCACTACGAATGAGCGTACTATTTTGAGGTTGGAGTTGCGTGAGCGCGTGTTCGCCCGCCAACTTTGACTTGCCGTAGACGTTGAGCGGATTCGGATGGTCATCGACTCCATAGGAGGCCTGCTGCGTGCCATCAAACACATAGTCACTCGACAAGTGAATAAGGCGAATATTTTGTTTAGCGCAGAGCGTGGCAAGGTGTTCAACCGCTGTTGCGTTAAGGTCGAAGGCTTTCTCGGGTTCTGATTCAGCTAGATCGACAGCGGTATAGCCGCTGGCGTTGATGATCGTGTTGACTTTGTGTTGGGTGAGGATATTTTCTAACTGATCTGCATGAGTGATATCAAGTTGTTGCCTGCCAAAAAATCGTGCAGTAACGCCACTTGGAAGCGTTGCCTTAAGTGCTTGCGCCACTTGTCCTTGCTGTCCGATCACCAATATAGGGTTACACATTGGCGATATCTGTGGGGGGATTTTGAGCAGAAATATGCGCGCACCAATCGAGATTGTCGAGATACCACTTCACCGTTTTTTCGAGACCGGTTTCAAAACTCTCCACGGGTTGCCAATGCAGTGTTTGAGTCATCTTGGTGGCATCAATCGCATAACGAGTGTCGTGTCCCGGCCTGTCTGAGACAAACCTGATTAGGGTGCTGAAGTCATTGATGCCCACTGGCTTGATACTGACGTGTTGATTGAGTTGTTCACAGATAGCGGCAACAATTTCTAAATTAGTTTTTTCATTATTGCCACCTATGTTGTAGCTTTCGCCTAGCTCACCTTCAAAGGCAACTTTACACAGGGCTTTAGCGTGATCATCCACAAATAACCAATCGCGCACCTGTTGGCCATTGCCATAAATAGGCAGCGGTTGTCCCTGCAGAGCATTGAGTATGACCACAGGGATCAACTTTTCAGGATATTGAAAGGCGCCATAATTGTTGGAGCAGTTAGATAATACCACCGGGAAGCCATAGGTTCGATGCCAGGCTCGAACGAGATGGTCGGCGGCTGCTTTACTGGCTGAATACGGGGAACTTGGTGCGTAGGCAGTTTGCTCGGTAAAGTAGCCTGACTCTCCTAAATTCCCGAATACCTCATCGGTAGATACATGGTGGAAACGAAACTGCTTTTTGAGATCCTCATCTAGGCTATTAAGATGCTTGCGACATTGTTCAAGTAGCTCAAAGGTGCCGATAATATTGCTGTCGATGAAAGCTCGTGGGTCATCGATTGAGCGATCAACATGTGTTTCAGCCGCCAAATGAATCACTAATGATATTTGATGGTGTTGCAGGGCGCTAAAAACCTTATCGCCCTCATTGATATCGGCGTGGATAAAGTGATATCTCGGGCTGTCAGCAATGGATGCCAATGACATCGTGTTGCTCGCATAGGTTAATTTATCTAAGTTAACCACGGTATGCGATGTGTGATTGATGAGGTGACGAATGAGCGCGGAACCAATAAATCCAGCACCACCAGTCACCAAAATTGCCCTATTTCCCATGGACGTTTCCTGCAGTTAGGCGGTTGAAGTCAAATAATTTCGCGTCATTAAAGCTGCCCGCTTGGCGATCTTTGTCAGAGATGATCAGTGGAACATTATTTTGTTTAGGCCAGTCAATGCCTAATTCTGTATCGTTCCACCTGATGCTATGTTCATCTTGTGGTGCATAGTAATCGGAGCAACGATAGTGGCACACGGCGGTTGCTGACAGGACGTAGAAACCATGGGCAAACCCTGCGGGGATCCACATTTGGCGGCGGTTGTTGGCGGATAAGTATTGCCCAGTCCATTGACCAAAAGTTGGGCTGCCAAGTCTTAAGTCGACACAGACATCAAATATCTCTCCAGCGATCACCCGTACTAACTTTCCTTGAGGCTGCTGGAGTTGGTAGTGTAGTCCGCGCAGTGTCCCTTGAGTGGATAAGCTTTGGTTATCTTGGACAAAATCGACACTGGCAATATGTTGTTTGAACCATGCATCACGAAAGGTTTCGAAAAAATGGCCGCGCTCATCGCCAAACACCTGTGGTTCGAGCAACTTTACATCAGCTATTGAAGTATGGATGATTTTCATAATTATTCGTAGCGGCTTATCACCGAAATTTGACCTCAATATAGGTCTAAACATGGAACCTAGTCACATTCTACATTAAACTCGGTGCGGATCCTTACGCCCATTAACTCCAGTGGCATCAAATTTTATGCATATCAATTTATCGACGATTCAATCCCTATGTTTACTTCGCCTATCTGCGATAGGGGACGTTTGTCATGCTGTGGCTATGGTACAGGCGATACAGCGACAACACCCTCAGATTCAGATCACTTGGGTGATAGGAAAAATTGAATACCAATTACTGAAGCATCTCCCTGGGGTGGATTTTGTGGTGTTCGATAAGTCACAGGGATGGCGGAGTTATTTCAATTTAAAGCAGGCGTTGGCGGGTAAACATTTTGATGTATTGCTGCACATGCAAGTCGCCTTGCGAGCGACGATCGCTTCTTTAGCCATTTCAGCTAAGGTGCGGATAGGCTTTGATCGCACGCGTGCCAAAGAGGGGCAGTGGTTAGTTACAAACCTTAGGGTAGAGCCTTTGAGCACCCCCCATGTGCTAGAAGGCTTTATGGGGTTTGCTAAGGCGCTAGGGGTTGAAGATTTAACACCTCGTTGGAATATTCCTGTGCCTGAGACAGATACTGACTTTGCAAAGCATATGATCCCTGATGCACATAAAACGTTAGTTATTTGCGCCGCTGCGAGTAAGGCTGAGCGCAATTGGTTGCCAGAGCGCTATGCTGCCGTTGCCGATCATGCTAGCGAGCAGGGGTACCGAGTTATATTGTGTGGCGGCCCCTCTAATTTGGAAAAACAACTGGCTGACGCGATTCAAGGTTTTGCGATACAGCCTATCGATAATCAAGTGGGCAATACCTCTTTGACACAGTTGCTGGCAGTGTTAAAACGCGCGTCGATAGTGCTGGCGCCAGATACGGGACCGGCTCACATGGCGGTGACCCAAGGCACGCCGGTTATTGGTCTTTATGCGCACTCTAATCCCGGTCGTACAGGCCCTTATACTTGTCTGGATTCTGTTGTTAGTGTGTATGATCAAGTTATCACGGCTCAAAAAGACGGTGAGATTTCTTGGGGAACACGTGCTAAAGGTGAACATTTAATGGCGTTAATTGACGTTGAGTCCGTTATCGTCCAATTTAATCGGGTGTCGCAACAGCTTAGTCACTAGTGGTAAACTGTTGCGAAGCTAGTCCTTCATGGATGATGAACGACATGAAAACGCGTTCTTTATGGAATAAAGGTTGGCTTATTTAAGGTAGGTCGAAGGGAAGAGTTGATGTCGAAAGCGCCGAAGTTTCTGTTTGTCCCAGTTTCCTCAGAAGAGGGGATTGGAGAGTATATGCGCTCTAAGATCCTTGCTGACGAGGTGGTGAGTCGTTGGCCTGATGCCGAAATAGAATTTGTTCTCAATAGTCATGCGCCATACAGTCAGCAGTGCCCCTATACCACCCACTTGGTGAACGACACGCCAACTAAGCGAGTGAAAGAGGTCAACGCTCTTATTACCGCGTTTAGGCCTGATGTGGTTATTTTTGATGCCGCAGGCCGTAAGGCACAGCTTCGCCATGCCCATAAATGTGGTGCTAAGGTTATCTTTATTAGCCAACATAAACGCAAACGGTCTCGGGGGATGAAAGTTGAGCGGGCGTTAGTCACCGACAGCCACTGGGTGGTCCAGCCTGAATTTGTGATTGGTGATATCAGTCAGTTTGATAAGTTAAAGCTCAACTTAATTAAACGAGCTTTCCCTATTTTTACTGGATCGATTTTCACCCAACCTAGCAGCCTAGTACAACAGGGGTTGTACACTAAATATGGCGTGATGCCAAAGCAGTACTTGCTTTATAGCGCCGGTTCAGGTGGACATAGTTTAGAATATCAACTTGCTGCAGATCTGTTCGCGCAGGTAGCTCAAGCGATTTTCAATCAAACGGGGATCCCTAGCTTGATGGTATTTGGGCCTAATTACCCTAACACGCTACCTCAACTCGATGGCGTTACAGTTATTGAGCAGCTTTCAAGTGTAGACTTCATTAACCTTCTTGACGGTGCTCAAGGAGCGATATTGAGCGGTGGTGACACTTTACTGCAAGCGATAGCACTTAAAGTCCCCACGTTAGCTGTTGCGGTATCTAAAGACCAACCTAGCCGAATAAAACAATGTGTTAATGAGGGGCTAGTGCTGCATTGTGAGCCTGAGACTGATGTCATGGTAAGTCAAGTTACGCAACTACTCAAACCATCAAGTTCGGAACAATTACGGAGCAAGATGGAGAGCGTGGGTGAAATCAAAGGACTTGATATCTGTATGGCTGAAGTCGCTCGCTTGTTAGACGCTGCACCGTGCCAATGAAGCGTATTGCGATTGCGATTGATAGCTTGGCCGGTGGTGGTGCCGAGAAAATCGTGCTGACATTAGCGGCAGAACTTAAACGCTTAGGGCATGCGCCACACCTGCTTGTGTTGACGCCGCACTGTGAGTATCAATTGCCAGCCGATATTCCTGTGCACTTTTGTTTCGATGAATCACAAAAGCAGAGTGATAGTATTTGGCGGGTGTCTCGCTCAGTTGAGGAGGTCAAGCGATGGGTGTCAGAGATAGAGGCAGAATATGGACTGTTCGATCTGTTTTTATCCAATCTTGATAAAACCAACTTATTGTTTACTCAGGCCAATTTATCACCGCTCTTTTGCATTGTTCATAACTCCATTGAAGAGGAGCTAAAGCGGCAGTTGAAATTGGGGCCGCTGGCGTACTTCAATATGTTGAGAGCCAAAAAGTCACTCAATGGTCAGCACCTAGTGACAGTATCAAAAGGCATAGAGCGTGAAATTATCGCGTGTCAGCGGATTTCTCCTCAATCGATTCGAACCATCTATAACCCCTTTGACCTAAAAGATATTCGTGGTCGTGCCGATGAGCTAAACCAAGCTATACCCGATGGGGACTTTATCATTCATGTTGGACGGGTCGCGAAGCAAAAACGCCATGACATTTTGTTCGCAGCGCTTGCCAAAATGAAGCATCAGTTACCCTTAGTGTTACTGTGCAGTAACCCTAAGAAGGCGATGAAGTTAGCGAACAAATATGGCGTGGCAGATCGTATTATCTGCCCGGGTTTTCAAGCTAACCCTTTTCCGTGGATCAAAAAAGCACGTCTATTGGCATTGAGTTCTGACTATGAAGGTCTACCCACAGTGTTATTGGAGTCGCTGATTTGTGGCACACCAGTGGTGAGCACAGATTGTCCACACGGGCCCAATGAGATTTTAACGGGCCCCTTAGCCGACTTCTTATCGCCAAGACGCGATGTAGACCAGCTAAGTGAGAAAATGGATGCCGCGCTCGGCGACTACCCCAACATGGAAGATATTGCTCTGTTTGAACACATTGAGATAGAGAAGATTGCTAAGACTTATTTAGCGTTAATTTAGATCACTGAGTTGACTAAATTCATTGATACCGAGTGTGCAGCGAGTCAGCCCGCTTTGTTGTATTCCTCTGAGAATATTTGCATTTTTAGCGAGATTTTCGCGACTGTTTTCGTTGTGATCTAGGTGGTAAGCCACTGCATAAAACTTAATGAGCTTTCGTTGTTTACCGCTGTTAATTAAACGCAGTGCGAACTCTCTATCCTCTGGCCCCCACCCTTCAAACTCAGCATTAAAACCATTCACATCAATGGCATCTTGACGCCAGAATGCTAAGTTGCAACCATGAATCCCCTCTATTGAGTTTCCTCTTTTTACGCTCGCGTATTGTTGTAAACGCCAACTACGAATGGCAAGTTCTCGCCCCCGCGCGATGCCACGAGAGAAGAAAGAGAGTTGAGTGGGACCTTGCAACGCTTTTTGGCTTAGGGCTGAGCTAAGTTTGACCCGTTTACCCGTAATGAAATAGCCTTTTTCGGCGACAGCTATATGGTCGGCAACAAAGTGTTTATCTAGGGACAGATCGCCATCAATCATAATGATGTAAGCATAGCGAGCGCGATTTATCGCTTTATTGCGGCTGCGTGACAATCGAAAGCCTTTATCTGCTTGCCAGCTGTGGATAAGCGGGACGGGAAAGTCAGGCGCTAGACGCTTAATCAACTCTGCGGTGGCGTTAGTAGAGCCATCATCTGCAATAATCACCTCGTCGGGAAGTCGCGTTTGAAGCGCGACACTTTGCAGCACGCAATTGAGTGCTGCAGGCCAGTTATAGGTCGTGATGATTAGGCTTGTTTTCATGATGATAATGTTGTCGAAGGTATTAAGCTTCTTATATAACCCATTGTGGCTAAGTGAGCGAATATATTGGTTTTTTTGTGTTTTATGGGTTAATTTTGCTGCAAGGTGGGGGCGTGGGTGTTTCTAGCTGTGGCGGGGTTGTTGTAAAAATGTGGCTGTGGCTAGGCGCTGGCTCATTGGTCAGCACCTAGCCCTGTACTGAGGTACTAGTACTTATGGCTTGGGTGAATTAAGCCAAATATAAAATTCAAAAAGGAGATTGGCAGTTTGGTTTTGCGCTGTTGCTTAAGCATATACCAGCGCCACGCTTGTTGTTTATATGCCAGCGCTTCTTCTTTAGAGAGCGAATCTTGATACATGTCACAATAATCTGCGATGTACTTTAACTCCCTCATTGGGATCTTTCCACGATACCCGCGTCCAGCATAATGAATGAAACTGGCTTGCTGATAATCATCTGCGCCAAGTAGTGGCATGCGATTGAAGCTTTTGTCTACAGAGATATTGTTAATATTGTCACGGCGGATCAGATAATTAATATAGGTCTGATCGTAGAATTTAACCTCATTGCAGACCTGTTGCATCTCTTCTGCACTGGCATTTTTAAATAGGCCAGTTTGCTTTGAGACCAAAATCATTCCTGAGTTAAAGTAGATCATTTTGTCTTTCTCTATTGGCCAGTTAACCTCTCCGAGAATCGAATTAATTTGCACTGATTGCTGTGACCTGTCGATATAGGCACCTTCATTGAACATGTAGACGGTGTCTAGTGAGGGATATTTTTCAAAGATATTCTCTGCCCAAGGAGTGACAAGCATATCGGCATCTAAATACAAAACGCGATCATACTCTTTGAGTAGCTCGATCATGTACAGCTTTTCTGACCACGCTGGACTTGCATCAAATTTCTTATTATTTACATTGAGTTTGTAATGGAGCTCATCAGAGACGATGACATCGGCGCCGACTTTTTCGCCATACTGCTTAAAACTCGCAATGGCGGCTCTGTACATGGGGTTATCGCCAATGGCGAGAGTAAATATTGCTTTTTTCATTTGCAAGCCTTTGAGATTGTTGAGTTGCGGAGCAACCTAAATCATTGAAATATATGTCTCATAAACATTTTTTACCGATATATCGGAAACATAGCCTTTCCCCTCACTCGCATATAGCACTTGTGCCATATCAGATGTCGGGGGCGCCCAATAGGGTTTTTTAGCTCGCATTAAGGCGATAAGCGGCGTATGAGCCGCGGTTGCAAAATGCATTATCGCTGTTTCAACTGTGATAACGAGATCCGCAGCGGCTATCATGGCGGGTAGTTCAAAAAAGTGATCCTGCACCGTAAACACTGCAACATTGCTTTGCTGCGCTGCCAAGCTCGATGCGACAAGTTCACACGCTCGTGAATACTGTTCTTTCGTCACGTTAAGGACTACACGACCATCGGGTCGGTGTTGCAGAATTAACTCAATTAGCTCAATAACCTGCTCTTCACTCCAATCTCTTTTGGTATTGGTCGACAGATAGTTAATTAAGATGATCTTTCCTGATTGTTGGCCAAACGCTTTTATTAGCCATTGTTGCGTATTGCTGCAATAGGTTTCATCAATCCGTAAGGCTGGCATAAAGTCAGGCTTAGACAGTGTAAGTCCGGCAATGTCATGCAGTATGGTGTAAAAACGGTCGGTAATATGATGATCTTGCGCTAATCGGTTGGCATCTAGCTGATATAAATTATCACTATGGCGAAAGATGATCTTGTTAAGCAAACCTTTAAATGGCGCTTTGGCGATACTTGAAACAATAAGTGCATTAGGAGATATTTGCCGAGCAAGTGCTGAAAACTGCTGACTCTTACTACCCGAGTGACAGATGATCACGTCATATTGATATTGCTTTGCTTGCGCAATCTGGGTCGTTTGGTGAGCCACTGAGTCAGTGCAGCCAAAACTGCGGTTAAAGGCGGGTTCAGCTTCAATCCATTGTTGTAATATTTTGCTGCGAGATAATCGCCAAGCATCATTATTACAACGGTTATCGTCTAACCAAATATCTAGCTCAATATGTGGATTCTGTTGCTTTAATGCAATTAGAAAGGTTTTTAGATATAGAAAATCACCTAGGGCCACAGGCGACATAAACAACAACCGCTGACAATGATTCAGTTGTTCTTGGGAGATGATAGACATAATTACAGGTATCCGTTTTCTAGTGGCTTAAGCATACCTTGTATTGTGAAGGTTTAAAAAAGTTACCGTGAAATATGCGGTAAAAAATCGACTTTTACCTATCGAGTGCACCCATTGAGTGCGTGGATGTAGTAACCCAATCTCAATATGTTATTATTCAGGCTGTATTATGGTAGTCACGGCATACTGTGACTTAACGGCGATAGTGAAGGCTCATTTTGATTTGCTTTGATGCATTACACCCTTATTACTTACCTCAGTATTTTCCTGTTATGAATGAGTTGCGTGCTCGTGGTGAACAGGTGCATTTTGTGGTCTACAAAAGTGTAGAGCAACAAGGTGTTCTCGACGCCTTAGTGGCAAAGTATCAACTTCCTGTGACTTGGGTGGATAATGAAGAGCAAGCCTTAGCATTTTACTTGGCGAAAAAGCCAACTTGGGTCATATTTGGCAATACATTTGAACATGCTGAAAAATTAAAGGGTATTTGCCGTACAGCGTTAATGCAGCATGGTATTGGCCCTAAGGCCTGTTATTACACGGTTTCCGATTCGGAATTTGATGTGCGCTTTGTTGAAGGTCAGTACCGCCTAAATCGTTTACAGCAGATGTATCCAACTAAGCAATTCATTGATACGGGTTATGCCAAGTTAGATCCTATTATTCAGGGTGTTGAGCCTGGGTTAGATTTGGCGGCACTTGGACTCGATCCCACTAAACCTACCTTATTGTATGCCCCGACGTTCTACCCCAGTAGCATCGAAAAAATGGCCAAACATTGGCCTGCAGAATTCAGCGAATACAACATTTTGCTAAAACCCCATTACTTTTCATTAAGTAAACCTGCTTATAAAAAGCAGAAGCAGCTTTTGGAGCATTGGGCCAGCTTTGATAATGCCTATTTAGCCAGTGCCGAGCAGGCTAATTTATTGCCCTTTATGGCCAGTGCAGATCTGCTCATTAGTGACGCGTCGTCGGCACTGTTTGAGTTTGCTGCCCTAGATAAACCAGTCGTATGGTGTGACTTTTATCATCTACGCTGGAGTTATCGTGGCATCTTCAAGTTTCGTTTTAATCAGCGTATGGATGAAGACCTGTACCGATATGCTGGTGTCGCTGTTCATGCAAAAACATACAAGATGCTAAAATCAGTCGTTGATCAGCAAATTAGTGAACCAGACTCTTTTGCATCGCAACGTGCACAGTACACCTATGAGTTAGCTGGTAACGTTGATGGTAGATGTAGCGAGCGCATCGTTAATTTCCTTTTATCCGAGTAATTAGATGAGAATAATCACTTTTGGTACGTTCGATATGTTCCATATTGGACATTTAAACATTATGGAGCGCGCTAAAGCTTCAGGGACTCATCTAACGGTAGGTGTGTCTTCTGATGCGCTTAACTTTTCTAAAAAGCAACGTTTCCCCGTATGTTGCGAGCGTGATCGAATGCGTATCGTTAAGGCTCTAGCTTGTGTTGATGAGGTATTTTTAGAAGAATCATTAGAGCTTAAAGCCGAATATATTGCTGCACACAAAGCAGATTGCTTAGTGATGGGGGATGATTGGCAAGGTAAGTTTGATCATTTGAAACCACTGTGTGAAGTTATCTATTTACCAAGAACACCAGCAATTTCGACCACGCAGCTTATTGAAGTCGTCAAAGAGATTCCATAGTCATTACTGGTAATTGATGGCTGCGATTTTTAGAGGCTTATTAGCCTATCAGCAATGATAATTTTTGAAAATCGATACAGGTTTGGGTATGTGTCCGTGCGACAATATTGCGTAAATTTCAACGTTGCGGATGTCTCAATGATCGCGCTTTAATGATTTCCTTGATTAATGTATAGCGCTTTTATATTAGGTCACGCCTAACATCATCGTAATAAAAAAGTGTAAAGCTAACCGCACTCGATAAAATTAGGTACAATATGCGGTCTAATTTTCGCAAAAGAATAGAGTGTTATGAAGGTTTCTCTACCAGCATTTGAAAAAGCCAAAGTACTTGTGGTCGGTGATGTCATGCTAGACCGATATTGGACTGGACCGACTGGACGAATTTCTCCTGAAGCCCCTGTACCCGTTGTGCGAATTAATCAAATTGAAGATCGCCCAGGCGGCGCCGCAAACGTCGCGTTAAATATTGCCACCTTAGGTGGACAGGTATCTTTGGCTGGTATCGTCGGTCAAGACGAAACGGCACAGGCCCTAACGACTGGTATCCAAGCATTAGGCGTAGAGCCTAAGTGGCACACGGTCAGCGACCTCCCTACCATTACCAAACTGCGCGTGATGTCGCGTAATCAGCAGCTTATTCGCCTCGATTTTGAAGAAGCTTTTCCTGCAGCGGAGAGTGAGGCGTTACTTGCGAGTGCCACAGAGCAGCTATCGTCCGTTGATGTGGTGATTCTGTCTGATTATGCCAAAGGTGCATTAGCTGAGCCGCAAGCATTTATTGCGCAGGCAAAAGCGGCAGGCGTTAAGGTGCTAGTCGATCCTAAGGGCAGCGATTTTTCTCGCTACCGTGGTGCAACCTTACTCACCCCCAATTTGGCTGAATTTGAATTGGTCGTTGGAGAGGTAACCTCCGAGGCAGACTTAGTCGCAAAGGCACAAGGTTTACTTGAAGAGTTTGACTTTGAGGCCTTGCTAGTGACGCGTTCAGAGAAAGGGATGACCTTAATTACCGCGGGTAAGCCTGAACTGCATATTCCCACCGTGGCGCGAGAAATTCATGATGTCACGGGGGCTGGCGATACCGTTATTTCGGCGCTGGCGACGGCATTAGCTGCGGGGAGTTCATTGCCTGAAGCTTGTGCGATTGCCAACACTGCCGCGGGTATCGTGGTAGCTAAATTGGGAACGTCAACGGTCAGCCGTATCGAGCTTATCGATGCCTTATCACAGTCTCGCTCAGAAATGGGTTATGGGGTCGTGTCGGAAGAGCAGCTGATCTATGCACTCGAAGAGGCCAAATTACGCGGCGAACGAGTAGTGATGACCAACGGTTGCTTTGATATTTTACATGCGGGTCATGTGAGCTATCTGCAAGAGGCTAGGGCCTTGGGTGATAGATTAATCGTTGCCGTTAATGATGACGACTCAGTCAGACGTTTAAAGGGTGACGGCCGGCCTGTAAACTCTGTCGATCGTCGTATGGCAGTCTTAGCTGGACTCGCGTCGGTAGACTGGGTTGTGCCCTTTAGCGAAGACACCCCACAACGTATTATCTCTGGTTTGTTGCCGGATCTCTTAGTAAAAGGTGGTGATTATAAAATTGAAGAGATTGCTGGTGGCGAAGAGGTGATTGCTGCGGGTGGAGTGGTGAAGGTGCTCTGTTTTGAAGATGGTATTTCAACCACCAAAATTATTCAGAACATCATGGCAAATCAATAATTTAATAGAATATAGAATAGGTTTCTGCGCTGAATGCACTCGGTGCAGAAAGTGGTTTTCTTGTAATAGGGCACGCATGTCATGCACACAAGAGCAATATACCCAGGCACATTTGATCCGGTAACCAATGGCCATGCCGATCTCATTGAGCGAGCGGCAAAACTGTTTAAACACGTCATTATCGGTATTGCGACCAACCCGTCAAAGCAGCCACGCTTCACATTAGCGCAACGGGTGGAGTTGGTTAGGCAAGTCACTGCACACCTTGATAACGTAGAAGTGGTTGGTTTTAGCGGATTACTTGTGGACTTTGCTAAAGAGCAACATGCTAGTGTGTTGGTGCGTGGTATTCGTGCGGTATCGGACTTTGAGTATGAGTTTCAGCTGGCCAGTATGAACCGTCGCCTAGATGAAAACTTAGAAAGTGTGTTTTTAACACCAGCAGAAGAGAACACATTCATCTCCTCTTCGTTGGTGAAAGAGGTGGCATTACACGGTGGTGATGTCAGTCAATTTGTTCACCCCGTAGTGAGCAAAGCATTGTTAAAAAAGGATTGAGTGTTGGTTATGCATAGAAAAATACAGACTTTTGCAGCGGGAGTTCTGTCTGCCGCTTGTTTATTGCTCTCTGTGAGTGTCCAGTCGGCACCTTGGGTTGATGTCTCTGATGTCTACCTTAGAGCCGACATTCAAGCGCTTGCCGATGTTGGCGTGATCACTGTACCGGTCAATACCTATCCGTTAATGTGGTCAGGTATTGGTGTTGATTTAGGTAAGACTGAGGCGTCGACCTTGTCTCCAGCGCTAGCCGATGCCTACGCGCGGGTTAATTTTTATTATCGTAATGCGGTTAACAACCGCGGCAATACACGGATAAAAGCGGCTGCGGCAACTGATGCAGCGCGTTTTCAGCATTTTGGCTCAGATTATCGTGAACAAGGGGAAATTACCGCTTCTCACGAATATATGGGCGATCGCTTTGCCTTTAAAGTAACAGCATCGGCTAATTACGATCCGTTCGACGAAAAAGAGTTTCGTCTGGATGACTCCTATTTTGCCGTCGCATTAGGTAATTGGATGGTGACGGCTGGTGCGGTTGAACAGTGGTGGGGACCAGGGTTTGATTCGGCACTGCATAAATCTAATAATGCCCGCCCAGCCCCAGCATTGATGCTATCACGTAATAATGCCGCGGCATTTGAAACACCTTGGCTGTCTTGGGTTGGTCCTTGGACGCTTACGACGGGGATTAGTATGCTCGAAGAGGAGCGTGCTGTTGAAAATCCGTTGGTGTGGAATTTTCGTGGCACGATTAGACCTATTCAGCAATTAGAAATGGGGGTCTCTTGGACCACTATGTTCTGTGGGGAAGGTGAAGAGTGCGGTTTGTCGACGTTATGGGATGCGATGACAGGCAAAGCAACTTGTCCTGATGGCAGTACAAATTGTGATGATGCGCTGCAATCTAAAATCGGTAACCAGATGGCGGGTTTTGATATTCGCTATGGCGATACTTGGTTCGATATTCCGGTCGGTATCTATTTAGAGCGCACCTGTGAAGATTCGAGTGGCCCAATGCCTTGGGATTTGGCGGACTGCGCTAAGATGTTTGGTGTCGACACGCGCTTTGACTTTGATAGCCAACAGTACAAGCTGTTTTTTGAATACACAGATACCATGGTGGCTTGTGGTGAGAATCAAAACGCCTTTAACTGTTTTTATGAACATATCACCTACCAAAGTGGCTCACGTTACTATGGCCGTTCACTTGGCAGTACCTATGACAGCGACGCGAAAGTCTATGTTTTGGGCTTAATCGGTCAGTTTGCCAATAGCCGAGGGATCACTTCAATTCTGCGTTATGCTCAGTTGAATAAAGATGGTGCAAACCGAGGTGGGGAGTGGGCGCCACAGCCACTGAAAGAAGACCTCTTGATGCTAGAGCTAAGCTATCGCATGCCAATTTGGATGGGGATGATGAGTGTTGGTGGTACAGTGTCACAATCTGAGTTTGAAACCTTAGATAAAGATACCAATGCCACTCTATTTGGCACTTACGAGTATCGCTTTTAAGCGTTACATTGGTTTAAGGTTCTAGCAGCGAGGTGTTAACCTTCTTGCTAGAACCTAGAACCTAGAACCTAGAACCTAGAACCTAGAACCTAGAACCTAGAACCTAGAACCTAGAACCTAGAACCTAGAACCTAGAACCTAG
>NZ_JAEC01000039.1 GCF_000518705.1 Shewanella colwelliana ATCC 39565
ACTAACGAGCAAGTGCACAACACCATGATGAACGTGGTGGCCGAGAAAACCGGTTACCCAACAGAGATGCTCGCCCTAGAGATGGATATGGAAGCCGATTTAGGTATCGACTCTATCAAGCGCGTTGAAATTTTAGGCACAGTGCAAGACCAGCTACCGGGTCTACCTGAGTTAAACCCAGAAGATTTAGCCGAGTGTCGTACCTTAGGTGAAATTGTTAGCTATATGAACAGTAAGCTCGGCGCTTCATCAATCGCTGCGCCTGTAAAGGCTGAGCCCTTAAATGATAAGCCTGCTGCGATCTCAAGCGAGCCGAGTGTTGAACTGCCACCTCACAGCGAGGTAGCGCTAAAAAAGCTTGATGCGGCGGAGTTAGTTAACAACTGTTTCGCCGCTAACACTCACGTTGTGATCAATGATGATGGCCATAATGCAGGTGTGCTAGCCGAGAAACTGGTTAAACAGGGCTTAAACGTGGCTGTAGTGCGTTTACCGAAAGGTCAACCACAGTCACCGCTAAACAGTGATATCAAAAGCTTTCAAGCTGACAGTGTAGATGAAACTGGCATCGCTGCTGTAATTGCCCAGATTGAAAAGCAGTTAGGCACTATCAGCGGCTTTGTTCACTTGCACCCGCAAGAGGCGCAAGCAACAGATAATAGCAGCGTGCAGCTTAGCGACGACAGCTTCAATCACTTGAGCCAAGCCTTCTTGTGGGCCAAGTTGTTGCAAGCTAAATTAACCCAAGATACCGGTGCGCGACGCGCATTCATCAGCGTCAGTCGTATTGACGGTGGCTTCGGTTATTTAGACCTTGAACAGTTAAAAACTGCAGAGCTCAACCAAGCCGCACTGGCTGGTCTCACCAAGACATTAAGTCACGAGTGGCCAAGCGTATTTTGCCGTGCATTAGACATCGCACCAGCATTGGATGCCAGCCGCTTAAGTGATGCCATCGCCAACGAGCTGTTTGATAGCAATGCAACATTGAACGAAGTAGGTTTAAGCCTCAATGAGCAAGGTCAACTGCAGCGCACAGCCCTGATTGCAGGCGATGCGAGCATAAAAACAGCAAAAAGTGAGCTGAACAGCACAGATAAAATACTGGTGACCGGGGGTGCAAAAGGCGTAACCTTTGAGTGTGCCCTAGCCCTAGCTAAGCGTTGTCAATCTCACTTTATCTTGGCGGGTCGTAGCCAACATGTGACCCTCAATAATCTGCCAAGCTGGGCTCAAGGTAAATCTGCCTCTGAGCTCAAATCAGCCGCTATTGCCCACATTATTGCCTCGGGTGACAAACCAACGCCTAAGCAAGTGGACGCCTTAGTGTGGCCGGTACAGAGCAGTTTAGAGATCAATGCCGCGCTGGATGCGTTTAGCGCCGTAGGCGCGAGCGCCGAATACATCAGCATGGATGTGAGCAATACAGACTCGGTTAACAGCGCACTAAGCGCTATCACTCAGATAACGCCAATCACAGGCCTTATCCATGGTGCAGGTGTCTTGGCTGACAAACATATCCAAGACAAAACGTTAGATGAACTGGCACGGGTTTATGGCACTAAAGTCAACGGACTCAAGGCGTTGCTTTCTGTCATTGATACCAGCCAGCTAAAACTGGTTGCCATGTTCTCCTCGGCGGCGGGTTTCTATGGCAATACAGGCCAAAGCGACTATGCCATGTCGAACGACATCCTTAACAAAGCGGCACTGCAACTGTCGGCAAAGCACCCAAGTGCCAAAGTGATGAGCTTTAACTGGGGACCTTGGGATGGCGGCATGGTTAACCCAGCGCTGAAAAAGATGTTTACTGACCGAGGCGTGTACGTGATCCCACTGCAAACTGGCGCTGAGTTATTTGCAACCCAACTACTCACAGAGAGTGGTGTACAACTGCTCGTCGGCACCGATATGCAGGGAAATAGTAAAAGTAACACCGCCGCTAAGGAAGCAACGGTAAAAAAGCTTAATGCGGGTGAGGTGCAAGTTGCACAGCGCCCGCAGCGTGACGTCACCGCATTGACTGAAGTGACACTTAAGCGAGTGCTAAAGCCTGAGGCATTGGCCTTTGTTCAAGATCACCGCATTGGTGGCAATCCCGTATTGCCAACAGTCTGTGCTATCCAATGGATGCGCGAAGCGGCGCTTGAGCAGTATGGGCTAACGCTCATGGTGCAAGACTACAAGTTACTCAAAGGCATAGTGTTCGACTCAGGCGAGAGCCAAGCCTTAATGATGATCTTAACCCCGCAATATGAAGCAGGGGCACTCAAAGGCATTAAGGCGTTGATCAGCTGTGAAGGTCGGCCTCAGTATCAGGCACTATTAGTCAAAGCAGGCGACGTGCAACATAGCACTAAGCATTTTGATGATCTTAGCCAAATCACGCCAGTGACCGACAAAGCTGCGCTTTACAGTGACGGCACCCTGTTCCATGGTCCGCGTTTACAAGGGTTAGAAAAGGTATTGCGCTTTACCGAGCACGGCTTAGTGGTTAGCTGCCAACTGCCTAATGTGGCCAAGCAAGATTGTGGTGACTTTACCCCAAGCTTAACGGCTAAAGGGTGTCAGCCTTTTGCGGAAGATCTGCTACTGCAAGCGATGCTAGTTTGGGCAAGATTAACCTATGGCGCGGCCAGCCTACCCTCCACCATTGGCGAGTTCGTCAGTGTGCTACCTATGGGCTTTGGCGAGCAGGGCTATATCGAACTAACCGTTGTAAAAGCCAGTAGTCGACAGCTCGTCGCTGATGTCGCCCTGTATCATCAAAATGGTGAGCTCAGCTGCTCGATGACATCAGCAAAAGTGACCATTAGTAAAAACCTAAACAGTGCATTTGTTGCCGACCAAATTAAAGAGGGCAATGTGTGAATAGCCCCTCTTCATTGTCGGTAACCAACACTCCAGCACAAAACAAGGGAGCGATGCCACTGCGCATCGCCACCTTGGCACTGCATCATGGCGAGGGCTTGCCGCTTGAGTTAGCTCAAGAGCAGCCCATTGAGCTCTTGCTGGAGCAGTTTGGTCCAACCCTTGAAAAAGCCATCGATCTGGTCACCATTGGCGAGATGGTTTGGCTAAAGTCACCCTCAGACTCACTATTACTGTTACCCGCTATCGATGCGGCTAAGCGCAAATTGCACCCTCATGCTTACATGGCGGGGCTGCAATTTGCCAGTACGGCACAGACGTCACTCAACATGGCGATGGCACAAGCAAAACGCGCTGTTGCTGCATTAGGTCAACACTTAACTGTTGACAACAATGATAGCCAAGCGCAATTTACCGCACTATTTCAACTGGTGCATGACATAGGCCGGCGTAACCTACGTCGCCTATCGGGTGACAACACTTACAAGCAGCATTATTGGTTTAATCCTCCTCACCAAGCGCGTGTCGCAGCATTGAGTCTAACCGACGAGCAGCAACGCGACGCGGTTACCAACATGACCTTGGTACTGACCCAAGGGACGGGACGAATTAAGGCACGCTCACTGTTAAATGCCAGCCAACTATTTTTCCCACTGACCGGCACCAGTGAAGCAGAGCTCAATCAACAGCTGTGGACCTTAGCGGCAAAGCTCGATGCCATCAGTTCTGTTCAGCAACTGCTCACCTTGATGCAAACTAACCTCAATCATTTTGCTGAAAATCGCGCAGGTCGTTTTGCCATGGTATTACAAGCCAATGGCATCGCAGCGATGCAGCAAGAGATTGCCGCCATGAGCGATGCGTTAAGCAAACTATTTAGCACTCAAGGCCAATATAAAACCCCCGCAGGGAGCTATTTTAGTGCCGCCCCACTGGGACAGTCTCAGTTAGCATTTGTCTACCCAGGGGTGGGAACGGTTTATCAAGGTATGCTCAGCGAGCTTCACCTCTACTTCCCAGCGCTCTATGCCCGTCTAGAACAGCAAGGGGAGCTGCAGGCAATGCTGCAAAGTCATGCTATCTACCACAGCGATAAATCAGTGGCAGCCAATATGTCACTCGATGCCTTAGCTATCGCAGGCGTTGGTGCCAGCTATTTGCTGACAAAACTGTTAGTTGATGAGTTTGATATTAAACCGAAGTTTGCTTTGGGTTACTCCATGGGCGAAGCCGCCATGTGGGCGAGCTTAGATGTTTGGCGTGATCCACATCAGCTGATCACCAAAACACAAACCGATCCGCTATTTACCTCTGTCATATCCGGTGACCTAACCGCAGTGCGTCAAGCCTGGCAGCTCTCGAACGACGAGTCTATAGAGTGGAACAGTTTTGTTGTTCGTAGCACACCAGAGCCGATAACAGCTCTGCTCGACCGTTACCCAAGGGTCTACTTAGCCATTACCCAAGGCGACACTTGCGTCATCGCCGGATGCCAGCACAGCTGCCAAGCCCTGTTAAAAGAGCTAGGTAAGCGCGGCATTGCCGCCAACCGCGTCACCGCCATGCACACTCCCCCCGCCTTAACGCAACATCAAGCGGTTATCGAATTTTATCGTCAGCCATTGCTCGATGAAGCCACCAGTCATGAGGTGAAATTTATCAGTGCTGCCGATACGGGAAAAGGCAAGGATTGCTGCGTTGCAGCAACATCAGGCCAGTTGGATAGCCAATGCATTGCCGAGTCGATTGCCGATACGTTCTGCAATACCTTAGATTTTACAGGGCTTATCCATAGCGCCAAGCGCCAAGGTGCCAAGCTGTTTGTTGAAGTTGGCGCCGACCGCCAGAACTGCACCTTGATCGATAAGATCCTCAAAGACGACAGTCAAACGACCCACTGCTGCACCGTACCCGTCAATGCCAAAGGGGGCAGCGATACAAGCACTCTGCTAAAGGCGATTGGCCAGTTAATCAGTCACCGAGTTCCCGTAAGCCTAACGGTGCTGCAACTTGGTCTTAAACGTGAGCTAGACAAACTGCCCAACGACAGCGCGCCGAGCCACCACGCTAACCCATTATTACAAGGAGAAGCATAATGCCTTCGAACGAAGCGCCTTCTCAACCATGCAAAATAGCAATTGTCGGATTAGCCACCCTCTATCCCGACGCCAAAACACCTAAACAGTTTTGGCAAAACTTGCTCGATAAACGCGACTCACGCACCACATTAAGCGACGCCAAACTCGGTGCTAACAGCGCTGACTATCAAGGTGTGCAGGGACAATCTGACCGTTTCTACTGCGATAAAGGTGGCTATATTGAAGATTTTAACTTCAACGCTAATGGCTACCGTATTGCCGCGGATCAGCTTAATGGTCTCGATGACAGTTTCTTATGGGCACTGGACACCAGCCGCAATGCGCTGCTTGATGCGGGGGTAACTCTTGACTCGCCGCTGCTTGAACGCACTGGCATCATCATGGGCGCGCTGTCATTCCCCACGGCTAAATCAAATGAGCTGTTTTTGCCGCTTTATCACAATGTGGTAGAGAAGGCGCTGCAAACCAAATTAGGCAGCCGCGATTTCCGCCTGCAATCCTTTAACGCGCAAACCCAACACACTGCATCGATTGATTGTGCCAACGGGGCTATCGCCCATAACGCCTCAAAGATTGTGGCCGACGCACTGGGTCTAGGTCGCGTCCAGTTAAGCCTGGATGCCGCGTGCGCCAGCTCAGTTTATTCACTTAAATTAGCCTGTGATTACCTAGCAACGGGCAAAGCCGATTTAATGTTGGCGGGCGCCGTATCGGGTGCCGATCCATTCTTTATCAATATGGGTTTTTCCATTTTCCATGCCTACCCAGATCATGGATTCTCTGCACCCTTTGATAAAAACAGCAAAGGCTTGTTTGCCGGTGAAGGCGCTGGCGTATTAGCGCTCAAACGTCTCGACGATGCCGAGCGCGACGGCGATAAGATCTACGCCGTGGTCAGCGGTATCGGTCTGTCTAACGACGGTAAAGGCCAGTTTGTACTGAGCCCAAATAGCAAAGGACAGGTAAAAGCTTTTGAGCGAGCTTACCGAGGCAGCGACATTGCCCCTGAAAACATCGAAGTTATCGAATGTCATGCCACCGGCACACCGTTAGGGGATAAAGTTGAACTGGCCTCAATGGAGCAGTTTTTCACTCCACGTCTCAATGGCTCGGCTGCCCCTCTGGTTGGTTCGGCCAAATCTAACTTGGGTCATCTGTTAACCGCTGCTGGTATGCCGGGGATCATGAAAATGATCTTCGCGATGCAGGAGGGCATACTCCCCCCAAGTATCAATATCAGCGACGCCATTGGCTCGCCAAATGGTCTGTTTGGCGCTAACACCCTGCCTAACCAAGTCACTCCTTGGCCTGTAAAATCAGGTAACCAAGAGCGTCTTGCTGGGGTATCGGTGTTTGGCTTTGGCGGGTGTAATGCTCACCTATTATTAGAGTCTTACACCGCTAAACAGCCAAGCGCTGCAAGCGCACCTTCACAGGCCTGCAGTAACGGCTCAACTCCCGCATTTGCCATTAGCGGTATCGCCAGCCACATTGGTCCGCTAAGCACCATTAATCAACTCGATACCGCGCTACAGCAGGGCGAAAATGCCTTTATTTCCCTTCCTGCGAAGCGCTGGAAAGGACTCGACAAGCACCCAGAGCTATTAGCCAAGTTTGGTATAAACACCATTCCCCAAGGGGCTTATGTCGACAGTTTTGAGCTGGATTTTTTACGCTTTAAACTCCCACCTAATGAAGATGATCGCTTGATCTGTCAGCAACTGATGTTAATGAAGGTGACCGACGAAGCCATTCGCGATGCCAAGCTAAAACCCGGCCAAAAAGTCGCGGTGTTAGTGGCGATGGAAACTGAACTAGAACTGCACCAGTTCCGCGGCCGCGTCAATCTGCATACCCAATTAAAACAGAGCCTCGCAGCCATGGGCGTGACACTCACAGACAGTGAATATCACGCCCTTGAAACCATCGCCATGGATAGCGTCCTCGATGCCGCCAAGCTCAACCAGTACACCAGCTTTATTGGCAACATCATGGCATCGCGTATCGCATCCCTTTGGGACTTTAACGGCCCAGCATTCACCATCTCAGCAGGTGAGCAATCGGTGAGTCGTGCACTCGATGTGGCCGAAAATATGATGAGACAAGAACAGCTTGATGCGGTGGTGATTGCCGCGGTCGACTTGTCTGGCAGTGTCGAGCAAGTGATGCTAAAGAATGCCATCGCGCCAATGGCTGCCACGCCAAATGATCCTGGCTGGAAACTGGCTGAAGGCGCAGGGGCGATAGTCCTCGAACCACTTGCCCAAGCCAAGCAAAATTATGCCACCATTGAGAGCTTGAACTTTGGTGCCACCAGCAGAGTTAGCCGTGTTATTGATGAGCTACTCACGCTCACGGGAACCCATAGCGAACAGATAAGCCTAGTGGAACAAAGCATAGCACCAAGCAGCGCACTGACCCCAAACCAGTTGCAACAAGCATTGCCGCTAACCCATGCACGTTATGAGCAGGGCCAACAACAGCTTGGACACAGCTTTGCCGCTGCAGGTATAACAAGTCTTATCTATGGATTGCTACGCCTTAATCAGCAAGGTGCTCAAGGCGCAAGCCAGCATGCTGTGATTGCTAACATCAGTGAAAATCAGTGTGCGCTAACCCACATCAGTCAGAGTGCTGCACAGCGCAGCGCTCTGACTCAACGCTTAGCCCATACTTTAGGCACTCATGCTGAACGTAGCCTAGTGAAAGAGGTTAGTTTAGGTGGACGCAATATCTATCGCCATATTGTCGACACGCCAGTGCTTCAACTTGACACAATTAAGGCTAAAGTGGCCGCAGCGCGCGTTGCGCCGCCAAGCTCAAATGCGCCTGCGCTGATCAGCTACCCACTGCAAGAAAGTGAACCGTCAGCGAATATCCCCTCTTCAGCCACAGCGCCCTCACCGGCACAGATTGCTAAAGCAATAGGTACCCAGAACATCATGACAAGTAAAACACCCAGCGCATTCAATGCGAGCCACTTAAACCTGCCCCAAGGCGAGTTAGCGGCATTTCAACATAACCAGCAACTCGCACAGCAGGCGCATATCGCCTTCCTAAAAAGCCGCGAAACAGGCCTTAAAGTGGCTGACCAACTGCTAAAGCAGCAGCTTGCACAAGCCACTGGCGCAGCGCCGATTGAGACGCAAGTACAGACTCACTCTCAAGTGCTGGTAGAGGCGCAGCCAATATTGAAGCCACAGCATGACAAAGTAGAGCCTTATCGTGCCCCAGTGCCTGCGCACCAGCCATGCATCTGGGATTACCACGACCTCGTTGAGTATGCTGAAGGCGACATCGCCAAAGTATTTGGCCCAGAATATGCCTCAATCGATAACTATTCGCGCCGCGTTCGCCTACCGACCACCGACTATCTGTTGGTGTCGCGGGTGACGAAACTCGACGCCAACATTAATGAATACAAGCCAAGTTCAATGACCACTGAGTATGACATCCCAGAGGATGCGCCTTACTTAGTCGATGGCCAAATTCCTTGGGCAGTTGCCGTTGAATCGGGTCAGTGTGACTTAATGCTAATCAGCTACTTAGGTATTGATTTTGAAAACAAGGGTGAACGCGTTTACCGTCTACTGGACTGTACCCTCACCTTCTTAGGCGACCTGCCACGGGGCGGTGACACATTAAGATACGATATTAAGATCAACCACTATGCCCGTAACGGCGATACCCTGTTGTTCTTCTTCTCTTATGAGTGTTTCGTTGGCGATACCATGATCCTCAAGATGGATGGTGGCTGTGCTAGCTTCTTTACCGATGCAGAGCTGGCAGACGGCAAAGGTGTCATTCGCACAGAAGATGAAATTAAGGCCCGTAATAGCGCAACTAAGCTGCGCTTTAATCCGCTACTGGATTGCCCGCAGACTCAGTTCGATTACACTGCGATTCATAAGCTATTATCGGCCGACATTGCAGGCTGTTTTGGTCCGTCACACGCAGGTTCACCTCAACCGTCACTGTGTTTTGCCTCTGAGAAGTTCTTGATGATCGAACAGGTCAGTAAGGTCGACAGAACGGGCGGTGCATGGGGACTTGGGTTAATCGAAGGTCATAAGCAACTGGAACCTAACCATTGGTACTTCCCTTGTCACTTTAAAGATGATCAGGTGATGGCAGGCTCCTTGATGGCAGAAGGCTGTGGCCAGTTACTGCAGTTCTACATGTTACACCTAGGGATGCACACCCAAACGAAAAATGGTCGTTTCCAACCACTGGAAAATGCCTCACAAAAGGTACGTTGTCGTGGTCAGGTTATTCCGCAATCGGCCCAGCTCACCTATCGTATGGAAGTAACCGAGATTGGTTTCAGCCCACGTCCTTATGCCAAAGCCAACATCGACATTCTGCTCAATGGCAAAGTGGTGGTGGATTTCCAAAACCTCGGCGTGATAATCAAAGAGGAAGATGAGTGCACCCGCTATGAGGCACCATTGGCGGTTAGCAGCACAGTGCCTGCTGACTCAGTAAGTGTTAAAAAGAGCTATCAAGGTGCGTCAATCAATGCACCCTTAATGGCACAAGTGCCTGATTTGAGCGCTGCGCCTAACAAAGGCGTGATCCCGCTGTCACATGTAGAGGCACCACTCACACCAGATTATCCCAATCGCGTGCCTGACACCGTGCCGTTTACGCCGTACCACATGTTTGAATTTGCCACAGGTAATATCGAAAACTGCTTTGGCTCTGAGTTTTCAATTTATCGCGGAATGATCCCGCCACGTACCCCGTGCGGCGATCTGCAGTTAACCACCCGCGTAATAGAAGTTAACGGTAAACGTGGGGAATTTAAAAAGCCGTCAAGCTGTATTGCCGAATATGAAGTACCAACGGATGCGTGGTATTTCGATAAAAATAGCCACCATGCTGTCATGCCCTATTCGGTGCTGATGGAGATCTCTTTGCAGCCTAATGGCTTTATCTCTGGTTACATGGGCACCACATTAGGCTTCCCAGGGCTTGAGCTGTTTTTCCGTAACCTAGATGGTAGTGGCGAGCTACTACGCGATGTCGACCTGCGCGGTAAAACCATTGTCAACGACTCGCGTCTGTTATCGACGGTGATGGCTGGCACTAATATTATTCAAAGTTTCAGCTTTGAGTTGAGCACCGACGGTGAACCCTTCTATCGCGGCACCGCAGTATTTGGCTACTTCAAAGGCGATGCGCTTAAAGACCAGCTGGGCTTAGACAATGGCAAAGTGACTCAGCCTTGGCATGTGGCCAAAGGCATTAGTGCCGACACAAAAGTGAACTTATTAGATAAAGCTGGGCGCCACTTTAATGCACCGGCAAATCAGCCTTACTATCGCCTTGCTGGCGGACAACTCAACTTTATCGATAGCGTCGAGATTGTCGATAACGGCGGCACAGAAGGCTTAGGTTATCTCTACGCTGAGCGCACTATCGATCCTAGCGACTGGTTCTTCCAGTTCCATTTCCACCAAGATCCTGTAATGCCAGGTTCGTTAGGCGTTGAAGCCATTATCGAAACCATGCAAACTTACGCCATCAGTAAAGATTTGGGCGCTGGATTTAAAAACCCTAAGTTTGGCCAAATTTTGTCAAACATTAAGTGGAAATATCGCGGTCAGATCAACCCACTCAATAAGCAGATGTCGATGGATGTGAGTATTACCTCGATAAAAGATGAAGGTGGTAAGAAGGTGATAACAGGTAACGCTAGCCTAAGTAAAGATGGGCTTCGTATCTATGAAGTCACCGACATTGCTATCTGTATCGAAGAAGCTCTTTAAACGAATTGCTTGAGGCATTGGCGTTCCCGCTAATGCCTCAAGTTAGACAACCGAATAAAGCATAAAAATGATAAGGGTCTTATTTAAATGAATCCTACGACAACCAACGACAAGTTATCGCCATGGCCTTGGCAAGTAAATGATGCCGACATCACTTTTGATACGGCTGCCATGGCCGCGCAACTGAAAGATTTCAGCCGCGCCTGCTATGTCATCAATGACAGCGACAAAGGCGTTGGCATCGCGACCGAAGCCAACTTAATCACTGAAGGTAAAGCCAAAGGCCATCCTGTCAGTGCTTTCACCCCGGCACTGGGCACTGAGAGCCTTGGCGACAGCAACTTTCGCCGTGTTCACGGCGTAAAGTATGCCTACTATGCTGGCGCCATGGCGAACGGCATCTCCTCAGAAGAGCTGGTTATCGCCTTAGGTAAAGCGGGCATTCTCTGCTCATTTGGCGCTGCGGGTCTGATCCCAAGCCGGGTTGAAGCCGCTATTAACCGCATTCAAGCGGCGCTGCCTAATGGCCCTTACATGTTTAACCTTATCCATAGCCCAAGCGAACCTGCACTAGAGCGTGGCAGCGTCGAGCTATTTCTTAAACATAAGGTTCGCACCGTTGAAGCATCAGCTTTCTTAGGCCTCACACCACAGATTGTTTACTACCGCGCAGCAGGGCTTAGTCGCGACGCCCATGGCAACATTGTTGTTGGCAATAAGGTGATCGCCAAAGTAAGCCGCACCGAAGTGGCAGAGAAGTTTATGATGCCAGCACCGGCTAAGATGCTACAGAAACTTCTTGATGAAGGGTTGATCAGCGTCGACCAGATGGCGATGGCGCAGCAGATCCCCATGGCTGATGATATTACGGCCGAAGCCGATTCTGGCGGCCATACCGATAACCGTCCTTTGGTTACATTGTTGCCGACGATTCTAGCGCTGAAAGAGGAGATCCAAGCCAAGTACCAATACCCAACGCCACTTCGCGTAGGTTGTGGCGGCGGTGTGGGCACCCCAGATGCGGCATTAGCGACCTTTAATATGGGCGCAGCTTATATCGTTACCGGTTCAATCAACCAAGCCTGTGTCGAAGCCGGGGCCAGTAAGCATACCCGCAAGCTTCTGGCCACCACAGAGATGGCCGATGTCACCATGGCACCTGCCGCCGACATGTTTGAGATGGGCGTTAAGCTTCAGGTGGTTAAGCGTGGCACCCTATTCCCGATGCGCGCTAACAAGCTGTATGAGATCTACAGCCGTTATGACGCTATTGAGTCCATTCCTGCCGATGAGCGTGAAAAACTTGAGAAGCAAGTGTTTCGCTCAAGTCTCGACGATATCTGGGCAGGCACTGTTGCCCACTTTAACGAGCGCGATCCTAAACAGATTGAGCGCGCCGAAGGTAACCCAAAACGTAAGATGGCACTGATTTTTCGCTGGTATTTGGGACTATCGAGCCGCTGGTCAAATTCTGGCGAAGTGGGGCGTGAGATGGATTACCAAATTTGGGCTGGCCCTGCACTTGGCGCCTTTAACCAGTGGGCAAAAGGCAGTTATTTAGATGACTACCAAAACCGTAATGCGGTAGATTTGGCTAAGCACTTGATGTACGGCGCGGCTTATCTCAATCGTATTAACAGCATCACCGCCCAAGGCGTAAAATTGCCTGGTGAGCTACTGCGCTGGAAACCCGTTGAGCGCATGGCATAGTGTACTAGATGCTAGAAACTAGGTGCTAATTGCTAAACTCATAAAAAAACCAGCTTACGCTGGTTTTTTTATATTCAGGTTTTATCAAACTCGCGATTAATTCACCTTAGTCACAGTTAAGGTCGGCGAGCTTGCATCAGGCCCCATCACGCTAAAACGATAGCTACCATCGACGGGTACATTAAAATGCATGTTAGCGCCTTTTGAGGCCAAAGTTTTCATCTCCCCTTCCACCACAGTCTCTTCACCTGCAATGGCGCCAAAATCCACGGTCGACCAATCGCCAGTGGCGATCTTAAACTCATTATCTCCCGCACTTAGAGCAATATCGACACTGTAGAGGGATGAGCCTTGATAACTGAGCGCATCCACTTCGCCCCAACCGTTCATGCCACCGCGAATATAAACCGTGTTTTCACCAAACATCTCTGTCTTATGCACGGTTAATACCGGGGCGTTGCGGTCTGACATATCGAACGTGAAGGTGTAAGTATCATCGCTATCGACATCGATACTGAGGTTGCCACCTTTAACCGCCAGCAGTTTCTCAACGCCTAAGGTCACCACACCATCTGCTTCACCACTACCGTAATCCACCGTTGACCAGTCGCTTGATGCAACCTTAAAGCCTTTATTGCCAGCACTGAGCGCTATCTCGGCGCGGTAGATGCTGCCGCCCATATAGACTAACTCATTGTCAGTTCCCCAAGCGTTCATGTCGCCACGTAAGTACACTTGAGTCCCCACAAAAGGCTCTTCGTTGTAAACGGTTAACACTGGGTTTTCTTTATCTGATGCATCGAGTGAGAATAGATAGGTTGCATCGATAGCGGCATTAAACTTAAGGTTTGCCCCTTTCGCAGCAAGCTGCTCTGCCACATCTTGCACCACGTCGGCATCAGCAGCTGAAACGCCACCAAAGTCAACGCTGCTCCAATCGGCTGAGGCAATCTTAAACTCGTAGTCACCCGCAGCCAGCGTAATAGCAACGCGGTATTCACCGCCGCCTAAATAGACAAACTTATCCTCTTCACCCCAGCCATTCATGCCGCCGCGCACAAACACCTCAGTGCTGCCATAAGGCACTACATCTGGTGCGCCCGCGGTTGCTGTGGCGCTCAAGCCTTCGCCCTGCATGCTGCCTTGCTGTTTAACAAACACCGCCGTGGTATAAGCAGGCACAGTAAAGGTGCCCTCATCGGTACCTTGGCTAAAACTTGCGCCGCGCACTGTGCTGTCAATCGATTGAGCCAGCGTTGAGTGCAAGCTAAAACCTGTGGCCGTTGGCACTGTATGTGATAGCTCTGCATTGCTGCCATTGACCATCACCACCATGGCATCGACACTGGGGTCGAGATCAAGCAGCTCTACACCATCATCGACACTCATGACTATCACGCCTTGGGTCTGGTTTTTACCTATATTGTGGAAACCGACTCTGTCTAAAATCGCTTGCTCAGAGGTTAATCGCAGCAGCGGGCTGTCGCGACGAATACTCAAGAACTCATTGAATGCCATTGAGGCAAACTCAATCTCAGACGTTGATGCCGCCGCATTGGGGTTTGCCGAGATCCCAGCGATCTGCTGCCACTTGCTGCCGTTATCTTGCGCCAACGGCAGACCTACGTTCCAGTTGTTACTGGCTTTGGTGAAGTCAACCCAGTTAAACCAGTCGCCGGAATCATAACTGTTTCTGTCCATCGATTTAGAGCGAAGCATATCGCCGCCCATCTGCAAGAACGGAATCCCCTGGCTCATCAGTGGAATGGTTGCTGCGATATTTTGCACCCGCACACGATTTTCTAGGCTGAGCCCCACATCATGCTTGGTCTGTAAAATATCCCACAGCGTTTCGTTATCATGCTTTGAGACATAATTGATGCTGTCGGCAGGGTCAAGCGCATAAGCCGTTGGCTGCGAGTTCCAGCTAAAGCTGCTGCCTGTTGCCGTATTGCCATTAAAATCTTTTAACAGGTAGTTTTGCAGATTGCCGGCCATGGAAAGACGCAGCGTATCTTGGTCACGCAGGTAGTCATCCTTTTGCTCTAGCGCAAACAGCGCACCGCCACGCACCGCTTCACGGATCCGGTCGTTGAAGGTGCCAACCTCTGAGCCTGCCATATTGGCCTGAGTCGCTTGCTCAAACAGCCGATTATCTGCCACCTCACCAAAGTTCCAGCCTTCACCATAAAAGTAGTTATCGGCATCGACCGCTTGCACGGCTGTGCGAGCATCGATAATACTCTGTTTAGGCATGTGCCCCATCACATCGAAACGGAAGCCGTCGAAGCCATACTCTTTGGCTAAGATAACCAGTGAATCAGTAACAAATTTGTCCATCATGCGATGCTCTGTGGCCGTATTGTCACAGCAGGTAGATGACTCTATGGCGCCCGTCACTTCGTTGTACCTGTGATAATAACCGGGCACCACTTTATCGAGCACTGAGTTGTCCCACAGTCCTGATGCACTGGTGTGGTTATAGACTACATCCAGTACCACTCTAAGCCCCATCTCATGCAGTGCTTGGTTCATGGCGCGTAGCTCTTTGATACGCGCCGTGCCATCTGCCTCACTGGCATAGCTGCCTTCTGGTGCAATAAAATGCTGTGGATCGTAGCCCCAATTAAAGCCATCAACACCACGCATCGTGTTGACTAGATCCTGTGCATCGCCAGAACCTGGCAGGCTGTCAGCCAAAATAGACGCTATGCTTGCTGATTTATCTTGAGTCTTACAGGCGTTGGCATTGTCTTCAATCTTGGCACACAGCGTGGCTAAGGTATCGGTTATCTCAATGCGCTCATCGCTGTTTTCATTGATGGTGGCAATATCCGTCACGGGTAACATATGAAAGTGAGTGACACCACTTTCGGCCAAGGCTTTTAGATGAGTAACGGGTGCGCTGTCTGTTTCGGTAAAGGCTAAATACTTGCCACGATTGGCCGCAGAGGTGCTCTCATCACGAATACTAAAGTCACGAATATGGCCTTCATAAATCACCGTTTCCTCAGGATTTGCAACCGTCGGTACGCTATGTTCATCCCACCCTTCAGGCTTGAGCACGTCGCTACTCAAGTTAACAAATTGGCTGTAACGGCCATTACTTGAAACGTTAAGCGAATAGGGATCGGTGGATTCAATCACCTCGATTTTCTTAGTCACTGGGTGATAAACCGTCAGCGCAAAGCGATAGAACTGCATATCCAATGACATATCACCGGCATAAGACCAGATACCTGTGGTGCTATCTAATGTCATCGCCTTGGTATCAGTGAGGTTTTTTCCGCTGTCATACAGCTTTAACTCAACCTTTTGCGCGGTTGGCGCCCATACCTTGGTTGTAATCTCTGCATCGCTGTAAAGCACACCAAGCGTGGCTTCATCGGCATCGTTTTCGGCGTTAGTGTACAAGTCATCGAGTACCTTAGCCGCTTGCACAAAGGTAGCAGCAACAGGCTTGTCGTCACTGTCATAGGCCGCTAGCACTAACTGCTCCTTTGCGATCGCTTTGGCTTGATCTGCGGACAACTCAATATGATAAGCAGGCCACGCGGCCAAGTGTGGCACCAGCGCTTTTTGCTCATCGCTGAGTTCGCTAGGGGTTACTGTCACTTGGGTGCCAGAAATCACATTGTTGTCATCGGCCTCAATGCCCGCATTAGCCGAGTGATGCAGTGCAAATTTAGCGATGCCATCTGGGTCTTCATTCCACACTAAGGTATTTCTATCTAGCCAATGAGCGCTTGCTCCGCCAATAGAGAATCCCACCTCTAAAATAGGAAAATCATAGACATCGCTCTCACCATGAATAGTAAAATTAATGCGATCAAACTGCGCTTCAGGCGCGGCACTGTCATCGAATGGCTTAAGGTTCATGGTCAGATCACCGTCACCTAACGCCTTACCCGATCCTTCAGTGCCTTCATGAACAATAAAGTTGGCGCACTCACTGTGGCCCGCTTTCAGGTTTAAGATCCAGTAAGCCCCGTAGTTAGGGTCTATGCCATCAAAGGAGTGGCCGTTAGCCCAGTCAGTTGAATCAAATGGCGGCGCAAAAGCATCACAGGTGTCGTTATTCCATGTGTGCAATTTAAAGCCAGGGTAATTAGGATTACTCCCTGAATTATCTTTATCTTTGATGCGGTTGTAATAGAGCACCGCCTGCTCTACCGTCGGCGTCGCTATCGGCAATGGCAGGTCAGGGTTATAACCGACGATACAACTTTCATTGTTGGCATCGGGAAATTTAGGCGCCTTACAACTGATGGGTGGCGGCGCAACACAGCTAGTGCCCGTGGCGTCGGGCACCATAGGTACATCACAGGTCAATAATACTTGGCCGGGCTCAGACGAGTCCCCACCGCAGCCAGATAGCGCACCCACACTGACGGCGACGGCCGTCAGTTGCATGATTCTAGAAAACCTCATCATGAGTGATTTCTCCCTACAAATTTAGTTATTGTTATGGCTAGGTCGGCGTAGCGAGCCAACGACGGATAATGGCCAAGGCCTTGCTGGGTAAGTAACAGTTGATTGCGATTACATGACATAAGTGAACCCCAGATAGAACTCGCGACCAAAATACTGCAAGGTGCCCGTCTTTTGCTCGGTACCGAAATAGCTCTTGGTGGGCTCATCGGTCAGGTTGTTCACTTGGAACAGCACGCCAAAGCTATCCGTCATCTGATAGGAGGCTTGATAATCGACAACGGTTTCGGCGGCAAAATTGACCACTTGCTCATTAATCGCGACCTGCTCAGAGACAAACTCATCGCGATAACGGGCACTAACACGGGTCTCAAATCCTTCATAGGAGTAAAACAGTGTCGCACTTAGGACGTTATTAGACAGACCGGGTAAATCTTGGGTCACGCTGTCGCCACCTAGGCTGGTGATCGACTGCACCTCACTTTCGGTATAGGAGTAACTGGCATTAAAACCTAGGCCAGACCATGCCTCAGGCAGTGAAGCAAACACTTGGGTATAAGCCAGCTCTAACCCGCGAATATAACCTCCTTCGGAGTTATTAACTGCAGTGGTATAAGTGCCATTAGTGGTTTCAATCTGCTCACCACTGACCGGATCAACAATATAATCAGGCACGTTAAAGCCATTACCTTTAAAGTCGAAATCATCTATCGCAACGGTGTCGATAAAGGAGTCGATATTCTTGTAGAACAGCGCTGCAACAAAAGCTCCCTCGTCAAAATAACGCTCATATGAGAGATCAAACTGATCGGCATAGAAGGGCATCAAGAATGGGTTGTTGGTACTCGATCCGTTGATAATGCCATCATCACTCACACTGGCACTGGCATCGCCGGCAAGACGGTTAATAGGCGGGCGCGACATCACTTTGGCCGCCGCAAAACGAATTTGCGAATCGTCGGTGATCTTAAAGTTTAAGTTTAGTGATGGCAGGTAATCGGTGTAAGTGATCCCCTTAATCGTTGGCGCATAGTAGTTATTGATGATGCCCACTTCATCGATAATATTTTGTGCACCAAGCGCGGGATCACCCGCCACATTTTCAAGCAAGGTAGCAGATTGATCGGTATTGACGATGCGCACACCAAAGTTACCCGTTACGGGTATATCACCGATCTCAGTGTCGATATTGAGCATCACATAACCTGCTAGTACCTTCTCGAACACCTCACCACTTTGCAGCACCGACCAAGAGTAGTTGCTGGTGTAACCTTGAGGGTCTAACACGCCAGCGGCATTCCCCCAAGTTTGCACTGGCTGCGGCACACCATCAGGGAACCAAGCGCTCAGTGCGGCGTCGAGATCGATAGCCAAATAGGAGGGGAAATAGCTAAAATCACCTTCCCAATCGACAACATTGACCATATCGTTAGTCAGTTTAAGTGGCGGCTCACTTTTAGAAAACGCGCCATCATTGCCATACTCAAATACCGAGCGGTTGTTAGAGTAGTTGCGATCAGAATAACGTGCACCCACCTCAACAGAGGCAATGTAATCGTTGTCTAAAAGATAGGTAAAGTCTAAACGGTAAGCTTTAACTTCATCCTCATTTACAAAAGGATAAATACCATATTTACTCACCATAACCCGATCGATATCGGAAAAGGCTCCAGCTTGATTAAAGCCAACATCAGGCAGATTTAAACCATTTAACTGGTAACTGATAGAGACATTCTCATCAAACACTGGGCTGTCTGCATTGGCATCAACGGCGACATTTGACCACAACAGGCCGTTACGAAAATCGCTTTTTGCCGACGAATAGGAGACATCCGCAGAGACACTAAGGTCATCGGTGAGCTGCCAATCGGCATTCACACCAAAGCTGTTGACCTCATCAAAATCTTGGTTGTCATCGTTGACAATTTCAACCCGAGTGTAGCTCTTTGAATTGCGATTAAACGTACCACCAATTACCGCATTACCATCAAGCACAGGGTTGGCCACACTGGCCGAGGGTCCGCCTAATTTGACTCGGTAGCCTCTAGCAAACGCCTCACTGTCAAAGCGCGACACAAAGGCGTCAGCCTTTAAGGTAAAATTATCGACTGGCGTCCATTCAATCGCCCCCATGTAACCATTCCGCGTCTCTACGCCGCCGAGGTGTTGGACCTCAAATCCTTCGCTGATGTACTCATTGGCAGGGTTATCTATGGGGCCATTGGTATCACCTGCCACACCATCGACATCTTTGTTATCGTTGTAAGCAAGACCAATGAACTGAGTTGCTACGCTCGGCTGTTCAAGCCGAGCAAAACCTAGGGCAACCCCCAAGGTTTCATCTAAAAACTTGCCCTGATAGGAGAAGCTCAAGCGGTGGCCATACTCTTTTGCACCATACACTTCACTGGCGCGGTCGTTATACATGCCCCGCGCGTTAACCATAAAATTATGAGTATCGGATGCACTCAGAGGGCTGGCGGTTTCCAGCTCAACAGTCCCTGCAACGCCCCCCTCAATCAGCGAGGCCTTAGGGGATTTATAAACGGCGGCGGAGCTGATTAACTCTGAAGGATATTGATCAAACTCGATACTGCGTGTGCCACTGGTCGATACCTGTTCGCGACCATTTAAGGTGGAAAATACAAAGCCACCCGACATACCACGAATATTGATTTCCGCTGCTTGTCCGCCGGTACGCACGGCCGATATGCCGGGGAGACGGGTCAATGCATCGGCCATAGAGACATCAGGCAAAGCCCCTAAGTCATCGGCAGAGAGCTGTTCAGAGACTGTATCACTAAAACGCTTGGCATTAAGCGAGTCAATGAGGCTGCGACTGTATCCAGTCACCTCTATACGCTCAATATTTGATAGATCTAACTCGGTTTCCTCTACTGGTGCCTGCGTCGGTACCAGCACCTCTGCCGGTGTTTTATCTTCCACATTTTCGGCGGCACCAACAGTCACTGGCGCAAACATAACGCTCACCCCAGCAGCCGCCAACGCCAAGCTTAAAATACTTGGTTTACATTTGAGCATCGATAATCCCCTCACCTTTTTGGACTTTTTGTCACCCAACGCTCAGTTATACGACTCAGATTAATGCAAACATTGGGTATTTTTTATCCCGCTATACTAGGCATGGCAACATTCTAGCAACAACACACTGCATACGTATTCATAACAAATTGGCAACAGGCCGAGGTCGGGATAGCTATTTAATCAACTGAAAAATATACAGAATTCAGAATGACTGAGGAGATGAGATATAGTGAATGGCTAGTCGGCCATTCACCATGATTATCGTAAAGCGCGTTAATTAATCGGTTGTAGGGTGAGCTTGGCTTCTATTTGGCTTGGCAACAAAGGCGTTGAGGCTGCCGCGGCATACTCGTTAAATCCGGCGCGATAATATTTAGACAAGGGATGACCTGATTGTCCGCCAGGGATGGTGAGCACAGCTTGAGACTCTAACCCAGGCTGAACGATAAAACGCTGCGAGGCACCAAAACTTGAGCGCTGCACGGCTGGCATGAACGTATCACCAAACCCGGTCACCAGAGGCATATCGAGCCAACGGCTCAAAAGCGGTATTTGCTTACTAAAGGGATGCTGAATATGTAACGTATTCACCTTACCCCATGCTAAATCTTCGTACTCACCACCTTCGCTATACTTAGCCATAAGATGCTCTGTGGAGCGAACGTAGGCATCAATGGTAAAGGCTTGCCAGTTATCGAAACCGTCAGGTAACCAAGTGGTTGGTTGCTCAGCCAGTAACTGCCACATCGCGGGTTCAAGGTAGCGTTTAAGCACAGACAAACTCATCGTATGCTTATTGAGACTCGCTTCAATTGGCGCAAAGCTGGCATCGATTAAACGACTACGAAAGTGTTTTACCAGCGTAAAACCGACAGAGTCTGCACAGGCACATTGACCCCAATCTCTCAGGTACTGAATATCTTTTGCAAATCGCTTAGGTTGCGTCATCAATGCCTTGGCCAAGTACTCATGCCATGGCGCATAAAACTTCGCCTCATTATCGAGCTGAATCCGATAAAAATCCGCTTCATCAAAGCTGTCTTGTGCAAGCAATCTATCGCGGATCTGCATCCCTCTTGCGCCCAGCGCATAGCCACCATCACCGAATCGCTCTGCCTCTTGTACTGACATCACTCGTGCATTAGCCGTCCAAATTCGTTGGCTACTGGGGTTTTTAACTTGCGGTAACTCAAGTTCATCTTGCAACCAGTTATTCCACTGAACTTCATCATGTTGCTGAGCAATATCGGCACTGTTAGTTCGGGCTGGTACGGCGCCAGCAGGCTGCCAAGCCGCATTACCCTTATCATCAACAATCAGCAAATTTTGTACTGGTATACCAAAGTGTTTCGCTATCGCTAAGCCCTCATCGACACTGTCGACCGTCTCTAGCCCCATCAGCTCCATGTCAACCGCATAATCTCTATGAGCTACCCAACTTAGCGCATATTGATGCCCAGCTAACTGCTTAACTGGACCAAAGCGCGACATAGGAAACTGATACGCCACCTCAGATGCCGGTAGCTTTATCACTTCCTTTTCAGTGGTTAACATTTCACTGTTGTCGATAGCTATCCAATCTGCGGTGTCGATATAAGCGTTGGTAAATCCCCAAGCCACTTTGCCATTTGTGCCGACCACAATCGCGGGAGCCCCCGGCAGCGACACACCTGTCACCTGTACCTTATCGCCAGTGGCATCGGGGTAATTGAGCTGGGCACGATACCAAATAATCGGTACGGCAAAAGAGAGGTGCATATCGTCGGACAACATAGCTCGGCCCGACTCAGTCAGCGCCCCAGTTACTGCCCAGTTGTTACTGCCCACTTCGGCTAACTCTTCTATAGGTAGTTCTCGTCGATGCGCCATCAAGTGCTCGTCAAGCATAGGGATCGCCGTACCTTGATTAGCAATGATACTGCCATCGAGCGGTGCCTGATAATTGGATGCTTGGGTGATAAACTGCCGCATCGGCGTACCGAAAAGATGATCAATCAAGGTTAAGGTCATATCACGTTTAATGGTGTTACCCTGCAGATCTAAGTACATGCTATAGATGACCAGCAGACTATCACTACTCACCCAGGGTTTTGGCGACGAGCGAGTGAGTAGGTATTCAAAAGAGTTAAGCGACTGTTCGGCCAACGCTTGATTGACACCATCGGCATAACGCTCGAGTAGCTGCTTCTGCGCTGCGGGTAATTGAGCAACGATCTGTTCGGCGCGTTTTCTCAGCTGATGAAAACGACGGCTTTTATCTAAATTTAGCGCCGCAGGTCCAAATATCTCAGCTAACTCACCCGCCGAATTGCGCCGCAGCAGATCCATCTGAAAGAAGCGGTCTTGCCCATGGGCAAACCCTAGCGCAAAGGCGACATCTTGACGGTTTTTGCCACTGATCACAGCAGTGCCTAAGCGATCCCGTTCGATTGTGACAGGCCCACTCACCTTAATGGTTTTCACTTCGCCAGTGAGTTTAGGTAAACTAAGATGTAAGCCAATGTAGACCGCCACTATCAAAATAAAGATTAGAGATAGCAGAGATATAACGCTCATTTTTATAATTTTATTCATGGTGTAGGGCAATGATAGGTAAACGACTTTGCTCACTATAACCAAGTTGCTTAAATGTTAACAGTCATTAAGCTCTGTTGAGTATTAGTGGCTTTTTCTGACAGATGACACACTAATTCGGCAAGGGAAGTCGATGCTGCTTAAGTATTCTCTATTCTAGTAACATCACCTCAAAGGAGCATGAGTCAGCCATGGCAAAACCCAATAAAAAAGGCCCTACTCGCACTGTTGATATTTTTTGCAGCCAATGCAAAACTCAACTGTTTAAATATCGAAAAGGCGGCAAAGGCGCACTAATTAAGTGCTTTAAGGAACGTATAGTCGACGATTTCACCCAAAATGCCGGTGTCTGTCCTAGCTGCCAGCAACATTTTGCCCGAGAAACCTTAATCAGAGGTGCGCCAGCATTAAAGTTTGTCGGCAGCAAAGTCTTCATGAAATGAGTCGCTAAAAAGGAGCCCAGGCAATAGAGCAATGCCATCATTCACTCACGATTTTGCTTTGATAAACTTCGCCGAAATTGACATTTCCAACCATAATGACTGCAGCATGTCCTAAACAAAAATATCGGTGACCTTTGAATAGTGGAAAAGATCTGCTTATCAAGCTAATACTTGCGTTGCTCACAACCATGCAGCTGAGCAGCAGTGTCTACGGCTGTGAGATCACCATGGGATATCGCACAAGTGAACGCCAACCCTATATACAAGCCGCACCCAATAATGAAGGTTTGTATCAAGCATTATATAGCGCTGCAGCGCAGCGTATTGGCTGTAAACTCAGTATCGTTCGCCAGCCCAAACACCGCATACTCAGACAGATTATGCTAGGCACAGTAGATTTCTACCCAGGCCTAGGTTTCAACACTGAACGGGATACCTTTGCGCAGTTTATTCCTAATGGATTGACTGAGCGATACACTGGCATTAGTCATCGTTTTCAACCGCAAATTAGCTCATTAGACGAGCTAGTTGGTAGTGAGGCGATATTACTCATTTCACCTGGTGGCTATGAAGTCACCGGCATTCCCGATGGGGTCCTATTGCGCAAGCCAGCGGATATGGATGTAGAGCAAGCCCTCGATTTACTGAGCGCACGTAAAGGAGATTTTTTTACCTATGACGAAGCCACTTTACGCTACATTTTAGATCATGGTCGGCATAGTGATTTAACGCTGCACCCACAATGCTGTGAAGCTGAACATGATATGTACATGGGGTTTTCCCGTAAGAGTCAGCACTTTGCACAGCAAGCAAACCTCAATTACGATGCGAAACGCCCTGTATCGCCCATGAACATTCAGTTTGCGCCCCATAAAGATTCCATCGCCTATGCGATGTCTATGGCGTTAACGGCAATGAAATTAAGCGGTGAAACCGAACAGCTCAGGGCGAAATATTTCGACAACTAAACACCAAAAATGACCGCATCACTTGTTCGTTAAGCATCGTTACCATGACCATCAGAGCGCCACTAAATGGGGACAAAAAGTGTTACAGGTGTACGCTCACAGTATGAGTGTAAAAATTAAACTTAATGCTTTCTATCAATCTTGATTCCGACTAAACTTAATCATGAGCATACCTCGATGCCGCTTAGTTATCAGTAAAAATGTCACAGCTCAACGACCGTCAGGGAGATGGATTATCGTATGGAAACATTAATGAAAGTTTGGAATTCAACCCCAGAGCTGGCTAAACCTCTTTTGGCCTTAGCCATGATCTTTTTGCTTGGCCTTATCGCTTTTTTCATTGGCAAAGGTGTGGGTGTATTAATTTACATGTAAGTGCCATCGTCACCCAAGAAAATGCCGCATAACAGTCTTAGTCAGACAATGACGCGGCATTGACACTAAACCGCTAGTGATTACTCTTTATGTTCCATAAAATCGTCACTGAAATCGGTTGGCCAATATTTATAACCTTGTACCGTTGCCTGCGCAGCAGCGCCCATCAAGTTGACTTGGTAAGTTTTAACGCCATCAAGATCGGCTGATTGGTTGGCTGATGCTTGATCGCCGCTCTCTTCATATTTAGCACTGGCTTCCGCTTGCGCTTGGCCCTCATAACCAGACTCTTTAAAACGTTTTACTGCATCGGCTTTCATAAATGCTTGCACAAATGCTACCTGTTTCCAGCCAATGCCGGCACCGACGCCACCTGTAGCAAATCGGTAATAGGAGGTTGCCCCCTTTTCGCTGAGCACGCAAACCCCGCCACCAGTCGATAAGGCAAATAGGTAACTGTTGCTACCCGTGCACACGACATGCGCCACAGCCTCCGCTACCGCAGTCTTTGCAGCAGGGTGTTCTTTATAGATTTCTTGTAGCGCCTCTTGCGTCTCTTTACGCGCATTGGCTTTTTTCGATTCTGGTGTGTCACCCGTAGCGCAGCCCAATAAAACCATTGGAACCAGGGCACACGTAACCGCCAATCTGTTTATCTTTAACATGCAATGTCCTCACTATGTATTGCCTATATAAAGGCTGATCATCTGATAAATTTTGAATTACTGAGCTAGAGATAAATATAGCTAACAATAGTTAATGCACAAAATTGAGCTAGCTGAGTCTTTAAATTTTGATATGAATATCGAAAGTAACTGAGAGGCAGAGTTAATTTTATGATCAAAAGTAGACAATTTGTCTCAGTCTCTTTACTACTTTACCGATCTCTGTAGCAAGTCTGAACATTGACTCTCAACAAGCATTGCAGCCCAAAATGAACTGCGCTTTTATAGCCCGTATCAAAACCATTTCATCATTAAAATAGGGAAATCAAATGCACTGCAAAGTAATCTTCTTCGCGCTCACCCTCATCGCTTTATCAGGCACCAGTCACGCAGCGCCAATAGAATTTCGCGCTGCTGGCAGCTTAAAGACAGCGATGACAGAGGTGATCGAGGCGTACCAAACACAAGGTCATGCTCAAGTCGCTCCCCAGTTTGCGCCATCTGGCTTACTGAGGAAGCGTATCGAACAAGGTGAAAATGTTGACCTATTTGCCTCGGCAAATATGAAACACCCAAGAGCCTTAAATAAAGAGGGAAAAAGTGGATCAGTAGTGATGTTTGCCCGCAATAAACTCTGTGCATTAACGCAACCCACTATCAACGTAACCTCTGAGAGTCTATTGGCTCACATGTTAAACAATAAAATTCGTTTAGGTACATCAACCCCAAAAGCCGATCCCGCTGGTGACTATGCATTTAAGGTTTTTGATCGCGCAGAGGCCGTATCAGCAGGCGCACAAATGACACTCAGTAATAAAGCACTGCAACTAACTGGTGGGCCAAAAAGTGCGAAATCACCAGATGGACGCAACCCTTATGGCTGGGTGATGGAAAACAACCAAGCGGATATATTCTTAACATACTGTACTAATGCGGTACTTGCGCAAAAAGAGGTGAGTCAATTGAAGATAGTACAACTACCTGACAACCTTAGTGTCGGGGCAAATTACGGCTTGACCGTCATCGAAGGTGCACAAGTAGATTCAACAGAATTAGCCCTATTTATCTTATCACCCCAAGGGCAAACCATTTTAGCCAAATATGGTTTCGACGCACCGACACTGCCGTAATAGCAGCTTATGTTTAGCGCAACAGCGCGCCATAAGCCGCGCTGTTAATTTATCTAAAACCTCGAACATTCTTGGGCATCAACAATCATAGGTTAACGTTTTCAGGGCATAACTCCGACCACTAGTAGGTGCCACATATTCCAAATGACATTTAAAATTACCACTTTTAATATCAGCAACTTTATCTTTAAATTTCATCGGAATAATTCCACTCGCGTGACTATTTATATATGGCTCAACTAACCAGTCATCATCGCTCAATCCCATCACGGTTTTATAGTTTTTTTGCACCACAGGATCAAACTGTGTTGCCATAGGATAACCGTTATACACGTAAAGACGAGTACCGGAGATATCAACAAAATAATAACCGACCAACACATCCCAGTGTGGATCACCACCACATGAATAGGAACAGTCTCCCTTATCAGCAATCCCAACGACTTGGGTTTTGGAGTTCACCATTTGATTCACTGAAGCTATGGTACCGCCAACGGATTTAATCATTGCCGTTTGAGACTCACTTGACAGCGATAGCAACTTTGGTGCAACAATGACACTAATTATAGCCAGCACAAGAATCACCATCACTAGCTCAATAAGCGTAAAACCTTTCTGTTGCTTCATTTACCACCCCGCCGTTACAAGTGTTGCGAAACTTACGCAAACACTCAGGCGCTAGCAAGGTAAAACACCATTGAAACGACAAGTCACACCAACCAATTAACGCATTGTAAAACAATGATAAACAACAATCACAACCCAGACTTACTACAACAAGAGACACAACAAGAGACACACCGATATCTCAATAGCAAACAGGATAGGTAAACACAGATCTATGATCAACATCGTCTAATGGTTAACAATTAACAACCTAAAAACTAGGGTTTAAACAGATCAATTGTTGCCTGACTCATGGCATGTACCCCCGTACTAATTGCAAGGGGGTAATCAGGCGCAAACTGACTCGAATGCAACGAGGGCAAAGTATCACCACTTTTAAGACTTAATTCATATAGCTTGGGTGGTACTGCCCCCAACCAAAAAAGCGTTATCGGACGTTGATGCGCTGTCAATCCATATAAACCAAAATCTTCCCCCGCCATCACAGGGGCAGACTCAAGCACATTATCATTGCCAAGTACTTGTTCAATACTCGCCTGCACTCGCAGAGTTTGCTCAGGGTTATTATAGGTTGATGGAATCGATTGGGTTTCATCGACTACCACGACAGGCATTAATGCATTAGGCAACCCGGCACTCACCGCGATCCCTTTTGTTATCCGCTTTATGGCAGCGATTTGCTGTAAACGCACCTCGGGGTTATAGGAGCGCAGCGTCAACTGCAGTTTGACCTCATTGCCGATAATATTATGTTTTGAGCCTCCATGAATTGACCCCACTGTTATCACATTTGGCTCAAGGGGCGACACCTCTCGGCTTGAAATGGTTTGCAGTGCAAGCACGGTCCTTGATGCCAACACCACGGGGTCAATAGTGGTATGTGGGTAAGCGCCATGCCCGCCCTTGCCCTTTATAGTTATGTCCACTGAATCGACGTTCGCTAAGGCATAACCAGGAGCAATCGCCACTTTCCCAGCAGGTACAGATGCGCTGACATGCAGCCCTAAAATATGATCAGGTATCGGAAACTGAGTAAACAATCCCTGCTTTAACATGGCTTTCGCACCGCCGCCTACCTCTTCAGCGGGTTGGGCTACCATCATCAAAGTGCCTTGCCAGCTATCTTTATTGATCAGTAGTTGCTGAGCCGTACCGACTAATGTTGTCATGTGGACATCATGGCCGCACCCATGCATCACCCCTACGCTATTATTATTCGCGTCTAGCGTTTTGACTTTTGATGCATACACTTTGCCCGTTTGCTCGGCAATAGGCAGCCCATCGGTATCGGCACGCACCATGACTGTCGGCCCTGCGCCATTTTTGTAAATCGCCACCACTCCATACCCACCAAAATTACTGGTCACATCAAAGCCCAGCTTAGTGAATTCCATCGCGAGTCGTGCACTGGTAGCTTTCTCTTGATAGCTCAGTTCAGGGTATTGGTGCAGATGGAGATACAGCGATTCCAGTTCAGGCATCGCCACTTTAATAGAATCTTGCAATTTTGTGGCATGCACAGAGGATGTGACCAACAGCCCAGCCATCGCTAGTGTGAAGAGTTTTCTATCAATAGTCATAGTGTCGTCATCTGTTAAAAGTTTATTTTTTAACCTAACACAGAGTCAATGAAAACATAAATCGTCCCTGGATACGGGAAAAGCACAATATTGAATAACCCCAGTTACGTAAATAAAAAATGCAGCCAATTGGCTGCATTTTTTATACGGCATCAATTATAAACGATAGGTAAAGGTTAGCTTGGCATTCCTCTCCTCGCCTGGCATACCGCCAAGGAACACGGCCTTTGCATAGTAAGCTTCGTTGAAGAGATTGTTCACGTTAAGTTGAACCCGCCAATCATCAGTATCATAACCAATGGCAGTATCCACTACGGTATAGCTTGCTACATAGCCATCAGGAATACCGAATGAACTAGAGTTAGTGCTGCGTTCATCAACATATTTAGCACCCATGCTTATGCTTAGCGGACTCGACAGATTGAACCACTGAGCACCATAGGTCACCCATGCGCTCGCGGTAACATAGGGAACGCCTTTTTGACGAGTATCAAAGCTACCACTATTGGGATCTTTTTTGTCTCTGGCGTCTTGATAAACGCCGTTTAAGTTAATCGACCATTGATCGTTTAAATGGGCATTGAGATCCAGTTCGACACCTGAAGTCTCTTCGCTACCATCATAATAATACTGCGGTATACCAGGTGCAGAAACGCCAGCCTCATAATCTTTATTGTTGTACTGCAGGTTGGTGCGAGAACTTTTAAACAGCACCAAGGATGCTAACATCTGATCATCAAAGGCTTTAAATCGCATGCCAAGATCATTACTAATTGATTCAGAGTCGAGCCTATCTTGACCATCCCCTTTCACACTGCCTAAGATGCTATAAGCGGTTCGTCCCTTAGAGTGATTAACAAAGAATGAGAGATCATCGCTCGGCATATAAGTCAGACCAAGATTATAGGTAATACCGTCATCAGAGGTGTCAGCCTCTGGCGTAGGCTGCGCTCGGCTTGCACTATAGCGAGAGTCCACACCAAAGTGTTGATAGCTTTGTGAAATATCATTAAATGCAACACCGATGCGGCTAGTCAACCCATAACCAAAGTAACCCACATGCTGTATACCGACTCCCCATGCACTCACTTTCTTATCATAGTTACTGGTAAGTAGCGGGTCATAATCGCTAAATTGGCCTTGAGCCCAGTTAGGCTTTCTAATATCAAAAATGTACGGCAAACGCCCTTGATAGATCTGTTCACCCGCTTTGTTTTTAATCACCTTATCGGCATCATAAATAGAGTACTGCTTGAAACGAATGTTGCGATCTTCATAGTTGGCATTCACTAACAGTTCGTTATCTATATTTCCAATTTGAAAATCATAGCGCAAGTCCGCAAAGTATTGCCATGAGGTCTCATCGGCCGAAACTTGGCGATATTCCTGTCGACGCGCAGCGAAGGGATATAACACATCATCGACAACCAGTGGCGCACGCGGATCCGCATTAATGGTTCCACTTCGATTCCAGTACACATAGTTATAGGCGCCTGTTTGGCGCGCAAACCCTGACTGGTAATCGCGATACTGTAACTGTTGATTAAGAAACAGATTATCCGTTAAAAACAGATTGTGAGTTAATTTAAACCTTAGCTCTTCACCTTCATTGTCTTTCGCCATGGGCGAAATAATGCCCGCATGACCAAATGCATAAGGTGTTAATCCATCATTTGATGATAACGAATTTGCTAATTGCTGGCGTTGCTCGTCAGTAAGTTGAATCCCAACGCCGTTAGGGTCATTGGTCAAGTCTTCCCAGCTCACATCACCGGCAGTTTTCCCGCCAACCGAATCTGCGTTATAGATACGAATAGGATGACCAATCGAATCAACCGCAATGGCGTCCTTAATATACGCAACGCTTAACATGAGGTCTTGATCATCATCAAATTGATACTTAAGTGACCCATACACCTCATCACGGTCGGTACCTATTTCACGATAACCATCACTGCGAGCCGATTTAGCCACCAAACGATAAGCAAGGTTTTCGGTTAACCCCGCAGTGGTGTCCAACGCTAAGGAGTAGGTTTGCCACTGACCCACCTCAGCGGTAAACTCGTGATTGGCTTCAAACTGTGGTTTTTTCTCAATAAGATTAATCACCCCTCCAGCACTGCCCATGCCATACAAACCGGTAGCAGGCCCTTTTAATACTTCAACAGATTCGACATTGGTTAACGAGCGTGTTGGATTGAAGGTATTGCCAAGTCCAGCTCCACCATACATGCCATCATAGGTATAGTTGGCCCCCAGACCGCGGATAACAATATTGTCGCCAATACCATAGTTGTTACCTGCCTGCGTCACACCACTAATATTGCGAAGTAAGTCTTGCAAATTGCCAGCACCTTGAGTCGTGATCAGCTCTTCATCGACAATCACTACCGCAGCCGGCGTTTCCATTAATGACATATCTGATTTAGTGGCTAACCCTGAATTCATCACCACTTGATTTTGGCGACCATAAACCGTTATCCGTTCAACATTACTGGCTGTTTCTTGTTGCGCATACGATACGCTCGACAACCATGGTGCTGCGCAGGCAAGCGCAAGTACTGAAAAACCCATTTGCTTCATTTGTTATAATCTCCCCTCTCGATAATGCGCGAATGATAACTATTATCATTAATATCACAACAGGTGTTTCAGGCGATGATACAAACGTTGAGGGGTTTGCCTTTGTTTTACATACTTTTTTCACCACCGACTTTTACAATGTAAACACATGAAATAGTAGAATAAATGGCCAAAACAAAAAGCGACATAAAAAAAATGCAACCACTTGGCTGCATTTTTTCATAATTAAGTAGGGTCTAGAACTGGTAATGAATCCCCAGGTACACATTACCTAGGTCGCTCTCAACGCGCTCATCCACACCATTGGTATCAAGGTCGGTATAAAGCATCTCATAAGCTAAGCGGACATTAATATTATTGCTAAAAGCCATGTTTAAACCGGCTCCCCATAGCCAACCGACACCATCATAATCCACATCGGATTTCACCTTAGTCGATGCCGCTCCTGCTTTAATAAACATCGAGTAGGTATTACTAAAGTAGTGATGAAATTTAGCAGCAAAAGAGAGGTGATTTGCGGTCACATCGCCGACATCAACATAGTTGTCAGTCATCACGTAGGCCGTTTCAACAGCAAAGTTTTTGCTAAAATAGTAGCCGCCATACACACCGTAGCTTATCGCTGACTCATCAAACGCCCCAGCCTCTAGCTGGGAATAACCTCCCAATGCACCAAGGTAGTAGCCCTTGATATCTTTCACTACGATTGCCGAAGCCGAACTAGCAACTAAACTACAAACTAATGAGAGCACAACTAGCCATGATCGCTTCATTTATCCCCCGACCTATGTGTTAACAAGTATCTAACATCATAGACTAAAACTTTCGGGATATTAAGTCTTTAATCATGTCTTGGGGCAATTATTACCGCGCTCAACTTTATAGCGAGTAAAGGCGCAATTAAGGCGTTAGGCACAAGCAATAAAAATGCAGCCTAAGCTGCATTATTTGTATATCCAACCCTTAAAAACATCTTAGAACTGATAGTGAACGCCTAACGAGATATTGCTCAATTCACTGTCAATCTCTTCATTAAAATGGTTATGCTCCAAATCTGCATTGATCATCTCATAGCTAACACGGACATTCAGCTTATCTGTAACCGCAGCGTTAAGTCCTAAGCCCCACACCCAACCAATACCAGAGAAGTCGTTATTGACGCCATCTTCATCAGCAGCAACCGCTGTTGCCGTTAGGCCAACTTTAGCAAACATAGAAATACTATCATTGAAATAGTACGAAAATTTAGGCGCAGCAGTAAATGAAGCGGCGCGAATATCACCGTAGTCACCTAAGTCACCAGTGGTAAACAAGGTACCTTCTAAGCCAAAGTTTTCAGTGAAATTATAACCACCGTAAGCACCAACACTTACAGCTGACTCATCAAACTGATTAACAGTTAAATTAGCCGAGCCAATGTTACCACCCACATAGAAACCAGTTTTGTCGGTCTCAGCCATAGCCGTAGCACTGCTTAATAATGCCGTAATCGATAACGCGACTAGTGTAAGTCCCTTTTTCATTTTCTACTCCAATAACAAAATACGATTTAAAAACCACGGCATCCTAACCTATTAGCAGATAAAGGAAAAGCGACAAAGTTTGAGTTCGCTAGTTAACTTATCATTTTTAGGGTTAACGGTGGAAAACTAGTTATATGGCAGCTAAATGAACCAGCTGAAAAGTAGTCGAATAGTATAAAAAGAGGGCGTAAACAGTTTTAGCAGCCAAAGTCGTATCAGTCGCCCAAACCGACCATGGCTGCTCGATAGGTCAAAAGAGGCTAATCTTCAGGTGGTCGAGTTAAGCGTTTTTTACCCGATATCATTGCCGATACTAAACCAGGTTGATGCTTAACCTCAGCTAAAATCACCCCGGCTATATGTAAGGCAATAATGAGCATGAGCAGGTAAACACCGTAAACATGTACAGTACCGGCTAACGATTTCAACGGCTTTAACTGCGCTACTTTTTGCTTATCGACACCGGTTTCATCATAGGGTTTTAATGATCCGCCCGCTACACCCGGCTGAGCTAAATAATCACTCACCACACCGCCTAAAGGAGGATAGTAGATATCTGTTCCAGCGCGAACTAACCCCGTAAGCATGATAATAACCAGCAACAACATCATCGCAAACACGGCAATATTACCCAGAGGATTATGGTGTAAATACTGTGGTGATGCCCCCTGTTTGAGCTGAGCCTTATATCGGCGAACCGCAGCAAAATTGGGTAACATCTTAGATAGGCGCGCACCGCTTGACCCCATCACTCCCCATAACAACCTGATGCTCAAATTTATGGCAAACAGATAACCAACCCACACATGAAGCGTTTTAAGTTTAATCTTAGCCTCTAGGCCAGTTATGCCTAAGTCACCTCTAAATAGCATTAAAAAACCAATGAATATCAGCGTAGAAACACAAAACACATTGAACCAATGAAACACGCGAGTCGGCCTATCCCATACTCGATAGACCTTAGCTTGCTCAGTTATACCTTGACCGTCTTGATCCATATTCTCCCCCCACAACATTGGACAATCTCATCAGTGAACAATATACGCCTTTAAAAGAAAATTTTATGTGAAATTTGCTTCATAGAAGAGAAAGCCAAAGGCGAGCAACCGCTCACCTTTAACTGGAAGATGGCCAATATAAGGTCGTACTCCCGTTAACCAAGACGTCGCCTAAGCCCTGCTAGGCCAGAGAGGAAAAACAGACCTAAAGTTGAAAGCGAGCCACCAACAATCACCTCAGTTGTCACCTCTTCATAGGGGTCACGATCGGCACTCTCAAGCGGCAAAGCATATAGATCATCCACATCATCACTACTGATAGTCGCCACAATATCACTGTAACCCACCTCATAGAGATCGATCAGCACATCATAATGATCCGTTGGGTATCCGCTATGCAAGGTTGTCAGCACCTCAAAGTCATCATCACTGGCATCGTCAACAATAGTGAAGGTATCTGTGGTATGAAACAGCTCCCAAGGACCGCCATTTCGACTCAAATAAAGATCAGCATAAACATCGACAGCTTGGTTAAAATAACTGGTGTGCAGATCTGCATCAAAGGTCACACTAAAAGTGCGATAAAAGCCATCATAGTCAACATCTTCAAACAGCCGACTGCTGGCTTCATAAATGGCAAATTCATAGTAAACGCCCGCAGCTAAACGCTCGGCAGAGGAGCGCAACGCTGTGGACTTGTCACTTTTTTGCTGGCGCTGGGCAACAACCTGATCACGTGTCAGTCTCTCAATTGGCATCACTGCCATCTGCTTGATCTCCAACGCACCTTTTAACTGCTGCGCATTCATCTCTTGGGTACTGCGACTAAAATATTGTGGAGCGGCACCGCTTCGCTGCTCAATCGCTACCGATGATGCGCTAGCCATGGTACCAATAACCGCTTCATCGGCACTTGCACTCAATGACGCGCCCAATGCTATCAACAGTGGCAGCTTAGTCAGCACACCGTTTAGATACTTAACCTTAGGTTGTTTTGCTTTAATGATTGATTTCATCATCACTCTCCATCTCAAGCTGTTATGTAACCGTTGCAGCCATTAAAGCCCAATTAAAATGAACACAAGCTGAACGCTAAAAACACACAGATTCAATAGGATGGAGACCACAGCACATTCAGCTAATGTTCATCTTGGTCGATGGATACTTTCAATGTAATGGGCGTAATGAGACAACAAAACACCCCTTGCTTGCTAGATATGTTTCTTATTTTTATAGGATCTTTTACACTGAGCAGATGATTAGAATACAGGTGCTTTTGATGAAAACAGGTATGATTTTGATAACAACAGCGTGTTTACTGCTACCCATTACGGGTAAAGCAGCACAGCTTGAGTTATCGACATTTGCCAGCAGTAGTATGTTGATGGCAGCTCAAAAGAGCAGCCAGCAAAATCTACGCGTCAAAAGTCGTCAACAAGCGACCCAAATGGTTAAAAGCCAATATGGTGGCAAAGTTCTCAGTGTGCAATCAAGCAAGGTCAACGGCAACCCCGGCTACCGAGCCAAGCTACTCAGCGCCGACGGAGTAGTGTTTTATGTCTCTATTGATGCCGTAACAGGACAGATGAGCAGGCGATAAGCCCAGCTTAAACGCAAAGGAGAGAGGCATGCGACTGCTATTAGTTGAAGATGATTTGGCACTGCAAAGCAATTTAAAGCAGCATTTAGTGGACGCCAACTACACCATAGATGTTGCCAGCGATGGCGAAGAAGGGCTGTTTCAGGGGCAAGAATATCCCTATGATGCCGCCATTATCGATGTCGGACTACCAAAGCTCGACGGCATAGCATTAATCACCACACTGCGCGAACAAGCGATTGACTACCCTATCTTAATCCTCACCGCCCGTGATAGCTGGCAAGATAAAGTCGAAGGCTTAGATGCGGGGGCAGACGACTACCTGACTAAACCTTTTCACCCTGAAGAGTTAGTCGCTCGTCTCAAAGCACTTATCAGGCGGTCGGCCGGCAAGTCTAGCCCGCTTATCCAAAATGGCCCGGTTAGCCTTAATACCAGTAGCCATGAAATTAAAGTCGCTGAGAAACAGATCAACTTAAGTGGCTCAGAATACAAACTATTTGAATACTTCATGCTGCATATCGGTGAGGTCAAATCAAAAAGCGTGTTGATTGAGCATATCTACGATCAAGACTTTGACTTGGACTCCAATGTTATTGAGGTCTTTATTCGTCGCCTACGTAAAAAGCTCGATCCCGAAGGGCAATACGGACTTATCGAAACTCTGCGCGGCCAAGGGTATCGACTCAACTCATTGTCTGCGAAATAGGTAAGCTAATGCGCACGCCCAATACCTCAGGCAAACGACTTAATTCACTGCGTACTCGCTTAATTTTAAGCGCAGTGCTGCTAACAGTCATCGTGTTGCCCACCATTGGGGTCGCCCTCAACAATGCCTTTAAACAACAAGTACTGAGCAATGTTGAAGAGCAACTTACCGCCTACCTCTATTCAGTGCTGGCGGTCACAGAGGTGGAGAATAAGCAACTCTTGATGCCAGAAAGCCTACTGGAAAATCAGTTTAACGTGATTAATTCAGGCCTATATGCACTGATAACCAGCACAGATGCCAATGCAACCTCACCGCAATCAGCCAGTGCAGTGCAATGGGCGTCAAACTCCTTTTTAGGTCTAAATGCCCCAGAAAAGCTACCAACACCTGACGTAGGCCAAAGTGAGTATGGGCAGATCACTATCGACAGCCGCCCCCATCTTATCTATAGCTTTAGCGTACGTTTCGCCACGCCGGGCACCCAACATGATACCTCGCCACTGACGTTACATATCATCAAAGATTTCACCAGCGTGTCCAAGCAGCTAAGCGCCTTTAGCCAACACCTGTGGACTTGGCTATTACTGCTTATGTTAGTGCTTATTGCCATTCAATTTGCTTGGCTAGCCTGGACACTTAAGCCGCTTGCTCGCTTTAAACAGGAGCTAAAATCGGTTCAGCAGGGCGAGTCACAGCAATTAACTGGGCAATACCCTAATGAGTTACAGGCAGTGGCAAGACAGCTCAATACGCTACTGACGACAGAACAGCGTCAGCGCAGCCGCTATCGCAACGCATTATCGGATCTAGCACATAGCTTAAAGACGCCTTTGGCAGTAATACAAAGCCAAAAAGATCTTAGCCCTACCTCAATTGAACAAGTCATTCAGATTAACCGCACCATAGGTCATCAACTTAAACGCGCTCAAACGGCGGCTGGTACGGCATGGCATCTGGGGATTAAGGTCGTCCTTGTCTCTGATAAGCTTTTGCGCACCTTAACCAAAATACACCCAGGCATTAAGCTAGATTATGCGCACCAACCCAGTGAAGCGTGCGTCTTTTTCGGTGACCAAACCGACCTAACGGAGATCTTAGGCAACCTGCTCGATAACGCCTGCAAAGCCGCGCAATCACAAGTCAGTCTCTGTATCATTGCGCAACAGCAGCAACTGCTTATCTTAGTGGAAGATGATGGCCAAGGTGTTAGCCCCGAACAGCGCCTGCGGATTTTAGAGCGAGGTACTCGCGCCGACACCTATGCGCAAGGCCACGGTATCGGGCTTGCGATAGTGCGCGATCTTGTCGACAGCTACCAAGGTGAACTGACCATAGATCAATCCCCCATCTTAGGTGGCGCGCGTTTCCAAGTGAGCTTTACTCAACCCTCCTAACCGCTTATTAGTCTTAACGAAGGAGACTAATAGGTGATGATCCCCAGCCAACTCAACACAGCGACAACCACAGCCACCACGCCGACAATCACAGCCACCACGCCGACAATCATGCGTACATAGTGGACAAAACACACCCCCGGATGAATCACATTTATAGCCGGATCAGATGGCTTATAGTGAATCACCAATGTGCGCTGAGAGCTGACGGAATCAAGCAAGGCTTGCGCTTTATCTTTACTGGTGTAGCTGGCACTAAAATCAAACTGAGTGCCTGTAAACTCTTGGCCTTTAACCCTATTTTTGGCGCATAAGATTTTGTACCACGATTGGTTCTCCAAGTCAGAGAGCAGTTTTTCACCCGCGCCTCAACCCTTGGCCACTGTGCGCTTTGTAGCCCATCTTTTAAGGTCACCAAGCCAGTAATGGCAACAAACACACCAATTATTATCAGCATCAGCCAAGCAAGCGAATCTAACCAAAGGTACTCTGTAAATACCGCCGCTGGTGCAACAACCATCAGCACCAACAAAAAATAGGTGGAGTAGATACTGCGCCCCGTCGCGATCAACATAAATGATTTGAACAAAATACCTGCCTCCTCTCCACGGTATTGCCTTTAATAATAAGACTCATGGTACTCACCTTTAGAGGGTAAACATACATCAGGGCCGTAACAAAATGAAAAAGACGTTGCCACCTAGACCCATAGCCCGCTTAGAATGAAGGTGTTAGCATTTTTTGTGGTTTAACATTTGGCTGTATTGGTTTTTATTTCGCTGACGGTAGCGTTGACTTTCATTGTTTTGAATTGCTTGCAGCAGGCCCCACGTGCAAACACATTTGTGACACGCTACGAGCACTTCCATGTGAGCTCTACCTCGGCATCCATGCCTCAGAAGGTCACAACTGTGTTCGCACCGAGTTTTCTATCTCTTCGATTTGACCTTGCTGCTACGGTAATCACAAGTTAAATCGTTTCTGGACACTTCCGAGTTAAAGTCTTAACTCTAACCAGTCAGTTTCGGATAAAAATTTCTAT
>NZ_JAEC01000040.1 GCF_000518705.1 Shewanella colwelliana ATCC 39565
CCACCTGATCCCATCCCGAACTCAGAAGTGAAACGCAATCGCGCCGATGGTAGTGTGGGGTCTCCCCATGTGAGAGTAGGTCATTTCCAGGCGCCTAATACACGAAAAAGCCCTAGCACAAAACGCTAGGGCTTTTTTCGTATGTGCGCTTCGCGAAACCACATACCCCCGACGTCACCCCGCCGCTAAGCGGGCTCTCCAGCTTCGTAACAAGTTACTTGCGCGACTAAGCTCCTGAATGCTTTGCATTAAGCGCAACCTCTTCGCCCCATGTGTTCGCTGTGCGAACTACAAGAGTAGGTCATTTCCAGGCGCCTAATTAAGTAGAGAAGCCACCTTATTAAGGTGGCTTTTTAGCGTTTTGAGTTTTATAAGTTTTCAACGTTGCTTTCCAAAGCCAACTTCAATGTAGGTAGGTGGTTTTTCCACTTAAGCACTTACGTGTAATGTTTACTCCCGATGTCTGTGGATAAATGTTTCAGACAATGTCTACACTTCCGCCATCCTTGGCCGTCGCCCCGCCGCTGAACTGGCTCCCCAGCTAGCATCAAAGCTGCTAGGCGCTACGAATCTGCAATGTACTTCGTACATTAAGCGCAATCTCTTCGCCCCATGTGTTCGCTGCGCGAACTAGGAGAGTAGGTCATTCCCAGGCACCTAATTTCTCGTAAAGAGAGTCTATAAGACCCGCTTGTGAAATAATTACGCGAGCAATGGGGGCTATTGTGGATGTTATACAAGGCTGCTATCTGTGTGATGGGCAGTAGATAGTGTCTGCACTGACTTTACTTCCTACATTAGCTCATAGGGATAAGGCTCTGTGGTGTTAAGGCTAAACTGGATGTTGGCCTGGTCGGAAATAGTTCCCAACCTTTTCGACACTGCACATCCCCTTGTTAGTCAACACGAAGACCTTGTTCTAAGCTGATCATGCCTAGTTTCTAGTTATAGACTAGATGAGGTCAATTACTATGGTGATGGTTTCGTTCGTATTCGTTCAGCCCTATTCGCTTCATGTGTAGTGGCATAGTGAATTTGCCCACCTGATTGAGGGGGATTTAGTTTTGGTGATGAGTGTATTAACCCCTTTCAAGATAGAGGGACTAGGTGGGATCTTTACTTTATAGAACTCCAGTAGTGATTCTATAGTGAGACCAATATTAACTAGCGAGAGTGTGATAGAGGTGATGCTAGCAGGCCCACAATACTCGCTACTATATTGCAATATAAAACGTTGGATAGAATTGCTTGGTGCATTTTGAGTGTTCCATGATTTTGCGAGAAAAGAGTATATAGCGTGCGGGTTGGTAAGTTACTAAACAGAAAGCTAAGCGTGCTGCTCTCGCTTTTTTGCTTAAAATCCGTATCCACGCTGGGAATATTAACGGTCTTGCATGAAAAAGCCGCAGTTAAGCCATTTAGTCATAAAAAGTCCTTTACCTTTTAGAGTCATTTTTGCATAATGCCCCACGTCAACAGGGGTGTAGTTCCAATTGGTAGAACAGCGGTCTCCAAAACCGATGGTTGCGGGTTCGAGTCCTGCCACCCCTGCCAAATTCTAGAAGGCCTAGCAGAAATGCTAGGCCTTTGTCTTTTCTAGATTTTATCACTTTTTAGTAACCTCTACCGTGTCAATTCCTTAGTCCGTAAAACTTCAATTTCGTAAATGGTGACCAAATGGTGACCAAACCGTGACCATGACCTTTTTTGCCATGGTCTCTACGAATAGACTCTCGTTTTTCAATAGAGTGTAAATTTTGGAGTTTTGCTATGAGATTAATTAGGTTAAAAGTACTATAAAGTGGATTGATATGGCTTGTTACTACTAATATCGATGCATTATCTTCATATCATTCTGAGTCATTATCAAATTATAACTAACTTTAAGGTAATTAAAGACAAATTGCCGTATTTGTTACATGATACAAAGATGAACAATCTTTTTGTTTTATCAATTAATCATAAGGTTAATCAGGTTTGGTATTTTAACTATCGTTCTAGGATTGGTCTTTGGTGATAGAATTTTATAATGAAAACGCATGTTATTTAGCTCAGCAATACCTCTCAAAGTCATTTGAGGAGGTGCATCAAAGCTGGGCGGAATTTTTGCCATTAATCATTAGTAACCCCAATGCTAGAATTTTAGATCTCGGTGCAGGCTCTGGCCGCGATGCAAAGTACTTAGCAGACTTTGCTCAAGAAATTCATCTAGAAAAAAATAATATCCAAGTCCTAGCAGTCGAACCCGCTACAGAGCTACTAAAGCTTGGTCAGCAAACTACTGCTGGTACTAAAGTAAAATGGCTTAGTGATTCTTTACCTGCACTTTCATCAGTTACAAAGTTAGAAGTTAGTTTTGATCTAATATTGCTTAGTGCGGTGTGGATGCACATTGCTCCTAGTGACCAGGCGCGCGCAATACGTCATCCTTAAGCCGGGTGGGAAAATTGTTATCTCACTTAGGCATGGGCAGACTGAGGAGGATTTTACTAAGCGCAGAATGTACGTTGTTTGTGCTGATGAGTTAAAAAAGCTTGCATCTAATGTAGGTTTGTTTTGTAAGTTAGAAACCCCCAAAGAGACAGATAAGCTAGGTCGTAATCACGTTTCTTGGCAAACTGTAGTATTACAGATGCCTGATGATGGATCTGGTGCATTTCCCTTTATCCGACATGTGGCAATCAACGATGGCAAATCTGCCACGCACAAGCTTGCATTGCTGCGTATTTTATTGAGAATTGCCGACGGCCATCCTGGTGCAGTAATAAGAAGAGAACCATCACCATTTGGTGACAGAGTCATTTTACCTGTTGGTCTGGTCGCTTTGTATTGGTGCCATCAATATAAAGTTTTAATTGATCAACATAAGCTGTTTCAAACACCAAACAGTAAACCCAATATGGGGTTTATGAAAGATGACGGTTGGCACAAATTAACTCACCGTACATCATCAGATTACCGTATTGGTAATTTATTTACAGGTGATGATGCTATTGCTCTGTACAAAACAATTTCAGCATCGGTACAAAATATAAAAACAATGCCATGTAACTACATCACCCTACCTAATAGCGTTCAAACAGTATTTGAAGTTGATAATAAAAGGGTGAGTGCTAAGGACAGTATTTTCCTTGATTTACCAACGTTGAAGCAGTGGGGGGAGTTCTCATTACCAGAATCCACTTGGTTAGCATTTAATCGTTACGCATGCTGGATAGAGCCTGTTCTAATCAGTGAGTGGGTTAACTTTCTTCGTAATTTGGATCGTCCACATCAATAGAAAATGGTACTGGATCCAAAGATCTAGGGGCTTACCACCTTAAGAAAGAATGTGTGGTGATTTGTGATTGATATTCGCTTGCAGCCTGGTATCCCTAATTTCTTGGGCTGAGGCCAGTCCAAGTTTACTTTAGCATCTGGATATTGAATGTTAATCTAGTCCAATGTGTTAATATTCCAGAATAAGAGGTAGTTGGTTCATTAATGAATAAACAATGTAATCAGCATCTCAAAGAAAGGTTAAGCAAATGAGGTCTACTAATGACTAGCCAAGAACGATTAATAGAGCTTGGTTTTAAATTTGGTAAAAACGGTGCGCATTCTGCACGCAGTATGATGATTGAAGAGTTATCATTGTTACTGTTTTCATGTCCAGAAAATGCCACTCGTGAAGATTACGAAAAAGACATCGTTGAGTTTAATATTCTGCATAAGCCAACTGAGAAATCACGCAAGCTAACTTATCGTCACTTGGTTGATCTCTATGGCATCTCGTTAGATATTCCTCTGTTTAAGGTTTTGCGAAAGTGGTGGGAACTATCCGAGGATTCACACGCCATATTAGCATTGCAACTTGCAGTTGCTCGAGACCCCATATTAAGAGGTTCAGCTGACCTGATCTTAAACCTTGAGCCTGGTGAACATATCTCCCGTGAAACAGTCGAAGCCCATTTGGCCAAGGATGATCCCGAACGTTTTAGTCCTGCCTCACTAAAATCATTTGCTCAGAATATTAATGGGACTTGGACTCAAGCGGGTTATTTGACAGGAAAAGCCAAAAAATACCGTGCAATACCAAAAGTTACCTATATCCATGTTGCCTATGCATTATTTCTCGCGCATTGTAATGGTCTATCTGGCCAGAGGATGTTTGATAGCTTTTGGTGCAGAGTGTTGAACCAAGATAAAGAAAGACTTTTTGAGCTGGCGCACAGTGCTTCTCTTAGAGGCCTGCTCAACTTCAAGCAAGCCAGTGAAGTGGTCGAAGTCACATTTCCAAATATTGAAATACCTAAGGTGTAGGTAATGTCAGATAGATTATCAAAACTGTTAAACAGCTATGAAAGTCATATTAGCCTTCCATGGCCATCAACTGTGTCAGCGGATGAACGAACCATTTTTTTGGTTTATCACAAAGAAGATGAGCTAAAACTAAGAGCCCGAATAGGCGAGTTTGAACAGGCCACTACGCAGTATAACCACCCTTGGACGCTATTGGACTTAACCAACAGCTTTGAAACATGGATGGCTGACCAAGATTACAAAGAAACCTATTTTGAAGACCCTGAATACCTTACAGGGCTTTATGGTGACTTTGCTGATGAACTTGTTGAGAGTCTTAAAAAACAGTTTGTCGATGACCAAGATGAAAATAAAGTCATCGCAATGTTAGGCTGCGGTACATTATTTGGTTTTGCTTCAGTATCAGGGCTTGTTGAAGCCGTGGCTGAACATGTAAAGGGACGCTTGGTGATATTTTTTCCAGGCGAAGTACATAACAATAATTTTCAATTACTAGATGCAAAGGACGGTTGGGGATATCACGCCACCGCAATTTCAGCTAATTCATAGGGATCAAGGATGTTAAACCGTGAAATTTTTATAAACGACCCAATCAATAGCCGTTTAGCTAACAATGGTGTTGCACAAGTCAAGGACGATCATTCAAAAGCCGCGCTTGAAACACTCGAATACGAGTTAAGAACCTTTGTGTGCGATGGGGCTTACGCTAAAGGCATGGACAGCATTCTAAGTCACTACTTAAGTGCGGTTAAAACCAATAGTGAACAACCTGGTGTGTGGATCAGTGGATTCTTTGGTTCTGGTAAGTCTCACTTAGCAAAAATGCTACGTACTTTATGGACTAACCAAACGCTAAATGATGGAAGTAATGCTCGTAGTGTTGTTGAACTACCTCCTCACATTGCCGCACATTTTGATGAGCTATCATCACTAGCCATTAATCATGGTGGTTTACATGCCGCATCAGGCACACTCGGTGCCGGTGTACGTGACCAAGTGCGTATGGCATTTCTTGGCATTATCTTTAAATCTGTGGGTTTACCAGAGCAGTATCATCTCGCACGTTTTGTTATGTGGCTAAAAGCAGAAGGCGTATTAGCTCAAGTACAACAATACGTAAAAACTCACGCTAAAGCGAAAGACGGTGTCGATAGCTGGGACAAAGAGCTTAAAAACCTGCATGTATCTCCAATACTGCATACCGCCATATTAGATGCGATCCCAGGTTTTGCATCAGACGCCAAAGAAGTGCGTGAGATGCTTCGTTCTCAATACATTATTGTAAAAGATGTCACCAACGATGAAATGGTATCAGCTTTAGTCGATGCAATATCTGTTGATGGTGAACTACCGTTAACCCTTGTCGTGCTTGATGAAGTACAGCAGTACATCAGTGATGATGCCCAGCGGGCATTTGATGTGCAAGAAGTGGTAGAAACTTGTAGTGGTGCAAGCGCATTAAAATCTAAATTACTGTTTATCGCCACAGGCCAAAGTGCTTTATCGGGTATGTCTAACTTGCAACGTTTATTAGGCCGTTTCCAGGTGCCGGTGCAACTTGAAGACACCGACGTGGATTCAGTGATCCGTAAAGTTATTCTGCAAAAGAAAAGCTCGGCAGAAGCACAAGTGCAAGCGGTTATTGATAACAACCTAGGTGAAATATCACGTCATTTGCGTGCTAGTACCATAGAACACAATAAAGACGATGAGAAATGGATGGTAAAAGACTATCCACTATTACCTGTCCGTCGTCGCTTTTGGGAGCGAATTCTTCCCGCACTAGATAAAACCGGTACTGGCTCTCAACTACGTAATCAATTACGTGTGGTACATGAGGCTGTTAAAAATACCGCAGAAAAAGAGCTAGGTTATGTGGTCCCCGCAGATTTTATATACGACCAAATTGCGACTAACTTACTTCAAACCGGTGTGATATCAAAAGATATCTACGAAACCATCAGCCGCAAAAAAGCGGGTAATGGAGATGAGCAATTACAAGGTCGCTTGTTAGCACTTATTTTACTCATTAGTAAACTTCCGAATGATGTCGAATATGGCATTCATTCAACGGTAGACAGCCTAGCGGATTTATTATTAGAAGATTTGCAGCAAGATAAACACAAACTGCGCCCAATCGTACCCAAAATGTTGCAAGTGCTTGAGAATGAGCATTTGATCATGTCGATGGAAACCACAGTCGGGCAAGAGTACCGCTTACAAACGGTAGAAAGCCAGTTGTGGTACGATGAATTCCGCCGCCAGGAATCAGATTTAATCGGTAACCCACAAATGCTGGAGTCATACCGTTCTAAAGAACTGCAAAGTTATGTACGTCAGCAAATTGCTCAAGCACGCATTACCCAAGGCAGTGTTGCAGAGTCCCGAGTGATTACGCCTATCTTTGAGAGCGAACTGCCAAACGATGCAGACAAAAAAATCTGCGCTTGGGCACCTGAAGTAACAGAGAAACAGTTTAATGATTTATCTCGGGGTAGCGATCCTGATGAGGCAACCATTTTTATCCATGTGCCGACATCACACCGTAGTGAATTACAAGCGGCAATAGTCTCGCTTAAAGCGGCTGAGAACACGTTAGACATTCGTGGTGGTGCCACTACCGACGCAGGTAAAGAAGCTAAAGATGCCATGGAGACTCGTTTACGTGATGCCGAGCGAACTAAAAAGGCATTGCTGAAAGATATCTTCTCGCAAATTCAAGTTCGATTAGCCGGTGGTCAAGAGGTTGAAGGCGAAACCCTAAAAGATCAAATTCAAAATGCCGGTGAAATAGCCTGCCAGCGTTTGTACCATAAATTTAAAATGGCCGACGATAAAGGCTGGGCTAAAGTGTTTGAGCGTGCCAGTAAGCATGCTGATGCCAATGCACTCGAAGCTATTGGCCATAATGATGATGCCGACAAACACCCAGTATGCGCCGAAATAAAACGTTTTATTGGTTCGATGAAGCCAGGTAAAGATATTGTCGATAATTTCCGTCAAGCGCCTTTTGGTTGGAGTAAAGACACCATCGATGGTGCATTGCTTGCAATGGTCGCCGCCAATATTTTACGCGCCGCCGACAGCCAAGAGAGAGCGGTAGACGCTAAAAAGTTAGACAGGTCTTCTATAACTCAAACAAAGTTCCGCCCTGAAAATGTTACTTTATCAAAAGTCGAGTTAATCAAGGTGCGCGGAGTGATTAGCACTTTACATGAGCAAACGTGTAATGCCGGTGAAGAAGTAACCAATTTGCCGCAAGCGATTATTAATGCCCGTAACCTTGCTCGCCGTGCTGGTGGTGAAGCTCCATTACCTATGGCGCCTAGCACTAAATTACTCACTGATTTAGAAATGTATTCTGGTAACGAACAGTTACAACAGGTGTTCGATAATAAAGATCAATTACTCAGCGACTTTGCAGATTGGCAGGCTTTAGTGGATAAAGTTAAAGTTCGTCAAGCGCGTTGGAGTGATTTCGAACTTGCACTGAAGTATGCCAAAGATTTAAGTATTTTTACTGCCCTAGATAAAGAGCGCCAAGCCATTATCGCTAATCGTAGTTTATTAGATGATCCAAATCCGGTGGATGCTTTACTCAAGCAAGCAGTTAATAGCTTGCGAGACACGTTAACCAGTAAGATAAACGAGTACCAGCAGGAGCATAAAGCTTGCATGCTCGAGCTAGAAGAAGATGAAAACTGGCAAAAACTTGATGAAACCAAACGTAATGAATTCTTAAAAAAACGTCATCTCGATAAGTTGCCAGAAGTTAATGTCAGTGACGCAGCTGGCGTGTTCGACTCGCTCGATGAGATTAATTTCGAGCAATGGAGTGATAAAACTGCCGCGTTACCGAGTGTTTTTGACCAAGTACTTAAAGATGCCATCAGTGAACTGACACCAAAAGTCAGGTATTACAAACTCAATAAGCCGTTAATCGAAGACGAAACCCAGCTACAAAAGTGGCTGGACAAAGTCGAGCAAGAGCTACGTGCAGAGCTCGCCAAAGGGCCAGTGGTGCCATCTTAATGGTGCATTTACTTACTATATAGTATTTAGCCGATTACCCTTGCTCTATGTTTTCATCATACAAGCAAGGGTTTATCACATATATGGCTAACGATTAATGGCTAATAACTAATTAATAGAGTCTAAACATTAGTGGCCAAGACAATCGTACCTAAAGAATTTAAGAGATAACTATGCGCAGTTCACTCGATAAAGCATTACGTAAAAAATTAGAGACGACAGTAGAAAACGCTCGCGAGGTGGTTGAGGCAGCAGTAACAGATGCACTAACACGACTAGGTGTTGCTGATACCCAGGCTCCCAGCTATTTAACCGATGATGAGCGTAAACTGCGTAACACTTTGCGCGCCCATGCTCGCCAGTTAGGCGATAAGCTCGTGGGTAGCGAGCAAGAAACAGAGTCTCTGGTCAATGAAATGGCCTACGAGCATTGGCATCGCATGCTGTTTGCTCGCTATCTCGAGCAAAATAATCTACTCATGTATGAAGGCACCCCGGTGACACTGGATGAGTGCAACGAGCTTGCCGAAGAAGAACCCGATTGCAAAGACGGTTGGGAGCTAGCAGGGCGTTTAGCACAAAAAATGTTGCCACAAATATTTCGTGCCGACTCGCCAGTATTTGAGATTAAGCTATCCATTAACCATATCAATACTCTCGAAAATCTAATCGCAGAGTTAGATTTAGCCACCTTCCAAGCCCAAGACAGCCTGGGTTGGTGTTATCAGTTTTGGCAAAACAAAAAGAAAAAACAAGTGAATGAGTCTGGGGTAAAGATTGGTGCCAAAGAGCTAAGCCCTGTCACTCAGTTATTTACCGAACCCTACATGGTGTCGTTTTTATTGGACAACGCCCTAGGAGCCTGGTGGGCTAAACGCCGTTTAAGCAGTGATGATTTAATCCGCGCTAACAGCGAGCAAGAACTGCGTGAACTAGCCGCTATTCCCGGAGTACCACTTGAATATTTGCGCTTTACAAAAGATGAAGATAGTGGCGTATGGAAATCAGCCGCTGGTGATTTTGATAAATGGCCTGAAGATCTAAGCGAATTTAAATCACTCGATCCGTGTTGTGGTTCGGGCCACTTCTTAGTCGCAGTCTTTTTAATGTTAGTGCCAATGCGCATGCAGCTTGAAGGCTTAACGGCAAAAGAGGCGGTCAATGCGGTATTGCAAGATAACATCCATGGCCTAGAGCTAGATCAACGCTGTGTGGAGTTGGCAGCGTTTGCATTAGCGCTTGAAGCTTGGCGTTACCCTGGTGCTGGCGGTTATCGTGTGTTGCCGGAGTTGCAACTCGCCTGTTCAGGTATGTCGATTACTGAGGCACAAAAAGAATGGAAAGATTTAGCTAAAGGAGATGAGGCACTTTCTGATGCTATTTCTTGGATGCAAAATACCTTTAAAGACGCCCCAACGCTGGGCAGTTTGATAGATCCAACTAAGCTCCTACCTAGCAATCGTGAAGATAAGCAAGCACCTTGGGAATTGTTGCAAAAAGCGATGGCGAATAAGTCAGATGCAAGTAATGATGCGAAGGCCACTGCGCAAGGCTTGGCAAAGGCTGCAGGTCTTCTGGTTGATAAATATCAATGGGTAATTACTAATGTGCCATATCTTACCAATACTAAGCAGGGTAAGGTTGTAAAAGATTATTGCGACCTGAACTACCTTACTTCAAAGTATGATTTAGCTACTGTTTTTATGGAGCGATGTTTTGAACTTGGGCTTATTTCAAGCTCAGTTTGCTTAGTAATGCCTCAGAATTGGCTTTTTTTAAGTAGTTATAAAAATCTACGTAACAGTATTTTACATAATAAAACTATAAATTGTATTGTTAGGTTAGGTTATGACGCATTTAATACGACCTTGAATGTCGCACCAATCTTGATATCAGTAGCGAACCTCATGCCAAAGGAAAGTGATCTATATATTGATTTAGATGTAAGTGACTATGTCGGTGTAAATCCGAAATCAATAAGTTTATCTGAAGAAGTGATAAAAAATGTTAGTCAGCGAAATCAGCTTCAAAACCCAGATCATAGAATTACATCATATGAAAGTGATGAAAATAATTTACTGATTAAGCTTGCACAAGGACATAAGGGCATTACGACTAATGATGATCCAATGTTTGTCCGTAATTTCAGCGAGCTCTATTTAATTCGAGATGGTTGGGAGTACTTTCTTGGTACAACAGATAAAACTACTCATTTTAAAGGTGGGGAAAGAGTTGCATTCTATCAGGATGGAAAAGGTGTAATGCGAAGGTTAGCTGCATCTCAGGAACGTGACAGAAAACGAGATCTACAAGGTAAAAATGTGTGGACTAAAAAGGGGGTCGCCGTGAGTTGTATGGGCTCATTACCTGTGTCTATGTACTTCGGTTCTAAATTTAATACAAACGTAGCTGCGGTTGTTCCTGAAAAAGAAGAGTACTTGCCTGCTGTTTGGTGTTACTGCTGTTCAGAGCAATATCATAATGAGGTTCGAAAAGTTGACTCTAAACTGAATGTAACCAATGCAACTTTAGCTAAAGTACCATTTGAACTTAAATATTGGACTAAAATTGCCGAAGAGAAATACCCGAACGGCCTCCCACAACCACATTCAGACGATCCAACACAATGGATCTTCCATGGTCACCCTTGTGCTTCTGTAGTTTGGAATGAAGAAACCAAAACCACTGCAGTGGGTGAATTACGCCAGGATGACACCGTACTGCAAGTCGCGGTCGCCCGCTTACTAGGCTACAAATGGCCTGCTGAATTAGACGAGAACATGGAACTGGCACCTGAAATGCGTCAGGTGATACTAAAAAATGCTGACTTTGATGGCCTAGTCGATGACGATGGCATTGTTTGTATCCCCGCTATTCGCGGTGAGATGAATGCGGTTAAACGCTTAGAGGCTATATTACAAAAAGCCTATGGCACAAAGTGGTCAAACTCGGTTGAAGCTAAGCTGCTTAAAGCTGTGAAATCCACCAGCATAGATGATTGGCTTCGAGATAAGTTTTTTGAGCAACACTGTAAGCTGTTTCAGCACAGACCCTTTATCTGGCAAATCTGGGATGGCTTAAAAGATGGCTTTTCGGCATTAGTGAATTATCACAAACTCGACTATAAAGGCATTGAACGTCTTATTTATACTTATCTTGATGACTGGATTAGTACCCAAAAGCGCGGTATCGCCGATGGTATCGATGGGGCAGACATTCGTTTGTCTGCTGCTGAAAACCTAAAGACACAACTCGAGGCAATCTTAGCTGGTGAAAAAGGCTTAGATATCTTTGTTCGCTGGAAACCATTAGCAGAGCAACCTATTGGTTGGCACCCAGATCTGAATGATGGGGTACGTCTCAACATCCGCCCATTTATGCTAGCGAAAGATGTGGGTAAAAAAGGCGCAGGTGTACTGCGTGGTAAGCCAAACATCCACTGGAAAAAAGACCGAGGTACAGATGTAGCTTCCGCTCCATGGTTTGACCTTGGCCCAGTTTACGGTGAGAAAGAGGGTAGTCGTATTAACGATCATCACCTTACGCTTGCTGAAAAGAAAGCGGCTAGGGAAGCTAAGGAGTCTTCAGGTGTCTAAAAACATTACTGGGGCAGAGTATGCCCTTTCTAAAATTTTTAGTTCAGATTTCGATTATGAAATCCCTCCGTATCAGCGCCCTTATGCTTGGACAACAGAACAAGCAGGCGAGCTATTCGACGACCTGTACGATTTTTATCAACATGAAGCCGAGGAAAGTTATTTCCTCGGAAGTATTGTTTTGGTGAAAGAGGAAAATAAACCTCATTCGCAGGTTATTGATGGTCAACAGCGGCTTACAACATTAACTATATTGATCGCCGCATTGACTTCGTTGATGGAAGATGACGAAGCACGGAACGAATGCTTTACCTACATTCAGGAGCCAGGAAAGAAATTTCAGGGTATTCCAGCAAAACCTCGTTTGGCACTTCGACAGCGTGATCGAGAGTTTTTTGCTAATACAGTTCAAACACTGAAGTTTGATGAGCTTGCTAATATTGATGAAGCTACTTTGGAGAATGAGTCTCAGGTCAACATTCGCAAAAATGCTTTGCTACTTCAGACTAAGCTACGTAAGGCGCTTGTTAGAGAGCAGTCTCTAATCAACTTTGGCGTGTTCTTAATGACACGTTGTTTTTTGGTTGCAGTGACATCGCCAAGCCAACAGTCTGCATTTCGTGTTTTTTCTGTCTTGAATAACCGTGGTTTAGATCTTCTACCTTCAGATCTCATTAAAGCTGATGCTATAGGCAAGATTGCGGAGCAAAAACGAGATGAATTTAACGATACGTGGGAAGCGATTGAAGTAGAAACTGGTCGAGACGGTCTAAATGATCTTCTCACCTACATTCGGATGATTTATGCGAAAACCAAGGCAAAACGTGCGTTACTTGAAGAGTTTAAAGAACACGTTTTAATAAAAACACCAGAGCCTGAAACGCTAATCAACGACATCATAATGCCATACGCTGATGCGTACCTAATAGCGCGTGATTGCGCTTATCAATCTACAGATAATGCTGGAGAAATTAACCAGGTACTTTATTGGTTGAACAAGATTGATAACTCAGACTGGTTACCTGTAGCTATAAGCTACCTTGCTAAATTTGGAACAGATAGTAATGCAGTGTTGGATTTCATCATTCGTCTGGAGCGTTTAGCTGCAAAGCTACATATATGCGCGGCTAACATTAACCAACGTATTGAGCGTTATGCCGATGTGCTTGATTGCATCGAGAGGTCTGGCTCGTCAGATGTAGCATCCGTAAATCTAACACAAGCTGAGGTACAAGAGTTCGTTGATGTTATTAACGGAAACGTTTATCACCTAACGGCTCGAAGACGTAATTACCTTATTCTTAGAACTGATTCTTTCCTTACCGATGGGGCTGCTAAGTACGAGCATTCAGTACTCACGATAGAGCATGTACTGCCGCAAACAGTAGAGCTCGAGAGTGATTGGGATAATAACTGGCCTGATGTCGAAGAGAGAGATAAGTGGACACACCGCTTGGCTAATCTTGTTCCTTTAACACAAAGAAGAAACTCTCAAGCTTCAAATTTTGATTTTGAGCGTAAGAAGACCGCATATTTCGGTGGTAAAAGCGGGATCTCGTCCTATGTGTTGACGACGCAGGTTCTAAATGAACCGATATGGACGCCTGAAGTACTAGAACGCCGCCAACAAGAATTAGTAGACCTTTGCAAACAACGTTGGAACCTTGATGTTAGTTGTTAATTATTTAATCGAGCAGTTGCGAAACTCAGCAACTTTTAATAAGTCAGTTCAAGTAGCACCTGCTGCCATTTTGTGGACAGACATTGATTGCCAATGGCAATCCGCAATGCCATACATAAAACAACAGTTGCCTGAACTAATTGAACTCGGTCAATACAAGCCAGAAGAACGTACAGGCCCAGCGATTTGGGTTAAGTGTGCGATTGCGGGTGTGTTAGAGGATTGCCAATTACCTGCGGGTAAAACGCCTATTATCTATTTACCTGGAGTAGGGCGCAAAGATTTACGTGCCATTGAGCAGTGCCCTGATTATTTGCGTCCGCTTGCAGAGTTGCAATACCGTGGTTGCTGGTGGGCGTATAATTCGGCTGGTCGTGATTGGAGCGTATCGTCATTTTTGACCAATCCCAATGTCGGTTTAGGCCTAGATTTAGCTAAAGATAAAAAAACCTTAGATGCGATAATTCAGGTGTTGCCGGATATTCTTGAATCACCGGCAGAACGGTTACAAGGTAAAAAATTAACTGCCGATGAGTTTTATGCCATTGTATTAAATGATCCTGCTAAAGATATTTTGGCTTGGCTGAATAACCCCCAAGAGAAAGAGTCGCAATGGCAAGGTAATAAATGGGAAATTTTCAAGCAGTCTTGTGCTCAAAATTACGGTTTTACACCGACTCAGACTCAACTGAATATCCCATTAAGTTTGTTATGTGGAGCGGACGGAGCTTGGCAAAGTGTGTGGCAGCGCTTTATTGATACTGCATCTAACCTCCCTCTACTAGTTAAGGGTTTAGCTGATGTTGAGCCATCAGGCTTAGCGTTTGAGGCGCAGCATTACTTATTTGAGAATAACCGCGATGAACGTGCTATTGAGAGCGAGCTTAAAGCGCTAAAAGATAAGATGCGTGTTGATATTGCCGCCGTCATCACTCGATTATGGAGCGAACAACACCAACGCCAATCTTGGGTTTGGGCACAATTAGGTTTATCTCCATGGTTAGCAATATTAGCTGAGTTAAAAGCTGTGCTGGAGCATACAGAAATTTCCTTTAATGGCTCGTCACCTCAAGCAATGGCAGAGTTTTACCAAGAACGATTTTGGCAAGCTGATGCTTCGTCCATTGCCGCCATGGCTAAGGCGCAAGATATCCACCAACAAGAGGTGATTGCTGATGTATTAGCGGTTATCTATACACCTTGGTTAGAGCAGGTGACATTGAATTTTCAAACCTTGGTGGAGCAAAGAGGCTACCCTGGTGATAATCAAATTAAAGAGTCTACATCTCATTACACTGTTGGCGGTGAAGTGATCTTTTTTGTTGATGGCTTGCGTTTTGATACCGCGAAATTATTAGAAGTTAAGTTAAGTCGGCTTGGCCTTAATATCGACTTAACCACGCAATGGGCGGCACTGCCATCGTTAACTGCGACGGCTAAAGCTGCGGTTACGCCAGTGGCAGATCTATTGTCGGGCCTTCAAGATAATGAAAACTTTACACCCGTTCTATTAGGTACAGAGTCTGAGTTTTCTGCTTATCAGTTTAAAAAAGCCTTAGCTGAAAAAGGTTGGCAATATTTAGATGGTTTAGAAACCGGTGAACCCAATGGTTATGCCTGGGTGCAGACGGGCGACTTAGATAACATGGGGCATGCTCAGCAACGTAAAATGCCATTGCATATTGATGCTGTGCTTAATGATGTTGCTGCTCGAATAGAAGGGCTTTTGAATGCTGGATGGAAGCGAATTAAGGTTGTAACAGATCACGGCTGGCTTTGGGTGCCGAACAAGTTGGCTGAGGCGAGTATCCCTAAAACATCGGTGAAAAAACGCTTAACTCGTTGCGCTATTTTGAAAGACAATATGAGCTCATCTGGGTTAACGGTTCCTTGGCATTGGAACCCCAGTGTCACAGTTGCGATGGCTCCAGGCATTGCAGGTTATGTCGGTGGCGATTACTATAATCACGGTGGTTTGAGCCTTCAAGAGTGCTTAACGCCAGTGCTTAATATCAAGATTTAGTTAAACACTCGTTAAACAAATAAAGTTGCTAATACTGTAAAACAAGGACCGTTTTCGATGGGTACAGATTTAGTTTCAAGTAAAATAGAAGTTGATGACTTGTTATTTGCTAAGCGTTTTGGGTTGCAAATCGGGGAAGATTACAGTCATGCAATTGAAGTCATGACGGTATTTCCTGAATACGCTTTGCTCAAATATCGCCAAATACTCGAACAAATTTGCAGTAAGCTTTGCTCTCAACATCAGATCCAAATCGAGTATTTTGACACTCTCCACTCACAGATTAAGGAGTTAAAGCATCAAGGGTGGATAGATGGTCGGTTAAGCAGTGTATTTAGTGAGCTTAAAAAGCTTACTAATAGTGCCGTTCATAAAACACTTTCTCAAAGTGATGATTCTGATTTTAAAAACAATCCTGAATTTCAGCAGCTAAGGTCACAAGCTGATGAAAATCGAAAGTTGCAGTTAATTAAAGATGCTGAGCGAGGAAGAGAGTTGTTGCTTCAGGTAATGACTGCTTGTGGTAAAGAGTTCAAGTGCATAGCAAAAAATGAAACGCTAGTTATGGCCAAACTCGAAAGTCTTGAGCTGAATACCTTAATTTTAAATGCATTAAATTCAAATAGTGCTCATGAAAAGTTTATGGGAGGTAAAGCAATTGAAAAAATGCTTACTGAACAGCAGGCTGAGTCGGAATCACTTATTGAAAATGATGTTGACACTGCCCATAGAAAATCACAATTAAAGATTGCATTGTCGTTATATAAAGCAGCTGTTGATATCGATGCAGAGCTTGATGACCTACCTATAAGTATGTGGGGAGAGCCAAATAAAGCGGCTGATTTAAGGTTTAGTCGCAGTAGGGCTGAGTACCTTTTTCATTTTGCAGACATCGCGATAAATGAGGATTTAGAGCTAGGTATAGAAGATCAAGGTTTAACGGCTTTGCGAATTGCTGCAAAGAAGGGGTTTGCACCGGCAATGGCTCTATTAGGGGCGAGGCTATACACAGAAAGCCAATTTAGTGAGGCTTATGAGCTATTAATGGCTGCAGCAATGTCTGATAGCATGCTCGCTTTACGTTTTTTATATCATTATTACTCTGATGGGGAGGCCTGCGATAAAGATCCTGATTTAGCAAAGCAATATATTGAAAAAGCCTGTGAGCTTGGTTGTACTCAATCAATGATTAACATCTCTTATGACTATTTCAATGGGAATACTTTTTCAAAGGATATCGATAAAGCCAAAAAATGGATGAAATTGGCTAGAGACAAAGGTGATGTTAGAGCTAAATTTGCTTATGAAGCTTTCTTCGGTAACAAACTTCAAGAAATTACTAAAGCTTTCACAGATGAATTAATGGACAGGCTAAATGAATTTGGTGTAGATAATAAACAGCAACCAATATCTGTTGGTCAAAAAGTTGGTGTTAATGAACCTTGTCCTTGTGGCTCAGGTAAGAAGTATAAAAAATGTTGCCGAAACAAACTAATCTGACGAAGGCACCAGAAAACTGGGTAACTGTCAGATCTGGTCTGAGCTAGTACACTTTTAGTTGAATTTAAAACACGCTGTTATGCTTGATCCTACCACTGTGTAAGGTCTCATCGTTTTGTATCGTCGAATCGGTTCGCTCTTGAGAGTAATCACCTCGTTGATAGAGCAAGATTAACGTGTCATCTAGCTCGATATCAAATAGCATACAAATTTCTGCCATATCTTCGATGTCCATCGCACGCTTGTAGGCGTCCATTTGACCTGACAAATTGTAAATACTAAAGATACTGGCCATCACTCGTTTATCTTCGGTTTTCTCACCACCTCCAGGATTAACAATGCGGTTAAATTCGACTAATTCACCATTATTTAAGCGCTGAGTAAAATGTTGTGCCCTAGATTTAGCACAACTAGGTGTGTAGTCATTATAAGTGACACCATTAACCCATTGAGCCTTAATCCAGTTTTGATGATTACCTCGTAATGCGCGACCTTTTTTGCGAAATGGGCCATCATTATCGAGAAGTTCTTGCCGAATAAGCTGAATGGCGCTTAGTAATTCAGGGTCTGTAGTCAATGCGCTATAATTGAAGTCTGAATCAGTAAGCTTACCAGGTACGACAATGTAACCTTTGGTTAAATATATTTTTGAGTCATCAAGCTTTCTGATCACTTTAGTGTTTACTGTTGGTGCAACAACAGTGCCTCTGTCGAATCCTCGGACATCATACTTAGTACAAATTTGTTCAAATACGTCCAGAAGTCCTTCAAACTCTTTGTCCTTATCTCGGGACTCTAAATGCGCTAATAACTCACTGTATGCTCGAACCGCATCTAGATTGGTATAGTGTTTTGCCTGTCTATTTTGATGATAGCCACATGCTCGACCAATGTTGGCCTGGACCACTGCTGCAATGTTGGCAATACTGCTATCCCACGTATTGATTAATGTCTCTTTCATTTCCTGACCAAAATTAACACCTGCACGAAATCCTGCGACAGTTATAGCAATCATTTTTTCATCAAATAGACTCGCCGTTTCAAACTCTCTTTTTAAATCATCAATGGAGCAGAGTTCATGATCCTCAATACCGACTAACTTTTGGCCAACTATGTGAATTTGGTCTTCATCAATACCATTTTCGAGTAAGATCTGTTTTGCCAACCTTGCTTGGCTACTTGGTACTCTTACGAGAGACCAACCAGTACCAACATGTTCTTTAAATTGCCTAATAAAGCGCTTTCTCATCAGCGATTCTTCACAGAAATCTCGGTGATTTTCATCAAGTTTAATAATCTGGTTGAAGCGGTGCATTTGGCGAATTCCATGATATTCGCTGCTGGTTTTATGGAATACTAGGGAGGTATTGAAGTTGTGGCGCAGTATCGAGTCTGCACCCGCAGCATAAAGAGCGCTGAATGGTGTTGCGGAAACAAAAGCAACTCGGCAATGAATATTATCCATTTCTAAGTAGCTGAACACTTTATCATAACGAACACTGTCGCTACTTGAACCGTAGTGGCATTCATCAATGATAATAAGTTGTGGTTGATGATGTTTAAAATCCACTTTTAAGGCTGTTTCGAAGTTTGTAAAGTTGCTTACAACGACATTTTTACATGGTGCCAAATCTTTTTTAGCTTGTTCTTGCAGGGCTAAATCTGCCATGGTGATTAGGTAAAGTGTATCTTTTAACTTTTTTCTATCGCTAATGAAATCATCAGAAAGTGATAGTCGTTGTAACCCAGCTAACGCTAAAGCAATCCCTGACTTACCTGATTGCATCTCTGCGGCAATGACAACCGCTCTTGAGCCCGTATTGAATTTAGAGAATGTATTATGAGCGGCATCTCGTTGATGTTCAAATGTATGTTCCTGAATTGTTTGTTCAACATAGTGCCGATGCTTTTGCGTCATTGTCATTACTCTTAAATCTGGTCGGGGGAAGAGCTCCGCCCCCTTTATATTTAGTAGGTCAGTTTAGCGGTATCAGAGAAATGAGATTCATCACTGAGTTCGCCTGATTTTGCAGGTAATTGATTGTGTTCTTTTTTGAGCAGTGAACGTTCGAGATCATATTCACCACGTTTATAAAGAACGAACATGGTGTCATCTCGTTCAATACCGAAGTGATCGCACATCTCCCACACATCTTCGGTAGTCATGATTTTTTTATCTACCTGCCTACGGGATATGTTGTAGACGCTAAATATAGAGGCGGTAATGAGTTTATTTTCTGACAATTCGCCAGAACCAGGTGCCACCACACGATTGAATTCAAGATATTCACCTTGATCAAGCATTTGCGTGTACATAATGGTTTTCTCTTTTTGTGTGCCATCTACTCGAGCTTTTTCTGGATTGTTGTAACTGTCACCATTGATCCAATGTGCCTTGATCCAGTTTTTGGTTTTGCCCCGCATTGCTCTATTGCCTTTCACGCTAGGCGCACCTTTAGCTGTAAATTCATTTCTTATCAGATCAATAGCTTGTAATAGATGTTTGTCACTAGTGTATTGACTAAAATCTGAATCATGGTCTAGTAACTTTGCGGGTACAGCTATGTAATTATTTACCTTGTAAGTTTCAACATCACCAATAGGTCTACGACGCTTGTATTTTATGGTAAGGCCTACATCGAGACCATTTACCTGGTACTCCTGACAAACGTCTTCAAAGAATTCTTTTAAGCCATCGAAGTCGGAGGCTGCAGATTCAGAACATGTTTTTTCAAGATGGTCTAAAATTGCAGCATAAGCTTCAGCGGCATTAATATTGGTATAGTGCATAGATGAGTTATTACCGTGATAACCACAGGCTCGTCCTATATTTGCTTGTACCACCGCAGCCACACTAGCAACTGTGCTGTCCCAGGTAGAGATAAGGTTATTTTTCATCATGGCACCAAAATTAATACCAGCTCTTGCTCCAGCTACAGTTATGGCGATTAGTTTATCTCCAAATAACTGTGCATCATCAAACTCTTTTTTAAAACGTTCAATACTGCAATGTTCGTCCTCGGGCACACCACTAAGTGAGTTTCCTAAAATATAAATCGAATTCTCTTCCAGGCCTTGTGAGATGAGAAATTCCTTCGCATTCATTGCACTGCCTGCAGGAACTCGAACTAACGACCAACCAACACCTTGATGATCTTTAAACTGGTTAATAAAAGCATCACGTTCAGCTGAAGGATAAAGAAAGTTTCTGCTATCACCTTCTAAACTTTTAACCTTGTCATTGTGAAGCATTTCTCTCACGCCATAATACTCTTCACTTGTCTTGTGGAAAACTAAGCGAGTGTTGAAGTCTCGGCGGAGTATAGAGTCTTTTAGTGCCTTTTCAGCGATATCATTAGCTTCGTTGAATAATTCGTTGTCTTGTTTCGACTCTGCTTCGGCTTGCAACTCCAACGCTTCCTCATATTCTGTTTCTGCGCCATATAGAGCACCAAATGGAGTTGCTGAAATGAAGACCACTTTGCAAGAGTCATTTTCCTGCTCTAAGTAATCGAATATTTTGCTATATCGAACTGCTGAAACATTCGAACCGTAATGGCATTCGTCAATGATAATGAGTTTAGGGGGATTACCTTTGAATTCGTTCTCAAGTGCTTTTTCAAAATTAACAAAGTTGCTAACGATTACGTTTTTGGCAAGAACTAAGTCATCTTCAGCTTGTTCTTTTAGCGCTGTATCAGGCATTGTTACTAGATAGAGTGTATCTTTAAGATGTCTTCTCTCACAGATGTCGTTATCACTGAGACTTAAGCGTTGCTGGCAGCATAAAGCTAGAGCAATGCCTGATTTCCCCGCTTGCATCTCCGCAGCAGTGACCACAGCTCTAACATTTCCCGTAAGAGCAGAAAATGTTTTTGTTGCCGCATCGACCTGATGGGCATGTAAAGCATCACCCTCAAGAATATCGGTGACAAGTTGGCGGTGTTTTTGAGCTTGTTCAATCATTGCTTTATGCCTTCCCTGGGAATAATAGAATATTTATACAAGATTCTAACCGATAAGTCTCAATATAAAGATGATAATCATTAGTTTCGATACGAATGCTAGATTGAAAAATCTTGATTGTGAAGTGGTACTTGTTAGCTACAATTTTTGACTTAATTTTAAGTGTTTATACGGTACCACCAGGAGCCATCATTGCTCCTTGGTCGTATTTGAACATTTCCGGTGCTATGTGATTTGCCATTGGCTAGGTGAACGGTACGCTAAGTAGCTGAATAGATCCTTAGCAATATGGGATAGGGGGGGGGAAGGCCGAACCGCTTTTCTTCGTGAAGAATCGTTCAGCCTTTATTTTTAGATCGTCTGGGGAGCCAGTTCTTGTTTCATTGCTTCTTTAACGGTATTTATCAGGTCTGCACTGACATCAAGCTCTTTGCATAACACTCTAATCAGGCGAATGACATGTCGGCTAAACTGGTTGTCAGGATTAAACTCGTTATAAAGGCTTAACCAAGCTGCCACCAACTTCTGCTCGTGATAGCCTGTATGTTCCAGCTGGTAGAGTATTTCAATTATTGTTTCTTTCTCACCTAACTCTTCAATATCGTAGATATCAAACTCACTCATGCCCATGTCGTTATTGGGAGTGAACTCACTGTTGAGTGACTCAGCTAATGAGTGATGATTTTTTGCTTGAAGGCGAGTCAAGTTATGCACTTTTATTGGTGTGTCATCAAATTGTTGTCGCAAGAATGCCGGAATAGCTAAGCAGTCTAAATCTGGCATAGACTCTGATGAATACGTGGGCACACCTTGGCATACCACACCGCTACTTTCACCTATGACGCTGCCTAAACCGCTCTGGCCAGCAGGTATTTGGTGAGGAATTTGTTGAAGTTGTGGTATCGGAAGTTGGCCGCTATTATCATTTACTTTTACTAGAATATAGCTGGTGTGCTTGGTGAGTAATTGATACTTTTCAGCTAATGCTGTTGCTTCATTCGTATCTAGGCCCATTAACCGTTCATGGGCTGCAAGCCTCGCTATTAAACCGTTGTCATTTTGTTTGTGAGTTAGAGTGATAGTGGCGCCATAGATTTCATTCTCATTCTTGGCTTCATTAAACTCACCTTCAAAGTAAAAATCTGCCGTTGCCGGTGGATACCCTTCATAGTGACTTAACAGATTTACGGTATCGCCCAAAAATATTGTGCTTTTATGAGTAGGTAATGGGTCAAAACAAAGTGGTGCGGAATACTTGTCACTAAGGCAGAGTTGAGGATTGTGAATTCTGGTCTGCTTGATACGTTTAAAGTGTTGCAATATTCGCTTGTTCATCTGTTCGTTTGGTGTAACGAATTCACTCGCTCCCCCTGTTACTTTGGCAAGCTTAGATAAAAATGCTTCACTCACTGCACAGCCAACCCCAACCACAAAGTGACGGTGTTCAGAACGTTCTGCATTAGCGATTAATGCATCTTCATCCCACGTCTGGCCGTCTGTGATCAGTAGTAAATCAGTTGGTAAGTGAGGTAATGTTTTTGAATGATAAGCGGCACTTAATGCTGATTGCATTTCTGTACCACCAAGATTTGCAGCAAGTACATTTAGCTTCTGTTTAGCGATACTAATATTAGTTTTATCTGCGATGACCGACTCATTAAAGAGTTGCTGGTGGTTAGATCCAAATAAAATGATATTGAAGTAATCTTGGGCGTTTAACAAATTGATTATCTGAAGTAGTGCAATACGCGCTTGTTCTATTGAGTCGCCGGCCATCGAGCCCGAACAATCGACAACAATTTTAATGCAGCGAGCTTGGTACTTGATGGCTGGGTTTTGCGATGAGTCTAGCTCTGGAATAAATGACGTTAACGCAACTGTGCTTTCACCATCGTTCGCCCAATAACCTTCTCCGATATATCCCTTTGGCTTATCAATTTCTAAAATGAAATCACGATCCATAGGCTGAGGGTGTTTAAGGCTTATCCTCATTGTTTGATCTGTTACTTGATATGCCAAGTTATGTGTTGGGCTATTGATAGCCGCTCCTGCAAGCAAGCCTTCGACAGTGATCGAGAAATTTAAATTATACGATGCTGACAATGACTGTTGAGGTACTTGATGCCCAGCAATATTGCTCTTTTGTGGCTCACCATACTTAGGAGCGATAGTCGTAGGAAGGTAAAAACGAAGGCTATCACCTTGCCAGTGATGCAGCTGAGCGTAGCGGATTGAGATAACCGCTTCTTGCTCAGCTAATAGATTACCCAAATTAATACAGTATAGGCCATCGGCTATTTTACTGAGTAGCACAGCGGTATCGCCACTAACAATCGCGTCTTCGTAATCTTCTTCTGCGGCCTTATTTGCTTTTACATGTCCTTGAAGCGCCTCACCATTTAATTCGACTTCTAATGAGGTTAATACAGCGTCAATGGGAAGGGGGAACGTGTAAACAGTTTCAATATTGTTTGATGAGTTATTTTTATATTGTTGCTTAATCTCGACTTCAGAAAGCACACCAGTAAGTGTTGCCGTTATATCGACAGACTTAAGCGCTACTTGCTCACCTGACAACGACGTTAACCCTATTTCACTGTTCATTTATCTTCCTTATCGCTTAATGCAATGCGTTGGTACAACGAGATTATTTCGAGTGTTAATTGTTTAGCTTGTTCAGGTGTTAGGCCTGCCTTACTTGGATTCAAGGTGAGTGATATGCCTTCATCAATGTGTATATGGCTGCAAACTTCAATATCACCAGGTTGAGCACGTTTAAGTGGCGGCAAAGGTTTTGTGCTGCTTTCATCAAATAGCAGCTCACTGATGCGCTCAAGTGACAACCCGGCATCTTGCCATTTCTTAATTTCTAGCAATCGCTCTATGTGTTCTTGAGTATAAAAAGCACCTCGACCACTGCCTTCTGGAGCAGGCATTAGAGACTTCTGTATGTAGAAGCGCACTGTGCGAGGTGTTAGCTCAACCAGTTGGCAAAGATCATTTAAGGAATAGCGATTAATTTTTTTCATGACATCAATACTAGACAGTGTTAGTGTTTAGATCAACTGTTAAGTTAAAACTAATCACCCACGTAGCAAATATTTGAGAAAATGAGCTTGGTATTGGCTAATCATAAATTCGTTCATCTCCCGATATGGCGGTTGCTGGAAGCAGTAACCACCTCAAAAGAGGAGAAAGAAAATGAAATACAAACGCTCGCTGAGAAGGCATCACTACGACCGTAAGAAGCTAAAAGTTGCTAATTGTCATTACTTTGGTCACTCAAAGGTGAAATGGAATTTAGAGCTGAACTTGAAATTAGGTCTTTATGCCAATACCCCTAAAGCTTGGTCTTGTAGTTGTTGCTCAAGTCCGCGGAAAAATAAAAACCTTAAATTAAAGGATAGGTTGTCTGTGCAGGAAAAAATTAGTTGTATTGAGCTAAAAGAGTATATTTTTATTGACTATACTTATTAGCATTTTAAATGCAGGAACCCACAATAGCGTTATTTTAAACTGAAAAATGAAGGGTGTGATCGTTGAGGTGTTTTATATAGCTGGAATAGTGCTAGGTTAGTGCTGCTGTTCAACGTTAATGCTGCATTGTATTGCGGTTCAAATTGAAAATGTGAGGTAGAAATGGATTTTGACTCTTTGAAAGCCAAACAACGTGAAATAAGGGGCCGTTTTCCTGAAGGTTTAGCTTTGCGAGTTCATCGCTCGTTGAGTTGGTTGGCTAAGTCTGAACAGTGTATGGATGACAAGGATAGTCAGTTTATCTTTCTATGGATAGCCTTCAATGCTGCTTATGCGCAAGATACTGAAGTTTTGAGGCATACGGAGTCTGAGGCCTTTGCTAAGTTTATGTCTAAGCTTGTGGAGTTAGACAAAAATAATCACCTTTATTCTCTAGCTTGGTCAGAGTTTTCTTCATGCATTCGAGTTTTATTAGACAACAAGTATGTGTTCCAACCTTTTTGGGACTTCCACAATGGGAAGTTGAATGAAGAAGAGTGGATAATACGTTTTGCTGATGCAAAAGTAAGAGCAAATACAGCGCTTTCAACTAGGCGAACTGATTCGCTAAATACGCTAATTCTGCAGCGTTTATATACTTTGAGAAATCAATTGATCCATGGTGGAGCAACTTGGAATAGCTCTGCTAATCGCGATCAAATTCGAGATGGCGTGGCATTTCTATCGAAGCTAGTGCCTATTATTATTAACATTATGATGGATAACTCCCATGAGCTGTGGGGGGATGCTAATTATCCTGTTATCAAAGATTAATGTTATTGATTTTAGTCGTCTATAATCTTAATCAGTAACAGCATGGGCAGTGAAATTTTTGTACCTATGGTCAGAAGCTAGTTCAATAAAAGGAATTTATTATGGCAGAATTACAATTTTATAAGCTCACCAAGACTCCTAGTGGGAGAGAGCTTTGGACATACATGGCTGCGGTTCTCGAAGCAACTGGTATGGATAAAGGAAAGGTCTATCCTTTGAAAAAGTTCCTTGGGAATTTCAAGACACACCTTGATAACGGCAGAGTTTTGCGTGTTGATAAAGGCTATCAGTTGACTCCAATAGGTATTGATTATTTTCAAGATCGATACAGCGCGAATAGCCGCCAGCATATTGAAAGGTCTGAGGTTGAGAGCATGCTAAAAGGTATTAAAACTGGACTCGGTTCTGGGGACTGGGAACCTTTAAAATAAACTAGTAGTCAATAAATTTAATGGCTTAGCAATCCACTCGTCTGCTAAGCCAATTTATGGGATTGGCCTACAGTCTTAAAAAGTCTTATGCTTAATGTATTTATAAGTCAGCTAATTACGTTGTATCTCCAACAACTCGCCAATTTCCACATCTAAGTATTTGCACAGTTTTTCGATGACATCTAATTCAACACGGGTAGCCGTTTCATTATAGAGGCGGGTGATAGTACCTCTGTTGATATCGGTATCCCTTGCTACATCAGCAACCTTAAGCCTCTTCTCACCGAGTATTCTGGAAAGATTACACTTCAAAATGTTCTCCAATAATAAAAAATGTTCTCCTGCAGGTGAAAAAGGCTTGCAAAAGATAATAAATGAGCATAAATTTGTTCTACAGGAGAGCAAAAAGGCTTTCTGTGAAATCAAATGACCTATCGGAGAGTATATTATGTCTAACACCTATTTAACAGCTGAAGAGCTGTCTCTGCGCATTAAATATGATGCAAGAACGATTCGAGATCAGTTAAAGGATGCGATTCTACTTGAGGGAGTGCATTACATTCGACCATTTGGGGGCCGTAAAATTCTGTTTATTTGGGAAAGCGTCGAGCAATTGATGCTGTTTGGCTACTCAGATGTTCTACCAACTAAGTAGGAGGCTGTATGGGTAGTATTAACTCTCGAAATAATAAGCTGTATCTCGACTTTAGATTCAAGGGGATACGTTGTAGAGAAATGACCATGCTTGAAGATACAACAGCTAATCGAAAAAGAGCAAGGGCAGTACTTACTCGAATTGAAGCGGAAATTCAGCTCAATCAATTTGAGTATGCTCGTCATTTTCCTAACAGCAAGCAAGTTGAGAAGTTTGAAGCTTACGACCGGATGACTGCTTTAAGAGATGCTTCTCGTACTGTGCAAGTCTCAATTTTTGTAGAGCAGTGGTTGCTTGAAAAGAAGGTGGAGTGGCGCCCATCGCAGCTAAGAACTATCGAGGATATCTTAACGTTATACGTCTTACCTCGCTTTGGTGAGCGGGAAATCAATTCGATCACTAAGACTGATATTCTTTCTTTTCGAGCGGATTTGGTCGATGGACAAGCTTTTGCAAAGGAGCTTTCTGCGTCACGGATAAATCAAATTCTGTCACCGCTTAGGGTAATTCTTAATGATGCTGCGGAGCGATATGAATTTGTTAGTCCCTGGAAGTCAATAAAGCCTCTACCAGTCAATCGTAAGCCTGTGCATCCCTTCACATTAGATGAGGTGCTTAAGTTTATCGACTTTGTCAGACCAGACTTTCGTTGCTATTTCTTGGTGCGCTTTTTCACGGGGTTACGTACAGGAGAGATTGATGGATTACAGTGGGAAAACGTTGATTTTGAACGTCGTCAAATCCTAGTGCGTCAGTCTTGGGTTCGCAATAAGTTGGGGCCAGTGAAAACCAAAACGTCATTACGCGAAATTGATATGAATGACTTGGTTTATGACGCTTTATTTAAGCACTATAAATTATCTGAGCGTAGCGGCTTTGTGTTCCAGACTTCTGGCGGAAAACCTATGAACAATAAGAATATGTCTTATCGGGTTTGGTATCCGACACTCGACATTTTAAGAATCTCAAGAAGAAATCCTTATCAAACCAGGCATACGGCGGCAACGCTCTGGTTAGCATCAGGGGAGTCTCCCGAGTGGATAGCGAAACAAATGGGGCATGCCAATACCAATATGTTGTTCACTGTCTACTCTCGATATGTGCCTAATTTAACGCGTAAAGACGGCAGTGCCTTTGAAGCATTTTTGAACCAAAAACTAAGAGGATAACCAAATGAAATCAAATATCGTTAAGAACTTAGCTTACTATTTATGCCAACGTTTGTATTGTTTACCGACTGGTCGTGAACTCAATTTTTTGGTTGGGAACGGAACTGGACAACAAAACATTGATGCAATAGCTGACTGGATAGGGAAGAACTATATTAAGCATCAAACGGTTGATATTGATTGGTGGGAGATTCAACTGAGGAAGCACCTTACTGCGAAAGGGGTTCTACTGGATTGATCCCAAATGCTATGGTTTTATAACATCACTAAGCAAAATACACCGTCTAAAGCAGAGCGGTGTATTTTGCCTAGTGATGTTCGCTAAATGCATTTAACTTAATGGATAAAGTAGGGCTCAAATTCAGAGAGTTAGTGCCACACTCATTGTTATGTGAAGAAAATCATCAGAATAATTTGCCCGCAATTCAGCTGTTTACGCTGGTTGCGGTTCCAAGGGACTTGATGGATGACTCGTCGTGTTGTATTGAATACTTGAAATCGAGAGGGTATATGAAAAATATTAACGAATTTGATGAGTACAGCCTCAATGTTGGGCTGCAAACGGTCCTAACCATACTAGATAAATGGGGTTGTGCTCCGCAAGACGTCGCCAAGTTACTGTTAATGCCAAACTATGACTCTACTCGATGTTATGAGGCAAAAGGTTTGAGTGAAGCTCAGGTTATTAGGCTGAGTTATATTCTGAATATTCACACAAGTCTGAAATGCTATTTTAGCAATCCTGATAATGTTTATGACTTCATGAATATGAAAAACAGCAACCCTCCATTTTATGGTAAAAAGCCCCTAGACGTGCTTATCAACGGCACTGAACAAGAGTTTGAGGTGGTGATGAATGCTTTGGACAGTTTAATCATCAGGTAACTGTACCGCTGGTTTTTACTGTTGCCTAAGAAGTTTTACTACTTAGTGTCACAATGGACGCTTCGAGTGTGACACTAAGTATTTTAATCGTCTCTATTTTGAGTTGGGCGGATGTACAATTTTATGAGGTTCGAAAGTAAAGATCATGGACGGCATCTAGGTGCATTATTGCCTAGCCATGATCGTCTGTCTTAATTAGAAGTGGCTTAACGAATTTAACTAGGGTGACCGAATTCATTTGACCAGGTCAGCTCAATATGGATGCTATGGCATCCACGACTGATAAGCCTGAGTGTCGAATGGCTGGCATCAAGGTCTACAGATTGTCACCTATAAAGTAACTTTGTGTAGACACCGGGATTCTAGTTAACGTTTTCTACTATCTCTGTGGTAAATACTGTGTGAAATACAAAGGCATCACGATATTGGTTTGTTCTAACGCTGATGAGCCTTGTGTGCCAGTTAACTTAAAGGTTTTACTTGGTGCGCATTTTTCAATGTAGGATGCCAGCGATTTTGCCCGTGTACGTTTGCCACTTTTTACTTCAACAGGGATGATATCTCCTTCATCGGTTGCCAAAATAAATTCGATTTCAGCGCGTGCGTCATTCCATGAATAGCTTGGGTCAATGCCAATGGCAGTGAGCTCTTGTTGCACAAAGTTTTCAGCCACATAGCCTTTGTATTCGTAGTTTTGTTGCTTAATCTCTTTATAACGACTGCCTAGCATATGATTGAGCAGGCCCACATCAAACATAAATAGTTTAACCATGTTTTCTTTTTTATAGGCCGCCAGAGGTGATTTCGGCAATCCTTCAATAGGGTAGTTCGGCAAGGCTAAGCGGCAACAGTTAAGCCAATGGATCGCGGTTTCAAAATCGCTATAACGAGATTTACGCTCATGCACATGTTTAAATTTAAAGCGCTTAACGGATTCATCACTGACAATTGATAACTGCGCTGGAATACTATTAAACACAGATTCAATCAGAGTGGCATCGACCTTGCCCGCGTACTTACCAAAATCGCGGCGATAACCTTCAACTAAATCGGCATGAATTTTAGTGACTTTTTCAACACGCTCTAGAATGCTTGAATCCTTAAACTGATACCAAGCAGAAACGGCTTCTGGCATACCACCGGTAAAAAAGTAGTCTGTTAGTTTATCCATCATTTTAGTGTGAACCGCCGATGTGCTTGCTTGACTATCAAACGCTTTGATCAGTGCTTGCTCGTTTGATGCGTAAATAAATTCTTGGAAGGTCAGTGGTCGTAAATTGTATTGTTCAACCTTGCCCACAGGGAAGGTGTTGAGCAAACCAATATTTGATCCGCTGGCTGCGACAAAATAGGACGGTGCTTTTTCGGCAAAATACTTAAGCGAAGTAACTGCACGTTCACATTCGCCAATTTCGTCTAATATCAGCAGATCGGTTTCTGGGTTGAACGCCTGATTGGTCAACAGCTCAATGTTCATTAATAGCTCATCAGGTGACAGTGAGCCATCGAACGCTTCTTTGTAGGCGGGATTTTCAAGAAAGTCGATACGCAGGATGTTGGTAAAGGTGTTGCCAAACAACTCTTGCAGCAGATAGGTTTTACCCGTTTGCCTAGCGCCATCAATCAATAGTGGCTTGCGTACAGGTTGTTTTTTCCATGCTATTAGGGCGTTGAGTAAGTTGCGCTGCATTGTCATTTCCCGCCAATTAAGACTGTTAACTGTCTATAGTATAACTGAGTCTACACTTTTACGCGCAGAAAAGTGTGGAGTTTTACATTTTTATGCGCATAAAAGTGTGATTGCGTTCTGGTCGAGTATAAAACAACTCCTCAATAGCTATCTTTCTCAAGAACCTAGTTGAGCATGTAATGTGCCAGCGGTGAACTAGCAGAGCAAAGCCTTATTTGTTGTTCATCATCATTATTCCCATCATATGAAAGAGAAACATTAGCGCGTTAGACGAGTATTTTTTCTGCTTGCGGCGGCCAATGATCTCTTTTTCGTCTGAATGTCTTAGCTCTAACCACACTGCACCATTACCTGTGCGGCCTTTATGTGAAGATGGCTTTGATCTGAGCGCCTGAATACCTTTGTAAGCGTCTCTCCAATGTTCTTTCAGGATAGAGTGGTTAATTGATAGTGTTTGCACTCGCCATTTGCTTTTAGGTATTGCAAATGAAAATGTCGCGATAAAACGTTCTAAATCTTCAGGTTTTGAAAAGTATATCCCTGACTTACTATTGCTTTTGTTGTTGAGTGCATATGCTAGCGCCCACTGGATTGCTTGGGGGGTATGTGGGTACTGCTGTCTAACTTTTGTGATAATGGAGTCAAGCCATTTTAACTCAGATGAAGCGCTTGGTTGTGAGGGGAGAAGCGATTGAGAGCTGCGCTTAGATTGTAATCTAGGAGTGTTATAATGAGTCTTTATTGCCATTAGCGCGGTAGCATTAGTATGCCATTTATCGATAAGGTTCGATTCAATATGGTATTTGAAAGCTAGTTCAATTGGATCAATACCAAGCTCCATTTGCTTTAAGATTCTGTAACAAGTATCGATATTTATAATGGGTTTAGGATCCGACTCCGGTTGAATTGCAGTTGTATTTTTGGGATTTGGCGTCTTAATTGGTTTGAACTTTAATTTTTTCACAGTGTAGCCAAGAAAGGTCGCCATACTCCAGCTGGTATCTGTTTTATTTAATTTTGCCAAATGACTTAGATTTCTGCGAGAACCAAGGGCTAAATTCTGTAACTGTTTTTGCGTTACCTTTAGCTTCATTCTAAGCAAGTTGGAATAAAGTACTAAATCGCAAAAGTGGAAGTAGTTACTGAAGCATGTTGCTGGGGATGAATGTCCATCAAATGCGGCAATCGCATAATATTTATTACGTAGGTTTTTACCTCCTATTGTGTCGGTTATCTTGTTGATTTGCTTTAGTGAATAGGGAACAATTTCTGGATAATTAACACTGTCATCACCTAGTTCAAAAATTAACTGTACTCTAGATATTGCACTATGCCTTAAGTGATGAAATACCAAATGCTCAAGTCCTGACAGCTGTCTGAGGGCTGTTGATGTGAAATTTGAGATCAGGAATTTATCTATTGGCTTGCTGTTATCTTGTCCAATGGTAAAGGCTAAACGAGTTTCTGCAGCATTGATGTTTTCTTGTCTTGTCAGATTTAAGAACGTTGTAATAATCTTTTTTTCATGTTCAAGCAGTAAAACGTATAGTGGTACTTTACGACGAGAAGACGGGGTTTTGTTATTCTCAAATTTATTTTCTCTTATTTTTAGCCAGCCCTCTTGTGAGTTTTCTATATCTATTAGTCTAAGTTTAGTGATCTCACTAATGCGTAAGCCGCATCGATAAGCAATTATCAATATACTTTTTATGATCAGCTTATTATTAAAGTCTAAATCTGCTATTTTATCCGCGGTTTTTAATAGCACTTTAAATAGGGTTTCATCAATAAAACCAGCACTAGTATGGTTTTTATATTTCGAGCCTTTTTTAATTGGTTCAAGTAGCAAAGGGAAGCCAAATTGTTGAACAGCAAAGGCGTGAAAGTCACTCAATCGAGCTGCTAGTTGAGTTTTGGCCTTCTGGCCATTAGTTAGTTCAATCAATTCAGTGTAGAGATCTTGAAAATCTTGTTCATCGTCCTCGTTTAAATTTATTGATTCAGTTTGATAAAGCCATTTTCTCGATAGGATCGAATGATAGGTACGTATTGTCGAAGGCTTACATGTGTCGAGCTTATGTATAAACCATTCGATTAGCACTTCTTGGGCCGTCGACAGTTGACTTTCACTTACAAGCTTTTGTAATTTTTTTGCCAACGAGTCTGATGTCAGCTTCTTGTTGTTGCTTTCTTTTAGTTCTTTGGATAATGCTGAAAAGAACTTTGATGATGGCAAAGTCGGTTTAGCAAGCTTTATTTTTGTTGGTGAAGCTTTCCTCAGAGCGCTATAAAAATTAAGACTAGGATGTACTTTAATGGGGCTTGTAACTAATCGAGCTAAATTCGCTTTAGGTAAGCTATACGCGATGTTTCTGCCCATTGAATACTCAAGCATTGCTTGAGATATTCTCATGTTTGGAAAAAATGGAATAAGCGTGATAGCCGATTTTACTAATTTCTCAAGACTATTAGGCAGAGGCACATTGCCGATATAGTCATTAGTGATTAAAGCATGAATCGCTTTATTGTCTATGGGCGCTTGCCAGTCAGCATTTGTGGGGGTTCGTTTGAGTGTTAAAAAATGATCGATACAGCTAATAGTCAGTGGAGATAAATACCAAGTGAACTCGGTTGTCTTTTTGCCGTATTTTACGATATTTGTATGGTAGCCATGTTCATCAATTTCCAGTGATATAAAAGGTAAATTATTGACAGTTGAAATATCTAACTGGGTATTTAATTGTGCTGATATTGCTTTTACTAAGTGGTGATTAAGGCAACCTGAGTAACAAATAAATGAGATAATAATGGAGCGGTAAGCATCTGATATATTAGTGCCGTGCCCATGTTGCGATAGCTTGTCAAACCAATTGCTATATAGCTGATGGAATGCAGCTCCTTCTTGCATAATGACTTGATTATATATCGTTTTATCAGCCTTTTGCGTAACAATGAAAGACGGTATGTCTAAGTCGATACCGAGTGACTCTGCTCTCTTGTTGAAAACGCCGACACAGTGATTAAAGGCTCGTTTTAGATCCGAGTTTGAGTTATACGCATGTTCTATATCTTCTACCAATTGAAGCCAACGAGTATTAAAATCTTGTGAGGCAGGAAAGCTAGCTTCACTCGGGAAATGTTTGTCTATGAGCTGTTCCGCTTTTTTTACTACTTTAAGTTGATGGCGTTTTCGTTGTTGTAGCCGTTTTTCTACACCAATCTCCGTCGAGTCCTTAGACAAATGTAATCTCCTTACAATCAACAGAAACTAGTTTTGTGTTAATCGTGTTACTGATTATCTTTAAATCATTGATTGAATATGAGCAAAACCGTGTAAATGCTGGCTCATTTAGTTCGGCATGCCCCATCCAAGCTGCAATTAGCTCTGGAGGTACATTTTCGTCAACGAGTAATGATCTCACATAATGTCGATGCCAATTCAAAGGTAAGGGAAGTACACTATCAAAATGAGCGGTCATGGTTTTAGGCGTCACTTCTTCTATTGCGCCATCGTTGATAAAGAAAAACAGGTGTTTCTCGCCAGATATGGCGTCCTGATAACGTTCTGTAACTTCTATTTTGAGGCTCATGGAGTCAACTTTTCCAGCTTTTAAATAGCGTAAGTAGTGTTTCAAAATACTCATAGCGATATCAGGAAGAATAATCATTCGACCCGATAGTGCTTGATGCATTTCTTTGTCAGAGATCCAAAATGTCGAGTTGAATAAATTATAGTCAGTGACTTTTCCAAACCATCCTGTAACGGGTCGATAGCCTGAGGATATTGCAAGAGTAAATAACACATAGTAAGTGATGAAGTTATGTTGCTGTTGAGAGTATCGGTCTGAAATCTCAGATATATTTTTTTCTAAGGTTCTGAAAAACTTTCCCAAAATTTCATCATTCATCACTAGCGGGCTGCCGATGGGGTGTTTCTCTTGATGAGCATGTTGATTGTTGGGTTCAAATTTATGCGACTTGCTTGATAAGTTCTCTAAATACAATAAAAAACGACAATATATCTGATTTACATCTAGCTCATATAAGTGAGTGTAGGATAGTTCGGGGACGGTTTTAGTCGTTTTACCTTCAATTAACGCGATAATTGTTGGATCTATTGACTCCTGTTTTAGTGTATGACGTAGGTAGGATGATATTTTGTTTTCGGTTAAATTTGTTCCGTGTTTTTTATTAATGTAACTCAGTAGTTTAGAGGTTTTTTTCAATGTTAAGTCGTCTAAGTCATTCAACAAAATTGTTTTTATATCGAATGGTAACCTAATGAAGAATGTTGTCTTAGTTGGTGATATCAGCTTAATTATTCGCTTGCGTTGGTTCTGGGTTGGTAGCTTGTGCTCTTGTATTAAACTGTTGGTTTTATCGTCATACTTTCGCTGGCTAACACGCTCTAATGATGAGCCTAATGTTAAAGATGCCAGCAGGAATGAGCGCGTTTTTTCGCAAACTTTTTCAGGGTCCATGCAATATGAAAGTAATGTTCTAATTTCAAATTTTGTTGCTTGCTGGATATCACATGGAAGGCACATGTGGTTTTTTAATATTTTATTACTGATCGCTTGAGCGCGTAACTTCTGTACTGCATAACCACTTTTATTAGGCATCATCATCGATATCATAAACATCTTTTTCTTATGCTCTGATGAGGCTTCTTCTGTTGCCCAGCCTTCTTGATGTGTTTGAACCTCTATAAATTCAGTAATAGTATCAGAGCCATCATTCTCTACAGGGTTGATAATTAGCCTTGTTCTGGGAGCTCCAGGATCGCGTAGTGTAGTACCTCGTAAAATGCCTTTATTGTGGTTGTAGCTGTCATTATAAGGAACATAGATGTTTGATATTTGATGTCCAACTTTGGAACTCTTGTTAACTTCTAGTTTTTCCTTTCTTTTTAGATCTAGTTCATCAATTAATTTTTTCATCTCACTATCAATGACATCAGGAAGATTATTGGATAGCTCATTTCTTTTTCCTAGAGACCATTGCCTAATTTCATTGCAGACAGATTTGATCGCCGATTCATGTCTCCCCATGGTGTATAACTTTGCACAGACCAATAACGTTATCGCCTTATATTGTTCAAATTGTTGGTGGTCTTGAGAGGGGGAACGCATGACACTTGCTATAAAGGCGCTAAAATAATATTTTTCAAGTTGCTTTTCCTTCACTAGCACTTGATACAAAAATGAGAGGTTATTTTTATGCGCTTCAAGATCTGCTTGTGTGTTTTTTACCTTTTTTTTAGCTAAAAATTTTATTGTAGTCAGCTCTGGGAAGTCTCTCTGGTAGCGATGACTTAAGACTTCAATTAGGTTAATTATTTCATCTGCAATACAGGAGTGATAATCAGTCAATTCTTCAGGGAAGGCATTATTTAAGGCATTTTTTAATGTTTCAATATTAAATCTTGAAAGCTCAGAATCAACGTTCATCTGCCTCTCCGATGACTTGTTCAAAAAGTGAAACAGACATTTCTTGTTGAGGGGGCTTGTGACGAGACTTTTGCTTGGCGATAGTATTTTTAGCTTTGCCTGTCATTTTGGCTAATAATTCTTCGCTTAGATGTGATTGGTAGTAGAGCTTATTAGCAACGTCTGATGGAATTTTTGCATTGATATTCGAATAGATTAAGTCTAGATAGTCGCTTGAGACTGAGCTTAGTAAAGTCTGGTACAGAACATTTTTCCATGCAAATAGCTTTATATCCTCATCGGCGATATCTTGATGTATGAGCACTGTGGTATCAAGAAGGTTGAGATTGGCAAAATCAAATATCATGGATTCGAAACCTGCAAAAATATGTAGTTCGGTTTCGATAATTTTCCCTTGAAGAATGACCGCTTCATTTAGCAACTTTTCGTTGAGCAATCCTTTTTTTATCGCATCAGAAAATTGAAATCGTAGTGATTTTACGAATTCGAATGCTGGATACGCAGCAAGGTGGACCTTGATGCCAGAAATTTGCTTCGCTTCTCTCTTCGATAACAGTGCAACCATTGCTAACCAGTTTTCATGAATCCATATGATATTTATATAAAATAAAACCCGTTCTGTGAAGTTCGATGTAAAAGCACGGATTGTTACTAAATGATGTTTTTAAGGCAACAACGCCGTTATGCTGTCTAACATTTAATCCGAGGAATGTCTGACCAACGTGTTGTATATTGCGGTGTTAGCAAGTCTCGCCTCATTTGCCATTTCGGTGATACGCCTTGGCCAGCAACAAAAAGCGAGTCAGTTCCATAACGCGCATTGATACAATCAAGCGCCTTCATTAGAGTTGGACTTTTAGGTTGATTGAATAAATCTTGTTGAAAGTGCTTTTCGCTACATAGCTCAACCAGACCTACACCAACTTTGTAGTAACGTACCCCAGGTTGAAATCTTAGGCTACTGTCACGCACTGCCTTTTCTATCAATTCGCAAGTATCATTCGTTGGTATCTCCAAAGGGAGCGTGATTTTAAATCCTGCCGGACGCTCATCAAACGGTGAGTTACTCGCAAAGACAAGCATCGTTTTGCAAAGGGAACCTTGTTGTCTTGCTTTGGCTGCTGCAATAGCAACATGCTTAGTGATGGCTTGCAGTAGTGATGCTTTATCGGAAATACGGTTACCCATACTCCTCGTTGAAAATATTTGTTTCTTATCAGCCCTTGCTGAATCCCATCCTTTGCATGGAATGCCATTGAGTTCTCTTACTGTCCGCTCGAGCTCAATACTAAATTGCTGACGTGCAACACTAGGCTCCATTTGGGAGAGCGCTAGTGCTGTGTTGACCTTCATGGTCTCAAGCCGTTTTGCGATACGCTTACCAACACCCCAAACATCTTTAGTTTCCATCTTGCTGAGGATGTCCTTGCGTTCCTCATCGGTGGTAATAGCACAAACACCGGCATAGCCTGGCAGCTTTTTCGCAGCATGATTAGCAACCTTGGCTAAGGTAAGGGTAGCGCCAATCCCAACACAAACAGGTAACCTTGTTTCTTTCCAAACGGCTCGCCTAAGTTTAAATGCGTGCTCAATTAGGCATGGTATTGCGGGATAACAGTGCTTAAACGATAAAAAAGACTCATCAATGCTGTAGATGTGCTGCTGTGGAGCAAAGCGGCCAATTACCTCCATCATAGATGCAGATAAAGAGCCGTAAAGCTCATAGTTTGAAGACAACGCGATAATACCTTTTTGCTCACAAAGCCTTTTAGCTTCAAAGTAAGGACCGAACTTTTTAATTCCTGCTTCTTTCGCCAATCTGTTGGCCGCAACAATGCAACCCACTGTTACGACTAGATTGTGACCAATTGTGTGAATTTACATTAATAACAACCTAATAGATTTTATGTCGATCTTTTACTCATTATCATTCTAATTTGAGAAAAGTGAGCAACATCAAGCTTAATTTTCACACATAAATAATAATCACGATTTAAGTGGCACTTCTTTTTTTAATGATATAAATCATTATCTTTCAGTTTTAAAATTCTGCAAGTGGCACTTTTATCTTAACATTAGATTTATTTATGGAATATCTGTTGGTGAAAGAAGTTAACTGCTAATGAGATTTTAGAAAGGGGAGGATGTTGTCAGCCCGAATTCAGATAATAAGTGCACCACTCATGGTTAAACGGTGAGGAGAGATCAACTGCCTGTTGGTGATACTCTGTAGTCGCCAAACAAACATGAGTAGTTGCCATGAATTACAAGCAGTTGATCGAGGGACAACGATACCAGATTGAAGCCTATTTACGCGAGGGTTTCAGTTATCGGGAGATAGGAAAACGTCTGAAAGTAAGTCACAGCACAATCAGCCGGGAAGTCAATCGCAATCGAA
>NZ_JAEC01000041.1 GCF_000518705.1 Shewanella colwelliana ATCC 39565
TGGGGTATAGAAATACAGAGCGATTTAAGCGAGCAATACTGTTTCACTTTGGGAAGTTGGATATGGGGTTCCACCATTAACGACGAAGAGCCATAAATAAACAGTGCTTTAGGGTGAGGTTATCATGAGTCTAAAAAGCCCATTTCTAATCGATGTTCAAGAAACAATGCGCATGCGTGGTTACAGTATTAGAACAGAAAAAACTTATCTGTATTGGATCAAGGCATTCATTAACTTTCACCACAAGCGTCACCCCGAAACAATGGGAACGGAAGAAGTTACACAATTTTTAACCTTCCTTGCCAACCAACGAAATGTGGCAATCAACACTCAAAAAATTGCACTTAATGCATTGGCCTATTTGTACCAGAAGCATTTGCACCATGAGCTTGGGGATTTAGGTTTTTGCTATGCCACTAAACAGCGACATTTACCGACAGTGTTATCCCCATTGGAAATATCATCGATATTAAATCAACTCTATGGCCGCGACAGGCTAATCATTGAGCTGCTCTATGGTAGTGGACTGAGAGTTTCAGGATGTCTCCGGTTACGTGTCCAAGACATTGATATGGAGCGGGCTACACTGACCATTAGAGACGGAAAAGGGCGAAAAGATAGGCAAACCATCCTCAGCCATAAATGCGCCGAAAAGCTTACAGCATATATTGAGAAAGCTACTAAGATCCAACAGTATGACAACCAACGAGGGATAGGCCCTTCACTGCCAAATGCATTAGAACGTAAATACCCTAACGCTTTTAGGCAGCGCGGATGGATGTTTATTTTCCCTTCTAAAACGACCTGCATACACCCGTATACTGGAATAGTTTGCAGGCATCATCTGCATCAGAGTGTTATTCGTAAAGCGCTCGGGAATGCCGTGCGTAGTATTCAAATAAATAAACGCGTCACCTGCCACACGCTTAGGCATAGCTTTGCAACTCATCTACTACAAGCCGTTCGTGATATAAGAAGTGTTCAAGAGTTACTTGGCCACAATGACGTGAGTACAACACAAATCTATACACATGTACTTGGCCAACATTTCGCAGGGACAACGAGTCCGTTAGACACACTGTAAAGTCGTAGTACTCTAGAAACTCTGTAGCATTACTAAAATTTGGTCAACTTATAGTTTGTAGAGTTAATTCTCAGCTGCACCAATAACTCGCAATGGGGCAAAAGTACGTTAGCTTTTTACTCGCCCCTCACACCAAATGAAGCAAAATCGAAGAGAGTGAATAACCTAGTGTAGATGCAGCTGAGGGTATCGAAAACATGGCCGAAAATGTTCCCGACATTTTGCGGCATTCCCTACTTCCATGTAGGTCAGATGCCGCCGTGGAGCGTATAGGAATATATTCACAGCGAGCCAAAAGAATGCTTGCACATTCGTCGTTCCCTCACATCTGACCCATAGGGATATGGGAAATGTCAGTGCGATGTAGGGAACATCACTGACCCTGTGATCACGACATTGGTGCTTCCATGCACTGCACCCGCCGGACAGGCGTTCAGTAACAGCGAAGGTGTGACCTTCTAATCCCCACCTCAGTACCAATTCGGCTAGGCATACAGAAAATGCCCAGCCTTCATTGCAAGGCTATTTGTGCCCCCATGGCGTTGGCGGCAACGCCACTGGCTTAGTCAAATCAAACTCTACTTTAAAGTCACGATTTTCTCGGGTGAGTCGATACAGATAGCTGGTGTCAGAAATCCCCACATGCCACACATTGGTGACCGACTGGCTAAGGCCATTTTGGGTAAAGTTATCAATAGAAAATTGGTCAACCGGGAAGGATTGTAACTGCGCTGTGCCATTATCTATGGTGTCACCACCATACATAGTCACCTTGTCTTCAGTGCCATCTTGATGGCGATGATCATGCTTTAACCTAAGCCCTGAATCGGTTTTCGTGATCACCCAAGTACGCGAATGATCATCTCCCACATGAAATGGCACTTTTAACTCCTTGTCACTACACTCGCGCACATGCATGACTAACTTCTTGCCGCTAAACGCCGAATCTGCGCTATTACCAGCGGTCACAACCCCTTCAAAGGCCTTGCCGCAATGCGCTGCAATCTTGTCAAAAAATGCATTTTGCTCAGTGCTAGCCGCCATCACTGGCATCGCACACATGGTCGATAGGACAACCAACAGAGGTAACTGTTTTTTCATTTTATTTCTGCTCTCCATTAAGGTAATCAAAAACAGTACCACAAGCAGATAAATTAAAACTGAATAAAAAAAAGCCCCCGAAGCCGAAGCGACGAGGGAAAGTTTTACAGGATCACTATGTTAAAAAGATCATGGTTGAGAAAAATGAATCTGTCAGCCGTTAAGCCTTTTCTACCCTCACAGGTATGCCGTGGCGGCAATTTGCCCCTGTCCAATAGTCATTGAGCATACTCGCGGGTCCATGGCGAGTAGGGTCTGATGGGATCATCTGATTAATTGCGACGCCACCTGCGCGTTCAGACAAGGCCGGTAGCGTCTTGCCATTAATCAAGCGATCGTCGCCCCCAAAGCCCGCGGTATGACCAAAACCATGGGATACACATACCGCGCCTTTAGCCACCCCGGTATCGGTTTGTAGGGTACCGACGCATGGCTTGCCATTGGCCGTCACAATACGCACCGATGTGCCATCCACCAAGCCTTGCTCTTTCGCTGTATCGCTATGCATATAAACAAAGTTAGTGGGGCTGATTTCTGCTATTCGCTTGTAGGCAACCGCATAGTTAGAGCGCACCGTCGCCTTGTAACTAGAGAACAGTAGTGGGTACTCAGACTTAGGCCAATGGCTTTCCCAGGTGTCACCGTTCCAAAACTTATGCGCTTGCAGCGTTGGCGTACCGGGATAGTTTTCACCCGAATAGGCATGACGTAATTGCGCCACCTCTTGATGATAAAGCTGCAGACATTTAGGCTCGGCACCTTTAACAAATTCACCGTCGTAACGGGCATCATCAACATAATATCCCCCACGGGACAGCAAGGCCTCAACTTGGCTCGCTTCGGTTGCGGTTAAACGTGGTTGCAATGGTTTCATTGCATAATCGAGTCCCGCCCACAACCTATCTTCGTCGGTCACACTTGGTAGGTGCTCACACTGGGACGCCACATTGGCAAGGTATCTGGCATGCCAATCTTCGAAGGTGAGTAAATCCGCCTTATTTCCGTCGTGGCGACTCAATGCCCCTTTACCAAAACCCGGCAGGTTGAGTTGTAATGCCAAATCAATGAGCAGCTGCTCCATACAGATATGCAGCCCCGCTTCATTCTTTTCTGTTCTTGGCGTCACCAATGGCGACGCGGCAACCACCCCTTGTTTATGAGACCCCCACATACGGTCGGCGGCATACTCCTCTAGCATTGAACGGTCTGGGATCAGATAGTCGGCATATCGGTTTGTCTCATTCATGTGGCAATCAATCCCCACAATCAAAGGTAACCGCTTAGGATCGGCAATACTTGCCACCACCTCTTGGCTAATTGAGGCCGCACTATACAAAAAGTTGTTACGCCAGTTGAATAACACCTTGGCGCGATAAGGGTCGGCATTGGCATGGCTGGTCCACTGCTCTGCCGCATTCATGGCTGGAAGCAGTTCATGCCATGGCGTGCTCGCTGGATAGGGATTTTTACCTTGTTCCACTTTGCGGCGATACTCTGTCGAGGCTTCATAGGCCCCATCGCGACACGCGTTAACAATACCGTCTAACGACACACCGCCCTCAATATTGGCTAAGTCATAGATGCCCTCCATGCCGCCAATAGGACCATTGCCATAGATGGCACCGCCTTTGGCATCATGAGAACCAACCAGTGTATTGAGTACGGCCCAAATCCACCCCATTACAAAACCATCTGATGAGTTAGTACCACCATTACCCGCAACGCAAGCCTTACGGCCGTAATGGGCTAAGTCTTTAGCTACCTGACGCATATCCGCCACGCTAATACCACTTTGGCTAGCATAGCTTTCCATGCTGTTGCGCTGGGCTTCTGCTCGAAGTAGGTACAAAGAAGAGACTAACTTCACGCTCTTTCCATGGCGGTCACGCACTCGCTGGCTGACAAACAGCTCAGCTTTATCACCTGACTCAGCCGACATTAACGCTTTGCTGCCTGATTTAACAATAAGCGCTTCATCGCCTCCCAACGCAAAATCTTTAGCCTGAGCAAACTGTCGATAGCGAGGATGTTTCTCATCCATTATCACTAAGTGGCCAGCATTGGTGTAATTAAGCTCACCCGCCGCTTTGGCGGCCACGACACTTGGGTTTTCAAGGTGAGCGCGATTAAACCATTGCTCCTCGAGCATGGTGCGAATGACCCCAAACGAGAAAGCAGCATCTTGCCCAGGTTTTACCGCTAACCAAGTGGCATTGGTGTCTGCCGCCACCGTAGTTCGCAGCAGTGGATCAACACAGACATATTTAAATTTTCGCTCAACACGGCTGTCAGCTAATCCTCGGCCAACGCGGTTTAAACTCACGCCAGATGACCCAGGACTGGTACCCATGAACAGGCCGTATTCCACATTTTCCCAATCGACATCATTGAGCCACTCTTCAAACCCAGCAGCCATCCCCAAACTGTAGCCCGTGGCCTGAGCGGCACCACAATAAGCATGCTTGGTGCCAAGGTTAACTGTGCCCCACGCCTGCTGCATAAAGCGCGCATAGAAACTACCGCGTAGGGTATCTTCGGCGCAGAAGGTGGCAAACAATTGATTTGCCTTACTGCCAAACTCAGGATGGCCCGGTTTTACCAACTGATCTAACTGACGCAATGCTCGCAGCCCATCAACATGGCCTTCACCAAATAGGTCGCCACCGTTAATGATCTCTGCCAGTGCTTGCTCATAGCTAATGGTCACCCACTGCCCTTCGCCCCGTTTACCTGCGCGCTTGAGCACCTGTGTCACGCGGCGCTTATCATCGACAGAATCGACACAGCTAGCTCCTTTGGCACAGGTGGTAGCCCGGTTTTGCAAACCCGCCTCGCCAGCCAGTGCCATAAAGCTTTGTTTTACCCCCATGCTTAGAGGCAGGGGTGAGCCCGAATTGTTTTCGCAGTAGGGATTGCCACCAACTTTTAGTACCTTGTCGGTTTTTTCATCGATACGAGCGCGAAGGCCACAGATGTTATAGCAGCTAAAACAGCGTGAATAGGCGGTACGAATGCCAGGGGTTTTCTGCCACACCCCTTGTTCATCTAATCCCCCTTCCGTAGCAACAGGGTGACCAAAACGACTGACCCCCAAGTCAGGCTTTGCTTCATCTGCAGGCGAGCGGGTACATGCCGTCCCGGTCAATGTGGCCGCAGAGACGAGGCCGGCTTGGGTTAAAAATTTACGTCTGTCCATCATTAACTCCTAGCGCTGCCAATCAAGGTAATTGAGATTTAAAATGGCTTGGTCATCCACTGATGTGGGCAAACCTATGTAGAAAATGTTGGGTAAGGTTTCAGCATCAGCAAGCATGGCGTAGACCTTGTTGTCTCGGACTAACCGTGAAATCTCACTTTCAGGGTCGTTGAGATCACCAAAGGTACGCGCCTTACCAATACAGGTCTCGACACAGGCTGGCAGTAAACCTTGGGTCACACGATGAATACAGAAATTACATTTCTCTGGCGGGCTGTCTAAGGTTTCATCTTTTCGACGCGCACCGTACGGGCATGCATCAACACAAAGCTGGCAATGGATACACTCGTCATGGTCAATCACCACTATGCCATCTTCTTTTCGTTTATAGGTCGCCCCAACCGGACACACCTTAGTGCACACAGGGTTGTCGCAATGGTTGCATTGATTAGGCACAGATAAGGTGGCGATACCCAGTCCGCTGTCGACACTGGCTTGATTGACTCGTGTTCTGCATCTGCCGCTATCCGTTTGATTTTCAACAGAACAAGAGACGGTACAAGATAAGCACCCGGTACACCGCCTGACGTCAAACACCATGGCATATCGTTTTCCCAGTGTTTTCGCTTGCAACATACTAGTAGGCACTAATGAAAGTAACGCACCACCAGCAGCCATTTTTAATATTGATCGCCGATCCAACATAACTAAGCCCTTAACTATGTTTTCCTAAAACAGAAAACACGATATTGGAATTTTATTTTGTTATTTAAAATACACACCTAATTGTTTAACTTGCAATAGAGAATATATTTATAAATTTAAAACAATATTGAGATCACGAATAAATAAAAAAACAAATTTATATGAAATTATTTTTAAGCAAGTCATTTAGATATTTTTAATTAAAGTGCAATGTCTCATATTAAAAATAAAAAAATAATTATTGAAATAAAAAGCAAAAAGGAAGAATCGATAAAAACAAAAACTAAAACAAATAGTTACAACAAAAACAAGAAGGTGGCAGTACGCTTAACACCATCCTAAAACTAGTTATATCGTACCAGTTAGTCACAATTCAATATCATTTAAGTAAATATTAAGATCCGAATTTTGCAAAATGCGAATATTAAAACATGAGAGCTAAAGCATACTTTAAATAATAACCACATTAAAAATGTGACTTCTAACACTGAACATGTGTAGATATATGTAGATTATACGCTCTCAGAATATTTACGCAGTTCACAACCATGAATAAAATTGACCAACTTAATTACAATCAATTAAAAGTATTTATTGCCGTCTATGAACATGGGCAAAGCCACCAGGCTGCAAATGAACTGGGTATCACCCCTTCAGGGGTTAGTCGTACATTAAAGATATTAAGAGACATCTTTAAAGATTCACTTTTTATCCGTCGCTGCTCAGGGTTTGTCGCAACAGAAAAAACCCATCAGCTTATCCCGATGGCAAGAGCGCTTGTCGCGCATTATCAGCAACTAGAGATGCAGCATTCAGTCTTCACCCCCGCTGAATCGGGTGGCCAATATGTTATCCACGCCTACGATGAGTTTGTTTACGCCGTGCTTCAGGTCATTCGCAACGAGATCCTTGTCGAAGCCCCTAATATGAAATTTGACGTTAGGGTACTCACACATGATTGCGCCACCGATCTGGCCAATGGTGATGTGGACTTTGTGGTCGTTTACGAAGGGTTTAACGGCAAAAACCTAAATGCCGAAATGTTTTCAGCCACAGATAGCCTCTACATTCTCGCTCGTACTGGCCACCCGCTATTTCATCAAGAGTTAACATTGGCAAACTTAGCCAAGTACCAATGTTTAGAGCTGGACAATTATGATGATCTCAGCTGTCCACTACTGGTCAACCTTTGCCGAGAAGAGGGGCTGTGCATGGAGGTCGACGGCTATACCGACAGCGTTGCCAGTGCGATGCGCCTTCTACATGGTTCAGATGCCATTACCTTAGTCTGCAATGAGTTTACCCGCCAATTCGTCGACATGATGCCACAAGTTCAATGGGTAAAACTGCCCGATGCGCTCGCAGACCGCTGCCGTATCCGTCGGCGAGAAAATCGAGAAATAGGCAACTACTTACTCTATGGCAACGTCAATCAATCGGCGGCATTCAACTGGGTCAAATCAAAACTCATTTGCGGTTTAGAGCAAGCTTGGCGCAGCGCTGCTGAGCGCTGACAAAAGATTTGGCGATGAGATTTAGCGGTTACCAGAGGCACCCTTGCATACCCCTTTAGTCACCGAATCTCATCGCCTTTTTAAGATCGAAAAACGATAAAAAAATCGGTATGTAACGAGTCTTAGACTCACACATTTGAGCAATGTCTGTAAAAAAGCGTGTAACAGCGCATCAAGATGGGGAACACTTATGAAAATGAACAGACGCACCTTCTTGCAAGGTGTCGGAGCCAGCTCCGTCGTCGGCTCGCTGTCAGGTTTAATGCCTGGCATCGCCTCTGCTGACGAACGAGGTGGCGCGCCCGACAAATTGTTGAAACGCCAAGGAGAGATAAAGTACCACACCTGCCAACGTAACTGCGCTGACCGCTGTCTGCTCAAGTTCACCGTGCAAAATGGCCGTATGACCTATGTCGAGGGTGCTTCAGAGATGAAGAAGATGGGCACCTCTCCTTGCGTCAAAGGCCACGCCTATGTGCAATATACTTACGCGGCTGACCGTATTCTCCACCCTATGGAGCGCGCAGGTAAAAAAGGCGAAGGCAAATGGCGCCGTATCTCTTGGGATGAAGCGTATGCCAAGATTGCGAGCCGATTACAACAGATCATCAAAGACCACGGTGCCGATTCAATTCTGCCTTATAGCTACTCTGGCCATGAAGGGGTTATCGGTAAATACGGCGGACCAAGCCGTTTCTTTAATGCCGTAGGTGCACGTAAACTTGACCGAAAAGTATGTGTGTTCGCCGCCTATGAGGGGCTGAAGTCGGTCACGGGTACTTACCAAGGACCCGATCCCTACGACAACATTTACACTAACTGCTACATCTCTTGGGGGCAAAATGAAACCGCTACCAACGTGCATGGCATTAAGTTCATTAACCAAGCGCGCGACAAAGGTGCCAAACTGTTAGTGGTTAACCCCATTCGCACACCTATCGCTTCGCAAGCGGACATCTGGCTGCAGCCTCGACCCAGTACAGATACCCATTTGGCCTCGGGCATCATGAAGTATCTGATTGAGCACGACTTAGCCGATCTCAATTTCATCAAGGCGAACACTTTAGGCTATCAGCAACTGCTGACACGCCTCAATGAGATGAGCTATGAAGAGATTGAACGCGTCACAGGTGTGCCAACAGTTAAGATGTTTGAGTTTGCCAAAGCCTATGGCGAGTCAGAGCTTTCAGTATTGCGCTTAGGTTACGGTATGCAACGTAACTACAATGGCGCACGTATGTCACGGGCCATCGCCATGATGCACGCTGTTGCTGGCCAATATGGAAAAATTGGTAATGGCTTTATTTACGACAACACCCAAGCCGATGACAGCTTAAATTACAGTAAAGGTCGTGCCGACCATATTCACCCTAACCCAGATACTGTGGGTCATGTGAACATGACCGAAATTGCTAAAGCGCTCGATCCTGAAAACCCAGTAGCCTACGGCAAGCCGATCAAACCGATTAAAGCCGTGATTAACTACAATGGTAACTTTGTCTCGGTTGCTCCCGACTCAAACGCCTGCCGCCGTGGCGCGATGCGTGATGATCTGTTCTTAGTCGTCCATGACTTCTTAATGACAGATACCGCTGAATTGGCCGACATTATCGTGCCTTCGACGACTCAGTTTGAGTTCCCTGACATGGGTACCGACTACAACTGCTACCACATGCAAACCTCTGAAAAAGTTATTGATCCCTTAGGTGAATCTAAAGATAACTGGATCTTCTTTAAAGAGTTAGGTGCCCATATGGGCCTCGACCGATTCCCTGAGATGCGCGTCGATTACGAGCAGATCCTACGTGACTTCCTTGACACCGAAGAGCCTGCATTTAGACAAAACAACATCACTTACGAGCAGATCATTCGCGATAAATTTGTCACCGTATATGACCAACGCCCCTATTTTGGCGACGGCAAATATAAGACCGATAGCGGCAAGATTGAGTTCTACTCAGAGATGATGAAAGAGGCGGGCTTCCACCCGGTTATCGATTTCGGTCTCCCTGAAGATGAGATGATCCCAGCGGAAAAAGCACTGCCTTTCCGTTTATTGTCACCTGCCATTCCGCAACGTGCCAATAGCTCTTTCTATAACGTTAAATATATCCGTAATTTCCCAGCTTACTTCGCCAAGATTAACAGCGAAGATGCTGCGGAGTTAGGGATTAAGAATAACGATAGAGTTAGGCTTAATAACCAACGAGGCGAAGCTTTCTTTATTGCCCAGGTTTCGACTCAAGTGGTACGTGGCACAGTCATGGCCCCTAAAAATAACTGGCGCCGCATGGACCCACAAGGTAAAGCGAGTTGTACCAATAACCTGACCACCGACACCTTGACCGATATGGGCGGCTGCTCTGCATACCACTCTACTCGTGTCGCCATCGCCAAAGCCTAAGGAGTAACTGATGTCATTAAATAAGAAAGTGGGCTTTGTGTTCAGACAAGAGAACTGTGTCGGCTGTGGTGCGTGTACTGTCGCCTGCCAGATCCATAATGAATTGCCCGAAAACCACCGTTTTCGCAAAGTTGACCGCTATGAAGTTAAGCGCGATGACGGCGCTATCGACGTGTGGCTGTCTCATGCGTGCATGCACTGTGAAAACCCTGCTTGCCTAATGGTTTGCCCTGCAAAAGCCTATCATGTTCGTGATGACGGCATTGTGGTACTGGACCGTGAAAAGTGCACCGGATGCGGCCTTTGTGCCAGTGCCTGTCCCTATGCTGCCGTCAGTATTCGTGAAGACGATGGCAAAGCCGACAAGTGCAACATGTGTGTCGAGCTGCTCGATCGCGGTATGAAACCAGCGTGTGTTAGTGGCTGCCCTGTGGAGTGTCTTGATGTGGGCGACCTGCAAGAGGTGCTTAAACGTCCATCGGCCAGCAAAGAGGGCATTGGGTATGGCGACTGCATCACCAAGCCTAACTTAGTGATCATTAAGGAACGCGCATAATGACAACCCAATATGGCCCTACGGCAACGGCTTATCATGCCTTTAAATCAATGATGTTTGCCCCTTCTGATCTCAACGCTCTGGCAGGGTTAATTGCCTATCTGCAGCAAGCGCGGCCAGAAAGCCCATTACTGAGTGAGGCGATGAAGTTTAGCAGTGACTCATCGGAATTAGAGTTCGACTTTAACCGCATGTGTATCGGGCCATATAAGTTACTAGTCGCCCCTTACGAGTCAGTGTATCTCAGTGGTAATCATCAAATTTTTACCGAAGAGACGGTAAAGGTTGCACAGTTTTACCAGCAAATTGGTCTCATTATAGATGACAGTTTTAATGAGCCTGCCGATTTCATTGGTAATGAACTTGAATTCCTTTACTGCCTACACGCCATGGCGTCAGAGCAACATGCACTCGATAAACATGAGTATGTGGCTGCCCTGCACGAGCTTGCCAATGAGTTTCTTGAGATGCACCTAGGTCGTTGGATAACCCCATTTTGCGAGGGAATTATCCAACATGCCACTCAAGCATTCTGGCGCGAGTTCGCCAAAGAGTTACTGCACTTTATCAATGAACAACATCAAACCGTTAAGCATTAACGGGTATACCGATGAGTCGTCTAACCATGGTGTCATTGTCAACCGTGGTTAGACCCCATACGCGGCCACTATGTGTCGCAAGGAGTTATTAATGAGTAAAGCAATAAGATGGTTCAGCCTTATTGTACTCAGCCTATTTGCATCCAGTTATGCATTGGCTGACGAGGTCGCTACGCTGCAGCCGCAGCAGTGGCAAACAATTGAAGAACATGCGATTGCCGGTGACATTCCTGAGATCCGTGGCATGCCAACACAACCCGAACTGCTGATGCCCGCATCAGTCCCTGAGCAGGCCGATGAGTCAATTCTGGCTTATTTGGGCGCCACCGATAGCATCGCGTTTTTACTCTTTGCGAGCCTATTTGGTGTGACTATTGTCTTCATCGCTTTTGTGATGATTAACGGCGTGTCAAAGCTGGATAATGGGTTTTCAGGCAAGTTAATTAAACGTTGGTCAGGCTTAAGTGTCAGTGTGCACTGGCTAGGAGCCATCCCCTGCATTTTGCTTATGTTAACCGGTTTGGTCTTAGGCGGCGGTCGTCTCTACTTTGAGCCAGGTATGAACGCAGGCGCTTGGTCGGCCTTGGCGGGATTATCGAGTGGCTTGCATGAGCTTATGGCGTGGCCATTTATCCTAGGTTATCTGCTGATGATCATTATGTGGGCACCTAAGCAGTTCCCAGCAAGCTATGATCTTAAATGGTTTGCAGTCTTGGGTGGTTATATCAACATGGGCAAAAAACAGCACCCTGATGCAGGCTTTGCCAATGCGGGCGAAAAGCTGTGGTTCTGGGTGTTTGCCATATTTGGCGGTGTAATGGTTATCTCAGGGCTAACCATGATGTTCCCCGCTACATTTGAGGTCACTAAAAATACCGCCAACTTGATGCTGCTATTGCACATAGGCTCAACCATCATCATCAGTGCATTCTCTGTGGTACATATCTTTATGGCGACAGTGATGTCAGAGGGCGGCATGTCTAACATGACCTCTGGCTATTGCGATGAAAACTGGGCCAAACAACATCATAACCTTTGGTTTAACGACCTGAAAAAAGCAGGAAAAGTGTAAAACCAAACCTAGGCTGAGTGCGCTGGCGCTCAGCCTCTTCATCTTAAATTACGCGTATGTGAAAGCCATTTGCCGACTCTTTTAAATAGAGCTTGGGGGCTATTGGCATGCCAAAATCGTAAAAGTAAGGTCTACACCAATGAAAACACGTCATATTTCACGTAAAACTGCCTTGATTATTGCCATGGGATTATGCGCCTCACAGGCCTATGCGGCCGAGGCCGATGCGTTGTCAACACAAGTGGAAGCGCTCAATCAACGCATTGCACAATTAGAGCAAAACACGGCACCGTCACAGTTTAAAAACAGCCAAGTCAGCCTATACGGCTCAATTCGCCCAGCCTTAAGCTACCTTGATGAAGGTGATGAACAAACCTGGGACGTTAGGGATGCACTGTCTCGTATCGGCATTAAAGCCAGCACAGAATTTGCCGATGGCTGGCAGGCCATTGCGCAAGGTGAATGGAGTGTCGATATTGCCAATTCAGGTAACTTTGGCAAAGCCCGTCAAGCTTATGCAGCGATTGCTTCACCTTATGGCCAAGTCGGTATAGGTAAACAGCGGCCAGCACAATACACCTTAGTGGCCGAGTACGTGGATATCTTTAACCACGGCAATAGCCCATATGCCTATGATCACGAAAGCCCATTTTTTGTCGATAACTTTGTCACCTACCAATTGGTCAGCAATGGCTTAACCTTTATGGCAGGTGCGCAAGTTGATGGTAACAAAGGCGACAGTAATGCCGATATGATTAACCTAGGTTTGGGCTACGACACCGGCGCCCTGCATTTAGGTTTAGGCTATGTCACCCAAGATACCCTAATTGATGGCAACGTCGGTGGCGATAACCAAACATTGGGCGGTGTAGCGGCCTACACCTTTAGCAACGGCCTCTATGTCGCTGTTAGCTACCAAGACAAGCAATATAACTTCGACCAATCACTCACCAATGCCGACCGCAGTGGCAGTACCTTAGATACGGCTTTGGCCTATCCACTCAACGATGAGTACAAAATCAAACTAGGGTATTTTCAGTTTAAAGACGGCATCAAAGGTAATGACTCTGCAGACTACGATGGCTTTAACACCACTCTAGAGTGGAATCCGCTCAGCAATGTGCGTGTGCACCTTGAGTATCTAGATAAAAGCTTGGAGAACGGCAACGATGACCAAGCGGTAACTATCGGCTTTAGATATGACTTCAACCTGACTTGGCAAGGCTAATTTAGCCCCAAATCGCTAAGCCCTTCCAAAGAGGCTGCATCCCAGCCTCTTGATTTCACACCACGTTGTGGAGAGTTCAAATTGATAGGATTTAGAAAATCGCTCATCGCGTCGATGGTGACTTTGGTCACCCTCTGTTTGCTGGTTTCCAACTGGTTGTCTTATATGGAGATAAAGCAAAACACCATTGACAGCACCAACGAGAAGCTCACCGGTGTGGTGAAATATGAGTCCAGTAATATTGAAAACTGGTTTAAAGAGAAAGCCGATGCCATCGACGCTCTGGCTTTGCACTATCAAGCAGGCACGTATCGGGACAATTATGTCAATGCGGCCAGAATGGCTACCGACGTAGGCGGTGTCGCTCGCATCTACTTTGGCTTTGATGACGGCAGTGCCTACTCAACGGAGACCAATGCCAAGTGGATAAATGGCAAAGCAATACCTGAAAAATACGACCCACGCGTTCGCCCATGGTATCGACAAGGTAAATCTTCTCACAACCTTGATATTACCGACATCTATGTCGATGATGGCACTGGGCACGATGTTATCTCCATCTTAAAGAACCTCGGCAATGGCGTTGTGCTTGGCGATATTGAACTCACCTACCTGAGTGAAACGGTCAAAGCCGTTGACTACCCTGGCGCCGTCACATTAATCACAGACCAAACAGGTAAAGTGCTGGCATCAGAATCAAGTAAGCTAGTGACTGGCACACGATTTTCTGACTTTGGCTTGGCACAAGTAGAACAAAAACTATTGTCCAATGATGAGGTGATGCAGGAATACACCATAGATGGCCAAGATAAATTAGCCTTTTCTAAAGCGATTAATCTCGTCAACGGCAAAAAATGGTATCTGTTTGTTGGGCTCGACAAATCGGTGGCCTATGCCGCTGTGGACAAAGCACTTTATGGTGCTCTATTCTCATCGGGAATAATGCTCGCCTTAGCGATTGCTACCTTGCTCGGCGTGCTTTTTATCCTCTACCGACCGATTCTGTCACTAAAACAGATGGTGAGTGAACTGTCACACGGCAATGGTGATCTCACTCGACGCTTAGAGATTAAAACGGATGATGATTTAGGCCAGATCTCTAAGGGGATTAATCTCTTTATTGAGCAGCTGCAACGTATGATGCTAGAAGTGTTGCAATCATCCACTCATATCGCCAATAGTGTTGGGCGTCTTAAAGCTGAAACCGACGCTAACAATGCAATACTGACAGCCCACGCCACCGAAACCGAGCAGATTGTTGCCGCCATTGAAGAGATGAGTGCGACGGCAAACGATGTTGCGCGCAACGGTGCAGAAACCGCCTCGTTCACTCAAATCACCAAGCAGCAAACATTAGCGTCAAAATCGGTTGTGGCCGACGCCACAGATACCGTTGCCAAATTGGTGAGAGAAGTGGAAAACACCTCTGCCAGCATTGCGCAAATAGATAGAGACACGGTCAATATTACTCAAGTGCTAAAAGTCATTGGCGAGATAGCCGATCAAACTAACCTATTGGCACTCAATGCCGCCATCGAGGCTGCCCGAGCAGGTGAACAAGGTCGTGGCTTTGCCGTGGTGGCCGACGAGGTAAGAGCATTAGCGGCACGCACCCAATCCAGTACCGCTGAAATCGAGGTGACGCTCAATACACTCACAGAAACCTCAAAAACCGCCATCTCGTCGATGGATATGACTAAAAACACCTGCCTTAAAACTGCCGACACCACCAAAAAAGTGGCGAGCGATCTTGATACCATTGGCGGCTCTGTCGATCATATTAATGATCTCAATGCGCAGATAGCCACCGCTGCAGAGGAGCAAAGCTCGGTATCCAATGAGATCACTCGCAATATGTCTGCCATATGTGAGATGGCTAATGAGCTATCGGTCAACGGTGAGAGTACCGCTAATGAAACATTAAATTTGGCAGCAGCCAACCAGCAACTTACGCTTATCGTTAATCAGTTTAAATTAACCTAAGCACTGAATAGCCGTAAGATAATTGCAGCGACCTCAGAAAACAGTGTGCACTAAATGACAATTAATCGCATATAATCTGGCTACCTAAAGCCATTATGATCACCAACTGCGTCTATTATGAGTAAATATACTGCACCGACATTTTCTCTTTCGCTGCTGCATCCCAAGTATTGGGGAGTGCTGCTGCTCGTCGGCACGAGCTACCTTTGCAGCCTCCTGCCCTACGTTGTCCAAATTCGGATGGGCAAAATGCTTGGGCGTCTTGCGATTGGTTTTATGAAAGGCCGTCGCAAGACCATTGAACGTAACTTAGCGCTATGTTTTCCACAGATGGCTGCTGATGAGCGTGAACGCTTGGTAAAAGAGAATATTGATAACACCGGCTTAGCACTATTTGAAACGGGCATGGCGTGGTTTTGGTCTGATGCTAGGGTTGCAAAACATGTCACCATTAAAGGGACAGAGCACATCGATAAGCTGGCTGCCGAGGGACGCGGTGTCTTGTTAGTCGCGGTGCATTCACTCAACCTTGAGTTAGGTGGCCGCGCCTTTGGCTTACATATCCCTGGCATGGGTGTTTACCGCCCTAACAACAACCCCTGTTTTGACTACTTTCAATATCAGGGCCGATCTCGTGGTGGGCATACCTTAATCGATAGAAAAAATATCAAATTCATGCTGGAATCATTAAATAATGGCGAGCGTCTCTGGTATGCACCGGACCATGATTATGGCCGCAGGCGTTCGGCCTTTGCGCCATTGTTTGCGGTTGATAATGCCTGCACAACCACAGGTACTAGCATTCTGGTCGATGGCTCAGACTGTGCGATTGTGCCGCTCGTGATGGTGCGTAATAACGACAAAGGAGATTACACGCTCACCATAAAAGCGCCGCTTATAGACAAGTTTCCCAAGCAGGATCCCGAGGCTGGTGCTCGGTTTATCAACAAAATTGTAGAAACCTCTATCATGGAAGCTCCAGGGCAATATATGTGGCTGCATCGCCGCTTTAAAAATCGCCCTGACGGTGAAGCGTCACTATATTAAGCACCGCAGAATTAATCAAACCAAGCCGCAGTCTTTTCTGCGGCTTGGTTTTTGACATTGTCATCCACATAGACGCTTACCATAGCTAACGCAGCCGCCAGCGCACCCAAATCATCGAGCCAACCAGTGGCGTCAAATAGGGGATCGCATCGATTGGTGCATTAAAGCAATGGTTTCATTTTTGTCTGTTGAGCAAACGCCAATTTAAGCCGCTCGACAAACCGTCTTAACACCAGTGGTAACTGCTTCTGATAAGAATGCAACGCATAAACAGCCCTCATCTCCCCTTCAATCTCAGGCAAAACTCTCTGCAACACCCCGCTATCTAATTCATCTTTGATAAAGATTGAGGGCATTAAGCCGATTCCGACTCCAGATTTCACACTATTGATTGCACTGATTGAGGTGTTCACGCGTAAGATTTTGTCACTATCAAATATCAGGCTATCGCCCAATCCTGCCGTTAGCACAGCCCTGTGCTGCCAAGGCAAAATAACTAAGTGGTGTTCAGCAAGTGTCAGTGATGAGACAGGTTTCGCTCTGGCAAGGTAACGCGGGGCTGCCACCAAAATACTGTCCAATTTCCCTATGGCAATAGCATTGTAATTACTATCTTTTTGCGGCCCAACTGACACGGCGATATCCAACTTATGCGCTAAAAGATCCAGCCGTTCATCGGTAAACACCAGCTCAGGGGTGAGGTTTGGATATTCATAGCACAACTCCGCGACCAAAGGTGTCACGATATTACGCTCAAAAGCATGAGGTGCAGTTATGGATACCCTTCCATGAGGTGCCTGTTCAAGTGATTTAAGCTCATCTAAGGTTACTGACAACAAGTCCACCAGCTGTTCACTACGTTTGGCCAGCTTTTGTCCGGCGAGTGTTAAATTCAATTGCCGAGTACTGCGGTTGAGTAGGCGAACACCAAGATCAGACTCTAACTGGCTAATATATTGGCTCACAGCTGACTTTGTATGCCCTAAGGCTTCGGCTGCGGCGGTAAACGACCCCTTATTGATCACTTCATCGAAGACTAACATTTGGTAACTCAGCCTTCTTTGTTCATTTTTAATGAACATATGGTTCACCATCTGGCTAATTATTAACTAATAAAAACACAATAGACTGCTCGTCATAGGAAAACAAATGAATTAATCAGGAGAAATATGATGAGTCAGTCAATACGTCAATCAGTGATGCAGGCAAGCCGTGAATGGATTGCAAATTTTAACCAGGGGAATGTTCAAGCCTGTATCGACCGTTATCAACAAGGGGCGACAATGCAAGTCTCGCCATTTGGGCGTTTCAACGGTATCAGCGCAATCGGTGCATTTTGGAGCGAGTTTGCTAAAAGCGGTCCCGCGCAACTGGTTTACCGTAATGTCGAGATTAAAGTGCTCAATGACAAACAAGCCATCTTATCTGCTAACTGGTCAATGAATATCGCCAGTGGCTTTATCAGTAAAGAGCTGTGGACACTCAATGATGATGGACATTGGTATTTAGAAGAGGATGACTTTAGCGTACTAAACCAACTCACTGCGCCACTTGAACAGTGTAAACGCACAGCGTTAGTATTGGTCGATCTGCAAAATGACTACTTCAAAGGTGGAAAATTCCCCTTGGAGCATACCGAGATCGCGGCTCGGCATGCCAAAACGCTATTGACCCATTTTAGAGCGCAAGCATTACCGGTGATCCATATTCAGCATATCTTTGAAGATAATGAGTCTGCTTTTTTTCGCGCTAATACCGTAGGGGTGGAGATAGAGGCAAGTGTAAGCCCCTTAGCTAATGAGCCTGTTATCGTAAAGCATCAAGTAGATAGTTTTATCGATACCGCTTTAGAGCAGACATTGGTAGAGCTAGGCATAGAACGCTTGGTGATCGTTGGCGCTATGGCCCAGGCTTGTGTGCAAACCATTGCACGCAGCGCTGTTAATAAGGGCTATCGCTGCGAAGTCATTAGTGATGCCATTGCCGCACCCGCTTTAAGTTACCATAACCATGACTTCAGCGGTGAACAACTGGTTGCAGCCAACCTGTTATCACTCTCATTTGGTGGCGCAACAGCAACAACCTCTGCTCAGTGGCTTATGGAGAATCAGTAGCCTCTCGCGGCAGCATACATTAAGCGACTGAACAACAGTTAATCAAACCAAGCCGCAGTCTTTTCTGCGGCTTGGTTTTTGACATTGTCATCCACATAGACGCTTACCATAGCTAACGCAGCCGCCAGCGCACCCAAATCATCGGTAAAACCAACAAAAGGCGTCAGGTCTGGAATCGCATCGATTGGTGCAATAAAGTAAGCCAAAGCGCCAAATATCACGGTTTTCGCCCACTTTGGGGTATCGGGTCGTTGCGCTGCGTAATATAAACATAAAGCGTTATCTATCACCTCACGCCCTGCTTGCTTAGCAAACTGTTTTACCTTATTCCAAAAGCTTTCATCACTGTAGGCATCCGCGCCATTTCCACCCGTTAGATCACTCATAAGCACTCCTAAAAAATAGGGGAATATCACTGATATTCCCCTATTTTGATTCATTTGACTAGCTTATGCTGATCACTGTTTTCGCTAGCGTTGATGTTTAGGCGTGGTGCCCCAGGCATTTTTCACAGGGCGTTTACCGCCCTTGCCTGCTGGCCCCGGCTTACCCCCACCTTGCTTATTGGTTGAGGCTTTGCCCGCTGATTTTGGCTTATCAGAAGATGAAGTTTTACCCTTTCTGTCATCAAATTGATTAGCCGAAAAACGGGTCACCGCCTTTTTACCGGCAGGCGTTTTACCCTTTGCGCCTTTGGCTAATAAACCTTGACGCTCTTGACGTGTTTCAGCCGGAACCAAACAATTTAAACCACCACCAATTAAGTGTTCTTTGCCCATCTTAACCAAGGCTTCACGTATGATTGGCCAGCCCGCTGGATCATGATAGCGCAGCAAGGCTTTGTGCAGCTTACGCTGACGCCCGCCTTTGGGCACATCCACCGTTTCACTGGTGTGCTTGACATTTTTAAGTGAATTAAGCTCAGTGTGATAAATGGTCGTGGCGTTAGCCATTGGTGATGGATAGAAGTTTTGCACCTGATCGAGTTTAAACTTCTCACCTTTAAGCCACAGCGCCAAGTTCACCATATCTTCATCTGTGGTGCCCGGATGCGCCGAGATAAAGTAGGGGATAAGGTACTGTTTTTTACCCGCTTCGGCAGAATACTTATCAAACAGCTCTTTAAATTTGTCGTAGGTGCCCATGCCCGGCTTCATCATCTTGTTGAGCGGCCCCTCTTCGGTGTGCTCTGGGGCAATTTTTAAATAGCCCCCTACATGATGACTCGCCAACTCTTTCACATAACGTGGATCTTCGGTGGCCAAGTCGTAACGCACACCCGAAGCAATCAGTACCTTTTTGATGCCCGGCACATCGCGCGCGGCGCGGTACAGATCGATCGTCGCCTGATGATCAGTATCGAGATGACCACAGATAGCGGGGAAGACACAGGAGAGTCTGCGGCAGGTTTTCTCGGCTTTTTCGCTCTTACAGCCTAAGCGATACATGTTTGCCGTGGGTCCACCAAGATCAGAAATAACCCCTGTAAAACCGGGGACCTTGTCTTGAATGTCTTTGATCTCTTTAATAATAGAGTCTTGCGAACGGCTCTGAATAATGCGCCCTTCATGCTCGGTTATCGAGCAGAACGAGCAGCCACCGAAACAGCCTCGCATAATATTAATCGAGGTCTTAATCATGTCATAGGCAGGGATTTTGTCATTGCCATACACAGGATGCGGCACACGCTTATAGGCTAAGTCGAACACCCCATCCATCTCATCGGTGTTCAGCGGCCAAGCAGGTGGATTAACCCATATTGCGCGCTCGGCATGGGGTTGAAACAACGCACGCGCACAGCCAGGGTTTTGCTCTTGGTGCAATATCCGTGATGCGTGGGCATATAGATACTTATCTTCGGCCACTTTTTCATAGCTAGGTAACAACACATAAGTATTTTCCCACGGCTTAGGACGCGGCGGCTGCACCGTAATTGGCTTAGGCGCTTCGTTGTCGAACACCTTAACATCGCTCGGGCCTGAGAGATTTTGACAACCCACATCGTCGGCACCATAAGGATTAGGGATAGGGTCAATTTTATGCAGCTGATCTAGCTTGCGCGAATCCATGCCTTTCCATTCAGGTAATGGTTCCTTGCGGATAACCGTGGTACCACGCACATTATGGATCTCACTGATTGGCTCACCCGACGCAATACGGTGTGACAGCTCCACCAGCGGACGCTCGGCGTTGCCATAGACTAAGATATCGGCCTTGGCGTCAAGAATAACTGAGCGGCGCACTTTATCAGACCAATAATCATAGTGGGCAATACGGCGTAAACTCGCCTCAATACCACCAATAACCACAGGTACCTGCTTAAAGGCTTCTTTACAGCGCTGGGTATACACAGTTACCGCACGATCGGGACGCTTACCACCGATATTACCCGCAGTATAGGCATCATCATGGCGCAAACGACGCTCAGCCGTGTAACGGTTGATCATCGAATCCATGTTGCCAGCGGTAACACCAAAATAGAGGTTTGGCTTGCCTAACTTCATGAAATCGTTTTTGCTCGACCAATCAGGCTGGGAGATGATCCCCACGCGAAACCCTTGGGCTTCAAGCATGCGACCAATCACCGCCATACCAAAACTTGGATGATCCACATAGGCATCGCCTGTGACGATAATAATGTCACAACTGTCCCAGCCCAATTTATCCATCTCTTTTCGAGACATAGGTAAAAATGGCGCTGGTTTTTCAGTGCGATTTAAATATTTGGGATGCGTAAATAACGTGGATTCAACCTGCATGAATATGACTGCCTAACTTCCAAACCAATGTAAATACTATGGCAGATTATAGTCTGCCAAGTAACGGTCGCTGTTATCGACTCAGACATTCACACGTCCAAGTACAGCAACAAAAAGGACGCGGAGTATAACAGTGAAACGCCATTGTAGGCGAACAAAAAAGCAGCAAAACCAGAGAAAATCTAGCTCACGGCAAAATAAACAACATTAACCACAGACAGCGTAAGGATAACCAACCAAGTGGTTAATACCCCCCAGAAACGGCCAAAATGATAACCACCTTTTCCTTGGGTTAACCCCACAGCATGTAACACACGAGCAATAAGCCAGACGATACCAATAATGTGAATATAGAGCGCAGGCAAACCATTCAGCTCTGCCACCAGCAATAATCCCATGGCTATTGGTGCATTCTCTAATAGATTGCCATGCACCCTATCGGCAAGTCGAAGCGGCTCATTACCCGCTACACCTATACCTATACTGAATTTTCGGCGTAATTTTATCACTCTCAGCGTCAGATAAACCGCCATGATTGCGGTTATTGCTATATATAAACCCGATACACTCGCTGACATTCCATTTCCTTATCCATTAAAAGCACACCATACTCTATGCCTTAGTTAAAATTTTTCCAAGCCATTAACCTTTTTGGTACAAGATAGGTTACTATGCGCTCGTTTGGATTCACCTACTTATATCACCATCACGGACTGTAAAATTGGATAACGCTGAGTTCATTGAAAAACGCCGTTTTATCATCAAATTAGGTAAAGCCTTACACAAGTTTGGTACTCCAGCATATCGTCTGGAGGCTCACCTACAAACAATCTCTAATCTGTTAGGGATTGAGGGCTACTTCCTGATTTCGCCCACGGCAATGACCTTTGTTTTACAGCATGACACCGACCAAGAATATAACCATGTTGCGAGGGTAAAACCGGGCGAGCTTGATCTCGGTTCACTGGCCCGTACTGATGAATTAGTCGAAGAGCTTGTATCTGGCAAACGGTCCTTAGCAGAAGCCTTAGATAGGCTAGAAGAGATTGCCAATAAACCAAACCCTTACGGCCCGCTGCTAACCTTACTGGCTTTTGGTAGCTCAGCTGGGGCATTTGCCATGTTAATGGGCACCAGTTGGAACGATGTGTTTTGGTCGGCCATGCTTGGGTTCATGGTATATGGCTTGGTTTATCGCGCCGAACGCTCAAAGCGTATGGCTGAAACATTAGAGCCCCTGGCCGCCATCCTCTGTGCAATAATTACATGTGCAATTTCCCACTTTGATCCTTACATTAATATCCCTGTGGTGATCCTCTCTGGCATTATTATCTTTGTGCCGGGTTTGGCACTGACCCTGGGGTTAGCGGAGCTGGCGGCAAGGGATCTTATTTCTGGTACCGCTCGGATAATGGACGCCTCCATGCTGCTGTTCAAGCTCTATTTTGGGGCAATATTTGGCATGGTGATAGGGAATGCACTGTTCGGTGAAGCGATCAATTTTGAGCCAGCCCCACTACCTCGCTGGGCAATTTAGTCTGCGGTACCGATATTATCCATGGCGCTGGTGATTATCTTTAAGGCACGGCTAAAAGACTCTCCATGGGGAGTGTTAGCCGGTATCGTCGCCTTCTTTTCGGCGATGCTTGCAGGTATCTATCTTGGCGATTCTATCGGGATATTTTTTGGGGCGTTAGCCGTTGGGATCTACTCGAACCTTTATGCTCGCTGGATGAAAGCGCCCGCCTCGATAGCGCTCTTGCAAGGGATCGTTATCTTAGTCCCTGGGAGCAAAACTTACATCGGGTTGAACACCCTGATTTTGGGTGAAACCATGCTTAATCAGTCCCACATTGGTACACAGATTTTTCTGATATTTATGTCGCTCATTGCCGGCTTAATTTTCGCCAACGTCGCCGTCCCGCCACGTAGAACACTATAATTATTGGCGCTATGCCGAGGCACAGTCCATTGCTGCCTCGGTATTTTGGCAATTAAAACCATCATTTAAAACTGCTTTATACCTTGACTAATTCACGTCACAGGTGTGTTATTAGAATGTGCTGCAAATGTAAAAATCGGCACATTCCAATAAAAAAAGTGATTATGATGGGTTGCCTATGCGAAAGATTTCCCGCTCTGCCATTGCTGTATCTTCTCTACTCATTTGCCAGCCAGCGCTAGCGGAAACCTTGCAACCTACAGAAATCGCCACCAGCAATACGGACAACAAGCACACCCAAAAAACTAAAATCAATAAAATCGTCGTAGTGAGCAACGCCATTTTTGATGAGTCCGATCCCGATGCCTTTTTTATCCACCGCTGGGCCAACTACTTACACATTAACACTCGTGAATCAGCGATTCTTAATAAGCTCAGCTTTAACGATAATGACCAAGTGTCACAGAAAGACTTAGATGAGGCGCAACGAATTTTGCGCTATGAACCCTATATTCGCGATGCCAAAATAAACTTTGCCACTAAAGACCCTGCTGCGGATATTGATGAAGAGGGTGAAACGGTTTTAGTGGAAACCTGGGATAATTGGTCACTGCTGCCGACTTTTAGCGCCGGCCGAAGCGGTGGTGAAAGCAAGTTTTCATTCGGCATAAAAGAGGACAATCTACTCGGTTACGGCATTCGAACCCGACTCAAATATAAGTCCAGCGCCGATAGAACAGGGTACCAATTGGCGTTTCAAGCCCCCATGGACAATTGGGTCAAGCACTCAACTCTGTCGGCAAACTTTTATGACAATAGTGATGGCCAAGCGACCCAGTTAGACTTTACTAAACCTTTTTATACCTTAGACAGTGTCGACATGTACTCCGGCCGCTATGTTGATGACTTACGTGTCGACACACTGCGCCAGAACGGCAATGACATTAATGAATTTCAGCACCAAATTAACTACGCCAACGCACAATATGGCTGGCGCTTAAACCGCGAAGGTGACTGGCGATCGCGCATCATTGTGGGAGTCACTCAAGATGAGCACACCTTTGACAACATTGAGCTCTATCCAGACAGTGTACTGCCACAAGACAGAGACTACCTCTATCCATGGGCTGCCTATCAATATATTCAAGATGATTTTAAGGTGCTCAATAATGTGCACTTAATCAACTATAACGAAGACTTCAACCTAGGTTGGCAGCACTACGTTAAGTTAGGTATTGAAACCCAAGACCTTAGCGACAGCGCCCCCGTAGGCTACCACATTGACTGGCGCAGTTCCCGGGGTTATCAAGATGAGCAGCAGTTGATCTTACTGGCCATGAATGGCGAAGGCGTTTTTGCCACCAGCCAACCAGACTATTTCAAGGTCAATGCTATCGCCGAATACTTTTATCAAATCACTCCTAAGTGGACCGCCTATTCAAAAGTTAGCTTAAGTACATCGCAAAATAACTATTTAGATAAAACCTTTGCCCTTGGCGACAACACTGGCGTTCGCGGCTATCCCAACGATTATCAACACGGCGACAACCAATGGTTAGTAACCGCTGAAATACGTAACTACCCCAACATCAACCTTTATCAATTAGCCGAACTGGGCTGGGCAGTATTTACCGATTATGGTCAAGCTAGCGGTGGGCCAGACACAAACAATGAGGAGTCCGCCCCCATTGGTAGTGTCGGTATCGGCGCAAGGATCTACTCCTCTCGCTCAAGTTATGGCAATGTGGCACATATCGATTTCTCGGTGCCTTTTACCACAGGCGAAGAGGTCAACAGTTGGGAGTGGCGTTTCCAAGTTAAACGCCATTTCTAACCCTCCACCAGCCAAACTAATCATCTCGGTCTACACTAATAAATAGACCTTTTCCCTGCGGTAGCACCAAGATGAAACACTATCAGATTCTATTAATCTCTCTCTTTTTTTGGGCCCCTACCCTAGCCAACTCAGCCCATGCTATGCCGCTTAAATTTGTATTTCATGACTTTGCCCCATTTAGCTACCAAGATGAAAATGAGAAACCCGTTGGTATTCTCGTTGAACTTGCTCAGCGCTTCTGTCAAGAGTGGTTAGAACCATGCAGTGTTTCCGTGTTACCTAACCGACGAGCAAAACATCTGTTTGCCGCAGGCGAAGTGCAGGGGATCTTTTTAGGTTGGAATCCTGAGCGCGCCACCAGCATGTGGTTTTCTATCCCCATGGTGGAAACAGAATATGGTTTCTATTCCTTGCATAAACTCTCATTTAGCTCATTAACACAACTATCGGGTAGGACTGTCGGTGTTTACGGCCCCTCTAACACCTATACCTCATTGATGTTACAGCAGCAAAAACTCTCCCAGCTTAACTATGAAAAATTTAAAACAGCTATCTATCCCCAAGGGGATGAATTACCCCTTAAGATGCTCAATAAACGCCGCTTCTCGGCGTATTATGTCAATAAGGAGGTCGGGCGCTATTATGTGGAGAAGCTCGGTCTAAATAACCTTAACTATTTAAGCACTCACAAGCATATCTACTACTGTGTCGCCTTTAACATGGAGCACACCTCTGCTGAAACCGTCAAAACCTTTAACCACGAGTTTCAACGCTTATTAAACCAAGGTAAGTTAGCCGACATCTACCAAAAGTGGCAGATGGAACCCGCCTACTTAGATCCCATTATGTATCCAGAAATGAACATGCCCTATTAATCTAGACGCCAACGCAAGTCATTACGGGGATACCGAATGAAGCGAAACCGGTAACACTAACTGACGACTTTTTGATGTCGAGACTTAATTAAATAACGCAGTGGAACCTGCGAGACCAGCATGCCGACTAACATTAGAGAACAGCCAAACAGCGCCCGGTTATCTAAACTCTCTCCCAAGAATAGAATGCCACCCATAACAGCAAACACTGCCTCTAAGGATAAGATAATCGCAGCATGAGCTGGGTGCGCATTCTTCTGCGCCACCACCTGCAAGGTATAAGCAATACCCACAGATACGATGCCAGCATAAGCTAATGAGCCCCATGCAGCCGCCACATTTTCCAAAGTCGTGACCTCTATAACCGCCGACACCAATAAGCTCAATACGCCACAGAAAATAAACTGTAGCTGTGCTAACAATAACGGGGAGTGTTTTTTCGCAAAGTGATCAATAGCCAGGATATGCATCGCCCAAAACAGCGCACCAATAAGCTGCAATCCATCACCTAACCCTATGCTCATATTATCTTTAATACTCAGGAAATAGAGACCGATAACGGCGATGGCACATCCCACCCAAGTGTTAAGGCCAGTTTTATGCTTTAGAGCTAAACCTAAAATCGGCACCAGCACAATATAAAGCCCAGTAATAAAACCCGCATTAGCTGCCGTGGTGTGCAGCAATCCTACCTGCTGAAATGAGGCAGCAACAAACAATATGGCCCCCAAACAGAGTGAGCCTATAGCGAGTGAACGCTTACCGCCCACCACCAAACGCTGTTGGCGATAGAACCACACCACTAGCGGTAACAAACTCAATGCACCAATAAAGAATCTCAACCCATTAAACATAAAGGGAGACAAGTGCTCCATGCCGAGCGCTTGGGCGACAAAACCAAATCCCCAAATGGCGGCAGCGAGCAGTAATAGAAAATTTGCAGGCAACAGAAGACCTTTTTAAAACATGAACGAGTTCACCAGACTACTGGTAAGCCCCCCCTTGTCTAAGGGAATAAAACAGGAAAAACAAAAAGCCCGCCTGTCATAAACAAGCGGGCTTTTATTGATAGGTGAGTTGGCCGATAAGACAACTTAGCCGACTCACGACACTCGATTTTATTGAGCTTCATAGTAAGTAACCACTAATGTGTGTAACAACCAGTGTAACAGACCGTGTAACAGAGTTTAATGGTTACTTATTGTTCGCTATTTAATTTCCAAAAAACGATTCTCAATAGCGTTAAGATGTTCAACAAGATGACTGAGAAGCTCATCTGTCTCTTGCTCATTTGTCAAAGCTAGAGTGGTTGGCATATCAACTTTGGAAAACTTGATTCTCTTCTGCTCACTGGTTTCATCATTGTAATAACAAACAACCCAATCTAAGTCATTATTGCAATATGCATTCCCTTTTGGAAAGTGCTTACTGAGACTAGCTTTCATGTCCCCTTGTCCAAAAATCTGACCATTCTCATCAGTAATACGAAGACCGTAATGAACCCAATCATATAAGTTTATGTACATCCAGATCTTCATACCTTGGAAGTCAGCAATGGGATACCTCAAACCAATGTTTTTATTATTTTTACTGTTTTTATAATAGTTTACAGCAATCGCCTTTATCGACTTTCCACCATAAACTGCTACATTCCGTTCTTTTTGCTCTAACTTCTCATATAGGCGCATCCAAAAGCGTTCTTGCAGAATAATTTTGGCTTCTACAACAGCCTGCTCAATCGCTAATGCTGCGGTCAAATCATCTTTATTCGAAGCTAATTCCTTGCCTAAATTCATTTCAAACTCCCTTCGCTGACCTGTTAATGCTTCTAGTAGTAGTTGATATTGGACTAGCGCCTCTCTCAGAACACTTTTCATAGCTGATTCTTTGATACAACAAGATATCCAACTGATGATCTGATTATGAAATGAAACCCTCTCATACTGGCTCTCCAGTAAGCCATTTAAACTACTTTTGCTGGCTGCTTTACCATCTAATGTCAGGTAAAAAAGCTTCACTGTCTTTCCCACCCCCCGCTTTTTGAGAGCTTCATTGTAATCATAGAGTTGCTTATGCTGGTCCCCAGCATCAATCTTCATCTCTATACCAATGAGATAATCTGAAGACTCTAGTACAAAGTCCACACGTCTACCTTCCCCAGTGCCATCCTCTCTAGTAACTTTGAACACTTGCGATTCAACATCTACCCCTAGGACAGTCGCAGCAAAGAGATTGAGAAAAGTATCACCCATTTCATGTCGGCCGTTGACAGAAAGCAATTCATATAAAAACCTTGAGTGCGTTTCCACCTCTTTCTTTCCAATATTTAAGATATTAAAAATATTGAATTTTTCACCATTTCTGTTGGATTGTTCTTCATGAAATTGAAGTGCTTGGTATGTGTGCTGCAATAGCTTTTGAATTGGATGGTAACTAGCTGGGATTCCATTTTCCGACATATTGATTTCCTTATTTTCAATAAACAAAACGCTACTACCTGGCTGGAATATCTACAAGCCCAACATACTCCATATGAGATCTCTCGCATATATCAAACTAACTTAACGATAATAGTTATTATCATTAAGTTGGCAAGCCATTGGTAAACCGTGTGTTTTATGGCATATACAGGCTTAACTTCACGGTAACCGTAAGTTACAACCACTTCACAACAGGTTCTAATTCGGCTCTACCTAGTGAACTTGGAGCGATTAGGCTATTGCCACTATATCTCGGTCAAGTACGAGCATAATGATTATCATGAAGTCTCACGATGACAGTCTCTTAGCTTCCAACTTCGCTCTCTTGATATCGCGTATCCAAACCACTGTGCACTAGCTCCACCTCACAGCAGCTCAATGCATGTCATTCACAGACTATCGACTCTCCATTTTCTACTATGTGAACGTTATCAAAATAGCTTGAAAACTTGTCACTGTTAAGAGTATGAATAGGTACTAAAACCTTGGGTGATATATTACCTGCGAAGCTCTGTAAGTGCTCTAGGTAAGCATGACCGCTCGTATGAATGTATTGCCATGACTCCTGATATTTATTGGCTATCTCTGCAAACTTAGGCTGCTTACTTTGATAACCTAACCACATAGAGTAGATAAGTTTAGGTTTTGCCCCTTTTTCTTTAAATGAGTCAAGGTAGGGGTCATTGCATAGGGAGATAATCTGAATACGTAGTTAGTCCCCTTCAGCTTACTAAGATTCACATGGCGGTTGCTGTATCGCAGGAAATCATCACCAAACTCAGACTTAATGATAGCTAATTGGGATTGAGGAAATATCACTTTTAGGTGATCATTTTTATGTGGTGGTAAGCTAGGGGAGTACTTCTTTAGCGCCTCAAGCAAGTAAAGTTGGTATAGATCGATAACTAGCTTTTTTCCTGTGCGTTTAGTTGCGTTATAGAGGCTTACAATTCGATCAATATTGCTACCTGAGGCTGAAACAAAGGCTGGCCCATCACCCTCATCAAGGGCCGAAACCATAGCCTCTTCAACCGAAACTTCAGTAGGAAATTGTTGCGAGTGTCCTCCATCAAGGGTCGTTCCCTCAAGCAGCATTAGATCAGGCTGCTTCACATTTTCGTAGATGTAATCGCTAACCTGTGACTTTCTGCCATGCCCACGAAAATCCCCAGTGTAATATACCTGCTTACCATCAACCTCTATTAAAAGACTACATGCGCCAAAGGCTGAATGATCCATTAAAAATGCCGTCACTGTGAATGGACCAACTTGAAATGGTTTTCCAGGTGAGAACTGTCGGCACTGTTCCAGTGAACTAAATCGCAATGCTTCAGGGTAAAACAAGTTGCCAATGGTCATCATAGAGTAACTACTATCTGACAGGTATATGTTTGAGCTTTTAGGTAATGACCTCAGCAGACCATAATGATCTGGATGTGCATGGGATAAGAGATAAGCCAAAGGAGGTCTAGTATCTTGCTGTTGAATATCAAGCAAAATACCATTTTCCATCGATGGGCTTGAAGCCAAGTCCGCATCAATCGATGCTCCTGTGCTATCCATGAGAGGAGCACCGTAATCTAACACAATGCTATCTTCGCCATGGATTATTTTTACGCAGCTACCACCAATGGTATCTGCTCCACGCAATATAGTTACTGAGGTCTGTGGCATTAAAGCTGCTCCTTACTCTGAAGTTTGTAACAGCTACCTTCAGTCATTATCTGCATTTTCACTTTGTTCCCAGCGACTTCGCTGTTACTCAGTTTCTCTTCATGAGGTAACCAACTGCTTTGTTTATCCTTCTCTTTGTTGTAATACATTAATAACCTAGGTTCACAATCAATGGCTAACCCTAAATCACCTGCTGCAACCTGTTGAATGATTGGCGATACAGCCTTCCCTGCTAACTTAGCTATCTCAACCTGTACTTCACAAGCAGTAACATACGCCTCTATTAACTGTTGTTGTCGGTGAGTGTCCGTTAAAAACTCGCTATAACGCGCCAACTGCTCAAGTACCTCGGGGCTTTCACTATTGCTACGACATCGCTTATCAGTCGTGAGCTTCACCTCCCAAAAAACAACATGTGCTAAATTGCCTTGTCGCTCTAGTGAAACGAGGTCAATGCGGTAACCACTACCAGGTAGCCCCATCTCCATATCGATAATATTGTCATTTATAGCGGTAACTTCTTCGACAAAGTTTTTTTCAATACCGTCATACTTCTTTGCACAATCAATCCACTTTTCTAACGTCTTGCAGCCTTGGTAAGTTGCACTGTCACCCTCTTTTTCGGGGTTAATAATACTTGCATCATTTCCAGTTAATCTGACATATTTTTGCGTCTTGGCATCCTCAAAAACATACTTAATATGTTGTTCTGAGTACAACTCTTTTTTCTGGTTAAAAGCAACCTTCGCAATAGCTTGCCCCCTATGATAAAAATTGAGGTAGTTTTCACGTACAGCCAAGCGAAGCCCATAGTCATCTAATTCTTCACCAGCAGGCTTGAGCCTTTGTAGAAGGTCCTGCCACCACTCGGGGTTTTCTTTAGGTAAATGGTTAAGAGTAAATTTTCGAGCGAAAGGTTTTGTCATAACTATTTCTCACATTCCGTTAGAGTTATAGAGTTAAAATTCGGCTTTTCAGCGCTAGGGTTACTACCTGGGTTAGAAATAATCCTGTTTTTAAATTTACTAAAGCGAGCATGGGGCTGATGAACATGGCCGCATAGAACATACTTTGCCTGCAACTCACCAAACTTGATGGCGGCTCGGATATCTTGGCACCCCCAGTCTTCCCCTCCCTGCTTAGCGACTTTGAGCTTAGATGGCGGGACGTGGTGTAGTAATACGTCACAATCTCTAAATTGATGAAAGTTAGGACTTTCGTATGGTATACAGCCAAAGTGAAAACCACCTATCTCGACAATATTCCCATCAAGGTAGAGATGATCTTTTTTCAACCTGCTAAGCCACCGTGCTGATGGCTGCTCATCATTTTCAAACTCTATCTGATCATGATTACCAGAGCAGATAAATGTAGGAATACTGAGTGTAAGCGTCCACCGCTTGATCCACTCAATTTGCTCCTCACTGTTGACTGCCTGATTCAAAGAGTCATCAAGCAGATCACCACTAATACACAACACATCATAATTGCACGACTGCTCTGCTACCCACTCAAATTGAGCTTGGTTAAAATGCAGATCAGATACGTGAAGTACCTTCACCGAACTGCCAAGAGCTGACTTAATATCATGAGTCATCTTAAGCTCCTCCGATAAGTTAACAGGTATCGGAAGCCGGTTCAGGCTGATTGATACAGAGCTGCAGCGGCTTGAACCCGCACAACCTCATTCTCACTATCCAGAGCCTGAATTAGCGTATTTCGTACTTTATTTTGTAGCTCAAACTCTGCTGTCACAGGTTCTTCGGATAAATGTTCAGCAACTTCAAGGAACTCACCCATCGCTGAAGCATGCTTAGAAAAATTACATACCGTTTTGCGTGCGCCTTTCAATGACCTCAAAACACCCGGTGGAAGGAGTGACTTCTTTACTGTCATGATATGTTCAACGGCCACACCATGAGGGTTCCCTTCTTTTGAGTTATCTCGATTCATATCATATTGTGGGGATTCGACGGTACGAAACAGATGCATACTTTCAACATTACTTTCTGATGGACTCAACACTATTGAGCCAACCTCGATATGTAGAAACTGCTCCACTTGAGAAAGGTTATGTGCATTGATCTCTGGGTATTCTTGAGCCAGTGCTTGCTGTAATTCATCTCTACTCAAGCCCCTTAGGTCCTGACCACACGGCCACCCAATTGAGACCCTTCCCTTGAGAAAGTCAGACTCTCTATTAATTCCATGTGGTTTCGGTCTTATGTGATATACGGTCATATTGGCACCTCCAAGTCAAAAATAGTCAGGACAACTACTAATGACATTTAAGGTAGGACAACTAAAACACGTTGTCAACAGTTAAAACCACTCGTCATGACTTTTTATGACTTTTACTTTGAGGAGGGGTTGGAGTATGTGGGGGAAATTCCGAAAATATCTGACACCAATACTTTCAGAATCAAAAATTGAACCGAGGAACCTGGCCAATAGCATTTACCCGTACTAGATACCACATGGCTAAAGGTTAATATACCTAAGGTTAATTACTGTTACCGTTAAGTTGAAGTTAACCAAATTCTCCCGCCATAGATATAGCAAAACTTTGATAACACCAGTAAGTCCACCCAAATGAATATCTGCAAAATAATGACTAATGTCGTGCTCCGTGTCGTGGTCAAGTCAGTTTGTCTTAATTAAACTGGCTTCAACACATCACCTATAGAGTTTGAGATGAACCAAAATGTCGAGTTGAGTGCCCTCGCTGTAAAGGCTGTGCGTGAAAGACGCCGTATGACGCAAGAAGATCTGGCTGAAAAAAGCAACATGTCTGAAAGGCAGATCCAACGCATCGAAGATGCCAGTAATACAAGGCAAACTAAACAAGGAAATGCTGAGCGAATAGCTGAAGCACTTGGTATATCACTGGACTCTTTATTGCAGTCTCCTGATTCTGAACGGATTGGTTGGGTTGTCACTCAGGAAGGTAGGTTCATGGGAGTACGCCATGAAATTCGCTCACTGCTAAGCGAAATCAAGCACTCAGCCATGCCTTTTGAAAATCAACCACGTGATTCAACAACATTATATATACAAAGTAAGACTTTACCCTGGGGAGTAACCATAGAGCACCATTTCAAAGGCGGCAATGAGATGAGCTGGGAAATTCGGCCTGTTAAGTATGATGAAGATATAGGACTCCTCTGGACTGAACCAGATGCTATGGACGATATGCTCTGGGAAATAGATGTCGCTCAACTGCTCTACGAAACGGCCTATGACGTGATTATCGATGGCAAGCCTGTAGTCCCGGATGATATTAAGCCTCAATACCAGGTGAAGTTCTTCCACCAGGAAGAAGGAGCAGCAGAGAGGGTATTCCAAGGCTATCAGTTGATCAAAGACGACTCAGACTTAGCTATTTCTCTAGGCATCTGGCTATCAGAACGTAAGACCAAGGTACATGCCTCGCTCTGTTCCACGTTACTGGGCACACTGCAAATTGAGTCAGGAGCACTGGATAATGTAAGCCTCGTTGTTTCACGGGTGTGGCAAGACAGCGATGGCCAGTTACAGCTTGCACCGTGGACATATAAGCACCGTGAATCCCTTGTAACTTCAATCAATAAGCGACACGTTGACAAGCAGGGTCCTGCACACGTTACCTATTCAGAACCTATGCGCTATAACAGAACTGTTACGTCAATGACTCCTGCACTGCCTGCATAAAATGGTGTTAAATGAAACTGGCTGGTATCAAAAGAAACATTGTTATAAGTGACGTTCCTTCACTTTTATTAGGAACACCAAATGAGGACAAATCAATGAATACACTAAAAAATGGACCAAGCAAAACAGGAAACCCTTCTGGACCTAGTAGAGGAAACAATCCAGCAAGGCCACCTAGATAATAACGGTACAGCAATGTAAATAAGGACAAGAACATTTCTTTGAGGGCGTGTTCTTGTCCGTGTTTATAAATTTTAACATCACAGGAAAACAGTCAAGGTTCGTGTACCACTGGAAACACCATGGTAATTGTCGTTACCATTAAGTTGGCTTAACTAGCATACAGCTACTACAGATATAGCTCAGACATGAAAAGCCACTACTCGTTTTGTACAAAAGTGTGCCCGCAATTCTACTTAATTATCCCCCGTTAATTATTAAATCTATGGCAACGACTAATTATGCAGTTCAAATAACAATCAAAAAGCCGATTGAGTTATCGTCTGTCTATCTGCACACGCTTCTTCCTTAACTTAGCACTCAACACGAGGTACACAGTAATCGGGGGCATTAGGGTCACCACTTCCCACGCAGGTACTCAACCCAAATATAAGTAGGAGTATCAACGCCCCTTGAATGATACGTGCCAATATCATGGCTGCTGCATCACCAGCTTTACGTTTAGCTCGCTTTATTCGTTCTTCATGAGTAGGTAATGTACGGAGAGACCAATCTAATCCTCCATCATTACGTACTATACAGAAACAGCCTGTGCCATCATTAAAACGAACGTGAATATCGACCCCCCCCTCCTCCCAAACGTGTCTTTCTTGCATTCCTTTAAAAGTAACTTTGTGGTAAGCCCCTAGAACAATAGACACTTCATAGAGTTATAATGGACCAAAAATTATGAGGTGTTACATGCGCGGAAAACGTTATCCCGATGAGTTCAAAATTGAAGCCGTCAAACAAGTCACTGAACGTGGTTATAAAATCGCTGATGTGGCAGAAAGGTTAGGTATCACAACTAAAAGCTTGCACAACTGGATTAACAAGTTCGATAAACCAGAGAAGCAACACATCACCATCGATAATCAGCAAGACGAAATTCGTAAACTTAAAGCGGAGCTTCGGCGAGTTACTGAAGAGCGAAATATACTAAAGGAGGCCGCCGTGTACTTTGCAAGCGAGTCAAAGAAAAGTACACGTTCATAAAGTCTCGACTCGACCAAT
>NZ_JAEC01000042.1 GCF_000518705.1 Shewanella colwelliana ATCC 39565
ATACCCCTAAAGCTGACTTGGTAATTGATGCACTATTAATGGCCATCTGGCGACGTTCACCGAAATCTAAAGTGCTGATACATTCCGATCAGGGAGTGCAATATACCTGCTCTGATTGGCGTAGTTTCTTAAAGGAACACAACTTAGAAGCCAGTATGAGTCGACGAGGAAACTGTCACGATAATGCTGTTGCGGAAAGCTTTTTCTCATTGCTAAAGAAAGATAGGGTGAAGAGAAAAATCTATAAAAACAGAGATTAAGCTCGCTCAGAAATATTTAACTATATAGAATATTTCTATAATCCAGTGCGTCGTCATGGTAGTAATAAAGGACTGTCTCCTGTGCAGTTCGAAAAGCAGCACTTTGAGAAACAGTTAAGTGTCTAAGAAATTAGGGGCTTACCACCTTGGTTATTAACCTCGTGTTCTTCTTCGGTGAAACGAACAAGAACACTTGCTAAAAACTGTATAAAAGCAGATTTTTCAACACTAGATAAACCACCTACATATTCCACCAGTTTTTGATCTGACGAAATACTGCATCCATCTTCATATATTGACTTATAAGCATGGTGAAAGCTGTCAGGGAAACCTAATGGGCAATTCTTGCCTAGTACCTTAAGTAGGTGGGCATTGTCATTATAAGACTGCTCTAACTCTGCAACGATAGGGTCAATGTGGTGCATCTTGAGCTGTTTTTGCATACTGACTTTAAATCCATTTACTAATCGATCAATCTCTTCAGTTTCATGCTTTTGGAAAGCCAGTACAAGCTTTTTCAGTTTAGCAGTCTCAATGCTTATTTTCTTCCATGAAACAATGGCTTCACTAAAGTCAGTTGATTGTAAACTCAAGGTGAATTGGAACTTCACTCGATGTCTTCGCAAGATAAAGCGGAAGTAATAAGTGTTGTTGCGCAGATATAGATGATTGAATCCATAAACGGCTTTCATGACAAGCACCCCACAATCTGAATTAGATTACGAAGTCGACTTTTAATAGATATATGTCTGAGATAGTAAGTAAGATTTGGACTTAGAAATGGAAAAGCGTGTAACAAGTGGTGTAACACACCGTGTAACAGGGGGGGGAGTTTGAGATAAGAAATCAGACAACTGCTTGCAGAACAAGCAGTTGTCTTCATCCAAAGAGTTTGCCGATAAGCCGGGTCCTGTCGTGGACAGTTATTCATCTAGGCCTGCAATCGCTCACAGGCTCAAGCGACCTACCCGGTCCCAACGCGAGCAGCGCCATACGGGACCCTATTTGGTCTTGCTTCGGGTAGAGTTTACCTTGCAACGGACTATTACTAGCCGCCCGGTGCGCTCTTACCGCACCCTTTCACCCTTACCAACCGAAGTTGGCGGTCTCCTCTCTGCTGCACTTGTCGTCGGTTCACACCGCCCAGGCGTTACCTGGTACCCTGCTCTTTGAAGCCCGGACTTTCCTCCCCGCTCTATTGAGCGCGGCAACTGTCTGGCCAACTCGGCGCGGATTATAGCCTAATGAGGTCTAGCGTACCACCTAATAATAGCCGCGCTGTACCAACGACAACGCGCATACCGAAATAGGGCTATAAACCTAGCTCTAAGCCAAACTTATATAAGGCATTTTTCTTCAAGCCATGTATTTGTGCGGCTATCGCGGCTGCTTTTTTCAACGGCAATTCTTCGCTAAGCAACTTAAGGGTATTGACGGCGACCGTGGGAATATCTTGTGTCTCATCAACGCGGTGTCCATGACACATGAGTACAATTTCACCTTTCTGCTGATTAAGATCCTGTTTAACGGTTGCTAATACCTCTTCAGCCGCGCCTGACAAAAATGTCTCAAAAGTCTTGGTCACTTCTCTGGCCATCACTACCGGCCTATCCGCGCCGAGCGCGGCCACTATCGATTCAAGGCTGTGAACGATGCGATGCGGTGATTCATAGAAGATCAGCGTACGGGGGTCTTCAGCTAGCGCAGTTAACTTATCTAGTCGGCCTTTCTCTTTTGCAGGTAAAAAACCTTCGAATGTGAATCGATCAGACGGCAGACCCGATGCGCTCAAAGCCGTAATGGCTGCACAAGGTCCGGGCAGTGGGATCACATTGTAGCCCGCCTCACGTACTTGAGACACTAGGTGGTAGCCAGGATCTGAAATCAGCGGTGTGCCCGCATCTGAGATCAATGCAACTGCTTCACCATTCGATAGCTTTTGGATAATCCACTGAGCCCTATCTCTTTCATTGTGATCATGCAGTGCGGTTTTTCTGGTCTCAATACCAAAATGGCTCAGCAACTTACCGCTGTGTCGTGTGTCTTCACAAGCGATAAGCGAAACGTTATTTAGTACCTCTATTGCTCGGCTACTGATATCACCAAGATTACCGATTGGCGTAGGAACAATGTAAAGAGCGACCGACAGGTCCATATCTACCTCTGTAATGATTGTCACAAGACTTTCGTCTGGCGTAAGAGAAGGTTAAACTACAGCCAGCATCTTACCAGAGTGAAGCCCTGTGTTAAAAAGACTGAAAACAACGAAATTTATCTTTATCGCGGTTTTATCAACTGTTTTGTACGGTTGCGCCACATCGCCAACGCCGGTAAAGCAGCCGCAGACTCAAGTTTCTCTGGTGAGCGCGCCTTTAGCACCCTCTCAGTACTTAACCGATGCAGCCCAAGCTAATGACCCTGAACAGCGCGATCGGTTAATGTTGTTAGCCGCTCACGCCTTTATTAATCAAAATGATACGGGTAATGCGGCTAAAACACTCGCTTCAATTAAAAATAACCTAGTGCAAAAGAGCGAGTTATTGGCCGAACATCGCTACTTAACAGCAAGATTATTAGAGCTAACCTCTACCTACGATGATGCCCTGTCTCAACTTAATTATCCCAGCCAATGGCAATTAGCTGACTGGCAATGGGTGGCTTATTATCAATTTAAGGCTCGTCTATACCAGCTCATCAAGCAACCCATTGAACAAACTCGTCAGCTTAGCCTGCTAAGCCGTCACCTTCCGGCAGAACAGGCTTACGAGGTCGGCAATGATATTTGGCGCATATTACAACCTTTGCATGAGCAAACCTTGTTGTCATTTAACCAAGACCGCAGCAATCCGATTTTCTCAGGTTGGTTGCAACTGGCCTACATTGCTAAGCATTATGCCATAGACCCACAAATTCTGGTGCAGCATTTAGGTAATTGGCAACACGACAACCCTAGCCACCCTGGGGCTGTGAAGTTACCGACCGATCTTGAAAGAGCACTAAATGCTAAGCCATACAAACCAAAAAACATTGCAGTGCTGCTGCCGCTAACAGGCCAAAGAGCAGCGATTGCCAGTACAGTGAAAGAGGGTATTATTTCCAGCTATCTGGCCAATCCAGATGACTCTGTATCGGTCAACTTTTATGACTCTGCCCAAGGCGCTGATATCGCATATAAGCAAGCTGTTGAAGACGGTGCTGACTTTGTTATTGGTCCACTGTTGCAATCAGAGGTGGAGTCATTACTGGCCTTGGAAAAACAACAGCCCAGTGTTGCACCCACAGATGTCACGCCAATTCCACAGCTATTTTTGAATCATGTCGATGGGGTTACACCAAGCAAGGACCGATTCTTCTTTGCGTTGTCGCCTACCGATGAAGCGATTGATGCCGCACAGAAGCTATTTAATGATGGCATTGAGCAGCCGTTAATTCTGGCCAGTGACGACAATATTGGTCGCCGTATGGCGGAAGCGTTCAACGAAAAATGGCTATCACTCACCAAAAAAGCCGCCGAAATCCATTACTATAATCGCGGTGACGAGATGAAAGTTACTGTGCAAAAGTCATTGGGCGTCATTGACAGCAAAGAGCGTATAGCACGCATAAAAGCCTTATTAGGTGATAAAATTGAAGCCGATTTTCGCTCACGCCGGGATATCGATGCCATTTATATGATTGCAAGTAGCCAAGATTTGCCGTTGCTTAAACCGTTTATCGATGTCAATTTTAGCGTTTTTGCTGAGCCAGTGCCGCTTTACACTACCAGTAGAAGCCGAGTAGAAAGTAACTCTCGCAGCGTCGCTCAAGAGCTCAATAACTTAACGATTAGTGATATTCCTTGGTTATTAGAACCTAATCAGGAGACGAGCCAAGTCGCTGCCTTATGGCCCACATGGAATAACAGCCAAAAGCGTCTTTACATCATGGGCTATGATGCACTTGAACTGGTTAGTAAACTGGCACAAATGCGCGCTCTGCCAGGCTATCAATATACGGGGCGCAGTGGCTTATTATCAGTTTCACCTGATGGTACTATTAACCGCCAGTTAAGTTGGGGTCGCTATCAACGTGGAAACTTACGGCCCCTATGAGCCAACCAGCGCATTTAACTCAAGGTGCTAAGGCTGAAGACTCTGCCTTAGCTTATTTGCAGCAGCAGGGGCTCAAATTAGTAGACCGTAACGTGCGCTACCCATTTGGCGAGATAGACCTCATAATGAGAGATGCTCAGAAATGGGTATTTATTGAAGTGAAATTTCGCCAATCCAAGCAATTTGGCGGCGCGATACAAGCCATTAGTCAGGGCAAAATTGAACGGTTACGCCGAGCGGCGAGCCATTATATGCAACGCAATAACATCGATGCTCAATGCCGATTCGATGTGGTTGCAATCGATGCAAATGAAATCAACTGGATCACCAATGCCTTTTAGTGCTCCTAAAGCCTTATTTATTTGAACCAAGGCATATCAGTCACAAATTTTAGCTTTTAAGGAAATTTACATGTTAGAACGTATTAAAGACAGCTTCACTCACTCAATTCAAACCAAAATTGATGCAGCAGAAGCACTGCCAGAATCCATTGAAAAAGCGGCCGAGATGATGGTTCAATGCCTTCTTGGTGGTAATAAAATTTTGGCTTGTGGTAATGGCGGTAGCGCTGGTGATGCACAACACTTTTCTGCAGAACTGCTTAACCGTTATGAAATAGAGCGTCCACCACTACCGGCTATCGCACTGACCACAGATACGTCAACCATTACCGCTATTGGTAACGACTACAGCTATGACGAAATCTTCTCCAAGCAGATTTTGGCTCTGGGACAACCGGGCGATATTTTACTCGCGATCTCCACCAGCGGTAACTCAGGTAACGTGATTAAAGCGATGGAAGCGGCGCTAAGCCGTGATATGACAATTGTAGCTCTGACGGGTAAAGATGGCGGCGCCATGGCTGGCCTCATGGGCGTTAATGATGTTGAAGTTCGCGTACCTTCAAATGTGACAGCACGTATTCAAGAGGTTCACCTGTTGGTGATCCACTGCCTATGCGACAACATTGACCGCACGTTATTCCCACAGGATGAGCAAGCATGAGAGCTCTGCTCCCAATCCTTGCAATCCTGTTAATGCTACAAGGCTGCGCCGGGGCCGTTATGGTCGGCGCGGTTGGCGGCGCAATGATGGTCAATGACGAGCGCAGTTTCTCGACTCAGCTTGAAGATACCAATGCCGATTTTCAAATCTCTAGCGCATTAGCAGCCCATGACGACTTGAAAAATCAAACCAATATTACTGGTGTCGCCATGAATGGCAATGTACTGATGATTGGTCAAGCCCCCAACTCAATGCTACGCGACAAAGCGATCAATACCATCCAAGCACTCAAACTTGGCGGTAAGATCCACAACCAGATCCGTATTGGTAATCCAACCTCATTTACTACCCGCAGTAACGATACTTGGATAACGACCAAGGTTAAGAGCCGAATGCTTAATGACAATGATCTGGATATCACCCGCATAAAAGTGATCACCGAAAATGGTGAAGTATTTTTATTAGGGATTGTCGACCGAGAACAAGCTGAGTTAGCCACCGAAATCGCCCGCCATACTGCAGGTGTAAGAAAGGTTATTAAAGTCTTTGACACGCCTAGCAGCTAAAAGCCGCTAGGCGCTTTTTAATTTACCGCGAGTTTATGCTTATTGGCTAACTGCATCAGCTTAGGCAGTATCAAAGAAGGTAATATAATCAGCGCCGCACCAAACCAGCTTAATCCATCAAGCCATTCATCAAACCACAACCAGCCAAAAAATACGCAAAATAACAAGCCACTATACTCGGCAATGGCTATCTCTCCTGCAGGCGCACGGCGATAGGCCAAGATACAAAATAGCTGATAGGCCAGTAAAAAACAGTTACTCGCCACAGCAACGGCTAGCATAGTCCAACTCGTTCCAGCGAAGCCCTGAACCGCGGCAAGCACCACCACTAAGGGTAAGCTGAGTAGATTATAGTGAATGACAGTCAGGCACGCAGGTTCACTGGAGGGTAGCTTTCTTAGCATCAGTTGATTGGCTGCAAAAATGAGCGCCGAAATGAGTACGGCAAAGCCGGCAACATTCATTTCACTGGGACGTAAAATGATCAAAATGCCGATAAAACCAAGTAATGTAGCCCCGATTTGAGCAATAGAGATACGTTCCTTTAAATACAACACCCCCATGACAACAATCATTAACGGAGCTGAGTAAAACAGCGCACTAACCGTCGCTAACGGCAGCGACATTAAGCCAATAATCAACATCAACCCACCCAGCGAACCACTATTGGCTCGCAACAGATGCAGCCGAATATGTTGGCTACGTGGGCGGCCCGCATAGAGCCAGAAAGGTAACATGATCACGATGGCCGAAAGCTGCCGTAATAGCAGGAACATCGCCGCATTGGCATCCTCTGGCAACCACTTAATCGATACATCGTAAAGCGCAGTGAATACATTTCCTAACACCAAAAGGCCCAATGCAATGATAAGGTTACGCTGCATAGCTCTATTCTCATTATCTCAATTGCGCGCATGATAAAGCGCATAAAACGCAAATTGAAATGATGATTTCTTATGATAGATGAATTAAATTCATCTATTGACCACATTAATAATGAGGCGTCTACCTGATGCGAAAACTCCCGCCTTTAAGAGCTATCCAAGTGTTTGAGGCTGCGGCTCGCCAACGACATTTTTCTCGAGCAGCCGAGGAGCTTTGCATTACTCAAAGCGCTGTTTCACATCAAATCAGGTTACTTGAGGAGCACTTTAATCAACGCCTATTTCAACGTGAAGGCCGCAGGCTAACCCTCACTCCCAAAGGAGAGTTGCTTTATCAAGAGTCTGCTAGAATATTCAATGAGTTAAGCGGTCTCAATCAACTAATAGCTGGGAAGAAACATCAAACACTGCGCCTCGCCGTCTATAGCTCTTTCGCGGTGAAATGGCTTATTCCTCGACTTAGCGAATTTCGCCGCCACCAACCTGACATACAGATAAGACTCGATATGATCACTGACGATCCTGTGTTATCTGACAGTGTGGCGGATATGTTTATTACAGGTCAAAACAACCAAACGGGCTATTGGCAACAGCTGCTGCATAGAGAACGTTTGATCCCCGTTTGTAGTCCAAATTTGCTCAACAACACCCAAGCGACCGATCTTAATTGGTTGCTGAAACAAGCGCTATTGGTGGTTGATGAAGGCCCATTAGGATTAGATTGGCAACGTTGGGCAGTCAGCAATGATGTTGCGATCCCTAACGATTCGGAACAACACCTCTTTAGCCATGTGTTATTGGCGATAGAAGCCGCTATCGTGGGCCAAGGTGTTGCATTAGCATCAGACTTTATGGTTGCTAATGATATTGCACAAAAACGTCTTATCGCACTCCCCTTTGCAGGAATTGATACCGGATTTGAATTTAATTTTCTCTGCAAGCAGCGCCGCACTAATGAACCTGCCATCGCGAGCTTTATTAACTGGCTCACCCTTCAGGAATAATGTGTATATAACGACTCACTTTTAGGCAATAAAAAAGCCAGCGTTTAGCTGGCTTCAATAGTTGGACGGCGACTATACAAGCAAGCCTATCTTTTCGTAAACTTTCTTAAGGGTTACTTCTGCACGAGCTTGTGCTTTTTCGGCACCTTCATGCATCACTTGATTCAAGAAAGTTTGATCGGCTCTGAACTCTTGATAACGCGCCTGCAAAGGTTCAAGCATACCGACGACAGCTTCACCTGCGGCCACTTTAAGATGACCGTACATCTTGCCTTCGAAATCTTTCTCAATACTAGCAATGCTTTGACCCGTCACACCTGACATCAAACTCAGCAGGTTAGAGACGCCTGGCTTATTTTCAACGTCAAATCGAACCACGGGTGGCTCATCGCTATCAGTCATCGCTTTCTTGAGCTTTTTCAATACGGCTTTAGGATCTTCAAGCAGACCGATAACATTGTTACGGTTATCATCTGACTTCGACATCTTTTTAAGCGGGTCTTGTAATGACATTACCTTAGCGCCGTGCTCAGGGATAAATGGCTCTGGAATTGTGAATGTGTCGCCATAGGCATTGTTGAAGCGAGTCGCAATATCACGAGTTAGCTCAAGATGCTGCTTTTGATCTTGCCCGACAGGAATTTCATTAGCCTGATAAAGCAAAATATCTGCAGCCATTAATACTGGGTAACCAAATAACCCCACATTGATATTATTAGCGTGCTTTTGCGACTTATCCTTAAACTGCGTCATGCGGTTTAATTCACCCATTTGAGTGTAACAGTTCAGCGCCCACCCAAGTTGAGTATGCTGTGGTACTTGAGACTGAATAAAGACAGTGCTCTTTTTAGGGTCAACACCACAGGCCAAATACAATGCTAACGTATCTAAACAGGCTTCACGCAGTTTGGCAGGATCTTGGCGAACCGTGATGGCATGTAGATCAACCACACAGTAAAGGCAATCATGACTATCTTGCATCGCAACCCACTGACGTAACGCGCCCATATAGTTACCAATGGTTAATTCACCTGACGGCTGGGCACCGCTAAGAACGATAGGTTTAGTCATACGTTTTATTGCTCCATTACTTTTTGGCTGTCATTGATATGCGCCAATACTTCACTAAAGGTGTCACAAACGGCTGTTGGACCGCTGAGGCCAATATCTTCACCGTAGTTGTACCCATAGGTCAAGCCGATTGAAGAAATACCCGCTGCTTTCGCCGCTAAAATGTCATTTTTAGAATCGCCAACCATTAAAAACTCTGTTTTATCCAACTGCCACTGTTGCAGCAGGTGATTCAGCGGCAATGGATCCGGCTTCATTTTATCAAGCGAGTCGCCACCCAGTACTTGCGTAAAAAGATGACCAATCCCAAATGCGTCAAGTAACGGAATGGTAAAACGGTAAGGTTTGTTGGTCACAACCGCTAGTTGATAACCCATGCTATGTAACTGCTCTAATACATTAATCACACCATCATAGAGCTTACTATGACGTTGCAGATGCGCTTCATAATGCTTCATAAAGATTGGCATCGCTGCCTCTAGTCGCTGCGCTTCAACCGCTTCGCCTAAAGCAAAACTCAAGGCTCGCTCAATCAACACATGTGCGCCATTGCCCACCCAGCTGCGCACTTGTTCTTCACTACAACCGGTCAAGTTGAGTTCAGCAAGTGTTGCGTTGGTTGCCGCGGCAAGATCGGGTACGCTATCAATCAGCGTACCATCCAGATCAAAAGCGATCGCTTTAAAAGGTTTGCACTGTGCCATTACTTAGCATCTACCTTAGCGAGTTCGGCACGCATCTCGTCCACCACAACCTTGTAATCAGGCTGGTTGAAAATAGCAGAGCCAGCCACAAACATATCTGCGCCAGCAGCTGCGATGTCAGCAATGTTGTCAACCTTCACACCACCATCAACTTCTAGGCGAATATCATAACCACTGGCATCGATACGCTCACGCACCTGACGTAGCTTATCTAATGTCGCTGGGATAAATGATTGACCACCAAAGCCTGGGTTTACCGACATCAATAAAATCACATCGAGCTTGTCCATAACATGGTCAAGATAATGAAGTGGCGTTGCTGGATTAAACACTAAACCCGCCTTACAGCCGCCTTCTTTGATAAGCTGCAGGGTGCGATCGACGTGTTCTGATGCTTCTGGGTGAAACGTAATAATAGAAGCCCCGGCATCAATAAAATCTGGGATGATACGGTCTACAGGTTTCACCATTAGGTGAACATCAATCTCCGCAGTAATGCCGTAGTTACGCAAGGCTTGGCACACCATAGGGCCTATTGTGAGGTTCGGCACATAGTGATTATCCATTACATCGAAGTGAACAACATCTGCACCTGCTTTTAGTACAGCATCAACATCTTCCCCTAAACGGGCAAAATCGGCAGATAAGATAGAGGGAGCAATTAGAAATGGGCGCATGGTGAACTCGCTAATTTGAGTAAGAAATACGCTATTCTACCTTATAGGCTTTGCCACGCTCTAGGGCTTATCGAGCATTAAACGTGCTTTAGCTCAGAAATGAGCTAAATTCATTATCAAATATTAAATTGAAGTCAAATAAATGTTCAAAATATGAACTCATTTGCTATAATGTGGCGACCTATGATGTTTGTAAAATCCACAGGATGTAGAGATGAAAGCGAAAAATAAACTTTCAGCCAGCATTAAATCAGCTTCTATTTTAGCTGTGTCTGCTGTTGTAGTCGGGATGACTGCCGTAGGTGTACAAAACCTTACCGACACTGCGTCGAACTCAGCCTGCGTCTGTGATGGCAATAATAGCTACAACTCTTCACTACCCGCTAGCCACCCAAGCAACCGCTGCGCACAAGAATCTGACAATGTGAGTTGGACAAATTGGTTTGCCGGAAAGAGTCGTTCTAATCAATTTCATTTTGTTGATTTGTTAGAGTTACTTCATGGGCATCAAGATAGCCCATTGAGTGATGCGAAACCAACGAGCCAACAGAATCGCCTCTAGCAATCAGCGCTTCTATCAGCTGCTATTAAGTACACTAGCAGCTTTTTTCGGTGTCCAAACCGAACAAAACCGCAGCAGAGACTTCCAATCTCAATCACCAATCCCATTCATTTTAATGGGGATATTGTTAGCTTTCATCTTAGTTATTGGGCTGATTTTTATCGTAAAGCTAGTATTAAACTAATCGTTTTCGCTATGATACCTGTCATCATATAATGCCATTAATTCATCAACCTTCTTACGACCACTGCCATTTTGGCTGATGTTACGCTGCACCTGAATCGTATCAAAGCGCGCGCCATGATAGAGCTCACGCGTCAAGGCAATATCATGATTACTAATTAATACAGGAATGCCGCGTTCAATGGCGGTATGACGAGACTTTCTCGCTAATAAAGCCTGATCATCTAAACTGAATCCCGACCCGACATAGGTCGTAAAACTCGATGTCGTCGACAGTGGTGCATAAGGGGGATCGCAATAGACCACATCGCCCTGCTTGGTCAAATCAAAAGCTTGCTCGTATCCCACACAGCGAAACTCCGCTACCTGTGACTTCTCCGCAAAGGCTTTTATCTCCTCCTCCGGAAAATAGGGTCTTTTATATGAACCAAAGGGGACATTAAACCCTCCTTTCTTGTTGTAACGACATAAGCCGTTAAAACCATGACGGTTCATATAAAGAAAATATACCGAACGAAGAAAAGGATCACTAGTTAGATTGAACTCTGTACGAACTTGATAATAGGTTTCTTTATCGTTTTTGGCATCAGTAAACATCGCTTTTGCCGCGGTGATATATTTCTCAGGCGTGGTTTGCACAATCTTATACAGATTGATGAGGTCCTGATTGATATCACACAACAAATAACGCTTATACTGAGTGTTAAGAAATACCGAACCTGCGCCAACAAAAGGTTCAACGAGTCTGTCGCCTTGAGGAAGGTGTTGGGTGAGCGCATCAACCAGTTTAAATTTTCCACCAGCCCACTTAAGAAAGGCTCTCTGTTTTTTAATCATCTAAATCGATTGAATGCGAAATGAAAACAAGTTTCCGATTGTACTCTGTTTATCAATGAATTTCACGAGTCGGGAGACTTTGTTGTAACTCATATTGAGATAAATCTGCCCAAGCTCTTAACCAAGGTTGAGCAATCCCCTTAGTGTTCACCAATTGCTTTGCCTGCTGGCGCGCAAGTTCGACTGATGCAAACTCACCATAGAGCACAACCCAACGGCGTTTATAACGAGCCACTTTCACCAACTTAGGGGCATCAATCTGTGCCAATACCTGATTAAGAGATTTGAGCTGCTTTACACTTGCAAGTTGCAGTGTATAGCCAATAGGCTCATAAGATTGTTGACTCAAATCAATCGTATTTCCAGCCTTTGAAATGACCTCCACCTCCGCCTGGATAATCGGTACAGGTTCCGTTGCGGCAAAAACTTCCACCGCATCCGCCTGCACATCAGTTTGAGTAACAGGCTCGGATGCACTCTCTTCTATAGTCGTGATGTTAGCGCTCTTGGCCACCTTGGTAGCGACATCAATATCGATCTCTATTGGCTCTATGCTATCTGTTACGCTTGCCGAATCTTGATTTTTATTGCCAGCAAGTGCCGCGGTAAAAGCGTTCTGGCGCTCTGCAAAATAGCGATGTAAAAGCTCCTCTCCATAAGCATAGTTTTCTCGACTCGCTTGGATTTCAGCCACCGTATTCTCTCGCCCCAGAGTGACAAACTCATCCTCTTCAAGCAATGCATAAACAATAGCCAACGCAACCAAGATACCCAATCCGATAGCGATTGGTAGCCGCCAACGGTTTACAGCTTTTGCTTGCGGGGTGTCATTTAGCGCTAGATATAACAGATTAACAACCTCAACAGGCAAGCCCGATTGCAGCTGTAACTGTTGACGTACAATATCCCTTGGTGTGAAAGGTGTTTGCTCACTGCGGCTTAACAAAGTGTAATACAGCGCTTCACGTTCTTTTTCTGGCAAGGCTTCGACATTCATCGGCAGGACTAACTCATGCTGACTCTCTGGAAGTTGCGCCAATAACTGTGACAAAAAGGCTTGGTTAGTCGTCAATGTTAAATTTATCTGTTTACCACTCACTACGATCTGGCTTAACACCATGCACTCAGCCCACAAGGCTAAAGGCATAAGGTGAGCATCATCAAGGACAATATGACAGGCATGAGGCAGAACATCTGCAAACTGAAGCAGGGTTTCGGGCAGCGGGATTTCGTCATCAAAGACAGGCTCTGATAACAATTGTACTAAAATTTTTCGGCGAATCTCATTACTGTCAGCATGCATCGGACAGGTGACTAATGCGGAGCTCACATGCTCCAGCTCATCGACCAAGGCGGTGACTAGGGTAGTTTTACCAGCACCATCATCACCAACTAATACGGTTAATTGCTGGCCGTAAAGCGCCACATGCTGCAACCGGTGCAGCAAGGCTTCTTGACTAGGTAGTAATACTGATGTTTGAAAAGTCACTTGTTCACCACACAATTTAGGCGCGGCCAATAACCTCTTCAAGAAGGGACTCTGAAACCTCGCTAAAAATACCTGCTTGGCCTAGGGCTTCAGGCAAAACTAAACGGAGTTTTCCTTGCAGTACTTTCTTGTCTCGCCGCATATGTTTCATGAACTGTTCAAAATTCATGGTATCTGGCGCTTCGGTTGGTAGATCGAACGCGTTAAATATCGCTTCAATGCGACAAACGATTGACTCATCAATGAGCGCCATCTTACATGATGTTTTAGCAGCAAGTACTGTGCCAGCGGCGACAGCCTCTCCATGCAACCAATTGCCATAGCCCATCTCAGCTTCGATAGCATGGCCAAAGGTATGGCCGAGATTTAGTAGTGCCCGAACACCTTGTTCGGTCTCATCTTGAGTGACCACCTCAGCCTTAATCTCACAGCAACGGGCAATTGCATACTTCAATGCATCCTCATCTAATGACTTTAGCGATTCCACATTATCTTCTAGCCAGGTAAAGAAATCTTTATCCCAAATAATGCCGTACTTAATCACTTCCGCCATACCTGCTGCAAACTCACGAGCAGGGAGAGTACTTAAACATCTTGTGTCGATCACCACCACTTTGGGTTGGTAAAAGGCCCCGATCATATTTTTACCCAACTGATGATTCACTGCGGTTTTACCACCAACAGATGAGTCAACTTGGGACAGCAATGTTGTCGGTACCTGAATAAAATCGATACCACGTTGATAACAAGCTGCGGCAAATCCGGTCATGTCACCAATCACCCCACCACCTAATGCGACAAGCACAGTATCTCTGCCCAAATTCTGCGAGAGCAGTGAGCTAAAAATGTTGTCCATCTGTGTCTGGGTTTTATACTGTTCACCATCAGGAAGAATAACTGGTGCAGCACATTTAAAAGGTGACAATAGCGCCTGTAGCTTATTCAGATACAGGGGCGCTACTGTGTCATTAGTGACGATAAGAACGTTTTTATTCTGAAGGTATGGTTCGAATAATTCGAGCTTCTCCAGTAGATTCGGGCCAATATAAATAGGGTAACTACGTACACCAAGTTCAACCTGAATCCTTTCCATTCTACCGCCTAATGATTAAAAGCCTAACTGTTCAATAATTTGATTTGCAACGACTTTTGCACTCTGTTCATCGGTTTTAACGATCACATCAGCAATCTCCTCGTAAAGAGGATTACGCGTTGCCGCAAGGTTTTCTAACACCTCACGAGGATCATCAACTTGCAGTAGAGGACGACGCTTATCACGCTGCGTACGAGCCACTTGCTTGTCGATAGTTGTTTCTAAATAAACCACAATTCCACGAGCAGAAAGGTTATTACGAATATCCTTGCTCTGAATTGATCCGCCGCCAGTTGCTAAAACAATACCTTGTTTTTCAGTTAAATCAGCGACAACTTGTGTTTCGCGACGACGAAAGCCTTCTTCGCCTTCAACGTCAAATACCCACGCGATATCCGCACCAGTGCGGCTTTCAATTTCTTGATCGGAATCGTGGAACTCTAAATGGAGCATCTGCGCCAGATGACGACCTATAGTGCTTTTACCAGCCCCCATAGGACCTACTAGGAAAATATTACGTTTTTCAGCCATTGCTTTTACGTCTGAATCTTATATGAAGTTTGCCTACGCCAACCGAAAAATCAGGCCGACCTTAAATGTTACCTTGCTCTAATGAGACTTGACCACGGATTATCTCAGTTAACCCCCCTTAAACGCAAGGGCAGTGAGTAAATTCTGTGAAATTAGACTAAAGCATAAAAAAGCCAGCGATTCCTCGCTGGCTCCAACATGTCTATAACTCGTGAATTAGATATCTTCAGAAATAATCTTAGGCGTAACAAAAATTAGCAACTCTTGGCGCTCATTTTTGTCCGTAGTATTTCTGAATAAGTAACCCACAAACGGGATATCACCTAAAACGGGAACCTTGCTGACCCTGTTAATCAACTGCTGCTGGTAAATACCACCTAATACAATGGTTTCCCCGTGATCAACCAAAACCTGGGTACCAATACGCTGCGTATCAATAGAAACCGCTTCTCCCAATGGTGTAGCAACCACCTTACCTTGTGAGTCCTGGGTGATTTCAAGGTCTAAAATCACTCGATTATCAGGGGTGATCTGAGGCGTTACCCTTAGCGACAATACCGCCTTTTTAAACTGCACCGTTGCCGCACCACTTGACGCAGATTCAACATAAGGGATCTCTACACCCTGCTCAATATAGGCAGCTTTTTGGTTAGACGTGGTAATACGCGGACTCGCAATAATCTCACCCTTACTTTCCTGCTCTAGGGCACTCAGCTCAAGGTCTAATAAGGTACCGTCAGCCAACTTAGCAACATGAAACGCTATGCTTGTTGGGTTAGCAACCGCTGCGGGTAAATTAACGTTAAGTCGATCGCCTAAACTCGGAACAATACCGTTAGCGATATCATTGGCACCCTCTAGGCTACCTGACGTCCCTTTACTTCCTTGCTGATCTGTCACACCCCATCGAATACCTAGATCTTCAGAAACATCATCTTTAACCGTCACCATACGAGCTTCAATTAACACTTGCTTGATGGGTATATCGAGTACTTCTATCAGGCGATGGATATTCTCTAAGCTTTCTTCGGTATCTTTTACTAACAATGTATTAGTGCGGTCATCAACGGCTACTGTACCTCGAGCAGACAACAAACTAGAGTCATCCCCTTTGAGTAACTCGGCAATATCGGTAGCTTTAGCGTAGTTGATCTGCAAATACTCAGAGTACAAGGGCGCAAGCTCTTTCACTTCTTGTTGATTTTTAAGCTCTTGGCTCTCACGAATGGCCATCTCTTCAGCTGGTGCAACCATTAAGATATTGCCTTCAACACGCTTATCTAAACCTTTGGTTTGCAGAATCAAATCAAGCGCCTGATCCCAAGGTACATCATCAAGTCTTAGGGTGATATCCCCCTCAACGGTGTCACTGGTAACCAAGTTAAAGTTATTATAATCGGCAATAATCTGCAGTACGGTTCTTACAGAGATACTCTGAAAGTTCAAAGATAAAGAACGGCCGTCATATTTCTTCTCCTCTTTTACAACTGTCGCTCTTTCTGCCTTATTGATGCTCAACCTAAAGAGGTTACCCTCTTGCTTGTAGTTATAATCATATTGACCGCTAACATCGATTAGTAATCGAGTCGTCAACTCCTCTTTGAAGGTTTCAAAACTCTTGACTGGTGTGGCAAAGTCTTGGACGTCCATCACATACAAGAGATCCGATGCGATATCAGTGTTGTACAGTTTCAGTTCTAATTTGGCACCAACTTGCTCGACATTTGCGGCAACTGAAGAGTTATTAAGCTTCACAAGAAGCTCTCCACCACCATTTGCTAAACGTCTAAAGTCGATATTTTTAATGCCATTTACAAATGGATTTGATGCAGTCTCATTTCGGTTAGCCACCTCATCGTTTATCGTTAAGCGATAAGTATTGCCCATCGCTTTACCTTGATAGGCCTTAACCTTACTCAAATCGACAAGCACCTTGAGTTGCTCACTTTCTTGCGTCATCGACACAGAGGTGACACCCACATTGTTAATCGGCAATTTATCTTTCTCTAAGCCCGATACACTGTCATCAAACCCCAAGATGATTTGAGCTGGTGATGCGTTGAGATTAACTTCAGGCTCAGTAACACTCTCTTCAAAAACCAATTGCAATTCGAGTTGATGATCAACAACCGAGTGATATTTAACATCCACTAAGCGGTTCGCTGCTGAAGAATACGGCGCCATACCCATAATTAATGCCAACCCTAAGGCAGCCTTAATAACAGGAGACATATTTAATAATGCGTTTTTCGCGGCAGAAGATTCCATTATTCCCTCATCCTTCGCTTGTTTATTCACCAGTAAGTTCCATATTGCTTGTTCTTTCAGCCCAGCAACCTGATCCATCTGGAATTAATTCAATTATTTCGACCGTTTGCGGTGTTACTTTAGCAATGCGACCATGATAAAGACCTAAATATTCACCAAGACCTAAACGGTAAACACTTCCATCATTTGTTTCTATCAACGCCCAAATATCTTGGCTTTCACTCAAGGTACCACGCATTTTCAAATTATCTAACGCGTAAGTTTCTAAACGGCTTTTACGTCGTTTTAAATCGGGCTGCAAACAGTCTTTGGTTGTATCGATCACTTCTTCTGTTAATTCTCGTGAAGGCGGTACAAAAGGACTACGCATTAATTCCGCTTGATAGGCGAAATGCTCAAATTCAGGTGTTTCTTTTAATGGTGGAACATGAGCAACATGCTGTGCTTTGGTCGTGGTCACAAATAGCTCTAAGTCACTTTTGTCACCCATACAACCCACTAAAAGTATGCTAAGGATTAACAACGGTAGCTTTTTCATTTTTTAGCCCCCTTTGCACCCTTCTCTGGAGGCAACTCAGCTCCCTCCTTAAATCGATAAGTCTTTGCGAGAATCTGCATGTTCAGCATTCCTTGGTCATTTCTTTGAATAACAAAGTCATGCAAACTCACAATTCGCGGCAATTTAGCAACACCACTAACCAGTTGACCCATTTCATGATAATCACCACTGACGGCCATGCTAATTGGAAACTCAATATAAAAATCTCGTTGAATCTCCTCTTGCCACTCTAAGCTCTGAATACCAAGTCCCGAGTCTGTTGCCACAAACGTGAGGTCATCGAGCAACCCTGGCATTTCATTTTTAGACGGCAACATTTTAAGCAGTTCAGCAAACTGAATTTCCATCACTGCAAGCTGCTCACGGTATAATTTAAGGTTAGCCGCTAATTGGTATTTTGCTTTAAAATCATCTCGTAAAGTAATTTCTTTATCTTGTTCTACGGTCAAGACATCAATTGCATCGGCAATAAACAAAAAATAGCTTGCTATAAAAATTAGAATTGCCAGAAATGATGCAAAAACAACCTTAACCTGAGTAGGCCAGCCACCTATGTTCTCAAAATCAATATCATTAAATTGGCTCAGATCGAGTTTCATTTGCTCGCTCCTTGAACCGGCTTCATATCGCCAGTACTGTCATCACCGATCGTCACTTTTAAGCTAAATCGCTGTAACTGACGCATCTCTTCATTTTGAGAAACTATCGACTGCATATTGGGATCGTGCAACCACATTGAGGTAGTCACTTTACGCATCATATTAGCGACGTTATTATTCGATTCACTGCGACCTTCTATCCACAATAAGCTGCCTTTTTTCTCAATGCTGGATAAATATATTCCAGGAGGCACTATGCGAACCAATTCATCTAAAACGTGAGTCGGCAAATTTCGGGCTTGTTGTAGATTTAAAATAATCTCTGTACGACGCTCAATGTCTTTCTTGCGTTCACGTATTTTCTTAATCTCTGCAATCTGTTTTTCTAACAGTTGAATTTCAGACTGCAAGTAGGCATTTCTGTCACGCTGATTATCGGTCATCATATCAACAACCATTAACGCCATATACACAACTAAAGACGCGCCAATAAAGACCGCAGCTAAAATTCCTAAATAGTCACGCTTTTGCTTTTCACGTGCTTCTTCACGCCAAGGTAAAAGGTTTATGTTCGCCATTGAGAGTAACTCCTCAGCGCTAAACCACACGCAACCATGTATTTATTTATATTAGGCTGCAAACGATTTTTCACATCTTCATCCGCGTGTAAACAACCTAAGAAAGGATCTGCGATAATAGCGTGAACGCCGAGCTCATTCGTTAATAAGTTGGCCATCCCTTCTAACTTTGATGTGCCACCACATAATACAATGTGATCCACTTTATCTTTGCCGCTAGATGTACAATAAATTTGCAGTGTTCTTTTTATCTGCTGCAACAACTGAGTCTGAAACGGTGAAAGAACTTCGAACATATAATTACGTGGTAAGTCGCCCTCAAGCTTTGCTTTCTCAGCTTGCTCATGTGACATACCATAGAAGGAGAGTATTGACTGGGTGAACTGTTCGCCACCAAATGCTTGTTCACGGATAAAGGAAGTTTCACCATTTTCAACGACCGAAAATGTTGTCATGTTGGCACCAATATCCACCAGCGCCACCACTTTGCCTTCAGCAGCATTGGGTAATTGTGCCGCAATAAGCTCAAATGAACGCCCTAGAGCATACCCCTCAATATCAACAACTTTCGCCTCAAGGTTGATATCATCAAGGCTATCAACCCGAGCATCGATATTCTCAGTGCGACATGCACTCAACAGCACGTCGACTTTACTCGGGTCGGTGGTGTTTACGTTGAGCGTTTCAAAATCGATGCTGACTTCATCAAGCGAGTATGGAATAAGATTGTCGGCTTCGATTTCAATCTGAGTTTCCATCTCCTCTTCGCTTAATGCAGCATCCATATAAATAACTTTAGTCATCACTGCCGATCCAGAAACAGCAACGGCTGCGTATTTTGTCGCCTTTGGAAGTGATCGCTTGATCAACCTCAACGACTCTAACACCGCATCTGCATCTCTTATTTCATGATCATTAACGGCGCCTTTTTTTACCGGCACCGCAGCGTGACTCACAATTTTATAACCATCAGCAGTCTTACTCAGCAGTATTGCCTTGACCTCGTGAGAACCGATATCGATACCCACCATCTGCGGAGCCTGACGCTTCCATAAATTTGAAAGCATAGTCCATCGTCACTTTTGTTATTGTTTCAGGAATTAGATTAGCACAAAATCAACTCGTTATAGATATTTGTACAAAATGTTTATAACTTTTACAATTGCCATTTTTTTGACGACTGTTTTTACTTCACCATTAGCTGCTCGCCTTATATACTATTGTGCCTGCTATATTTATTGGAATAATCTGGTGAAGTGGTTTAAACGAATTACCATCGCTCTATTTAGCCTCGTCCTTTTGGGTATCGGCGCAGTCGCTGCGGCCTATTTTTATGTGCTGCCCGAGCTTCCTGATGTTACCACTCTCAAAACAGTAAAATTGCAAACTCCGTTACGAATTTTCAGTGCGGATGGCGAATTAATTTCACAATTTGGAGAAAAACGCCGCATCCCTGTCGAATATGAGCAAGTGCCGCAACAATTGATCAATGCAGTGCTCGATACAGAAGATGCACGTTTCTTTGAGCACAAAGGCATCGACCCTATTGGTATTGTGCGTGCCGCAGTTATTTTGGCCACTACAGGTAAAAAGAGCCAAGGCGCAAGTACAATCACGCAGCAGGTGGCTCGAGGGTTTTTTCTTTCTCGCGAAAAAACATATATTCGTAAGATAAAAGAGATCTTCTTAGCGCTTAAAATTGAAAAAGCGCTTTCAAAAACCGAAATTTTAACCCTCTACCTTAACCGCTCTTTTTTAGGTAACCGAGCCTACGGTGTTGGCGCTGCTGCGCAAGTTTATTACGGCAAAGAGCTCGAACAGCTGTCACTGCCAGAGATGGCGATGATTGCAGGCCTGCCTCAAGCGCCATCGGCTGCCAATCCCATTCGTAATCCTGAGCGCGCGATGAATCGTCGCAACTGGGTACTTAGCCGTATGCTTGAAAAACAGAATATTACTCAAGCCCAATATGACGAGGCCATTATGGCCCCTATCACTGCTCGCTATCATGGGGCGGAGGTAGAGCTATACGCACCTTATATTTCGGAGATGGCGCGTGATTACCTTGTTGCACAATACGGCGAAGAGGAAGCCTACACTGGCGGCTATAACGTTTACACCACCGTTGACTCAACCTTGCAGCAACAGGCACAACAAGCCCTCAGAGACAACGTATATGCGTATGACGAACGTCATGGCTATCGCGGTGCAACTCAGCAAATATGGTCAGATCAAATACCTAGCAATCAGTCGATTATCGACACCCTTAAAAAGACAAGAGGATTCCAAGGACTTCAGCCTGCAGCGGTCGTGAGCGTGGCAGAACAGAGTGCACAAGTGCTTATTAGTTCAGGAGAGTTAATCAATCTTGAATGGCAGGGATTAAAATGGGCACGTAAGTTTATCTCAAATAAACGTCAGGGCAGTGCTCCAAAATTGGCCAGTGATGTGGTGACTGTTGGTGAACAGGTCTGGATTAGAAACAATGGCGATGCTTGGCAATTATCACAAATACCCGAGGTAGCAAGTGCTATCGTTTCTTTAGATCCGCACGATGGTGCCATTAAAACATTAGTCGGTGGCTATAGTTTTCACACCAGTCAGTATAACCGAGTGACTCAGGCAAAACGGCAATTAGGCTCTAATATCAAGCCATTTATCTACACAGCTGCGATTGAAAAAGGCTACACGCTCTCGACACTTATCAATAACGCACCGATTAATAATGCCGACACTCGTCAAGGGACTGCTTGGCGCCCTAAAAACTCGCCAGACAAGTACACAGGGCCTACGCGTCTTCGTGTTGGACTCGCGCAGTCGATTAACGTGATGTCTGTAAGAACAATGCGCTACACAGGCTTAGAAACCGCTATCGATACCCTAGTCAAATTCGGCTTTAGCCGAGAAGATATGCCTAGAAATGAATCTTTAGCCTTAGGCTCTCCGTCAGTAACTCCCCTACAGGTAGTCACTGCATTTTCGGTTTTTGCTAATGGCGGATACCGTGTTGAGCCCTACTTTATTAAGCGTATCGACAATGCCTATGATCAAACTATTGAACAGGCAAAGCCAACCTTAGCGTGCACACCACCAGCACCGATTGAAAATGTTCCAGCAGCCAGCGACGATCCTTTTGCGGCTATGGCTGGTGAATTTGAGCAATACTATTTAGCTAACGAACAGGCAAACGCCAGCGCTAATGAGCAATGTCCTGTGGACGCTCGTCACGCGGAGCAGATTATTTCAGAACAGACGGCCTTCCTCATCACTGAAGCATTAAAAAGCGTGATTTGGGGCGGTGGTGATTGGAGTAAAGGAACCGGTTGGAACGGGACCGCTTGGCGAGCGGCCAGAGTCGTTAATCGTCGAGATATTGCAGGTAAAACTGGTACAACTAACGAATCTCGTGACACATGGTTTAGTGGCTTCAACCCTAAATTGGCGACAACCGTTTGGGTCGGCTTTGATGACCATAGTCGAGAACTGGGTAGAACAAGTTGGAATGCAAATGGTGCTAAAGACCAGATATCTGGCGCTGAAGCGGGGGCAAAAACAGCGGGGCCTGGCTGGAATGAGTTTATGAAAATGGCACTAGCCAATACACCCGTTGTCCAGATGCAGCCGCCAGAGGGTATAGTCTCTGCACGTATCGATTTAGCAACAGGCAAACTCAGCCGTAAGAGTGATCACACTACTGCATTTGAGTATTTTGTCGCAGGTACAGAACCGACAGAATTTGCAACCGAAGCACCCACCCAAGGTGATATCTTTATCGACAATTCGGTCGAAGATCTCTTTCAATAATCAAGCTGCCAGAGCGAAGCAATCGTTTTGCTTTGGCATGATCAACTGATTTAAGAGATTTTAATAGTCATTTCATTGCGCCAAAATTTTGATGCCACAAGAAATTACAGCATAAAAAAACCTGCAACTGCAGGTTTTTTAATCACTAAAAGTTAGCAATAAGCTATTTTTGTTGTAATTTGACCGCTAGTGCAGACTTGACCTGCGGTAATGCTGTGCCGCCTAGCGCTTCTCTTTTAGCCAAACATGAGTCAATGGTCAAACATTGATAAACATCTGAACCAATAACCTTGGCAAATGTTTGCAACTGCTCAAGCGCAAAGTCTTCGATCGGTTTTTTATCAGCAATGGCAGCAACAACCACCTCACCGACAACATGATGCGCCTCTCTAAACGGCATCCCTTTCGCCACAAGATAATCCGCAAGTTCAGTAGAATTAGCATAGCCTTGCTGTGCGGCTCGCAATGTATTCTCCCGATTAACTTTTAGACCCGATAACACTAAGGCTGCCATTTCCAAGCAGATAGCCCAGCTATCCATGACATCAAACAACCCCTCTTTATCTTCTTGCATATCCTTGTTGTAGGCCAGAGGCAACGCCTTCATTGTGGTTAAAATACCCACTAAGCTACCGTAGACACGTCCCGTTTTGCCGCGTATAAGCTCCAGTGCATCAGGATTTTTTTTCTGTGGCATCAACGAAGAACCCGATGTAACTTGATCATCTAGCTCAATAAATCCTGCCTCACCGCTATTAAAGAAAATAAGATCTTCAGCCATACGGCTCAAATGCATCATACTAATAGAGGCATCACTGCATAATTCAATAACATGATCCCTATCAGATACCGTATCTAAACTGTTCAGCGTCGGAGCAGAGAAACCTAATGACTGCGCTAATGCATGCCTGTCCATCGGATAGGCGGTCCCCGCTAGAGCACCAGTACCCAAGGGACAAGTATCCGCGCGCTTTAAGGCATCTTCCAAGCGGCTAATGTCTCGCTCAAACATTTCAACATAGGCCAAACACCAGTGGCCAAAGGCAACAGGTTGTGCACGCTGAAGATGGGTATAACCAGGCATCACTGCATCGAGTTCGCGCTCAGTTAATGCCAGTAATGCAGCCTTTAATCCACCCAACAGTTGCAGCAGTTGCTCACCCTCCTTTTTGCACCATAGCTTAAGATCTGTCGCCACTTGGTCATTACGAGAGCGTCCAGTGTGCAGCTTTTTGCCTAAATCACCGACTTTTGCAATAAGCGACTGCTCGACAAAACTATGAATATCTTCGGCACCTGAAGCCAAAATCAATTCAGGCTGATCTTTAACTTCTAGCAGCAGGTCATTCAAAGCCTGTTGCAAGGCATCACATTCAGTTTGCGTAAGAATGCCGACTTGGGTTATTGCACCCGCCCAAGCGATAGAACCGACAATATCTTCTTCAATAAGGCGATAGTCGACTGGTAGTGAATCATTAAAAAGTTTAAATAGAGCGCTGCTTTCCTGACTGAACCTTCCACCCCATAACGCCATTTTGATACCCTCTTATAAAATGAAGGGGCGTTAACCGCCCCTTTTAAAGCTTATTCAACTAAGATGACTACTTTGTATTCAACGCTCTAATACGGCTCGCAAGCGAATACAAACGAATAAACCCTTCCGCATCTTTTTGATTATAAACATCATCTTCGCCAAAAGTCGCAAATGCTTCTGAGTACAAGCTATTCGGTGAGCGTTTTTTAACAGCCTGTGCTTGCCCTTTGTAAAGCTTAATCACCACCTCACCATTGACCAACTTAGCTAATGGTTCAGAAGCACCAAGTAACGACTCGCACAACGGCGTAAACCAACGGCCATCGTAGACCAAATGAGCCATTTGAGCGCCAATTTGCTCGCGCCACTCGCGGCTACTCTTATCTAATACTAACTCTTCGACGGCGCGCAATGCAGCAAACATCACTGTGCCACCGGGTGTTTCATAGCAGCCACGAGATTTCATGCCAACAAGACGGTTTTCAGTAATATTGATTCGACCGACACCATGAGCCCCAGCAATGCTATTAAGCTTCATCAATGCATTGTATGGTGACAAAGCTTCACCATTCACCTTAGTGATGCGGCCAGCCTCAACTTCAACGGCAACATACTCTGGTTCATTCGGGGCTTCTTCTGGCGCAACAGTCATGGTCCACACGCCCTTACTTGGCTCGTTCCATGGATCTTCTAGTTCGCCCCCTTCATGGGATATATGCCATGCGTTAGCGTCACGGCTATATATTTTGGTGGCTGAAGCTGTGGTTTGAATATTACGTTCGGCAAGATAGTCGAGTAGATCTTCCCGGCTCACCACCTCCCATTCGCGCCACGGCGCAATCACTTTTAAGTCAGGAGCTAGCGCAGCAAAGCAACCCTCAAAACGCACCTGATCATTGCCTTTGCCTGTACAACCATGGCATACCGCATCGGCACCAACTTTGCGAGCAACTTCCACCTGTGCTTTAGCAATAATGGGCCGTGCCATTGAGGTTCCTAATAGATAAGTTCCCTCGTAAATAGCGCCTGTAGCGATCGTTGGATAGATATAGTCAGTTACCAACTCCTCTTTCAGGTCAACGATGTAGCACTCTGATGCCCCCGATGCGATGGCTTTGTCATATAGCCCTTCAAGTTCCGCATCGCCTTGGCCGACATCGGCACAGAAAGCAACAATTTCGCAATCATCATAGGTTTCTTTTAACCAAGGGATAATTGCCGAGGTGTCGAGTCCGCCTGAATACGCGAGTACCACTTTTTTAACTGAAGACTTACTTGTATCAATCGCCATCTTTTGTTTCCTAATTTCGATATCTTATCTCGTCAATAACCTTAGACGAGATATTGAATATAAAGTGTTTATTAACCTAACAGTTTTACCAATACCGCATTTTGTGCATGCATGCGGTTTTCAGCTTGTTGCAAAATTAAAGAGCCAGTGCCATCGACAACCTCAGCAGTCGCTTCAACTTCTCGGTATGCGGGCAGACAGTGCATGAAAAACTTAGCACCAACTTTATCCATCAATGCTTGGTTTACTTGATACGGTGCAAATTTTGCTTTTATCTCATCTAAACTTGCGTTGTCGCCCATTGAGATCCAGGTGTCAGTGTAGATCGCATCTTGGCCTGATATCTGCTCAATGTCTGATGTCAGCATTAAGCTGCCACCGTTTTCAGCAGCAATAGCTTGCGCCTCAACAACAACCTGCCCATCAGGGAAGTGTCCTTGCGGACAGACAACGGTCATGGTGGCCCCTAACAGCGCAGCACCATACATCAGCGAGTGAGTCACATTATTGCCATCACCCACATAAGCTAACTTCACCTTGCTAAGATCATCAAACTGTTCAGATAGGGTTAGGAAGTCGGCAAGCCCTTGGCACGGATGATACATATCCGATAACGCGTTAATTACGGGCACAGTGCCATGTTCAGCTAACTGCTCAATCGTCGAGTGGGCAAAAGTCCGCGCCACAATGGCATCAGCCCAACACGAAATATTTGCAGCAAAATCAGACACTGGCTCGCGCTTACCTAGTGCGCCATTTTGCTGATCCAGATAGAGGCAGTGCCCACCCAGTTTATTAATTCCGATATCAAAACTCACCCGGGTTCTCAGCGATGGCTTTTCAAATAACATCACCACACTTTTACCATCTAACGCCTTGCGATATTGAGCCGGATTCGTCTTGATCTCTTTGGCGAGTGAAAGGATCTCTAGCAGTTGTTGCTTACTCAACGCTTTAATTGATAATAGATGGTTCATGTTCTAGCTCCTGCAAAATACTCTGAATTCAATCAATGGGCTTAGTCTGGCAATACCTGCGTGCCAATAGCCTCACCTTTCACTAAGGCGTTAAGTTGCTCTGCATCACGCCAAGAGGCAACCTGAACAGGCTGTCCCATCCACTGCGCAACTTCTAGTGCGGCCTCAACCTTTACCTTCATCCCTTTATCGATCACTCCCAATTTGGTGAGTTCATCGGAATGGGTCTTGCTTAGAGATTGGATTAACTGGCCTTTACCGTCGAGGACACCGCTCACATCTGACAACAAAACTAACTGACCATTGACCAGTTTCGCGATAACCGCCGCAGCTTGATCAGCATTAACATTAAGCAGTTGCCCCAATTCATCAATCGCGATTGAGCTCACTATTGGCATCCAACCTTTTGCCAAGATGAAGTTCAAATAAGCCGCATCGTTAGGCATAACCTCACCCACAAAACCTAGCTGTTCATTTTTAATTTTGGCAGTAACAATGTCGCCATCACCTAAACTCATGCCAACACAGGTGATTCCCGCCTTAACTGCTGCACCCTGCAACAACTTATTAGAGGTCCCCGCCAACGCGCCCACCACGACAGGGATCTGTTCCGCAGGTGTCACTCTTAAACCATCTAGCTTCTGGGTCACCATGCCATTAGCAGTTAACTGCTCATCGACAAAGCATCCTCCGCCATGGACCATTATCACTGACTGCCCCTTGTTTATCATCGCAGCCGCAGCGCTCATCAACCTCGCCATGCCCATTTCACACTGGAGCAATGCACCACCAACTTTAAGTACTAAGGGCTTTTTCTCTAATGACATTATGCTGCTCTCTTTTACTATAAACATTACAAACCAAAATGAATCTTTATGCACTGATGAGCTTGACTTGCTGCGCCCTTCATCAGATTATCGATAGCACTTGCCGCCACCAAATAGCCTGTGCTCGCGTCAAACTTCCATCCAACAAGGCAATTAGGGGTATTGACCACATCATCTATCTTAGGAAATTTATTTTGGCTAACATGGACGAGTGGAGAGTCATTATAAATCGCATAAGCTTGAGCGATATCCGCCTCTGTGACACCGGGCTTTAACTGCACCGTGATAGTTGCTAATATCCCACGCTTAAAATTACCTAGATGTGGGGTGAAAATAACCTCTTGGCCCAATTGAGTCGCAATTTCTGGCTGATGACGATGCCCGAGTACTCCGTAAGGCGTCAGACTCACCTCACAAAAGCTGGTATGCAGCTGCGCTTTTCTACCAGCGCCAGTCACACCGCTCACCGCATTAATAACTGGCAAGTTTTCTGTCATCAATGACTTCAAAGGCTTAAGCGCAGTTAAAGAGGCGGTCGGATAACAACCTGGTACCGCAATCATCTTACTATTGGCGATATCTTTAGCGTTCCATTCGGCCAAACCATATACAGCATTAGCCAGAGTGTCAGGGTATTGATGCTCAAAACCATACCACTTCGGGTATTGCTCAATATCAGTAAAACGGTAAGCACCACTGAGATCAAAGACCGCCAAACCTTGCTCATAAAACCAAGCAGCTAAATGTAAGCTTACGCCGTGATCTGTAGCCAAAACCACTGCGTCCGCTTGCGCCACTATTTGTAACTTGGCGGCATCAGTCAGAGGTGAAAGACAGGTATTGATATGGCAGTACATTGGGTATAGCTCCGCAAGGCTTTTGCCTTTATCCAAGCTATTTTCAGACACATATAAACCTTGAATGGCAAGGTTTTCATCCGCTTTAATCAATGCTGTGATCTGTGCGCCGGTGTAACCACTGGCACCGATGATGGCGATGTTTTTCATACTTAATGACTTCTATTAATTAACAACAAAAAGAAAAAGAGAGGGGGCACTACTTAAGCCCTGGTAAAAAATACCAATAATGACAAGTTTATCGTCGCAGGAAGTTGTTACATCTAGCCTTATAGTTAGTTTTAAGTGTGAAATATTCATTTTTAATCTCAGTGTCAAACCACGAATCAAGGCGTTTGCCTCAGTTGCGTTCAAGATTACCATGATAAATTAATTATGCAAATATTTTGAATTAGTATTTATAGTTTTTTTATTGTAAATAGCCAGTACGACCAACGTGACGGCAAATACAATCACATTCGTTCATCATCATTTAGCCTGCATACTGAGGTAGCCATTCAGACCAAAAACAGTTTGCTATACACCCTGTTGTCTCCAGCATTACAGATATACAATGCGCAAAATCACAACGAATGGTAGGCAGCGAGTGATGTGGAACACATAAGCTTATAATATCGAGAAGAAGGATATTGACCTAGCACCGACAGGCTAGGTATTGTGGTTGATTAAACTTTAGGTATGGAGCAATTATGGCTGATATGTACGCCTCGTTACGATCAAATGTGGGTACCCTTGGGCAGATCCTTGGAGACACAATTCGCACGCATTTGGATGAGCCATTTTTAGACAAGATTGAGCAAATTCGCCATTTAGCTAAGAGTTCCCGCCAGGGTAACGATGACGCTCGCGAACAGATGCTAACACTCCTTGCTGCACTGCCTGATGATGAACTGGTTCCTTTTGCTAAAGCATTTAACCAATTTCTCAATCTGGCTAATATCGCGGAGCAGTTTCATACCATTAGTCGTAATTGCGACGAACTCGTCTGTGTGCCAGACCCTGTAGAGCAGTTGCTGGGACGAATGCTAAGTGGTCCGGTTAATCAAGAGAAGATGCTTGAGTGTTTAGAATCACTCGATATCGACTTAGTGTTGACCGCGCACCCGACCGAAATATCAAGACGTACCTTGATTCAGAAATACTCTGCAGTAGTCGACAGCCTGCAAACACTAGAGAACCCTCAACTCACTGAACGGGAAAAAAAGCAGCATCATTTGCGGCTACGACAACTTATCGCACAGATTTGGCATACCAATGAAATTCGACATGAGCGCCCAACGCCAGTGGACGAAGCAAGGTGGGGCTTAAGCACCATCGAAGCCTCTTTATGGCAAGCGGTACCCGACTTTCTACGCCAGCTAAATGAACAAGTCGAGGAGCGTACAGGAAAGCAGATCCCAACCGATATTGCGCCCGTTCGCTTTTCAAGTTGGATGGGGGGAGACAGGGACGGTAACCCATTTGTTACCGCAACAGTGACCCAAGAGGTGCTGGACAGAAATCGCCATACAGCGGCACGCCTGTACCTCAAAGATGTTGTTCTGCTCGTCAATGAACTCTCGATGGAAGAAGCTAACGATGAACTATTGGCATTGACCAACAATAGTCACGAACCCTATCGAGATGTACTACGCAGCCTTAGACACAAGTTAAGAAATACCATCGACTATCTCAATGAGCGCCTAGAAGGGCACAACCCAGAGACAGACGTAAAAGAGCTTATCTGGCATAAAGATGATTTAGAAGTGCCTTTAACACTGCTGTATAAGAGTTTGACTGAATCTCGGATGAGCCTGATTGCCAACGGCCTGCTCCTCGACATGTTGCGTCGCCTGGCCTGTTTTGGTATCCACATGTTGCGTCTGGATATCAGACAAGACGCCCAACGCCATAGTGATGTGATTGCCGAGCTGACCCGCTACCTAGGCATGGGGGATTACAATCATTGGGACGAAAGTGAAAAACAGGCATTCTTATTACGAGAACTTACGGGTAAACGACCGCTAATCCCTCACAACTGGCAACCCAGTGATGAGGTGGCCGAAGTGCTTAAAACTACCGCTCTTGTCGCGAGTCAACCAGCGCAAGCATTGGGCTCCTATGTCATCTCTATGGCAAGCCAACCGTCAGATGTACTTACGGTCCTGCTGCTACTTAAAGAAGCGGGCTGCCCACACCCTATGCGTGTGGTGCCGCTGTTTGAGACCTTAGATGATTTAAACAACTCGGCAAATTGCATGTCAGCCCTGTTCGCCATTGATTGGTATCGAGGCTACTGCAAAGGCGTTCAAGAAGTGATGATCGGTTATTCTGACTCAGCCAAAGATGCTGGCGTCATGGCCGCAGCTTGGGCGCAATATAGAGCCCAAGAAACACTCGTAGAGATATGTAAACAAGCTGATATCAAACTAACCCTATTCCATGGCCGTGGTGGCACCATAGGTCGCGGCGGTGGACCAGCTCACAAAGCCATCTTATCTCAGCCTCCAGGCTCCGTAGACGGGCGTATACGTGTTACCGAACAGGGTGAAATGATCCGCTTTAAATTTGGCCTGCCCAAATTAGCGGTGCAAAGCCTCGCGCTTTACACCTCTGCGGTGATGGAGGCGACATTGTTACCGCCGCCAGCACCGAAACCTGAATGGCGTGATGCCATGGAGCGTCTTGCCCAAGACTCTGTGCAAGCCTACCGTGCTATCGTCCGCGAAGAACCTGACTTTGTGGCCTACTTCCGCGCAGCGACTCCTGAAGTTGAGCTAGGAAAGTTGCCGCTAGGCAGTCGGCCTGCTAAACGTCGTGTCGATGGTGGCATTGAAAGCTTACGAGCCATCCCTTGGATCTTTGCTTGGTCGCAGAACCGTCTAATGCTGCCAGCTTGGTTGGGTGCGGGTGAAGCACTGCAGGCCGCAACGGGACGAGGTGAGCTTGAGTTGCTACAAGAGATGGAAAAAAGCTGGCCGTTTTTCGAAACGCGTATTTCTATGCTTGAGATGGTTTACGCCAAAGCCGAACCAAACTTGGCTAAATACTATGAAACTTGTCTTGTACCAAGTGAGCTACATCATCTAGGGGAGGAGTTACGTGCTCGCATGGCATCTGGTATTAAAGCTGTGCTTGCCTTAACCGAGTCAGCTTCATTGATGTCCCATACGCCTTGGAACCGAGAGTCGATTGAATTACGCAACCCTTATATCGACCCGCTTAACTTTTTACAGGCGGAACTGCTCGCCCGTACTCGTAAGGATGAAGCAGCAACAAGTAATGTCGAGCTAGCTTTAATGCTAACAATCGCTGGCGTCGCAGCAGGCATGAGAAATACCGGCTAATGATAAAACATTTGCTCATAATCGCTACCCTGCTTGTATTGACTGGCTGTGTCAGTCAATACAGCATCACAGAGAAAGCGTTAGCCAACTACCTCAACAATGAAATTCATTTCGAAGTCAAAGAGGGTAACCAACTCTTTGGTATCGAAATGAAGGTCAATGATGTTGACGTTCGCTTGGGCCATAAAACAGATACCATGGCTATCGAAGCACATAGCACCATTAAGATAAGAAACCCTCTAGTGCCTATCAAAGCCCAGCTCACAGCACAATTTGAAGCAAAGCCTTGGTATGATGCCAACACGCATAGCGTTTATCTGCGAGATCTCAACTTAGTGAAGGTAGAGTCATCGCCCAAAGAGATAGAAAACACACTAAAATCAGTTGCCCCACAAGTCATGAGCTTTTTAACTCACTTTCTAGCAACACAACCCGTATATGTGTTGGATATCAAAGAGAGTAATCAAGCCCTCCTAGCGGAGATGACTAGACGTATTGAAGTACAACCAGGGAAACTGAAATTAATATTTAAAGAGTAGTGCCACGTAATGGCACTATCATCCATTACTTAGTAAAACGTGCGTAAGAAGCGTAATCGACAATAACGGGCTCATCATCCAAAGCGCGCCTCAACATGTCATACGCCACGGCAGAACTGAGCTGTCGTACTAATTCCCGTGAACGGGCAGGAAACTTTAACATCTGGCTATAGACCCCTTTTGACGTAGCCAAACCAATAGCAACTGTCCCGACAGGTTTTTGATCGCTTCCCCCATCAGGACCCGCAATGCCACTTGTCGCTAACCCATAATCACTGCCAATTAACGTCCTAGCGCCTTCAGCCATCTCCTCTACTGTCGCAATAGAGACTGCACCATGATCATCTAATGTCTGAGGATTAACACCAAGCACAGCCACTTTTGATTCATTACTGTAGGTCACCAAGCCATGATGAAGATAGGCTGAACTCCCTGGGAAAGCCACCAGACCACTGGTGATCAATCCTCCCGTACAAGATTCTGCAACACTTAAGCTTTGAGCTCCCTCCAGCAACCGCTCATGAACAACTTGTGCAAGTGAACTGCGTTCCTCAGCGACAATAACATTTCCTAATAGGGTCTTTACAAGAGCGACGATATTAGCAAGACTTCCAATCGCTTCTTCACCACGAGCAAATAGCTTTATTTCGATATAAGGCATAAAGGAGCGATAGCCTACAGTTATACCCTCCGGCAGGTCGATTTGTGTGAGCTTATCGGCTAATGACGACTCACCATACCCTAGCGTCAACAGCTTGCGCACTGACACTTCAACATGCTCATTTGTTTGTGATTGTACAAAAGGAATAAACTGCTCATTCACCATGCGCTTAAATTCAAAAGGCACACCAGGCGTGAAGTATAGCCAAGCTTGGTTAAGTTTTACTCTAAACCCGCACGCGGTACCTACGGGATTATCAACCATCACAGCCGATTCTGGTAACATTGCCTGCTTAAGATTACTGACAGGCATCACACGGCCATTACGTGTAAACCACTCCTCCAATCTCAACCGCCAAGGTGTACATTCCACCAACGGCTCTCCTTTAGCCAACGCCATCGCTTCGGAGGACATATCATCACTTGTTGGACCAAGCCCACCATTAACCAAAATGATATCTGCATGATGACTACGCTCCTGAAACACTGCAATAAGATCATCCAAGCGATCTCCGACAGTAATGCGTTGCTGCATCTCAATACCTTGGTTCATCAATGCATTAGCAGCCCACGCAGCATTGGTATCTATAATCTGTCCAGACAGCACCTCTTCTCCAGTGCAAATCATCTCTATTTTCATAACTATCCCTTGGGACCTTGTACTAATCTTGCCCTAAGGTAGGCAACACAAGATTCAATAGCAACTTTTTTCCAAACAATCCCTTAAATCCCACTAGACATAGGTTCTATCTACGTATCATCCACCATTGTTACAAAGCACAAACAACACTCCAAACTCGTCCAATCTATTCAATACGGTAAACAAAATGAAAAATCATGTTTATAAAACTGTTCTAATGGTTGTTATATGTGTATCAGCCATAAACGCCCATCCTTCCGTTGACATATTTTTGAAAATTGATGACATTGAAGGTGAAAATCAAGATAGTCAGCATCAAACGGAAATAGACCTACTAGTCAGGTCTTGAGCGTAAGTAGCGATTCACGAAGAGTCTGTATAAAAGATCTTAGCATCACTAAATTTATTGATACCGCCTCACCCAAAATGCTAATGAATCATGTAACACATACTCGATATCCAACAGCAAGGTTAACAGCGGAATCAGATCAACAGAGTATATTGTCATTGACCTTAGCGATGCATGGGTATCCAGACTGTCCACAGGAGGTTCTGGCGGGGAAGACCGACTAACAGAAAAGGGAACGTTGAGCTTTGAGGAGTTAACCTACAGCTACACGCCACAAAAACAGAGATGGCAGTAGCGGTGACGTGATTTCATCCACGATATCTAGCCAACAGTGTAAATAAATTCGATTAAGTTGATAACCATGAATATTGCGACGCTGTAATTTTATGATCGAAAAGCCTCAGCGTAACTAGAGCACACCTTTTACTCATCAAAATAAGCCGTGACGCCAAACGAATAAAGCTCAGCACTTCAGATGAGGCTTACGTATTAATGGCTGCGGAGCGGACTTGTTCTTATCTAGAGACAAACCCGCGTCCTCGGTGAGACAGCCCGACTACCTCTAATGAAAGCCCTAAAGCTCCATATATGGAGTGAATACTAAAATTTGTCTGGAACAATTTCAGTCCAACTGAACGACGAAGTGCATGATACACAAAGGTCATGTCGACCATGGATGGTCAAAAGTGACCGCTCCGTCAGCAAGGAGTTACCTATTTAACCTTGTACAGTCATGACCATGTCTCTGAAAAACAGACATGAAAAAGCCCTAGCATTGTTGCTAGGGCTTATCGTAATGTTTGTGGGCAAGTGTGGCCATAGACACAAGCATACGAGCGCGAAGCTTTAGCGTAGCTGGGGTGGATTTATCCGTGACGCCATAACGAAAAAAGCCTCTGCATTGCTGCAGAGGCTTT
>NZ_JAEC01000043.1 GCF_000518705.1 Shewanella colwelliana ATCC 39565
TCAGATACCGCCGTTAGACGCTAGGTCGTTGGCTTAGGGATGCGTATTCTACACTTCCCGTCGTCGGCGTCAAGTGCTTATTTTAAGAAGTTTTCCAAGCGATGATTTGTTAACCACTGATGTGATAATCAATCAACATTGGAAGCCTGCTAAAGCGCTTACCACCTGAGTCTAATTCCGAAAAACTAAACTCTCTCACACTGCTGCAAGTCCCGTGCTGCCTAGCGTTTGCTAAGAGCGATTGGCCTGCTGTGCCGTGTCAGTGGATGCGCATTATAGGGAGTTCTCGGATGGGCGCAAGGGCTTTTTATAAAAAAAAGATCGCATGCCGATCTTTTAGGCAAATACGATCTTTTTCGTTTATTTAGTCAGCAAATATCGCGATTAAGGGGCTTTAGTGCTCTCTGTATCAATGAAGCTATTAATAAGATCGACAGCTTTGGCATCATCCCAATCTACAAAGGTTCTGACGAAGGCCACCAGCTCGCCCTCTTTGTTAAGAATAAATGTCGCAGGAATGGTATCGAGCGGAAACACCTGTCCAAGCTTTTGCTTAGGATCGTAGTAGGTTTCAAAGTTCTCCATTCCTAAAGACTTTAAGAATGGCTCAACCTTATCTTTGCCATCTAGATCGATAGAGACAGGTAATACGGTAAACTGTTTAGGATCAAACTTTGCTTTAAAACGATCTAAAGCAGGTAACTCCCTCACACATGGCGGACACCATGTTGCCCACATATTTACCATAACCACTTGACCACGATACTGGCTAAAGTCCATCGCCTTACCTGCCGCATCTTTAAATGGCACCGCATCTATTGGATAAGATTTAGGTAACACATTGATTAGATCAACACTGGACTGCACTTGGTTACTATCTTTCTTCTGCATACCTGGGTACGCAGAAGCGGTATTAATGTGAGCAATGCTAGATAAAAGTAATGTGAGCACAAATGCGCTCACTAACTTAACATTCATTTGCCATCTCGCTTGAGTAGTTTATCTAACTCGGCTTGGTCTTCTGCAGATATATCTTGCTCGACTACATTTGAGATACGTTGTTTGCGAACAAATACAAAGCCAATCATCAGACCAATAAGCAGTAAGCCTATTGGACCTAACCACAATACGTAAGTCTTAGCTTCCATCTTAGGCTTATAAAGTACAAACTCACCATAACGGCTCGTCATAAACTCAATAATTTCAGCATCAGCCTTACCTGCATCGACCATTTGATAAACTTCCAAGCGCAGATCTTGTGCAACTGGCGAGTTTGAATCGATTAAGTTTTGGTTTTGACATTGAGGACAACGCAATGAGTGCGCTAAGTCGAGCGCACGTTTTTGGTTATCGACGCTTTTGAATTCATAAGTATCGACTGGCGTCGCAACCGCTGACGTCATCAACGCAACAGATAATAGCAACGCACTCACCACAGCAAAAATAGCTTTCATTATGATGCTCCCACAGCTTTAGCTTCGGCCTGTAGTTCTTGAATCATTGGGTAAAGTGTCTCTTTCCAAACTCTCATGTCAATTGGGCCAGCATAGCGAAAGCGAATAATGCCATTATGGTCAACTAAATAACTTTCTGGTGCACCATAAACACCCAAATCTAGGCCCAGACGTCCATCATGATCAAAAATGTTCTTAGTGTACGGATCGCCTTCACGGGTTAGCTCTCTCACTGCTAACGCACGCTCATCTCGATAGTTAATCCCATAAATTGGCAAGATGTTCTGTCTAGCCAAGCGCATTAAGTAAGGGTGCTCGTATTTACATGATGGACACCAAGTTGCCCAAACATTTAATAACGACACTTGCCCTTTTAAACTTTCATTTGTAATTATTTCGTTCGAATCCTCTAGACGCTCTAACTGGAAAGCCGGGATCGGCTTTCCTTCTAGGGCAGAATCAAGTTGCTGTGGATTAAGGAATAACCCCTTATATAGGAATACCCCCATCACCAGAAACAATACTAACGGAATAAATAGTACTAGCCTTTTCTTCATACTTGCCCCAATTCAAGTTATGCCGTAGCTAAATCTTTCTCTTTAGCTTTTTCTTTAGATGCTTCTGTTTCTTTAACGCTGCGGTAGCGTTTATCCGATGCAGCAAAGAAACCACCGACCATCATAAAGATGCTACCGAACCATAACCAGCGAACAAATGGTTTATAGTTCAAGCGCACCGCAAATTCTGTGCGGCTGATTGGATCGCCCATAGTGATATAAAGGTCACGGAATACACCCCAATCAATTCCAGCTTCAGTCATATCCATAGTGCGGACATTATACTGGCGACGATCCGGTCTTAAGAGTGTTACGAACTCACCATCTTTTGTGACTTCAACTTGACCTTGTTGCGCTGTGTAGTTTGGTCCAACAACATTTTTGGTTTCGATATAATGGAAGCTATAACCCGCTAACTCTTGGGTTACACCAGGCCCCATACGAACACTCTTTTCAATTGAGTAGTTCGACACCATCGTTGCACCTACCACAGATACAGCAATACCTAAATGAGCGATGATCATACCAAGTTGACTACGACCAAGGCGTGCGAGACTAATCCCATCTTTGCCGCTAATCATGTCATAGCCAGCGCGGAGCGTCGCTAACAGGATCCAAGTCGCTGTACCAATACCTAGTACAACCCAAATATTGAAGTTGCCATCAACAAGGAAAGGTGCAGCAACACCGGCAATAGTCGCAACTACCGCAGGAATAACAAGCTTACTCTTAAGTTCGCCCGCTTTAGCGCGCTTCCAGCGAATATTTGGACCAATTCCCATAAAGACAAACAGAACAAGTACAATAGGTACAAATACTGCATTGAAATATGGAGGACCTACAGAGATTTTACCCATGTTCAGTGCGTCAATTAGTAGTGGGTAAAGTGTCCCTAACAGAACAGTACCACACGCTACAGTCAGCAAGATATTACCCACTAATAGCATCGTTTCTCTGGACATCAACTCGAAACGTGCCGGGCTCTTCATGTCACTGGCTCTAAACGCAAAGAGTGTGAGTGACCCACCAATCGCTAAACCTAGTAGCAGTAGAATGAACATACCTCGACTTGGGTCGGCAGCAAAAGAGTGCACAGAGGTCAGTACGCCCGAACGAACGATAAAGGTACCGAGCAAACTGAGAGAAAATGCGAAAATAGACAGTAGAACAGTCCAGTTACGGAACGTCGCACGTTTCTCTGTCACAATGACAGAGTGAAGCAGTGCGGTACCGATCAACCAAGGCATGAATGATGCGTTCTCAACGGGATCCCAGAACCACCAACCGCCCCAACCTAATTCATAATATGCCCACCACGAACCAAGAGAGATACCACCAGTTAGGAATACCCAAGCGGCCAATGTCCACGGACGGCTCCATCGAGCCCAAGCTGAATCCAAACGTCCGCCCATCAATGCTGCAATAGCAAATGCAAAGCTAACAGAGAAGCCAACATAACCCAGATAAAGCATAGGTGGATGGAAAATAAGCCCGACATCCTGCAGCATTGGGTTGAGGTCTCGCCCTTCCAATGGGATAGGGAACAAGCGCTCAAATGGACTAGATGTAAGCACCATAAAGAGGGTGAATCCAATCGTGATCATTGCTAAAACGGCAAGAACACGGGCGGTAAAGACCTCTTCTAAGCCTTTGCTAAAGAAGGCAACTGCGGCCGCCCAGCAAGATAAAGAGAAAACCCAAAATAGCAGAGAGCCTTCATGTCCGCCCCACACTGCAGCAATTTTAAAGAATATTGGCAGTTGTGAATTAGAATGATGGGCGACATACGCCACCGAGAAATCATCGACGGCAAAGCTATAGCCTAAAACGATAACAGAGAGAAAAATAAAGAAAAACATGCCATAGCTCAAAGGCCAAGCATAGCGAACAAGGTATTGGTCTTTACGAGCCACACCTATCAAGGGAACGCTAGCTAATAAGAAGGCAAAAGCCAAACCTATTATTAACGAAAAGTGTCCTAATTCAGGGATCATGGGGTTTCCTCAGTCCTAATTATGCATCAATAAAAACAATCTCTAGTGATGCGCAAGCGTTTGTAATTCACACTGCTCAAGGTACAAATTTTGAGTCATTTTAGTATTTGCTATTGTATCTGTCTGCTTCTTTCGAACAATTATGGGTGACCTGTCTCATTCTTACGCTCGGGAGACAGATGTAACAATTGTTAAAACCGACTGATTTTATGCTCTGACCCTTGATTGAAACTTAAGTTTCAATCATTTTTCGAAAATAGAATCGAACTGTGAACCAGTGCAAAAGTATCATCTTTTAAGTCATCTATTCCCTTATATTACTGTTCAATGAATAATCTTTCCGTATAATCTTATTCCTAATCGCGCGGCATCCCCGCTTACTTTGTAACTAATGTGAAAAAGAAATAATGACCACTCTCTGGATTTTTATTGCGCTTTTTGTGTTAGTCAGCCTTGGGCTGATTTGGTTTCCTCACTTCCGTCAGCAGAAAATGCGGCAAACGGAACAAGCGGGTGTTCGTAAAGCAACGAACCTCGATTTGTTTAACAATCGATTAGCTACATTAGAAAAAGAACTCGAAGATGAACTTCTCGATCAAGGCGAGTTTGACGCTCTTAAGAGAGAGCTCGAGATCAGTTTGCTACAAGACATGAAGCAAGGCGAAGATGAATCTCTAGTTAATCAAGTTAAACCGAAAGGCTTGTTGTGGCCAGTATTAATGTCTGTGGCGATACTTGGAGTCTCAGGATACTTCTATAGTAGCTTAGGTGCCTATGCCAACTTAGATCAAGCTGTTCCTGATAATCCACACGCAGGGATGGATGCCAGCCAAATCATGGCACAGCGCATTCAGATGATGGAATCGCAGCTAAAAGCCGAACCAGAAAACAGTCAGCTTCTATTTAGCCTAGGTCACACCTATATTAGCGCCAATCGTTATGATGAAGCAGTAAAAGCGTTCGACAAGGCGATGGTTTTAGTCGGTACCCATGCAGAACTACTCGGCCCTAAAGCCACTGCTCTTTACTATAAAGCCAATCAACGTATGACACCACAGATTCAGGCAATTGTTGATCAGTCTTTGGCGCTGGACCCAGAAGATCCATCTACACTATTGTTAGTCGGTATGGACGCATTCTTCTCTGCCGATTATCAAAAGTCGATTCAGGCGTGGCAGACTATCCTAGATAGCGACCGCAGCGATGTAGACCGCAGTGCTATCATTAACGCGATTGAAAGTGCCAAGATGAGAATGCAAGCTGAAACAGGTGAGATGCCAAACGACAGCACTCATCAGCAAGCCAAAGCAACTAAAACAGTGACCATCGACGTATCGATTTCTCCAGAACTACAAGCACAAGTGAGTAGTACGGATATGCTATTTATCTTTGCTCGTAGCACTGAAGGACCTAAAATTCCTTTAGCGGCAACGAAGATCTCAGCAAAGTCACTACCTACATCAATCACTTTGGACGATAGCACTGGTATGGGTGGCGATATCAAACTTAGTGATGCAAACAATGTTGAGATTATCGCTGTATTGTCTAAACACGGATCAGTTAAAGCGCAACCAGGTGATATTCAGGGTCGCCTAGAGACAATGGCTGTGGGCTCAAGCGCACAACTGGTGTTAGACACACAAGTTCAGTAGATAACTAGCCATTAAAAAAGCCGACTTCAGTGTCGGCTTTTTTGTGCAAAGGGTTTATACACATGAACGCTAGTGATAAAAAAACCGGCCATAAGCCGGTTTTTTTTACTCACTAAGATTACTTCGACATGAACTCGATAGCATTCTTGTAATCTTCGTCAGTACAATCTGTACACATACCACCTGGTGGCATCGCGTTTAGACCACCTTTAACACTACCAATTAATGCGTCCATACCTTTGGCTAAGCGTGGCTCCCATGCAGCAACGTCATGAGATTTTGGTGCACCAGCAACACCCATACTGTGGCATACTTGGCATGCCTTGTTATATACAGCTTCACCTTCTTGCGCAAATACGTTTGCAGACAAGGTCAATGCAGCCACTGCTGACAATGCTAACAGTTTTTTCATGTTCAACGTTCCTAATGCAAATATTAACAAAGCTCAATGCCACCCTGACTTTATCGCGGGTAGACTTATGTTTAGCTGCTCTAGAATACATCAATCTTCGATAAATCTCACCTTTTTGTGATTAATATCAGAATTCCCAAGTGCAATATGCACTAGGCATCTCAATTTACTGTTACATTAGCAAAAGTTGAAAAAGTTCAATGCGGCATGGTAAAAGGTTTCACTTTTTGGAAGCATATCAAATTGCTGACACTAAAAAGTAACCAAGACTAAACCCCAATTAGGGATTATGTTAATATCGTTTGTGTTGATACATGGCTTGAGATAGAGGGTTCAGTGGTAGAAGAAAAAACAGCAACAACACTGGTATCGGCTGACAATTTGACCTGTATTCGCGAGGAGCGAATTTTATTCGACGAGTTAAGCTTTCATATTCAGGCAGGTGAAATAGTACAAATCGAAGGACCTAACGGTTCGGGAAAGACCAGCCTGTTACGGATACTCGCAGGCTTGTCACGTCCTTATGCTGGTGAAGCCCGCTACAAAGGTGAAGACATTAACCGCTGCCGTGATGAATACAACGACGACCTACTCTACCTCGGCCATCTTGCCGGTGTTAAAAGTGAGTTAACCGCTGAAGAAAATCTTAACTTCAATTTAAGAATTAGCGGGTATGATGACTTTGATAGCACTGCGATCCTAAACAAAGTTAACCTTTCTGGCTTTGAAGAGGCTTTGGCAGGCCACCTTTCAGCAGGACAACATAGACGAACAGCCCTAGCGCGTTTATGGCATACCAATTGTAAAGTATGGCTGCTAGACGAACCATTTACGGCTATCGATAAAAAAGGCGTTGAAGAGTTGGAGCAACTATTTCTACAGCATGCCCAAAACGGCGGCTGTGTCATCATGACCACTCACCAAGACATGAGTATCATAGGTGATGACATCTTGCGTAAAATCCGTCTCGACTATCGCTTTATATAAGGTGCTGTAAATGAATAAAGGCATTAGTTTTACTCAAGCATTCTTCACCCTACTAAAGCGTGATCTGCAAATTGCCATTAGACACAAAGGGGATATATTTAATCCTCTACTATTTTTTATCCTAGTGGTGACACTTTTCCCACTAGGCATTGGACCCGAACCACAGGTTTTATCCCGTGTGGCCCCTGGTATTATTTGGGTCGCAGCACTGCTAGCATCAATGCTGTCATTGGAACGATTATTTAAAGCCGACTTTGTTGATGGCAGTCTTGAACAAATGTTGCTGAGCCCGCAGCCTCTTTCGCTAATGGTGTTAGCAAAAGTGCTAGCACATTGGATCTTGACTGGGGTGCCACTAATATTGGTCGCACCACTTTTAGCAGTTTTGCTCCACCTCGATGACAACAGCTATGGTGCATTGATGGCAACGTTAGCATTAGGGACTCCGGTGTTAAGCTTACTAGGAGCGATTGGCGTCGCCTTAACCGTAGGCCTCCGTAAAGGGGGAGTATTATTAAGTTTACTTATTTTACCCTTATATATACCTGTGCTGATTTTTGCCACCAGTGCAATTGATGCAGCAGGGTTGAATTTACCCTACAGCGGCCATCTCGCCATTATTGGTGCTATGTTGGTCGGTTCGTTAATCTTAGCGCCTTTTGCTATTGGCGCTTCTCTAAGAGTGAGTACTAACTAAAATGTGGAAATGGCTACATTCTTATGCAGACCCAGAACGTGCATATAAACTCGCTGGCACATTGCTGCCATGGTTTTCAGCACTAGCAATCGGATTTATTGGCGTCGGTTCAATTTGGGGGCTATTATTTGCTCCAGTCGACTATCAACAAGGTGATAGTTATAGAATCATCTTTATACATGTACCTGCGGCTTCCATGTCTATGTCAGCTTATATGGCGATGGCAACATCCGCATTTATCGGACTCGTCTGGCAAATAAAATCAGCAGACTGGGCCGCAGCCGCTATTGCTCCTATTGGTGCGGTCGTGACTTTCATTGCGCTTATCACTGGCGCGACATGGGGTAAACCAATGTGGGGCACTTGGTGGGTATGGGATGCACGCCTGACTTCTGAGTTGGTGCTGTTATTCCTGTATCTAGGCGTCATTTCACTCTATGCCTCGTTTGAAGATAAAGTGTTAGCCGCTCGCGCTGCAGGCATTCTCGCCATCGTCGGGGTGATTAACATTCCAATCATCAAGTATTCAGTTGAATGGTGGAATTCGCTTCATCAGCCAGCGACCATTAAGATTACAGAAAAATCTTCAATGGCCATGGAAATGCTGATGCCGTTACTTATTAATATCCTTGGGTTCGGCCTGATGATTGGTGCTATCACATTAGTGCGCTTCAGAGCAGAAATTCTTGCGCGTAACGGAATGCGTCCTTGGGTTAGGGAACTCGCGACAGCTGAAGGGGTCAAATAATGCAGTTCGATTCATTAGCAGATTTTTTTAATATGGGTGGCTATGCTTTTTATGTATGGCTCGCTTATGGAGTTACATTCTTTTCACTTGGAACACTCGTTATCGTCAGTCTTCGTCAAAAACGTAAGATATTGACTGAGATTGCAAAGAAAATCCAACGTGAAGAACGCTTAAAAGCCAACCGGAGTAATTAACAGTGAACGCTAGACGTAAAAAAAGACTCGCACTCGCTACCGCACTTATCGGTGGTGTAGCCGCCATTGCATCGCTATTATTATATGCGTTGAATTCAAACCTTAACCTGTTTTATACGCCGACTGAAATTGTTCAAGGTAAAAAAGATACTGGTGTTAAACCTGAAGTAGGCCAACGTATCCGTGTTGGTGGTATGGTTACCGTCGGTTCAATGCTCCGCGATCCAAACAGCCTTCATGTCGAGTTTGCAGTACATGACTCGCTCGGCGGTGAAATCATTGTGACTTACGATGATCTGCTCCCAGATCTATTCCGTGAAGGTCAAGGTATTGTCGCCCAAGGTGTGCTGATTGAAAATGGTAAATTGGAGGCGACTGAAGTACTGGCTAAGCACGACGAAAACTATATGCCACCAGAAGTTGCCGAAGCAATGGGTCAGACCCATGACAAACTCGAATACAACGACGATCAGAAATCAAAATATTAATCGTTAACAATTTCATCTAAGGCCTCTATTGAGGCCTTTTTTATGCGCCTTTACTAGGGATGAACTATAACTATATAAAATGATCTGTCGGGTCTAATCAGTGAATATAGTATTAACAGCCCTTATCACTATGCTGAGCTTTACTGCTACAGCAAACTCCATCACCATTGTTCACAGTTACCATGCCGAGTACCCATGGGTTGAGGCCTATACGAAAGGTCTTACTGACCATTTTTCAACAGCAACAGATGTTACCCATTACTATTTAGACACTAAAAGACTCCCAATCGAGACTCTGCCACAAAGAGCAAATGAAACGTGGAGGGCGATTCAAAGTCAAACACCCAACGTGATAGTACTGGCTGATGATAATGCCATCAGCAGCCTTAGTGAGCGGCTCAGCAACACAAAAATACCCGTGGTATTTCTTGGGCTAAATGCTAACCCACGAGAATATGGATTACACAATTTCAACAATTTCACCGGAGTACTGGAACGCCCACTCTTTAAAAGGAACGTACTAATGTTCGACGGTGTCCTCCCCCAAGCTCACAATAGTAAAATACTAGTTATGTTCGATAACAGTCCCACATCTAGGGCTGCAATACGACAGATCTCAGCCACATCCAATACAACCCGATTAGGGCATATACAGGTCGACTTTCAGCAGATAACGACTTTTGCGGAGTGGAAAAGTTCAATAAGGCAGGCAAAGCGGAGCGGCTACCGAGCAATCTTCATCGGCTTGTATCACACATTAAGAGATTCAAAGGAGGCCCTTGTGCCGCCAAATGAAATCATGTCCTGGACAGCAGCTAACGCACAACTGCCTCATTTTGGCTTCTGGGACTTTAGCGTTGGCCACAATGCAAATATTGGCGGCTATGTCTTAGACGGGTACCTACATGGTGAGTTGGCCGCGGAACTTATCAATCAAATAGCAGCCGGGCGACAACCGGACCAGATACACTATGTGAGCGACCGCAAAGGACGTTTTCTCTTTAGTAAATCAGGGCTAGCTAAGTGGAATCTTACTTTATCAGATAACCTAGTAAAAAAGAGCAACTATACCCCTTAAGCCAACAGAGTCCACATGGGAACAAATCCAATCTCGGCACTAGAGAGGTTAGCGTTAAAGTGTTCCAAATAACGAAAAATTTAAGCTATACCAGCTATGTTAAGGGTACTTATTAGCTAAATGATGTAAACGGCAGCACCGTCGATCAATTACGGCTTATGAAAGAGCCGTGACCGCAATCACAAGCATGCCAGTTAATACTGAAGGTAATAAAAATAAGTTAAACAAATTACAGACATAAAAAAGCCGGGCTATTGCCCGGCTTTTTAACAATGAATCCCAGTGTTACTCAGCAGCTTCTTCAACAGCTTCAGCAGCTTCTGGACGACCTACTAGTTCAATATACGCCATAGGCGCTTTATCACCAGTACGTAGACCGCACTTAAGGATACGGGTATATCCACCAGGACGTTCCTGGTAGCGTGGACCCAATTCATTAAATAACTTACCAACGACTTCAGCGTCGCGAGTACGAGCAAACGCCAAACGACGATTTGCAACGCTATCACTCTTAGCAAGTGTTATTAGAGGTTCAACTACGCGACGCAGTTCTTTCGCTTTAGCTACAGTAGTCTTGATCACTTCGTGACGGACTAAAGAGCTTGCCATGTTACGAAACATAGCTTGGCGATGACTGCTGTTACGGTTTAGTTGACGACCACTCTTACGATGGCGCATGACCTAATCCTTATTACCTAAATCTGTACAAACTAGGACTTTATAGGTCGTCTGCTAAACTAGCTGGAGGCCAGTTTTCGAGACGCATACCTAATGAAAGTCCGCGAGAAGCTAACACATCCTTAATTTCGGTAAGAGATTTCTTACCCAAGTTAGGTGTTTTAAGTAGCTCAACCTCAGTACGCTGTACCAGATCTCCGATGTAATGAATCGCTTCGGCTTTCAAACAGTTAGCCGAACGTACAGTTAGCTCTAGATCGTCGACAGGACGCAACAGAATCGGGTCGAACTCTGGCTTCTCTTCTTTCTGCTCTGGCTCAGTGACATCACGAAGTTCAACAAACGCATCTAGCTGTTCAGCCAAAATTGTTGCAGAACGACGAATTGCTTCCTCAGGATCAATAGTACCGTTTGTGGTCATATCGATAACGAGTTTGTCTAAGTCAGTACGCTGTTCAACACGTGCTGCTTCAACATTGTAAGCAATACGCGCGACAGGTGAGAAAGATGAATCCACTAACAAGCGACCAATTGGTCGATCGTCGTCTTCGGTTTGTGCTCTAGCAGAAGCTGGAACATAACCACGACCACGTTCAACACGGATGCGCATGCTGATATCATTATTACCGGTCAAATGACAGATAACATGATCAGGATTCATAATAGTAACATCACCATCGTGCGTGATATCTGCTGCGGTAACAGGGCCTGCGCCTGACTTGCTTAAAGTAAGCATAGCCTCGTCTTTACCCTCGACAACCACTGCTAACCCTTTCAGGTTAAGCAAGATCTCTAGGATATCCTCTTGTACGCCTTCCTTGCTGCTGTATTCGTGCAGTACACCATCAATCTCGACTTCGGTAACCGCGCAGCCGGGCATAGACGACAATAGGATACGACGCAACGCGTTACCTAAAGTGTGACCAAAACCACGCTCAAGTGGTTCTAGTGTAACCTTGGCACGTGTTGGGTTAACCTGCTCGATATCAACGAGACGCGGTTTAAGAAATTCTGTAACAGAACCCTGCATTGTGTCCTCTCTTGTTTATTAGCTTTACTTAGAGTAAAGCTCGACGATCAGCTGTTCGTTAATTTCCGCAGACAAGTCGCTACGCTCTGGTAGACGCTTGAAAGCACCTTCCATCTTAGCACCATCTACTTCAACCCATGTTGGCTTTTCGCGCTGAGACGCAACTTCTAAAGCAGCTTTAATACGAGCTTGCTTTTGAGACTTCTCACGAACGCTAATTACATCATTCGCAGACACTTTGAACGATGGAATATTAACAACGCGGCCGTTGACCATAATAGACTTATGGCTAACTAGCTGACGTGCTTCAGCACGTGTTGCACCAAAACCCATACGATAAACGACGTTATCTAAACGAGTTTCTAGAAGAGTAAGTAGGTTTTCACCAGTGTTACCTTTTAGACGTGCAGCGTCTTTGTAGTAGTTACGGAACTGCTTTTCTAGCACACCATAAGTACGACGAACTTTTTGTTTTTCGCGTAACTGAACGCCATGCTCAGACAAACGTGCTTTACGAGCGCCGTGTTGTCCAGGTGCAGCTTCAAGCTTACACTTCGAATCAATTGCTCTCACGCCGCTTTTTAAGAAAAGGTCTGTACCTTCTCGGCGGCTGAGCTTGAGCTTTGGACCCAAGTATCTTGCCATGTTCTTTCTCCAACTATCCTATTAAAAACGAGCGATTAAACGCGACGTTTCTTAGGAGGACGACAACCATTATGAGGGATCGGCGTCACATCGGTAATGTTGGTTATTTTATAACCAACCGCGTTCAGCGCTCGAATAGCTGATTCACGACCTGGACCTGGACCCTTCACAAAAACTTCAAGGTTTTTAACACCGTAGTCCTGAGCAGCAACACCTGCGCGCTCAGCAGCAACCTGTGCAGCAAACGGGGTAGATTTACGTGAACCACGGAAACCTGAACCACCAGAAGTTGCCCAAGATAGTGCATTACCTTGACGATCTGTAATGGTAATAATTGTGTTGTTGAAAGATGCATGGATATGAGCCATGCCATCAGCAACCTGTTTACGTACGCGCTTGCGCGTTGAACGTGACGGAACTTTAGCCATATTGGTTTACCTTCCCGTTACTTTCTAATTGGCTTACGTGGACCTTTACGCGTACGCGCATTGGTCTTAGTACGTTGCCCACGAAGGGGCAGGCTACGACGGTGGCGAAGACCACGATAACAACCAAGGTCCATTAGACGCTTGATGTTCATGGATACTTCACGACGTAAGTCACCTTCTACAATGTATTTAGCAACTTCTTCGCGTAGTGTGTCTATTTGAGCTTCGCTCAATTCCTTGATCTTAGCATCTTCAGCAATTGAAGTAGCCGCGCAGATTTTTTGTGCGCGAGTAAGTCCAATACCATAGATAGCAGTCAATGCAATGACTGTATGCTTTTGATCAGGAATGTTAATGCCAGCGATACGGGCCACTATGCACTCCTCATAAGTTAAAGGCCATCTGTGAAAAGCCCGGTAGGATACTCGACAGATGACAATTTTGCAAATAATATTTTGACCAGCTCAATTATTGAGCTGGTCAAAAGTTTTTTAGCCTTGACGCTGTTTGTGTTTTGGTTCAACACAGATAACGCGTACAACGCCGCTACGCTTTACGATCTTGCAGTTACGGCAGATCTTCTTCACGGAAGCTCGAACTTTCATTTCATCACTCCGTAAAGCTACTTAGCGTCCAAAGCGATCTAAATTCGCTTTGTTAACTAGGTTAGCTTTCTTCATCACAGACTCATACTGATGTGACATCATATGAGTCTGAACCTGAGCCATGAAGTCCATGATCACGACTACCATAATTAGTAGTGAGGTACCGCCAAAATAGAACTGCACCTTCCACGCGATTAACATGAACTCCGGAATTAAACAGATAAAGGTAATGTATAATGCGCCAGCTAATGTTAGGCGAGTCATTACTTTATCTATATAACGCGAAGTCTGTTCTCCAGGACGGATCCCGGGAATAAACGCACCACTCTTCTTCAAGTTATCAGCTGTTTCACGTGGGTTAAACACCAACGCTGTATAGAAGAAACAGAAGAAAATGATTGCTGTTGCATACAACAATGAGTAAAGCGGCTGACCTGGTGATACTGCAAGTGAAAAATCACTTAACCAAGATAACCCTTCATTTTGTCCAAACCACTGAGCCAGTGTACCTGGGAACAAAATGATGCTTGACGCAAAGATTGGTGGAATCACACCAGCCATATTAACCTTAAGTGGTAAATGAGTACTTTGCGCAGCGAACACCTTACGGCCCTGCTGACGCTTAGCATAGTTAACAACGATACGACGTTGTCCACGCTCAACAAACACAACAAAATAGGTTACAGCAAATACAATTACCGCAATCAACAATAATACTAGTACGTTCAAGTCGCCTTGACGCGCCTGCTCAGCCGTTTGGCCGATAGCAGATGGTAGACCAGCAACAATACCTGCGAAAATCAATATCGAGATACCGTTACCAATGCCTCTCTCAGTAATCTGCTCACCTAGCCACATTAGGAACATTGTTCCTGTAACTAAGCTCACAACAGCAACAAAGTAGAAACCAAAGCCGAGATTTACTACTAAACCTGGGACTAAGTTTGGTAACCCTGTTGCAATACCAATTGCTTGGAATGTACCCAAGACCAGAGTGCCGTATCGTGTATATTGACTGATCTTCTTACGCCCAGATTCGCCTTCCTTTTTAAGTTCGGCTAATGCTGGGTGCACGACAGTCAATAGTTGCATGATAATCGATGCCGAAATATACGGCATGATACCTAATGCAAAGATAGAAGCACGCTCAAGGGCGCCACCAGAGAACATGTTAAACATGCCTAAGATGGTACCCTTCTGCTGATTAAACAGCTCTGCTAATACAGCTGCGTCAATACCAGGAATTGGCACGAACGAACCGGCTCTAAAGACGATAATCGCACCAATCACGAACAGGAGGCGAGTCTTCAGTTCAGAAAATCCACCTTTCGCGCTTTTTAAATCAAGTCCTGGTTTTGCCATCGACGTATTATTCCTCGATCTTTCCGCCGGCAGCTTCAATAGCTGCACGAGCACCTTTGGTTACCTTAAGACCTTTAACGGTCACAGGGCGTTCAATGGTACCTGAAAGAACGACTTTAGCAAACTGTATGTTGCGAGTAACGAGATTCGCATCTTTCAGTGCATTCAAGTCGACAACATCACCGTTAACTTTAGCTAGTTCGCTGATACGAACTTCGGCAGATACCAACGCTTTACGCGAAGTAAAACCGAATTTCGGCAAACGAATCTTAAGTGGCATTTGACCACCTTCGAAACCGACGCGAACGCCGCCGCCTGAACGAGATTTCTGACCTTTGTGGCCGCGACCACAAGTTTTACCTAAGCCAGAACCGATACCGCGACCTACACGCTTAGCTGCTGATTTAGCACCTGCAGCAGGTGATAGAGTATTTAGACGCATCTTATACTTCCTCCACCGAAACCATGTAGTAAACCTTGTTAATCATACCGCGAATTGAAGGAGTATCTTCAACTTCAACAGTGTGATTAATACGGCGTAGACCTAGACCAGTCAATGTTGCACGATGCTTTGGCAAACGTCCAATTGAGCTTTTAGTCTGTGTCACTTTTAAAGTTTTAGTAGCCATGGTGCTTAACCTCGAATTTCATCAACATTCAGGCCACGCTTAGCTGCGATTTGTGCTGGTGACTTCATGTGCACCAACGCATCGACAGTTGCGCGAACGATGTTGATCGGGTTAGTAGAACCGTATGCTTTCGACAGAACGTTATGAACGCCTGCTACTTCCAATACGGCACGCATAGCACCACCGGCGATAATACCGGTACCTTCAGAGGCTGGCTGCATGTAAACACGCGAACCAGTATGACGGCCCTTAACAGGGTGGTGCAAAGTACCATTTACAAGTTCTACAGAAACAATGTTACGGCGAGCCTTTTCCATTGCTTTCTGAATTGCTGCAGGTACTTCACGCGCTTTACCATAGCCATAGCCGACTTTACCGTTACCATCACCCACTACAGTTAGTGCAGTGAAGCTAAAGATACGTCCGCCTTTAACTACTTTAGAAACACGATTTACTGCAACCAATTTCTCTTGCAGATCATCTTTTTGTTGTTGAGCTTCAAATTTAGCCATTTTTAATCATTCCTTAGAACTGTAGGCCAGCTTCACGAGCTGCGTCTGCTAATGCAGCAACGCGTCCGTGATACTTAAAGCCGGAACGATCGAATGCAACTACAGTTACGCCTTTTTCGATAGCACGCTCTGCAACGGTTTTACCCACTACTTTTGCTGCATCAACGTTACCTGTGTATTTAAGCTGCTCTGATACCGCTTTCTCAGCAGTAGAAGCTGCCGCCACAACTTGCGCGTTGGCATCAATAACCTGTGCGTACGTGTGACGTGGTGTACGATGTACAACCAGACGGTTAACGCCCAGCTCTTGGATCTTCTTACGGGCGCGAGTAGCGCGGCGTAAGCGAGATGTTTTCTTATCCATATCGCGTTACCTACTTCTTCTTAGCCTCTTTACGGCGTACTTGCTCATCAGCATAACGAACACCCTTACCTTTATAAGGCTCTGGTGGACGATAGCCGCGAATCTCTGCAGCAACCTGGCCAATTAACTGCTTATCAGTACCCTTAAGTACGATTTCAGTTTGGCTTGGGCATTCTGCAGTCACGCCGTCTGGAAGCTGGTGAACTAAAGGATGTGAGAAACCTAGAGTCAAATCGATGCCTTTACCAGCGATTTTCGCACGGTAACCAACACCAACTAGAGTAAGTTTTCTTTCGAAACCTTCATTAACACCAACAACCATGTTGTTGATTAGAGCTCGAGCAGTACCAGCTTGTGCAGCGGTTTTCACGCCTTCAACTGGTGCACACTTAACTTCGTTGTTTTCTACAACAACAGAAACATCAGCGTTAATTACTCGAGTCAAACTACCTTTAGAACCTTTTACGGTGATAGTTTGTTCGTTTAAAGTCACTTCTACGCCTGCAGGGATAGCGACTGGTGCTTTTGCGACACGAGACATTGCTAGCTCCTTATGCTACGTAGCAGATAACTTCCCCACCCATGCCATTTTGGCGGGCAGTACGATCAGTCATCAAACCTTTAGAAGTGGACACGATTGCGACACCCAGTCCGCCCATAACCTTTGGAAGTTCGTTTTTACCTTTGTAAATACGAAGACCAGGACGGCTAACGCGCTGGATAGTCTCAACGACTGGTTGGCCTTGGAAATACTTTAACGTAATTTCAAGTGCCGGTTTAGCTTCGCCTACTACAGCGTAATCAGAGATATAACCTTCTTCTTTAAGCGTTTGCGCAATGGCAACTTTTAGCTTATTAGAAGGCATAGATACTGTTACGTGTTTAGCAGCTTGGCCGTTACGAATGCGAGTTAACATATCCGCAATTGGATCTTGCATGCTCATATTAGCTTACTCCGTGACAAGTATTACCAGCTGGCCTTACGCAGGCCAGGAACTTCACCACGCATGGTAGCTTCACGCAATTTAATACGGCTAAGGCCGAATTTGCGTAGGAAACCATGTGGGCGACCAGTTTGACTACAACGATTACGCTGACGCGCAGAACTTGAGTCACGTGGTAGACCTTGCAGCTTAAGAACTGCATCCCAACGATCTTCTTCAGAAGTAGTTGGACTGCTAATGATAGCCTTAAGAGCTAGACGCTGTTCAGCATACTTAGCCACGAGCTTGGCACGTTTTGCTTCACGTGCTTTCATTGAACTTTTTGCCATTTCGCTACCCTTATTTCTTGAATGGGAAGTTAAAGGCGTCTAGTAAAGCACGGCCTTCTTCGTCATTCTTCGCAGTAGTAGTGATAACAATATCCATACCACGGATTTTATCGATTTTATCGTACTCGATTTCCGGGAAGATGATTTGCTCACGTACACCCATTGCGTAGTTACCACGTCCGTCGAACGACTTAGCGCTCAAACCTCGGAAGTCACGAATACGCGGGATTGCGATATCAACTAAACGCTCAAGGAACTCCCACATGCGTTCGCCACGCAGAGTTACCTTACAGCCGATCGGGTAGCCATCACGGATTTTAAAACCAGCAACTGATTTACGAGCAACAGTTACAACTGGTTTTTGACCAGCGATAGCAGTCATGTCACGAAGCGCATGCTCCATAACTTTCTTATCTGCTACAGCTTCGCCAACACCCATGTTAAGGGTGATTTTATCAATCCGAGGGACTTGCATGACACTGGTATAACCGAACTTTTTAGCAAGTTCCGCGATAACAGTCTCTTTATATTTATCATGCAGTTTCGCCATCGTTTACTCCAATTACTTAATGAGTTCACTGTTCGACTTAAAGAAACGGACTTTTTTGCCGTCTTCAAATCGGAAACCAACGCGATCAGCTTTGCCAGTGGCAGAGTTGAAAATCGCTACATTTGATGCTTGTATCGCTGCTTCTTTCTCAACAATACCACCAGTCACACCCATTTGAGGGTTAGGCTTCTGGTGCTTCTTGATAAGATTGATGCCTTCTACAATTAATTTACCAGTTGGCAAAACTCGAGAAACCTTACCGCGTTTACCCTTGTCTTTACCTGCTAGTACAATTACTTCGTCTTCACGACGGATTTTAGCTGCCATTTTGAAGCTCCTTACAGTACTTCTGGTGCCAGTGAAACAATTTTCATAAATTGTTCGGTACGCAATTCACGCGTCACTGGTCCAAAGATACGAGTACCAATCGGTGCAAGGTTTGCATTAAGCAAAACCGCTGCGTTCCGATCGAAGCGAATGACAGAACCGTCTGGACGACGCACGCCTTTCTTAGTACGGACTACCACCGCGTTATACACGTCACCTTTCTTCGCTTTACCGCGAGGAATTGCTTCTTTTACAGAAACCTTGATGACGTCGCCGATACCGGCATAACGACGATGAGAGCCACCCAAGACCTTAATACACTGAACTCTACGAGCGCCACTGTTACAGGCGACTTCTAGAGTCGATTGCATTTGGATCATTTTAAGTGCTCCGCTATCGTTACTTCACAAATCCCACAATTGGGGCATATTTTAACCACTTTTGACAATATTATTGTCCAAAATGGCGCGCAAGTATAACACCCAAAAATAGGAATAGATAGTACTAAAAATAAAAACGGCCCCCAGAAAGGAGCCGTTTCGCTAAATACCTAATTAAGTTAGGCTTTTGTTACTACTTCAACCAGAGTCCAAGACTTAGTCTTAGATAGCGGACGGCATTCGCGAATAGTCACGACATCGCCAGCATTACACTGATTTGTTTCGTCATGTGCATGGATCTTAGTAGTACGCTTGATAAACTTCCCGTATAGAGGATGCTTAACCTTACGTTCAATAGCAACAGTGATAGACTTGTCCATCTTGTCGCTAAGTACTCGACCTTGCAAAGTACGGATTTTATCAGTCATTATGCACCCGCCTTAGAAGTAATAATGGTCTTAACGCGCGCAATATTACGACGCACGATTTTAAGCTGATGAGTCTGAGTCAACTGACCAGTGGCGTGTTGCATACGCAGATTAAACTGCTCACGCAGCAGACCAAGCAGTTCAGCGTTCAATTCTTCAACGCTCTTCTGTGTTAGTTCGCTCGCTTTCATTACATCACCGTCTTAGTTACGAAGGTAGTCTTAATTGGAAGCTTGGCAGCAGCTAAAGTAAACGCTTCACGCGCTAAAGCTTCAGGTACACCATTCATCTCGTAAAGAACCTTACCAGGTTGAATCTGGCAAACCCAGTATTCTACGTTACCCTTACCTTTACCCATACGCACTTCAAGAGGCTTAGAGGTAATTGGCTTGTCAGGGAAAACGCGGATCCAGATTTGACCTTGACGTTTAATGTGACGTGTCATAGCACGACGCGCAGATTCGATTTGACGAGCAGTAAGACGACCACGTCCAACAGCTTTCAGACCGAACTCACCGAAGCTAACTTCAGTGCCGTTCGCAAGACCACGGTTGCGGCCTTTGAACATTTTGCGAAACTTCATTCGTTTTGGTTGCAGCATTGCCAGCTCTCCTATTTACCGCGAGGCTTACGCTTCGGCTGCTGTTTCGGCTCTTCATGCGCAGGAACAACGCCGTCTAGAACTTCACCTTTGAAGACCCAAACTTTAACGCCGATCACACCGTATTGAGTGTGACTTTCTGCAGTAGAATAGTCGATATCAGCACGCAGTGTATGTAGAGGTACACGACCTTCACGATACCACTCTGAACGCGCAATCTCAGCGCCGCCTAGACGGCCGCTCACTTCAACTTTAATACCCTTAGCACCAAGACGCATAGCGTTTTGAACAGCGCGCTTCATAGCACGACGGAACATAACACGACGCTCTAGCTGAGAAGCGATGCCTTCGGCAACAAGCTTAGCATCTAGCTCTGGCTTACGGATTTCAGCGATGTTGATTTGAGCTGGAATACCAGTCAACTTGGCAACTTGGTTGCGCAACTTTTCAACGTCTTCGCCTTTCTTACCAATCACAACGCCTGGACGGGCTGTGTGGATAGTCACGCGAACGCTTTTCGCTGGACGCTCGATAACAATCTTAGAAACTGATGCTTGCTTAAGCTTCTTTTCAAGAAACTTACGCACTTCCCAGTCGCTACTCAAGTTATTGGCATAATCTGATTTATCAGCGTACCAAGTCGAGATCCAAGGCTTAGTGATACCCAGACGGATACCATTAGGATGTACTTTCTGTCCCATTGCTAACTCCTAGCGATCTGATACAACCACAGTGATGTGGCTGGTACGCTTGATTATACGATCAGCACGGCCTTTAGCACGTGGCATGATACGCTTCATTGTTGGACCTTCGTCTACAAAGACTTTTCCAACTTTCAGCTCGTCAATGTCAGCACCTTCATTGTGCTCAGCATTAGCGATAGCAGAATCAAGTACTTTTTTAACGAGTACTGCAGCTTTCTTTGGGCTGAAAGTTAAAATTTCGAGAGCCTTAGCAACAGGCAGTCCACGGATTTGATCTGCAACCAAACGACACTTTTGAGGCGACGTACGGGCAAAACGATGTTTAGCTAAAACTTCCATCTTGGGTCTCCCGTATTAACGCTTCTTCGCTTTCTTATCAGCAGCATGGCCGCGATAAGTGCGAGTTGGTGAAAATTCACCAAGCTTGTGGCCGATCATTTCGTCAGTTACGAACACAGGTACGTGCTGACGACCATTATGGACAGCGATGGTCAACCCAATCATGTTAGGGATGATCATAGAGCGGCGAGACCAAGTCTTAATAGGCTTTTTGTCACCCGCTTCCATCGCTTTCTCTACCTTCTTCAGCAAGTGTAGGTCAATGAATGGACCTTTCTTGAGAGAACGTGGCATGGCGAATCCTCTTACTTTTTGTTACGACGACGTACAATGTACTTGTCGGTGCGTTTGTTACTACGAGTCTTATAACCCTTAGTTGGAACACCCCATGGAGAAACAGGATGACGACCACCAGAAGTACGGCCTTCACCACCACCATGTGGATGGTCTACTGGGTTCATTGCAACACCACGAACTGTAGGGCGTACGCCTCTCCAGCGTTTAGCACCTGCTTTACCTAACTGGCGTAGCATATGCTCGGCATTACCAACTTCACCCAAAGTCGCGCGGCAATCTACTGGTACTTTACGCATTTCGCCAGAGCGAAGACGTAGAGTAGCGTAGGCACCATCACGAGCTACAACTTGAACATAAGTACCTGCTGAACGAGCGATTTGAGCACCTTTACCAGGCTTCATTTCAACTGCGTGTACAACACTACCTACTGGGATGTTGCGTAATGGCAAAGCGTTACCCGCTTTGATTTCAGCATCGATACCAGACTGGATCTTATCACCAGCTTGCATGCCTTTAGCAGCAAGGATATAACGACGCTCACCATCAGCATACAAAACAAGTGCGATGTTTGCTGTGCGGTTTGGATCATATTCCAAACGCTCAACTTTTGCAGGAATACCGTCTTTGTTGCGCTTAAAGTCAACAATACGATAGTGCTGCTTGTGTCCACCACCTACGTGACGAACAGTGATACGACCAGTATTATTACGGCCACCACTTTTTGATTTTTTCGCCAACAGGCCAGCAAAAGGTTTACCCTTGTGCAGATCGCTGTTCACCACTTTAACTACGTGGCGACGACCAGCAGAGGTTGGCTTACACTTAATAACTGCCATGATAATTCTCCTTTGCTTACTCAGCGCCGACGAAATCGATATCAGCACCTGCAGCTAAAGTAACATAGGCTTTTTTCCAATCGCTACGACGGCCAGTACGGGCGCCAGTGCGTTTAGTTTTACCTTTGTTAACCAAAGTGCGAACTGAATCTACTTCAACTTCGAACAACTTAGCTACTGCAGCTTTTACTTCAGCTTTAGTCGCATCGATAGCTACACGGAAAACTACCGTGTTGTTATTTTCAGCGCAAACAGTACTCTTTTCAGAGATATGCGGCGCTAGAATAACTTTTAGCAAACGTTCTTCGCTTATCATCCCAGCATCTCCTCGATTTGCTTAATAGCATCGGCAGTAACTAGTACTTTGTTGAACGCGATAAGGCTAACTGGATCAATACCAGCAACATCACGTACGTCAACTTTGTATAGGTTGCGTGCAGCTAAGAACAAGTTCTCGTCAATTTCTGGAGTAACAATCAACACGTCTTCCAGCTTCATTTCTGCCAATTTAGCTTTTAGCTCTTTAGTTTTAGGAGCTTCAACACCAAATGACTCAACGACAACAAGGCGATCTTGACGTACTAACTCAGACAGAATGCTCTTAAGCGCTCCGCGGTACATCTTCTTGTTAACTTTTTGGCTGTGATCTTGTGTTTTAGCAGCGAAAGTTACGCCACCGCCACGCCAGATTGGGCCTTTTACTGTACCAGCACGTGCACGGCCAGTACCTTTTTGGCGCCATGGCTTTTTGCCAGAGCCAATTACTTCTGCGCGAGTCTTTTGAGCACGAGTGCCCTGACGCGCGTTCGCAGCATATGCTACAACTACCTGATGAACCAGTGCTTCATTAAAGTCACGGCCGAAGGTAGTTTCGGAAACTTCAAGAGCACTCTGTGCGTCTTTCAATACCAATTCCATTACTATCTCCTCAGACCTAAGCTTTAACGGCAGGCTTGATGATCAGGTCGCCATTAGTAGCGCCTGGAACTGCACCCTTAACCAATAGCAAGTTACGTTCAACATCTACACGTACAACGTCTAGATTTTGAGTAGTAACACGCTCGGCACCCATGTGGCCTGACATTTTCTTACCTTTGAAAACGCGACCAGGTGTTTGGTTTTGACCGATAGAACCGTTAGCTCTATGTGCCAATGAGTTACCATGTGTTGCATCTTGGGTACGGAAATTCCAACGCTTAATACCGCCTTGGAAACCTTTACCTTTTGATTGACCAGTAACATCAACTTTCGCTACGTCAGCGAAGATATCAACATTAAGCTCAGCACCAACTTCAATGCCTTCGCCTTCACCGTCAGCCAAACGAACTTCCCACAAACCACGACCGGCTTCTACGCCTGCCTTAGCAAAGTGACCAGCTTCTGGCTTAGTGATGCGATTAGCTTTTTTGGTACCAGTAGTAACTTGAAGTGCACGGTAACCGTCAGTTTCTAAAGTTTTCACTTGAGCAACACGGTTAGCTGCAATTTCAATTACTGTTACAGGTATTGACGCACCATCTTCATTGAAGATGCGAGTCATACCTACTTTACGACCGATAAGACCGATAGCCATCCCTCAAACCTCTTCTAAGGATCTCAATTAACCTAAGCTAATTTGAACGTCAACACCTGCCGCAAGATCAAGACGCATAAGTGCATCTACAGTCTTCTCAGTCGGCTCTACGATGTCAACAAGACGCTTATGAGTACGAAGTTCGTACTGATCACGCGCATCTTTATTAACGTGTGGAGAGATCAAAACGGTATAACGCTCTTTGCGCGTTGGTAGTGGAATTGGACCACGTACCTGGGCGCCTGTGCGCTTAGCAGTTTCAACGATTTCCGCAGTAGACTGATCGATCAGACGATGATCAAATCCTTTTAAGCGGATACGGATTCTTTGGTTCTGCATTGACCAGAGCTCCTAAAATGGACACATAAAAAATCACCCTCTAGCTTCTTCCTTACTGGAAAAGCAGAGCGAGATGATTTAACCGTTCGACTCCAAATCGGAGTCGCTGTATTATTTTACGTCGGCTTCTAGAACCGACAATCTTTCGCCTAATGGTTAAGGCGAGGGGCTATTATACTGATCTAAAGTCAGAGATCAACCCCATTGAATGAATTAGCATCACTTAGTCCGCTATCCATCAAAGTGGTGAGCATTATACTCATTGAGATCAGAAAAGCCAGTGTTTGTCGTTAGTCAAATTTTAGGCAATAAAAAAGGCAGCATAAGCTGCCCTTTTTAGTGTCTGTTAAGACTCGTTGCGATTAAGCTACGATCTCAGCTACAACACCAGCACCAACTGTACGGCCACCTTCACGGATTGCGAAGCGTAAACCTTCGTCCATCGCGATTGGGCAGATTAGTGTTACAGTCATTGCTACGTTGTCACCAGGCATTACCATCTCTACGCCTTCTGGCAATTCGATAGTACCGGTTACGTCAGTTGTACGGAAGTAGAACTGTGGACGGTAGCCTTTGAAGAATGGAGTGTGACGTCCGCCTTCTTCTTTAGACAGAACATAGATTTCTGACTTGAAAGTTGTGTGTGGAGTGATTGAACCAGGCTTAGCCAATACTTGACCACGCTCAACTTCGTCACGCTTAGTACCACGTAGTAGTACACCACAGTTCTCACCTGCACGACCTTCGTCAAGCAGTTTACGGAACATTTCAACACCAGTACAAGTAGTCTTAGTTGTATCTTTGATACCAACGATTTCTACTTCTTCACCTACTTTGATGATACCGCGCTCTACACGACCAGTAACAACAGTACCACGGCCAGCGATTGAGAATACATCTTCGATTGGAAGAATGAATGCACCATCGATAGCACGCTCTGGCTCAGGAATATAAGTGTCTAGTGCTTCAGCTAGTTCAAGGATCTTAGCTTCCCACTCTGGCTCGCCTTCAAGGGCTTTAAGCGCAGAACCTTGGATAACTGGTAGGTCATCACCTGGGAAGTCATATTCGCTAAGAAGTTCACGAACTTCCATTTCTACTAGCTCTAGAAGCTCTTCGT
>NZ_JAEC01000044.1 GCF_000518705.1 Shewanella colwelliana ATCC 39565
CCCTCAAGCCCTCAAGCCCTCAAGCCCTCAAGCCCTCAAGCCCTCAAGCCCTCAAGCCCTCAAGCCCTCAAGCCCTCAAGCCCTCAAGCCCTCAAAAACGCCATAAACTTGCATCTCATCGATAACCCTGTAATTATCTGCATATTGTATTCAATGTTGGTGTTGCTGTGACTTATTCGTTTTTGCGTAGACTTTGTAGACCGTTACTTGTGCTTGGTGTGCTTAGCAGTAGCTTCTCTGCAACGGCTTTAATTCATGAGTATCGCAACCTTTTGCCCTATAGTGGCGTGCCGCAGTCCATGGAGCAACGAGATAAGCAAGGGAACTTAGTCATCCCTGCGGTATATATCGATATGGGGGCTTGGCATGGATTTCATCTACCCAATGACCCCGCATATTACGGCAGCTTTACCGGGCCATTATTTATCGCGCAAGAGTATAGTTTGCACTTGAGTGACAGTTTACAGCGACTAAAATTACGCAATCTTCAAACGGGTGATTACCTAGATCTTGCTAGCGCCCCCATTGAGCATATTTATAGTGAACCTCAAGGTTTGGTGCAACAGTTCCAATGGGCAGATGTTGCCTTAGAGACTCGATTACAATACAGCGACTCACGCACAGCAATTATCACGACGACGTTAACTAACCTGTCAGACAGCCCACAGCAATGGCAACTAACTTGGTCTGGTCAGCCTTTTAATCGCCACCCCCACTTACCTAAACACGCTGTAATTGCACAGAGTGAGATGAGTGAAAACCAGGTTCAATGGTCCTTTACGTCGATCGATGAGACATGGACGATGCAGCTTGATGATGCTCAATATCAGTTGCTGTTTGAACAGGATACACAGATAACCTTAGATCAATCTCATGGCTATCAAGCGCAGAGTCAGCCTTTAGCTTTGGCCCCTAAACAGCAGTTAACCTTGCGTTCAGCACAGCGCTACTTTCATCAGCATCAAGAGCGTGATGCCTATGGGTCTATCGACTGGCACCGGGCGTCAATGCAGATTGACCAAAATCAACAGCGCTGGTCATCACGCTTTAAACGTTTGATGAAAGGTGGCGCGCTCCCGCAGCGGCGACTTGCGGCCAAGAGTATGGTGACACTTATTCATAATTGGCGTAGTCCGGCAGGAGCGATTAAACATGATGCGGTTACGCCTTCAGTAACCTACAAGTGGTTTAATGGTGTTTGGGCATGGGATAGCTGGAAGCAAGCCGTTGCACTGGCACAATTTGATACCGAGTTGGCGAAATCCAATGTTCGGGCGATGTTTGATTACCAGTTTACAGCCGACGATAAGGTACGACCGCAGGATGCCGGTAATTTGCCCGATGCGATCTTTTTTAATCGCGATATCAGCCGCGGTGGTAGTGGAGGTAACTGGAATGAACGCAATGGTAAGCCGCCTCTAGCTGCTTGGGCGGTGTGGCAGATTGATGAGGCAAGCCAAAGCAGAGACTTCTTGATTGAGATGTACCCTAAATTGGTGGCCTATCATCAGTGGTGGTATCGCAATCGGGATCATGATGGAAATGGTTTAGCTGAATATGGTGCGAATAACCACCCGGCGCATCTTAAAGAAGGTAAGCCAAACCGGGAGGCGATAATTGAAGCGGCAGCATGGGAGTCTGGTATGGATAATGCGCCGAGATTTGATGATGTTGCGGGTATACAGGTGCTCGAAAATCTTGATGATACTGGGCAATTGCTGGGGTATTCATTGTCACAGGAGTCGGTGGACCTCAATAGTTACCTGTATGCTGAAAAACAGTTTCTTGCAAAGATAGCTCAGCGGTTAGCCCTGCCTTCTGAGCAACAACATTGGCAAGATGAAGCTAACCAGCTAGCACAACTGATACAAACGGCGTTTTATGATGCTAAGACGGGATTCTTTTACGATCGTCGCTTCGACAAACAGAAGGATTATTTGATGATCGCCCAAGGCAAGGGGGTCGAAGGTTGGTTACCTTTATGGGCAGGTGCGGCGAGTGAGGAGCAGGCGCAAACCATGGTTGCTCGTCATATCACTCCTGAGCGTTTTGGTACACGGCTGCCATTTCCGACCGTGAGTGCTGACAACCCCGCCTTTGCTGCCACAAAATACTGGCGTGGGCCAGTATGGTTGGACCAAACGCTATTTGCACTCAAGGGAATTGAGCGCTATGGCTATGGCGCCTTGACGAAAAAGCTTGCTCGGCAGTTGGTTGACCATGCAGAAGGGGCGTTAGTCCAGGCGCCGATCCGTGAGAATTATGACCCGTTAACGGGTCATGGTTTACACTGCACCAATTTTAGTTGGTCAGCATCGGTGTTTTTACTAAGCTACAGCAGATGGTTACACTAAGGTGTAACGTAACCGTTCGCTGCCTCGCTGGCGTAAGTGGCGAGCATTGCGGTGAGCGCATATTAACGATTGTTAAACCAATTTATATTGGAAATTAGCGAAAAATATCGGTGGAGATCTATTCTCTAGCGCAAAATGCTGTTAATGTTTTGTGTCAGACTTTAGGTGTTGTTGTTGCGTTTAAACTAGGGTTTACGCTAATACCTGTCGATCGCTAATCCTAGGCTTAGGTCATTGAGCCTTGCGTATAGATCGCTAGAAACTTCCTTCTTCCTTCAAAGTTCTGACTAGAATTATTATTAGCATTGCATATGCCTAAGATGTTGTATCGATATCGATCGTCATTACAGCAGCAATAGACAGGCACAAGGATATTTGCAGTATGAAAAATCAATATTACGTGGGGACATTGACGGCGCTGAGTCTGTCATTGATGTTAGCGAGCACCTCAAGCATTGCGGCGCCTTTGGATGTCAGCACTCTAGCACCGACAGCAGATGCCGGCGTCATTAATGAAGAGCGTATTCTTTACTGGATGGTCAAGCGCGGCGAGTTGGCCGCTGATGCAAGTGATGAACAAAAGCGTGCAGCGCTAGCAGCCTATACTCATAGAGCGTCAGGCTTCCAAAGTAAGGGCTTATTGATTCAAGAGTCGCTCGAGAAACAGCAGCGACAACGTCTTAAACAGTCAAAAAGCGCTCGGACCATGAGTTTCGCATCGCCACAAGCTGATGCAGATATCAATAAGACGGTAAAAGTGCTTGGCATATTGATCGATTTCCCTGATTTGCCCCATGACAATAATCGTTTAAGTGCAAGTGATACTGCTATGTATTATGCCGACTATCCCACCAGTCATTATAATAACCTGATGTTCTCTCCCACAGGTTTCACCGGTCCTCAAGGGCAAAACCTAATGACCGGTTATCAATATTATCAAGCAGAATCCGGTGGTAGTTTCTCTTTTACGGGTGATGTTAAAGGTTGGTATACCGCGAGCCAAAACGCGGCCTATTACGGCGTTAATGATCCCGATAATGATGACAGTGATAAGGCGGTTCCAGAATTAGTTAAAGAGGCTGTGACTCAAGCGTTGGCTAGCATGACGAGTGCTGAAATTGCCAGTTATGATGTTGAAGACCCTTATGATGTCGATAATGACGGCAACCTTGATGAGCCCGATGGCGATATTGACCACGTGATGCTGTTTCATTCCAGTATCGGTGAAGAAGCGGGCGGCGGGGTGTTAGGTGATGATGCTATTTGGTCACACCGATTCTTTGTCTATGAGGGCAGCGCGCCAGGTTACACTATTCCTGGCACAGGTAAAAAAGTCTTTGGCTATACCATTCAACCAATTGATGCTGCCGCTGGTGTTGTGGTGCATGAGTTTGGGCATGATTTAGGTTTGCCTGATGAATATGACACCACCAATAAAGGCGATGGCTCGCCTGTTGGCTCGTGGTCAATTATGTCTGGTGGTAGTTGGACTGGTGCGATTGCAGGCACAGAGCCTGTTGGCTTCAGCCCCTATGCTCGCTCTTATCTGCAGAACAAATATAAAGGTAAGTGGTTAACTGAAGAGGTATTAACGCTAAGTGATATTCCATCGAACGGATTAGATGTCGCGCTGGTTGAAGCCGTAGACAATACTCAAGTTAACCAGATCGCGGTGAAACTTCCGCCTGCCGATATTGCCTTTAAACTCCCTTATGCTGGCAGTTATCAATATTATTCTGGTCAGGGAAATATGATCAGCACTGCGGCGGCATTTTCTACTGAATTACCTGTCAGTACTGCATTGACGTTGACGATGAAGGCACATTGGAATATTGAGTTAGATTATGATTATGCCCAAGTGATGGTCGACGGAGTCGCACTAAATGGTAATCATACTAAGGCGAGCAACCCGACCAATAATGCTAAGAACATTATTACAGGTAAATCATCTGAGGTTCCCGGCGCTGAAGGGGCTGATAGTTGGGTTGATTTAACGTTTGATCTGTCTGGTTATGCGGGCTCAAACCGTCAAATCAGTATTGTCTATTTTACTGACCAAGCCGTTGGCGACTACGGTTTGGTGATTGATGAGATTAAGCTGCTCGACGGTACAAGCGAAATTTATAGTGATGGCGCAGAGTTGGATGGCCAGATGACCCTTTCTGGTGGTTTTGCCCGTATCGATAACAATCGCCCTGGTGCAGAACGTCGCTATTTAGTGCAGTTACGCAGCCACAATGGCGTGGACGCAGGATTGGCGAGTCACTCTTATGAACCGGGTGTATTATTGTGGTTAGAAGACTTTAATGTGGCTGATAATAACTCAAGCGAACATCCTGGTTCAGGTTTGATTGGTGTTGTCGATGCGGATCAAAATTTGATAGGCAGCTACGGCAGTGCAACTCAGATCCGCGATGCTACATTCAGCATGTTTAATCAATCTACCTACTTTAATGATAACCACTTAAATGCTAATAGCCTGTTTGAGGATAGCCAAGATTACAGCGCGCCATTGCAACCTCAATCAGGAATCATATTGCCAGCGATAGGCTTGAGCATGGAAGTGCTTGCACAAAGTAATGACTCAAGTAGTGCAACGGTGCGTTTCACTTATAGCGGTGAGCCCGTTACGCCGGAGCCCAAGCCTGAACCCGTTCCAGTTACGGTGGATGTGATGGCCCAGCAAACTTTTGGCAGTGTCAGTTTTAGTGCAAATGTGGCAGGTGGTGATGGTAACTACAGTTACGCTTGGGAATTTGGTGTGATTGGTGCAACCAGTACAGAAGTGTCTCCGACCTACGTCTACAGCGAATCGGATGATTACGCGGTGTCATTAACCGTGACCGATGGCAAAGGGGTTAGTGCTACAGACCTTATTTTGCTTAAAGTTGAAGTACCGCCAGCAGCTGGATTTAGCTTCGTTGCTAGCGATCTGCAAGTGACTTTTACCGATTCAACGTTGGCAGGTGTTGGTGCGCTAAGTTACCAATGGGCCTTTGGCGACGGTACTAATAGTGCAGAGCAATCTCCAACGCATACCTACAATCAAGCAGGAAGCTACACTGTGACTTTGACGGTAACCGATGCAAGTAATAATACTTCAACAGTGAGCCAAGCCGTTGTCGTTACAGCGCCTGTGGTTGTGCCCCCTGTCGTTGTGCCACCGGTTGTTGAACCAGAAAAAAGCTCAGGCGGTGGCAGCCTTGGTTGGCTAAGCATGTCGGCCCTATTATTGTTAGGTCTTCGCCGCAGGGCATAGATATCCCCTAAAAAACGCCTCTGAATAGAGGCGTTTTTTATGCAAGTGGTATCAATGCTCGCAATAAGAAATAGAGATAGGCTCATTGGACTAACGCTAGTGTAATACGGGGCGTTATTTATGATGCGTTAAATCAGATTATTGGCTTCTATATGGGCCTGCGCGGCGGGCAGAAATATTTCACAGACGATCAATGCTTGATCGTGATGAGCAAAATAGCGTCTGCGTCCCCATAATGATGATTGCTTCGATTGGCCTACAGAGTCGATTAGGCTGGCCAAATTAGCGCAGGGGGTAAATTGGCTTACCTCTATCCTTCCTGGAATAAATTGGTCACTGGTAAATAATAGTTCGCCGAGTGGACGAGAGCCTAACGCTAAGAAGTTAGCCGTGGATTTTTGTAGAAGAGTCCCAGGGACTAAGGTGCGGGCAAATATCCATGGCACACCGTCAAGACATAAAAGTACTTCGCGAACCCAAGCCTGCTGTTGTTGAGGAAACTCGCCTGCTAATGGTGGCAGAATATCTTCGCCTAGCACCTTTACTTCAAATTGATTGCAGTGAGACTTGAGTTTTTGAGTTAAACTACCACAAGCTAACAGCCAATTTTTTAAAGGCTGCAAAGGCAGCTGTGGGATCTGTTCCGGTGAATACCATTGGATTGATTCACCATAAGGAAAGCTTAAGCTAGTCACACTCATTTAATTCTCGGTACAATGCTCACAAACGCCGTCAGTTTAACATGCTGCGACCAGAAATCGGTAATGATTGGTATTAAAGCAATGAGAGTGTTTGCCGTTAACCTAATTGAGAAATAGCGAAATCAATTGTGGACTAAGGTTCATGACCTCAGCAATGTAATAGAAATAATGGAGTGTTCATCAGATATGAAAAAGTTTGGGCTGCTATTGCTGATAATGATGTCGAGCTTGTTGAGTGTCAACGTCTTTGCGGAAGAGGGAGAGACCGTAGACACTTATGCCTATTATGGCTTTGAGCCAGATATCGTGACTAACTATATCTCCAATAGAAAGAAATTAGGCTTTGTTCGCATTAGTGTCGAGCTTATGGTGAAAGTACCTGAAGACCTGATGGTGCTAGAGCACCATGATCCACTGTTACGTGCAGCGATTATTGAGATTTTAGGTGCGCAAACAGAAGACAAAGTTAAATCGCTGACGGGGAAAGAGGAGATTCGTCGTGAGTGTTACGACACCCTTAACCGCTTGCTTGAGCAAGAAATTGGTAAGCCATTGGTGGTGAATCTACTTTTTACTAAATACCTATACGATTAATTTCCTTATTTTTTGCCGCTAGTTCACTGAATTGGCGGCGCAGTGTCATAGTGGTCATCTCCCATGAAAAAGCCTCGCGCATCGCGCTCAGCAGACAATACCAATATTGATCGCGTCGAGCGCCGTAAAAAGTCATCTAGTTTACATCCGAGAAACCAACATAAAGACGGTTATGATTTTGCTGCGTTGGTTGCAGATACTCCCGCGTTAGCGGCGTTTGTTCGTCCTAATCCATATGGTAATCCATCGATTGATTTTGCCAATCCCGATGCGGTCAAAACATTGAATTTGGCTCTGCTTAGGTTACATTATCGGTTGCAATATTGGGATATTCCTAACGGCTTTCTTTGTCCGCCTATCCCTGGAAGAGTCGATTATATTCACCATGTGGCAGACTTACTAACCGAGGCTGAGAAAGGGAAGTTGGCTCGTAAAGATAAATTGCTGACTGGGCCTAAAGTTGCGGTGCTCGATATTGGGACTGGCGCAAATGGTGTTTATCCACTGCTTGGTGTGCAGAGTTATGGCTGGCGATTTGTCGCCAGTGATATTGACCCAGTATCGGTTGCCAATGTCGGTAATATTATTGCGCAAAACCCGAGCCTGCAAGGCAAGGTTGCACTGCGGTTGCAAACCAATCATCACGCTATTTTTAAAGGGGTGATTAATGCCGATGAACGCTTTGATCTTACGTTATGTAACCCTCCGTTTCATTCATCCCTTGCCGAAGCGAGCGCTGGCACTGAACGAAAGATAAAGAACCTTGCAGCCAATCGTCAGGCTAAGGGTCATACAAGAAATTCTGCGAAAAACTTGGTTGAGCCAAAGCTAAATTTTGGTGGCCAAAAAGCAGAATTGTGGTGCGAAGGGGGCGAGCAACGTTTTCTAAAAGATATGATTAAAGAGAGTGGTGATTTTTCCAGTCAGTGTTTATGGTTTACCAGTTTGGTGTCTAAGAAAGAGAACCTAAAGCCTTGTTATCAGGCGTTGAAACAGGTAGGTGCCGTTACCGTTAAAACCATTGAGATGGCCCAAGGCAATAAGCTCACCAGGGTACTAGCTTGGAGCTTTCTCACACCAGCGCAACGTATCCTGTGGCATAAATACCGTAGCTAATGACTAACGGGCTAATATTTCCAGAAGTTCGGGTGTAGTAGTACCGCTACGGTTAAGATCTCAAGTCTTCCTAGTAACATCCCTATGGCTAAAGCCCATTTGGCAATGTCAGGTAGTGTTGAAAAGTTACCGGCTGGACCAATTACAGGTCCTAACCCTGGGCCAACATTGGTCACCGCAGTTACTGCGCCGGTAAAGCTGGTGGTAGGGTCTAGGCCTGTCATCACTAAAATGACTGATAGCAGCACAATCACAATCAAAAACAGCAGAATAAAGGTCACCAACGACCGGACAATATCTTCTGTTATCGAGCGCCCATTGTAGCGCTCTTTAAAGACACCGTTGGGATGAAATTGCTGCTTGAGTTGCTCGCGCATAATCGAGATAGCAATTTGAAAACGAAAGATTTTAATCCCGCCTGAGGTTGAGCCAGAGCAGCTGCCTGCAAACATTAGAAATAGAAAAGCGACATTGGCTAACGCGCCCCACGCCGTATAATCCGTTAGGCCATAACCTGTGGTGGTGACGACCGAGACTACATTGAAGCTGGCGAGCCGCAAAGCATCTGCTGGGGTCATATCGTGACCTTGCCACAACCAGAAGGCTAAACCACAAGATACAAATAACAGAAACCACAAATACCCTTTGACCTGATCGTCATTCCAAATTCGCATAGAGCGCTGTGAGATCATATGGACAAACATGAGCAAGGGTAAACCCCCAGCGGCCATAAAGAGTGTACCCACCCAGTGAGCCTGGTGGGAAAATGCAGCCATTGAGCTGTCTGAGGTCGAATAGCCACCGGTCGACAGTGTGGTCATAGCATGGTTAATTGCTTGAAACCAGTTCATCCCAGCGGCGTGATAGGCAATTCCACACAGTACAGTTAGTGCGATATAAACGTAAAACAGGTGCTTGGCCATATCTTGGGTGCGAGGGACTGCCTTATCGCTCCAATCTGATGATTCTGTTCGAAATAGACGCATTCCCCCGACGTTTAAGAAGGGTAAAATAGCAACCGCCATCACGATAAAGCCAATACCGCCCATCCACTGTAGCAACGAGCGCCAGATTAGGATGCTGTGATCCATGCTATCTAACCCTGATAGTACAGTTGAACCAGTGGTAGTGATACCCGACATGGTTTCAAAGAAAGCGTCGGTATAGTTGATGCCGTGATAGAGAGTAAATGGCATTGCTGCAAAAAGGCTGACAATGAGCCAAGTGAGGCTGGTGAGCAGAAACATATCGCGAATGTTTAGGCGTAAGTTTTGGCTCTGGCCTTGATGCATACACGCACTGGCACAAGTACCTGTTGCCAATGAGGCTATCATAAATGCACCCACAGTCTCTTCGCCGTAAAGTAGGGCGAAGAGCAGTGGAATAAACATAAAGGCGGTTAAGGTTGACAAAAACACGCCTAAAATGAATAGCAATGGCCGAATATTTAGCATAATAGGCTCAGGTTGTGACGTTTAGTGCTTAAAAGAAGAAGGCACTAGGTTGGAACAGTTTTTCCACTTCACCAATAAACTTCTTGTTCACTAAGAAGAGAATCACGTGGTCACCCTGTTCGATTACCGTTTTGTCGTGTGCCATCAATACCTCTTCATCGCGTACAATCGCGCCGATGGTGGTACCTGGTGGCAGTTTGATTTCGCTTATCTGTTTACCCACCACTTTAGAGGTGCTTGGGTCGCCGTGAGCTATTGCTTCAATGGCTTCCGCTGCGCCGCGTCTTAAGGAGTAAACGTTACAGATATCACCTTGACGAATGTGAGTCAGTAGTGCCGAAATAGTGGCTTGTTGTGGGGAGATGGCAATATCGATATTCGCTTCTTGGACAATATCGACATAGGCTTCTCGTTGGATTAGCACCATCACCTTTTTTGCGCCCATGCGCTTGGCCAATAATGCAGCCATAATATTGGCTTCATCGTCATTGGTGACCGCAATGAATACATCAGTTTGATCTATGTGTTCTTCTAACAGCAGCTCTTGATCCGAGGCGTCACCACAGAAAACCGTGGTATTTTCGAGTTTCTCGGATAGGGCCTCGGCACGCTCTTGGCGATGTTCAATCAGCTTAACCGAATGGTTGCGCTGTAACTGTTTGGCTAACCCAAGACCAATGTTACCCCCGCCAGCAATCATAATATTTCTATAGGTGTTATCGAGCTTTTGCATCTCACTCATTACTGCGCGCACGTGACGACTATCAGCAACAAAGAAGACTTCATCATCGGCTTCGATAATGGTGGTACCGCGTGGCATGATAGGGCGACCTTGCCTAAAAATAGCTGCAACCCGGGTATCAATATTGGGCATGTGCTCACGCAAAGCAGCTAAAGCATTACCGACTAGTGGGCCACCATAATAGGCTCTGACGGCCACCAAGCTTAGCCGACCTTCTGCAAACTCTAATACCTGCAGGGCACCAGGGTATTCAACCAAGCGGCGAATGTACGCGGTGACTAACTGCTCGGGTGCGATGAGTTCATCAATAATAAAACCACCACGAGGGCGGTTTTCACTGTTTTTGGTTTCGCTATCGATAAACAGTTTGTCGCGTAGGGCGAGGTACTGCTCTGAGCGGATTCGGGCAATTTTTGTGGGTGTGCCAAACAGTGAATAGGCAATTTGACAGGCTGCCATATTGCACTCATCACTATTGGTCACCGCAATTAACATATCGGCATCTTCTGCGCCGGCGTCTTTGAGGACGCCTGGATGGGCTCCATGGCCGAGCACGACACGCAGATCATACTTATCTTGTAGTGATCGTAAGCGCTCACGGTCGTTGTCGACGATGGTGATATCGTTATTTTCACCAACTAAGTTTTCAGCCAGAGTGCCGCCAACTTGACCAGCACCTAATATGATAATTTTCATAGCCTAACGTTATCCCTTAATCAGGCGAGCGTAATAAAACCCATCCATATTGTCTTGGCCAGGCGTAATTTGCCAGCCGACATCATCGCTATTGGGTTGTTGAGCGATAGGAATGAGTGTTGCATCTTTCGTTCTCGCCAAAAATGCACTGATCTGTTCGGCATTCTCTTGTGGCAAAATGGAGCAGGTCGCATAGAGCAGTGTGCCACCTGGTTTTAACCACTGCCAGCAGTGATCTAAAATTTGTGACTGCAGTGTGGCCAACTCTTCAATATCAGCCTGCTTGCGCAGCCACTTAATATCGGGATGACGACGGATCACCCCTGTTGCTGAGCAAGGTGCATCGAGCAAGATGCGATCAAATTTCTCCCCTTGCCACCATGAATCTATGTTTGCCGCATCACCGTGAACCACTTTTGCGTTTAGTGATAAGCGGTCAAGGTTTTGCTGAACCCGTTCTAGTCGCTTTACATCAAAATCGACGGCAACTAAATCGATACTATTCTCTGTTTCCAATAGGTGACAGGTTTTACCTCCTGGTGCTGCGCAGGCATCGAGGATTAAGTCGTTAGCGGCAGGGGCCAGCAGTGTGGCCGCCCATTGTGCGGCACCATCTTGCACCGATGCTGCGCCGTCGGCAAAGCCTGGCAACATGGCCACATCTTTTGGACTGTCGAGTAGTATGGCATTGGCGCTACTGCCTTCTGTCGCGGGGATCTCTAAACTAGTGAGCTGCGCTAGATATTGCTCACGAGTTTGCGACAGTTGGTTGTTACGCAACCACATCGGCGGACGCTGGTGGCTTTGCTCAATGACCTGTTGCCATGTCTCAGGATAGGCTGCTTGTAAGCGCTTAATTATCCAGGCTGGGGTATTAAAAGCTAAGGTTTCATTGTCGGTCGGCAGCGGTGCTTGATTACGTTGTAAGTTGCGCAATACACCATTGACAACCTTTACTAAGCCTTCGAACTTTAATTGGCGACACGCTTCAGCGGTTTCAGAAATCGCGGCATGGCTAGGAATACGGGTGAAATAGAGTTGATAGCAGCCAATTAACAGGAGTTGATGCACAATGCGCTGCTTGCCCTTCATGGGCTTGTTCATGCAATCGCTCACCAGCTTGTCGAGTTGAGGCAGATGACGCATCACGCCATAGCTTAGTTCGGCAAGTAAGGCTTTATCTTTACCGCTGCAGAGCTTTTGTTGCTGTTCAGGCAGTGCGACTGATAGTGATACGCCCTTTTCAAGCACTTGGAAGATCACCTTGGCCGCGAGGGCTCGCAAATTCATGATGATTTCGCCTCACTGTGCGTTGCGTGCTGTAACTGCGAACCAGGGGTAAACCATTCGCCGCGTGAGTTGAGAATATCCGCTACTGGCATCGCTTTCTTGCCTGGAAGTTGCATTGTCTCTAATACCAAGACACCGTCGCCTGTCGCTATGGCCAGCCCTTGTTTGTCGGCGGTAATAATGGTGCCAGCTTCACAATTGCTGACTTGCTCTTTGACACTGGCTTGCCACACTTTAATGGTGGCATCCATGTGTGAGAAATGACTGGCTGGCCAAGGATTAAATGCTCGAATTTCTCGCCAAAGTTGTACCGCTGGCTTGTTCCAGTCTAGCAACGCTTCCTCTTTACTGAGCTTTTCTGCGTAGTTAGCTAGAGTTTCATCTTGTGGCTCGGCTTTGAGCGTCCCCTTAGCAATACCGGCTAATGCGTCGATTAGTGCGTCGGGTCCTTGTAAGGCTAACTTTTCATATAGGCTGGCAGAGGTGTCACTGTCTTCAATTGGCAGATGGGTTTTTAATAACATATCGCCAGTATCTAAACCAATATCCATCTGCATAATGGTTACGCCTGTTGCTTCATCGCCGGCCCATAGGGCACGTTGAATCGGAGCGGCTCCGCGCCAACGTGGCAAGATCGAACCGTGAACATTAATGCAGCCTAGTTTAGGTGTATCTAGCACGACTTGAGGCAGGATTAATCCATAGGCAACAACCACCATGATATCGGCATTGAGTGAGGCGAGCTCAGCTTGTGCCGCTTCATTACGAAGACTCGCAGGTTGATAGACTGAAATGCCATGGGCTAATGCCAACGCTTTAACTGGGCTGGCTTGCAGTTTTTTGCCTCGTCCAGCGGGTCTGTCGGGTTGTGAATAAACACCGATGACATTGTGCTCGGATTCGATTAGAGCCTGTAAATGACGGGCGGCAAAATCTGGTGTTCCTGCAAAGAGAATATTGAGTGGTTTCAAGTGCTAGTTATCCTTGCTTTGCTTCTAGTCGAGCCGCTTTTTCGAGTTTTTGTTTAATACGCTGCCGTTTGAGTGGCGACAAGTAGTCAACAAATAGTTTGCCTTCGAGATGGTCAAGTTCATGTTGCAGGCAGATAGCAAATAGCCCATCGGCCTCTAAAGTGAACTCGTTACCGTGACGGTCGAGTGCTTTGATAGTAATAAATTCAGCACGATCAACGTTAGCGTAGATCCCTGGAACGGAAAGGCATCCCTCTTCGTTTGAAAAATCACCACTTTTTTCAATAATTTCCAAATTAATGAAAACTTTTGGTCGTTCAACATCATCTTGCAGGTCCATTACAATTAATTGATGGTGGTAATCAACTTGGGTAGCCGCTAGACCAATTCCCTTCTCTTCATACATCGTCTCGAACATATTGTCGATTTGTGTCTGCAGCTCAGGGTTAAATGCTGTAATGGGCTGCGCAATGGTGCGTAACCTTTCATCTGGAAAACGTAGTACTTTTAGTAAACTCATACATAAACTCTTAACAAGTCTGTCAAATTTGAGCCAGTTGGTTATACTGACTTAAGCTAATAGATTAATTTTAATCCTTAGTGGCAATCAATAACAGCAAAAGCTCGATATAAAGGGCAAACAGCATGGATACCCCCATGAAACGACTAATTTTACTCGGTTTAATGATATTAAGTTGTTCGTTCGTTTTCGCTGATACTCTGACATTGAAGTCAGGGCATCCCGATTCTTATGTAGTGAAGAAAGGGGATACCCTTTGGGATATTTCAGCATACTTCCTCAAGGACCCTTGGCGTTGGCCTAAATTGTGGGGCGCGAATCCTCAGATCGCCAATCCTCATTTAATTTATCCAGGTGATCAATTAACCTTGGTTTTCATTGATGGTGAACCAAGGCTAGTGGTTAAACCGCATATACGCAAAAGCCCAGAAGGTCGTGTATTACCCAAAGGTGGCGCGATTCCTGCCGTAGATTTGTCATTGATACAACCCTATTTAGTGCAAAACCGTGTTGTCGATGCCGCTTGGTTGGCTGAGCAGCCGATGGTTTTAGGTGGCGAGAGCGAGTCTAAGCATCATGTGATGGGTGATATCGTTTATGTGCAAGGACAATTAGTGGTTGGCGATAAGTTCGGTGTTTATGCCCAAGGTCGCCAATTCGTAAGCCCTGAATCGGGAGATGATTTAGGCCAGGAAGCGATATTAACGGCAAGTGGCCGGGTGATTGAATCTGGTCCGATATCGAAAGTGCGATTGCTGAGTAACCTGCGTGAAACCAAAGCGGGTTATAGAGTTTTGCCTATTGGCGATGATTCTTTGATGTCTGCCTACTTTATGCCACAAGCGGCAACAACACCAGCATCAGTACTCGCTTCCGAAAAAAGTGTACGTGAAATGGGTAAGCTTGATGTGGTTTACATTGATAGGGGCAGCAAGGACGGCGTTGAAGCTGGGCATGTTTTTTCTATCTTTAGAGATGGCGTTGGCATCGTGATTGATGGTGATGGTCAGCCTGTTAAGCCTGAAGACCGCAGCTCTTATGAAGATCTATTGTCAAGTATCTCTTCAGATAATGAGATTAAGATGCCTGACATTTACCGTGGTAAGCTCATGGTGTTTAAAGTTTTTGATAAGGTGAGCTTAGGGCTGATACTCATTAATGAGAAGCCTGTGAGAGTGAAAGATAAGCTGATACAACCGAACTCTTTACTACAAAGCGAGTAAATCGATAACTGAGAAACTGGTCGACTGGCTAGTTGTTTCTGCGGTATCTGGGCTAGGACCTGCTCGGATTAAACAATTACTGAATTACATGGATGTAGAGGAGCTTAGGCAAAGATTGGCGCATGAACCCCATGCACTTCCTTTGCCTGAGCAGCTACTGAAAGGCTCGTTCACACCTGACTTTTCTCGAGTTGAAGCAGCATTAGCTTGGCAGGCTCGAGAGAAACACCACCATATCCTGTGTCAAACCGATTACTATTATCCGAGTCTACTGCTGGAGATCAGTGATCCACCGCCCTTGCTGTTTATTAAAGGAGACCTTGATGTTTTGTTGTATCCTAGTATCGCAGTGGTAGGTAGTCGTGCTGCCTCACAATCTGGTTTGGCAGCAGGTTATCAACTGGCTAAAGAGTTAACGGGGTGCGGTATTACCATTGCTAGCGGCATGGCGGCGGGCATAGATGGCGCGGCTCATCAGGCGGCTATCGACAAGGGTGGCAAAACGATAGCCGTGCTGGGAACAGGAGTTGATGTTATCTATCCCAAGCGTCATCGACAGTTATGTAAGGATATTCAAACCAATGGTTGTGTGGTGAGTGAGTTCTGGCCTGATGTGAAACCTTTTGCTGGTAATTTTCCTAAGCGTAATCGGATTATAAGTGGGCTATCTTTAGGGGTATTAGTGGTTGAAGCGGCCAGAAAAAGTGGTTCCTTAATCACGGCGAGATTAGCATTAGAGCAGGGCCGAGAAGTGTTTGCTGTGCCTGGCAATATCTTGGCGGGTGACCATCAAGGTTGTCATGATTTGTTACGAGATGGCGCAAAGTTAGTTGAGTCGGCGGCCGATATTATAGAAGAGATTGCAGCTTTATCTCATTATCACCTTGAAGAGTTGCATCGGCGTCACCATATAGGGGAGGAGTTAGCTTCTGATTTGCCATTTTCCTCGCTGTTAGCTAGTGTAGGATATGAGGCCACACCATTAGATGTCGTGGTCGAGCATAGTGGAAAAACGATAGAGCTAGTACTAGAGCAAATGTTGGAACTTGAACTTCAAGGTTGGGTTTCAGCAGTACCCGGTGGTTATATAAGACTTAAGAGGAGCTAGCCATGTTTGATATCCTCATGTATCTATTTGAAAACTATGTTCACAGCGAAGTTGAGATGTTGGTCGACGAAGATGAGTTGACACAAGAGCTTACTCGCGCAGGTTTTCATCAGTCTGCGATTATCAAGGCCTTGTCTTGGTTAGAGCGCCTCGCTTCACTGCAAGAGAGTGATCAACCATACCTATGCAATCATGATCAGCACTCCTTTCGTATCTATACCGAGAACGAGATGGAAAAGTTGGATGTTGAATGCCGAGGTTTTTTACTGTTTCTAGAGCAGATTAAAGTATTGAGTGTCGAGACTCGGGAGATGGTAATCGATCGAGTAATGGAAATTGATGAACCGACACTGGTTTTAGAAGATTTGAAATGGGTGATTTTAATGGTGTTGTTTAATGTACCAGGCAATGAATCCGCCTATGAGCAGATGGAAGATCTCGTCTTTGAGCAGCCTGACGGAAGGCTACATTCTTAAAGGAATCGAATAAACAAGGAGGCTAAAGCCTCCTTATTTATTTCTTATCTGGCTAAAAATGCCGATGCTTGTTGTCTAGCGTGAGATGCTTAGGGGTTAAATAGTCACGATAACCGTAGCGATTGAGTTTGTTGATTTTTGCTGTGGCTTGCGCTGTATTATCTTCGAAGGCAGCAACTTGAGCATTTAACCACAGTGCAAATTGCTGTTGGTGTTTGCTGAGTTTACTCAGTAATAGTTCATACCCTTCAAAATAGTCAGTTTTTAGGTATCTGCTTAGTTGTACAAAATCGTCATTGTGCTTTTCAGCTAGAAAACGAATGGCCATGTAACTCCACTTGTATGTTCTATCTTGGCCATCTTTATATTCGGTGGCAAATATCTCTTCTAATGTGGGGGCTTTTTCTATGTCTCGCTTAATCACTTCGAATGTTGACGGGTTATCATTGCCTTTCGATACGTATTCGGCCAATCCTTCTGACCACCACACCATTTTGCTGGGGAAATGGCCAAAGCCGCCATACTTTACAAAGTGACCATCTAAATAATGCACGTACTCATGATTAAGGTTCCAGATGGCAAACTCTGGTTCAATCCAAAACTGGCGATAAGCAAAAAATGTCGCTTGGTTGTCTGGTTTTGATGGTGTCCCTTCGATATACATACCACCGTTATCGGTTTGAATATCAAATAGTAGTTGGCCGTAGGCGTTATATTGGCTCCAGTTTTTGAATGCCACTACACGAAGGGCTTTGTTCCCATCGTTGGCCGTTGGCTTATTTTCGGTCTGAAGTAATTGGTGGAAATTAGCTTCTTGCGAGGTCAGCTTTTCACAGCTCTGTGCTAACTCTTGTTGATTAAGATCTTGCGCCAGAATAAATAGCGATGCAGAACAAGAGTGGTTAATCGGTAAGATCTCGGTGAGTGTTGGTATCTGACAAATTTCACTCTGCTGTTCACAGTTTTCTTGTCCAGCAAAAGCGTTGACATGGAAGCCGAGTGTGTATGTGTTCTTCGCGATGCTACCACGTTGTTCGACATCAGCTTTGGCTATCTTGGCTACTGCGGTATCTATGGCTAACTCCGCGGCAGTGGCATTGCCATCTTCACCACTAGGCAGGGCGAGACGATATTGTCCTAGTGCCCAATAGGCGTTTGCTCGTGGCCAGTCTTCTTGTGCTCGGATACTGTAGGGAGAGTCTGCGAAGGCTAATAGCGCTTGGCTAATATCTGCATCGATAAGCTGTTTCGTTAGCGCTTCCTCATTGTGCTTACGGGCAGCTGTTAGCAGTAATCCGTAAGTTTTTAATGTTTCCCATAAGGCATAGTCATGGGCGTTGGTGACTGGTTGCTTAGCGAGTCGTGTTAACTGCGTATTGAGTATTGGTAGCAGTTCATTCAGTAATACAGCGGTATCATCAGTATTGTAATAACGGTAAAGGGTAACGGCGAAATGTTCTTGTAGCCTAGGGTCGTTAGTAAATACCTGGCGCTTTGATAATGCGGTTAATGCGTTTGTAAGCCGCTGTTGGTCTTCGAGCGTCAGTGTGTCTAAAGGGCCGAAATAGCTAAATGCTCGGAGAAAATAGAGCTGCCTATCCAGCTGCTCTGGATCATTTTCATTTTGAATGAGCTTAACGGCTTGATTGAAGCTATCTCGGGTATGGATCGAACCATGGGTGAAGAACTGATCGACATCTGTGGTTTGTAGCTGTTGTGCAATGGCTGGATCTGTATCGATTGGTGTTACAGTGCTACAAGCTGAGAGCAGGGTTAGGCTCGAATAGAGTAGAGATAAAGCGATGAGTGAACGAGATAACATAGTGGCTCCTTGTTTTTTGTATACAATATATCTCTTGTTGTGGGCAAAGACTAGCTATAATTAGATGCTTATTCGATTCCCAAGCAGTATCAGAGCTTGGTAAAATGCACAAAGATTCAGCCAATGAGATAACCATGTCAAAAATTGATCAGCAACTGTTTACGTCACACGAGCATGCCTTGGAAAAGGAGTATGAGCTCTGTCCTAAGTGCGGCTGTGAATTATCGGTAAAAAACAGTAAGCATGGTGGATTTGTAGGCTGTAATAACTATCCCACCTGTGATTACACTCGGCCGCTAGTACATCATGAGTCAATCGAAACGCAGATTATTGAAGGCTCTGAGTGTCCTGAATGTGCTGCAGAGCTTGCGGTAAAGTCTGGTCGGTTTGGGATTTTTATCGGCTGTACCCAATACCCGCAGTGCAAGCATATTGAAAAGCATGATCAAGAGGATGCCAATAACGCGATTGCTTGCCCAAGTTGTAAAAAAGGCATTATTGAACAGAGGACGAGTCGGTTTGGTAAAAGCTTTTATGCATGCAGTGCCTATCCCAAGTGTAAGTTTCTGGTGAACTACCCCCCAGTTGCCGAGGTCTGTCCCGATTGCGGCTTTAGTCTATTGGTAGAACGCAAGGGGGCAGCAGGCATGCGAGTCGAGTGTCCGCAGAAACAGTGCAAATATAAACGCGCACTATAAGTGAGCCGTTTGTCAGTATTAGCTTTGTCTGTATAATCTCGAGCCATTAAACAGTGGCAAACCACTAACAGTTATTAGAGAAGGTTAGGCAGTATGTTGCAACAAAATCCACCTGACGTCGTAAATCTTGTATTAGCCGGAGGCGTCATTGCTTACCCTACCGAAGCTGTATATGGCTTAGGCTGTGATCCTGACAATGAGGAGGCTATTCGCAAACTGCTTGAGCTAAAGCAGCGACCTTGGGAAAAGGGGCTTATTTTAGTCGCGAGCGATTTTGAGCAGTTGTCCCCTTACATTGATTCAACCCAACTTACAGCAGAGCAACTGCAACGAGCGTTTGATAAGTGGCCCGGACCTTTTACCTTTATTATGCCGACTAAGGTAACGACCTCACGTTTATTATGTGGTCAATTCAATTCACTGGCGGTAAGAGTGTCGAGCCATCCTGGTGTTCAAGCATTGTGCCAAGCGCTGGGTAAACCCATTGTGTCTACCAGTGCCAATTTAACGGGTGAAAATCCAGCGATGACAGCAGAAGAGGTCATTAAGCAGTTGGGTGGCAAAATTGACGCATTGGTTGCTGGTGGACTCGGTGCAGAACCCAAGCCCTCTACTATTATCGATGCGATAAGTGGCAAGATTTTAAGATAACAATAACAAGGAATGATTATGAGCAAGCCAAGTACCATAGAGGTGAAAGCATTTTTACTTAATCTACAACGGCAGATATGTGAGGGATTAGCGCGTCTCGACGGTAAGGCTGAATTTATTGCTGACTCATGGACACGAGCAGAAGGAGGCGGTGGCACCAGTCGAGTTATGACAGATGGGCAGGTGTTTGAGCAAGCTGGTGTCAATTTTTCTCATGTGACAGGGGCTGCCATGCCTGCATCGGCTACGGCACATCGTCCTGAGTTGGCCGGACGTAGTTTTGAGGCGATGGGAGTTTCATTAGTTATTCATCCTAAAAACCCCTATATCCCAACCACACATGCAAATGTGCGTTTCTTTATTGCAGAAAAAGAGGGAGCGGATCCTGTATGGTGGTTTGGTGGTGGCTTTGATTTAACGCCTTACTATCCGTTCGAAGAGGATGTTGTCCAGTGGCACCAAAGTGCTAAGGCGCTTTGCGAACCCTTCGGCGAAGAGGTTTATCCTAAGTATAAAAAGTGGTGTGATGAGTACTTCTTCCTACCGCACCGTAATGAGACGCGTGGTGTCGGTGGTCTGTTTTTCGATGATCTTAATGAGCAAGGTTTTGACACTAGCTTTGCCTTTATGCAAGCGGTTGGCAATGGTTTCTTAAAAGCATACGCTCCAATCGTCGAACGCCGTAAAGATACTCCGTATGGTGAACGCGAACGTGACTTTCAGTTGTATCGTCGCGGTCGCTATGTTGAGTTTAACTTAGTCTATGACCGAGGTACCCTGTTTGGTTTACAAACGGGTGGGCGAACAGAGTCGATTTTGATGTCTATGCCACCATTGGTTCGTTGGCAATATGCCTATACCCCAGAAGAGGGAAGTCCTGAGGCGGTCCTCTATAACGATTATTTAAAACCTAGAGAATGGTTAAGCTGTTAGGTGTTTAAAGAGGTGAAGATAAAGGGCTAAAAACAGCTCTTTATCTTAACTTGCAACTATTGATTACGCATGTGATCAGCAAGAGTTGATATCGCCTGAAAAATGGCTTGCTGATGTTGTGGATCCTTAATCTCTATTTCAATCGCTCGTCGCATACAGAACAACCATTGATCGCGCATTGCCACATCAATCGCAAATGGCATATGTCTGGCTTTTAAGGCTGGATGACCATGCCTCTGCTGAAACAACTGTGGCCCACCTAACCAGCCACTGAGAAACTCAAATAGCTTTTGTTCTGATTCGGCTATTGGAGCTTTATGCATGGCTAATAATGGTTGAGTTTCACAATTGCTTTGCATCTGTATGTAAAATTGCTTTGCTAGAGCAGCAATGACTTTTTCTCCGCCAATTCGGTCGTAGGCGTTAGATTGTTTAGGGTCTCTGTGTGCTTGTTTGTTGCCGAATAATGTCTTTAGCCACTTCATTGTCGAAACCGTCTGCGATAAGTCAAAAATTTCCTCGGCACACTAGCCTATTCGATGGCTCGTTTCAATGATGATACCAAATGAAAAATATGCCAATGGGTTCGACTTTATCTTGCCAAGAAAGCTAAGTAGACTGATAGCACGCGTGTACCCACAAGACGAACAGATTGATGACAGATAGATATGCCGTTTTTGGTAATCCAATAAGCCACAGTAAGTCACCGTTAATCCATCAAGCATTTGCTAAGTCGACACAGCAAAACATGAGTTATGAAGCAATCTTGGCGCCGACCGCTGGCTTTGAGCAATGCTTGAATGAATTTATTGCAGAGGGTGGAAAGGGGGCTAATGTAACCGTACCTTTTAAAGAGCAGGCATTTACTTTGTGTGATGAATTGAGCGACGAAGCTAAGTTGGCGGGTGCAGTTAATACCCTAATCGTTGATGCGACTGGGCGTTTACGAGGTGACAATACTGACGGCCTTGGTTTGGTTGCAGACCTAGAGCGTCATCTGGGCTCGCTTAATGGCAAAAGTGTATTATTGGTTGGGGCGGGTGGTGTTGCTCGTGGTTCTATCTTGCCATTGCTAAACAGTGGGATTACACAATTGGTGGTTCATAATCGCACCCATGACAAAGCACTGAAACTAGCTAAGGAGTTTGCATCATTTGGCCCTATAGAAACTAGGTCACTGAATCAATTAGATCAGGCTTTTGATCTGATAATTAACTCAACTTCATCGAGTCTTTCGGGTGAGGTGCCAAAACTGCCAAGCGCTATTATTGGTCGCACGACGGTTTGCTATGACATGATGTACGGCAAAGAGAGCACGGCTTTTAATTTGTGGGCGCAGCAGATGGGAGCCAAGCAGGTGATTGATGGATTGGGGATGTTGGTAGGACAAGCTGCCAAGAGTTTTGCGCTTTGGCGAGGTGTTGAAGCTGATGTGGAACCAGTGTTAACAGCGCTACGTCGGCAATTAGCTCAATAACCCAGAGAAGTATAATGAATCAAAGTGTCATTTTTACCGATACAACAGATTGGGCTGCTGGCTTAACTAGTGTTCATTTTATTGCGCAGCAACAAGGCATGAACATAAGCTGTTATATCAGCCTAACGTCATTGAGTGAGCTAAGTGGTCAGGTAATCGAAGAGCCAGCAAGCGCATTAGTGGTATTTGAACAATATCGGTTCGATATAGAGGATAAGGCTGAGGCGCTCATCGAAATAGAAGCATTCGATGAGCAAGGTCGAATCTTTATAAGGTAAACCCTAAGTCGGGAGGTTGAGTAAGGCCTCCTCTAGATACTCATTTTTCAAACGCACATAGTTATCTGCCGACTCAGGTAAAAATTTGAGCTCCGACTCTGTGAGCGGTCTAATCTTCTTGGCGGGGCTTCCAACATAAAGGTGTCCTTTTTCGAGTACCTTCCCTGGTGGTACTAGAGAGCCTGCCCCCAGTATTACATCGTCTTCAATTATCGCTCCGTCGAGAATAATGGCACCCATCCCAATTAAAATACGATTTCCCACAGTGCAGCCATGTAACATCGCCTTATGACCAATGGTGACATCGTCACCAATCAAAAGAGGATGACCTTCTGGACGCGATGGTGATTTGCGCGTGACATGTAATACTGTGCCATCTTGGATGTTTGAGCGTTTACCGATCTTTATATGGTTTACGTCACCGCGTGCAGCCACTAATGGCCAAATGCTAGCGTCTGTGTCTAAAAAGATATCACCTACGAGCACACAAGCCTCGTCAATATAGACACTACTATTAAACTGAGGGCGAACACCCTTATAAAATCGTAAAGAGTTTGTCACTTAAAAGTCCTTAAAACGCCTAAAGTGCTGGGAATATAGCAGTATAATGGGTAAAAAGTAGCTCGTCAGGCTAAAAAGCACGCAAACAACGCAAAAGTAGCACTTTTCTTTTAAAAAGGCCTTGCGCCTATCCGATAACTCCCTATAATGCGCTCCCACTGACACGGCAAACAGCGTCGCTTAGCGACATGAAAGCAGTGATTTAATCAGTAAGTTGAGTTGAAAGTGAAAGAGTTAAAAAACTTCTTAAAAATCACTTGACGCCAACAACGGGAAGTGTAGAATACGCATCCCTAAGCCAACGACCTAGCGTCTAACGGCGGTATCTGAGAGATTGATACCAACGCTCTTTAACAAGATGAAACAAGAAATCTGTGTGGACACTCACAGGTGTTGAGTTATTCGAAATTGCTTTTCTGTCTTCGGATGTAAAGCAATCAAAAATTTTACTCAATGTAAGATGAGTGTTCATAGCAATATGTACAACACGTTAGAGATTCTTCCGAGTCTTTAATGTGGAATCAGAATTCATTGAGCCGAAGCTTTTAGCTTCAAAAAAACTTTAATTGAAG
>NZ_JAEC01000045.1 GCF_000518705.1 Shewanella colwelliana ATCC 39565
CCGAAGGAATAGATAGAGCCAAACGCGATGGAAGAAACGCCTAATTTATGATAGCTTGAAGGCACTTGCTAAGGCTCGTAAAGCGAAGCTTTTAAGAGACCTGCAATTGACTTCAAGTAAAGCAGCGATGCTTCCCTCACGCCGCAGGGGGCATCAATTAAGCCCCAAGGGCATGGAATATAAACTCACGGATTGAGTAGCGATAACCTCCTCTCTCCGAAAGTAAAGAACAAGCCGTTTCACGAGACCTTCGGCTCGTGAACCACGATCGTTATGTGCCAATGTAGCTTCAAGGATTGAGTATAAAAATGAGTGATGTTTTAGTCTTTAAACTCAGAAAGGAAGACGGGTATTTTGATGCGTCTGAATTAAACGATTCAGATTTATCTAGAATACCTAGTGATGTTGTTTCTCTTTCGCTTGAAAACGCTCAAATAACTGATATTGGTATTTCAAATTTACCTTTCTTAAATAAAGTAAGGTGTATCGATCTCGACTCTACCTTAATCACAGATAAATCGATGGAAATCATTACTCAATTCAAAACTCTCGAAGAGTTATGGATCGAGGATCTAAAAATAACCGATCATGGTTTTAGGCTATTGGCATTGTTGCCAAACCTGAAATATGTTTCACTTTGGGATACTGAAGTATCTGACGAAGCTTATAATTATGTTAAAAACAAGCTTCCTAACTTAAAATCAGAGGGTTAGGCACATAACAAGCCACTCAAGCAGGACAAAAAACAGTTGGTTTTTGCTCCTTCGTCGCTTATTTTAACCAACTATTTTTTGCCTCTTAGTGGGGCGTTACCGTATATCAGCTTGCCATTCTTTCCCTAATAATAATCATCACTTTAAGAGCTTTGACTCTAACCAATTTCTGTCCAAAAGCTTCTCACAAGGTCAAACCGAAGAAATAGATAACTCGGTGTAGGTGCGGCTGTGACCTTTCGTGACATGGCCGCTCTCTGACATCCATGTCATCGCGGCATTTGTGAATCCATTCACGTCAGATGTCACGGCAGAGTCTACAGGGAACGTACTTGCGGCGTGTCACAGAAGTACCGGCACGAATAGCCTGCTGCAAGCAATTCAAAACCATGAAAGTCAACGCTACCGTCAGCGAAATAAAAACCAATACAGCCAAATGCTACAAGCCAAAAATGCCAACACCTTCATTGTTCGAAGGCCTGTGTCCACCTATGTACTGGCATTGAAAACCGCGATAGAGCTAAAAGTCTAAACTGTAATTGGGCGGTTTTTTTGTACATTTTGTTCACATTCAAGCTCGACCTTAGTCTAATGCACTGTATTATCAATACACTTACTTTACGTTGGCGTAAACTCATATCGCATTGTTTTTATATGGTTTTGTTGTTTACGTCTTGCGCCTTTACGTTGGCGTTAGACTAAGGTCGCGATTGTTGTTAAGCCTGTGCTTGCTAGATTAATCCCTGACTTAATAATAATCAGCACAGGGGAGTCGCAATAATGGCTTTTGAAAATAACGAAAAGGCAGCAGGTTACTGGCGTGAGAATTTACGTCTAGTAATTGGACTGCTAGCAATTTGGGCTGCAGTGTCATTTGGCTGCGGTATTTTATTGGTTGATGTACTAAATGAAATCCACTTCATGGGCTTCAAGTTGGGCTTCTGGTTTGCTCAGCAGGGCGCTATGTATGTATTCGTTGCACTTATTTTTGTCTATGTGGCCAAGGCCAATGCATTAGACAAAAAATACAATGTTCATGAAGATTAAGGAGCAATGAGATGGATGTTCAAACATTAACCTATTTAATCGTTGGGTTTACTTTTGCCCTCTATATTGGGATCGCAATTTGGTCTCGTGCTGGTTCAACTAAAGAATTTTATGTAGCAGGTGGCGGTGTTCACCCAGTGATGAACGGTATGGCAACAGCGGCAGACTGGATGTCTGCGGCGTCATTTATTTCATTGGCGGGTATTGTGTCATTTGTGGGTTATGACGGTTCAGTTTACTTGATGGGCTGGACGGGTGGTTATGTATTGCTTGCGCTCTGTATGGCTCCTTACTTACGTAAGTTTGGCAAGTTTACCGTGCCAGACTTTATTGGTGACCGTTACTATTCTCAAGCGGCACGTACAGTAGCCGTTGTCTGTGCCATCTTTATCTGTTTCACCTATATTGCTGGTCAAATGCGTGGTGTGGGCGTTGTGTTCTCTCGCTTCTTAGAAGTTGAGGTGGAAACGGGCGTATACATTGGTATGGCCGTGGTGTTCTTCTATGCCGTACTCGGTGGTATGAAAGGCATTACCTATACGCAGGTTGCACAATACTGTGTGTTAATTTTTGCTTTCATGGTGCCAGCAATCTTTATCTCAGTGATGATGACAGGTCACGTGTTACCACAAATTGGTTTCGGTGCTGAGTTAATTGACGCGGCGGGCAATGGCACTGGGGTCTATCTGCTTGATAAGCTTGATGGGCTGTCGGCTGAACTCGGCTTCTCTCAGTACACTGAAGGCTCTAAGAGCATGATTGATGTGTTCTTTATTACTGGTGCATTGATGTTTGGTACTGCAGGTCTGCCGCACGTTATCGTTCGTTTCTTCACTGTACCTAAGGTGAAAGATGCGCGTGTATCTGCGGGTTGGGCGTTAGTTTTCATTGCCATTATGTATACTACGATTCCTGCTCTGGCTGCGTTCTCTCGTGTAAATATGATTGAAACCATCAATGGTCCAGAGTCGACAGGTGTTGCTTATGAAACGGCACCAGAGTGGATTAAAAACTGGGAAAAGACGGGTCTGATTAAGTGGGACGATAAGAATGCCGATGGCAAGATTTACTATGCTAAAGGTGATACCAATGAGATGAAGATTGACCGCGATATCATGGTACTTGCGACGCCTGAAATTGCAAATCTTCCAGCATGGGTGATTGCATTGGTGGCGGCTGGTGGTCTAGCGGCTGCGCTATCAACCTCTGCAGGTCTGTTATTGGTTATCTCTACTTCGGTATCTCATGATCTGTTGAAGAAAAACTTTATGCCTGATATCTCCGATAAGAAGGAGCTGATGTTTGCGCGTATTGCTGCGGCACTGGGTATTGTGATGGCGGGTTACTTCGGTATCAATCCACCAGGCTTTGTGGCAGCGGTGGTTGCAATCGCCTTTGGCTTGGCTGCATCGTCTCTGTTCCCGGCCATTATCATGGGTATCTTCTCTAGAACCATGAACAAAGAGGGTGCTATTGCAGGTATGGTTATCGGTCTGTTATTTACCGCGAGCTACATTGTTTACTTCAAGTTTGTAAACCCTGCGGACAACAACCCTGCTAACTGGTTCTTGGGTATCTCTCCTGAAGGTATAGGTATGCTAGGTATGTTGGTTAACTTTGGTGTGGCATTCGTTGTCAGCAAGATGACCGCTGCGGTACCGCAAAATGTGGTTGATATGGTTGAGTCAATTCGTTTCCCGAAAGGGTCGGGTGAGGCGCACGATCATTAATACCTGACACAATACGTGTTTTATGGTGATAACAAAAAGGAGCGCTTGCGCTCCTTTTTGTTGCTTACAAAGTAGTGGTTTAATTTGCCTGCAGACGTAGGTATTAGCGAGATAAGTCATAAACTTGATGAGAATTAGCTTGATGGTAATGGATCCGATTGGTACTGAGCCGATTTCTCCATTAGAGTGAGGTATGCCCAATGTCGAGAATCAAGCTTTGGATCATAACCAAATCAGTGTAAATACCTTCAATAAGCTGGCACAAGTCTATCAAGACAAGTATATGGACATTCCCCTGTATCATGCCTCCTATGATGCCTTATGCGAGCGAATTTCCGCTAATGATAAGGTGCTCGATATCGCCTGCGGGCCAGGCAATATTAGTCGTTATCTGTTAGAACGCCTGCCAGATATCGACCTTTTAGGCTCTGATTTAGCGCCAAACATGGTTGAGCTTGCTCGGACTAATAATCCTGAAGGCGTTTTTGAGGTGATGGATTGCCGTGCAATTGCCCAACTCGGGCAACAGTTCGACGTCATTGTGTGCGGCTTTTGTCTGCCTTATCTCGATAGCGATGATACTCAGTTACTAATAAGGACCATGGCTGCGTGTTTGACTGATGGCGGCGTGCTGTACTTAAGCACCATGGAGGGGGATTATGCTGCTTCTGGCATGCAAACATCGAGCAGTGGGGATCAGGCGTTTATTCACTACCATGATGGCGACATGCTGACAGAGCAGCTGCATGTTAATGGCTTAAATGTTGTGTGGACTCATCGGCAAGATTATCCCGAACGTGGTGATGTGGATCTGTTTTTAATAGCCAAGAAGGGCGCCTAATTACGTGCGGGCTGGCCTTTAGTCGAATAGCATGAGATTACACGCTAACGTTATAGTGGTAGGGAATATGCTGATCTAAGAGAGAAAGTATGGACGCCAGTGAACTGCAACCCATTTCCCACTTTTTAAACCAATTGACCCCATTTGACAGCCTGTCGCCAGCGACCCTGGAGCGCTGCTGTCGTGCGCTAACGGTGGGCTATTATGGTAAGTCGTCAGTGTATGTGCCGCTAGATGAAGCACACCCGCAACTTTATATTGTTCGCAGTGGCGCCTTTGAGGTGCGCAGTGAAGATGGCGACTTGATTGATCGATTGGGTGATGGTGATTTCTTTGGTTTCCCGTCACTGCTCTCTGGCGATAAGGTTAGTAATCGAGTGCAAATATTAGAAGATGGTCTCGTTTATCATCTCGACCCCAATACCTTTAATCAGCTGCGGAGTGAGAGTCGTGAATTTGACCGATTCTTTAATCGTGCTTTTGCCAAAAGATTGCGCCATCAGAGCCGATTTAAAGCCAAAGAGCTGGGGTCTACCAACCGCGTCAGCAGTCTAATGTCTAAGCATCCGTTGACCATAGATATTAACGCTACCGTGACAGAGGCAGCTAAGCTGATGCGCGATGCGCGTGTTTCATCGGTATTGATTATAGACAACCAAAAGCTGGCGGGCATTCTAACGGATAGAGATCTGCGTAACCGCGTGTTGGCTGAGGGCTTGGACGGTTTATTACCTGTGCATCAAGCCATGACATGTGCCCCAACAACACTAGCCTCTAATGCGTTAGTTTTTGAGGCTATGCTATTGATGAGTCAACATAACATTCATCATCTGCCCATTATTGATGAGCAGCAGCCCGTTGGTGTGATCACTAGCACCGATATCTTACGCGGCCAAAGTTCTCAGCCGCTGTTGCTCATTGGCGAGATTGAGCGACAGCATGATCTGGACAGTCTGATCAGCGTGAGTAAACAGATCCCATTATTGCTGCAAAACCTCATTAGCGCCGATGCGCGCGCCGAAGAGATAGGCCGAGTGCTGACATCGGTGACTGATGCCCTGACACGTCGACTGATCCTATTAAACCAACAGATATTAGGTGAAGCGCCAATGCCTTTTTGTTGGTTGGCGTTTGGCTCCCAAGGCCGTCAAGATCAAGCCGCGTGCTCTGATCAAGACAATGGCTTACTGCTCGCCCACGAAATGGACGAATACGCTGAGGGGTATTTTGAGGCACTCACTAAGGCGGTGTGTGCGGGACTGGATAAATGCGGTTATGTGTATTGTCCTGGCGACATCATGGCGCAAAACCCTCAGTGGCGTATGACCTTAAAACAGTGGCAGACTAAATTTGATACTTGGGTGGTTCGTCCTGAGCCCAAGGCATTAATGCATGCCAGTATCTTTTTCGATATGCGCTGTGTATTTGGACCAACAAATTTGTTCGATAGCCTGCAAGACAATGTGCTTGAGTCAACCAAAGATAACGACATCTTTTTAGCGGGAATGGCGGCTAACTCATTACAGGTATCACCGCCGCTGGGTTTCTTTAAGAAATTTGTATTAGAGCGTGATGGCCAAGAAGTGAAGGGGATTGACCTGAAACATAAAGGCAATGCCTTGATTAATGATATCGCCCGCGTGTATGCGCTGTCTGCGGGGATCAAAGAGGTCAATACCGCCAAACGCATTCGATTATTAATGGAGCAAAATATCATTAATCGAAAAGATGCGCTGAATTTGGCTGACGCCCATGAGTTTATTGCACACATGAGGCTATCGAATCAAGGCTACCAATTTACCCATAATGAGCCGTTGAGCAACTTCCTTAAACCACAAAACCTGTCGTCGCTGGTAAGACATCAATTACGGGATGCTTTTAAGGTGGTGCATGATGCTCAGGCTGGCATAAAGCTCAAATTTACGCGGAGTTTTTAGCTTGCTGCACACTCAGGTATTAAAAAGCCGATTATGTTGGCGGGCATTTCGTAGCCATAAAGAGCAGCTTAAAAATTACTATCAGGCCTTACTGCCATTGTTGGATAAGCCGCTAAATCAAGTACCTATGGTAGCGGTGGATCTTGAGATGACCGGATTAGATGCAGCGTTCGACCAGATTTTGAGTATAGGCCTGGTGCCCATTAGAGATGGTCAGCTCGTTTTGGCTCAAGCCCAGCATAAATTGGTTAAGATTGATGGCAGCGTTGGTCAGAGTGCAACCATTCACGGTATTTTAGACAATCACCTGAAACAGGCATTAACACCTGAAGCAGCAATGGAATGGTTTCTTGAAGCCACCCTTGGCAAAGTGCTTGTTGCCCATCATGCACCACTGGATTTGGCATTTCTGCAAAATGGTTTAACCAGTTTACTGGGAGAGAAGGTCAGCCTTATTGCTATCGATACCTTAGCGGTTGAGCGTAAACGTCTGTTGCGTCAACATGAAGTACTTAAAGAGGGGAGTTTGCGTCTGGGGGCCTGCCGTGATCGTTACCACTTGCCAATTTACGCGGCGCACAATGCGCTAATTGATGCATTGGCCTGTGGTGAGTTACTGTTAGCGCAAGTTGCGTCAATTAGTGGCACAGAGCAGGTAAAGGCGGCTGAGTTGATCGGCTGATGCAGATTTGGTTACATTTATTTGATTTCGCTAATAGGGTAAATTGCCTATGTTATAAATTGGCTTATTAATTAGTTAAAGGTAACTATGGCATTACCCTTATTGTGGTTAGGCGGGGCGGCAATCGGTGCACTGGTGGTGGCCGATGAGCGTAACAAGCGCAAGGCCTTGCAGGTAGAGCGCCGATTGGGGCGAGCACCGGTTGAACCAAACGAGAAGCAGGCTAGTCCATTAACCCCCAGCGTTTGGCATAGCAGTGATGTAAAAGTTGCGCCCATGCCAGGTAGCATTGTCTGCTGTTTTGTTTTTGGTGTGATTGAGCACACTGGCATATGGTTAGGTGATGACTGCTTAGTGGAGCTTCACGGTTCTGGGCTTGTTAGGCCTATATCCTCAAAACGGTTTTTAGCCGGACGCACAGGCAGTCGTATTTTTCAAGCCTGCGATCATCAGCACCATCCCTTGATTGCCGATAAGGCCTTAGCTAGGGCCACAGCAAGCATCTATCAGTATCGTGACTATGATCTGTTTGACAATAACTGCCATCGTTATGTGTGGTCTTGTATGACAGGCGAAGAAGTGGCTATTTCAAGCTTTGACAAATTGAATAAAAAGCTCGGCAGCTACTTTAATCAGGCCATCTATTGGGATGAGATACGTTAACGGCAATAATCTTGGTGGCGTGTTTTTAAATCATCGTAAACAAAAAAACCGGCGAATGCCGGTTTTTTTGTTTGAGGCAACTTAGCCACAGAAGTGTTTTACTGCGCCTGCAACCAGCTCAATACCTGTTTGCTCACAAGGTGGCAGCTCTGCATCTGACTGATTGATTGGAGTGACGCGGTCGCCCCATTTAAAGAGTACGGCTGCCGAGGTTAATCCTGCACCAAATGCACAGGATAGGATGGTTTGATTAGGCTTAATCATCCCTTTCTCTAGCGCATCACATATTGCAATAGGAATTGTTGCCGCAGAAGTATTACCGTAGTTGGCGATATTAACGACCGCTTTCTCTTTAGGTATTTTCATGCGGTTAATCAGGGTATCGATTATGCGTTCATTGGCTTGATGAGGAATAACCCAATCCACTTCCTCTTTATCAACACCACATTTCTCAAGCACTTTAGTGCTGAGTTTACCCATTCCGGCAATGGCACGCTTGAAGATCTCTTGTCCATTAAACTCGATATAAAAATCTAATGAGGCAGCGTTGAATCTGTCCATTGCGGTACCGAAACCAGCCTTGAGGATATCACGACCCGCTGGATCGTTATTTAACTCATAACCTAATACGCCACCTGGTTGGTCAGTCGCTTCGACAACCACAGCGCCCGCGCCATCACCAAATAGCACGGCCGTTTCACGGCGTGACCAATCTAGATAGAAAGAGAGGCGCTCAGCACCAATCACCAATACTTTTTTTGATTGGCCACTTTTTATCTGAGAGCTGGCAAGGCCAAGCCCATATAAGAAGCCACTGCATGCAGCATTAATATCAAACGCCCCACAGCTCGCGCCAATGTTGGCTTGTACGGTAGAGGCAATGTTAGGAATTAATGTATCTGGGCTAGCCGTTGCTAAGATGATGAGATCTATGTCACTGCCTTCTAGTCCAGCTGCAGCCAGTGCGCGCTTGGCGGCGACAGATGCCAACTCTGATGTGTTGACATGGCTGATGTGGCGTTGGCTTATCCCTGTACGCGGCTTAATCCATTCATCTGATGTGTCGATAAAGGTGGCAAGGTCATGGTTGGTAAGCGTTGCTGGAGGTACACATTTTCCCCAGCCAGTAATGGTGGCGTACTGCATCTGATATTCTCTCAAAAATAATAAAGGCAGAACCAAAGCTCTGCCTTATCGAACTAATTTAATAAGCCTAGCAAGAAGTTGACCAGTCGACCGTGACCTAGTCCACTTGTTGAGCAACTAGCTCACGAATTGCGGCTGCTGCATGTAATATGTGATCTTTTAATAATACGATCGCTTTATCAATCTGCTGGGTCTTACAATAGTCTAGCAGATCTCGGTGATCTTGTGCCGCGCGAGGAATACCCCCTGCGAGCAGGAGTTGCAGACGGATATAACGGTCACAATTGGTGTTTAAACCATGCACCACTTCCAGCGTGTGAGGGCGGTTTGCGGCTTGATAAAGGCAGGTGTGGAACTTGGTATTGAGTTCGCTCCAACTGCTTACCGCATCTTCCTCTTTGAAGGCGGCTTCAAGTTCATTTAAGTAACCTTCAGCTTGTTCCAATAGCTCATCGGTAATATTGGGAATAGCCTTGGCCAACAGGTCGGTTTCAATGAGGGCACGCAGTTCAAAAAGCTCAGTGACTTGTTCTACTGATAGTTCAGTTGCCGTCGCACCTTTATGGGCTTCAAACTTAACTAGCCCTTCAGCTTCAAGTTGCAGTAATGCTTCTCTAACTGGAATACGACTTACATTTAGCGCTTCGGCTAATGCGCTTTGACGCAATGGTTCACCAGCGGCAATTTCGCCAGAGAGGATTTTCTCTCTTAAGACTTCAACTACAACTTGTGTGCGTGTTTTATGAACGATTGGCGTTGTTCGGCTCATAGTTTCCGTTATGTCTATTCGTTATTATATGTGATCCGCATAAGATTACCGCTTATAACACTATAAATAAAGGGAAACCGTGGTTTCCCTTATATAAAATGTGTCTTCTAAAATTGCTGCAGCTTGGGGTGTCCATCTTGAAGCTGCTGAGGTAGCAGTGCTGCGGGCATATTCTGATAACAGATAGGCCGTTGGAATCTTGTGATTGCCGCGCTACCAACAGAGGTACTACGACCATCGGTGCTGGCGGGATAAGGTCCACCATGGTTCATCGAATGGCATACCTCAACACCGGTCGGCATTTGATTGAAAATTAAACGACCGACACTATAACTAACCGCTTCAATCAGTGTTTGTGCCGAAGCCAATTCTGCCGTCGTGCCATGAATGGTTGCGGTTAACTGTCCCTCGAGTTGCTCAGCCAACGCTTGCAGCTGCTCCGCATCATCGCATTTAACGACGACAGCACATGGACCAAACACTTCCTGTTGCAGGGCTGGCGTTGCCAAATATTGAGTTGCACTGACACTAATTGCGATAGGGCGAGTCTGGTGACTTGCCTCTGCTGCGCCACCTTGAGCGATGAGCGTGGCAGTGCTATCGCTGAGTAAGGCGTCAACTTGTGCCTGATAGGTTGCGGCAATCCCTGGGGTTAACATAGCGCTGGCTGCTTGCTCAGCAATGCTGGTGGCCATGGTTGCAACATAGCGATCTAGGGCTTCCCCCTTAGTCGCAATAATAAGCCCTGGGCTGGTACAAAATTGTCCATGACCCATCATCATTGATTGTACTTGGGTTGTGGCTAACTGTTCTGCCTGCTCAGCCAATATGGCTGGTAAAAGAAACTGAGGGTTCGTTGACCCTAGTTCACCATAGAAGGGGATTGGCTCTGAGCGCGCCGCACAAAGATCGGCCAAGATACGACCCACCTTTAACGAACCTGTAAAACCCACGGCCTTAATTTGCGGTGCGTTAACTAATGCGGTGGATGTTTGTGGCTGACCGCCTTGAATGAGATTGAACACCCCAGCAGGCATATCACATTGTGTGATGGCATTAGCGATAGCACGGGTGACTAACTCACTGGTAGCAGGGTGAGCGGGATGGCCTTTTACAATAACAGGACATCCCGCCGCCAATGCTGAGGCGGTGTCGCCGCCAGCGGTCGAGAACGCCAGCGGAAAATTGGAGGCACCAAATACAGCCACAGGACCAAGGGGCAATACACCTAAACGCGTATCGGCTTTAGGGAGAGGTTGTCGCTCAGGGTTCGCCAAATCAGCAACAAAGTGCTCAATAGGCTCACGTAAGTTTGCAGCAAATAGACGCAGCTGACCGCAGGTTCTGCCTGTCTCACCTTGCAGGCGCATCATCGGCAGGCCAGTTTCAAGGTGGGCGGTTTGGGTAATGGCTTCAATATCGGTTTCGATATTGCTGGCGATGGTCTCTAAGAATTGGGCGCGCTGTGCTGGCGTTGTACTGCGATAACTCGTGAACGCCTGTTTGGCTGCAAGGGCTGCGGCATTGACCTCTTCGGGTGTCGCTTCGGCAAATGTCCAATTGAGAGGTTGGTTCGTTACAGGGTTAAAACTGCTAAATTGCGCTGCTTGGCCACACCATTGACCGTTTATGTAATGCTGTCCGCTCAGTTGAATGTCTGTTTGCTGTGTCATTATATTGTCCTAATTCTATGTTGGGCTAAATCCGTATTGGTCTATACCACTTGAAAGCCAAAGGCGTAGGGGTCGTCGTCATCAACGGTGATCGCGTTTTGACCTATGATGCGAGCCCAACCTTGAATACTTGGCATGATCCCTTCAAATTCGCCGACTTTTACGGCACTCTCGATTCGACCAATGAACTGACTACCGATAATGCTTTCGTGGGTGTATTGAGAGCCTACTTTTAATTCGCCTCTGGCGTAGAGTTGGGCAAGACGGGTGCTAGTGCCTGTACCGCAAGGTGACCTATCTATCGCTTTGTCGCCACAAAATACGGCATTGGCACCGTTTGAGCCTTCGCTAATGGTATCGCCTGTCCAAAGCACATGAGAGACGCCATTGACGGTGGGGTCGTTAGGATGTACGCAGACCAATTGTTCGTGCGCTATCTGACGTACGATGGGGCTCCAATGCAGTATGTCACCCGCACTCCAGTGGCGTAATCCAGGAAAGTTCTGTTGCGGGTCGACAATGGCGTAGTAGTTACCGCCGTAGGATACGTCAATCTTTAAGGTGCCAAGACCTGGGATATCAAGTATTACATCTTGATGAGCGAGGTAGGCAGGCACATTATATATTTTAACCCAATCAACCTTTTGACCTGTTTGTTGGTAGTCAATATTAATCTGGCCGGCGGGGACATCTATGGTTAATTTACCTGGCGTTTTAGCACACAGAAGACCTGACTCGATGGCTGCGGTGATCGTGCCTATTGTGCCGTGACCACACATGGGTAAGCAGCCACTTGTTTCTATGAAGAGAATGGACGCGTCAGCGTTGTCGCTGCAGGGTGGATAAAGAAAGGCACCAGACATCATGTCGTGGCCTCTAGGTTCAAACATCAGCGCTTTACGAATCCAGTCGTATTCGTTTAAGAAATGCTGACGCTTTTCGCTCATATTGCGTCCCTTAAGGTCCGGATGGCCACTGGTGACCAAACGGACAGGGTTACCGCAAGTATGAGCATCGACGCAAAAGTAAGTTCCTTTTAACATCTATGCCATACTCCGAAGTCGTTAGTTGACGTTGTATTTGTCAAGATCGATACGTGTTGCCATGGCGTTGGCAATCACTTGCTCAACGTAGGCACGCTCTTTACCCACCAATGTCATGCGCGGTAGACGCACATTTTCGTTGCCACGGCCAACAATTTGCTCTGCAAATTTAATGCATTGAACCAAGGTTGGAATGGTATCTAAGCGTAGCAAAGGCATGAACCAGCGATAGATCTCACGTGCTTCTTCAATACGGCCTTCACGGGCGAGTTTAAATAGGGTAACTGATTCGCGTGGGAAGACGTTAGTTAGACCTGAGATCCAGCCTGTTGCACCAAGTAGTAGGCTTTCTAGTGCGATATCGTCGACGCCGCAAAGGATGTTGAAACGATCGCCAAAACGGCTTTGAAGCTCAGTGAGACGGCGGGTATCAGTGGTCGACTCTTTGATCGCCACGATGTTTTCTTCTTCAGCTAAAATCGCAGTCATTTCAAGATTGATATCAACACCATAGCTTACTGGGTTGTTGTAGATCATGATTGGCAGTTTAGTTGCGCGAGCAACATATTGATAATGTGCAATCACCTCACGGTCAGTACCACGGTATACCATTGCAGGTAATAGCATAAGACCATCTACACCTAAGGTTTCGACATCTTGTGCATATTGGGCGGCTTGTTGCGCGGTGTTTTCGGTACAGCCAGACAACACTAAGATACGGCCCTTGACGGTTTCAACAGTATGCTTAATAAACTCACGCTTCTCTTCTGCACTCAATGAGGCGTTTTCACCTATAGTGCCCAGTGCAATGATGCCATCAATACCGTCGCTAATAAGGTCTTCTAACATTCTCGCATTTGATTCGTAATTAATAGACCCATCGTCATTGAATTGGGTTGAGATTGCTGGGAATACACCTTGCCAGTTTACTTTCATGTTATGACCTCTATAGATAAATCAGCGCAAATGACGCTTAAAAATTAGTATCAAATTTTGGATTTCCCCAAAAACTTATAGTATATTGTATACAATTCTTGGTTAAAGAAAACCCCTAGTTGTAATAATAGTTGTGAAATAGCATTTTTTGTCTACAAGCAAATACTATATATTGCATACAAATAATAAAAAAGAAGGTCTCGATGCATCTATTAGATTTAAGTCCAACTTGGCTGGATAAGTGTCAACAATTCACTACGCTTGACGCACACACCGAAGGTGAGCCATTGCGAATAATTACGTCGGGTTATCCAGAGATTGTTGGCGACACTATTTTAGAGAAGCGCCAGTATGTGACTGAGCATTTGGACCGCTATAGAAAACTATTGATGCACGAGCCAAGAGGGCATGCCGATATGTACGGCGCATTGCTGACGCCCCCAGTTACTGAAGGGGCAGACTTTGGTGTGTTGTTTTTGCACAATGATGGTTATAGCAGTATGTGCGGGCATGGAATTTTGGCCTTAGTAAAAGTGGCTGTTGAGACAGGTAACATAGAAGTAGGTTGTGAACGGAAAATAATAAAAATCGATGCGCCCGCAGGTTTGATCACAGCGAGTGCCTATCGCGACCAAACCGGTAAGCTGGTGGTGAGTTTTCACAACGTTCCCTCCTGGGCTGAAGCCCTTAATTGCTCCGTGACGGTCGAAGGGCTCGGTGAAGTCAATTACGACATAGGTTTTGGCGGCGCCTACTATGCGTATGTTGATGCTGATGCTTTAGGTATTAATTGCCGTGCCGAGAATGTGGCGCAGTTAATCGACTTAGGCCGGCGCATTAAACTGGCTGTAATGGCAGCTCACCCATTAGTTCATCCGCTAGAGCAGGATTTAAGTTTTCTTTATGGCACTATTTTTACTTCTAATGAAACCACCAACACAAGGTCTCATTCACGCCATGTATGTGTGTTTGCCGATGGTGAAGTAGACAGATCGCCAACGGGCACGGGGGTTGCCGGTCGTATTGCACTGCTAAGAGCGAAAGGCGAAGTGGCGCTGGGTGAGTGTTTACATATTGAAAGTATTGTCGATGGGTGTATGCAAGTGACTGCGATAGAGAAAACCGACTTTAACGGCAAGGCTGCCGTTATCGCCGAAGTCTCTGGGCGCTCTTTTATTACTGGGCGTCATCAATTTTTTGTTGATGGTGATGATCAGTTTCAAGATGGTTTTATGTTGCGTTAATGGCGAGCAAAATGGACAGTAAAATGAACCCAATTTCAGATAAAGAACGAGTAACTATTATCGGTGCTGGTGTTATCGGTCTCGCGAATGCTATCGCATTGCAGCAGGCGGGATTTAAGGTCACGCTTGTCGATAAAGAGGGTGTCGCTGCTGGTGCATCGTCGGGTAATGCCGGCCACTTTGCTACTGAGCAGGTATTTCCACTTGCCGACCCTGCGATGCTAATCAAGTTACCAGGGATGCTACTTGACCCCCTTGGGCCATTTCGTATTCAACCCCGCTATTTTCATCGTGCGTTACCCTGGTTTATGCGTTTTCTACACAATATGTTGCCGAGTAAACGATGGACGAACAGCCAAGGGATTAAAGCCCTCAATCAACAGAGTATCGCAGCATGGCAGGCCTTGGTTAAAACGTGTCAGTGTGAATCATTACTGACATTGAATGGCAGCTTGTTGGTTTTTGAAACGACGCCTTACGATGTGATTCAAAAAACTTATGATAGCTATGCCGATGCTGGCGTGACAGTAAAACTAATAAGTGGTCATGATGCGAGGTTATTGGAACCCGATCTCAGCGAAAATGTCTCTTATGCGCTCTATTTTACTGACGTTGGTCACACTGAAGACCCTACCGCGCTGTGTGAGGCGCTAGCCAATACTTTTATTGAGCGAGGTGGTGAACTACTGCTTGAAACCGTCAACAGTGTGACAAGCAATGATACTGCGCAAATTCAGGTTGAAACTGCAGCGGGGAGCCAAATTATCACTGACAAGGTACTGCTCTGCACTGGGGCTTGGTCTAAACCTTTGGCTAAACAACTGGGGTTTTCTGTGCCATTGGAAACGGAGCGCGGCTATCATTTGATGATGCCGCAAAAGAGCCGTTTATCAAGGCCCGTTGCCTCGTTTGAGCGAAAGTTTATAATCACGCCGATGGCCCAAGGCACACGGCTAGCGGGTACGGTTGAATTTGGCGGATTAGTGGCGCCATTAGTGGCAGCCAGAGCTGACTGCTTGCTACCTCATGCCAAGGCACTGTTACCAGAGGTGTTGGCTAGCGCTAAGATTGAAGATGGGCAGCGCTGGATGGGATTTAGGCCATCTATGCCTGATAGTTTACCTGTCGTGGGACGCTCGCCTAAGCATGCAAATGTTTTTTTCTCTTTTGGTCATCAGCATCTCGGACTGACTTGGGCGGCGATAAGCGCTCAGTTACTGACTCAACAAGTGACAGATGTTGAAACCGATATCGCGATGCATCCATATAGGATAGAAAGATTTGGCTAGTGCTAGGCAGTGTTAAATGTTCGACGAACAGTTCGAGTGGGTGGTGAGGCAAGAGACGAAATCTAATGATTTCGTCTTTTTTGTGTGGTTGCTCAATGCCAATCGACAGTGTAATCAGGCCTTCTTCAGGCTAAGCTATCCTCTGTGTTTTAATTGGCTATGTTTTATGGAAAATATTAATCAGTTGGTAAACCAGCTAAAAGCTTGCCGAGAATGTGCAGAGCTGTTGCCGAAAGAGGCGAGGCCAATTGTACAAATTTCACCTAAGGCCAGAATTGTTATTGCTGGGCAAGCGCCTGGCGCAGCCGCTAATAAAAGTGGCATTGCGTTTGATGACGCAAGTGGTGCACGGTTACGTGAGTGGCTGGGTGTGACCAAGGCGCAGTTTTATGATGAAAACCTGTTCGCGATATTACCGATGGCTTTTTGTTATCCAGGTAAAGGTAAAAGTGGCGATCTGCCACCGATAAAAGTCTGTGCCGATAAGTGGCGAGAAAAATTACTGGCGCAACTCACTAACGTCGAACTCACACTTGTTATTGGGCAATACGCACAAGATTACTATTTTAATAATAAGCAAACGGTGACAGAGCGCGTTAGCAACTGGGCTAGCAGCGGTGACAGCATGCTTGCGCTGCCCCATCCTAGTCCACGAAATAACATCTGGTTAAAGCGTCACCCTTGGTTTGAGTTAGCACTGCTGCCGCAAGTGCAGCAACGGATGGCTAGGATATTAGGTTAGGGCTATTGCAATATGTATGGCTATAGCGTGAACAAGCCAGTGCCGCTGGTTACTAGGAGTACAGCGGCAGCGCTATTCAGTTGTATTAAACCAGATGAAACGATGCCAGCATTCACTTATTCGTCGCTATTCATCATAGCTTCAATCGCTGCAATGGTACGAGGCACTGCAGCAGACAAGTTTTCATGACCCTCTAGGGTGACGAGAATGTCATCTTCGATCCTAATACCCATGCCACGATATTCCTGCGGTACATCATCAAAGGATTCTGGAATATAGATCCCAGGTTCGATGGTGAATATCATGCCTGTAGCTAATGTTCGCCACTGGCCATTGTCATCATGGTATGGGCCAACATCATGAACATCCATGCCTAACCAGTGCCCCGTTTTATGCACAGTAAAGCGCTTATAACTTTGCGTTGCCATCACCTCTTCAATGCTACCTTGCAGCAGACCCGTCTCTAAAAGTCCCTCGGCCATCACACGCATACAGGTATCATAGAGGGTATTCCAAGCTGTGCCGGGTTTTACTTGAGCGATGGCAGCATCTAGTGCGTTAAGAACAATTTGGTAGATAGTGGCTTGGGCAGCACTGAACTTACCGTTTACTGGGTAGCTGCGAGTGATATCTGAAGCATAATGATTCAGCTCTGCACCGGCATCGATTAACAGCATTTGCCCAGACAGGGTTTGGCTACAGTTTTCCTCGTAATGTAAGCAGCATGCATTGTTACCGGATGCGACGATATTAGGGTAGGCCACTTCGTTAGCACCGTGCTTGGCAATCTCATAATTAAAGCGAGCAGCCAATTGCGCTTCATTGATGCTCGGCTTGCAAGCGCGCATCACCGCGACATGACCATCAATAGAGGCGGCCACGGCGGCTTTAATCGCGCGTTGCTCTATGGCATCTTTTATTACTCTTAACGGATGCAAAATTTTAGCTAATGGGGTAATGGTGCGATAACACTTTGGTGTATCAAAGGAGGTGCTGGTTCGCTGTAGATTACTCCATGAAATAATTTTATCGTTGAATCGACCAAGTTCATCACTGATGAACAGATGATGCTGATGAGTTAACTGTTCGCCTATCACGGTTTCCAATTCAGCGATATCATAGGCGGCAGTAGCCCCATACTTTGTTACGGCTCCTTCAACTCCTGCTCGTTCACCGAAACTCACCTCTTGAGCCGAGTCTTTAGGGCGACACAATAAGGTGTAATGAATCTGATCATGGCTATCTTTATATAGCAACGCGACCGCATCGGGTTCATTAAAACCAGTCAGATAGAGAAAATCGTTGTCTTGACGAAAATGATACTTGATATTTTTACTGCGAACTTTTTGCTGATAGCCAGCAAGTAGCACAAAACTGTCGTCAGGTAATGCATTCATTAGTGCATGTCGGCGTTGGTCATAGAGTGATGTCATCGAAATGGCTCTTATCTAATCAGAATAACGAATACTATATTTGTATATTTTATTCACCGCTAGCAAAGTTTGACATATTTACTGATTCTGCGGTGCAATTTACTGATTCTGGTGTGATAATAACGCCAGATTTTTTACGTTGACCTAATTTGGGGTATTTCCTGTGAATCCTGCTGTATTCCTAGATAGAGATGGTGTGATCAATATAGACCATGGCTATGTCCATCAAGTTGATGACTTTGAATATGTAGAAGGCGTATTTGAAGCCTGTGTCGCGTTAAAGCAGATGGGATATAAACTCGCTGTTGTGACGAATCAATCTGGTATCGCAAGAGGGCTCTATAGTGAAGATCAATTTCACACATTGACTGAGTGGATGGATTGGAACTTTGCTGACAAAGGGGTTGAGCTTGACGGTATCTATTATTGTCCGCACCACAGTGAGAAAGGGCTTGGTGAATACAAAATAGACTGTGATTGCCGTAAGCCCAAACCTGGCATGCTTAATAGTGCGGCACAGTTTTTAAAGCTTGATCTGACTCAGTCAGTAATGGTGGGCGATAAGCGCGATGATATGTTGGCGGCTCAGGCCGCTGGCGTGCCTACACGCATTTTAGTGCGTACAGGTAAAGAGGTGACCGATGAGGCAATTGCTGCAGCGACCGTTGTTTTAGACTCAATTGCTGACGTACCCGCTTACTTAAAGTCGCTTTGATTACTACTATTAAGTAAAAGGCTCCCCAAATGGGTGCATAATAGACGGTTTGTTTAACATTTGAGCGTTTGAGTGCTTTTGGGAAAACAATCGAATAAAAGGGGTTGACGCAAGCTGCATAATACGTAGAATACGCAGCCCTAGCCACTTGGAACTACCGAGATGTGCTAACGCTCTTTAACAATTTATCAAGTAATCTGTGTGGACACTCACAGGTGTTGAGTTATTCGAAATTGCTTTTCTGTCTTCGGATGTAAAGCAATCAAAAATTTTACTCAATGTAAGATGAGTGTTCATAGCAATATGTACAACACGTTAGAGATTCTTCCGAGTCTTTAATGTGGAATCAGAATTCATTGAGCCGAAGCTTTTAGCTTCAAAAAAACTTTAATTGAAGAGTTTGATCATGGCTCAGATTGAACGCTGGCGGCAGGCCTAACACATGCAAGTCGAGCGGTAACAGGAATTAGCTTGCTAATTTGCTGACGAGCGGCGGACGGGTGAGTAATGCCTAGGGAACTGCCCAGTCGAGGGGGATAACAGTTGGAAACGACTGCTAATACCGCATACGCCCTACGGGGGAAAAGAGGGGACCTTCGGGCCTTCTGCGATTGGATGTACCTAGG
>NZ_JAEC01000046.1 GCF_000518705.1 Shewanella colwelliana ATCC 39565
TCCGTGAAGGTGGCCGTACAGTTGGTGCTGGTGTTGTAGCTGAGATCGTAGCTTAATCGCAACGAGTCTTAACAGACACTAAAAAGGGCAGCTTAGGCTGCCTTTTTTGTTTTTGGCGGCAGATATTTGTGAGTAACAATGCGTGTGCCGCCTTGCCAATCGCTCTGAATAAGAATACAATCTATGGCCGATTTTTGACCCTCTGGGCTTACTTTTTGCTCTGGGAGTGAGTAAGTTCGGGTAAATAGTAAGGTGGTTGGATGGTCTTTTACAAAAAAGGCGATTCAAGCTATCGAAACTTAAGCTCAGGTCGTAGTGAGTAACGGAATCAACCGATGACAACAAATACTGAAAGCCAGGGTAACTCTCTGGATATCGTAAAATGGGGCGTAGTAGTTATTCTGCTAGCTGCTGCCATTATTGCTAATCAAATGTATAGCGAAGCTAGCGTATTAGTTCGTGCTATCGGTGTCGTAGTGGCATTCGCGGTAGCGGGCTTTATCGCTCTACAAACCGAGAAAGGTAAGCAAGCCTTAACTTTTGCTCGTGAGTCGCACATTGAAGTTCGTAAGGTTGTTTGGCCAACACGTCAAGAAGCCCTTAATACGACATTCATCGTTCTAGCGGCAACCGGTATACTTGCATTAATCCTTTGGGGTATGGATGCAGTATTGCTGAGAATTGTTAATTTTATTACAGGCGTATAGGCATTTCGTATGACTGAAGCTAAAAAAAGATGGTATGTGGTTCAGGCCTTTTCTGGTTATGAAGGTCGTGTTTGCAAATCATTGCTTGAACACATCAAAATGCACGAAATGGAGCACCACTTTGGCGAGGTTTTAGTACCGACTGAAGAAGTGGTTGAAATGCGCGCTGGTCAACGTCGTAAAAGCGAACGTAAATTCTTTCCTGGCTACGTACTCGTACAGATGGATATGAATGATGAAAGCTGGCATTTAGTGAAAAGCATCCCACGTGTGATGGGTTTCATTGGTGGAACTTCAGATCGTCCTGCACCGATTTCAGATAAAGAAGCTGATGCAATTTTGCAACGCCTTCAAGAGACCACTGAGTCTCCAACGCATCGCGTTATATTTGAACCAGGTGAAGTTGTTCGTGTTACTGATGGTCCTTTCGCAGACTTTAACGGTACTGTGGAAGAGGTTGATTATGAGAAGAACCGAGTGAAAGTATCGGTGATGATCTTCGGTCGTTCAACGCCTGTAGAACTTGATTTTGGTCAGATTGAAAAAAGCTGATTAAATAAAGCACAAAACGTATTGGAAATGGGTGCGGATTTTTGTATAATCCGCACCCATTATTTTCGGGGAGCTAACCGACATGTTGTCGCTAGCGTTTGTACCCATACTTGAGGAAAATGTCTCATGGCAAAGAAAGTTGATGGTTACATCAAACTACAAGTAGCAGCCGGTGCTGCAAATCCGTCGCCACCAGTTGGTCCAGCATTGGGTCAGAAAGGTGTTAACATCATGGAATTCTGTAAAGCATTCAACGCTCGTACTGAAAAGTTCGACAAAGGTATGCCAATTCCTGTAGTTATCACTGTTTACACTGATCGCTCTTTCACTTTTGAAACTAAGACTCCACCTGCTTCATTCCTACTGCTTAAAGCAGCTGGTCTTAAGTCTGGTTCTGGCCGTCCTAACACTGAAAAAGTGGGAACTATCAAGCGTAGCGCTGTCCAGGAAATCGCTGAGACTAAAGCCGCTGATATGACTGGTGCTGATATTGATGCGATGACTCGCACAATTGAAGGTACTGCGCGTTCAATGGGTTTGGTAGTAGAGGATTAATATAATGGCAAAGCTAACTAAACGCGCGCGTTTGATCCGCGAAAAAGTAGAAGTAACTAAAAGCTACGATATCAACGAAGCTGTTGCACTACTAAAAGAACTAGCTACTGCTAAGTTCGTTGAAAGTGTAGACGTAGCGGTTAACCTAGGTGTTGACCCACGTAAATCTGACCAAAACGTGCGTGGTGCTACTGTACTACCACACGGTACTGGTCGTGACGTACGTGTTGCTGTGTTCACTCAAGGTGCTAACGCTGACGCTGCTAAAGAAGCAGGTGCTGAGCTAGTTGGTATGGACGAGCTTGCTGCACAAGTTAAAGCCGGTGAAATGAACTTTGACGTAGTAATTGCATCACCAGACGCTATGCGCGTTGTTGGTCAGTTAGGTCAAATCTTAGGCCCACGTGGTCTAATGCCTAACCCAAAAACTGGTACAGTAACGCCTAACGTTGCCGAAGCAGTTAAGAATGCAAAAGCTGGTCAAGTGCGTTACCGCAATGACAAGAACGGTATCATCCACACTACTATTGGTAAAGTGGACTTTGAAGCTGTTCAACTACAAGAAAACCTTGAAGCTCTACTTGGCGCGCTTATCAAAGCTAAGCCAGCAGCCGCTAAAGGCGTTTTCGTTAAGAAAGTTAGCATCTCTACCACTATGGGTGCAGGTGTTGCAGTAGATCAGGCTACCCTGACTCCAGCTGCTTAATTTCTTAGCTTGTTTTACAAAGTGGGTGTATTAGTCTATAATGCGCGCACTTTGTGGGTTGAGGTCTATTTTCTAACGCTTTATTGCGCGACGAGATAGGCCCTCGTCCAAGACCGTAGGTGTTAGCGTATTACGATAACTTAATTTCCTACGTAGACGGTGTCGGACCCCAGTTAGATTTTATTCTGCCTGGATATTCGCGCCGTAAGTAACTAAGTCAGTAGATTTAGTTTGGTAATTGCTAGGGAATTCCCTAGATAGAATCCAGGAGTAAAGCCAATGGCATTAAGACTCGAAGACAAAAAAGCGATTGTTGCTGAAGTCAACGAAGCTGCCAAAGGTGCTTTATCTGCAGTTGTTGCCGATTCACGCGGTGTAACTGTAGGTGATATGACCGGTCTTCGTAAAGCCGCTCGTGACGCTGGTGTGTACGTTAAAGTTGTACGTAACACTCTAGTTAAACGCGCTGTTGAAGGTACTGATTTTGAGTGCCTAAGCGATACGTTTACTGGTCCTACTTTGATTGCATTCTCTAATGAGCACCCAGGTGCAGCTGCGCGTCTTCTAAAAGATTTCGCTAAAGCGCAAGAGAAGTTTGAGATCAAAGCAGCAGCCTTTGAAGGGGAATTAATCCCTGCAGACAACATTGATCGTTTAGCAAAACTACCAACATACGAAGAAGCACTAGCTCAGTTCATGATGACTCTAAAAGAAGCATCTGCTGGCAAGTTCGTTCGTACATTGGCCGCTCTACGCGATCAGAAAGAAGCTGCTTAATTTTACAAGCCGCTTAATTAAATTGAATTCAGTACAATTAGGAATTTTTTGTTATGTCTATCACTAAAGACCAAATCTTAGAAGCCCTTGCAGAAATGTCTGTAATGGAAGTTGTTGAACTAATCGAAGCAATGGAAGAGAAGTTCGGCGTTTCTGCCGCTGCTGCTGTTGTTTCTGGTGGTGGCGATGCCGCTGCTGCTGAAGAGAAAACAGAATTCGACGTAATTCTTACTTCTCACGGCGACAACAAAGTTGCAGTAATTAAAGCTCTTCGTGGCGCTACAGGTCTAGGCCTGAAAGAAGCTAAAGGCATGGCTGAATCTGCTCCAGTAGCAGTTAAAGAAGCTATCTCTAAAGAAGAAGCTGAAGCTCTTAAGACTGATCTAGAAGCGGCTGGTGCTGCTGTTGAGATCAAGTAAGTTATAATATAACTTACAACCTCCCGAGTCATCGGGTGGAGGCTGGCGGTTTTTTAACCGTCGGCCTTTTTTGCGCTGTAAGCGTAGGCGATTTTTTATTCACCGTTTGTCGCCAGATTTCGCAGTTCCGAGCAGAGATTACTGGCTGGGTTCTTGCTATCAACGGTGATGGGCAAACGTGCTGTTACGACCGAATGTGTTGTTTCAGTCTTGGTCACATCTCGCAATCAGAGGAAACCCATGGTTTACTCCTATTCTGAAAAGAAGCGTATTCGCAAAGACTTTGGTAAGCGTCCACAAGTTTTGGATATCCCTTACCTATTGTCAATCCAGTTGGACTCCTTTAAGAAGTTCACCGATCAAGATCCTACAGGCGAGCGTGGTTTAGAAGCCGCTTTCCGTAGCGTTTTTCCCATCAAGAGCTTTTCTGGTAATTCAGAGCTGCAATATGTCAGCTACAAGCTAGGCGAGCCAGTTTTTGATGTGAAAGAGTGTCAAATTCGCGGTGTTACATACTCTGCGCCACTACGTGTTAAGTTGCGTATGGTTCTGTATGATCGTGAAGCTGCACCAGGCACAGTAAAAGACATTAAAGAACAAGAAGTCTATATGGGGGATATCCCTCTGATGACTGACAACGGTACCTTTGTTATCAATGGTACTGAGCGTGTTATCGTTTCTCAGTTGCACCGTAGTCCTGGTGTATTCTTCGATCACGATCGTGGTAAGACCCACTCTTCTGGTAAGGTGCTTTATAACGCACGTATTATTCCTTACCGTGGTTCTTGGTTGGATTTTGAATTCGATCCGAAAGATGCACTATTTGTACGTATTGACCGTCGTCGTAAACTTGCGGCTTCAATCATTTTGCGTGCACTAGACTACTCTACTCAAGATATCCTTGATCTGTTCTTTGAACGCGTTCAATACAAGATTAAGAAAGATACCTTGGTAATGGAGCTAGTCGCTGACCGTCTTCGCGGTGAAACAGCAAGCTACGACATTAAAGATGCTGAAGGTACTATCTTAGTTGAGAAAGGACGTCGTATTACTGCGCGCCATATTAAGCAACTAGAGAAAACCAACACGACTGAGCTTGAAGTACCAGTTGAATACATCTCAGGCAAGATTTCTGCACAAGATTATATCGACCCAGATACGGGCGAAGTGTTGGTGTCTGCAAACGCAGAGATCAGCTTAGAAGATCTTGCTAAGTTATCTATGGCTGGCATTAAAGAGATCGATACACTGTTTATCAACGAGCTTGATCACGGTGCATATATCTCTGACACATTGCGTATCGATTCTACAGCTAACCGTCTAGAAGCGTTGGTTGAGATCTACCGCATGATGCGTCCTGGTGAGCCACCAACCAAAGATGCTGCAGAAGCACTATTCCAGAACTTGTTCTTCAGTGAAGAGCGTTATGATCTATCTAAAGTAGGTCGTATGAAGTTCAACCGTCGTCTAAGCATTGATGATGACGAAGGTACTGGCATTCTTACCAAAGAAGATATCGTTGCTGTAATGCAAAACATCATCAAAATCCGTAACGGTAATGATGAAGTTGATGATATCGATCACTTGGGTAACCGTCGTATCCGTAGTGTTGGTGAAATGGCTGAAAACCAGTTCCGTGTAGGTCTTGTTCGTGTAGAACGTGCCGTACGTGAGCGTTTGAGCCTTGGTGATCTTAACGAGCTTATGCCGCAAGATCTGATCAACGCTAAGCCTATTTCTGCAGCAGTGAAAGAGTTCTTCGGTTCTTCTCAGCTGTCTCAGTTCATGGACCAAAACAACCCACTATCAGAAGTGACTCATAAGCGTCGTATTTCGGCTCTTGGTCCTGGTGGTTTGACTCGTGAGCGTGCAGGTTTCGAAGTTCGAGACGTTCACCCAACTCACTATGGTCGCCTATGTCCAATTGAGACCCCTGAAGGTCCAAACATTGGTCTAATTAACTCGTTAGCAAGCTTTGCGCGCACTAACTCTTATGGCTTCTTAGAAACACCATACCGCAAGGTTGTTGATGGTGTGATTACTGATGATATCGATTACTTGTCAGCTATCGAAGAAGGCCGTTATGTGATTGCACAGGCTAACATCGAAGTTGATGCCAGTGGCCGTATGATGGAAGAGCAGATTGCTTGTCGTCATAAAGGTGAGTCTACCTTTATGCGTGCTGCAGACGTTCAGTATATGGATGTATCTCCACAGCAGATTATTTCTGTTGCGGCATCGCTTATTCCATTCCTAGAACACGATGATGCTAACCGTGCATTGATGGGTGCGAACATGCAACGTCAGGCGGTTCCAACATTGCGTGCTGATAAGCCGCTAGTTGGTACTGGTATCGAGCGTACGCTAGCAGTTGACTCTGGTGTTGTTGTGGCAGCAAAACGTGGTGGTTATGTAGACTACGTTGATGCAAGCCGTATCGTTGTTAAGGTAAATGAATCTGAATTGACACCAGGCGAAGCTGGTATCGACATTTATAACTTAACCAAATACACCCGTTCTAACCAAAACACCTGTATTAACCAACGTCCTTGTTGCAGTGTTGGCGACCCAGTTGTTCGTGGTGACGTGCTAGCCGATGGTCCATCAACCGATTTGGGTGATTTGGCACTTGGCCAAAACATGCGTATCGCGTTCATGCCTTGGAATGGTTACAACTTCGAAGATTCGATCTTAATCTCTGAGCGTGTAGCGATGGAAGATCGCTTCACCACTATCCACATTCAGGAGCTTTCTTGTATTGCTCGTGATACTAAGTTGGGTAGCGAAGAGATCACTGCTGATATTCCAAACGTAGGTGAGTCTGCGCTTTCTAAGCTAGATGAATCAGGTATCGTTTATATTGGTGCTGAAGTTAAGGGTGGCGACATCCTAGTCGGTAAAGTGACTCCTAAGGGTGAAACTCAGCTGACACCAGAAGAGAAGCTATTGCGTGCTATCTTCGGTGAAAAAGCATCTGATGTTAAAGATAGCTCACTACGTGTACCTAATTCAGTTAAAGGTACAATCATCGACGTTCAGGTATTTACCCGTGACGGCGTTGAGAAAGATAAGCGTGCGGTAGAAATCGAAGAGATGCATATCGCTCAGGCTAAGAAAGATCTGACTGAAGAATTTAAGATTCTTGAAGATGGTGTACTTGGTCGTGCCCGCAACCTACTGTTAGGTGCAGGCTATACTGAAGCACAACTTGATGCTATTCCACGTTCACAGTTGCTAGTACAAACTATCGACGACGAAGCGAAGCAAACTGAATTAGAGCAGTTGGCTGAGCAAGCGGAAGAGTTAAAAGCTGACTTCGATAAGAAGTTCGAGATCAAACGTCGTAAGATCACTCAAGGTGATGACTTAGCACCTGGCGTACTGAAGATCGTTAAGGTTTACCTTGCGGTTAAGCGTACTATCCAGCCTGGTGATAAGATGGCGGGTCGTCACGGTAACAAGGGTGTTATCTCTAAGATTAACCCTGTAGAAGATATGCCGTACGACGAAAATGGTAACCCTGTGGACATCGTATTGAACCCACTAGGTGTACCATCTCGTATGAACATCGGTCAGGTTCTTGAAGTGCATTTAGGTGCTGCAGCGAAAGGTATCGGTGACAAGATCACTGCAATGCTAGAAGAGCAGCGCGAACTTGCAGAGCTTCGTAACTACATCAAGCAAGTTTATGAACTCGGTGAAGAGGTGCAGCAGCGCGTCGATATCGATTCATTTACCGATGAAGAAGTTCTACGTCTTGCTAAGAACCTAAAAGGCGGTATCCCGACTGCGACACCTGCATTCGATGGTGCGAAAGAGAAAGAAATTAAGGAGATGCTAGAACTAGCAGGTCTTCCTACTTCTGGACAACGTACCTTGTTTGACGGTCGTACCGGTAATCAATTTGAACGTCCAGTAACCGTTGGTTACATGTACATGCTTAAACTTAACCATTTGGTTGACGATAAGATGCACGCGCGTTCAACTGGTTCTTACAGTCTTGTTACTCAGCAGCCATTGGGCGGTAAAGCTCAGTTTGGTGGTCAGCGTTTCGGTGAGATGGAAGTATGGGCACTTGAAGCATACGGTGCTGCTTACACTCTACAAGAAATGCTTACTGTTAAGTCAGATGACGTTAACGGTCGTACTCAGATGTATAAGAACATCGTCGACGGTAACCATCAGATGCAACCAGGTATGCCTGAGTCCTTCAACGTATTGCTGAAGGAGATCCGTTCACTCGGTATTAATATCGAGTTGGATCAAGAGTAAGACTAAGGCATCGCCGAAGTTTGACAATAAACGGTGCTCTGCGTGAGCGGAGCACCCGGTTTAACTCCTTCAGGAGAGAAACGTGAAAGACTTATTAAAGTTTCTGAAACAGCAAAGCAAGACTGAAGAATTCGAAGGGATCAAGATTGGCCTAGCGTCGCCAGATCTCATCCGCTCTTGGTCATTTGGTGAAGTTAAGAAGCCAGAAACCATCAACTACCGTACTTTCAAGCCTGAGCGTGAAGGTTTGTTCTGTGCGCGTATTTTTGGTCCAGTAAAAGACTACGAATGTTTATGCGGTAAGTATAAGCGTCTTAAACACCGTGGTGTGATCTGTGAGAAGTGTGGCGTAGAAGTTACCCAGACTAAAGTGCGTCGTGAGCGTATGGGTCACATCGATCTAGCTAGCCCTGTGGCACACATTTGGTTCTTGAAATCATTGCCGTCCCGTATCGGTTTGATGCTAGATATGACTCTTCGTGATATCGAACGTGTACTTTACTTCGAATCATTTGTAGTGATCGAGCCTGGCATGACCAGTCTTGAACGCGGCCAAATGCTGACTGAAGAAAACTACCTCGATGCACTTGAAGAGTACGGTGATGAGTTCGAAGCCAAGATGGGCGCTGAAGCAGTTCTAGAATTGCTACGTGCTATCGATCTTGAAAAAGAGATTGAGATGATGCGCGAAGAATTGCCATCAATCAACTCTGAAACACGTCGTAAGAAGATCACTAAGCGCCTTAAGCTAATTGAAGCGTTCTTCACTTCAGGCAACAAGCCAGAGTGGATGATCCTCAAGGTGCTTCCGGTTCTGCCACCTGATCTACGTCCTCTTGTACCACTAGATGGCGGTCGTTTTGCTACGTCTGATTTGAACGACCTTTACCGTCGTGTGATCAACCGTAACAACCGTCTAAAGCGTCTATTAGACCTAGCTGCTCCAGACATCATCGTACGTAACGAAAAACGTATGTTGCAAGAGTCTGTTGATGCGCTATTAGATAACGGTCGTCGTGGTCGTGCTATTACAGGTTCTAACAAGCGTCCGCTTAAATCTTTGGCTGATATGATCAAAGGTAAGCAAGGTCGTTTCCGTCAGAACTTGCTAGGTAAACGTGTTGACTATTCTGGTCGTTCGGTAATTACCGTTGGTCCTACTCTGCGTCTACACCAGTGTGGTCTTCCTAAGAAGATGGCACTTGAGCTATTTAAGCCATTCATCTATGGCAAGTTAGAAGGTCGTGGCCTAGCTACTACCATCAAAGCTGCTAAGAAGATGGTTGAACGTGAAGTTCCTGAAGTATGGGACGTGCTCGATGACGTGATCCGCGAACATCCAGTGATGCTTAACCGTGCACCAACACTGCACAGATTGGGTATCCAGGCGTTCGAGCCGGTCCTAATTGAAGGTAAAGCGATTCAGCTACACCCACTCGTTTGTGCGGCATACAACGCCGACTTCGATGGTGACCAAATGGCTGTTCACGTGCCACTGACGCTTGAAGCGCAGTTGGAAGCACGTTCATTAATGATGTCGACCAACAACATCCTTTCACCTGCAAACGGTGAGCCGGTGATCACACCGTCACAGGACGTTGTATTGGGTCTATATTACACCAGCCGTGAGTGCATTAACGGTAAAGGTGAGGGCATGGCCTTTGAATCAGTTGCTGAAGTTGAAAAAGCTTACCGCACTGGTTGTGCAGAGCTTCACGCTCGCGTCAAAGTTCGTGTTACTGAGACAACAATTGCTGATAATGGTGAACGCACTGAAAGCCGTCGTATCGTAGATACTACTGTTGGTCGTGCTTTACTGTCGCAGGTTCTGCCTAAAGGCTTATCTTATGATTTGGTTAACCAAAACATGGGTAAGAAGCAGATCTCTAAATTGTTGAACACCTGTTACCGTCAACTGGGTCTTAAAGATACCGTTATCTTTGCAGACCAATTGATGTATACCGGTTTCCATTTCGCGACAGTATCGGGTGCCTCTGTAGGTATCAACGATATGGTTATTCCTGATGAAAAGTACACGCTTGTAGCTGATGCTGAAGCTGAAGTACTTGAGATTCAAGAACAGTTCCAGTCGGGTCTTGTTACTGCTGGTGAGCGTTACAACAAAGTTATCGATATCTGGGCAAGTGCCAACGAAAAAGTTTCTAAAGCGATGATGGATAACCTGTCTACTGAGACAGTGATTAACCGTGATGGTGAAGAAGAAACTCAAGCTTCGTTCAACAGCATCTATATGATGGCCGACTCAGGCGCTCGTGGTAGTGCTGCACAGATTCGTCAGTTAGCCGGTATGCGTGGTCTGATGGCTAAGCCAGATGGCTCAATCATCGAAACCCCTATTACAGCGAACTTCCGTGAAGGTCTAAACGTACTACAGTACTTTATCTCTACTCACGGTGCGCGTAAGGGTCTAGCGGATACGGCACTTAAGACTGCGAACTCGGGTTACCTAACTCGTCGTCTTGTAGACGTTGCACAAGATTTAGTTGTTATCGAAGACGATTGTGGTACACACGAAGGTCTAACAATGAAGCCGCTTATTGAAGGTGGTGACGTTGTTGAGCCATTACGTGAGCGCGTACTAGGTCGTGTGGTTGCAGAAGACGTTTATTACCCAGGTACTGAAGACGTTCTTGCTCCACGCAACACGTTACTTGATGAAGCATGGTGTGACACGCTAGAAGAACATTCAATCGATGAAGTGATTGTACGTTCAGTTATTAGCTGTGATACAGACTTTGGTGTTTGTGCCGCCTGTTATGGTCGTGATTTGGCTCGTGGTCATATCATCAACCAAGGTGAAGCTATCGGTGTTGTTGCTGCTCAGTCAATTGGTGAGCCAGGTACACAGCTTACGATGCGTACATTCCACATTGGTGGTGCGGCATCTCGAGCGTCTGCTGAGAACAACGTTCAAGTTAAGAATGCCGGTACGGTTAAATTACATAACGCTAAGCATGTTTCTAACAGCGAAGGCAAACTGGTTATCGTTTCTCGTTCATCAGAGATCGCGATTATCGATGAGCTAGGCCGTGAGAAAGAGCGTTATAAAGTACCGTATGGTACCGTACTTGAGAAGTTGGAAGATGCAACGGTTTCTGCTGGCGAAATTATCGCTAACTGGGATCCGCATACTCACCCAATCGTTTCTGAAGTAGCGGGTAGCATTAAGTTCGTTGATATGATTGATGGTGTCACCATGACACGTCAAACAGATGAGCTCACCGGTCTATCTTCTATCGTTGTAATGGAAGTTGGTCAACGTCCTACTGCGGGTAAAGAGATGCGTCCTGCGATTCGTCTAGTTGGTGCCGATGGCAACGACTTGATGATTCCTGGTACTGAAGTACCAGCGCAATACTTCTTACCTGGTAAAGCGATTGTTAACCAAGACGATAATGCACCCATTAACGTTGGTGATGCGTTAGCACGTATTCCACAAGAATCGTCTAAGACTCGCGATATTACCGGTGGTCTACCACGTGTTGCTGACTTGTTCGAAGCGCGTAAGCCAAAAGAGCCAGCAATTCTTGCTGAGTACTCAGGTACTATCTCGTTCGGTAAAGAAACTAAAGGTAAGCGTCGTCTTGTGATCACGCCTGCTGATGGTGGTAAGCCGTATGAAGAGATGATTCCTAAGTGGCGTAACCTTAACGTGTTCGAAGGTGAAAAAGTCGAACGTGGTGAAGTTATTGCTGATGGTGCAGAAGCAGCACACGATATCCTACGTCTACGTGGTATTCACAAAGTGGCTAACTATATTGTTAATGAAGTCCAAGACGTATATCGTCTACAGGGTGTAAAAATTAACGATAAGCACATCGAAGTGATTATTCGCCAGATGCTGCGTAAGTGTGAGATCACTGAAGCAGGTGATAGTGAATTCCTACCTGGTGAGCAAGTTGAAGTATCTCGCGTTAAGATCGCTAACCGCGAACTTGAAGCGCAAGGTAAAGCACCTGCTAAGTTCGAACGTGAACTACTTGGTATCACTAAAGCGTCTTTGGCTACTGAGTCATTTATCTCAGCAGCCTCGTTCCAGGAAACAACTCGCGTACTGACCGAAGCTGCCGTTGGCGGTAAGAGTGACAAGTTACGCGGCTTGAAAGAGAACGTAATCGTAGGACGTTTGATCCCAGCCGGTACTGGTTATGCGTATCATCAGAAACGCAACCAAGCTGGTGCTAAAGGTCAGCCTGAACAGGCACCGACTATTAGTGCAAGTGAAGCTGAGCAAAACTTAGCAGATCTACTAAATCTAGCGGGTAGTGCTGAATAATTAGCGCTCAAACGTAAATAGATTGTAAAAAAGGCACCTTTTGGTGCCTTTTTTTACTTTAATTGAGTAAAAAGTTGGCTATTTCTTGACAGAAACACCAGACACTTCTAAAATTTCGCGTCCCACACCTGTGGGATATAGATTTTTCACACCTTACTGTTGAGTTTATCAACTGATTCGGAGCTATACATGGCAACTGTAAACCAGTTGGTACGTAAGCCTCGCTCGCCTAAAGTCATCAAGACTGCCGTGCCAGCGTTGAATGCGTGTCCACAAAAACGTGGTGTTTGTACTCGCGTATACACAACCACACCAAAAAAACCTAACTCTGCACTACGTAAAGTAGCTCGTGTGCGTCTAACTAACGGTTTCGAAGTAACTTCGTACATCGGCGGTGAAGGCCACAACCTGCAGGAGCACAGCGTGATTCTAATCCGTGGTGGTCGTGTTAAAGACTTACCATGTGTTCGTTATCACACTGTACGTGGCGCATTAGACTGTGCTGGTGTTAGTGAGCGTCGTCAAGGACGTTCTAAGTACGGAGCTAAGCGTCCTAAGTCTTAACGTTTTCCGTTAAGTAAGGCCAAGCTAGATTATTTGAGATTCCAGTTTTGGGGTCCCTGAAGCATACGGAGAAATTGTTATGCCAAGACGTCGCGTTGTAGGACAACGTAAAATCCTACCAGATCCAAAATTTCATAGTGAGTTGTTGGCTAAGTTCATCAACGTCATTATGCAGGACGGCAAAAAGTCGACTGCAGAAAAAATTATTTACAAGGCACTAGATGTTGTCGCTGAGAAAAAAAGCGAAGAACATCTAGCTATCCTTGAAGCAGCCCTGGACAACGTACGTCCATCAGTCGAGGTTAAATCTCGTCGTGTTGGTGGTTCTACTTACCAGGTACCATGTGAAGTTCGTCCAGTGCGTCGTAACGCACTAGCGATGCGCTGGTTAGTTGAAGCTGCTCGTAAGCGTGGTGAAAAATCTATGGCTCTACGTCTAGCTGGTGAAATGCTAGACGCTTCAGAAAATAAAGGAACTGCTGTTAAGAAGCGCGAAGACGTGCATCGTATGGCAGAAGCAAACAAAGCGTTTGCTCATTACCGCTGGTAATCTTTTGGTGCAGGCATTTGCCTGCACCATGTTTTACATGACTAAGGTATTTTCCTTAGTAAAGAGGGTTTAATCGTGGCTCGTACAACTCCAATTGAGCGCTACCGTAACATCGGTATCTGTGCTCACGTTGACGCAGGAAAAACCACAACTACAGAACGCGTTCTTTTCTACACCGGTATGTCTCATAAGATCGGTGAAGTCCATGATGGCGCAGCCACTATGGATTGGATGGAACAGGAGCAGGAGCGTGGTATTACTATTACCTCTGCTGCGACTACCACGTTCTGGCGCGGTATGGAGGCACAGTTTACTGAGCACCGTATCAATATCATCGATACACCTGGTCACGTTGACTTTACTATTGAAGTTGAACGTTCGCTACGTGTACTTGATGGCGCAGTTGTTGTGTTCTGTGGTTCATCTGGTGTTGAACCACAGTCAGAAACTGTATGGCGTCAAGCGGACAAGTATCACGTACCGCGCTTAGTGTTTGTCAATAAGATGGACCGCGCAGGTGCAGACTTTGAACGCGTCGTTGAGCAGATACGTAACCGTCTGGGAGCGACTTGTGTACCGATTCAATTGAATATCGGTGCAGAAGAAGAGTTTAAGGGTGTTGTAGACCTAATCAAGATGAAGGCCATTAACTGGAATGAATCTGATCAAGGTATGACATTCACCTACGAAGATATACCAGCTGAGCTAGCCGAAAAGGCAGCTGAGATGCGTGAATATCTAGTAGAAGCAGCAGCAGAAGCGACTGATGAACTGATGGATAAGTACCTCGAAGAGGGCGAGCTATCAGAAGAAGAGATTAAATCTGCACTGCGCAAACGTACTCTTGCTAACGAGATTGTTTTGGCCACCTGTGGTTCTGCGTTTAAGAACAAAGGTGTGCAAGCAGTTCTCGATGCTGTTATTGATTATTTACCATCGCCTGTTGAAGTACCTGCTATTAAAGGTATCGACGACAAGGATCAGGAAGTTGAGCGTCCAGCTGACGACAACGCCCCATTCTCGGCTTTGGCATTTAAGATTGCAACAGACCCATTCGTCGGAACATTGACCTTTATGCGCGTTTATTCGGGTGTATTGGAAACCGGTTCTGGCGTGTATAACTCGGTCAAACAGAAACGCGAGCGAATTGGTCGTATGGTGCAAATGCATGCAAACGATCGAAAAGAGATCAAAGAAGTACGCGCTGGCGACATCGCTGCGGCTATTGGTCTAAAAGATGTCACTACGGGTGACACGCTTTGTGATTCTGACCATAAAGTTATTCTCGAACGTATGGAGTTTCCTGAGCCCGTAATTACGATCGCTGTGGAACCAAGATCCCAAGCCGACCAGGAAAAGATGGCCATTGCGTTGCAAAAACTTGCAGCCGAAGATCCGTCATTCCGTGTTGAAACCAACGAAGAGTCAGGTCAAACACTGATCTCTGGCATGGGTGAATTACACTTAGATATCATCGTAGACCGTATGCGTCGCGAATTTAGTGTTGAGTGTAATGTTGGTAAACCACAAGTAGCGTATCGTGAAACTATTCGCTCGAGTGTAGAAGTAGAAGGTAAGTTCGTACGACAATCAGGTGGTCGAGGTCAATTCGGTCACGTGTGGTTAAAGCTTGAACCTCAAGAAGAGGGTTTCGGTTACGAATTTGCCAACGAGATTGTTGGTGGTGTGATTCCAAGAGAATACATCCCTGCAGTAGATAAAGGGATTCAAGAGCAGATGAAGAACGGCGTACTCGCTGGCTTCCCTGTATTGGACGTTAAAGTCACTCTGTTTGATGGCTCATACCATGATGTCGATTCAAACGAGATGGCGTTTAAAGTTGCTGGCTCTATGGGCTTCAAGAAGGGCGCTCTCGAAGCAGACCCTGCGTTACTAGAACCTTGTATGAAGGTAGAAGTGACCACTCCTGAAGATTATATGGGTGATGTTGTAGGTGATTTAAATAGACGTCGCGGCATGATTGAAGGAATGGACGACGGCATTGGCGGCGTTAAACTTGTTCATGCGGTAGTACCTTTATCTGAAATGTTTGGATACGCAACGGATTTACGTAGTGCCACTCAAGGACGTGCTTCATACTCAATGGAGTTTTTGAAGTACTCTGATGCACCGCAAAATGTTGCAAAGTCAGTGATAGACGCGCGCGGATAACCGCAAATTAGTCTATAACTCATATTGAATGCTATTGCTCAGCAAAGCTGAGCATTTTCTGAAAAGAAAGGAATATATCGTGGCTAAAGAAAAATTTGAACGTAATAAACCCCATGTTAACGTTGGTACTATCGGTCACGTCGACCATGGTAAAACAACTCTAACAGCAGCTATCTCGTCTGTATTGACTAAGACTTACGGTGGTGAAGTTAAGAATTTCGCACAGATCGATAACGCTCCAGAAGAGCGTGAGCGCGGTATTACAATTAATACTTCTCACATCGAATATGACACTCCATCACGTCACTACGCACACGTAGACTGCCCAGGTCACGCGGATTATGTTAAAAACATGATCACTGGTGCTGCACAGATGGACGGCGCAATCCTAGTAGTTGCTTCTACAGATGGTCCAATGCCACAAACTCGTGAGCACATCCTGCTTTCACGTCAGGTTGGTGTTCCATTCATCATCGTATTCATGAACAAGTGTGACATGGTTGATGACGAAGAGCTTCTAGAGCTAGTAGAAATGGAAGTTCGTGAACTTCTTAGCGAATATGACTTCCCAGGTGATGACCTACCAGTTATCCAAGGTTCTGCGCTTAAA
>NZ_JAEC01000047.1 GCF_000518705.1 Shewanella colwelliana ATCC 39565
GAAAAAATCTTTACTGAATTTGGTAAAACCCAGTTCATTATCCTGCCGCTGCCCACCTGCGCGGTTCTTAATGGTTTCAATGTAATAACAATCTCCTGCACCTTTCTTGAAACGTACATCACAACGCCGCAAGTGATATAAGGGTGTAGGATTAATACCGGTAAGCATGTGAGTCAGCAAAAGCGCTAGCCGTACCAACTGATTGCGCCAATCACCTTGTAAAGGAGCGACCCTTTTCTTGGCTGCGTTAACCTCATTCCCAAGCTGCCGTTTGTTCAATTTAAGTTCAAGCAGTCGACTATGGTCATGCATTGGGCATATCGTAGGTGAGGTACCAGCTAGCAAATGTGCCATGTAACCTTGGTATCCCCGGTTTAAGAATCTTCCAATTCTGGTAAAACCGTCATCGTCCAAGGTTTGAAAGGGGGTCGATTCACGAGCAAACTTCGGCATTTGCTTTATCAACAAATGCTCTCCTTTAGCTCTGAGGATGGCTCTAATCGCTTGCTTTCGAGAATTTGCCGTGGCAGGCTTAATTCCCCCCTGAGCTTTACTCAGCTTGATAAGTCGCTGTAACTCCCCTCCATACCACATTACGTTGTTAGCAGAGAAATTCAGCGGACGCCCCACAGCATCGAGCGCTGCTGTATATTTGCATAAGCTATCAAAATAGCCTTTAGTCGTTCGATTAGCTGGCCACTCGCGAATCAGCTCATATAATTCACGTATTATCTCATCACGCTGCATATCAACCAATTGCTCTGACGGACAAAACTTCTCTGACTTTAGTGGATCTCGGCCGCCCAATACCAAAGGACAACCTTTATACTTCAGTCGTTTGAAGTAGCACTTTCCCCCACCATCAGTGGCGATAACCATCGCTTCAATAGACATTGGACGTACCGGGTTGGCTATTGGTGTGTTGCTCTTAGGAAGCTTGCGCGCACTTTTCTTTTTAAAGGCCATTATCCGTTACCGCCAAGAGCAAATATTCCCTGTCCAAAGTGGTGGTCAATCACATTTTCCCAAACCTCTTGCGGGCTGCACTTTCCATCAATGCGATCACGAGCCTGACTCATATAGTGGCGCGTGGTATCTTCTTTTTCATGACCAAGGTAGTTCTGCACAAAACGAAAGGCCTTGCCTTCATCGACGCCTTTGTCCAACAGTCCAATAAAGCGTTCCACTGCATAAGTTGAGCGTAGGTTGTGGCTCTTGTGTTCGAATGGCTCCCCCAGGCCCAGTTTAGGGTGCGCTAGCGTTCGGCGTATGTCAGACCAACGCGCATTCAGTGTAGTCAGAGCAAACGGAACACCACTTCCGCTCAGGAACAGGTGATCTCCGCCAGTTTGGCGCTGCTGGTCCGTGAGTGTTAAACGATACTTATCCCGACGTTTGATGTATCGTGTCGATTGCAAGTAACCGTACAGCTCAGCCATCAATTGGCTCGGCATCTCGACAGTGCGATACTTGCCAAACTTGGTCTCAACACCAACAGAGGGGCCAATGTCGATCTCGACGTACCCCTGGTGTAACTGGCGAGCATTAGGCTTGAAAATCAACCCAGCACGTAGCGAAAGTACTTCTTGACGACGCAGACCTGTCCAGCGCATTACGAGAAGGATCCAGCTCACTTCTTCTGGAAACCTGCCCAATATCAGTTGTCCATTTCGTTTGGTCAATACTTTGCGCGAAACACGCAAGATATTGTCCAACGCATTCCACTGATAAGGTGCTAGTGCCGTTAAAGGATTCGGGCGCTTTCGTCTGTCTTTTGGCAACTTCAGACGCAGATCTGTAGTATGCACCTCTATGTGCCTCGATGCCTGCATAGAGGTATGATCATTCTGAATGTTGACCCTAACAAATTCATACTGAAACGGCTCATGACCGAAATGAAAGCCGTGCCTCAGGTAGTGTTTGTAGAAATCAACCACTCGGTTCAGATAGGCATTACAGGTTGTGCGAGCTAGATGCACATCAGGGTCTTGTGACTTGTAACAGTCTTTAAGGCATTGACGATAGCGATAGGTCGGACGCTGATTTTCCCGTACAGGCATTTCGTTCCAGAGCAGCTCAGGCAGGCCATTCTCTCGCCGAGTGACGTTTTCATCAGCTAGGAAAGTGAAGTAATGCTTTAGCGCACGAGATGCCACCGAAACACACTTCGCGTCATGGTGGATTTTTTGGTACATCAGATAGTTGTTTACAGCTTCAAGGGGCTCGGAATGAACCACTTTGTCACTTTCATCAAATCCAACTCGGTATAGCAAGGTAATGGGGCCTATCTGTTTAAGCTCACCAATATAGCGCACCTGTAGCTCGCCGTTTTCGTCAACATAGACTTCTGGCTCGCGGTACTCCCAGTCCTTTAATTCATAGCTGATGATCTGCATATGGCTCCCCTCGATAACTGGCGAGTAAATCAGCAGACGATAAAAACGCCTATGATGCACTCATACGGCTAGAGCCTACCATAGCAATTTCACACATATCAATTACGCAACAGTGTGATAACGACAGGTTTTACGTAAAGGTAGCAGCCATCGTTATTACTCAGCACTACTATTGGTTTTCCACGCCATTCAGGTCGAAACACCTGTTCAGCACTGCAGTAAAACGAATTTGCATCGACCAAAGCGAACAAGGTTATTAACTCCTACTCAGTATCGAACTTTGCCGGTGGCAGCGAATTGAGCGAATCACAACCCCCTCAATAGTAAAAGAATCATGCTCAAAAATAGGTGTGTTCATATGAGATTCGTTCGCAGATATCAATTGCCGGTTGACTGTATCAATGATTTTGCAAACAAAGCAGCCATTGTAATTCGCAACAATAATGTCTTGGTTTTTGACGGTAACATGCCTATCTACAATGAGAATATCTTGGTCAAAGATGCCAACTCCTTGCATGGAGTCGCCACTTGCCTGGCCGATAAAGGTGGCGCTTGGATGCTCAATAAGCAACTCATCGAGGCTTAATGGCAGCTGTTTATAGTCCGTTGCTGGGGACTCAAAGCCGGTTATCCCGGCACTGGCTAAAATGGGTATGACTTTCATTTTTGACCAACACTGTTTATTTATACAGTATTTTAGCTGAATGTAGATTTTTGGCAATATTTGCGAACTTTACTTTTGCATGCTGCAGCTCGATTCAATGAAAGGTCATCACCGGTTTCGAGTTTAACCACCCAAATAGGCCTGCACCAAAGCTGGCTAGTGTGCAGATTTTGATAGCTTTTTCCGGCAAATTTATTTAGCGTACTGAAGAGACACATCAAGTACTGGCGTGAAATGAAACCAAGGCTGGTCTTTCAATCATCGCAATGTCATAAACATGGAGGTTTGTATGAATAGGGTGTGCGCGGGCTTATTACACCGAATCGCATTAGCTTTGGCTTTTGCCGTGTTCACGCCTAATGCCATGGGCCATAGCGGTGCAAAAGATGAAAATGGTGGCCACCTTGACAGGTCAACCCTTACATACCATTGCCATACACAAGACTGTCTTCTCCCACTTAATGGCGCAGCAGCAACTAATTACCTTTCGATTGTGTCTTTCAATATTCAATTTCTCGGTAACTTTAAAGGTCGCGATGATAGTGCGTTAGCTCAACTATTAGCGAATGAGGATATCGTTGTCATTCAAGAGCTCGTTGCCCCACCTTACGATGGTACATTTCCAGACAATACGGCATATAAGCCTGATGTTGAAGCTCGGCGATTTTTTGAAGCAATGTCCACATATGGATTTGATTACATCCTGTCAGAAGAGGACACGGGGACGAATGACACCATTCACCTTAATAGTGCTGCAACTGAATGGTTTGTCACGTTTTTCAAGCCAGGCAAAGTGCAATATGAACCAAGCTTACCTAATGGGTACTTAGCAGAAGATCGCTCGAATAACGATAAGTTTGAGCGCGTTCCTTACGCCACTCCGTTTAAAGCAAAAGCGACGGGGGATGACTTTGTTCTAGTATCTGTCCATCTGCAACCTGGCACGAGTAAGAAGGATGAGGGACGCCGTAAACGTGAGCTATTCGAAGTAGCCAAATGGATAGACGAGAACGATTCTGTTGAACGAGATTTCTTCGTGTTAGGCGACATGAACTTCAAAGACTGCAATGAAATCTCGACCATTTTGCCCGACACCTTGTCTGCGCTGAATGCAGGGGATGGCTGTCTCATGACCAACACTAACGTTAATAGTCCCCGGCCTTATGACAATGTCGTCTATCCGACATCAAATACAAGTAGGTTGTATTTGGGCGGGCAGTTTGAAGTCATTGACTTAATAGAAGAGATGGAAGATGACTGGTTTGAGGATTTCACAACTCCATACCCAGGCTCACCCTACAACCACAACGCATTTAGGGCACGGTATTCAGACCATCATCCCGTGCGCTTTAAAGTCGTGCTAACTGGCGATGATGATTGAGTGATGTAAGTGAACAAGACAAAATTGGCGACAATGATACCCAAAGAAAGTACTAGTTTATGACTGACTTTTATACCGAGAATGTGGAAACACTCAGTACCCAATACAACGCGCAACGCTTTGAAGATGTGCATCAGTCATGGCAAGGCTTTTGGCCGAAAGCAGAACAGCGCGTGCTTGATGTTGGGGCTGGCACTGGACGAGATGCAAAGTGGTTTTCCAATAAAGGCTGCGAAGTTTATGCACTTGAACCTAACGATGAAATGCGCGCAGAAGGAAAACGCTATACCCAATCTCACAATGTAACCTGGCTGAATGATAAGTTACCCGAGTTAAAGAATATTCTTTCATTGGGTATTCAGTTCGACGTTATTCTCGTCAGTGCGGTGTGGATGCACTTGGCTGAGTCCCATCGTCAGCGTGCATTTCGAAAACTCAGTAACCTTCTAGCACCCAACGGAAAATTGATTATTACACTTCGTCACGGTGAATTTAATGATGGCCGTATCAGTTATCCTGTAAGTGTCACAGAGCAAGAAACACTTGCCAAGATACATGGCTTACAAGTGGTTCACATACAGAGTGCGTCCGACAACATGAAGCGAGACACCGTGAGCTGGGAAACGGTTGTGCACAATATGCCCGATGATGGTTCGGGCGCACTGCTTAAGATTCGCCATGTTTTGGTTAACGACAGTAAAGTCGCGACCTATAAACTCGCACTTCTGCGGGCGTTAGTCCGAATCGCTGATGCGCATCCTGGATGCGTTATAGATAAGACTGACGGTAAAGTAGCGCTTCCATTAGGGCTTGTTTCGCTTTACTGGACTAAACAGTATCACCGTCTTCTGTCTTATCCGCTAAAGCAAAACTGCGATAATGACTACCATGAAAGTCATAACGGAATTCAACAGAGCAGCAATAAAACGAAAGGGCTAGGTTTCGTTAAAGACAGCTGGCGCTCTTTGAGTAGCCTTCTCCACGCCAATGACTTATCTATCGGTGCACTGTTTCTCGGCCAAGAGGCCCGAGCTGTAACAGGAACACTCTCTGACTGCGCAGCAACAATACGCGATATGCCGGTTAAGCATTTATGGCACAAAGATAAAGCTAACCATTTATTTCAGGTCAATAAGCTAACCGTCCGTAAAAGCGACCAAGTCATAATTGATAGACAATACCTCGAATCCTTCGGTGAATTCATACTTGATGAACAGTTTTGGCAAAGTTTAAAGGTGTTTGGAAGTTGGATTGAGCCGCTTATTGTTAATCAGTGGATAGGGCTGATGCAAAGTTTCGAATTGAACAAATCAAGGCAAGTCTCTCTTGACCAATATTACCAAGCAATGCAGTGGGAAGATGCTAGACATGACACGAGTGCTGTACGACAACGCGCAGACGAGTTGATACGTCAAAAGAGTAGGTTAGAGTCGGTATGGAGTGGTAAAGATATTCGTAAAAACTATCACATAGACCATTGCATACCATTTGCCCGTTGGCCAAATAACAATTTGTGGAACTTGTTGCCATCGTCGGTAGCTGAAAATCTACTAAAGAAAGATAGGGTGCCTAGTGCTGCGCAATTACAGCGGTCACGAAATCGAGTTTTGGATTGGTGGCAAGAGGCCTGGAGCAATGGAAATGACAAACAGAAATTCATGACTCAAAGCATTATGGCATTGCCAGGTCTAACTATAGATACTCATAGCTTTGAAGATGTATTTGAAGCTATGAATTACCAGGTTAAAGGCGTTAAGAGCAAATTTTTGTTAAGAGAATGGCATTCGTAAAAGAAAAATAGGTTAGGGCGCCTAGCTCAGTTATGCCCCATTTAAAGTTAGAAGGTTCCAGGTTGTGCTATCTCATAGTATCAACCAGACCAAATTCTAGTAATGTATCTGTGTCTATCAAACCGATGGATATTTACGATCTATTCAACTCAGGCTCCCAATACCTGTCATTCTCTTATCAAGGTTTGGTCTCGTGTTTACGGCGCCAAAGTTTAGTTTGATTGGTTGCGTTGTTCTTACCTTCACGTGTTAAGTTTTATTTGCTAATAACGAATATTAAATAAAATCTAGTTTTAAACTAGAAATCTAGATTTTTATGGTTTATATTTTCTCTAGTCCTAATAAAATGGAGAAAGTGGCTATGCCTAAGTATCATGTAGATGCTGATGTAGCATCAAAAATTGAAACGTTAGTTAAAAAAGAGCCTTTTGAAAATCTTACATTTAATGATGCACTTATTCGTTTGCTGGCCCTTGTACCCTCAGAAGTACCAAATGCTGATGATATTTTGAATAACCTATTAGCTTCATTACCCAATAAGACATTCGTGAAATCCTCACCTAGACCATCAGAGTGGGTTAAGGAAATTCCTGAGTTAAAAAACAAAGGTAAGTTCTCAACATGGAAATCTATCTGTGATTTCTTATCTATTGACGTTGGTGCAGATTCTGCAAGACGTAAGTTGCAGGCTTGGGTTGCTAGTAACCGACCTCATTGGCCTAAAGTGCCCGAAGTCTAGAGCCTAATAAGCATTTAAGGTTTCAAAGCACCTATTGTCTAGATCAGTAGAATCAAATTAGTAGTCCTAAGAAGTATCCTGTCCGTCTTTGATTCAGCCATGCCTAGTTGATTTACCCAGTGGCAGATTGCGCCACTGAAACAACATAAGTCAGATTTTTAGATTAGACAGACTTAATCATTAATGATTTATCGGGGAGATAATAAATGCCAGGTGAAGTATTTAAAATATCATGCAATTGTGGAATAACAGGCACAGTTCAATTAGGCTCTACAATGCTAGATGATTTAACTCATATACAATTACTGAAAGCTGGAATAAACTTAGCTGCTAAGTATTCATATTTTTCCGTAGATAATCACTTTAAAATTCAGCGATTAGAAAGCGAGGAAAAATTTGAACCGATGAATTCATCACTTATCTCATATGAAACAATGGAACAGTTTTTAAGAGGTAATACTAAGTTAGAATGTCCTTATTGCAAGGGATACTGGGAAGTTGTGAGTAGGATTCGTTTTGATTAATTAAAGCTGATGGTGCCAACCCTTAAAAATCGTGGTGTAAACATTCTAGTAGTAGTCGCATAGTTAGTTAGGATTTCACCTTCGCGATACTTTAAGTTATCCATCATCAATTAAATTACCAAAAGCGCTAGCTTAGAAATGTCCATCTTTGAGTCAGCCAGTCTGCCCTGACTCACTTCTGCACCAAAGAGCGTTAGCACCTGGTTTGCGGAGTAGTTACAAGCAGACTTTCTCGCCTAGAAATTTTCATCCATTTCACTCAAATGTTGCAATGCTTAAAAGCTGGACAGACATACAGTCATATTGAAATCATGACGATTTTTATCCCAACTTCGTGCGCGTTTTCACATTTCAATATAAATAAATATGTTCAAAATCATGTAATTATAAAAAATATAGGTTAGATAATAGGTTTGGGAAACGCGCATGCGCGTTTTTCCGGATGGTATATTTAACAGAATACTGATAAGTTCTTTGCATACAGATAGTTAACTGTGCGCGTTTTCACTGGTCCAACGAGGTAAACGCGCATGCGCACGAATAAGCTGTTCTTGACCTGCGGTAGACGATTTTTAGCAAAAAAGAAGTGATATTTAAGTCTAGCCGAAGGAGTAGATAGCGCCAAACGCGATGGAAGAAACGCCTCATTTATGATAGCTTGAAGGCACTTGCTGAGGCTCGTAAAGCGAAGCTTTTAAGAGACCTGCAATCGACTTCAAGTAAAGAAGCGATGCTTCCCTCACGCCGCAGGGGGCATAAATTAAGCCCCTGGGGCATGGAATATGAACTCACGGATTGAGTAGCGATAACCTCCTCTCTCCGAAAGTAAAGAACAACCCATTACACGAGACCTTCGGCTCGTGAACCACGATCGTTAGGTGGCAACATGGCTAAAGATACGCCGTCTATGGCGAAGAATAAAATCAAGAGAAGCCTAGGAGCAATTTGCGACCCTCATCCTTCAAAGAAAGAAGAGAAAGCTCTCTGGGAATATTTTAATTCACAATGTGCTTACTGCGGCCTTGAAATTGAAAAAGGCTCTAGAGCAGGCCATTTAGATCATCTTGTTCCATCATCAGAAGGTGGGACAAATAGCATTTTTAATCATGCTTTGTCATGTGCCAAATGCAACGGAGATGAAAAAAGAGAAGAGCAATGGGACTCCTTCTTGAAAAAGAAAGCCGAAGATGAAGTTATCTATCGGCTAAGAAAGAGTCATATTGAAGGCTGGCTTCAACAAGCGCCTACAGGAATGAATGATCCAGAGTTCATCTTAATGAAAGAATCAATCATCAACAAAGCTCTTTCAGATTTTGATTCATCCGTCGCTAAAATGAGAGAGCTGAGAAATAAATGCACCTAACAAGTAGCAGCAACGGACTTGCAAAACTGTCACTCGTTTTGCTAAAAACCAGCAAAACAAGCGCCAGTTATGCAAGCCGCTGTGCTGGGCGTTAACTGACATGTTAAGGAGGACACAGATTGAACACAATTAAAGCCTTCGAGATGATTGATGCCTTAGCCAAGGAATGCAGATGGCGCTCGCGCAACTTGGTACATGGCAAAAATTATCAAGCAGGTAGCAAAACGACAATCTCTGCATACTCTTCTAATACCGATCAACCCGGTGCTATCGAGGTGGCATTCGATCCAAAAAATATTTCAGCGCTTACTGGGCGGAGTCAGGCTGATGCCGCTAATTTGATTGCAAAGTTACAGAATGAGGTAGCGGAATTCGCCACTCCTAAAACTCAATACCGATTGCCCCGGGTGTCGGTTCAAAGCATAGAACAGTTGAAGGCTGTGTTAGATGCGCTTGGAGAATTTTTAGGCGTTCGGGAAAGCGCGCAGAACATGGACGACAAAAATTCGGGTGGTGATGATAGAAATGAGATCGATCCAGACAGCCGCACCCTAGCCGAGATTCTACGGAGGCGTGGTCAAGCCGAATTCCGCACAAGATTGCTGGATGCCTACAACAGTCGCTGTGCGTTGACCGGGTGTAACGCAGTTGCAGCCTTAGAGGCTGCTCATATAGTCCCGCATTCCGAGCATCAATCGTACGAACCAAAGCATGGATTGTTGCTCAGGGCTGATATCCATACACTTTTCGATCTCTACTTGTTGTCAGTTGATCCAGCAACAGGAAAGGTGGTTTTAGCATCCGAGCTTGTGGAAGCATATGGAGATCTGGAGGGAAAAGAAGCCGTTCTACCTTTAAAAACGGAAGCGATGCCAGACCCACAATTTCTAATGACGCACTATAAAAGGTGGCGTCGAAAAAATGTCCGCTAACAAGGCGAATCAACGCGGACGTAATACTCGCTGGCGCTCGCATTGCTCCGGTTATTTGCGGCGTTAGCCATAGAAATATTAATCTTAAACTCACTTATTAGAGTTAGAGTGAAGATGGTACGATAAAGTCAGCTTTGGTCAGAGTTAGTATATAATGAAAAAGCGAGCCAATTGGCTCGCTAGTAGGTGTTGCATCAAATTCGCCACTCCCTGCAATATGTAAGCTGGAAACAACCCAAAGCCATCGCTGCCGGCCTGAAACGGATTTACGGTGCAGCAATTTTATCTGTGTAGTGGCATAGTTAATTTGGCCATCTAGTATGAGGTGATATCATCACCTCATAAGTTAACAGGTGACACTATGACGAAACGTACAAGAAGACTTTTTAGTGCTGAGTTCAAACTCGAATCTGCTCAATTAGTTTTAGACCAAAATTACTCCATTGTTGAAGCGGCGAAAGCAATGAATGTGGGCAAGTCGACCATGGAAAAATGGGTTCGACAGTTAAGAGAAGAACGACAAGGTAAGCAACCGAAAGCATCGCCTATAACGCCCGAACAGATTGAAATACGAGAGCTGAAAAAGCAACTGGCTCGCCTCCAGGAGCATA
>NZ_JAEC01000048.1 GCF_000518705.1 Shewanella colwelliana ATCC 39565
ACTATCTGTTTAGTGGCTATCTTAAGGCATAAAAAAACCACCGCTGTTTAAGGCGATGGTTTTTTATTTGAATTGCTCCCCAAGATGCCGTTACCGGTGTAGCCCTTGAACCGTAGGTTCAAGGCGGGTAAATGATTAAATCCTAAGGCTTCTCGGTTCGCGCCGAGCTTGCACAATGTCATTAAAGCATTCACCCTGAGTTTGTAAATATCGGCACAGGGACATAACCGACTCACGCACACCACAGGGAGCAAAAACGTTACATTGATACGTTAACGTATCAAGCCAATGTCAATATTATTTGGCTTACCATTATAGCTTAGCAAACTGTTCACTAAGCGGTAGCTAACTTCTTATCTAAAGGGTTAGCTAATTAATCGTCCTTAGTTGAACGCTCAACCAGCGCACTTTCTAAGGTGGATTGCAGCAGACCAATTTTGTCATCCATCTGCTTAATATAATCTTGATTCTTTTGTTGTTCTTCTAACAACTCATAGCCAATATTTAACGCAGCCATGATGGCAATCTCTTCCCGGCTCAAATTATTGGTACGAGCCCGCAGGGTACTCAACTGCTTTTCAAGTTTCGTGGCTACATGGCGCAATGCATCTTCTTGCCCAATAGGACAAGCGATGGAGTAGGTACGGCCCAATAAGCTAATTTCTATAGCATGGCTACTCATTGCGATGTAGATCCTTTTATCCTGTTGTTGAGCGGACTATATCGGTCTGGTTGTTAAAGTGCAATAAGACTTGGGCGCTAATAGCGCAATGTTAGATTAAATGTTGTTTAGATAACCAATAAACGCTGGAATAGTCAGCGAGACGGCAAAACTTCTCGCTACTGGCCTCCTGTTTTCTCGGCGCTTTTTACCTTGGTCGGTTTGGTCAATTCTGCTAGCATGTGCTCAGACAAACATGATTGGAAATCGCTATGGCAATGCCTCCTTCTTTAAGTATCGATAGTTTAATGGCCGAGCTCAATGCTGCTGAAATTGCACAACACCCAGTAGAAGTTCATGGTTCACTTGTAGGCCTAATTTGTGGTGGGGTGGGGCAGGCTAAAAGCGAATGGTTACAGCCGCTACTTGAACTGATTAATGACGGTCAGCTGCCGCCTCCATCACTGACTCATTTGTTAGAAGAGTTATATCAAGACACGCTGGCTCGCATCACTGATGTCGACTTTGGCTTTACGCCCATGGCGCCCGAAGAGGAAGAGCCGCTCTCTAAACGTGTCGAGGCGCTATCTTTGTGGGTACAAAGCTTTTTAACCGGACTTGCTATTGTGCAGCCAAAGCTTAATCGTGGTTCACGAGATGTTAAAGAGGTGATTAATGATCTGGCTGAGATCGCGCAGGTGGAGTTTGATGTCGGCGACGATGACGAATCAGAAGCAGCCTACATCGAGCTGATGGAGTTTGCTCGTATGGGGGCACTATTGTGCTACGCCGAATTCGGTCCTGAACCGAGTGAGATCAAAGATCAAGACCCAAAAGTTCATTAATATTGACGCCTGTTGACGAGGCGGGTAGTGCTAACTCCCCGCCACAAATAGAGAAAGTGAATGACTGCCTCGATTCCATCTCCAAAAAATATTGAGTTTGATATCGCCATCGTCGGTGGCGCTATGGCTGGGGCTACTTTAGCCCTAGGGCTGAAAAGCCTGTCACAAGCGCTTAACCGCCCACTGAAGGTTGCGCTGATAGAAGCCAGCCGTCCTGGTAATGAACATCCCGGCTTTGATGCTCGCTCTATTGCTATTGCACAAGGTTCTATTTTTGAACTTTCCCGTCTCGGGATCTGGCCCAAATTGGCGCACCTGGGTACCGCGATCGAGAATATCCACGTGTCAGATCGCGGCCATTTTGGTATGACCACACTTAACGCTAGCGATTTCCATCTGCCCTATTTAGGCCAAGTCGTTGAGCTAGAACAAGTAGGTAAAGCGCTCTTTAACCTGCTAGATAAGCAAGATATCACCCTCTATTGTCCTGCGAAATTGTCCAACATTACTGCGGGTATCGATGCTAATCAGCTACAACTCGATGACGGCACGCAGCTTAGCGCCAAGTTGGTGGTTGCTGCCGATGGTGTTAATTCTGTGGTGCGGCAAAGCTTTAAGTTACCCCTTGAGCAGGTCGATTTTGATCAAGTGGCGGTGGTGGCTAATGTTTTAGCCGATAAACCCCATGACAACTGGGCATTTGAGCGCTTCACTGACACTGGTCCTCTTGCAGTATTGCCTATGGCTAATGTTGATGGTCAGCCACGCGTTTCACTGGTATGGGCGTTAGCACCAGGCCAGGCCGAAATGATGCAAAATGCCGACAAACAAGTCTTTCTCGATGGGTTACAGCAAGCCTTTGGCAATCGCGCAGGTCGCTTTGTTGATGTGGGTGAACGAGTGACTTATCCGTTAACACTCTCTTATATGCTGCGACCTATCTATCAACGCACTGTGTTTATTGGTAATGCCGCGCAAACCTTGCACCCGATAGCGGGTCAGGGCTTTAACTTAGGTCTACGGGATCTGGTGTGTTTGCTTGATGTGGTCAAACAGGCATTAGCAAACAATCAAGACATTGGTGGCGCGCAGTTAACCCATCAATATTTGCAACGACGTCAAGCAGACAGAGATTCCACCATCGCCAGTGTAGACTTCTTAGTGCGTGGCTTCTCTAACGATCATTGGCCCTTGGTGGCTGGACGTAACTTTGGCCTGCGCTTACTCTCATGGTGTCCACCACTTAAAACGCCTGTGGCACGTAAAGCCATGGGCTGGAAATCACCCACAACGACTCAGTCTCTATAAAGGATCTCCTTATGTTCAGTACACAAACCTATGATGTAGCCATTGTTGGCGGCGGAATGGTCGGGCTGGCAACGGCCATAGGGCTCGCCATGGATGACTGTCGGGTGGTGGTTATCGATGCTGGAGAAACCCAAGCGGTTTCAGGTGATGCTCGCCTACGTGTGAGCGCTATTAATAAAGCCAGCCAGCGTTTACTCAGCCAACTTGGTGCATGGGCTTATATTGACGAGTCACGCATGGGTCCCTATCAAAAAATGGCCGTCTGGGATAAAGATGGTCTAGGTAAAATCGGCTTTGACGCTCACTCAATTAGTGAACAAACGTTAGGCAGTATCGTTGAAAATGACAATATCAGCCATGCGCTTGCCACTCGCGCCGCAGAGCTTGAGGGGATTACCCATCTTGAAAATCGCCGTCTCGATAAGATTGCCTTTGGCGAGCGCGAAGCTTGGCTTACATTAGATAATGGTGACAACCTATCTGCGGCATTGGTGATCGGTGCCGATGGGGCCAACTCTTGGGTGCGTGAACAGTGCAAAATCCCCATGACCTTCTGGGACTATGGACATCATGCCATTGTCGCCACTATCCGCACCGAACTTCCCCATAATGCGACAGCAAGACAAGTGTTTCTCAGTGATGGCCCTCTGGCGTTTTTACCGCTGTTTGAAAATAATCTCTGTTCCATCGTTTGGTCAGTGCCGCCAGCCAAAGCGCAAACCTTGCTAGAGGGTGAGGCAATCCAGTTTGAGCGCAGCCTTACAGCCGCGTTCGACGGCAAACTGGGCTTATGTAAACTAGAGAGTGAGCCACAAGCTTTTCCCCTACGTATGCGTTACGCGCGGCATTTCGCTCGCCATCGCCTATTACTTGCTGGCGACGCTGCGCACACCATTCATCCATTAGCTGGACAAGGGGTAAACTTAGGTTTCCTTGATGCCGCTGCGATTATCGAAACCTTAGCTGAGCTAAAACTGAAAGGTAAAGATATCGGTGACTACGCTAACTTGCGTGCGTTGGAGCGGTGGCGTAAAGCTGACGCATTAGAGATGATAGCGGCAATGGAAGGCTTTAAACGCCTCTTTGACGGCAGTAATCCGGTGAAAAAAGCGATTCGCGATCTGGGTCTAAATTTGGTCGATAACCTTTCTCCTGTGAAAACACTGTTTATGCAACAGGCGATGGGCAACAAAAACCGTCTACCAAAATTGTGTCAGTAGCCAAGGTAAAGCCTAGTCTTAATGACTTTTTGTTTTTAAATACAAGTGTTTGAACATAATTCATTTGAATTACTGAACTTTATGTAAAAAAACTACATTTTTAACATGAGAAAAAGTAATGAAAAAACGCTTCGGATTAGAAAATTCTCTTGTATACAAAACTGTGACGCAAGGTATAATTTCGCCGCATTTTGATACCAGCGACGGTGTTAACAATGCATCTTATTCGACGCAATGGATGCAGCAATGCATCGCTGCAATCACATCCTGACCCAACGTACCCTCGCTGGGGTGTGCTGACATAAGTACACTTAGATGGCTGTATCGCAACAGCATTTGTGGGTAAACCTGACCTAATGGGTTTATTACAAATAGCGCGAAAACAGACAGTCATCAGCAGGTAAGACCCGAAAAGGGCATAAAGAAGAGATAATAATGGCTAATAAAACAGTACTCTTTAACAAGCACTTGGAAGCAAACGCCAAGATGGTTGATTTCCACGGCTGGGATATGCCGATTAACTACGGCTCTCAAATCGAAGAACACCATGCAGTGCGTCAAGACGCAGGTATGTTTGACGTTTCGCACATGACTGTTGTTGATGTGACTGGTACCGAAGCCTGTGATTTCCTACGTAAACTGCTTGCTAATGACGTAGCTAAACTTAAAGTGCCGGGTAAGGCGCTTTACGGTGGCATGCTAGACCATAACGCGGGCGTAATTGACGATCTGATCACCTATTATCTCAACGATACTCATTACCGCATCGTGGTTAACTCGGCGACTCGCGAAAAAGATTTAGCCTGGATAGCCGAGCAAGTTAAAGGCTTCGATGTGACCATCACTGAGCGTCCAGAATTAGCCATGATTGCCGTACAAGGTCCTAATGCAAAGGCCAAAGCCGCTGCGGTTTTCTCTGATGAGCAAAATGCAGCCGTAGAAGGAATGAAGCCTTTCTTTGGTGTGCAGTCAGGTTCGCTATTTATTGCTACCACAGGTTATACCGGTGAAACGGGCTACGAAATTATCGTACCAGAAGATGAAGCGGCTGCACTGTGGCAAGCGCTACTCGACACAGGTGTTAGACCTTGTGGTCTTGGTGCGCGTGATACCTTACGTTTAGAAGCGGGCATGAACCTGTATGGCCTAGATATGGACGAAAGCGTTAACCCGCTCGCGGCCAACATGGGTTGGACCATTGCATGGGAGCCAAGCGATCGTGACTTTATCGGCCGTGAAGCCTTAACTGCCATTAAAGCCGCTGGCGCAGATAAGCTTGTTGGACTCGTGATGGAAGCCAAAGGTGTTATCCGCCCTGGCATGTCGGTGTTCTTTACCGATACTGACGGTGTTGAGCAGCAAGGCACCATCACTAGTGGTACCTTCTCACCCACCTTAGGCTATTCAATTGCCATGGCACGCGTGCCTAATTCTGTTGGCGATGTCGCAGAAGTAGAGATGCGTAAAAAGCGCGTCCCTGTTAAAGTGATCGCACCTAGCTTTGTACGCAACGGTAAACAAGCTTTTTAGGTTTAAATGTTAAATGACGGTAACTTAGGTTGTCGTCATTGCTCATTTTGCGTTATTGCACATGAGCTAGCACGACAAACAGATTGACGCTGTGAGTGCTAAAATAACAAATCGATTTAATCAATAAAGAATTAGAACATCAGATTAAGGAACGAAAAAATGAGCAATATTCCAGCTGAACTAAAGTACGCTTCTTCACACGAATGGATCCGTAAAGAGTCTGACGGTTCATACACTGTTGGTATCAGTGAGCACGCCCAAGAGCTACTTGGCGACATGGTGTTTGTTGAATTGCCAGAAGTCGGTGACACTGTCACGGCTGGTGAAGATTGCGCGGTTGCTGAATCTGTTAAAGCGGCTTCAGACATCTACGCACCTTTATCTGGTGAAGTCTTGGCTGTTAACGAGTCACTTGAAGATTCTCCAGAGCTAGTTAACAGCGACGCATACGGCGACGGTTGGTTCTTCCGCGTAATGCCTTCTGATGAGTCAGAATTAGACAACTTACTTGATGCCGAAGGTTATCAAGAGGTTATCGACGAAGAGTAAATCTTGTCGATACTGAGAAGCTCCCTCGGGAGCTTCTTTGTTATGTGTTAAAGCGTAAACATAATCAGGCTATATAGCCTAAGTATCGTTAGTAACGTGCACGTTAATAACGATGCAGACGTACTATACCCATCTACACACTTACCCAGTTTTGTGCCCTACAGCTGTAAAACTGGCAAATTGGAACAAGGTTAATCATGACCAAGCAAACCCTTACACAATTAGAACAGCACGAACTGTTTTTAACTCGTCATATTGGTCCAGATGAAGCACAACAGCAAACCATGTTGAACTTCATTGGCGCAGAGTCTTTAGAAGACCTAACTGCCCAAACCGTACCGGGTAAAATTCGTTTAGCACAAGAGCTAACCATTGGTGATTCTTGTGGCGAAGCTGAAGGTATCGCTTATATCCGTAATATTGCTGATAAAAACAAAGTATTCAAAAGCTATATCGGTATGGGCTACTACGGCGTACAAGTGCCGAACGTCATTTTGCGTAACGTGTTTGAAAACCCAGGTTGGTACACGGCTTATACGCCATACCAGCCAGAGATCGCACAAGGCCGTTTAGAAGCCATTCTAAACTTCCAGCAGATGTCGATGGACTTGACTGGTCTTGATTTAGCCTCAGCTTCACTGCTTGATGAAGCCACCGCTGCGGCAGAAGCCATGGCATTAGCTAAGCGTGTTTCTAAAGCGAAAAAAGCGAACATCTTCTTTGTTGCCGATGACGTATTTCCACAAACATTAGACGTGGTTAAAACTCGTGCCGAATGCTTTGGATTCGAGATTGTTGTTGGTCCAGCCAACGAAGCGGCTAACTATGAGCTATTTGGTGCCTTGTTCCAATACACTAACCGTCATGGCCAAATCACTGACTACACAGAGCTGTTTGCCCAGCTGAAAGAGAAAAAAGCCATTGTTACCGTTGCCGCTGACATCATGTCACTGGTACTGCTTAAATCACCTGGTGCGATGGGTGCTGATGTGGTTTTTGGTAGTGCACAGCGCTTTGGCGTGCCAATGGGTTACGGTGGGCCTCACGCGGCATTTTTTGTTGCCCGTGACGAGCACAAGCGTTCAATGCCGGGTCGTATTATTGGTGTATCTAAAGATACCCGTGGCAACCAAGCACTGCGTATGGCGATGCAAACGCGCGAGCAACACATTCGCCGTGAAAAAGCCAACTCAAACATCTGTACCGCGCAAATTCTTTTGGCCAACATGGCGTCGTTCTACGCCGTATTCCATGGCCCACAAGGGCTTAAGACTATCGCATCACGCATTAACCGTTTTGCCGATATCTTAGCTGCTGGCCTACAAGCTAAAGGCCTAAGCCTAGTCAACAACACCTGGTTCGATACCATTAGTGTTCAAGGTGCCGATGTTGCTGCGATAACTGCTCGCGCCACTGCCGCTGAACTAAACCTGCGTATTGATGCCGATGGCGTATTGGGTGTCAGCTTAGATGAAACCACAACACGTGAAGATATCGCCGTACTGTTTGATGTGATGTTAGGCGAAGGGCATGGTCTAGATGTGGCGGCAATTGATGCTGACATTTTGGCAAATGGACACAGTTCAATCCCTGCAGACCTTATTCGTCAAGACGCCGTATTAACGCACCCAACATTCAATCGCTACCAAAGCGAAACTGAAATGATGCGTTACATTAAGCGTCTAGAGAACAAAGATTTAGCCCTAAACCACTCAATGATCTCATTAGGTTCATGCACCATGAAGCTAAATGCGGCCGTGGAGATGCTACCGGTAAGCTGGCCAGAATTTGCTAACATGCACCCATTCTGCCCGCTAGACCAAGCAGAAGGTTACACACAGCTGATCAATGAGTTGTCCGACTTCCTCGTTAACATCACAGGTTATGACGCTGTCTGTATCCAGCCTAACTCAGGAGCACAAGGTGAGTACGCGGGTCTACTTGCTATTCAGAAGTACCACGAGTCTCGCGGCGACGCGCACCGTAACATCTGTTTAATCCCACAATCAGCCCACGGTACCAACCCTGCTTCTGCACAGCTTGCTGGCATGAAGGTTGTGGTCACGGCGTGTGATAAGCAAGGTAACGTAGACCTAGACGATCTCCGCACTAAAGCGAGCGAGCTTGCTGACAGCCTGTCGTGCATCATGATCACCTATCCATCGACTCACGGTGTGTATGAAGAATCAATCCGTGAAGTGTGCGAAATCGTTCATCAACATGGCGGCCAAGTTTACTTAGATGGTGCCAACATGAACGCGCAAGTGGGTCTAACTTCACCAGGCTTTATCGGTGCAGACGTCTCGCACCTTAACTTACACAAAACCTTTGCTATTCCACATGGTGGCGGTGGTCCAGGTATGGGCCCAATCGGTGTTAAAGCACACCTTGCACCATTCGTAGCGGGTCACGTCTTAGTTAAGCCAGGCCGCGAAAGCGACAACAATGGTGCGGTTTCTGCCGCGCCTTATGGCAGCGCAAGCATTCTACCTATCAGCTGGATGTACATTAAGCTGTTAGGCACAAAAGGGGTTAAGCAGTCTACGCAAATGGCACTGTTAAACGCTAACTACGTGATGAAGAAGCTGTCTGCTCATTACCCAGTGCTATTTACTGGCCGTAATGATCGCGTAGCCCACGAGTGTATTTTGGATTTACGCCCACTAAAAGAAACCTCGGGTGTTACCGAAATGGATATCGCTAAGCGTCTAAACGACTATGGTTTCCACGCGCCAACCATGAGTTTCCCAGTTGCGGGTACGCTGATGATTGAGCCAACAGAATCTGAGTCAATGGTTGAACTAGACCGTTTCGTTGAAGCCATGATCTCAATCCGTGGCGAGATTGCCCGTGTTGAAGCAGGCGAGTGGCCAGCGGATAACAACCCACTACATAACGCACCACATACTATGGCTGACATTATGGACAGCGAGTTTGATTCACGTCCTTACAGCCGTGAGACAGCTGTGTTCCCAACAGCATCGGTTAAGGCGAATAAGTTCTGGCCAACGGTTAACCGTATCGATGATGTTTATGGAGACCGTAATTTGATGTGTTCTTGCGTTCCGATCAGCGATTACGAATAATTGCTGCTTAGTTGATGAGTGTTAATTAAGTTTGTGACTATTTTAATGAAGTTTGTGACCGTAATTAAGATTGTGACTGGCTAGATAGCGAAACGCTCATAACGACATTAAAAAGCGAACCAGAAATGGCTCGCTTTTTTTTCAGCTCAGTTTTACTTTTTCTCGGCTGCTAAGGGGAACGCCGAGTTAGCTTAACTCTTGTTGATCTAGCTCTACGGAGGGTAACTCGAAAATGCCCCAAAGTGGATTGGCCTTGGAATGCAGGTTTGGCATTTTTTTGCTTTGTCTGGGTAGTGATTGGCGGAGTCTTTTTTGGAACGGGTGTTTGAAGGTGAACCTTCATGGCAATCTATCACCTGCGGTGAGCTTATGTGCAAACACTTCTGCGACACGCCGCAAGCACATCCTTGTGGGCTCTACGCCAGCATCCCTGCTGGCAAAGGCCGCAGCCGCGTTTACACTTGGGTTCTAACGTTGCTTCGATTAAGCTGCATTTGGTGTGAGTGGCGAGTAAAAAGCTAACGTGCTTTTGCCCCAAAGTGGGTTGGCCTTGGAATGAAGGGATGGCATTTTGGGGATTAGCTTATGTAGCGTTTGGCTGGGTGGGAATTGGCTAAGTGAGCTTGAAGGTCGTACCTTCAATGGGAGTTAATTGCTTGCAGCAGGCTTATGTGCAGATACTGCTTCGGGATGCTTTGCGCCATCCTTGGCCGCTTAACGAAAACATCTGACCTACATGGAAGTAGGGAATGCCGAAAAATGTCGGGAACATTTTTGGCCATGTTTTCGATACCCTCAGCTGCATCTACACTAGGTTATTTTCTCTCTTCGATTTAACTTCATTTGGGACTAATAACGCATTAAAAGCTAACGTACTTTTACCCCAAAACTTGTTAGCCTTCGAATGAAGGCTGGTTACATTTTCTCTTTTGGTTCATTGTTATTGGGGTGTGTGCCTGAAGGTCATACCTTTATCGCCATCTAACGCCTGCCCGGCGAGGGATGTGCAGATACGCCTGTGAGACGCCGTGAATAAGTCCCTTTAGGCTCTGCCGAAACATCCCTGTTTCGGAAGCTCACCGGCGTATCTACACTCGGTATCTCAACGTCTCTTCGATTTG
>NZ_JAEC01000049.1 GCF_000518705.1 Shewanella colwelliana ATCC 39565
ATGTCATCGAATCGATTTAATTAAGATAATAAGGAAGCTTAGTAGGAGGCTGAGGGCAGTTTATCGAGAACGTAACCCGTAAGGGGAGCTCTTAGATATGGGCACAGTCAGCGAAAATTGGAGCGGATGGCGGGAATCGAACCCGCGTTATCAGCTTGGAAGGCTGGAGTAATACCATTATACGACATCCGCGCAACCTAACTAAGGTTACCTAACTACCTAGAAAAATGGTGGAGGGAGAAGGATTCGAACCTTCGAAGGCTGAGCCGTCAGATTTACAGTCTGATCCCTTTGGCCACTCGGGAACCCCTCCACGTGTATCGCTTAAAACCAATTTAATAATAAGATAAAGATGGTGGAGGGAGAAGGATTCGAACCTTCGAAGGCTGAGCCGTCAGATTTACAGTCTGATCCCTTTGGCCACTCGGGAACCCCTCCAGAGAAATGGTGCCGGCACCAAGAGTCGAACTCGGGACCTACTGATTACAAGTCAGTTGCTCTACCAACTGAGCTATGCCGGCGTGTCATTTCGGTAGCGGATATTAGGTAATAGTGACGACAAGTGCAATAGCTAATTTTAAATATTTGCAAAAAAATTGGTTAAATGGCGGAATTTCATGCATTCACATCCATAAGCGCGCACTATTTGCCCAGATATTTACCAATTCATTACATAGACCAAAGGAAAGTAATTTTTGCAGTTGTTCCACTTATACCTATGGTGTACTGTGCGATGCCTAAGGGGAGATTTACACCATGCAATTAGACAGTCACATTCATAATGCGCTTTACTTGGCGTTTGAGCGCCAACAATGGGCCGAACTCAGAAAATCAGTGCCACTGACACTGAGTGAAAGTGAACTAGAAAATTTGCGAGGAATAAACGAGTCGATATCATTAGATGAAGTCACTGACATCTACTTGCCGCTTAGCCGTTTACTCAACCTAATTGTAGAAGCCAGACAACAACGTGGGTTAGTACTGAATCAGTTTTTAGGGCGAGTGCCACCTAAACGTCCTTATATCATCAGTATTGCTGGCAGCGTCGCGGTGGGGAAAAGTACCACCGCACGTATTATGCAAGCGCTGTTACAACAGTGGCCTGAACATCCAAAAGTTGATCTCGTCACTACCGACGGCTTCTTATATCCATTGGCGGAATTAAAACGTCGCGGCCTGCTTCAACGTAAAGGCTTTCCTGAAAGTTACGATATGAAGATGTTAGTGGAGTTCATTTCGAAAATTAAGGCCGGTGACAGCGTCGTTAAAGCGCCTATCTACTCGCACATTAGTTACGATAGAATTACTGACACCAATCAAGTCATTCAACAGCCTGATATTTTAATTATTGAAGGACTTAATGTTTTACAAACAGGACAAGATACTCACGTTGCTATCCAGCAGCCTTTTGTCTCTGATTTCGTTGATTTTTCTATCTATGTTGATGCAGAAGAGTCTCTGCTAAAAGATTGGTATGTTTCGCGGTTCTTGCAATTTAGAAGTGGCGCATTTAGCGACCCAAACTCCTATTTCCACCATTACTCAAGCTTGACCGACGATGAAGCAACAAAAATAGCCGCTAATATCTGGGATAGTATTAACGGCCCTAATCTTAACCTAAACATCCTACCAACGAGAGATAGAGCTCACCTGATCCTCCGTAAAGGTACTGATCATTTGATGAACCAGGTGTTACTAAGAAAATAATTTCTTATTGCGCGCGCAGCGATATTTCACCGCCGATATAAGCTTGAATCCCCAGTTCATTCTGCAGTAAAACCGCACCTTGATCATCAATACCACAGCAGGTGCCTTCAACGATATTATCGCCCATTAAGAGTTTAATGGGCTGACCATCGAATAGATCTACGTCTCGCCAAAGTTGTTTAAAGGCTTTAAGACCATCAACTTCAAATTGCTCCAGATCCTTCACAAGCTGTTGCTGCAACTTAATCATCAACATCGTTTTATCAGGCATTTGGGCCAATTCAGATAGATCACTCCAAGGCTGATCTATCTTTTGTGATTGTTGCTCAGACATTGACATGTTAACCCCAATGCCAATCACAACGTCACACACACTATCTGCCTGACCACTCATTTCGATTAACACGCCGGCCAGCTTCTTATGGTTTAAATAGATATCGTTCGGCCATTTCACTCCTACACCGGCAACGCCCATATTACGCAGCACAGTAACCAGTGAACAGGCAACAACAAGGCTTAGCCCCATAGCTTGTGCCATCCCCTGAGAAAACTGCCAATAAAGCGATGCATACAAGTGCCCGCCATAGGGCGATACCCAAGTGCGCCCACGACGCCCTCGACCAGCCGATTGATACTCTGCAACGCAAAGATCACCGCTGGTTAGCTCATTGACATGACCCAATAAAAACGCATTCGTTGAAGGTATATCATCGAAATAAAAACAGCGACTGCTTAATCCGCTCTTCAACACCTTCTCGTCAATTAAGCTAAGTGGTGTCGCCAACTTGTAACCCTTTCCCTTCACGCTAAACACGTCAACGCCAAACTCTTCTAAGCTTGCAATATGCTTGCTGACTGCAGCGCGAGAAATGCCAAGGTTTGTTGCTAACACCTCTCCAGAGATGAAACCTCCGCGACTTAGTTCTGCAATTATTGCGCGTTTACGCTGCCACTGATCATGCATTATCAATCTCCTTTTGCCCTGAGGCACCAATAATTCGAGGTTCGACTTCTAATGTGACGCCAAAAAGCTTATGTATCTTTGCTATAATATTGCGTGCTAACTGACACACGTCATCACCGGTTGCTTGATTTTTATTTACTAGCACGAGCGCCTGCTGCAAATGAACTGAAGCACCACCTACTGACGATCCTTTTAGACCCGCTTGCTCTATCAACCAACCTGCTGCAAGTTTCACGTCATGATCGCTCACTACATAACCGACAATATTAGGATAGCTTTCTTGCAACGATTCGAACTGTGATTTGCTGACAATGGGATTCTTAAAAAAGCTTCCTACATTACCTAATACCTTTGGATTCGGTAACTTCTGTTGCCGTATTGCACAAATACAATCAAACACAGCCTTAGGGGTGACACTTTCTCGGCTAAACCCTTTCAATGGTCCGTAACTAAGATTTGGACTCCATTGCTTATCGAGCCGTAATGCGACACTTAAAATAACTGCTCTTTGCTTTAGTTTTTGCTTAAATATAGAATCCCGATACCCAAAAAGGCATTCACTTGCATTGAGACGCTGACACTTACCTGTTTCTAAATCTAAGTATTCTACCCACTCACAGTATTGGGCAAGCTCTGCTCCGTATGCACCAATATTCTGTATCGGTGCCGCTCCAACAGACCCAGGTATTAAGGCAAGGTTTTCTAATCCTGGCATCTTATTTTCTAGGCAAAACTTAACTAAATCGTGCCAATTTTCGCCCGCTTCAACCACCAAATGATAGGCGTTATCATCTTCTTTAATAGCTATACCTTTACTTTCAAGCACGACTACAGTGCCTTGGAAATGACATGTCAGTACAATATTACTGCCACCTCCGAGTACCAATAACGGCGTATGCTCTAGCCTCTCATCTAAACAGGCTTTAACTATCTGCTGACGATTAGTAGCATGAATGAGTTTTTCACAAGTAGCATCGACGCCTAGCGTATTAAGGCCAGACAGTGAATTGTATGTATTGGTATTCATAAGATCTGTTTAGCGATTCAAAAAGTCATTGTAACGCATCGACTGTCTAGTGCATAAACCAAATACTTATCGCGCAAAAGTTCAGCTTATTTGGCTAAGGTTTGCGTAGAAATCAATAAGCAAAGCAGCTCTAACATTGAGTGCGAGCCAAAACTTGAGAGCGACTAGGTACCTTTCACAGCTAGCAATTCAAAATGTGTAACATGCAAAGTGTACTTTTCAGGAGGGATAAAACTGAAAGACTATAAATACTATAAAGACTATAAACACCTACTATTGTGCATCGTATGCACGCCGAAAATTGATGATTGATAGTGGAAACCCTCAATCAGCGGCCAATCGATATCCAAATAGCTTTTTCGCGCGGCCGATATAGTTACAAGGTGGCCCCCAATTACCACCAACGATTTAGGTGAGTCTGGTTTATCACTCTCACCCTTGGCTCACGCGGATCTAAGCCATGCCGAAAAGGTCGGGACTATTTTCTACCAAGCCAACATCAAATTTAGCCTTAAAACCACAGAGCCTTCTCCCTATGAACTAATGTTGGAAGTAGAGTCAGTGCAGACGCTATCTACTGCCCATCACACAGATAGCAGCCTTGTATAACATGCACAATAGCTCCCCATTGCTCGCGTAATTATTTCACAAGCGGGCTTTATAGACTCTCTTTACGAGAAATTAGGAGTCTGGGAATGACCAACTCTCCTAGTTTGCGCAGCGAACACATGGGGGCGAAGAAGCTCCGCTATGTATGCAACGCATTCAGGAGCTAAGTAGCGCAAGTAACTTGTTACGAAGCTGGAGAGCCCGCTTAGCGGCGGGGTGACGTCGGGGGTATGTGGTTTCGCGAAGCGCATATACGAAAAAAGCCCTAGCGTTTTTTGCTAGGGCTTTTTTCGTGTATTAGGCGCCTGGAAATGACCTACTCTCACATGGGGAGACCCCACACTACCATCGGCGCGATTGCGTTTCACTTCTGAGTTCGGGATGGGATCAGGTGGGGCCACAATGCTATGGTTTCCAGACAAATTTGGTAAATTTGAAAAGCTGCTCTCAATTCTGTATTTCAAGAAGCAAGAGATATTAAAATTGAATCACACTAAATCAAGTGTCTGTATTCTTTCGCTAAAGTTAACCATTAACT
>NZ_JAEC01000050.1 GCF_000518705.1 Shewanella colwelliana ATCC 39565
GTCACCATTGATGATGACAATAATGGCACCGCCACCCAAGTCGTGGTGGTCACCATTACTGGCACCAATGATCTCCCCGTGATTAATGCCGCGGCGACTGTTGTATCTGAAGAAGGTCTATTGGCTGGCATTATTGATAATATCGGTGATCCTTCTGATCAAACTGATTTGAAAACAAATGGAGGTGTTATCACCTTTACAGATCCTGACGCCTCTGACAGCAGTGCCTTTACGGTTTCATTGTCTGGTCCAAGTACTAATGTATATTCAGATGAACAACTCGTCAGTTGGAGTTGGGATAGCCAGACGAATACACTAACAGGTTCAGTGGGTAACACAGTTATCATGACAATAGTACTTGGCTCAGTAAGCGGAGACGTGTCTGGATATAGCGTTGCTTATACCGTCAATCTCCTTGGGCCTATAGATCATGAACTGAATAGCATTGAAGACATCATGTTATTGAACTTTGGAGTTACTATTAATGATGGCTCCGGCGACGCAACAACAACCTTGAGTGTCACTATTGAAGATGATTCAGGAGTAGACCAAGTTGATGAGTCTTTGGTCCATGACATTTCCCATAGCGTAGGCAGCACAGTCACTGCCGATCTCTTCAATCCTGGTGCTGATGGGTTTGGCGAAGTTAATTTTGAGCTTATTACATCTGGTTTAAAACACGATGGGTATGATCTGGTTTATACGATGAGTGGTAATACATTAACAGCTAGTGCTAATGGCGTTGACATATTTACGTTAACGGCCGTATTAGACGGTAATGGGCATTACGACTATCAATTTGTTCTGCTTCAGGAAATGGATCAGGAAGCGATAGTCAATTACGACATTGGCTCAGCTCCTGCTGGGAATAACCTCACCTACTTCGTAGATTTTGATGGTTCTATCTATGCCCAAAATGGACAAGCTGCCAGCGTTATTTCGACGATAACTGGGTACACTAACGGAGTATCTTCGCAGATCAACTCCAACAGTCATGGTATAGGTGTGGGCCCTCAAACCTCCATCAGTGCTAATGAGTCAATTAAAATTGAGTATGGCGTTGACGGTACGAGTATTTTAGCAGTTAATTTGGGAACCAATAACAACGGTAACCATACTGGTTCTGCTGATATTCAATACATAGTTACTTACTCAGACAATTCGACAAAGGTCGTTAATATAACAACCACAAATGGCATATTTCTGATTGAAGAGTTAGAACACAATGGTTTGGCAATTATGTCGATTGAAATCTTCCATGTTAATGGGGAAGATTTCCAAATAAATGGCCTATCTTCATCGGGCATTATTTTCAATAGCCCTATCGATCTTGAATTTGCCTACACTGCTACAGACAATGATGGCGACGCAATACCATTTACTAATGACAATAACGGCCATTTTTATATCACACTAACGCCAGATAATTATGTACCAAATGCCATTAATAATGCATACAAAGTCGATAGCGGCGGGGTAATAAGCTCCAATGTAATAACTGATGATACTGGCTCAGGGGCAGATAGCGATGCCAATGGACACAATCTCAAAGTAACTCATATCAACGGTGCAGAGCTTACATTTGTAAATGGCATTGCTACCGTTAATGTTGCGGGCGGTGTGTTAACAATTCAAGAAGATGGAACCTATACCTATCAGCACAATGGTAATGGGTCCGCACCCGTTAGGTTTACTTATGAAATAAGTGATAGCAATGGTGGTACCGACACCGCTGCGGTTGAGATTGAGATATTTAATCACCAGACTCTTAATCCTGGGGATGATACACACCAAGGTAGTGACGGGAATGACCTTATTGTGAGCGATACAACAAGTATTGTTCCTGGAGAGGACTACAATATTGCCTTCCTTATTGATACATCTGGAAGCATGGGCCAGTCCGCCGTTAATACTGCAAAAGCTCAAATATTAAGTGTTATCGAACAGCTTGTGGCTAATGCAAGTCAGCCTAATTCGGGTACGGTAAATATTCTCTTAGTCGATTTTGCTAGCTCAGCTCAAACACTTATCTCTATCGACTTAACAGCTAATGATGTCTTGACGCAGATAAGTGATGCAATGAGATCTATGAGTAGCGGTGGTCAAACTAATTATTATGCTGCCTTTAACGAGGTTTATAATTGGTTTGCCACAGGGCTTGCATCTCAAAATAGCGGTACCAACCTGACCTACTTCATTACTGACGGTAGGCCAACTTCCGATGGCGGCATTCCAGGCAGTAGCTACCAAAACGGATTAGCGGCATTTAATCTACTCAGTGCATTATCGATAATACAAGCAATTGGACTCGGTAATAATATTAATAGCAATGTTCTTGAGAACTTCGACTCAGACGGACAGATCCTCAATAATGTTGATGTGAGTAATCTCGCCGATGCAATTCTTCAATCCAGTCTGCTTCCTGGTAACGATGTGATCACTGCTGGTGATGGACACGATATCGTCTTTGGTGACTTGGCTCAATTCACGGGTATCAATACCCAGGGATATGATGCTTTAAAAGAATATGTATCAACTCAAACCAACATCAGCATTAATGATATTACTGATGTTGAAATCCATGGGTATATCTCTGAACATACTGACGAGTTCGATATCTCGGGTGCTGACGATGGCGGTGATACCATCTATGGCGGTAACGGAAACGATATCTTATTTGGGCAGGGGGACGACGATATACTTATAGGTGGCCTCGGCAGCGATGTGTTAATTGGTGGTACTGGCAGTGACATAATGGATGGTGGTGTCGATACGGACCGCGATACATTCGTGTGGAATCTTGGTTCTGCTGACGGAAGCACTGATACGGTTGTCAACTTTGACGTTAATTACGACGCGTTGGATCTTTCAAGTATTCTCATTGATGAAGAAACGGGTACCTTCTCCTTAGACCAATACTTAGAGTTTAACTTTAGTGGAGGTAACACCGAAATATCCGTAGATTCAAATCACGATGGTGTGACAGATCTGATTATTGTCCTAGAAAACGTTGACCTGACGGATAACAATTCACTTAGCGACAATCAAGTGATCACTAACTTACTTAACAATGAAAATCTAATAATCGATACCATACCGTAAAATTTAATATGGCTACGTAAATAGTCCGATAGAAGGCCAAGCTAATCATTAAGAGGTTTGGCCTTTTTGTTTCAGTACCCAGAAGCAATAACTTTTATCCATACTTAAGCATGACCTTTCCGTCAAAAAATTGACCATTGCCAACATCACTGTTAACATCTCATTCTTGGCGAAAAAGTACGCTAACAATTACAACCAGTTGGTTACGATTGTATTTATTTAATCTGCGGGGGCAGGAATGAAATCACTAGTTACAGCTAAAAACGGACACGTCACAAATACTCAAGGAAATGTATCAATTCAATCGGATACAGGAAGTAAAGTTGCTAATGTTGGAGACTACGTCCCTGCTGGTACAAAGGTTTCAATCCCTGATGAATCTACGCTTGAGATCGCCTATCAAGATGGTAGTACCTATAACAGTGCAGAGGTACTACCAGAGCAAATTGAAACAGCGACTGATACCAACGCATTAAATGAAATAGAGCAATTGCAGGCCCTTATAGCTGCTGGCGACGATCCAACTGCTGCGCTACCAGACACAGCTGCAGGTGGTGCTCAAGGTAATGAAGGTGGTTCTGATTTTGTGTCTTTAAGTCGAAGTGGAGCACAAACCATAGCCTCTGCAGGCTTTAATACCGATGGTATTTCACAACCTGAATTTACACCAACAACAGAATTAGTGAGCAGCGATGATTCCCCCACCATCGCTACTAACGACAGCAACACCATTGCAGAAGATACCGTCGCCACCGGCAACGTATTGGATAACGACAGCGATATCGACAGCGACTTGTCAGTGGT
>NZ_KI912484.1:0-1316 GCF_000518705.1 Shewanella colwelliana ATCC 39565
TAGAACCTAGAACCTAGAACCTAGAACCTAGCTTAATCGTGATAATTTTCCGCTGCGTACAGAGTATTTTCCAATAAACTGGCAATGGTCATCGGGCCAACACCACCAGGAACGGGGGTAATGTGGCTTGCAACGTTTGCTGCAACATCATATTGCACATCACCAACTAAGGTACCGTTTTCAAGGCGATTTATGCCTACATCGATAACAATGGCACCGGGTTTAATCCAATCACCAGGAATGAAGTTTGGCTTACCAACAGCAACGATCACCAAATCAGCGCGACGGACTTTATCTTCAAGATCGCGAGTAAAGCGATGACAAGTGGTGGTCGTGCAGCCAGCAAGCAGAAGCTCAAGTGTCATTGGGCGACCAACGATGTTTGATGCACCAACCACGACAGCATCTAACCCATAGGTATCGATACCGGTTGATTTAATTAATGTCATAATGCCCATTGGCGTGCAAGAGCGCAGAACCGGAATACGCTGTGCTAGACGACCAACATTGTAAGGATGAAAGCCATCAACATCTTTATCTGGACGGATGCGCTCAATCACTTTGGACTCTTCAATATGCTTAGGCAGTGGCAATTGCACTAAGATACCATCAATATTCGGGTCATCATTACACTCGTCTATTAGCGTCAGCAATGCTTCTTCTGCGGTATCACTAGGCAGGTCGAATGATTGTGAGAGGAAGCCAACCTCCTCACAGGCTCGGCGTTTACTGCCTACATAGACTTGAGAGGCTGGATCTGCTCCTACAAGTATTACTGCAAGTCCTGGTACGCGTTGTCCAGCCTCTTTACGGGCGGTAACTTTTGCGGCCAACTGTTTTCGAATGGATTGAGCTATCGCTTTACCATCGATAATTTGGGCTGTCATGGGGCTAGGATTTCCTTTATGTGGCGCGAAGATAAAATCGGCGACATTTTAACAGGGGCGCATGGTGGTGTCATTGATTTAGCTTGATAACAGACCGTTTTATAAAAAAGATAATCAGCAGCGCAATTTTGCCTATTTTATACAGTGCTAAATAGCGCTTAGTTAGGGTAAATATTGAGATGTTGTACTGCTTAACCTTTCCCTAATCTCCCCAAATCGACTACTTTATTAGCTGATAGATGTTAAATTAAGCAAGCGCGAAGGCTTTTCAAAAAAATCGTTGACGGTTTATATGTGAGGGGATAAGATGCGCTCCGTTCTCAACGAGACTGATTGTTTCGCTTTGAATGCTCGGTGATTAGCGCAGCCCGGTAGCGCATCTGGTTTGGGACCAGAGGGTCAGAGGTTCGAATCCTCTATCACCGACCA
>NZ_KI912484.1:2486-3842 GCF_000518705.1 Shewanella colwelliana ATCC 39565
GTTGCTAAGTTTGCAATCACCCTTAAAGAAGTTCAAGCGGCTAACCTTCCAGAAGTTAACGACGAATTTGCTAAGTTGTTTGGTGTTGTTGACGGTGGCTTAGAAGCCCTTAAGACTGAAATCACTAAAAACATGACTCGCGAGCTTGAACAAGCGCTTAAAGCGAATGTTAAAGAGCAAGTGTTAAATGGTCTGTTAGCACAAAATGAAATTGAGCTACCAAAAGCACTTATCGACGGTGAAGTGAATGTTCTTCGTCAACAAGCTATGCAACGTTTTGGTGATCAAGCCGCTAACATGCCTGAGCTTCCAGCTGATTTATTCACTGAACAAGCTGAGCGTCGTGTGAAAGTGGGTCTACTTCTTGGTGAAGTGATCAAAACAAACGAACTTAAAGCTGAAGATGAGCGCGTACAAGCGTTGATCGCTTCTATGGCTTCTGCTTATGAAGATCCAAGTGAAGTTGTTGAATATTACAACAGCAACCAAGAGATGATGCAGAACATGCGTAACGTTGCGCTAGAAGAACAAGCGGTTGAAGCATTGCTAAATTCTGCGAAAGTGACTGAGAAAGACGTCAATTTCGAAGAATTTATGAACAAGGCTACAGGTCGCGCGTAACCTATGCTTGACTTAAATGGCTGTTAGCCATTTATAATGGCTCGTATGAGGCTCCTCATGCGAGCCATTTTTATTTAGGGAAGTTTATAATGCAAAATGCGCCAGAATCAGTACTGAATGCACTCGTCCCAATGGTTGTTGAACAAACAGCCAAAGGTGAACGCTCATATGATATCTATTCTCGTCTCTTAAAAGAGCGTGTCATCTTCTTGGTTGGCCAAGTCGAAGAGCATATGGCGAATCTCATTGTTGCTCAGTTACTCTTTTTAGAGTCAGAAAGCCCAGATAAAGATATCTACTTGTATATCAACTCTCCAGGCGGTTCGGTCACTGCGGGCATGGCGATTTATGATACCATGCAGTTTATTAAGCCAAATGTCAGCACTGTTTGTATTGGTCAGGCGGCGAGTATGGGCGCATTTTTGTTAGCCGGTGGTGCCAAAGGTAAGCGTCATTGTCTGCCTAACTCTCGCGTTATGATCCATCAACCATTAGGCGGTTTCCAAGGTCAGGCGTCTGATATCGCTATTCATGCGCAAGAGATCTTGGGTATTAAGAATAAATTGAATCAAATGTTGGCCGATCATACAGGCCAGCCTTTAGAGGTTATTGAACGTGATACCGACCGTGATAACTTTATGAGTGCGGCAGAAGCTGAAGCCTATGGCCTAGTTGATTCTGTATTAGATAAACGAGGCTGATATTTGTCTGCTGCTGAGCTATGATCAGTTAAAG
>NZ_JAEC01000053.1 GCF_000518705.1 Shewanella colwelliana ATCC 39565
GTTCAAACTGGTGTTGTTACCTAAATTTAGTTGAAACTTTTTCAAGTAGATGCATCAGATCTAGTCTGAACTAATACAGCTTAACTGAAGAAATACCATTTCCTATCCAGTGTTAACGCTAGATTAAAATTGCCCCACCCACGTAATTAATTTTTGCAATGCAGGCTTTCATTCTTTCACATCAGTCTTTCCGTGTAAAAGAACGATTTTAGAGCTATCATACTGATTTAGTTCTAATTGCAATTCATGACAACGGAACAACAACGCACTCTCTCGCTTTACCGTGTCGTCAGCCAATGCTTGAAAGTTATCGCGTTGCTCACGGTAACGGTGCTTTAGCTCAGCTTGCTTGTCACGCTCAGCCCTTAGGCGGGCTTCCTTAGCAACCCCTGCTGATTGGCTTTCTAGCCCAACTTGGCTCTTTTGCTTGGCTATATGATGCTTAATCGCGACTCTTGCATCGGCAATCACCTCGGGGTACTTATAAATCAACCCTTGGCTACATCCAGCTTCCTTGTTAATTCGCAATAAGCTGATTTTACCGTCAGCTTTGGTTCTTTCAGGCTGCCCATCTAGAAGGCGCCGAAGCGCATTGCGTAGACGTTGTTCAGTGATTTGAGTCTTACTTACTTTCATAGCGCCTCTCCGACTCTCGCAGTCTTAACCTTGTCAACAAATGGCTCAAATGGGATATTATGTTCGCTCAAGGTTTTTTCGATGGCTTTAATTTCGGTCAGGATGTCCGTTAGGATCGCTGCCATGTAGTAACGTCCAGAGTTCAGGGCGCGGAATTTTCTAATCCAACGCTGGTGCCGAGGAAGTTTGGTTTCAAGTACTTTTTCTGGCGTTAGTACCTCATGCTTGCAAGTCTCCGTGGACTTGTCGCTGGCACAAATTCGGTCACATTCTGGATTAAAACAGTAGCCTGTCGGGTGCTCAACTACCGAAATGCTGTTAGTGCGCAGCATCGCACGGATATCCTCCCGAGACATATAGATCTGCCCAGGATACTGGGCCTGATACTTCTCGCGCTCGGCTATTATCCGTCGACCTTCGAACCCTGTCAGTGTCTCGCTCTCATTGAAAATATGAAATAAGGTGTTCTCGTGGATTGCAAGGTTTGCCTCCTGGATCATCTGTTGCAATTCCGCATCCATCTTGAGATCAAGTACGGCAGCCATAGATGTACCATTCTGATACCAATTGGTCATCATGAGGTTGTCGTGCTTATATTGCGCCCGCAAACTCATCAAATTGCCCAAGCGGTTGCGGATCAAAAAACAAGCGTAGCTACGGCGAAAGTCGTGGTTAGACAGTTTAGGAAGCAAAGCTCCCGCTTTAAGTTGGCCCTTACGGGTTGGATTAAGGGCATCAAACTCAACGACATCGTCTGCCAACGCGCGGACACCGTATTTTTTGGCAAATTTACGCAGTTTGGCCTGTGTATTGCCCATGACGACCTGTTTTTCTTGCAAACAGGTACTCAATACCAAAAATGCAGATGAAAGCTGAGTTAATTGACGATTACGTCTAGGGCTAGGCGGCAACGCCTCCAACTTGGTACGGTAGTGTTTTCGAGCAAATTCACTTGAATCGTATGCGAGCTCTAATGCCAACTTGGCAATGGGATGAGTAACCCAGGATTCAGCCATTGGTTTTCCTGCGCGCTGATTCTTACTGATTAGCCCATGCAGTAATGGGACTGCCCGCCCCTTGTAACAACGGCTTTCATCATAACTAGCTGGGTTCATTGACTTACCTTCCGCCTCGCGCACGCCGCTAAAGCCAATTAGTACAAGCCAACAAGCTGTCTGAATCTCGGAGGCACACAAAGCCTTGGCTTCAAGGTAGAAATCGTCAAATGGAACATCATGCGAGATGTCGTTACCGACATCGCGGGCAAAGGCCTTACCCTTATAGGTACTTTTTGCATGTAGGTAAGCATCATATGCAGCGCTGATAACATGTCTATGAGGGTGATAACGCTCAACTATTTCTATGGCGGCAGCGAACAGTTTGCAGGCCATTCTTTCAGGCAGGGCGATGTGTTGCTCTCGCCTTTTACCTGCCACCCATTTTTTTATCAATTTATCACCAGGTTGAACATAGCGTGTTATCAACCCAACCCGCCATAAGTCTCGTAGCCCAGCCACAATACGATCCACCGTCGTTTGGCTTGGTTTTCTTGCCTTAAATGCCTTTTGAAATTCGGTATAACGAGTCTCCTGATCAATCTGCTTCCAGTCGGTACTACCGAGCAGTTCAGCAATGATTTGCAATGCGTTCCTGGTGTTAGTAATTGAAGATATACCAACCTGCTTACCACGGATGATAAGATGTGTGGCGAACTGAATACCTAGACGGTCAGCCTCGTTAATGTGCTTAAAGCTTACCTCTAAGACTGCACCCACTTTGGCATCCAACATACCGTGGTAATCCCATGATGGGTCTTCAACATAACTACATGGCATGCCATTCAAGTGGGTGGTGGCCACAGTACGTGCTCGTGTAGGATAGGGGCGTAAAGGAAAAGAGTAGAGTGCATTCATCCATAAATTCTCATCAAGTCATCAATTGCTTCATCATCGCTATATAGTGGGTGTGGTGCTTCTCGATTCATCTTTTCGGCCTCATTGTAAGCGCCCGGTGCTTTAGCTCGGAGTTTCTCAAGAATGAGCTCAGTTTTATTTTCAGTTACGCTGAATTTTTCTGACGGATAACTGTTATAAG
>NZ_JAEC01000054.1 GCF_000518705.1 Shewanella colwelliana ATCC 39565
TCTTGTTTGAAACAGGGCAATGTGACCAGTAGTCTGAGCACTGCTTGCCAGTGAAGCGATCAGTGTCTGACAGCTGGGTGGGCAGTTTGGGGCAACGCCGTTACTAAGGTCAATAGTGTATGATGCTCCTTCCTATAACCTGATTTATGCTGTGTGGCCGAAGTGTATAGTGTTTGCCCACAGTTGGAGCAATTTGGGCCTGAGCTGTTACTGGTGTACTTGCTCGGTGTTATTTCTTGCCACTCACTATGCCGCGTTGCCAGTGATTCTTAAAATATCCGGATGTTGTAAAAGCACATGCCATCATCATGAGCTGAAAAAGGCTACTCTTGTTTGTCAGCTTATGGTTATATTTTATGTCAGGATATGGTTACATCTTTGTGCTAAGTGATTGAAAGCTAGAAGCTGCCTATGTCAGCTTATGCTTTCAGCGACATTTAGATTTTGCCGCTAATGTTAAGACTAATCCTATTTATGATTGGGAATGGCATTTTGACGATTTCAATGCAACATCTGATACTTTTCTATTTCATCCGATGCTGCGTGGGAGAGAGTTTTATGTTCCTGGAGGACATGTTTACGCAGGAAGCGATATAAACTATATAGGAATCGGTGCAATGGGAGCTCACTATGGATTTACTCAATTGAGGGTGACAAGTTATGTTACTTTTTGGAATTTAAAAGACGCCATTCTATACGATTTTGGACACAATATGTCTCAAATAAGAGATGGCTCAGCATGGGCAAGGTTTGGCTATGAAAATTCAAAATAAAATTATACTTTTCATTATAGCAATCATTTTTACGGTGGTATCGGCAGCTGTGTACAAAGTCTCATCAAGCGCCCAAAAAGGTTGTCGCCACTTAAGGGAGCTAGCGAGTAATGAGGAAGTGATGCTTTATGTAACCAACACAATCCAAAGTGCCAATGGTAAGAATGTGAGTGTAGATTTCTCTGATGGGCTACGACTAATAGATGATTATAATCATAACTTTAATCTGGATGTGGGAAAGCTTGGTATTGCTAGGGAACATTTAAGATTGGAGTTAATTGGTAGTAATATTGACTATAGAAATGTAAGAATGAACGATGTTGATTTTGTAAGATTTGGAATCGGATATAGACATCATTTAATCATTAGAATGAAAGAGGAGACTCCTTTTAGCTTTATAGAAGGATATTCTCCTGAACACTACGAACAAATTGCTGATAACGTGCTTTTATATTGTACAAAATAATCAGTTTCTATAGTGTGGGAAAGGACTTCATTCCTCTCCCGCATATAGGCATTTTCATGATTGTTGGCAATGAAACTGGTCATTTAGAGCTAGGTTTCATTGTGTATGAGCCCCAATAATCTTGGGGCTTTTTCTTGCTTGTAATTTGGTTTGTGAAATCGATGAAGTGTTCAGTGCTTGCCTGAGGGGCAATGTTGATCTGTGTCACCAGTTAGGGCGGCAGGCACAATCGATCGCTGCTAGTTCTTGCCACTCGTTATGTAGCGTTGTTAGTGATGCTTAAAGTCTCCGGATGTTGTAAAAGTACATGTCATAACTATGGCCTGAAAAAGGCTACACTAATTTGTCAGCTTATGGTTATATTTTATGTCAGATTATGGTTACATCATTTAGCTAAGTAGTTGAAAATTTGAGGCAGCCTATGTCAGCTTATGCTTTCAGCGACAGGTGCAATTAGTGCGGCATTCTCTAGGACGTTGGGAGAAGTTGGAAAAAGTTCGTTTTTATCTGATGGAAGTAATGAGGCTCCTAATATTGATAATGAAGTAGTTGTTAATGAAAGATTTAGAGGGGAAATTAAGACTGGCGTAAGTGTTAGTAACAAAAAGTATACTATAGATATTAACCTTACTGCTGATACAGACTTCTCAAATTTGGAAGATGCTGCTCTAGCGGCCATTTCAATAGAGAAACAATTAAGATTGAGAGGAAAAAAACTTTCCAATGGCTATACATTAGATGTTGAAGTTTCTATTAGCTTAGTCGACTCTGGTGGTGATATATCTATAAATAATTGTCCTGGAGCGTGTATAAACCCATATAGCATCCAACCTTCTGGTGGCTATGCACGATTGTCCGGAAGAACAATGTATTTAAAAGATATTTCATGGTCAGCAGGGCATGAGATGGGACATATTCTTGGCCTTCAACACCAAGGGGGTGGTACTGGTAGCTTAATGAGCTACGATGAGAACAGGTCGTTTTTTAATGGTACCGATGCTGAAAGATTATTTAAGGCGTATAGGAAAAATGGTTATTAGGAGGGGGTATATGAAAAGATACCTGTTTGCGGTTTTATTTTTAATGATTAGCAATGCTTATGCTTATGCTTATGCTTATGTTGATGGTGAATTTGTCACTTTGGAGTTGAAAAAGGGCGTTACGTTTGATTCGTTTGTAGTTAAACGTAACGAACTACATAAGAGTTATTATAACTTTAAGTTAAAGCTTAATCCTTATCTTGAGCGTGGGATGTGTTTTAGAGATTTTGTTGAGTTGGAAATGTTCGGAGTGGATTTCTATGTAGATTATAGAAAGAGTGCTTTTCTGGGGGGGG
>NZ_JAEC01000055.1 GCF_000518705.1 Shewanella colwelliana ATCC 39565
GTTCTCACTTATGTTGCCTTCCCGTGTAGTGCCATAGAAGTAATCAGCAAATAATGGTGCTATGGTATTGATTGACTATGGGTGGCTTATTATCTGCATTAGTTGTCAAAGAAAGCAGAGTGATAAGCAACTTCGCCTGTCGGAATATTGTTGGCTAGCGATATAGCTAGGAAATACTCTGATGGGACACCTGGAAGTGTAAGGTTTGGCTGTGACTCAAAGCCAAATCGGCCATAATATTTTGGTTCACCGAGTAGCACTACACCCTCAATACCTTGTGTTTTAAGTTGTGCTAAACTTTCACGAATAAGTGCACCACCGATACCTTCACTTTGACGCTCTGGCATTACTGATACTGGGCCTAAACCATACCAAACAGACTCCTCGCCATTAATAAAAATCGGTGAAAAGGCAATATGACCAATGATGCCAGTTTGATCTTCACATACTAGAGCTAGTGATAATACTTTTGCATCACGTAGTTTATTGACGATCAAGTGTTCTGTTGGTTTAGCACCTGGTTCATGGTGTGGATGGTTCTCAAACGCTCGATAAATAAGAGTTTCAATTTCTGTAATGTCTGAGTGATTTTCAGCTCTAATTTTCATGTTTTAACCTTTGTTTTTTAGTATAAATACTTGGTAACCATATTGACCTAAGTATTGCTCGTGTATCTGTAGTTCTTTGCGTAAATCATCGAGTGCATTAGAAGAAAAACCTTCATCTTCAACCTGAGTGATTTTTTGAATCAATGGAGCCAGATAGTTGCGCCACGACTGTTCACTCTGTGTAAAGCTCTCTATAACCTCATAGCCTTCTTTCATCATCTCTTTGATGCGTTGCTTGCTCGTCGCCATGTCTGGATAGTTTTGTTGCCAAAACTCTATGGCTTCGGCATCTGGGTTATCGGTCAGCCAAACCAAGTCACTAATAACTAAGTAGCCATTACTCTTGAGAAATGGTTTCCAACCTTTGAGTGCCTGCTTTACTCCCATGATATAAGCACTGCCTTCTGACCAGAGCACATCAAATTGCCCCCGATCAAATGGCATCGCTGTCATGCTGGCACAAATCGTTGTTATTCGATGTTCAAGAGAATGGTCTTTAACCTTCTCTTTAAGGCAGCTTAGGCAGTACTCATCGTTATCGAGTGCCGTTAAATTGAAGGCTGAATTTTTTGCCAGCAAAGTGGTTGTGACTCCTTTTCCACAGCCAATCTCTAGCGCATCGCCCGACCTAATAGGTAAAGAACGTAATGCTTTGAGATAGTCAGCTTCATCACCTGGCCCCAGCCGATCTAACCCTTGAAAAATAGCTTCAAAATCAGCCATGTATTGTTCATGTTCATTCATATCTTTCGAAAGCCACTTTAGCCTCAAGGCATTCTTTTCACTGAAACCTTGTTTCATTAACCATTCTAGATGTGCTGATGGAGCTTCTTTTTCCATTGACTGGTGCCACTCCTTCATAGAGTTCATGCCAAGCATTGAGGAAAGAAGCTCTCTTGCTTTTTGTTTTTGGGCGATTTCTTCATCCAATACATTAAGCCTATGAAGTAGCAGCTCTCTGTCGATTTGTGCCTTTAAGCATGCTTGGCACTCTTTTAGGGTTAGTCCGCCAGCTTGTAGTTGTTGTAATAGTTTTACACGTTGAACATCTTTGTCTGTATAGCAGCGATACCCATTGCTTTGCCGCTTGGCAGAAATCAGTTTGAGTTTTTCGTAATAGAGCAAAGTGGAACGGCTCAATCCGACTTTTTGTGCCAATTCAGAAATACGGTACATGGGGTTTCCTCTCATTTATGAGCGAACTATAAACTATGAAGCTTTAGACAGGTCAATATTTATTTTGGCAGAAACTTGAAAATAATCGTGGTAGTAAGAATGGTTTCGAATCGCGGCCAGAATCACCATGCCTGCTTTAACTTGCATGAAATCGGTATTTATACGCACACACCTCGCTTGGAATTCTTGTAGCGCAACGGAAGGAGTTCTCTACTTTCGTTCAAGATGACTACCAAAATAAGCGGTGGTGGCTTAGGTTTTGCGATACCTGTATCAATTCATTGGTTGCTAATTTAGGTAATGCACTGACAAGCTTCTGTCCAAAAGCTTCTCACAAGGTCAAATCGAAGAGATAGAAAACTCGGTGCGAACACAGTTGTGACCTTCTGAGGCATGGATGCCGAGGTAGAGCTCACAT
>NZ_JAEC01000056.1 GCF_000518705.1 Shewanella colwelliana ATCC 39565
TTGCGAGGAGCAAAGAGATTTTGTCACAATTGAAAATATGGTAAATAGACAAGATTTTAAAGTTGTTAATGGGTTTCTTGACGACTTTGAAAAGTCTTGTAAAAGTTTGGGGTTAAATGTTTTCAGTAATGGAGTTAACATAAATGAAATTTGTAACAACACAAAAGTCGTAAAAATTTCGAGCAAGTTATATAGGAATCAAACTGAATATGAAGTTACACGCAGTAATATTAAAAATAGAGAAAGCTATGTGCAAGTGTTTAAAACTGATGGCTCTTACGAATTGTATAAAATAGTTTACTGACTTTTGGGGTGAGTGGGCTAAGTACATTGCAGCTCGATTTCAGCCTGAGTTAGTATGTGGTTAACTAAAATTGGCCACGGTTTTATAAGTTGTATTGGCTCAGACCTGATCTGACAGCTCCCCGGCTTTCGGTGCTAGCTCCAATTTATTGGGGCTTTTTCTTGTTTGAAACAGGGCTATGTGACCAGTAGTCTGAGCACTGCTTGCCAGTGAAGCGATCTGTGTCTGACAGCTGGGTGGGCAGTTTGGGGCAACGCCGTTACTAAGCTCAATAGTGTATGATGCTCCTTCCTATAACCTGATTTATGCTGTGTGGCCGAAGTGTATAGTGTTTGCCCACAGTTGGAGCGATTTGAGCCTCAGCTGCTACTGGTGTAATTGACCGATGCTAGTCTTGCCACTTGCTATGCAGCGTTGTCAGTGATTTTTAAAATATCCGGATGTTGTAAAAGTACATGCCATCATCATGAGCTGAAAAAGGCTACTCTTGTTTGTCAGCTTATGGTTATATTTTATGTCAGGTTATGGCTACATCTTTGGGCTAAGTGATTGAAAGCTAGAAGCTGCCTATGTCAGCTTATGCTTTCAGCGACAGCCTTAATTCAGGCAGCAATACATGGAGAGTTGATTTGCAAAATACCTTGGTGAGATGGCTTACTCTGGCCGCTAGTTTAATGTTTGGTATCCTCCTAAGCGCTTCATCAGTACTCGCTTGTGATCTCGATGCGATGATTGCTATCAATACATCTATACAGAGATCTAATGACCTGAAGACGATAAAGGCTGAACTGGAAAAGTGTGGGCAAGGGGTAGGGACACTGGATTTCGAAATAAAGCGACGTGTTAGTAAGTTATATATTGGCGGTGTAGATTCAGAGGTTCAGAAATTTAAAGTCGCCTCATTGACTACACTTTATCTGACTACTGGTGACACATCTTATCTGGATGAGCTTAAGAAAAGTTATTTTGCAACAGAGCATGGCTATTTAGAGTATTGCATGTGGCAGTATTTTTCTGGACAAGAGGTCTGTGACCGGAAGAAACTGATTGCTCTGAGTGAAAGAGATTTACCGCATGCAACTTGGGCTAGTGCGAATTTCGTAGCCGTTCAGCAACGTCGATTGACGTTGTTAGAAAAGGCTGCCAAGCAAGGTCATGTTGATGCCGAAGCCGAATATCTTATTGCAGTGATTGATAAAGATAGCCCCGATTTAGCAGAGCTAAAGGATCGCTTGTTTAGGCTTATTGATTCTGGAGAGAGCATTGATGCGGAGATTTATTATCTCAGAATGCTTAATCTAGGTCGCCAACCTTTCACACATAATCCGAAGTTAGTCGTTGAACTTGCCACTAGATTTCTAAAATATCGGGATATTCCTGAGTACTATTATTTACTTTCAATTGCTTATTTCGATTTAGAGAATGAGACACAGTTCCAAAAATATTTAAGTATCGCTGCTGAAATGGGCAATGAAGATGCAATTTCGTTTAAGAAAAGCATAGAAGAAGCCGCTCAAAAATGAGTTCAGAAAGTAAAAAAGTAGCCACCGATAGTTAATGTGTACTAGCTTAGTTCTGATCTGACAGCTCCCAGCTTTCGGTGCTAGCCCCAATTTATTAGGGCTTTTTCTTGTCTGAAACAGGGCAATGTGATCAGTGGTCTGAGCTGTCGTTGCCAGTAGAAGCGCTCAGTGTCTGCCGGCAGATGGTGCAATATGGGCCAGTGCAGCTAAGTTCAAT
>NZ_JAEC01000057.1 GCF_000518705.1 Shewanella colwelliana ATCC 39565
CTCCTTTTACTCAGTATTACCGTTATCCTTATTCTTCCAACGCTAGGTTGTGACAGCTAAACTCGTCGGTCGCCTGTTGAGATAGATACCCATAAATGTCATCGGCTGCTGGCAGCAAGGGCATGGCCGTATTGCTGCAATGCGTTTTGCTTCTTCGGCTAGGAGAAATACTGCCCCTGCGACAGCGAACATCAATTGTATTTGTTGCCTCAACTTGCGGAAGTTCCCGCTAAGTAACCCATAATCTCTGACTCGTCGTAACCCTTTAGGCAAAACATGCTGCAGCACTAACCATAGGAACTCTATCGCGGGTAAGGTACGCACTTTATTGGTCTGAGTTTGGCTGTCCAGATACTCAAAGCTGACGTGCCCATCGATATTACTGATGATATTTTTATCAGGCAATACACCGCGATAGAGGTATCTTGATAAGTACTTCAGTGCGGGTAAGCCTTTGCCAACATGTTGGCAATCTACCACCCACTTCTTGGGGATAGCAGCTGGAAGTGTGATATCTAGCTTCTTTGTCAGGCATTCCAGCAATCTTGCTCGCCACACTGTAGCGAGATTAAAAGCGTTAAACAGATATTTCCCTTTGCTTTTGCGCCACTGCCTTTTGTCTTTGTTGAAGCTTCCAGCGGGAATGATGAAGTGAAGATGCGGATGGTAGTCTCGGCGTCTGCTGTGGGTATGCAGTACTCCCGTGAAACCTATCTCTCCACCAAGTGATTTTGAGTTGTGTGCAAAGTCTTTAAGTACACTGGCAGCAACTGAAAACATAGCTTGATAGATCAACTCAGGTTGATGTTTTGCAATGACTCGAAGCTCAAAAGGTAGGGTAAAAGTCACCATGTAATACTCAGCGGGTAGTAGTTTAGCTTGCTGCTTGTTGAGCCAATCTATAGTGGTGTTGTGCTGGCATTGAGGGCAGCTCCGGTGACCACATGAGAGTGGATAATCAGTGGTATGAGTACAACTCTGACAGACCCAATGACTCGTGCGTTCAGTATTGGTGCGGCAACTGAGCATCGAATAAATGGCTTGCCGCATCGCGGTTGTTATCTGTTGCTCGTATGTCTGATTAAACGCATCAAGATGGTCACGTAAAATATCGATGAACTTCATACGTCATACTCCCACTTCAGCGCTAAGCTCTCTGTCAGCAGGTTAATGGCCTCGACTGTGTTCTTGCGGGTGATTTGGGTAAGCCGTGTATATCGTGCAGTGGTATTAAGGCTGTTATGACCGAGTAGGCTTTGAACGGAGCGCAGATCTAATCCTTGTTCTAGCAAGTGAGTGGCATAGCTGTGACGTAGATTATGAGGGCTGATGGATTTATGAATGTTGCACTCAGCAATGACTCGTTTTAGCGCTTTTTGGATCCCGCCTTTGTCCATCAATGAGTCAGACTTGTTATCTTTACCGGGAAATAGGTAGCGGGGATGGCGATGGGTTTGCCAGTAATAACGTAGTGCTAGTAAAGTACGTTTAGGTAACGGAACCAGCCTGTCCTTTCCTCCTTTAGCGTTACGAATATGCACCTGCATTAACTGTGAATCGATATCCCCAACTTGCAAAGATATGCCCTCACCAAGGCGGAG
>NZ_JAEC01000058.1 GCF_000518705.1 Shewanella colwelliana ATCC 39565
CCCCGCCGCTAAGCGAGCTCTCCAGCTCCGTAACAAGTTACTTGCGCTACTTAGCTCCTGAATGCGTTGCATTCATAGCGGAGCTTCTTCGCCCCCATGTGTTCGCTGCGCGAACTACGAGAGTAGGTCATTTTCAGGCGCCTAATTAAGTATAGAAGCCACCTTATTAAGGTGGCTTTTTTGCGTTTGGGCCTTTTAAAATAATAGATCATTAGCGTGAGACAGCCCTTAAGTGAGAGGGGGTACTTATCGACTTGACCATGTGCGTGTTATACCCATTAGTATCATACCAACTCCCGACCTCGTCCAAGACGCTGCATTTATGCGTCTCGGATGTTGGTACAGCCATGTGTCTCCTTCGGGCGTAATAAAGAGTAGCTCATTTCCAGGTGCTTGATTTCTCGTCAGAGAGTCAAGAAAGCACGCTGTTAATACAACGGGCTTTTTCGTTTATACGCTCACCTAAATTGACCCAGCGCATTTATGGCACTTCTAACATTCTTGTAGGTCGCACGAAGGACTGCTTCACATGGAGCCAAAGTTGTTGACGCAGTGTAGGCCCCGTCAGTTTTCCGACGACGTTACCACTCGCTATAAGGTAGTTGATGCTTTGCATCCAAGGCAGAGGGAGAGTTTCTTATATCATAGCTCCTTCGCAAATGAGATGACTTGGCAAACCTCGTAAGTAAAGTCGCTGATTGATTTGAGCTGATGAATTTCACCACCAATGAGAGTCGTTATGGGGAGCCTTTAGTGGCTAGTTCACTGGCAATATCTAAAGGAGAATACTCATAAAGCATTTCGCAAGGGATGAGGCTTTATGCCTGCACCCTATTCGACACATCTATTATTTATGAAGTGCTCAGCTTCACATTGACCTATGATGGTAGGGGGTATGGTCTGTGATGTTTGCTGCTTGGGGGAGCCGTTAGCTCTATGCAAAGTAAACTGGGCTGGACTCAAGATAGATTTAGGGAGCCTTAGAGTCTAAAAAGTTCATTACCAACAAAAGCAGAATTAAAACTATTTTATCAAAGTCCACAGTGACATCGTCAGTTGAAGGTCGATTTATTCATCTAGCTTCTCTATTTATGAAATACAAATAAGGCTGCCCTCTCTTCACTGTTGACGTTATTCGTTTCATCTTCTGTCAGCAGTGTAGTTTGGCTTGGTAATCTCTACGTGTTGGGCATGTTGAAATACTTTAGGTTTCAATCAAAATATTTAGCGGGCATCACTCGGTAGATTGAATGCTGATTACATAATGATGAAAGTTGGTGAAATAATAGCGCTGTGTTTGGTCGTTATATCAATTGCGGATTTCGGTATTAATGTAACCTTAGTTTTATCTGCTGACCTCCAATATGGGATAATAGGTGTGCTCTGGTTGTCACACCTGCCGTATCATTACTGCAAGAACCTTTTTAAGCCAAGGTGTGTGGATAAATCTGTGTGTAACTGGTGTAAAGTATGTGCCTAAATCAGGTATAAAAATTAAATCACTTTTTAGTGAAAAAAGCCCTTGCGCCCATCCGAGAACTCCCTATAATGCGCATCCACTGACACGGCACAGCAGGCCAATCGCTCTTAGCAAACGCTAGGCAGCAC
>NZ_JAEC01000059.1 GCF_000518705.1 Shewanella colwelliana ATCC 39565
TTAATAATGTAGTTAGTGGTAACACTTCCCCAGGGAATACAGGTGGAACTTGCAAACAGGGAATATGTGATGAAGAAAAGTAAGTATATTTTATTCTACCTAGGAATTTCCTCTTGGAGGCCTTGGTATAGCTAGGTTTCGACTTTCTCTTAAGATATTGTTGGCTTTTGAAGACAGAGATATTAATGTAATGGCCCAGTCATTAGCCTATTCAGTGTAGTGGTATGAATTTAAAAGGGATTAAAAAGAAATTATTGCGCTTTAAATCCATTTTCGTTAACCATTGGATAAGCTTTACCATTAAACACCCCAGATACAATAAACCGTATTATCATTCAGAAATTAAAAAGATGATGGACTGTGGGAGTGAGGCGTTAGGTTTTGCTACGTTTCAGTGTTTGTCATGTGGTAAAGGTGAGCATACAGTGAACTTTAGCTGCAAAGGCAAAGCCTGCCCTCAGTGTGGTAAGCGCTATTCACGTGAAAGTATGGAAAAAATAGCCAGCCGATTGTTACCTGGATTGAGCTACAGACAAGTAGTGTTAACGTTACCCAGTGAATTCAGGAATATTTTCTATAATCATCCAGAGCAAGGGGCATTATATTCAGAGTTGATGAGTGTGGGCCATGCGTGCTTAGAGGCACTCATTCAGGATTTACTCCGCTGTAATACGCTTAAAATCGCCAGTATCGTGTTTATCCATACTCATGGACGGAATGGGAGCTATAACCCCCATCTTCATATCTTATTAGGAGAGGGAGGGTTGGATCCAACGACGAATCAATGGCTTCCAATAAGTTTCTTACCTTTAAGTCGCTTACGGTTAAAGTGGCAAGCGCATTTACTTCACTTCATGGCAGCTCGTATTGGAGACTTAAACGGTATCATTAAGGCACTCTGGGTTAACCACCCTAAGGGATTCTACGCACATCCCGGAAATGGTAAAAAAGTCCCGACGAAGCATTATCGAGGGTTACTCAAATATCTGACTAAGTACTTAGCATCCCCACCAATAGGAGTATCGAGGATAACCCGTGTTGCTGATGGATATGTTAGTTATTATTATCAATCACATAGAAGTAAACAACGTGAATATGAATGCGTTGAAGCAGAGGTGTTTATTGGTCGGATGGTACAACATATCCTACCTAAAGGGTTCCAGAGAATTCGTTATTATGGGTTACAAGCGACAGCGAGCTTTAAGAAATGGTATGAAATAATAGCTAAAGCCGCGGGAGATTTAGTTGATGGTATGATTAGTTACGTTAGTCGTTTGAAATATCGTGATTTTTTTAGAGAAGTCGCAGGTAGAAACCCACTTGTTTGTGCATTTTGTGGTGATGATATGGAATTAGTTCGGCTATATCATCCTGACCGAGGGGTTTTCTATGATATCTTTGCGCTTTGATCTTTTGCTGTTTGTTCTTGGCTTTGCTTTTGTGTAGCAATTTTGTTAGTGCGCAGCAATGTACAGTTGCTCAACAAGCACCAGAAGGAAAACCTGACAACTTTGATACTAA
>NZ_JAEC01000060.1 GCF_000518705.1 Shewanella colwelliana ATCC 39565
AGGGCGTGGCATAAAAACCTCCTTGTTCAATGCTAAATCAAAGCATAGTTAGAGGTTTGCTTCTGCGCAATTAATGATGGGTGTCTATGTTTTGCTGATCTACCAAGCCCTTGGGGCAGACTCCAGAACATCGCCAGTATCAATATAGTGAGTTATTCAATAGTGCATTACCACCAGAACAACTCCATAGCAGCAGAAACGGCACTAACCACAACTTTCCTTTAGGTGACACTTTTCCTCTGGTTCTAAGTTTACTTTGCCCCCCACTTATCATTATCTAATCCTGATACTGCCATAGGACACATAATTAGCCGAATCAGATGGACCTACTACAATTATTTTATAGCTGTCCTTATTTGAACTCGCAGTTTCAATGACAATAGGCCCCCCAGCGCTAGGGAGGTAAACGTTATTAGAAGGAGAAAAATGCATTAAAAATCGGTCTGCCAAATAATAGTGTTGAGTCACACTTAAGCTGCATACATCCTCGTTTGTTTTCAACACCTCAAATGAGGCCAACACAGCAGCATAATAAGTCGCATAATCGGTAAAATGCTCACGCATATAATCAGGTATCTCTCTGACATAAAACTGAAAATAATCATTATCAGTCTCGTACGAATAGATATCATCCTCATTAATGACTCGATGCTTTAGCGTGACTCCTGCGAGGGTATATGTCCTCAAATCACCTGCGATTTTTCCGGATATAAGGCTGTGATGGGCTAAGTAATCTTCCGATGTCATATTTTTGAAGTTAAGGTTTTCCATAAACGCCATGTCTTTTTCATTGAGCAGGCAGCGCTCACACCCCGTACCCAGCAATAGTACTATGAATAAAATAGTATACGTTCGCAACGGTTTCATCCTCTAAAAGTTTTCTGCATAGAAAGACACGGCATTATTACTCACATTGTCTAAATATTGTGTAAGACTAGCATTATCATCGGCCATAAAACCTGCAAAAGACAACGCCGTTACGCCAAAGGAAACTGCCCCTGTGACTTGTGAATACAGACCCAAAGTGGGTATTTTGGTTGCACCTATCGCTAGCATTGAATTATTACTTGTCAGTGAATGTCCTGATCCTGCCAAGTGACCAGCCATCTTAAGCGCATCGGGAATATAGCCCCTATTTAAGTTATCTAGAATCATCATTTGATAGTATTCTGCCGTTGCCACACTTTTAATGCAGATAATAAGCCACCCATAGTTAATCAATAACATAACACCATTATTTCCAGATTACTTCTATGCTGCCCATGATAGGCATCATAAATGAGAACAC
>NZ_JAEC01000061.1 GCF_000518705.1 Shewanella colwelliana ATCC 39565
GCCAGTAGAAGCGCTCAGTGTCTGCCGGCAGATGGTGCAATATGGGCCAGTGCAGCTAAGTTCAATAGTGCATGGGCCCCGTACTGTTGGGGCCCCTTCCTGTAACTTGATTTCTGCTGTTTGGCCGAAGTGTATAGTGTTTGCCCACAGTTGGAGCGATTTGAGCCTGAGCTGCTACTGGTGTAATTGACCGATGCTAGTCTTGCCCTTGCTATGCAGCGCTGTCAGTGATTTTTAAAATATCCGGATGTTGCAAAAGTACATGCCATAACCATGGCCTTAAAAAGGCTACACTAATTTGTCAGCTTATGGTTATATTTTATGTCAGGTTATGGTTACATCATTTAGCTAAGTAATTGAAAATTGGAGGCAGCCTATGTCAGCTTATGCTTGCAGCGACATTTTAGATTTTGAGTTAAGAGTTACTGATTCAATGGTGAATATCAGATCTACATGGGCTAGAACGACATTACAAAAAGTAGGTAATAAAATAGGAAAAATCATGGTAGATCAGTATAGCTTTAGTGGTCAGGTAAAAAATGCTGTATTTGATATGAACCCTAACAAGGTAGAAGGTTTTCTATATAAGCTAGCTGATGATGTTGCTTCGGCAACAGGAGGGTGATTGTGAAAAATGTACTATTAATCATGTTTTTAACCTTTTCTGGCCAAGCATGTTCTGAAGGTGTGAAAGAAAGGGGTGAAAAACACCAGCTGAGCACCGGGGAGTTTTTTTTGCCAAAAGCTAAGGTATTTTATGTCTGTAGTTTTGGCGTGAAGAATACAGTAGGCTTTTATACGAAATCTAGTGCATATATATATAGTTATTTTTCTATGGAAGGTCTTGAGAGTCAAAAAAATTCTGTTTGGGAAGAACTATTGTCAGGTAAAGGTGAAAGTAGGTTGGCCAATATGATTATTCCAATTCCTGGTGTAATGGAAATAATTTACTCCACTGATAAATTTTTATATTTGTCACCTAAAGATGAAAAGTATTCTAGGCAGAGAGTGATACTAACTAAACATGAAGGCGGTATTCTTATTGGGCAAGAGTATTTAGGGCGAACATCAGGTGACTTGACTAACTGTATTGTTGCTAGTGAAGAAGATATATTAAGAGAAGTTGCTAACTTAATAAAACCTTATTAATAGTAGGCTAGGGAATCCCCAGATAATTTATTTTACAATCAATTAGTAGACACGCATGGTGCTGTTTGATCTAATCAATTTCGCCAAAAACAAACTAGAACAACACCATGCGTGACATTACATGAATTAGTTTCGACCAGATCTGACAGCCCCCGGCTTTCAGTGCTATCCCCAATTTATTGGGGCTTT
>NZ_JAEC01000062.1 GCF_000518705.1 Shewanella colwelliana ATCC 39565
GGGCTTGTTCAACACTCGGGATAAGGACGCGGCTACGCGCGGCCTATCCTTATTCGTTATGTAGCTACACACGTGACTTTACCAAAAACAGTTGCCTTAATAAGCTCACATTTTTGAATACCATTTTCAATTTTTATTGCGTCACCACAACTGGTATTGCGAACAATAGGCATACCATTATTGGGCTCAACCATTACTTTTTTAGTACCACAAAGTTCATTAGCTTTTTTATACCAGCTATCAAGTAACTCATTACCAATATCAGTTTGGCCTTTTGCCGTCACCAGAAAGACAGTACCACTTTTATTGGCACTTATTGTGAATTCAACATCTTCATTTGAGAAACAACTCAAACTAAAGAAATACATGATTAAGAATACAAAGCTTGATTTCATATTGCTACATAACGCCAATATTGTGGGGCGCTGAAAGCGTCCCAGTCCCGAAGGGACGATACGAATGCCTTGTTAAATGCAACGACTAGAAACTATTTTCGCTCTAGCTCATGATTGCAGTCAGTACAGCACCACTTTGTTTTTTCTTTTGAGAGCATCATACGCTCACCACATTCAGAACAACGTATATCTCTATTTCGGTAACTAAGAATAGCTATAACAACAATTATGAGACCTATCACTATTCCTAATACTGACATAAATTAATCTCTAACATTTAACGCCTTTAGCAGGCGCGCCGATTTTTGGCGTCGCTTGCCTAAACTTGTTCTGTGTTGCCAAGGTAATTTACCTTACTTTGGTACGTTTTTGATGCACTAACCAATGAGGCTGTACAATCACTGCAATAATGGTCGAGTTGACCATGCTTGAATTCAAAGACTAACTTTGCCGACTCAATATCTTTTTGCTCAAAGCCTTCGGTTACCACTAGCCCATAAAATGTTTCTCTAAGTGCATTCAGAGCCAACCGCAACGGCTCGTCGTTTATAAAAATTCTTGGACAAGGCTCACTTTTAGATATATGAACTTCGATAGAGCTTATACCTACTTCCTCACAAGCTTTACCAAGATGCGGATGTACAAACGAAAGTGCACCCACTGAGTGGTGAGCGATACTTTGCACAACACTTTTTAGTCGCTTATGTGATGCCATGATTCTCCTGACACAGAACGCCCATTTAAGAGGCAAAATATAGTTGGCTAAAATAGGTGAACGTAGTGAACAAAAAGCCAACTGTATTTTGTCCTGCTTGAAATTCTTGTTGAACGAAGCCGCTATGCGGCAGAAGAGATAAAAAGCCTGTTTACTTTTCCATCCTAAATACTTTCTAGAGGCGACCGGCCTTGGTCGTA
>NZ_JAEC01000063.1 GCF_000518705.1 Shewanella colwelliana ATCC 39565
TTGGCTTTGCTTTTGTGTAGCAATTTTGTTAGTGCGCAGCAATGTACAGTTGCTCAACAAGCACCAGAAGGAAAACCTGACAACTTTGATACTAATAAAGAGTTAGGGGATATTGACGCTGTTTCGGCTGCATTAACGCTAGTTCCTGCTGGAGCCTATAGGGAAACTCTAAAAGCCTCTTATATGGCATCAATGTTTGGACCAGGGCAATACTATGATCTAAAAAACAACCCTGATTTTATGGCTTCACAAGAATACGGAAATTGGTTTTACGGTGCGGCAGCTCAGCGAATGGGATATACTTCCCTTCAAGCAACAAGAGCTGGCGCAATTGTACAGCAATACCAGAACTTTACAAATACTAACGACCCCGACTATCATGATTTAGGTGCCCTTTCTGATAATATTATTGGGGCAGTTAATGGCGATATACAGGATAACCCAGGTGATAAAGAGCTCATTCTTGGTGGTTATGATTATGCGGAAAATGTGTATGAAAATGATCCAGAATCAGACCGTAACTCAGATTCTTGTAACCCAGGAGGTGATCTTCAAGTTGTATCAAGTGGAGGCCACGGAGGTGGTTGGACGAGTGCAACTCCCGGATTTACAGTGACAGATTCTGGATGCATATTAGCTTGCCCTACGGGTAGCGTAACTATAACAGACTTATAAGTACATCACTATAACACCTAATTTTTTGATAATTAGGTGTTATAGTCTATTTCTTCGCATATAAGTCGTATCGCTATGGAATACTTACACGCTTTATGAAATCGAGTACAATAACTGTTATATTTTTGATTGTTTTCACTGTATTGTTGAAGGTGGTTTTTACTTGCCTAAATATTAAATTGGTCTGGTATGACTTTGAAAACTATAAGTTTTTTGATGCCATGTTTGATTTTTTATTTCTCTTGCTGGTTTTCATAATACTAAAGAATTTTTGGTTGCAACATAAAAATTCATTTTTAATTATTTTATTCACGTTGCTCCTGTATCACACCTCAATAATCCTAAACTACAATTCAAAATACAAGTCTGTTTATAAAGCAAACAAAGATAGTACCTTGGTATTAACGTCTCACAATATGGGAGCCCTCGGAGATGGACTAATTAACTTAGTCATTTACAAGAGGAGTGGAATCTTGTTAATAGGTAAAGATGTAAAGTCTTATACAGGAGTCTTCGATGGAGTAATA
>NZ_JAEC01000064.1 GCF_000518705.1 Shewanella colwelliana ATCC 39565
GGGCTTGTTCAACACTCGGGATAAGGACGCGGCTACGCGCGGCCTATCCTTATTTGTTATGTGTACTAAAGCTGATCAAAGTAGTCACCAGCTCTATGCCTGAAAAATACATTACAATACTCTAGTTCAACTTGTAATGGTTTTTTATTTAGGACTTTAACATATGGATTTAACTCTAATGTAACTGTAATAGTTTTTGACAGCAGTAATTCATTGTAAAGAGCACGTTTACGCTTTTCAGAGTTAGAGTAAGGCATACGAATTATGATGTATTTATTGCAACTTGGAGCGTTGATTGGAAAGTGCTCTTTTGGGACAAACACTTCAAATTGACCGCCTTTGTTAAATCCGTATTCGGAGTTTACAGAGTAATTACCTGAAGTAAGCTCATATTTGATGTGATAATAATCAGAATACTTGCCAGAGTTAACTTTGATCTCTTGAGCATTAAGCTGAAACGCGATTAACAACACCCAAAAACCTGATAAATACTTCATACTATCCTTGTACACATAACGCCCGGCTCACCAGCGCCCAAGCCGGAGAGGTTTTTGTGATAAAGTGTAGCGAAGCGAAACCCACAAAAAGCGCGTAGGTTTGGGCGTCTGTGTGGAGCCGCTTGTTAGGGCTGGTGTACACTTATTTCTCTTTTGAACTGTTCAATATTCTCGGCATCCGGAGAAGCTTCATGACCGACATAACCCAAACCACTACCCAAAAACGATTTCATTTTTGATAGTAAATCCAATGCATATTCTGGATATGCGTCATCGGTAGATAATCCATAAATTACATAACCATCCGATAGAAAGAATACCATTGCGTGTTCAGGCTTCGCCGCGTTTAATGCCCTCCAATATATTCGATAGTCTAATTTACAATCATTGATACTTTTTCTCAATGCCTCTTCGACAGAGCCAAATATGATCTCTGGATTATCCGAATATTGAGGAAATTCATATTCATCTGCGGTTTCATCTCTATCGGGTAAAAACTGATTTAGAAACCCATCAATGGTTTTCAAATCACGTCTTTCTGAAATTACGTATATGTCTGAGTAAGATGGCATTTGGAGCCCTAACGCCTCGTTAAGAGGCAATAAAATTGTTGGCTAAAATAAGCGACGAAGGAGCAAAAGCCAACTGTT
>NZ_JAEC01000065.1 GCF_000518705.1 Shewanella colwelliana ATCC 39565
TTTACTTGCTTGTTTTTAATTTAAGAGCGCCTACATTTCTTGTAAGTAAAGTATCAAACAACCCTTTTATTTTACTTTCAATTTGAGAATTTACTTTTAAATCAATATCATCTTTAGAAGTAAGCTTTTTTGACAGGTACAAATTACTCGAGCCTATCCATGAAGGGGCTTCATCTGTATATCCACCGTAGCCGCCGCTGGCAACAAAATTTCCAGTTATAGCATCATATAACCAGAAGTGCATTTGGAGAAAAGCTATTGTTTGCTTTCCTTGATATACGCCAAAGTCATTTATATGTTGGTTCGTACCAAAATACGGATCTGCTTTATATTTCATAGGGCTAATTAATAGAACATATTTGACATTGTTTTTTTGGACATACTGAGTTAATTCATTACTTTTTAGAGGGTACTTTTCTAAAGTAAAGTAATTGTAATCCGGTTTCGCTACTTTAAATCTTAACTCAGGATTTTTTAAAACCTTATAATCTGATGATATTAATGACTCAAATTTATTTTCCACATAATCATTGAGATGCCAATCATTAATCTCTTTATAAAATAAATCGTTGCCAAAAGCAGTAAAACCTACTGTTTTAACTTGGAGCTCATCAGGAAATTGAGATAAAACTAATATTGGCTCATTTGAAGTAATACTTTTAGCACGTTCAATATTATTTGATACACAACCACTTAAGAAAAAAAGACCTGTGAAAAGGTAAACATAAAACTTCATTGATAAACTCCGTAAACATAACATTTTATTAGTGCGCATGCGCGTTTACCTCGTTGGACCAGTGAAAACGCGCACAGTTAACTATCTGTATGTAATGAACTTATCAGCATTTTGCTAAATATACCATCTAGAAAAACGCGCATGCGCGTTTTCCAAACCTATTATCTCAAGTCGTCAACACATAACTGATTGATAAAAATGAATTATATGAATTAGTACGTGTATAAACGCGCAAAATTATTTCACTATTTTCCTTGATATTCGGAAATATCAAATAATACTGTATAAATAAGGCTCTTCGTCGAAGGTGGTGGTAAACGTAGCTTTTAAGATAAACTTCTTCGTACAATTTCATATTCCCGATAGTCATGAGCGAAACCCTTTT
>NZ_JAEC01000066.1 GCF_000518705.1 Shewanella colwelliana ATCC 39565
TTCTAGTTTGTTTTTGGCGAAATTGATTAGATCAAACAGCACCATGCGTGTCTACTAATTGATTGTAAAAGAAATTATCTGGGGATTCCCTAGAATGCAGCGTTATGCTACTAAGGAAAGTTTAGTGTTTAAAATTATAGTATTAGTATCAAGTCTATTTCTTGCTTCGTGCGCAACTGTTGCACCAATTGTAAATTCAAATAGCCCTATCAACATTTATGGTGTTACGACACTCCCTCCACAAAATGGAGACTGGGTAGTTATAGCTGCCTCAGGCTATCAATCATCTCTTGGGAGTAAAGGAATTAATAAAAATGAATCGCATGTTGTAAACGTTTCCATATTTAAATTGCCAAGTTTAGATTCAGATAAAAAACTCTTAGAATATATTGTTAGTTCAAGAGCATCTACTCCTGATACTGGTCGATTTGAGAACAGAGAAAACACTGAAAATCTTTCACCACTTAATGGTGCTGTTTGTGTGAAATATCATTCAAGATCAACAGATACGAATGCTAAAATTCAAGGAGGCAATGCTTCAATGGTATATGAAAGTATTGGATATAATTGCCAACACCCTAAAAGTAACACCGTAGGTGTAAACATTGAGTACTCTAGTCGTTACTTTGAAGATACTGGATATTCAACATTACAATATGATAGCGATGTATTTTTTAATGGTATTGAGTTTACGGAGTTCTAGTCGCATAATAAGCTAATTAATAAGGACAAAAAACAGTTGGCTGTTTCCGTTCCTCAACATTTTAGCCAACAATATTTTGCCCATTAACAGGGCGCAGGGGGATCCCCTCATAATTCAGGTCTCCCGGCAGTGTGAAGCAACTTGATGCATTCATGCATTGCCCCGCGTAAATGCTGCGCTGTTATTCGATAGTTTTCCCTCCGTCGTACTTCTTTCCCTAGCCTGACAACCGACAACACTGACCGATGCCCTTAACGCCATCAAACGAAGTTGTTCTCTTACATCGGCCCAATAGACAAGCACGATAGGCATAATTCCTAGTTTAAAAATCGTGCACCACAGAGATGCATTGCATGCCAGCGATATACCGCCATTCGGTCATTATTGAGGTGGTGAT